>NZ_JAASQZ010000001.1:0-1834155 GCF_011761885.1 Xanthomonas sp. CFBP 8151
GTGGCTCAAGCCATGCGAGAGTAGGTCATCGCCAGGGGCTTTACCCGAAACCCTCAGTCCAACAGGACTGGGGGTTTCTTTTTTGCGCGACATTTAAGCCAACTGGCTAAAGCCAGAACCAGAACCAGAACCAGAACCAGAGCTAAAGCCAGGGCTAAAGCCAAGCCAAAGGCAGAGCCGAAGCCAAGTAGCGCCAGGGCAATCGGGCACTCGGACGCTCCAGGCGCATCCTTGGCACCTTGCCACGGTGTGATCTGGGGCTCATCGACACGTAACGCAGCACCTGACGCGTCGGTTACGGTCCAAGGTTGAGCTTCTTTCTCACCTCTGTCCCCTGACTTTCGCGTCGATGCCGAGAGGTGGGTGCTGGCAGCGATGCTGTTGTGTAGCAATGACCTACCGCTTACTTCTGCGCAATGCAGATGTACGGGCACAGCACCTTATGCGGATATCTGGGCACAACAAAAAACCCCGCGATGCGGGGTTCTTGTTTTCCTCAGCAAGCCAAGAGATGGCCTGAAATGGTTTGGGCTGGATCTCAGTCGCCCAGTGTCAGAAGCGAGGCATTGCCGCCTGCGGCTGTTGTGTTGACGGTAACGACCTTCTCGGTAGCGAAGCGCAGCAGGTAATGCGGGCCGCCGGCTTTCGGGCCGGTGCCTGACAGGCCCTGGCCACCGAAAGGTTGTACGCCGACGACCGCACCGATCTGATTGCGGTTGACGTAGACGTTACCCACCGCAACGCGGGCGGTGATGCGATCGATGGTCTCGTCGATGCGCGAGTGCACGCCCAGGGTCAGTCCGTAACCGGTGGCGTTGATCTGATCGATGACGGCGTCGAGTTGGTCGGCTTTCCAGCGAATGACATGCAGGACGGGGCCGAAAATCTCACGCTGCAGCTGCGCGAGCGAGGCTAGCTCGTATGCACGTGGGGCGAAAAAGTTGCCGTTGGCAGTGGCTGGATCTGGGGTGGTGGTGCCGATCAGGCGCGCTTCGCGATCCATGCGCGTCGCATGATCGTCGAGGATCTTGAGCGCATCTGCATCGATCACGGGGCCAACGTCGGTGGACAATAGGGCAGGATCGCCGACCTTCAGCTCTCCCATGGCGCCGGCCAGCATGGTCATGACCTTGTCGGCGATATCGTCCTGCACGAACAGCACGCGGGCTGCCGAGCAGCGTTGGCCGGCAGACATGAAAGCGCTGGAGATCGCATCCTTGACGACAGCTTCCGGCAACGAGGACGAGTCGGCGATGAAGGCGTTCTGGCCACCGGTTTCGGCGATCAGCACGCCGATCGCGGCGTCGCGCGCGGCCAGGGTCCGGTTGATGACGCGTGCGGTCTCCGTGGAGCCGGTGAAGGCGACGCCCGCCACACGCGGGTCATTGGTCAGCGCAGCGCCGACGGTGGCGCCGTCGCCCGGCAGGAACTGCACGACCGCCTCGGGGATGCCCGCTTCGTGCAGTAGCTTCACTGCTGCGTAGCCAATCAGGTTGGTCTGCTCTGCAGGCTTGGCGATGACGCTGTTGCCGGCGGCCAATGCGGCGGCGACCTGGCCGAGGAAGATGGCGAGCGGGAAGTTCCAGGGGCTGATGCAGACGAATACGCCGCGGCCATGCAGCTGCAACTCGTTGGATTCGCCGGTTGGCCCTGGCAGACGCTCGGGCGCGCCGAACTGGGCGCGCGCCTGGCCGGCGTAGTAACGCAAGAAGTCGACCGCCTCGCGCACCTCGGCCACGGCGTCGGGCAGGGTCTTGCCGGCCTCCTTGACGCAGATCGCCATGAACTCGGGCATGCGTGTCTCGAGCAGGTCGGCGGCATGCTCCAGGATGGTGGCGCGGCTGGCGGCAGGCGTGCGGTTCCAGGCCGGCTGCGCGGCAGCAGCGGTGGCCAGAGACGTCTGCACGATGGCCGGACCGGCCGGCTGCCACTGCCCGACCGTTTCGCGTCGGTCCGCCGGATTGAGCACCGCCTCGCTGGGCGTGCTGATCACCGCGCCGGGCACCAGCGGGCCGGCCTTCCATGGCTTGATGGCGGCATTGAGTTGCTCGGCCAGCTGCCGCAGATCGTTGTCGTTGGCGAGATTGGCGCCCATGGAGTTTTTCCTGTGTTGGTTCTGGCTGCGCAACAGATCGGTCGGCAGCGGAATCTTGGGGTGCGGAATGGAGCCGAACGAGGACACCGCTTCGACCGGATCGCGGATCAGGTCTTCGATGGCGACGTCCTCGTCGGTGATGCGATTGACGAAGCTGGAATTGGCGCCGTTCTCGAGCAGGCGACGCACCAGGTACGGCAGCAGATCTTCGTGTGAGCCGACCGGTGCGTACACGCGGCAGGGCAGTCCCAGGCGATCGGCCGGGATCACTTCGGCATACAGGTCATCGCCCATGCCGTGCAGCTTCTGGTGTTCGTAATGCTTGGTCGTCGCGATCGCGCTTACCGCCGCGATGGTCTGCGCGTTGTGCGTGGCGAACATTGGATACAGCGCATCGCTGTGCGCGAACATGCGACGCGCGCAAGCCAGATACGACACGTCGGTATTCTGCTTGCGGGTAAAGACCGGGTAGCCGGGGTGGCCTTCGATCTGTGCGCGCTTGATCTCCGCGTCCCAGTACGCGCCCTTGACCAGGCGCACCGGAATGCGACGACCGACGCGGCGTGCCAGATCGGCGAGAAAATCGATCGTGTACGGCGTGCGCTTCTGATATGCCTGCACCGCCAAACCATAGCCTTCCCATCCATCCAGCGATGGGTCGGAGAACGTGGCCTCGATGATGTCCAGCGACAGTTCCAGACGGTCGGCTTCTTCGGCGTCGACGGTGTAGCCGATACCGTAGGACTTGGCCAGTTGCGCCAGCTCCAGTACACCCGGCACCAGCTCGGCCATCACGCGTGCGCGCTTGGCATGTTCGTAGCGCGGATACAGTGCGGACAATTTGATCGAGATGCTGGGCGCGGCAAATACATCGGTGCCGACGAAACTGCCGCTGCGGCCGATCGCATGGATGGCATCGCGGTACGCCTGCAGATAGCGCTGCGCATCTTTCATGGTCAATGCGCCTTCGCCGAGCATGTCGAACGAATAGCGGTAATCGGCGTTGTCGCCCTTACGCGAGCGCGACAGGGCTTCACCGATGGTACGCCCCATGACGAACTGGTGGCCCATGATCTTCATCGCCTGGCGCACGGCCAGGCGAATCACCGGCTCGCCGACGCGGCCGATCAGGCGCTTGAACGCGCCCGGCACGTCGGCGCGGGTGAGGTCATTGAGTTGTACCAGCTTGCCGGTGAGCATCAGACCCCAGGTCGATGCGTTGACCAGCACCGAGTCGCTGCCGCCGACGTGTTTTTTCCAGTCCGCATCGCCGAGCTTGTCGCGGATCAGCTTGTCCGCGGTGTCCTGGTCGGGAATGCGCAACAGCGCTTCGGCCACGCACATCAGCAGTACGCCTTCTTCGCTGCCCAGGTCGTACTGCCGCATGAAGGCCTCGATCGCGCCCTGGTCCTGCGCACGTGCGCGGACGCGGGCGACCAGATCGGCGGCCACCGCCTGCACCCTGGCCTGTTCGGCGGCGGGCAGACGCGCCTGGTCGAGCAATTCGCGGACGTGTTCGGTTTCGTCCTTGAGCCAGGCGGCAGTGATCGCCGCACGCAATGCGCCGGGTGCGGCAGGCAGCTCGGGCGCCAGCAGCGGGCGCGCAACTGAGGGAGAGGCAAGCGGGTCGAGCTGAGCGTTCATGCGAAGGGTGCCTGAGAATCCGTGCTCATTCTAGAGAGCCGCAGCCCCTGCGCACTTGTGTGGAAGCGGCAACTTTTCTGCCGTTTTGTGCACGTGGCCGGCGCAGGCCCGAACGGACCCGATCGTTGCCGGCCGCAGCCGCGGGTATCGGCACATGCATCGGGAAGTGGTTGATTTATGCGTGTTTTTAGCTGCACTGCAGCAATTGATCGATTGCCGGAAACGCTTGCCGCATGCGTTCGTGCGGGTCTACCATCGGGCCATTCCCGCAGTGCGCTGCGTGCTGCCAATGATCGAAGTTCTGCCGTTGATGTCCGAAGGGGTCGGGACGCAGTTGCAGTTGCGGCCTCCGCGGGCATTGTCGGCCAGGCAATTCGTGCAGCTGTTCGCAGTATTGGCCGGAACGATGTGGGTATGTGCGGGCCTGGGGTGGTGGACCGGCAATGCATTCGCGCCGGTGTTCGCCCTGTTGCACAGTGGTGTGGTGGCGCTGGCGCTACGGCAGTTGTGGCGAAGCGGCGAGCGCGAAGAAGCGATCCGGATAGGCGAGACCGTTGTCGAGGTGTTTCCGTCCGGACAGGCGCCACCAGCGTTTCAGGCACATCCGCATTGGGTGCGGTTATGCATGGAACGCGACGACAGGGTGGTGCTGGTCAGCAGCGGCAAGCAGATCGAGATCGGAAGTTTTCTCGGGCCGGCCGAACGTGTGGAACTGGCAACGACGTTGAAACGCTTGCTCGCGGCCGCCAATGGCCGTCACCGATGACGTAAGGGTCTAGGCAATGACGCAACGCAGCAGCTGGAAGGCGACGTATTCGAAGTTGGCTTTGGCAATTCTGGCGCTGACCAGCGCTTCATGTGCCTGGGCGCAATCGGCCGACCCAAAGGAATGGCAGCTCAACATGGGCCGCGGGGTCACCCAGACCGCGCGCATGGCCTACGAGGCGCACATGGTGGCGCTGTGGGTCTGCGTGGTGATCGGCGCGCTGGTGTTCGGTGCGATGGGCTATGCGATCTTCAAGTTCCGCAAGTCCAAGGGCGCGGTGGCCGCGCAATTCAGCCACAACACCACGGCCGAAGTGCTGTGGACGGTGATCCCGGTGCTGGTGCTGATCGCGATGGCCTGGCCGGCGACGGCCAAGCTGATTGCGATGTACGACACCCGCGAGTCGGAAATGACCGTCAAGGTCACCGGCTACCAGTGGATGTGGAAATACGAGTATCTGGGCCAGGGCGTGGAGTTCACCAGCCGGCTGGCGCGTGAATCGGACCGCATCCGCCAGAGTGGCGAGCGTCCGACCGCTGCATCGCAACCGCATTATCTGCTGGATGTGGACAACCGCCTGGTGCTGCCGGTCAACACCAAGATCCGTTTCGTGATCACCGCCGACGACGTGATTCATGCGTGGTGGGTGCCGGCCCTTGGCTGGAAGCAGGACGCGATCCCCGGCATCGTCAACGAGGCATGGACCAATATCGAGCAGCCGGGCGTCTATCGCGGGCAGTGCGCCGAGTTGTGCGGCAAGGATCATGGCTTCATGCCGATCGTGGTGGAAGCGCTGCCCAAGGCCGAATTCCAGCGCTGGCTGGCGGCCCGTCGCAGTGCCAGCGCAGGGCCTGCCGCACCGCCCGGCACCCCGGTGCCGGCGTCCACACCTGCAGCACCGCCTGCCGGCGAGGCCGCTCCAGCCGCAGCGCCTGCTCCGGCCGCCGCACCGACCGCCGCTCTTTAATCGCCCGCAACCGCACCGCTTCGTAGAGGTCGTTCCGTCATGGCGCATACCGCAGTCGATCACCACGGACACCACCAGCCCGGTTTCGTCGAGCGCTGGTTTTTCTCGACCAATCACAAGGACATCGGCACGCTGTACCTGCTGTTTTCCTTCGTGATGTTCATCATCGGCGCGGCGATGAGCGTGGTGATCCGCGCCGAACTGATGCAGCCCGGGCTGCAGTTCGTCAAACCCGAGTTCTTCAACCAGATGACCACCGTGCATGCCCTGGTGATGATCTTCGGCGGAGTGATGCCGGCCTTCGTCGGGCTGGCCAACTGGATGATTCCGCTGCAGATCGGCGCGCCGGACATGGCGTTGCCGCGCATGAACAACTGGTCGTTCTGGTTGCTGCCGGTGGCATTTACCTTGCTGCTGCTGACGCTGTTCCTGCCCGGCGGTGCGCCGGCCGGCGGCTGGACGCTGTATCCGCCGCTGTCGCTGCAGGGCGGCTACAACGTGGCCTTCAGCGTATTTGCGATCCATGTTGCCGGCGTCAGTTCGATCATGGGTGCGATAAACATCATCGCCACCGTGCTCAACATGCGTGCGCCGGGCATCGATTTGCTGAAGATGCCGATCTTCTGCTGGGCGTGGCTGATTACCGCGTTCCTGCTGATCGCGGTCATGCCGGTGCTGGCCGGCGCGGTGACCATGCTGTTGACCGACAAGTTCTTCGGCACCAGCTTTTTCAATGCGGCCGGCGGCGGCGACCCGGTGATGTACCAGCACATCTTCTGGTTCTTCGGGCATCCGGAGGTCTACATCATGATCCTGCCGGCGTTCGGCGTGGTCAGCGAGATCATCCCGACCTTCAGCCGCAAGCCGCTGTTCGGCTATCAGGCGATGGTCTATGCGATTGCGGCGATCGCGTTCCTGAGCTTCATCGTGTGGGCGCACCACATGTTCACCGTGGGCATGCCGCTCGGTGGCGAAATCTACTTCATGTTTGCCACGATGCTGATCTCCATCCCGACCGGGGTGAAGGTGTTCAACTGGGTCAGCACGATGTGGAAGGGCTCGCTGACGTTCGAGTCGCCGATGCTGTGGGCGGTGGCGTTCGTGATTCTCTTCAGCATCGGTGGATTTTCGGGCCTGATGCTGGCGATCGTGCCGGCGGATTTCCAGTATCACGACACCTATTTTGTGGTCGCGCATTTCCATTATGTGCTGGTCACCGGTGCGGTGTTCGCGCTGATTGCGGCGGTTTACTACTGGTGGCCGAAGTGGACCGGGCGGATGTACAACGAGACCTGGGCCAAGTTCCATTTCTGGTGGACGATGGTGTTCGTCAATCTGCTGTTCTTCCCGCAGCATTTCCTCGGCCTGGCCGGCATGCCGCGGCGGATTCCCGATTACAACGTGGTGTTTGCCGACTGGAACCTGATCAGCTCGATCGGCGCGTTCGGCATGTTTGCCACGCCGTTCCTGATGGCCGGCATCCTGTTCGCCTCGCTGCGCAGCGGGGCCAGGGCCGACGCACGTGCCTGGGAAGGCGCCAAGGGACTGGAGTGGACGGTGCCGTCGCCGGCGCCGGCGCATACCTTCACCGTGCCGCCGGTGATCAAGCCTGGAGATCTTGCGCATGAAGACATCGGTCACTGAGTCCGCGCCGCCGGCTGTGGCACGTCTGCTCTCCGCTGCCGAACGGCAGGCGCAACAGCGTCGCGCGGTGCGCCGCACGGCGATCACGGTCGGCATCATCGCGCTGCTGATCTATGCCGGTTTCATCGCGTCGGGAGTCATCGGGCGGTGAACGCGCGGGCGCCCGCACCTGCACCGACGGCCGGCTTGTTCAAGCTGCTGGGCGTGGTGTTGGGCGTGTTCGTGCTGACCTTTTCGCTGGTGCCGCTGTACCGCATCGCGTGCGAAAAAGTATTCGGCATCCGCATGGAGCGCGCACCGGGCAATACGCGTGGCAATGCCGCTGCGATTGCAGGGGCTGGCAAACGCACGGTGCGGGTGGAGTTCGATGCCGGGGTCAATTCCAAACTGCCGTGGACCTTCCATCCCGAGCAGATGACGATGGATGTGGTGCCGGGCGAACTCAACGAGGCGCTATACTTCGCACGCAACGACAGCGCGCGGGCAGTGGTCGGCAGCGCGGTGCCTTCGGTGGCGCCAGCGCGGGCATCGGGGTATTTCAACAAGACCGAATGCTTCTGTTTTACCGCGCAGACCTTGCAGGCCGGCGAAACGCGCGACATGCCGCTGCGTTTCATCGTCGACCCTGCACTGCCGCCGGAAGTCACCACGATCACCCTGTCCTATACGTTCTATCGCAACGACACCCTGACCTCGGAGTTGCAGGGCGGTGGCGCATCCAGCGCGCCGCGCGCGGCGCCTTGATCCTTCATCCACACGCAGCACCGACACGGAAGCAACGCCATGGCCGACCATAGTCCCAACGCCGATGCGTATTTCGTCCCGAGCCAGAGCAAGTGGCCCTTCGTCGGGTCGATTGCGATGTTCGTGATGATGATCGGCGTGGCCAGCTGGCTCAACGATGCGGCATGGGGGCGCTGGACGTTCTTTGTCGGCATGGCGATGTTGCTGGCGACCTTGTTCATGTGGTTTGGCGATGTCATCCGCGAATCCAACGCCGGGCACTACAACCGCCAGGTGGACGGCTCCTTCCGCATGGGGATGGTGTGGTTCATCTTTTCCGAGGTGATGTTCTTCTGCGCCTTCTTCGGTGCGTTGTTCTACACGCGTGTGCTGACCCTTCCCTGGCTGGGCGGCGAAGGCGATGGCGTGATGACCAACGAGCTGCTGTGGAACGGCTATTCCGCTGCGTGGCCGACCAACGGTCCCGGCACGATCGGTGGGCAATTCCAGACCATCCCGGCCTGGGGCCTGCCGCTGATCAATACGCTGATCCTGCTCAGCTCCGGCGTCACCTTGACCATCGCGCATCACGCGCTCAAGGGCGGCCGTCGCGGCGCGCTATTGCTGTGGCTGGGCCTGACCGTGCTGCTGGGCTGCGTGTTCCTGTTCCTGCAGGCCGAGGAATACATCCACGCCTATACCGAGCTCAATCTGACGCTGGGATCGGGCATCTACGGCTCGACCTTCTTCATGCTCACCGGTTTCCACGGCATGCACGTGCTGCTGGGCACGATCATGCTGGCGGTGATGTGGCTGCGGGTGGCGCGCGGGCACTTCACCCGCGACAACCACTTCGCCTTCGAAGCGGCGGCCTGGTACTGGCACTTCGTCGACGTGGTGTGGCTGGCGTTGTTCCTGTTCGTGTATGTACTTTGAGGGCTGAGATTCGGGAATCGGGAATCGGGAATCGCCAGAGCGAGCCTGCTTTTGCTCTTACGATTCCCTACTCCCGATTCCCCATTCCCGGCCGCGTCAGCGGCCGAGCCCATGCGGTTTGATCCAGCCGGTGTAGATGCCGAGCATCACGACGGCGATCAGTGCGACCGATAGACCGATGCGCCAGGTCAGTGCGTTGACGGTGCGCTTGGTCTGGCCACGGTCGGTGAGCAGGTAGTAGAGGCCCGCGCCCAGGTTCCACAGGATCACGATCAGGAAGGCGACAATCAGCAACGTCTTGAGCGAATCGTTCACAACAGCCCCGGTGGTCGTCGGCGTGGTAGCGGCATTGCACGCCTTTTTGCGTCGCTTGTCATGATGCGCAAGCACACGGCGGTGTTGGGATGGTGTCTTGCCCTACTGGTCAGCGCAGGCTTTGCGGCGCTGGGGCAGTGGCAATTGCAGCGTATGCACGGCAAACAGGCGTTGCTGGAACGTGCGGCGCATGTGCGGCAGACGCCGTTGACCCTGGTGCAGGCCCTGGCCACGCCGCATGCGCTGGCCTGGGTGAGCGGAGAGGTGCGGTTTCTGCCGCAGCAGGTGCTGCTGGACAACCAGCTGCATGCCGGGCGCGCCGGCGTGCGGATCTATCAACTCGCCGCGCCGCAAGGCAGCCCGGCCACGCTGCTGGTCGATCTGGGCTGGCTGCCGTTGCCGGCCAATCGGCAGTTGCCGACGATTACGCCGCTGCAAGGCACCCGGACATTGCAGGGGGTGCTGACTGCGCCGCCCTCGGCCGGACTTGCGATGGGGCCGGCGTTGTCGGCCGCCAATGCGCCGCAGACCTGGCTGGCCACGCGTCTGGAGACCGCCGCCCTGCGCAGCGCGTTTGGCAGGCGCGACATTTCGTCGCAGGTCTTGCGCCTGGATCCGGCCCTGCCGGTCGGTTATGCACGCGACCTGGAGATGCTGCCGAACACGCTGCCACCCGCGCGGCACTTGGGTTATGCGGTGCAATGGTTCGGCCTGGCCGTGGCCGTGCTGGTCACCGCGACGCTGCTGAGCTGGCGTGCGCGTCGCCGCCAGCGACGCGGGCACTGACGCCTGCGGCATGAGAAAATCGACGGCATGACCCCCTCCACATCGGCCACGCCGCATTCGGTCAAACGCGGCCGCAGGATGCTGATTGCCCTGGCGGCGCTGTTCTTCGGCTCGATGTTGCTGGCCGGTGCGCTGCGCTTCTCCGGATGGCAGCCGGCATCGATGCGCAACCACGGCGAACTGCTCAAGCCGCCTGCCGACCTGCGCGGGTTGGTGCCGGTGCGCGCGGACGGGCAGCCGTATGCATGGACGCCTGCCGAACGTATGTGGCGGATTGCGCTCGCACCGCCTGCCAATTGCACGCAGCAGTGCGTGATGCTGGCGGCCGAACTGGACAAGGTGTGGCAGCTGCTCGGCCATCGCGCCGACAAGGTGGAGGTGTTGTGGATCGGCAGCCCGCCAGCCGGTCTGCCGCCGATGCCGGCCCTGCGTGTGCTGCGCGACGACGCGCGGTTCCGGCAGGGCCTGCCGCGTGCCAACGATGCCGCCGGTGTGCCGGTGTATGTAATCGACCCGAATGGCTTCGTGATCCTGCGGTATGCCCCGGGGTTCGACCCGGCCGGCCTGCGTGCCGATCTGGTCAAGCTGCTGAAACTGATGTGAGCCCGTTTTGATGAACCTGTTTGCGCCACCGGCATTGTTCCGCCACTTCCATCGCATGGCCTGGCTGGCTGCGTTGTTCACCGCGAGCACGATCCTGTTCGGGTCGTTCGTGCGCCTGTCCGATGCCGGCATGAGCTGCCCGGACTGGCCGACCTGCTACGGCCGCGTCACCTGGCCGCAGAGCAGCGACGAAGCCAATACGCATGTGGCCAGCAAGATCCGTCCGCTGGAATCGCACAAGGCCTGGCGCGAGCAGGTGCACCGCTTCCTGGCCGGCGCGCTCGGGGTGGAGGTGCTGGTGCTGTCGTTGCTGGCGGTGCGCCGCCGCCGCATGGGCATCGCCCAGGTGGTCTCTGCCGCGGTGCTGGTGGCCTTGTCGATTCCGCTGTACATGTCCGGCTGGCACGCACTGGCGTTCGGCGTGGCGATCGCGGGCGAGGCCATCCTGCTGCTGGCGGCGCTGCGCTGGAGCAATATCGACCTGGCGCGTGCGGCGGTGCTGACGCTGGCGGTGGTGATCTTCCAGGCGCTGCTGGGCATGTGGACGGTGACGCTGTTGCTCAAACCCATCGTGGTGATGGGCCATCTGCTCGGTGGCATGCTGATGTTCTCGCTGCTGGTGTGGATGGCCTGGCGTGCGACGCACCTGCCGATCACGCTGGCCGATGCATCGCGGCTCAAGTGGCTGTTGCGCGCGGGCGTGGCGGTGCTGGGCCTGCAGATCGCCCTCGGCGGCTGGGTCAGTGCCAACTACGCGGCGCTGGCCTGTGGCGGCGGCAGTTGGTCGGCCGACAATTTCCCGCACTGCGTCAGCCAGTGGTGGCCGCCGCATGACTTCCGCGAGGGTTTCACGCTCTGGCGCGGGATCGGGGTGGATTACGAAGGCGGTGTGCTCGATGGCGCAGCGCGCATCGCCATCCAGATGGCGCACCGGTTGTGGGCAATCGCGACGGCGCTGTATCTGTGGTGGCTGGCCTGGCGCCTGTCGCGTTCGCCGGGCATGCGCGTGTGGGCCGGTGCCTTGGCGGTGCTGGTAGCGGTGCAGGTGACGCTGGGTATGCTCAACGTCAAGTTGGCGTTGCCGCTGGAAGTGTCGGTGCTGCATAACGGGGGCGCGGTCGCACTGGTGTTCGTGCTGGTCTCGCTGCTGGCGCGGCTGCGCGCGCCGGAGTGAGCATGGCTGTCAGCGCACGCGATTACTGGGATCTGACCAAACCCAAGGTGGTGGCACTGATCGTGTTCACTGCCCTGGTGGGCATGTTCCTGGCCATCCCCGATATGCCGACCTGGGTGCAGGTGCGCACCGGTGCATTGGGCTTTCTGGGCATCTGGCTGGCGGCGTCGGCGGCGGCAGCGATCAACCAATTGCTGGACGCCAAGATCGACGCGCAGATGGCGCGTACTTCATGGCGCCCGCTGGTGGTGGGCAAGGTGCGGCCGTGGCAGGTGCTGCTGTTTGCCAGCGTGCTGATCGTGATCTCCATGACCATCCTGGTGGTCTGGGTGAATGTGATCACGGCGGTGCTGACGTTTGCGTCGCTGATCGGTTACGCGGTGATCTACACCGTGTACCTGAAGCGTGCGACCTCGCAGAACATCGTGATCGGCGGTCTGGCCGGCGCTACGCCGCCGATGCTGGGCTGGGCCGCAGTGACCGGCTTGCCGACCAGCGCCGACTGGATCAATGCCTCGCTGCTGGTGTTGATCATCTTCATCTGGACGCCGCCGCATTTCTGGGCGCTGGCGATCTTCCGCCGTGCCGATTACGCCAAGGCGGCGATCCCGATGCTGCCGGTCACCCATGGCGTGCCGCATACGCGCAAGCAGATCCTGGTATACACGGTACTGCTGGCGATCGTGACCCTGCTGCCGGTGGCGGTGGGCATGAGCGGGCTGTTCTACCTGGGCGGCGCGGTGGTGCTCAACGTGGTGTTCCTCTGGTACGCCTGGCGCATGCTCGACCCGCCGGACGAGCTGTTCTCGATGAAGATGTTCGGTTACTCCATCGTCTATCTGATGGCGCTGTTCGCATTTTTGATGGTGGATCACCTGCTGTTGCCGTGGGTGCGCTAGCGGCCAGCGAAGAAAAGCCCGCTGCTGCCCCCAAGGCGATCGACCCGCGACTGACGTAGCCGTCAGGCGGACGCCGCTGGCGCCGGGAACCGGCCCATTTCAGTCGGACACACCAATTGCGCGCGCCGTCCGGCATCCGGCGGCCGATCGCCAGTGAGCGCATTCCCATTCGCTGCGTAGCTGGCTGTGCCCTCACGCCGGCTCAGCTCAACCAGCTGGCGCACTCGCTGGTGTTCTTGCTGCCGCAGCTGCTCTGCATCTTCTGCTGCAGTCGCGTCAGCACCGCATCGCCTTCCTGGCGATGCTGCCTGCCCCAGGTCTTCAACGTGGCGCCAAGCGTGGCGAAGCGCTGCCGGGTGCGTTGGCGGTAGCCATCGGGTTGCCCGGCCAGCTCGCCGATCACCTGCGTGGCAGCTGTCTCGATGCCGGCGGTGTCGTCCGGGCTGAGCCGGACCAGGCCATCCACGTACATCACGCCCCATTGCACGCGGGTGGCGGGTCCTTGCGCGCTGTCGTACGCCTTCTTGAGCCAGGACAGCGCGGTCTTCTTATCGCCGCGCTGTTCGGCCAGATCGGCCAGTTCGGGCATGTAGTAGTACGGCGTCTTGCTGCGCGTCAACTCGGCCAGCAGCAGCTGTTCGGCGCCGCTGCTGTCGCCCACCTCGCCGAGCAATGTCGCGGCGGTGCTGATGGTGGATTGGCGCTCCTCATCGGTCCTGGCGGTGGCGGTCGCCCATTGCACGCGTTGCTGCACGGTGTCGACCACGGTCTTGGGCAGCGGCGGTTGCGGGCCTTTGGCCTGGGTTTCGGTGGGCTGGCCTTGTGTCAGGCGTGCCAGCTGGATCCGTGCGTGCGCGGTGCCGAGCCGGTCGGCGATCGGCAGTGCGGTGTCGGCGTAGACCTTGTCCAATGCCAGATTCAGCGCGTTGGACAAGGCGGTGCGTTCGCCGGCATCGCTGCTGGCAGCGGCGACCAGCCGTGCGGGCATGTAGCTCAGCGTGCCGAGATTGGCGCGCACCTCTGCCGGATCCGCCAGCACCGCTTCCAGCAACGTGCGCGACGCCGCGCTGGCGGCAGGCGGTTCCTTGGCTGCGGTAATCGCCGCCAGGGCGAAGCGGCGTTGCAGGGCCGGCTGTGGCGCCGACTTGCATAGGCGCGTGAGCACATCGACGGCCTGCTCCGGCTTGACCAGCCGATCGTCGGTACCCCAGGCGTAGTTGCCGAGCACGGCCCAGTCGTCCGCGCTGAGCTGCTGCGGGGTCTGCAATACGGTGTCGAGCAGTTGCCTGGCGGTACTGGTGCTCCTCGCGGCCACGCGCAGCACATCGGCCAGGCGTGCGTTGTCGGCATCGCCGGCCAGGCGGGTGATCTCGCTGCGATCCGGGCGCAGCACGATGATGGTCGGATAGCCCTTGATGCCGAAGCGCTCGCCCCAGGCCTGCGCACCCTCCGAATCGCCATCCAGGTGCACCGCCACGAATTGCTGGGTGCGGGCGATGAAGGTCGGGTCCTTGAACAAGGTGGCCTTCAGACGATTGCAGGGCGGGCACCAGGCCGCACCCCAGTACAGCAGGATCGGCTTGCCGCTTTCCTTGGCCTCGGCGAAGGCATCTTCGACATCGCCCTCGCGCCAGGCGATGCTGGACGCGGGTGCCGATGTGGCGGCCGCCTTGGTCTGTGCCGGTGCTGGCGGCGTGGCGGGCTTGTTGCAGGCAGCAAGCGTGGCCAGTACCGCCAGCAGCGCGATCAGGGACGGGGCAGGGCGTCGGAACGACAGCGTCATGGCAATCACCGATGGGGGACGGCAGCGAGGTGGATCGAACACTCTAGCGAGAGGCGCTGTGCCAGCGTCGGAGTGCGTCATGACCGTTGTCTATCTGCTTACAACCGGCACCGGCACGCAACCCGAACCAGTGGCGCGCCGGGCGTAGCGGCCTGGCGATGGCGACGCAGGCCACGCCGGCGGCAAGCAGGCTTTTGCAGGTCACGCAGCCGCGGGCTGTGCTGGGTGTCGTCGATCAGCCCACTGCCGTGCGATGGCCGTTACCTTCCATGATCACCGGCAGTGGTCTGCGGCTCCCCGGGTGCGGTGCGCGCGTAACGCGCGGCCACGAATGCGCAGACGATCAGCTGCAGCTGGTGATACAGCATGATCGGCAACACGATCGCGCCCAGCCCGCCGCCGGCGAACATCACCTTGGCCATCGGCACGCCGGTGGCCAGGCTCTTCTTGGAGCCGCAGAACACGATCGCGATCTCGTCGGCGCGGTTGAAGCGCAGGCGCCGCGCGATGAAGGTGATCGAGAGCATCGCCACCGCCAGCAGCAGCGCGGCCGCACCGAGCACCGCAAGCAAGGCCGGCAACGGCGTCTTCTGCCACAGGCCTTCATTCACCGATGCGCTGAAGGCGGTGTACACCACCAGCAGGATGGTGCCCTGGTCGGTGTAACGCAGCACGGCGCGATGCCGTTCGACCCAGCCGCCGATCCACGGGCGCATGAAATGGCCAGCCAGGAACGGCGCCAGCAACTGCAGCAGGATCTTGCCGATCGCTTCGGCCGGGTGCGCCATCGCGCCCTGGCTGCCGACCAGGGCGCCCATCAGCAATGGCGTGAAAAACACCCCCAGCAGGCTGGAAAGCGAGGCGGCACACACGGCTGCCGGCACGTTGCCGCGCGCCATCGAGGTGAAGGCGATCGACGATTGCACCGTGGACGGCAGCGCGCACAGGAACAGCACGCCGACATACAGCTCCGGTGTCAGCGCAAGATGCGCGAGCGGTTTGAACAACAGCCCGAGCAGCGGGAACAGCACGAAGGTGCAGGCCAGGATCACCAGATGCAGGCGCCAATGCAGCGCGCCGGCCTTGACCGCCTCGCGCGACAGGCGCGCGCCGTGCAGGAAGAACAGCGCGGCGATCGCCACGTCGGTGACATCGTCCATGATCGCCGCGGCGGTGCCGGAGACCGGCAGGAACGAGGCGAGCGTGACCGTGCACAGCAGCGCGAGGGTGAACGGATCGATGCGCAACCGCGCCAGCCAGTGTTTGATCATCGTGCGTATTCAGGGGGAGGGCTGTCTGCAGAGTGCCATTGTAGAGGGCAGCGTGCACCGTGCGAGTCGGCCGCGCAGCGCAGGCCGGGGACGCATGCGTGCTCGCACCGGCTCCGGCAGGAGGGTGCGGTTGCGTCTGCCTGCAGCGGTGCGGGCAGCGCCACTCGGAGCGGTGAGCGATTCGTGCGATACGTCGAAAATCCGCTGCGTGGACGCTTCGGGCACGCATATCCTTTGTTAGATTCCGGTTGCACACGCCGCGCGCGCTCGTGTTCGATCGTGTTTCCACGCAAGGCTTAAGGAAAGGAGCCAGTCCATGCGCTACGACCAATATCAACAGACCTTCGCGCTTTCCGCCCTGGCCAACTGGGTGGGCGATCGCAGAGGCAGCCAGCCGGCGTTGCAGGCGGACTACCAGGCCACGTTGCTGCAGACGCTGGCATCGGCCGACACCCAGGACAGGATCGGCGACTGGCAACTGGTGTGGGGGCCGCAGGTCTGGCAGGCGGCCGATTCGTCGCTGTCGGGCAATGCCATGTACGTGGCGCGTACCGACGCCATGCCGGGCATCGGCGAGGCATATGTGGTCGCGCTGAGCGCCACCAACCCGGAGTCGCTCTACGACTGGTTCACCGAAGACTTCGATGTGTCCTCGGTGGTGGATTTTGCGACCTACACGCCGCTGCTCGGCACCGCGCCGGTTGCGGCGAAGAAACCCGTCAAGCCAGGTGCGGCGGTCATCTCGATGGGGGCCGCCACCGGTGTATGGCATCTGCTGAACATGGTCAGCCCCCCCACCGCAGTGGCGCCGAACACCACGTTGCTGGATTTCCTGCAAGCGCGGGATGGCAGCAAGGCGACGGTGATCTTTGCCGGGCACAGCCTGGGCGGTGCGCTGTCGCCGACCTTGGCGACCTGGTTGAAGACCAACGGCAAACTGGACAATTTCAGCGCCGTGCATTGCTATCCCACCGCCGGCGCCACGCCGGGCAACGGCGGGTTCGCCGCGCTGTATGCGCAGGCATTGCCCTCTCCAGCGCCGGGCGCGGCGCCGTACCAGATCTGGAATGCCGACTTGTGGAACACGCTCGATTGCGTGCCGCATGCCTGGACCGTGCCGATGCTCAACCAGATCAAGACGCTGTACGGGAATGCGCCGATCAGGGAGATCGATGTGCTGGTCGATGTGGCCATCGCCAATGCAGTAGCGTCCACGGTGAACTACCGGCAGATCGGCAACCAGCCGCTGAGCGGTACGCTCACCGGCACCCCGACCACGATCGTGCAATTTCTCGAGCAGATGGCCCACCAGCACACCACCGCCTATCAGGCGCTGATTGCCGACTGGCTCATCCCCGTGGCTGGCACGCCGCAGACGCAAAGTGCCGATGGCGCGCCTGCGCGCGATGCCCTGATCGAGCGCCTGACCGCGCATGCCGGCCAGGCCGCACTGGCCGATGCCGAGAAGATCGAAGCGGTCAGCGCGGCGCTTGGCTCGATGGCCAAGACCTTGTTCAAGCAGCTATGAGCGCGCGCCGGCATGCAGCGGCCAGGGCTGGCCAAGTGCGTCGGCAACAGGTGGCCTGACAGCATGCGCTGGATGTTCGGCGCGCGCCCGGACGCAGGCGCAGCCTGTCCTTGTCGGTCGCGCCGAGTCATTGTGCGCGTTGCCTGATCTGTGCAGCTCTTCCAGGCGCCGCTGCAGCAGCTGCCGGTCCAGCTGGGCCATGGCGTCGTGCAGCGTGCGCTCTGGCACCGCACACGACAGCATGACCTGATCCCGTTGCGCCAACCCGCCTACAACGCGGCAAGCGCCTTGAACAGCTCGCGCAATTCGTACTTGTCGGTGTCGTCCAGGCCCTGCGCGCGCTGCTTGTCCTGCAGTTCGTCCAGGCGCTGACGCAGCAATTGCTTGTCCAGTTGCGCGACGACGTCATGCAGCTCCATCGCCCAGCTGTGTTCGTCGCCGGGCAATGCCTGCGCGGCCAGTTTCTGCAAGGCGGCCTGTTCCTCGCGCTCGGCGAAATGTTCCAGCAGTGCGCCGGTGCTGATTTCCGGGCGTTGCCGCACCAGTGCCAGCAGTTCCATCAACAGCTCGATGCCGGGCAGGCGCAGGCCGGAAAAATCGTGGTCGCCCTCCAGGCTCATCGCCAGCGATGGCTGTTGCAGCAGGATCGCAATCGACGCGCGCACCAGGCTGCGCTTTTGCGTGGGCGCGCCCATGCGTGCCGGTGGCCGTGCCTGCGATGCGGACGCCTGCGCCGCGTGACTGGCGCCCACGCCGGTCAGGCGCGACAGCTCCTGCTTCATCAGATCGCCGAACGCGCCTTCGGGGATCTGCGCCAGCATCGGCTTTGCGCGTTCGGCCAGCCGCGCCTTGCCATCGAGCGTGTGCAGATTGATCTGCCGCGACATTTCGTCGAAGAAGAACTGCGACAGCGGCGTGGCCTGGGCCAGACGTTGGTCGAAGGTCGGTGCGCCTTCCTTGCGCACGATGGTGTCCGGGTCCTCGCCGTCGGGCAGGAACAGGAAGAACGCCTGGCGGCCGTCCTTCATGCGCGGTAGCACCGATTCCAGCGCACGCCAGCCGGCCTTGCGGCCGGCGTTGTCGCCGTCGAAGCAGAAGTACACATCCGGTGCGTTGCGGAACAGCAGCTCGGCATGTTCGGGCGTGGTCGCCGTGCCCAGCGTGGCCACCGCCTGGGTAACGCCGAACTGGAACAGCGAGACCACGTCCATATAGCCTTCCACCACGATGAGCCGTTCGATCTTCTGATTGGCCTGGCGCACCTGCCACAGGCCGTACAACTCGCGACCCTTGTGGAACAGCGCGGTTTCCGGCGAGTTGAGGTACTTCGGCCCCGGATCGCGGCCATCGGCCGGCGCGCCCAGGATGCGTCCGCCGAAGGCGATCACGCGGCCGCGGCGGTCGAAGATCGGGAACATCACCCGGTCGCGGAACTTGTCGTAGACATGGCCGCGATCGTTCTTGGAAAACAGCCCGGCGCGTTCGAGCACGCTCATGCGGCGCGCATCGGTGCCCAGCGTGTCCTTCAGTGCGCTGTAGCCATCGGGTGCGTAGCCGATCTGAAAGCGCGCGCGGTTGTCGGCATCCACGCCGCGGCCGTCCAGATAATCGTGCGCCCGTTCGCTGCTATCGAGCTGACGCTGGAAGAACCTGGTCGCCGCCTCCAGTGCCGAATACAGCTCGCGGCTGTCATCCTGTTGCTGCGGGGTGCGTTGCTGGGTCTCGCGCGGGATTTCCATGCCGGCACGCTTGGCCAGCTCGTCGACCGCATCGAGAAATTCGAGGCGGTCGTAATTCATCAAGAAACTGATCGCGGTGCCGTGCGCGCCGCAGCCGAAGCAGTGGTAGAACTGCTTGGTCGGCGAGACCGTGAACGAAGCCGAGCGCTCGTCATGGAACGGGCAGCGCGCCGAGTATTCCTTGCCCTGACGCTTGAGCGGCACGCGGCCGCCCACCACCTCGACGATATCGGTGCGTGCAAGCAGTTCGTCGATGAATGCGTCGGGGATGCGGGCCATCCCGCTAGGATATCCCAGCCGCGGCGCTCGCCGATTTCAGCCAGCGATGGCCCTCGGCGAAGCGGTGGCTACCACGCGGGCATGCGCGGCATCAGGCTCGGCATGCGCGATCAACTG
Organism: Xanthomonas sp. CFBP 8151; assembly: GCF_011761885.1. Classification (NCBI taxonomy): domain Bacteria; kingdom Pseudomonadati; phylum Pseudomonadota; class Gammaproteobacteria; order Lysobacterales; family Lysobacteraceae; genus Xanthomonas; species Xanthomonas sp. CFBP 8151. Next base: position 19,270 of record NZ_JAASQZ010000001.1, read on the forward strand.
CGCGTGGGCGCTTCCGGCGGCTGCAGCGCGGCGTCTGGTTCGGCGGCGGCCGGCGGCAGGTTGTCCGTGTCCACGCCGGCCTCGCGCAGCTTGCGATGCGAGCGCACACGCTCGTCGATCACCGCGGTCAGCAGGGCGCCGACGAAGAACACTACCGAGGCGTAGTACATCCATACCAGCAGGATGACCAACGTGCCCATCGAGCCGTATGCGCTGCCAGGCGCGGCCCTGGCGATGTACAGGCCGATGCCGTAGCGACCCAGTGCGAACAACAGCGCGGTGATCACGCCGCCGACGAAGGCCTGCCGCCAGTTGACGGTGCGATCGGGCAGATACCGATACAGAAAAGCGAAGGCGAGCGAATACAGCGCCAGGGTGGTGATGTAGCCGATCGCCGGCAGCACCGATGGCAGCCGTGCGAACACCACCTGCAATGCGGTGGTGGCAATCATCGATACGATCAACAAAAAGCCCAGCGCCAGGATCACGCCGAACGAGAACACGCGCTTCTTCAGCCACGCCATCAGGCCTTCCAGGCGCTGCTTGTCGGTGCGGAAGATCAGGTTCAGGGCGTTCTGCAACTGCGCAAATACCGCTGTGGCGCCGATGAACAGCAGCAACGTGCTCCACAGTCCAGCCAACGACCCCACGCCGGGTTGATCGGTGGCGTTGCGGATCACCGTGTCGGCCACTTCCGCCGCGCTACCGCCGGCCAGTTGCGCGATCTGCTGTACCAGCGCTTCCTGCGCAGGCGGATACAGCGATGCGGTGAGCCACAGCAGCAACACCAGCAGCGGTGCCAGCGACAGCAAGGCGTAGAACGACAGCGACGCGGCCTGCGTCATCACGTCGATCTCGAGAAAGCGATTGAGCAGTGCCATCGGCAGGCTGCGCTGCAGGCGGCTCAGATGCTTCTGCAGGTGTTCGGTTGAGAGCTTCGTCACCGGCGGGGAATCCTTGGGCATACCGTTGTGCGCGCAGGCGTCGTGAGGCGAAGCCGGCATGCGGAATGCTTCACCCGGACCTGTGCTGGCGAAGGTGTTCTAACAGGGCGTGTTCAAAGAGCGGGTGAAAGCGAGCGCTGGATGGCGCGCGCGTGCTGCTATTGAAACGGCGCTGCAGCCAGGTGCATGCAGGCGGCTCGCTGCAGTGCCCTGACCCTCGGGCACAGGGCACTGCACAGGCGAAGAACTCAGCCTGCCAGATGCTGCTTGACCAGCGTCGAGACCAGGCCCATGTCGGCCTGACCGGCCAGTCTGGGCTTGAGTGCGCCCATCAGCTTGCCGATGTCGGCCGGGCCGCTGGCACCGGTCTGCGCGATGGCTGCCTGGATGGCGGCGACGATCTCGGCTTCGCCCATCTTGGCCGGCAGGTAGCGCTCGATCACCACGATCTCCTCGCGCTCGATCTGTGCCAGGTCGTCGCGTGCGGCGGCGTCGAACTGGGTAACCGAGTCCTTGCGCTGCTTGACCATCTTGTCGAGCACGGCGATCACGGCGGCATCGTCCATCTCGACGCGTTCGTCCACTTCCTTCTGCTTGATCGCGGCATTGATCAGCCGGATCACGCCCAGGCTGTGCTTGTCGCCGGACTTCATGGCGGCCTTCATGTCATCGGTGAGCTGCTGCTTGAGGGGCATGGGTGTAACTCCTGGGAGTGCGTGTTGCAGATGTGCCGATGCGCCATGACGGGCGCAGTGCATCGGCAGGAAGTCGGGCCGGACAGGCGCGGATGACGGCAGCGATGCCGGTCGCCCCGGCGGTTGCGCAGAGCGCAACGGTTGCCTGGCATCGGGCCAATACAAAAAGCCGGCAACGCTTGCGCGTGCCGGCTCCTGGGTTCCACTCCGATGGGCCGCGCCTTCAGCGCATACCCATCGGCGGAACCGCGTTCGATCAGTACAAGCGCTGGCGCTTGGTGACGTCGCGCGAGGAACGACGCAACTGACGCTTCACAGCAGCGGCAGCCTTGCGCTTGCGCTCCTGGGTCGGCTTTTCATAGAACTCGCGCTTGCGGGTTTCGGCCAGCACGCCGGCCTTTTCGCAGGTGCGCTTGAAACGGCGGAGCGCAAATTCGAAGGGCTCGTTCTCGCGGACTTTAACGCTGGGCATGGGTTCTCCAGATAATGGGATTTCCGTCCGGGAGCCCCGGGCGGGTGCGAGCGGACTCGCGTGACGGAATTTCCGGGTTGCCCCGGCGAGCCGCGCATTATAACGACTTGCCAACGACCTGCAAGCCCCCTGCAGCATCAGCGCGGGCGAGCCCGATAAAGCCTGCGGCTGCGGGTGACGCGGTGGCGGTCACACGGCGGTGCAGCAGATCGCCTCTGGCCGATCTGCGCAGGGCAAAAGCTGCGAAAATAGGCCGCATGTGCCCGCCTGCCGAGTTGCCGTGAAAGTTCTTGGGATCGAATCATCGTGCGATGAGACCGGCGTGGCGGTCTACGACACCGCGCTGTCCGGCGTGACGGCGCTGCGTGCCCACGCGGTCTATAGCCAGATTGCGCTGCATGCCGAATACGGCGGCGTGGTGCCGGAGCTGGCCAGTCGCGACCATGTGCGCAAGTTGCTGCCGCTGATCCGCCAGACTTTGGACGAGGCCGGATTGGGTATCGGCGAACTCGATGGGGTGGCCTATACCGCCGGCCCGGGCCTGGTTGGCGCACTCCTTGTCGGTGCCGGTGTGGCGCGGTCGCTGGCCTGGGCGCTGGACGTGCCGGCGATCGGCGTGCATCACATGGAGGGCCATCTGCTGGCGCCGCTGATGGAGGACGACCCGCCGCAGCCGCCGTTCGTGGCGCTGCTGGTCTCGGGCGGTCACACCCAGTTGGTGTCGGTGAAGGCCCTGGGCCAGTACGAGGTGCTTGGCGAGACGCTGGACGATGCGGCCGGCGAGGCCTTCGACAAGACCGCCAAGATGATGGGCCTGCCGTATCCGGGCGGGCCGCAGCTGGCGGCCCTGGCCAAAACCGGCATCCCGGGGCGCTACAGGTTCGCGCGGCCGATGACCGACCGTCCCGGGCTGGATTTCAGTTTCAGCGGGCTCAAGACCCAGGTGCTGCTGGCCTGGCGCGGCAGCGACCAGTCCGACACCACGCGGGCGGATATCGCGCGCGGGTTCGAGGATGCGGTGGTGGAGACGCTGGCGATCAAATGCCTGCGCGCGCTGGACGCGGCCGACTGCAACACCCTGGTGGTGGCCGGCGGCGTGGGCGCCAACAAGCGCTTGCGCGCACGTCTGCAGGACGCGGCGCAGCGGCGCGGCGGCCGGGTGTGCTTCCCGCGGCCGGCCTTGTGCACCGATAACGGCGCGATGATCGCCTTTGCCGGCGCGCTGCGGCTGGAAGCCGGCGAGCGCGCCGGTGCGGCAGTGCATGTGACGCCGCGCTGGGATATGGCTGCGCTGCCGCCGCTGGCGGCGGGGGAATCGGGAGTAGGGAATCGGGAATGGTAAAAGCGCTACTTCGATTCCGTCCGCGCTGCCCCGTCGTTGCTTGTGCTTCCCACCATTCCCTAATCCCGACTCCCGATTCCCCACCTATGGACAAAGTGTTTATCGAAGGCCTGGAAATCGATGCGTTGATCGGCATCTACGACTGGGAGCGGCGCATCCGCCAGACGCTGCGGTTCGATCTGGAGATGGGCTTCGACAACCGCATCCCGGCCGCCAGCGACGACATTGCCGACACCCTGAACTACAAGGCGGTGAGCAAGCGGCTGATCGAATTCGTGCAGGCCTCGGACTTCGGGCTGGTGGAGACCCTGGCCGAGCGCTGCGCGGCGATCGTGCTGGACGAGTTCGGCGTGTACTGGCTGCGGTTGAAGCTGAGCAAGCCCGGCGCGGTGCGCGGCGCGCAGGCGGTGGGTGTGATCATCGAGCGTGAGCGAGCCCGCTGACCGCCGCCGGCACCAGTGGGCGCGTTCCTATCCACAGCCGAACCCGGAAGATCCAGGCGGCGCCGGACCAGCGATCCACGACCACGCGACCGATCCCAGCCCAAAGCGCGGTTCAACCGGACCCGACAAATCCCCAATCCCCAATTCCAAATCCTGACACTTGCACCCTCGCGGTCGCGTCAGGCTAGAATTGACGGCCATGTAAACGTTTTCTCAAGGATCTCATGGCTGCTGATCGTATCGAAACCCTGATTGCCCAGATGACCGTCGAAGAGAAGGTCGGACAGTTGGGTGTGTTCGCCGACATGGTGCGGCCGTTCGCGCCGGACGTGAATCCCGAAGCCAATGTGCTCAACGCCGACGAGGTGCTGCAGCAGGTGCGCGCGGGCCGGGTCGGCTCGCTGTTCAATGGCGTCGGCGCCGCGCTGGGCGTGCAGATCCAGAAGGTGGCGGTGGAAGAAAGCCGCCTGGGCATCCCGGTGATCCTGGCGGCGGATGTGATCCACGGCATGCGCACGGTGTTCCCGATTCCGCTGGGCGAAGCGGCCAGCTTCGAGCCGGAGCTGGCCGAGCGCACCGCGCGCGCCACCGCGATCGAGGCGACCGCCGCCGGCCTGCACTGGACCTACGCACCGGCCGTGGACATTGCGCGTGACCAACGCTGGGGCCGTGGCGCGGAAGGCGCCGGCGAAGACGTGGTGCTGGGCGCAGCGTTTGCCGCCGCCCGCGTGCGCGGCTTCCAGGGCAGCGATCTGAAGGCCGACGATTGCCTGCTGGCCACCCCCAAGCACTTCGCCGCCTACGGCGCCGTGGCCGCGGGCATGGAATACAACACCGTGGACATCGCGCCGCAGACACTGCGCGATGTGCATCTGCCGCCGTTCAAGGCCGCCTTCGATGCCGGCGCACTGACCGTGATGTCCTCGTTCAACGACATCAACGGCGTGCCGGCCAGTGCCAACCACGAGTTGCTGACCGAGATCCTGCGCGGGCAATGGCAGTTCCCCGGCGTGGTGATTTCCGACTACACCGCCGACATGGAATTGATTGCGCACGGCTATGCGGCCGATGAGCGTGATGCGACCAAGAAAGCGTTCCTGGCCGGCCTGGATCTGAGCATGCAGAGCGGCTTTTACGCGGCGCATCTGCCGTCGCTGGTGGAAAGCGGCGAGGTGCCGATGGCCACGCTGGATGCCAGTGTGCGGCGCATGCTGCAGTTGAAGGAAGCGATCGGGTTGTTCGACAACCCGTACCGTTCGCTGGATCCGGCACGCGAAGCCGACACCGCGCACCTGCCCGCGCACGATGCGTTGTCGCGCGATGCGGCGCGGCGTTCGATCGTGTTGCTGAAGAACCAGGGCGAGGTGTTGCCGCTGAAGAAAAGCGGGCAGCACATCGCGCTGATCGGGCCGTTCGTGCAGGACCGCGAGAACATCGAGGGGTGCTGGACGCTGTTCGGCGACAAGCAGCGCTACGTGACCCTGGAGCAGGGCGTGCGTGCGGTGGTCGATGGCGAGCATCTGACGGTGGTGCCGGGCTGCGGCCTGGAAGAGGCGCTGCCGGGCGGCATTTCCGCCGCCATCGATGCGGCGCAGGCCGCCGATGTGGTGGTGCTGGCGCTGGGCGAGCCGCAGCGCTTCAGTGGCGAGGCGCAGTCACGCACCGAGATCGTGTTGCCGCCGGCGCAGCAGGCATTGGCCGAAGCCATCGCCGCCACCGGCACGCCGATGGTGGTGTTGCTGCGCAATGGCCGCGCGCTGGCCCTGAGCGGTGCGGTGCGCGATGCCGATGCGATTGCAGTCACCTGGTACCTGGGCACGCAGACCGGTACCGGCGTGGCCGATGTGTTGTTCGGCGACTACAACCCCTCCGCGCGTCTGCCGATCAGCTTTCCGCAGGTGACCGGGCAACAGCCGTATTTCTACAGCCATCTGCGCACTGGCCGCCCGGAACTGCCGACGCTGTCCGAGTACAAGGCACGCTGGCGCGAGATGCCCAACGAGCCGTTGTATCCGTTCGGTCATGGCTTGAGTTACACCACCTTTGCGTATGCGCAGCCGCAGCTGAGCAGTGCGCAGCTCGGCTGGGACCAGACGCTGACCATCACCACGCGCGTTACCAATACCGGCCGCGTGGCCGGCGAAGAGGTGGTGCAGCTGTATGTGCACGATCGTGTGGCCAGCCGGGTGCGCCCGGTGCGCGAACTCAAGGGGTTCCGCAAGGTGCTGTTGCAGCCTGGCGAAAGCGCGGACGTGGTGTTCACCCTGACGCGCGACGCACTGGCCTTTACCAACCACAGGAACGTGTTTGGTGCCGAGCCGGGCGTGTTCGATGTCTGGGTGTGCGCGTCGGCCAAGAGCGGCGAGGCGGTGACGTTCGAGTTGCTTGACGCCTGAACACGTACGGGCGTCGCGCGATAGGCGGCGCAGTGCGACGACTAGCACGGGGTGTGACAATGACGGACGTGGCCCAGGGGCTCGCCGTCATCGGGTCGGAGGTGATGTAGCTGGGTGCCTGATCGATGTGAACCACGGGTTTGCGGACATCTCCATATGTCGCGACAGGCACCGCGCCGGATCGAACGCGGCTTCGCCGCGAAAATCGTGGCCACCGCCAGCACGCGGTTGATGCGTGGCGATGGCACGATTCCCCTGGACGCAACTCGCGGCGTTACGCGTCGTTCTCGACTGCCGCCTTGCTCTTGGGCGTCAGCTTGAGCAGGCGCCCGGTGCTGCCGCTGGCTTCGTCTTCCAGCAACCACAGCGCGCCGTCCGGACCCTGCTCCACTTCGCGAATGCGCGCGCCCATGTCATAGCGGGCCACCTCGCGTGGCTGATCGCCAAGCGAAACCTGCACCAGCGCCATCGACGACAAGCCGCCGATAAAGCCGTTGCCACGCCATGCAGGAAACTGCTTGCCGCTGTAAATCACAAAGCCGGCTGGCGAGATCACCGGCGTCCAGCTGATTTTGGGCGCGGCAAATTCCGGGCGGGTGCTGTGATCGGGAATCGGGGTGCCGTCGTAGTTGTCGCCGTTGGAGACGATCGGGTAACCGTAATTGGCGCCGCGCTGGATCAGGTTCAACTCATCGCCGCCGAGCGGGCCCATCTCGTGTTCCCACAGGCGTCCCTTGCCATCGAAGGCCAGGCCGAGAATATTGCGGTGACCCAGCGACCACACCTGCGCGGCAACGCCGCCCTGCGCAGCGAACGGGTTGTCGGCCGGCACGCTGCCGTCATCGTTCAAACGGATCAGCTTGCCCAGATTGGCTTGCATGTCCTGGGCAGGAGTGAACTTCTGGCGTTCGCTGGAACTGATCCACAGCTTGCCGTCCGGGCCGAAGGCGAGCCGGTGCCCGAAGTGGCCGTTGCCGGTAACCTTGGGATCCTGCCGCCAGATGACCTTCAAGTCCGATAGCGTGCCGCCGCCGGTGGCGTCCAGCGTGAGCCTGGCGCGCGCCACTGCCGCGCCGCGGGTATCGCCCTGTCCGGGTTCGGCGTAGCTGACATAGACCAGGCCATTCTTGGCAAAGCGCGGATGCGCCAGTACATCGCCGAAGCCGCCCTGACCGCCGTAGGCCACTGCCGGAATGCCGGTGATGGCGCTCTTGCGCTTGGTCTTGAGATCCAGCCGCATCAATGCGCCGCGTTTTTCGCTGACCAGCAGGCTACCGTCGGGCAGAAAGGTCATTGCCCAGGGTTCGTCGAAATCGGCGACGGTGGTGGCCTGGAACGGCCACTGTGCCTTGGGAATGGCGGCAGCCGGCGCGACGGCAGGCGCAGCGCATGCGGCTGCGGTGGTGAACAAGCTGGCCGAACAGGCCAGAGCAAGCAGACGTCGGATAGACATGAGGTCCTCCAGGGGGATGGGCGCAGCGACGTTGCAGCCCTCCCGCAACATCGCCTGCGTTGGGTTTTCAAACACCTTACACGACGCCGTCGAGGCCGCCCTTGTCGTAGATCACTCTCTGCGGAGCACGCTTGTCCCGAATCGTCGTTTCATCATGAAAAGGCGGCTCCATGGCACATCGCGAGAACCTCGGTCGCATTGCTACATGCCGCACCGAAGTCGCTGGCCCTCGAATCGGTCGATGCAAGCCTGTTGCGGAGCGGAAAATTCTTATCCAATGCCAGGTGCAGTGAACGTAGTCGGTACGGTCGCATGCAGCAGAACACGCCTGACGCAACGGGTGTCGACAGCGCGGCGCGCACAGTGCCGCCGGCATCTGAAAGACATGACTCAACCGATACAACAACGCCACCTCGATGGTGGCGTTGTAGTCTTCAGGGCTTGGACTTGCTGTCGCCGGTGACGAGGTCAGTAGCATTTTCCCAGGCGCGCTTGACTGCGTGACGGGCCTTGCTCCAACTCAGGCCATCGGTGCCGCGGTTGGCTTCCCAGTCGCGGTGCAATTCTGCTTCCACTTGGTCGTAGGCACGTGCATTTTCGCGAATACGCGCTTGGTGTCCTGCGAGGTAGGCGCCTTCGTAATCTTCGTAGCGGTCACCTTCGGTGTAATACGATTCTTCGGTGAAGCGCTCGCGCCAATAATTGGACACGTTCTGGCTGCGGTCTTCGTCCGGCGCGCGGCCTGGAATCTGATACGGCACGTTCATGCTCGACTCCGTGGTGAATGTGCGACCTAACCTAGGCGGGCAGGCGTTAAATCCGTTGCCAGGGCAGGTGAGGAGGGGATCAAGACCTGCAGTGCCCGGCAGTGCTTGCAGGCGCGCCGCGATGCCAGTGCCTTGCCTCGTACGCTCGGCACTGGCAGCTCACGCTTGTATCACGTCGCTGCCGATGCAGCTTCATACGGCAGCGGCGTGGCGCCGGCGGCACGCAGGCTGGCTTCGGCATGCTGCAGCGATGGCTCGTCGGCATCGATGATGACCAGGACGCGCCCTGCCTGGATTTCGTCCTCGAATTGGCGGCGCACCGGATCGGGCACGGTGGCTCCGATCAGTGCAGATGACCAGGTGCCGACCAGAGCGCCCGCCAGTGCCATCACACCGGCGCCGGCGATGGTGAGGCCGATCGGCGGCACGGCGATGGCAACCAGCCCGGCGACCAGGCCTGCAGCGCCACCGGTGGCGGCGCCGCGCGCTGCAGCGGGGAGAAAATCCGTCTTGGCGTCCTTGCGCTCATCGGGAACGCCTTCCAGTTCGATATCCGAGCGGGCAATCAACGACAGCGCATCGTTGTCGATGCCGGCGCTGCGTGCAGCCTGCATGACGCGTTGCGCACTCTCGATATCGGGCGTGCTGTAGACACGACGCAGTTTCATCGCAGGCTCCCATACAGGTGAGAACTGCAGCCTTGGGCGCGCATGGTTAGTCGTGCGTGATCGCCGCGCGAGCGTCCTGCGAACACCGCTACGCAGGCTTGCGCGGAAGCAGGTAGATCACCCAGCCCACCAGCAGCGCCACACCGGCGGCGGCCAGGTTCTGCCAGCTGGCGCTGGCGAGCAGGCCTAGCGACAGCAGCAGCGCTGCGATGGGAATGGTGGGCCCGCCAGGCAGGCGCAAGGTGTCGGTGCGTTGCCGGTAGCGACGCGCCAGCACGATCACTGCCGCAGCGGTACCGATATAGGCAAACAGCCGGGTGACCATCGACAGCAATGCCAGCTGCGTAAACGAGCCCGACAACGCCAGTGCCAGCGACAGCACGCCCTGGGTCAGCACTGCCGCAGCCGGGGTGTGGAAGCGCGGATGCACACGTGCCAGGAATGCGGGGCCGTAGCCATCTTGTGCCAGCGCGAACAGAAAGCGCGGCCCGAGCATGACCGTATTGCTGGTGGTGCCGAGGATGGAAATGGTGGCACCCACGGTGAGGATCAGCGCCAGCGCCTCACCGCCGAAGCGGCTTGCGGCATCGGCCAAGGGAGTGGGCGATGCCGCAAGATTTGGCAGCGTGCCCTGTGCGACGACCTGGACCGCCGCATAGATCAAGGTGACGGTGACGATCATGGTGATCAGCGCAAACGGCACGTCGCGGCGTGGATTGCGGTATTCGCCAGCGGCCGCTGGAATGTTTTCGAAGCCTGCATAGGCAAACAGCAGCAGCAAAGCCGCTTCGCCGAGATTGCCAAGATCGCGCAGATCCGGCGTCGTGCCGGCAAAGGCCCACGACCAATCCACGTAGAACAGGCCGATTGCCACGAACAGCAGCAACGGCACCAGCTTGCCGATCACCAGCGCGATGCCGGTACGCGCCGCCGATTTCACGCCGATCACGTTGATGGCGGTGAGCAGACCCAAGGAGCCGACGACCACTAGCAAGCGCGCCCAGTGATCGGTCGCCACGGTCGGCCAGAACCGCGCGACCGCATCGGCCAGGCCGTTGCTCAATGCCGCTGCCGAACTGATGCGCGTGAGCCAGATCATCCAGCCGATCTGAAAGCCGACAAACGGGCCGAATGCCTCACGCGTGTACAGATAACTGCCACCCGGCGTGTCGAAGTAGCTCGCCGCCTGTGCGTAGCACAACACCAGCAACGCCACCGCCAGACCGGCCAGCATCACTGCCCACAGGCTCATCGGCCCCAGCAGGGCAGCGGTGGCCGCCGGAAGCAGGTAGATGCCGCTGCCGATGACATCGTTGATCGACAGGCCGACGATCTGCCAGCGGCTGACCACGCGAACCAGGCCAGTGGAATCGGGTGCAGGGGCCGGGGGGCTCATTGTGCCGGCTCCTTCAACTCGGGCAACTGCCACCGGGCTTGCAGGCGTGCGTATTCGGCACGCGGCAACAGCACGAACAGCGGTTTGTCGTCCGGCGTCAACCAGGCCAGCAGGCGTTGCATATCGGCCGGCGCCATCGCGGTGCAGCCGGCGGTGAACTGGCCCGGCGTGCGCCACAGATGCGCGAAGATGCAACTGCCGCGCCCGGGAACCGCATCGGGATTGTGGGCAATCACAAAGCCTTCGCTGTAACGTGCATCGCCGGGATGTTGCAGGTCCAGGCGCATCGGTTCGGTCGACCCGGCCACTGCGGCCTGACCGACCTGCGCGGCGTCGACGATGCGGTTGTACAGCGGCGAACTCGGCACATCCATGCAGTAGTGGGTGGCGCTCATCGCCTGGTATGGCATGGCACTGTCGATCTGTTGGGCGTACCCGAAGGCCGGGCCGATCGCGAATACGCCGGCCGGGCTGCGGCCGTCGCCCTCGCGCTTCTGCGGGCCTTGCGTCTGCGCTGGATGCAGACCGTCGCCCCAGGCGCTGCCATGCCGCCCGAGCGCGACTGCAAAGCCCGCTGCGGCTGGTTGCCAGTGGCCGTCCACACGGGTGAACGTCTCCAAGCGCGCCTGGGTGCTGTCCCAATCCGGCGTGGTCACCACGATCAATGCGCGCGCTTGATTCAAGGCAGCGATCGGCCCGGCAGCGACGGCAACGCTGCTGCAGCTTGCCAGCGCCAACAGCACGACGGATCGAAACAAGGTGGCAAGGCGCATGCAGGCTCCGGGAGAATGGGTCGAGCGGGGACGGGTCTTGGATCGATACACGGTTGACGGAGGCAGTGCGCTGCTCTGGCACCGTTGGGGGCACACCATCATGTCGCTACTGTACTCAGCAATGCGGCCGTGTGCCGCATGCGCGCGCCTGGTCCGGCGCTTTCTTGGCGGGGCTTATAACGGTTAGCGAGTGTGCTTTGTTTTTCTGGGAGGCGTGGCCGCTGTGGCTGAGCCGGTTGCAACGCGGCTGATTTTGGGCCTGGCTGCAGGGCCCTTGCCCGCCCACCATCGCAGGACACGCCGCAAGTACGTCCTTGTAGGCTCTTATGCGGCATCCATGCCGCATAAGGTCCCGCGACGGTGAGCGGGCAAGGACCCGTCAGGATGGTCGGTGTGCATGGTCGCAAGCAGAGCATAGAAGCGCACTGGCCGGATCACTTGTGCGTTCGACTAGCGCCTCACCAGCTTCCCATCGCAAGCCGAGCAGCAGACAGGCTTCAACACGCAACTTAAAACGTCTCAGCTATTACCGCTAGCCGAGCAACAAGCTTTCAAAAGCAGCCGACCAACTCTCTGGTGCGGTGTCCTTGCCGGTTGCGGGACCGTGTGGCGGCATGGATGCCGCCACCGAGCCCCCAGGGATGGGTTCACGGCGTGTCCCGCAAGCGGTGAGGGCGCCGCGCACTCGACTCAGCGGGCTTTTGATTTAAGCATCGGACTGCACCTAAACGCCACCATCGCAGGACACGCCGCAGGTACCTTCCCTGTAGGCTCTTATGCGGCATCCATGCCGCATAAGGTCCCGCGACGGTGGGCGGACAAGCACCTGTCGGGATGGTCGGTGGGCATGGTGCAGGCAACGCACAACATTCGCTGTCCGGGTGACTGCGTGTGCAAAGAAGCGCTGAGGGCGCTATACGGGACCAACGCGGCCTGGAGATCCAACTGGCGTTTTCGCCGGCAAGTTAAGCCGGCAAAAGCTCCAGTCCGCGGATGCGACGGATGCCCAGGCCCGGCGAGTCGTCGATATGGATCTGGGCATCGTCGAAGTGCACGCCGCCCGCGGTGGGATCGAACTGCCCGAGCGCGGGCGCATCTAGATCCGCCAGGGTGATGCTGTCGGCCTTGGCTACCGCCAGATGCACTGCCGCAGCCACGCTGATGCTGGATTCGATCATGCAGCCGATCATGCACGGCACGCCGTACAGGGCAGCGATATCGGCAATGCGGATTGCGTTGGATAACCCGCCGGTCTTCATCAGTTTGATATTGACGATATCGGCGGCGCGGCGCTGGATGAGGTCGATCACCTGGCAAGGCGAGAACACGCTTTCGTCGGCCATCACCGGTGTGTCGATCCGTGCAGTGACGAACGCCAGTCCGTCGATGTCCGCGGCCTTGACCGGCTGCTCCACCAGTTCCATCACGATACCGGCGTGTTCCAGCGTACGCATGGTGCGCACTGCCTGTTTGGGCGTCCAGCCCTGGTTGGCATCCAGGCGCAGCGATGCGCGACCAGCGACAGCGGCATGCATCGCCGTGATCCGCTCGAGGTCCGAGCCGCTGTCCTTGCCGACCTTGATCTTCAGCGACCGATAGCCGCGCGCCAGCGCGGACTGTGCCGCTGCCACCATCACATCGATGCTATCGGCGCTGATGGTGATGTCGGTGGTGATGCGCGGCGCGCCACCGCCGAGCGCCCGGTAGAGCGGGGTGCCCAGGGCCTGCGCCCACAGATCGTAAAGCGCGATCTCCACTGCCGCCTTGGCACTGGTGTTGCGCTCCAGCGCGTGTTGTACCAGCGCGCACAGCCGGTTGAGATCGGCCACGTCCTGGCCGATCAACGCGGGGCCGATGCAATGATCGATGGCGGCGATGATGGAGCCATGCGTATCGCCGGTGATCGGGGCGGTGGCCGGTGCAGCGCCGTAGCCGATGTGGCCGCTATCGGTCTGCAGCAGCACCACCACGTCCTCGATTGCCTGCACGGTACGTACCGCTGTCTTGAACGGGGTTTTCAATGGCACGCGCAGCATGCCTAGGCGGAAGCCGGTGATCTTCATGGGGAGCCAATCGGTGCGATGCGTTGGATGCGGGTGATGTGATCGACAAACGGTGTGCCGTCGCTGGCGAGCAAGGGCAGCAGCGGCGTCACCGACACACCATTCAAGCGCGCACGCTGCACGTTGCCGGCTGCGTCGCGGTAACTGGCGCCGGCTACATCATGGATCACCCATGGCGCACCGTGCTCATGTCCGATCACCAGCATCACATGTCCGGGGATGTAGATCAGATCGCCGACCTGTAGCCGCGCAAGTTGCTGCAGGTGCTGCGGCAGTGTTGCCTGCGTCTGGAACGGAACGCCGAGCAGCGCCGGACTGCGTGCCTGATCTCCGGTATTGCGCGGCAATGCAATGCCCAGGCTGCGATACACGTCCAGCACGAAACCACTGCAGTCGCGCGCATCGTAATCGTTGCCCCAGCCATAGCGTTCGCCGAGAAATTTGAACGCCTGCCGCAGCAGCGCTGCATGGGTGGCCGGCAGCGGGCCAATGCGCACATCGGCGCCGCGCGGGATCAGTGCCGGCACCAGCTGCAAGCGACCATAGCGGTTGCGCAGCGGCAACTTCACCACGTAGGCAGCCTGTGGCAACTGGCCGTTGACCGGCTGTTGCGGCGGCCAGTCGCCAAGCAGCGGCACGCTGGTGCCCATATCCAGCGTCAGTGCGGAGATGGCTGGTGCTTCCGGGGTGTAGACGCTCTGCACGTGGGCGCCGATGACCACCAGCCGTGGGCTGCGTTGTGCGTAGTCCAGCACCTCGTCACGCGTGCCCAGGGCGATCCGGTCGGCGGCGATCCAGGCCGCATAGTTGGCCGCCAGCACAAAGTGCCATGCACCATCGGCGCTGGTGTGCAGCACCGCCACCGGTGTGCCGGGGTAGAGCGCCGATTCCTGGAAGCGGTCGATATCGTGGTCGTCGGTAGTGCTGAACAGGCGTTGCGCGGTGGGGAAGGTGCGCAATGCCGCGCGCTGCACCACCAGTGCGAACCGTGGCGTGACCTGCGCAGGCAGCGCATCCAGTGCCAGGGCGTGGCGCAGCGTCGCAAGGCGAGAGGCATCGATGCTGCGAGCTTCGCTGTCGTACAGCGCACGCGTCGGTATGGCCGACAGTGTTTCGATACGCGCGCGCACCTCGGCCGCCGGCAGCACCTGGGCCAGTTGCGACAGGTCGTGCATGGAGCCGTCGTCACGCAGCAAGCGCGCATTGAAGCCGGCGATCTGTGCGGCAGTCATGCGCAGCGTCTGCGCGTTGCCGCTGCGCTGGATCCAGTAGTCGGCGGTCAGCTGCGCATCGCTGACCGCAAACGGTGCCGTTTGCGGTATCGGGGTGGCAGGAGTTGCCGCAGCAGCATCCCAAGACAGTCCGATGACCAGCAGCAACAACGTCAGCAAGCGGCGCGACAGTGGCATGAAGAGGGCTCTTGATGGATGCAGCGACTGGCGAGGCCTTTTACAGGGGACCACGACCGCACGCACGCGGGCCTGCGCCGACCGCGCCGGCTTGTAGTGTACGCATGCGCAAGTATCCCCTGGTGCGTGTCGCATGGCGCAGTGGCGCTGTAGGCCCGTCAGTATCTGCGCATGTGCAGTCTGCCTGCCACCGGCTGCGGCCGCGTGATGCACGCCATCGCCCGCACGGCAGATAATGGGCGCATCGCCTGCGCGGCTCATCAGGGTGCTGGCGCAGCGCAGGCCCTTGCCGTTTCGCCAGGAGAATCCGATGTCATCTGCTCCAACGCTGTCACCATCGTCCTGGCTACGTGCCGCGCTATGTCTGGTGGTGCTGTCACTGGGGGCGTGTGCGCATGCGCCGCAGCGCAACCCGCTGGCCCGGTGGGTGCCCTCGCCCAATTACGACACGCGGCGGCCGGTCCTGATCGTGCTGCACTTCACCGACCAGCAGTCGGTGCGGCAGAGCCTGGGCACGCTGCGCGGGCGCAATAGTGGCGGCCGGGTCAGTGCGCACTATCTGATTGGCGAGGATGGCACGCGCTATCAACTGGTCAGCGACGACCAGCGCGCCTGGCATGGCGGCGCCGGGCGCTGGGGCACCATCACCGACATCAACTCCGCGTCGATCGGCATCGAACTGGACAACGACGGCAGCGAGCCATTCGCGCCTGCCCAGATCGACAGCCTGCTGGTGTTGCTGGACGACCTGTGCACCCGCCTGCGCATTCCGCGCACGCAGATCGTCGGCCATGAAGACGTGGCCCCGGCCCGCAAGAACGATCCCGGCCCGTTGTTTCCTTGGAAGCGGCTGGCCGATGCCGGCTTCGGCCGCTGGCCTGCCGCCGATGCCCCCGCCGCGCCGGCAGGCGTCGATCCCTGGCAGGCGCTCGTCTTGCTCGGCTACAGCCTCGACGATCCCGCCGCCACGCTGCAGGCGTTTCATCATCACTACCGCGGCAGCGATGCCCGCACGCTGGATGCCGAGGATTTGCGCATTCTGCATGCGTTGACCCGACCAGCGCTGCGGCAATTGCAGCTTCCGCCGGCGCCCATCGAACCGGATGCGCCGTAGCAATCCAGCATGACCGCTTCGCGTCACCCTTACCAACGCGGCGTGTACTGGATACCGACCGCATTCTTGGTAGCATCCGCTCGCCCAAACTCTTGAAGGACCTTGTGTGATGAGGCTAGGAAAGACCGCCCTATGGGCCGCCACGATCCTGCTGATCGGCGGTTGCACCAGGACACCCGGCGCAGCGCCCGGAGACGTGCAGGCATCGCCCTCGCAGAGCGCTCCTGCTGCTGCGCCAGCGGCGGCGGCGAGTCCTGCCACGGCCGACGCCGAGGTGCCGGCACCCGGGCATGTGCTCGCCGACATCTATGGAATCAAGGGCGACGGATCGGAGTCCTACACCATCGACAATGGCGCCTTGGCCAGCTTTTGGTACGGCTACCGCTTCGACCTTGGCGGCAAGCATTACTACACCGGCTTCGCCAACGCGGGCCCCGGCAAGTACGGCAAATCCGAGGAAGAGAACTATCCGGACCCTGCCGTCGGCGTCAGCATCAGCCAGGCGACCTATGTGCTGGACGACGCGGGTGGCAAACCGGCATGGGGGCTGTTCCATGCGCAGCAATGGGCTGGCGATTTCGGCGGCAACGAGAAGGCCGACACGCTGGACCCGAAGCGCAAGCCGCAGCGCACCGAGACCAAGGATGGCCACCTGCTGCTCGCGCTGCCGACCACGCGCTTCGCCGACGGCATCAGCAGCGCGGGTTTCGCCGTGTTTTCCTTCGATCCGAACAAGAACGACATGGGCGACTACAAGGGCTGGGTCTACCTGGGCACTGTTGCCACCGGCGAAGACAACAGCGCGGCCTGCGACGATGAGGGCAACATGAAGTGCGCGTCGAGCACCGGCACGCTGAGCTTCGAACCCGGCAGTGGATCGATGCCGAGCCTGCGTGTGGCCATGCGTGGTACCGCCATTGTCGGCCCCGGCAAGGTCCGCAGCCTCGGCCCGGCCGACGGGGTCACCTATACCTACGACGCAGCCAAACACCAGTACACACCGCCGCTGGATCGCTGAGCCTTTCCGTGTGCCGGTCCGTTGCGGGGCGGCACGGGGCGCGGACCGGTCGGCAGAGCCGGCTGGTTTCGGGCGCGGGAACTGGATAAGATTCGCCCACGGGGCCTGATGATCAGGCGAGTCATTCGCGAGCGGCAATGGATGCTGCACTCGCCCGAAATGCCGGAGTGGATCGCCGGCTTGCGGTTTGCCATGCGCGAATCGCCATCACCGCCCCTGTCTTGGGGCCGGATCGCAATCCACCGTTTTCTGTCCGAAGCCGCGCCTGCGACAGCTGCGTCTGTGCGGGTCGGGCGATGTCCGCGATGCGCAAGATGACGGCCTTTCCGGACACGGGGCATGACATGTCGGGATTTGCGGTTGTAGTTCCGGCTTCTTCAACACATACAGGATGTTCTGCACATGTCCAACGACACTCAAGTAGCCGTCACGACCGTGGCACCGCCCTACCCGGGGAGCGTGCTGTATCTGATTTACGGCATGGATGGGGACGGCGCGCTCTCGTACCAGATCGATAACGGTGCTGTTGCCAGTTTCTGGCACGGCCAGCATTTCGATCTGGGCGGCAAGCAGTACTACACCGGTTTCGCCTACGCCACGCCCAACAAGTACGGCAATGACGAAGCCGAGACCTTCCCGGATCCGGGCGAAGGCGTGTCGATCAGCCAGGCCACGTTTCTGCTGACCGCGCCGGACAGCGAGCGGCCGTGGATGCTGTTCCATGCGCAACAGTACGTGGGCCGTTTCGGTGGTTACGAGCGCGCCGACGCCGTCGACGAGGCGCGCAAGCCGCAGCGGCACATCCTGGACAACGGCCACCTACTGTTGGCGGTGCCGACCTCCAGTGTCGACAATGGCGTCACCAGCTTCGGTTTTGCGCTATTTACCTTCGATCCGGACAAGAACGACCTGGGCGACTACCAGGGCTGGGTCTACCGTGGAACGCTTGCAGCCGGCGAAGAGAACGAGCTCAGCAGCGACGAACAGGGCAGCGTTCCGCACGTCTCCAGCACCGGCACGCTGAGCTTCCAGCCGGTGCCCGGCGAGCGGATGCCGGCCATGCAGGTGGCGTTGCAGGGCACGGTTGTTTCCGGTCCCGGCCGGGTGCGCATGCTCGATGCATCCGATGCGGTGGTCTATGTGTATGACCAAGCGAGCGGCCAGTACCTGCCGAAAGACCTCTAGTGAATCGGTCGGTGCGCCGCTCCACGGAGCGATGCAGCGGCAGCAGCAAGAAATTGCGACTTGCAACACCGAACAGTCTTGTTGACCGCACACCAATTAGCTCATGGACGAGCTCGGTTGACCTTGTCGGCGCCCAGCGCCGTATATCAACCTCAAGGAGTAACACGAGATGGCACGCGATTACACGAAGGCCGAGAACCTCGACATCATCGAGCGTGAAGCCAGGGAACGCCGCATTCCGGTCGACGATTTCATGCGTTTTGCCTATATCGAAACCGGCGGCAGGTTCGACGAGCAGGCCAGCCGTGGCCCCAACAGCGCCAAGGGCTTGTTCCAGTTCACTCCGGGTACCGCCGCGGCCTATGGCATCAGCGGCCGTGAATTGGATGCTGTGGCCAATACCGACGCCGCGGCGCGTTTGTATCAGGACAATGCGAGGTCGCTGACCCGCCAGCACGATAAAGACAATCGTCCTTACCTGTCTGGCAAGCCGCAGCCCGACGGGCTGGATATGTACATGGCGCACCAGCAGGGCGCTGCCGGCTATCGGTCGGTCCAGGCGGCGGTTGCCGGCGGCAGTTTCGCGCGTGCAGATACGCGCGCGAACATCATCAACAACGTGCCGCGCGAAAAGGATGCGGCCGGTGCCAAACAGTTCGAGGCTTACACCGGCAGCTCGCTGGCCGAGTTCAAGAAGATGTCCGATCAGGACATGGCCAAGACCTTTCTGAAATACTGGGACACCAAGTTCGACCATATCGCCATCCCGGAAAAGGGCATCAAGCCGGTTGCCGAGGGCCAGTCGCAGCAGCCGGCTGCGCCGGCCCGCGTGCAGTCGCATCCGGCTGCTGCGGCCGGGCAGGCCAGTCAAGACGCAATCAAGCTCACCGCCGCGTATGAGATGGGCGTCAAGTACGACGATGTGAAGTACGCGATCAATATCAAAGGCCACCGGCTCTTCCATCCGGGCGTGGACGGCAAGCACCTGGAGCAGGGCTACATCGACTGCTCCGGCTGGGTGTCCGAGCTGCAGAACGCCACGATGCGGGAGATCAATCAGAAGGCCGGCCGCGACGTCTTCGGCCGCCAGGACATGCTGGCGCAAGGAATGAATGGCTCCGGCGGCATTGTCAAGAAAGCGTTTGACGATTCCGGCGTGCTGCTACAGGGCCAGGACCTGTTCAAGCCCGGTGCGTTGAAGGAAGGCATGGTCATCGGCGTGGATGCCAGCCGGAATTCGGGGCATGACCATTGGAAGGGCATCGATCACATCCTGATGGTGGTGCGCGACCCGAAGAGCGGCGAACTGCAGGTCAGCCAGTCCAGCGGCACAAAGGGCGTCAACACCATGCCCTTGGACACGTATCTGGCCAACAACCAGAACGCCAGGTTGTTTGCGTCCGATCCGTTCGCCAAGGCGCGCGACCTGCTGCAGGACAGGCAGCAGACGCAGTCGCAGAATCAGGACCATCCGACACGCACATCGTTGCGGCCGGGCGAGCAAGGTGCGGATATAAAGGCAATGCAGCAGGCCCTGATCGAACTCGGGATGAAGGACAACAGCGGCAAGTTGCTGTCCGGTACCGGCTATTACGGCGACAGGACCAAGGAAGTGGTAGCAAACCTGCAGCGCGAGAAGGGCATGGAGCCGACGGGGATCGCCGATAAGGCCACGCTCGAAGCGCTCGGCAAGCAACAGGGCCAGGCTAAGAACGCTGGCGAGGCCAAGCTCTCCGCGTCTGTCGCTGGGGAAACGCAACGTCCAGTCGATCCTTTGGTCAAGCAGGCAATGGACCATCTTCAGAAGCATGGGCCGAACGGCGGCTTCAATAGTCGCGACGAAATGCAGCGTGCCGCTGGCCAAATCGCGTTCGAAGCCAAGGTCAGTGGGATGTCGCGTATCGACGAGTTGCTGCCGAGCACCAATGGCAAGGGGTTGATTGCAGTGGAGCGCAATCCCAACAACCCGCTCGATGTGAATCGTGCCTATGTGGACAAGCAGCAGGCCGCATCGGTGCCGCTGGAGCAGAGTCAGCAACAGCTCACAGCGGAAACGCAGCGGCAGAACCAGGAGGATCAGCAGCGCACGCAGACCGCGCAGACGCAATCGGGTCCTGCGCGCTAGGCACCTCTCATCAGGTTGCGAATCTGTGCGACAGCAATCGCCAGTCCGGCATTCGACCGGACTGGCGATTGCGCAGGAGCGGGGATAGTGCGTCGATGTGTGGGTGGCGAGCGCAGCGATCCGGTCTGTCCGTCCCGAGCCGTTGTTCGTCAAGCGAGCCACGTGCTTTGCCTGTTCGAGCGCTCCTGTGCAGGCAGCTTGCTTGTGGTGGCTTATGCTTGGCGCATGACGCAAGCACGATCCCCGGTAAATCGCGTATCGCACCACATCGCATGCACCCTGCAGCGCATCGGGTGGCAGGTGTCTGCGCTGGTTCTTCTGTGCGCAGGCCTCAACGTGCAAGCGGCTCCCATCCTCTCGCCGGCAACGACCGCCGCACAGGCCGGTCTGGTCGATGTGCGGGGCCTTGCGCCGGAGATCGCGGTGGACATGCGTTATGCGGGCAGCAACAACTTCACCGGGCGCGTGGTGCCGGGGTATGAGGCGCCCACATGCTATTTGCTGCGTCCGGCGGCGCAGGCCCTGGCGCGGGTGGCGCGGTCGCTCAAGGCTCAGGGATATCGACTGCAGGTGTTCGACTGCTACCGGCCGGTGCGGGCGGTGCAGGCGTTCGTGGCCTGGGCCGCGGATCTGCAGGACCAGTCGACCAAGGCGCAGTACTACCCGCGCGTGGACAAGCGTGCGCTACTGGGCGACTACATCGCCGAGACTTCCGGGCATAGCCGTGGCGCAACGCTGGATCTGGGCTTGCTCGATTGCCGGCAGGGCCCGTGCCAGCCGGTGGCGATGGGCACCGACTTCGATTTCTTCGATGCGCGTGCGCACACCGATGCGCGCGACATCAGTCCTGCCCAGCGTGCCCATCGCCAGCAGCTGTTGGGTGCGATGGCGGCGGAGGGATTTGCCAACTATCCGATGGAGTGGTGGCATTTCACCTTCCGTCCCGAGCCGATGCCGGATACCGCGTTCGATGTGCCGGTCAACTGAGCAACCGCGCCGCAGGCGGTGACCCGGCCACCGGACTGTCCATGTTGTGCATCACCCCCACGCCGCTGCAAGGAATTGCCATGTCCGACCCGGAACGCTTCATCGATATCGCCTGCCCGTATTGCGGGGAGTGGATCACCCTGACGCTGGATCTGACCGGCGGCGACCAGCATTACATCGAGGATTGTCAGGTGTGCTGCAAGCCGATCTCGGTCAGCGTGCGATGGGACGAAGAAGGCGAGGCGCAGGTGAGTGCGCGGGGGCAGGACGATGCGTGAGCGCGGCATGTCGCAGCAGCGGGCAATCGGAGCGCTTGGTCGATCCGCACGCGCCTGACCGCCTGCGCTTGCGGCTCCGGCGCGGATCCATCGCCCGCAACCGCTAGACTGATGCGCCTGCCACCTGGATCCCGACGATGAATCTGCCCCTGCACTTCGGTCTGCTCGGCTCGCTGGAGGCCGGCCTGATCGCGTTGGTGCTGGGCGTGCTGGTCTTCGCTGCGGTGGAGCACATCGGCCGGCGTCTGCACTTCACCCACGGGCATACGCTGGGCATCGCCTGTCTGCTCGCGGTCGCCATCGGCGGCGGTTACGACATCTGGAATCTCGTCTACACCAGCATCGTGCGGCTGGAGTCGCCGCTCTATGCGCGTCTGGCGCTGGCCAAGATCCACGATCCCAACGAACTGGGGTCGCGCGTGGTGCTGGAAGTGGCCGGGGCGATCGCCGGTGTGGTGACGGGTTGGAAACTGTTCAGTTCCGGAAGCTGGGATGACGAGACGCCGAATGCGTGAGTCCACACGCTAAAACGCGGCGTGGTTCGCATATTCCGATGCATTGAATGAGGTGCTTCTGTTTGGCTCACCGATGGCTAACAGATGGCTAGGCGCAAACACCCGGCCGGTGGTTAAGAGGATGTTTTGCGCGAAATTGCGGCGGGTTTTACGTTCATTCGGGCTGGGTAAGGTGGGGCCATGTGCGGCGACACCGCGCATTCCCAAGCCAAGGAGACCACCCAAATGAAGAATCGCAACCGCACCTCGCTGCTCGCCGCCACCGCCGCCCTTGCCGCCGCCATGGCGCTGCCGGCCATGGCACAGAGCGCGCCACAGGATGCCGCCGCGACGTCGGCCCAGTCGGGCAGTTCTGCCACCACGGCGGCACAGCCTGCGCAATCCGGCGGCGGCCAGACCTGGGCGAGCGTCGACACCGATAGCGACGGTGCCATCAGCACACAGGAAGCCCAGGTCAACGCCGGGCTTGCGCAGATCTTCAATGACGCAGATTCCGACAAGAACGGTAAGCTGACCCCTGATGAATACAAGGCGTTTGTCGCCAAGCAGCAAAGCGGCGCAGCGGGAAGTGGGTCGCAAGGCAACTGAGGTAGTAGGTCGCAAGGTAGTGAGTTGGTTTGCTGACGTATTTTTCGACATCAGGAGGCAGCTTTCGCAACAGCAGCCGTTTGAGTAGGCGTTGTCGTCAACCAGTGGCATCCGTGCGGATGTCCAACATCGGTAAGCAAACGCATCACCACGCAACAGGATGGACATGCGGGAGCGATCTGCCAGGGTCGCTCCCGTTTTTTTTTACGTGCGCCGCGCTAAAGTCACGAGTCCATCGTTTCGGCATGCCGTCATGTTGTTGCGTATCGCCGTGCTGATCGGCCTGTCGAGTCCACTGTGGGCGCTCGCGGCGCCACCGGAGTTGCCGCCAGCCAACCCACCGCGTGGGACCTCCACCGCAGGGCCGGCAGCACCGGCAATGGCGCCGTTGCCGATCGACCCGCCACCGCCTGCCACCACACCCTTGCTGCCGGCCGATGCTGCAGCGCCATCGGCTGCCAAAGGCGGTGCGGAAGCGGCGCTGGCGCCGCAGGCCGGCACATTGGCGCCTCGTACATTCCGTAACCTGGACAGCGACGCCGACGGCTCATTGACCATGGCCGAAGCCGGCGCCGACCCTGTCCTGCGCGAGAATTTTGCCAGCTTCGACAACAATGGCGATGGGCGCCTGTCGCGCGACGAATTCGCCAGCTACCAGCCCGGTCCGGGCGATGCTGCAGGGGATTGATCGCAGCAGCGCTCCAGTGCGCTGCTAAACTGGCGCGATGACCTCTTCTGCACAGCGCGACGGCCAGGCGATCCAACTGGTCGGCTTCGACGGCGACGATACCCTCTGGAAAAGCGAGGACTATTACCGCAGTGCCGAAGCGGATTTCGAAGCGATCCTGGCCGGTTACCTGGATCTGGCCGATAGCCGCATGCAGCAGCACCTGCTGGCGGTGGAGCGGCGCAATCTCAAGGTGTTCGGTTACGGCGCCAAGGGCATGACGCTGTCGATGATCGAGACGGCGATCGAACTGACGCAGGCGCGCATTGCCGCACGCGACATCCAGCGCATCGTCGAGATCGGCCGCGCCACGCTGCAGCATCCGGTGGAAGTGATTGCCGGGGTGCGCGAGGCGGTCGGCGCGATTGCTGCCGATTATGCGGTGGTGCTGATCACCAAGGGCGACCTGTTCCATCAGGAGCAGAAGATCGAGCAATCCGGTCTGGCCGATCTGTTTCCGCGCGTGGAGGTGGTGTCCGAAAAGGATCCCCAGACCTATGCGCGCGTGCTGGGCGAATTCGACCTGCCGGCGCAGCGCTTTGTGATGATCGGCAATTCGTTGCGCTCGGACGTGGAGCCGGTGCTGGCCATCGGCGGTTGGGGGATCTACACCCCTTACGCGGTGACCTGGGCGCACGAGCAGGAGCACGGCGTGGCCGCCGACGAGCCGCGCATGCGCGAAGTGCCCGATGCCGCCGGCTGGCCGGCGGCGGTGCATGCGCTGGATGCATTGGCCCGGCGGCACGCGCCAAGCTGACCTCCGTCGCGGCCAGCGCCGCGGCCTGGATCTGCAGATGCAGTTGGCCGGCACGCTGCGGTCGGCCTGACACCGACGCCGGCATGCGGCATCATCGGCGCATGCCTTCGCTGCTTACTTCGCTGTTGCGATCCCTGCTGCTGACCGCGCTGCTGCTGCCGATGCTGGCAATTGCGCAGACGCCGCCCGCACCCGGGTCCGCGCCCGCCGCTGCTGCGCCCGTGGTGACGCCGGGCACCGGCGATGCCTGGGTGGACCAGCATCTGGCCGACATGGGCAGCTACGCGCAGCGTTACCCGGACAGTTTCATCGGCGAAGTTGCGCGTTACACCGGCACCCCGCGCGGTTATGTGCAGGCGCTGCTGCAGGTGCATGGCTGGCACGCCGGCGACATCTATTTCGCCTGTTTCTGGGCGCAGACGCTGCAGTTGTCCTGCCGCGACACCGTGCGTGCCTACAGCCGCGACCATCATGACGGCTGGGAGGGCGTGATCACGCGGCTGTCGGTCACGCCGGAGACCGTGCATCTGCGCGCGCTGCGGCACGCCATCGTCGCCAGTTACGACCGCTGGGAACGTCCGATCACCCTGGACGCACTCCTGCGCCGCCAGCTCGGCGATCACGCGCAACGGCTGGAAGCCGCGCGCCAGGCCAGCGAGGCGGCCGAGGCGGCGGCGCAGGCCGGACTTTAGAGCGGCTGGCAAGCCGACTGCGTAGCCGCCAGGCGGGTGCGGCGATGGGAACCGGCGTGACCACTCGTACGCTGCGTTTCCTGCGCGCCGTCCACGCACATCCGGCGGCTGCCGGCTCAAGGTGGTGTCGGCTACCGGTGCGGCAGCGTGCTATTCGGCTTCAACTCGCTGCAGGTCGTGGCACCGGAGCTGTGCCAGCCGTTCGATGCGCTGAGCCTGGGCGAGGCTGGCGGCTTCTCTCGCTTGTAGCCATCCTCGGAGGACCCACAAGATGACTGCGCTCCCGGCCACATGGGTGCAGCCGGCGTTAGGACCGGCATGGACCACGCCGTGCGCTGGGATTCCGAGCTTGCCCGCCAGCCGCATCCAGCCGACGACTGCTCGCCGCGGCTTGCCCGCCGCCACTGCGTGCGGTTTATGCCTGGTGGGAACCTGCGCAGTGGCAAGACGTGAGGTGACCAACAGGCTGCGCGCCTGTCTGCGCGGCAACACAGGCGCCGGCATGCTGCCGTGCAGCTGGTCGCCGCAGGGCGCGGTCGGCGAGAATGCCGCAACGCCGGCGTTGGCCGGCACTGCCAAGACCAGCCCATGCGCGATACCGTGTTTGTCTCCCCCGATCACATCCGCAGCCTGTTCGCGCAGGCGATGTCGGACATGTATCGCGCCGAGGTGCCGTTGTACGGCGACCTGATGACGCTGGTGGCGCAGGTCAATGCCGACACCCTGAGCGCCGATCCCGCCCTGGCCGCGCGCCTGCAGCGCAACGACGAGCGCGCGCGGCTGGACCTGGAACGGCATGGCGCGATCCGGGTCGGCACGGCGCAGGAACTGGCCACGCTGCGGCGGCTGTTTGCGGTGATGGGCATGCATCCGGTGGGGTATTACGATTTATCGGTGGCCGGTGTGCCGGTGCATTCCACCGCGTTCCGCCCGATCGACGAGGCGGCGCTGTCGGCCAATCCGTTCCGCGTGTTCACCTCGTTGCTGCGGCTGGAATTGATCGAAGACGCCACGCTGCGCGCGCAGGCGGCGCAGATCCTGGAGCAGCGGCAGATCTTCACCGCCGCCGCGTTGGACCTGATCGAGCAGCACGAGCGTCACGGCGGGCTGGAGGCGGCGCAGGCGCAGCAGTTCGTGGCCGAGGCGCTGGAAACCTTCCGCTGGCACGGCGATGCCACGGTGTCGCTGCCGACCTACCGCGCGCTGAGCGAGGCGCACAAGTTGATTGCCGACGTTGTGAGCTTCCACGGCCCGCATATCAATCACCTGACGCCACGCACGCTGGATATCGACGCGGCGCAGGCGCAGATGCAGCGCGCCGGTATCGATGCCAAGGCGGTGATCGAAGGGCCGCCGCGTCGACGTGTGCCGATCCTATTGCGCCAGACCAGCTTCAAGGCTCTGGAGGAGCCGGTGCGTTTTGTCGGCGACGGCGGGCAGGCCGAGCACGGTACGCATACCGCGCGCTTCGGCGAGATCGAACAACGCGGGCTCGCGCTGACCCCCAAGGGCCGCGCGCTGTACGACGCGCTACTGGCGCAGGCGCGCGACAGCGATGGCGCGGGCAGCACCGGTACCGATTACGCGACGCGGCTGCAGACCGCGTTCGTGGCGTTTCCCGACGACGAAGCCGTGCTGCGTCAGGAAGGCCTGGGCTATTTCCGCTACGCGCTGACCGAGGCTGGACGTGCCGACCCTGCGCAGGTGGCGGCAATGCCGGCAGAAACCGCCATTGCGCTCGGTCTGCTCAGTGCCGATCCGATCATCTATGAAGATTTCTTGCCGGTGAGTGCGGCCGGCATCTTCCAGTCCAATCTCGGTGGCGCCGAACAACGCGCCTACGCCGCCCATTCGAGCAAGCGCAGCTTCGAACAGGCGCTGGGTGCGCAGGTGCACGATGAGTGCGCGTTGTACGCACAGCTGGAGCGGGCGTCGCTGCAGGCGTTGCTGGTGTAGCGGTCACGGCGCGGCGCGTGCATTTGCATGCCTGCGATCTGCCGGCCCTGTCGCGTATGGCGTGTCGTGATCGCGCGGTGCACATTGCACGAATGTGCGCCGCTGCTGATCCGGATGGCGCGTACTCTGGAGAGCAGGACAAAGACAGCAACCGAGATCTTTGCTCGTCTCGGCGTCTGGATGCGGTCAAGCGCCTGGGCTCAGCTCAAAAGCCCAGTGAGTCGATCGCGCGGTGTCCTCACCGCTTGCGGGACACGCCGTGAATCCGTCCGTGGAGGCTCCTTGGCGGCATCCATGCCGCCAAGGGTCCCGCAACCGGCGAGGACACCGCACCAGAGAGTCGGTCGGTGGTTGGGTGAAAAGCCGCTTGTCGAACATGTGTCGGACCTCGAGCCGGCGCATCAGTATCGAACAACGCGCATCACGCACTGCTCTTACTGTTCTTAACTGTGCACACCGATGATCTCGACAGGTCCTTGCCCGCCCACCGTCGCGGGACCTTGAGCGGCATGGATGCCGCGCCAGAGCCTACAAGGACGTACTTGCGGCGTGTCCTGCGATGGTGGGCGGGCAAGGGCCCTGCAACCAAGCCGCAGATCATCCGCTCTGCAACTGATCGATCCGCGCTGACCAGGCTTTCGGAGCACGATCGCCAAAGCAATCGGGATTTGCAACAGTGGCGGCGTTTAGGCGCGATCCGATGCTTAAGTCAAAAGCTTGGTAAGTCGAGTGCGCGGTGCCCTCATCGCTTGCGGGACACGCCGTGAATCCGTCCGTGGAGGCTCGGTGGCGACATCCATGCCGCCAAGGGTCCCGCAACCGGCGAGGACACCGCACCAGAGAGTCGGTCGGTGGTGCTCTTGCTGTTCTTAACTGTGCACACCGATGATCTCGACTGGTCCTTGCCCGCTCACCGTCGCGGGACCTTGAGCCGCATGGATGCCGCGCCAGAGCCGCTGACCAGCCGGCACGCGCCGGCCCATGCAGACCGGCGCATGTGCCGCTTCGCCTCAGTGCGCCGACGCAGCCGGGCGCCGTGCCGCCGCGCGCTCTGCCCGGCGTGCACGCGCACGTGCGCGACGCGCCTTCCAGCGTTCGCTCAGGCAAGAGAAGATCACGTAGAGCGCCGGGGTACTGAGCAGGGTCAGGCTCTGCGAGAAGATCAGCCCGCCGATCATCGCGATGCCCAACGGGCGGCGCAGTTCGGAGCCTTCGCCCAGGCCGACCGCCAGCGGGACTGCGGCCAGGATCGCCACCATTGTGGTCATCATGATCGGGCGGAAGCGCACGATCGAGGCCTCGCGTGCGGCCGCGCGCGCATCCATGCCGTGCACGCGCTGCGCCACTAGCGCGAAATCGATCATCATGATCGCGTTCTTCTTGACGATGCCGATCAGCAGCACCAGCGCGATCATCGAGATCACCGACAATTCGGTGTTGGTGAGGAACAACGCCAGCAGCGCGCCGACGCCGGCGGCCGGCAACGTGGACAGGATGGTGACCGGATGGATCAGGCTCTCGTAGAGCATGCCCAGCACGATATAGACGGTGAGCACCGCGGCCAGCAGCAACACACCCATCGAGTTGGGGCTGAGTTGCACGTTGAAGCTGTCGTCGCCACTGAGACGGATGCCGTCGGGCATGCGCAAGCCTTCCACGGTGGACTTGATGATCAGATCTGCCTCGCCGGTGCTGACGCCCGGTGCGAGGTTGTAGCTCAAATCCATCGTGGTGTACTGGTTTTCGTGGACGATCTGCGGCGGCGCCAGCCCGGGCACCTGGATCGCGACGGCAGTGATCGGCACCATCAGGCCGGCGCTGTTGGGTACGAAAATCTGATCCAGCGCCTTGGGCGTTGCCGTCTGCGAGGGCAGCGCATTGACCACCACGCTGTACTGGTTGAGATCCGAATAGATGGTGGAGATGGAGCGCTGGCCGAACGCGCCATACAGCGCACCATCGATGGCACCGACCGAAATCCCCAGGCGCGCGGCCTTGGCGCGGTCGATCACGATGTTCTGGCGCAAGCCCGATGTGTCCACGTCGGTGCCGACATCGCGCAGGCGCGGATTCTTCTTCAACGCGGCCTGCAGTTTGGGCAGCCATTCCTGCAGCTGCGCCAGGTCGTTGCCCTGCAGCGAGACGCGGTACTGCGCGCCCTGGCTGGTGCCGCCACCGCCGTCGCTGGGCAGGTCCTGGATCGCGCGCAGGCGCAGATCCAGATCCGGGTAGCGGTCGGCCTTGGCGCTCAGCCGCGCGACCACCTGCGCGGTGGTATCGCGGCGGCCTTCGTCACGCTTCTTCAACTCGATGTTGAACGAGGCGCTGGAGCCCTGCCGGCCGGAGCCCAGTCGCGCGCCGACGGTCTTCACCGCCGGGTCGGCCATCAGCATGTCGGTGATGCGGCGCTGGCGGCTGACCATGTCGGCAAACGACACCGTCGCGCTGGAATTGGCGCGGCCCCAGATCAGGCCGGTGTCCTGCGCAGGGAACGAGCCCTTCTTGACCGCGCCGCCGAGAAAGACGGTGGCGGCGATCAGCAGCAGCGGCGTCAGCGACAGCAGCAAGGCGTGCCGCAGCGAGAAATCCAGCGCCACCGTGTACACCGCGAGCATGCGCTCGTGCATGCGGTCCAACCAGGCGCCGAAGCGGCCGGGTTTTTCCGGCTCGGTATGCGCCGACAGAAAGCGGCTGCACAGCGCCGGCGTCAAGGTCAGCGATACCAGCATCGACACCACGATCGCCGCCACCAGGGTCACGGTGAACTCGCGGAAGAACGCGCCGATCATGCCGCTGGCAAACAGCATCGGAATGAACACCGCCACCAGCGAGGCGGTGATCGACACGATGGTGAAGCCGATCTCGCGCGCACCCGCCAGTGCGGCATCCAGACGCGGCATGCCTTCGTCCAGATGACGCATGATGTTTTCGATCACCACGATCGCATCGTCGACCACAAAGCCAATGGCGATCACCAGCGCCAGCAGGCTGAGGTTGTTCAAGGTGAAGCCCAGCATGTACATCACCAGCGCCGAGCCGGCCAGCGACAGCGGCACGGTGACCGCCGCGATCAGCGTGGGTGCCAGGCGGCGCAGGAACAGCGCCATGGTCAGGATCACCATTGCCAGGCTGATCATCAGCGTGGCCTGCACTTCGTGCAGCGAGGCGCGGATGGTCGGGGTGCGGTCGAAGTAGGGCGTCAATGTGGTGCCGGGCTGCAGATAGGCGCGCAACTCGGGAATCTGGGCCTTTACCTGGTCCACGGTTTCGACGATGTTGGCGCCGGCGCGGGTGAATGCGTACATCACCA
This sequence comes from Xanthomonas sp. CFBP 8151, assembly GCF_011761885.1. Classification (NCBI taxonomy): domain Bacteria; kingdom Pseudomonadati; phylum Pseudomonadota; class Gammaproteobacteria; order Lysobacterales; family Lysobacteraceae; genus Xanthomonas; species Xanthomonas sp. CFBP 8151. The sequence continues at coordinate 49,343 of NZ_JAASQZ010000001.1, forward strand.
CCGCCGGTTTGCCATCGAACCAGGCCGCTTGATAGGCATCCTGCTGGCCGTCGTAGACAGTGGCCACATCGCCCAGCCGCACGATGCGTCCGTTGGACTGGGTGGAGATCGCCAGCTGGGCGAAATCGGCAGCCTTGGCCACCGAATCGTTGGCCACGATGGCCATGGTGGTGTTGCCGTCGGACAGGAACCCGGTCGGCGAGGTGACGTTGGCCGCGCGCACGGCGTTGCGCAGATCGTCCGGGGTCAGGCCCAGCGCGTTGAGCGCGCGCAGGTCCACGTCCACGCGTACCGCCGGCGTGGAGGCGCCGGCGATATCGACCGAACTGATGCCGGTGATCTGACGCAGCCGTTGCGCCAGCAGCGAGTCGGCAACGTTGTAGAGCTCATCGGCCGATTGCGTGTCCGAGGTCAGCGCAATGGCGATGACCGGGTCGTCGTTCGGATTGGCCTTCTGGTACATCGGAGTGCCCAGGCCGGAGGGCAGGTCCGATTGCGACGCGTTGATGGCGGTCTGCACGTCCTGCGCGGCCGAATCGATGTCGCGATTGCTCTGAAATACCATGAACACCATGCTGCTGCTCTCCGAACTGGAGGAGCGCATGCGGTCGATGCCGGGCAGCTGGCCCAGGTGGCGTTCCAGCGGTGCGGTGACGGTGGAGGCCATGGTGCCGGCATCGGCGCCGGATTGCGTGGCATGCACGAAGATCACCGGAATCTGGATGTTCGGCAATGCCGCCACACCCAGCCGCAGGTAGCACATCAATCCGATCACGAACAAGCCGATCGCCAGTAGCGCGGTGCCGATCGGGCGCTTGATGAAGGGCGCGGAGATGTTCATGGGGTGACTGCCGGGAATCGGGAAAGGCAACAGCCAGCGCAGTTGCCATACGCGCGTGCGGGAAGGCGGTGCCGTGGGCCGGCAGACCGATCAGCGATGACGCCATCGGTCATCATGCCGGGCGCTCCGAGCTGGAGGCCGGGGGCACGCCGTCATGGCGGGCGGCACGCCGCGCGCGCCAATCGCGCAGGCGCTCGCCGGCACGCTCCATGTACAGGTAGATCACCGGGGTGGTGTACAGCGTCACCAGCTGCGACAGCAGCAGGCCGCCGACGATGGCGATGCCGAGCGGGCGCCGCAGTTCCGAGCCGATGCCGGTGCCCAGGGCCAGCGGCAGCGCGCCCAGCATCGCGGCGGCGGTGGTCATCATGATCGGGCGGAAGCGCAGCAGGCAGGCGCGCCGGATCGCTTCGTGCGCGTTGGCGCCTTCGCGGCGGGCATCGATGGCGAAGTCGATCATCATGATCGCGTTCTTCTTGACGATGCCGATCAGCAGCACGATGCCGACGATGCCGTCCACCGACAGGCTCAGCCCGCACATCATCAGCGCCAGCAGCGCACCGACGCCGGCCGGCGGCAGCGTGGAGATGATCGTCAGCGGATGGATGTAGCTCTCGTAGAGCACCCCCAGCACGATGTAGATCACCACGATCGAGGCCAGCAGCAGCCACACGATATCGGTCTGGCTGCCGGTGAATTCGGCCGCCTTGCCGACGAACGCCGCATGCACCTGGGTCGGGATCTTCAGATCCTGGCGCACCTGCTCGATCGCCTCCACCGCCTGCGACAGCGAATGGCCCGGCGCCAGATTGAACGAGATCGTGACCGCCGGCAGCTGTTGCTGGTGGCTGACCACCAGCGGCGTGTTGGTGACCTTGGCCTCGGCCAGTGCGGCCAGCGGAATGATGCTGCCGGCGCCGACCACGATGCCGGTGTTCTGCGCGCCCACGCCGGTGGCGGTGGAGGAGTTGGACGAGGTCAGCTGGCCGAAGCTGGTGGCATTGGTGCCGGTCAGCGCGCCGCTGCCGTTGCTGGCCACCGCCAGCTGGTTCATCAATGCGGTGCTGCTGCGGAACTCCGGCGCCACTTCCAGCACCACCCGGTACTGATTGAGCTCGGTGAAGATCGTGGAGATCTGGCGTTGGCCGAAGGCGTCGTACAGCGTGTCGTCGATGGTCTGCATCGGCACGCCGAGCATGCTGGCCTTGTCGCGATCGATGCTCAGTTCCAGCGCACGGCCCTGGTTGGCCAGGTTGTTGTCCACATCGGCCAGCTCGGGCAGCTTGCGCATCGCCTCGGTCATGCGCCCGGCCCAGGTGGCCAGCTCGCTGCTGTCCACATCCGACAGCGAATACTGGTATTCGGTGGCGGCCACGCGGGTGTCCAGGGTGACGTCCTGGACCGGCTTGAGGAACAGCGCCACGCCGGGAATGCCGGCCACCGCCTTTTGCAGGCGCGGCAGCACCTCGTCCAGGCCCTCGCGGTCGCCGCGCGTCTTCAGCACGATCGACAGCTGGCCCTGGTTGATGGTCGGGTTCATGGTGCCGGCGCCGATGAAGGCGGCCACGCCGGTCACGGCCGGGTCTTTCTGCAGCGCCGCAGCGACCGCCTGGGTGCGCTGCTCCATCTGCGGGAATGCCACGTTCTGGTCGGCCTGCACCACGCCGGTGATCAGGCCGGTGTCCTGCTCGGGCAGCAAGCCCTTAGGGATCGCCACATACAGCACCACGGTCAGCGCCACCGCGCCGATCGCCACCGCCAAGGTCAGCGGCTGGTGCGCCAGCACCCAGTCCAGGCTGCGCTCGTAGGCGCCCACGGTGCGCGTCCACAGGTTGGTCTTGCCGGCGGCGGCGGCGCGCTCGTGCGCGTCCTCGCCTTCGGGCAGGGCGTCGGGCTTGAGCAGGTAGGCACACATCATCGGCGTCAGCGTCAGCGACACCAGCATCGAGATCACCACTGCAATCGACAGCACCCACGCAAACTCATGGAACAGGCGCCCGGTCACGCCCGGCATCAGCAGCAGCGGCAGGAACACTGCCACCAGCGACACGGTCAGCGACAACACGGTGAAACCGATCTGCTTGGCGCCGATCTCGGCCGCTTCCTGCCCGCTCTTGCCCTGTTCGATGTAGCGCACGATGTTTTCGATCATCACGATCGCATCGTCGACCACGAACCCGGTCGCCACCACCAGCGCCATCAGCGACAGGTTGTCCAGCGACATACCGGCAAACGCCATCACCCCGAAGGTACCGGCCAGCGACAGCGGCACCGCCACGGAGGGAATGATGGTGGCCCACAACCGGCGCAGGAAGAGAAAGATCACTGCCACCACCAGCGCGATGGTCAGCACCAGGGTGAACTTCACCTCATGCACCGAGGCGCGGATGGTTTCGGTACGGTCGGAGAACACCTCCAGATGCACATCGGCCGGCAGCACCGACTGCAGCTGCGGCAGGATGTTGCGGATCTGTTCCACCGTCTGCACGATGTTGGCGCCGGGCTGGCGGCGAATTTCCAGCAGCACCGCCGGCTTGTTGTCTGCCCAGGCGGCGAGCTGGTCGTTCTCCACGCCGTCGACCACGTTGGCCACATCGGCCAGCCGCACCGGGCGGCCGTTGCTGTAGCTGATGATGGTCTCGCGGTACTGCGCCGCGTCGGTGAGCTGGTCGTTGGTGCCGATGCTGTAGGACTGGGTCTTGCCGTTGAGCGAGCCCTTGGGCGCGCTGACATTGGTCTGGGTCAGCGCGCTGCGCAGCGACTCCATGGTCAGGCCCATGTTCGACAGCTGTGCCGGGTTGACCTGGATGCGCACGGCAGGCCGCACGTTGCCGGCGATCGACACCAGCCCCACGCCCGGTACCTGCGACAGGCGCTGGGCCAGGATCGCATCGGCATAGCGGTTGACCTCGCGCAGCGGCAGCGAGTCGGAGGTGAGCTTGAGGGTCAGGATCGCCGCGTCGGCCGGATTGACGCGGTTGTACACCGGTTGGTACGGCAGCGACGAGGGCAGGGTGGCCTGACGGATCGCCGCCTGCACATCCTGCGCGGCGATGTCGATGTCGCGGTCCATCGAGAACTGCAGGATGATCGTGGACAGGCCTGCCGACGAATCGGAGGTCATCATCTGCAGCCCGGAGATCTGCCCGAACTGGCGCTCCAGCGGCGTGGTCACCAGCGAGGCCATGGTGGTCGCGTTGGCGCCGGGATACTGGGTGGTGACGACCAGACTGGGCGCGTCGATTTCCGGCAGCGCCGAGACCGGCAATTGCCGGTAGCCCAGGATGCCCAGCAGCAGGATGCCCGCCATCAACAACGAGGTGGCGATGGGACGGCGGATGAAGATGGTCGAAAAGCCCACGGGGGGTGTCCTTGCTGAAGACGTCAATCGATGCCGGCGCGCGCAGCGCCGAGGCACACCGGCGACGGAAGTCCCGTCGCCGGTGCTCGCGAGTTAGCGCGGACCGCCGCCGCCGCGTCGGCCGCCGGCACCGTCACGGCTCTTGTCCTGCGCGGCCTTGAATTCGGCCTCGGTCGGCTCCGGCGGGGTTTCGCCCGGCTTGAGCGCGCTGACCTTGCTGCCCGGCTTGAGCCGGAACTGGCCTTCGGTCACCACGCGCTCGCCCGGCTTGAGTCCCTTGGTGACCTGCACATGGCTGTCGTCCACTTCCACGCCCTGCACCACGGTGCGCATCTGCGCGGTGTTGTCGCTGCCGACTACGTAGACGTAATCGCCGTCCGGGCCGCGCTGCACGGCCTGGGTCGGCACCACGGTGCCGCCGGAGATGGTGCGCAGCTGCAGGCGCACGTTGACGAACTGGCCCGGCCACAGCGCATTGTCGGTATTGGCGAAGATCGCACGCGCACCGAAGGTGCCGCTGTCGGCGGCGATGCGGTTGTCGATCACCTCCAGCTTGCCGTCGCCGCTGATCACGTGCGCGTCGCCGCGATCCAGCGCCGCCACGTCCAGCGGGGCGGCCGCCTGGCCGCTGCGCACCGCCTGCAACTCGCGCTCGGGCAGGTTGAAGGACACGTAGATCGGGCGGATCTGGGTCAGGGTGACGATGGTGGAGCTGGCGCTGACGATATTGCCCACGTCCACGCCGCGGATACCGGCGATGCCGTCGATCGGTGCGGTCACGCGGGTGAATTGCAGTTGCACCTGCGCCGAGCGCATCTGCGCATCGTTGGCCGACACCGCCGCCTCGTACTGCGACACCTGGTTACGCTGGGTATCCAGGTCTGTGCGCGAGACGTACTGCTTGTAGGCCGGGTCGTTGGAGCGCTGGTAGTTCACCCGCGAGGTCGCCAGCAGCGCCTGGTTCTGGCGCTTGGCCGCCAGCGCCTGGTCATAGCTGGCCTGCAGCGTGCGTGGGTCGATCTGCGCCAGCAGCTCGCCCTTCTTCACCTCCTGGCCTTCCTTGAAATTCAGGCTCATCAGCTGGCCGCCGACCTGCGGGCTGACCGTGACGGTGTTGAGCGCGGTCACCGTGCCCAGCGCGCTGGCGTAGACCGGCACATCCTGGGTGGTGGCGGCCACGACCGTGACCGGTACCGGGCCGCTGTTCTCGGTGCCATCGCCGTCCGGCGCGTCCGCCCGCTTGCCGTGGTTGCCCCCACCGAACATCCGCATTGCGACGAACACCAAGACGAGCACCGCTACGACCAGCAGTGTGATCTTCCAAAAACGCGACATGCGAAACTCCTGAGGGCGGGCCGGGCGCTGGTGCGACCGTGGGGCGGCTGTGCGAAGCATATCGTTGCGATCAGGCAATTGAGCGTTACTGAAGTAACGGCCCGCCGGACCAGACGACCGCAGCGTTCACAGATGCGGTTCAGCGGCAACGCACCAGGGCCGATGCGGTTGACCGCTGGCCTGAATCGAGCCCCACCGCAGCCCACCGAGCGCGCATCTGCACTACATTAGGCAACCGTCTTTAGAGGATCGCCGATGCGCCACTCCCGTCTGCTGACCAGCGCGTTGCTGCTCGCCCTGCCCACCCTCGCCGCCGCCCAGGCTGCGCCCCGGCCCGAGGTCCAGGCCGCTGCCGCGCCGTTGCAGAGCAAGTTGGTGCAGTGGCGCCGCGACTTCCATCAGCACCCGGAACTGTCCAACCGCGAGGAGCGCACCGCCGCCACCGTGGCCGCGCAGCTGCGCAAGCTCGGCCTCAAGCCGCGCATCGGCATCGCCCATCACGGCGTGGTCGCCATCATCAAGGGCGGCAAGCCGGGTCCGAAGATCGCCTTGCGCGCCGACATGGACGCACTGCCGGTCAAGGAGCAGACCGGCCTGCCGTTCGCTTCCAAGGTCACCGCCGAGTACCGCGGCGAGCAGGTCGGGGTGATGCATGCCTGCGGCCACGACGCCCACACCGCGATCCTGCTCGGGGTGGCCGAAGCGCTGGTCGGCATGCGCGAGCAGCTGCCTGGCGAAGTGATGCTGATCTTCCAGCCCTCCGAAGAAGGCGCGCCGGGCAATGAAGAGGGCGGCGCGTCGCTGATGCTCAAGGAAGGCCTGTTCGCCGACTTCACCCCGCAGGCGGTGTTCGGCCTGCATGTGTTCTCCAGCGTGCAGGCCGGCAAGATCGCGGTGCGCAGCGGCCCGCTGATGGCGGCCTCGGACCGGTTCGCTATCAAGATGATCGGCCGCCAGACGCATGGCTCGGCGCCGTGGAACGGCATCGACCCGATCGTGGCCAGCGCCGACATGATCGGCGCCGCGCAGACCGTGATCAGCCGCCGCGCCAACCTGTCCAAACAACCGGCGGTGTTGAGCTTCGGCGCGATCAAGGGCGGCATCCGCTACAACATCATCCCCGACGACGTGGAAATGGTCGGCACCATCCGCACTTTCGACGAAGCCATGCGCCAGCAGATCTTCGCCGACCTCAAGATGGTGGCCGAGCACACCGCAGCCGCCCACGGGGCCAAGGTGCAGGCGCAGGTGCCGGACCAGCCCGGCAACCCGGCCACGGTCAACGACCCGGCGCTGACCGCCAGGATGCTGCCCAGCCTGCAGGCCGTGGTCGGCGCCGACAATGTCTACGAGCCGCCGTTGCAGATGGGCGCGGAAGACTTCTCGTTCTACGCCCAGCAGGTGCCGTCGATGTTCTTCTTCGTCGGCTCCACCGCCAAGGGCATCGACCCGGCGACCGCGCCCAGCAACCATTCGCCGCAGTTCCTGCTCGACGAATCGTCGCTGGACGTGGGCTTGCGCGCGTTGTTGCAGGTCTCGCTGGATTACCTGCATCAGGGTGAGGCTAGCTGAATCGGGAATCGGGAATCCTGTGCAGTTGCGCTGTTTCCGCTGAGCGTTGGTGATCGTGCGGTGGCGGCGGGCCGTTTGAAGGCCCGCTGCTCTGCTGCCAGCTGGATACTCCAGCGTCCGCCATATATCTCACGGCCAGCCCGCTCGGCCTAAAATGGCGCGATGAATACCCCAGAAGATTCCGCCCTCGGTCGTGAGGTCGCCTATCCCAGCGGCTACGATCCGTCGCTGTTGTTCCCGATTCCACGCGCGGCCGGACGCAAGGCGATCGGCCTGACCGCGGTCCTGCCCTTTATCGGTCGCGATCGCTGGCATGCCTACGAACTCAGCTGGCTCGATGCACAGGGCAAGCCGTGCGTGGCCACGGCGACCCTGCATGTGCCCAGCGATTCGCCGTCGCTGATCGAATCCAAGTCGCTCAAGCTGTATCTCAACTCGCTCAATGCCACCCGCTTCAATAGCGCCGAAGCGGTGCGCACGCGCATCGTCTCGGACCTGTCCACGCGCGCCGGCGCCGATGTGGCGCTGGAATTCGGTCTGCCGCCGATCGATGCGGTGGGCGAGGGCGAATCGATCGACGCGCTGGATGTCAGCATCGACGACTACGGCCCGCCCAATGCGGCATATCTGTCGGCGCACGCACAACCGATCGTGGAAGAAGTGCTGACCTCGGCCCTGCTCAAATCCAATTGTCCGGTCACCGGTCAACCGGATTGGGCCAGCGTCACGCTGCGTTACCGCGGCGCACCGATCGATCGCGAAGGCCTGCTGCGCTATCTGGTGAGTTTCCGTGACCACGCCGGGTTTCATGAGCAATGCGTGGAGCGTATTTTCAATGACGTGCTGCTCCGTTGCGCACCCGAATGGTTGGTGGTGGAGGCGCGGTATACCCGCCGTGGCGGGCTGGACATCAACCCGTTGCGTAGTTCGCCCAACGTGCCGACACCGTTGTCGATCTTCCGCGACCTGCGCCAGTGATCGCGCCCAACCAAGGATCGCGCCAGCTTCACGGTGGCGCGATCCACGCTTAACAGCGCACCGCGCACCCTGCAGTCATCGTGATGCACAGGGATTGCGGCAATGAATGTCGACAAGAAAGCAGATTTTTCCAACGTGACGTCTTCGGTGGATAGCACCGCCGAGGTTGCGCCGACGGCGGATTTTTCCAACGTTCGCACCAGCGTGCAGAGCACTGCGCAACTGGTTGGCGAATCGGTCACCGTGCAGGCGGGCGATAGCCTTTCCAGCATCGCCAAGCGCCATTACGGCGATGGCAACCTGTGGCCACGTATTTTCGAGGCCAACCGCGAAACGCTCAAGGATCCGGACAAGATCTTTCCAGGGCAGGTCCTGCAGTTGCCGCCGAAATCGTAGGCGCATCGCATACCTGGCGACTTTTCGACCCATTTTATAGTTTGATATCCGGAGATTGATCCATGCGTACTACAACCGTTTCCAGCACCCTCGCCATTGCCCTGGCCGGCGTTCTAGCGTTGTCGGGCTGCAACAAGAAGGTCGACGACGACAGCGTGTCCAAGGATCCAACCGCGGGCGCTGCCACCGAGGCAATGCCGGGTCCGGCCGGCACACCGCCGGCAAGCGATCAGGCCGGCCAGAGCAGCGCAACCGGCGCTGCCAGCACCGACAGCGCGGCATCTGCTGGATCGGCAGTCACGGTTTCCAGCGTGGTGGTGGGCACCCAGGCCGCTGCGGACAAGAGCGTGACGCCGTCTGCCAGTATCGGGAACAAGAACACGATCATCGTCTCGATCAAGACCGACGGTAGCGCCAATAACGTGCCGGTGGCGGCCAAGATGACCTACCAGGACGGCCAGGTTGCCGGCGAGCAGACCGCAACGCTCAACACCACCGGCGCAGAGACCACCAACCTGAGCTTCACCAAGCCTGATGGCTGGCCGGTCGGCACGTACACCGTGCAGGCGATGGTCAATGGCAAGCCGGCCGGTGCGCCGCAAACCATCTCGGTGAAGTGAGCACGCCGACGAACAAGGCACATCCCGCATCGCTAGTGGCGGGTGGCCGCAGTGGCCATCCCCAGGGTTTTTGTAGACGGCGACAGTGCATTGGGCCGGATGCTTGACTCAGGCAATGACACAAAAGGGCGCGATCGCAAGGTCGCGCCCTTTTGCTTGCATGGCATGTTCGTTACAGCTGCATCCATTGCATCGGCCAGCGGCGGGATGGAGCATCCGCCTGTGGTCGCTTTACCCGGGCGCGGCTCAGACGCGACAATGCCGTGCTGACCCATCGCCGCGTTCCACGCGCTGGCTGATCGGCGTGCCAGCAGCGACCCCCGTCGCGCACGCCAACGCCAGTGCCAAGGACGCCGGCGCTCCTTCCGACCACACGAGCCATCGCACCTTATGTCGAAGACACCGAAGATCATCTACACGCTCACCGACGAAGCACCGTATCTGGCCACGCAGTCGCTGCTGCCGATCATCGATGCCTACACCGATACCGCCGGCATCGTGGTCGAAACCCGCGACATCTCGCTGGCCGGCCGCATCCTGTCGCTGTTTCCCGAGCAGCTGAGCGACGCGCAGAAGATCGCCGACGACCTCGGAGAGCTGGGCGAGCTGGCCACCACGCCGGAAGCCAACATCATCAAATTGCCCAACATCAGCGCCTCGGTGCCGCAGCTCAAGGCCGCCATCGCCGAACTGCAGGGCCAGGGCTATGCGCTTCCGGCGTATCCGGACACGCCCAAGGACGATGCCGAAAAGGACATCAAGGCGCGCTACGACAAGGTCAAGGGCAGCGCGGTCAATCCGGTGCTGCGCGAGGGAAATTCCGATCGCCGTGCGCCGCTGTCGGTGAAGAATTACGCACGCAAGCATCCGCACCGCATGGGCAAGTGGAGCAGCGACTCCAAGTCGCACGTGGCGCACATGGACGATGGCGACTTCTTCGGCAGCGAGCAATCCGCCACAGTGGCCGCAGCTGGCTCGTTGAAGATCGAGTTCGTCGGCAACGACGGCAGCAGCAGCGTGTTGAAGGACAAGGTCGCGGTCAAGGCCGGCGAAATCGTCGATGCCGCAGTGTTGAGCAAGCGCGCGCTGGCCGGCTTCATCGACGCGCAGATCGCCGATGCCAAAGCCCGCGACGTGCTGTTCTCGGTGCATCTGAAAGCCACCATGATGAAGGTCTCCGACCCGGTGCTGTTCGGCGTGGTGGTCGGCGAGTTCTACAAGGACACGCTGGGCAAGCATGCCGAGGCGCTTGCGTCGGCCGGCTTCGATCCCAACAACGGCATCGGCGACCTGTACGCACGCATCGCCACGCTGCCGGAAGACCAGCAGGCGCAGATCAAGGCCGATATCCAGGCCGAATACGCGCAGCGTCCGGCCCTGGCCATGGTCAACTCCGACAAGGGCATCACCAACCTGCATGTGCCCAGCGACGTGATCGTCGATGCGTCGATGCCGGCGATGATTCGCGACTCCGGTCAGATGTGGAATGCCGAAGGCAAGTTGCAGGACACCAAGGCGGTGATTCCCGATCGCTGCTACGCCGATGTCTATCAAGCCGTGATCGACGACTGCAAGGCGCATGGCGCATTCGATCCGTCCACCATGGGCTCGGTGCCCAACGTCGGCCTGATGGCGCAGAAAGCCGAGGAATACGGCTCGCACGACAAGACCTTCCAGGTTGCCGCCGCCGGGACCGTCAAGGTCACCGACGACACCGGCGCCACCGTCTTCGAACATGCCGTGGAAGCGGGCGACCTGTGGCGCATGTGCCAGGTCAAGGATGCACCGATCCAGGACTGGGTCAAGCTGGCCGTGGAGCGCGCGCGCCTGAGCCAGACGCCTGCGGTGTTCTGGCTGGACAAGGCCCGCGCGCACGATGCGCAGGTCATCGCCAAGGTCGACACCTATCTGAAGGACCACGACACCAACGGCCTGGATATCCGCATCCTGCCGCCGGTGGAAGCGACCACCTTCTCGCTGGAGCGCATCCGCAAGGGCCAGGACACCATCTCGGTCACCGGCAACGTGCTGCGCGATTACCTCACCGACCTGTTCCCGATCCTGGAGCTGGGCACCAGTGCCAAGATGCTGTCGATCGTGCCGCTGATGGCCGGTGGCGGCCTGTTCGAGACCGGTGCCGGTGGCTCGGCGCCCAAGCACGTGCAGCAGTTCGTCGAACAGAACAGCCTGCGCTGGGATTCGCTGGGCGAGTTCCTGGCCCTGGCCGCATCGCTGGAGCATCTGGGCAACCGCTACGACAACCCGTCCGCCACGGTGCTGGCCAAGGCGCTGGACGTGGCCAACGGCCAGTTCCTGGACAACAACAAGTCGCCGGCGCGCAAGGTCGGTGAACTCGACAACCGCGGCAGCCACTTCTATCTGGCGATGTACTGGGCGCAGGCCCTGGCTGCGCAGACCGAGGACACCGCCCTGCAGGCCAAGTTCGCACCGCTGGCCAAGGCCCTGATCGAGAACGAAGCCACCATCGTGGCCGAGCTCAACGGCGCCCAGGGCAAGCCGGTCGAGATCGGCGGCTACTACCACCCGGACCTGGCCAAGGTCAGCCAGGCCATGCGCCCGAGCAAGACCTTCAACGACGTGTTGGCCACGCTGAAGGCCTGATCCAACGCACCGCCTGGCGGTGCGTCCGGCAGCTGCGACAGTCTGGGCCCGCCTCGATCAGGGGCGGGCCTTGTCGTTTTCGGCGTTTGCATGCGACCGCGAGAACACCGTCGTTGCGTGCCAAGCCTGATGGCCTTGCAATGCCTTGCCTGCGAGAGATCCTGCGCCTGGTTGCGGGCGGCCCCGGTATCTGGTCGGCTGCGCGCCTGTTCGATTGGCCGGTGCGCTCGGCTGCACGCCGCAACATGCGCTGGGTACACTGCCGGCATGAGCCAGCTCCCGTTACCGCCGCAGTCCGAGCGCCGTGCGCTGGCGATCGCCCATGCCGTGTACGACGCCTTCGAGGACTACCACGCCCGGTTCGCCGAGATCACCGCACGCGCCAAACAGCGCTTCGAAACGCGCGACTGGAGCTGTGCGCGCGATGACGCGGTGGCACGGATCGCGCTCTACGACCAGTACATCAGCGAATGCATGTTGCGTCTGCGCGCGGTGCTGCTGGGGCAGGCGCACGATCGCGCGCTGTGGATGCGCGCACGCGTGCATTACGCCGCACTGCTGAGCGGGCTGATCGATCAGGAGCTGTACAAGACCTTCTACAACACCCTGACCCGGCGTTACTTCGGCACCCATGGCGTGGATGCGGATATCGAATTCATCGCGCTGGATATCGAGCCGACCGATGCGATCACCGTGCCGGTCGCGCGGCATACCTACGCGGTCTCGCCCGGCCGGCTGACCGACATGCTGGTGCGCGTGCTCGGCGATTATTCCTTCGGCGTTCCGTATGCGCATCGCACCCGCTGTGCAGCGGCGATCGCGGTGCGTCTGCTCGACGATCTCGCGCACTGGGGCGAGCATCCGGTGCGCAGTGTCGAATTGCTGGAAACGGTGTTCTATCGCGAGCGTCGCGCCTACCTGGTCGGCCGCGTGTTCGGCGAGCATCGCTTCTCGCCATGTGTCATCGCCCTGGTCAACGACGACGCCGGTCTGCGTGCCGAAGCGGTGCTGACCCGACGCAGCGACGTCGCGCAATTGTTCAGCAATTCGCGCAGTTATTTCCAGGCCGATCTGTCCACTGTCGGCGACGCGGTGGTGTTTTTGCGCAGCCTGCTTACCCACAAGCCGGTCGACGAGCTGTACACGATGCTCGGGCGCGCCAAGCAGGGCAAGACCGAACGCTATCGCACCTTTTTCAGTCATTTCCAGGCCCATCCCTCCGAGCAGCTGGTGCATGCCGATGGCACGCCCGGCATGGTCATGGTGGTGTTTACGCTGCCCAGTTATCCGCTGGTATTCAAGCTGATCCGCGACCGCTTTGCGTATCCCAAAACCATGAGCCGCGCGCAGGTGGAGGGCAAGTACGAGCTGGTGTTCCAGCTCGATCGCATCGGCCGCTTGCTGGACGCGCAGCCGTATCGCTTCCTGCGGTTTCCCAAGTCGCGTTTCTCGCCCGCGTTGCTGGAAGAGCTGCAGACCAGCTGTGCGACGAGTCTGAGCGAAGATGGCCAGGACGTGCTGATCGCGTTGTGCTACGTGCAGCGCCGCCTGCGCCCGCTCAATCTCTACCTGCGCGAACAATTGCCGGAGGCCGCGCATGCGGCCGCGCTGGACTACGGCCAGGCGATCAAGGACATGGCGCGCAACAACATCTTTCCCGGCGACATGCTGCTGAAGAACTTCGGCATCACCCGCCATCAGCGCGCGGTGTTCTACGACTACGACGAGCTGTGCCTGATCACCGAATGCACTTTCCGCAACTGGCCAGCCCCCGCCACCTATGAAGAGCAGATGTCTGCCGAGCCCTGGTTCCATGTCGGCCCGCGCGACGTGTTCCCCGAGCGCTTCGCGCTGTTCATGGGCTTGCCGTCCTCGCAGCTGGAAGCGGTCAAGCACCTGCATCCGGAGCTGTTCGACCCGCAATGGTGGCGCGAGCTACAAGCCCGGCTGCGCGAGGACGACTACCCCGACACCCCGCCGTATGCGGATTCGCGTCGGCTGGCGTAGCCGCCGAACGACGGCAGGCGTGGCGCAGACGATAACCAGGTGCCCGTCTGCACGAATACCGCGCCCACAAAAAATAATCTGGCAGCCTGAGCTTCCTGTCTTAACTTTCTCCAGGATAATCGGGGCGGTTCAGCCGCGCGCGCGGTGCTGGCTTCGAGTGGCTGGAACTGCACTTCGCCCACGGCTACCTGGCGCAGAGCTTCTTCTCGGCCCACTCCAATCAGCGCACCGATCCGTATGGAGGTAGCTTCGACAACCGTTCCCCGCAGTAAATTGGTTAGTTCTGCAATGCGTTCCAAGCGTTCCAAGAACTCAGGCGAAGCTGATGGTCTTGGCCTCAAGGTAGCCGTTCATTCCCTCGATGCCTCCCTCGCGGCCCCAGCCGGACTCCTTGAATCCGCCAATGGGCATGGTCGGGTCCACGACATTGCCATTGATCGTCAGGTTTCCGGTGCGGATGCGGCGCGCGACCCGCAAGGCTCTGTCCACATCGGAGGAAAACACCGAGCCGCTCAGGCCATACCGGCTGTCATTGGCAATCCGGATCGCATCCTCCTCATCTTCATAGGCCATGATCGCAACCACAGGCCCGAATATTTCTTCCTGGGCGATGGTCATTTCAGGCGTCACGTCGGCAAAGATCGTGGGGGCGATGTAATAGCCTGTATCTATTCCTTCAGGGCGGCCACCGCCCAAAGCCAGCGTGGCGCCCTCGGCTTTGCCTTTTGCGATGTACTCCATCACCCGCTGGTACTGGCTGGCCTTGGACAGCGGCCCCATGAAGACTTGCGGGTCAGACGGATCGCCCACTTTGAACTGCGAAATCGCCTGTACCAACATCGAGGTCAGTTCCTCGGCGCGGCCTTTCGGCACTAGTATCCGCGTCAGCGCGAAGCAGACCTGACCCGAACTGGGCATGGCGAACAGGGCGATGCTGGGCAGCGCCGCGGCGAAATCGGCGTCATCCAGCAAAATGGCTGCCGATTTCCCACCCAGCTCCAGAGTCACGCGCGCCAGCCGTTGGGTGCAGATCGCGGCGATCTTCTTGCCCGCAGCCGTGGAGCCGGTGAAGGCCACTTTGTCGATACCGGCATGGCGCACAAGGTATTCGCCCACCTCGGCTCCCGCTGGCACCAAGTTGAAGACTCCCTTCGGCAAGCCTGCCGCCTCAAGACATTCTGCTAGAACATAGCCCTCCAGGGGGGTCTCGGGTGAAGGCTTGGAGACGAAGGTGCAGCCCGACGCCAGCCCGGCGGCGATCTTGTAGCTCATCAGTATCATGGCCGCGTTCCAGGGCGTGACGGTGGCGCAGACACCAACCGGTTCGCGAACGATGAGGGTGCGGCCTCCGTCCAGCCGCGTGCGCTGATCTACGAAGCTGAAGCCATCCTGCTCCAGCAGATCCGCATAAAAGCGGAAGATCTGGGCGTTCTGCGGAGCCAGCATGCGCCCGATCAAGATCGGCGCCCCTATCTGGGTGGTCCAGTCCTGCGCGATCTCCTCGGCACGGCTCTCCAGTTCATTAGCCGTGCGGCGCAGGATCGCCGCCCGTTCTCTGGGCGCCATTTTCGGCCAAGGGCCTGTCTCGAAGGCGTTGCGTGCAGCCTGGACGGCATCGTCGATATCGGCCTGCGACGCTTCCGGATATTCCATCACCACCTTTTCGGTCACAGGGGAAATGACTTGGATCTTTCGCTGACCCTTGGGCTTTACCCATTCCCCGCCGATGAAGAAGGAAGTCGGAGGGCGTACGGTCAGCTGGTCGGTCATGGTCGTTCCTTTCGTGTGGATGGCTTGTGGCTGTGGCGCGGGATTGGGAATTCGGTGGCCAATGCACAGTCGTTACGCATCAACCAGGCGACTAGACAATGTCAACGCGCTTGCGCCATGTCATAATCAATTAAATGTCATGATGACAATAGTGTCAATATGAAAGATCACAGGATCGCTGTCGCGGCGCAACGGCGTGCCAGGATGCGTGCGACTTTGATGCGCGCCGGCCTTGAGGTCATGGCGGAAAAGGGGATCGCCGCGACCTCTGTCGACGATGTCGTCAGGCATGCCGAGGTCGCACGAGGCAGCTTCTACAAGTACTTCGACGGCACGGCCGAGCTTGCCGAAGCCATCGGAACCGTGATCGCCGAGGAAGTCATCCTCGGCCTTGAGGAGGAAATGACCACGATTGTCGATCCGGCCGAACGCCTGGCAACGGGCATTACAGGTGTTCTGGCCATGGTGACTGCCAATCCAGTCCTTGGCCGTTTCCTGGTGCGCGGGGGGTGGCCGGTGGACAGGACTGGCGGCCTGCTGCTCGACAAGATTGGTGGCACGGTGGCGCAGGGCATTGACCAGGGCCGCTTTTTCCCTGTCCCGATGCCGGTTGCCATGGCGCTCGTCGGCGGGGTTGTCCTGGGTTGCGCGCATGAAATTTCCGCAACCGCGGAACCGAAAGGAATCATCGTTGCAGCAGCCGGGACCGTTCTTCGCGGTCTCGGCCTGGGGCCAACGGATGCCGAAGCTATCGCCAAGATGAGCCGCAAAGAGCTGAAGTGGAAGGAAGGCGACTTCATGCAGTGCCTGGCCAGGCAAAACCGCTGATGTTGCGACGCTGATGCTTCAGCTTGGTTGTGGAGGCGTGGCCTCGCCGATGCCGAGCCACCGCGATCTGCCGCGCGCAGGCGACGTCGGCCACCCGCGCCGGCGTGTCGATCGGGATAAACCGCTCCCGGCCGCCCTTGGCACCGTAGCCGTCATCCACCTTCAATGAATCGCCTCTGATGTCGGTCGATAAGGCGATGACGAAACATGCCCGTCCGCCATCGCAGGAACTGTGGTTCACCATGCATGTTGGGCGACGAGGTCGAACAGCATGATCAGTAAGGACTTCAGCGGTCAGGCCGGCGAAGCGGAAAGACGAGTGAGAGCGAAGGCTGGGAATCAGCCAGGGCCGTCACTCGCGGCTGCGAGGAGCGGTACCAACACGTCGCTAATTGGTGTCGGAATGCCGTGAGCCTGGCCGCGACGTGAGACGACACCGTTGCGAATGTCCCATTCGAGTGGCCTGCCGGCTTCGCGATCCGTGAGGATGGATGTGCCCATGTCGGCGGGAGACGCCAGGAACTTGTCGAGGATCGCCTGCGGTACCTCGTCGCCAAGTCCAGCGCCCTCGGCACGGGCCACGGCCAGACATTCCTGCAGATAGTCCAGCGTGAGCCTGGAGATGTCGGACCGGCCGAACATGCCCGAGCGACGATGCGTGAGCGCCATGAGTCCGGCCACCGCGTTCTGCAGCAGCTTGCGCCAGGCTAGAGATTTGAAATCTGTGGCCAGCTCAACTAAACAGCGTGTGCCTTGCAGTGCTTCGGCTATCACGCGGGAAGCCGACGTGTCCGGCAGGCTGAGGCGCACATCGCCGCGTAAGCGCACCGAGCCATCGGATTGCGCCTGCGCAGGAAACCACACGACAGCAGGGACGATCCGCCCGCGCGGGAAATGTGGGGCGACCTTCTCCAACTGCTCGACCCCGTTTTGCAGAACGCACACGACGGTTTCTGGACCGATCAACGCTGCGAGCCATTCCGCTGCTGCCTCGGTCTGTGTCGCCTTGACAGCGAGAAAGACGAGATCGACGGTTTGATCGATCTGTCTGGGATCCGTCTGGACCGGACCGGGAATGGTGATGAGGCGATCGCCATCGTGCAACGCAAGATGATCGCGGGGTGTGCGGCCGTACAGCAACGGCGTGCGGCCGACTTCGTGCAGCACTGCCGCGATCGTGGTGCCGATGGCGCCCGGACCAACGACAGCTACGGATGTATTGATTTTTGTATCCATGGAAGCGGACTCCTGTGGCTTTGCTGCAAAGCGCCAGCTCAGTAGGCCGTTGCTTGCTTCATATGCGCCAGATGGTCAATCTGACGCTTGCTGGCTTCAGAACACCTTGGTGGATCAGCATCGACTCATGCGTATGGTCAGCAATGGCAGGAAGTACGGGGCGGTGCTTGAGCGGTGCAGAAGTCGCTTCGGTGACTTTTGCATCCACACACTCAGTGGGGCCCCTTCCTTCACCTCCATTTGTCGAAGCAAAAAGGGGCCGAAGCCCCAGGATCATATCAAGCCTCGCTCGGCAAATGACTCCGTGGCGCTGCCCGCGACGATGACGTGATCGAGCACCCGCACATCGACCAGCCCCAGCGCCTCCTTGAGCCGTTGGGTCAGCGCCCGGTCGGCAGCGCTTGGCTCCGGGTTGCCGCTCGGATGGTTGTGGCTGACGATCACCGCTGCCGCATTGAGCCGCAGAGCCTCTTTGACCACTTCGCGCGGATACACCGAAGCACCGTCGATGGTGCCGTGGAACATCTCCCGGTATTCGATCAACCGATGGCGCGTGTCGAGTTATGTTGAGCGCCACATAACTGGATTTATGTGGATGCCTACGTAATGTGCAGCAGACAGATCATCGCCAGGCAGGACAGCCCTGCACGAGGGTAGCAACTCAACATTAGCCGGTTGCCGCAGGGCTACTTTCAGGGAACCCCATCCCCGGGGTTCTTTGGAGGCCGTCATGAGCAACCGCAATCGTGTTTTCCCGCTGTACTACTCCAGCCGCTATGAAGCATCGCCAGTACGGGACTGGCTGGTGGATTTCGACGCCTGGCTGGCGCGTCAGGCCTACAACCGCACCTCGCACCGAACGCACCTATCGGTGGCCCGCCACGTCCTGGAGCAGCATTCGCCAGTGGACAGGCAGCGGGTGTTCGCACGCAGCGAGTTCCGGCGGATGTTCCAACCCTTCGAGCAGGACTATTTCCATCGAGCCAGCATCGGTGCGTTCCGCAGGTTCCTGATCGAGTCAGGACAGTGGCACGATGACTCGCCCGCAGGCCCTTGCGCCGATCTTGTCGAAGCCTTCCGCCTGCACGGCCTGGATATGCGCGGCCTGTCGGAGGCGCACCAGCGCCGGCAAGCCGAGACGATCGACGACTTCCTGCGCAGAAGCCTGGTTGGCGGCAAGATCCTGGCTGATGTCGCAGTGGCCGATATCGAGGCCTATACCGCCCATTGCGCGCAGTTCCTGCAGCGCCCGACGATGATGTCGCGCCTGTGCAGCCTGCGCGCCTTCTTCCGCTTTTGTCGCGACCGTGGCGTCAGCAGCCTCAACCCTGACGGCATCGACCTGCCGCGCAAGTATCGGCACGAGAAGCCGCCGCGCGCCATCGCCTGGGAACTGACCCAGCAGTTGCTTGATTCCATCGACCGTAGTGACTTGCTGGGCGAGCGCGACTACACGCTGTTGTACCTGATGGCCCACTATGGTTTGAGGACCGGCGAAGTGGCCGCCCTGACCCTAGACTCGATTGACTGGACGCAGCACACGCTGCGCATTGTCCAGAGCAAGACCCGATCGACGCTGGTCCTGCCGATGGCTGAACAGGTCGAGCAGGTACTGCAACGCCATGTGCGCCAAGGGCGTCCCTCCACCGGCCGGCGCGAGCTGTTCCTGATCCTGACGGCGCCGATTCGTCCCATGCCGGTAACGGCCATCGGCTCGATGTTCCAGCGCCGCGTCTGCGCCAGTGGCCTGCCGTTGCGCGGCGCTTCGCCCTATGGGCTGCGGCATGGCTTTGCCATGCGGCTGCTCGAACACGGGGTCGGCATGAAGGCCATAGGCGACCTGATGGGACACGCGAGCCTGGAGAGCACATCGGTCTACCTCCGGCTGCACACCGAAGCCTTGCGCGGCGTGGCGCTTTCGCTGCCTGCCGGGACCGCCAGGAGGGCTGCATCATGAACAGCGAACTTCCCACCTGGTTCGTCACGCCGCTGCGTCTTGTCGTGCATCGCTACCTGTCTTACTGGCGCTCCCTCGGACGCTCCTATCGAGGGGAGCAGTGGAAGCTGGACAAGCTCTGCCAGTTCCTGGAAGCGGGCCGGCATATCGACCTGGACCGTGCCAGCTTCGAGGCTTGGAGCGACTCGATGCAGCATACGACCCCGACGATGCGACGCAACGCGCAACTGTCGGTGCGTCGGCTATGCCTGTATCGCCAGCGCAGCGAGCCCGACTGCTTCGTGCCGGATCCGCTGTACTTCGCCCGCAAGGGCGCTCGTCCCATTCCTTTCATCGTCAGTCCGAGGCAGATAGGACGATTGCTGGCCCATCTTGATGCATGCCGAACGCCCCAGCCGGTCCTGGCCTTGCGCCATGCGGTGCTGCAACTGGCCTTCGTGCTGTTGTACACGGCGGGCCTGCGGCGGCAGGAACTGGTCAACCTGACGCTGGCCGACGCCGATCCACAGCAGGGCATGCTGACGATACGGGCCACCAAGTTCAACAAGACCCGGATGCTGCCCCTGTCGGCCGATGCACAGGCGGAACTGCAGGCCTATCTGGCGCTGCGCCTGGCAGCAGGCACCGATCAATCCGAAGGGGCGCCACTGCTGGGACACTACACCCTGTCGGGCGGTTTCAGCGGCTACACGGGCTTCGGCCTGTACACCTTGCTGGCCCGCACATTGGAGCAGGCCGGCATCGTCGATGACCAGGGCCGCAGGCCCCGCATCCACGACTTCCGCCATACGTTCGCCGTGCAGGCCCTGCTGCGCTGGTACCACGAAGGCGCCGATGTCCAGGTGCAGTTGCCTTACCTGTCGATGTACATGGGGCACGTCTCCATCGTCTCGACGGAGTATTACCTGCACTGGATTCCGGAGATCGCCTTCGCGGCCAGCCAACGGTTCGAGGCCCGGTACGGCCAATTGGTCGCGGGAGAACCATCATGAAGCGCAACACGCCCAACGATCTTGGCATCTGCCTGTCGAAGTTCTTTCAGGACCACCTGCCGGCCATGCGCGGCATGAGCACGCACACGATCCGCAGCTACCGCGATGCCATCGTGCTGTATCTGCGCTTCGCTGCCGACCAGTTGGGCAAACCGCCTGACCGGCTCGACCTCGGCGACCTCAATGCCCGACAGGTGGCCGCCTTCGTCGTCTCGCTCGAACAGGTGCGGGGCAACGGTATCGGCACCCGCAATGCCCGGCTCGCCGCCCTGCACACACTGGTGCGCTTCGCGCTCAGCGAGTATCCGCAGCACATGGCCGAACTCCAGCGCGTGCTGGGCGTTCCCTTCAAGCGCCGCGACCGGCGTGAACCCCTGATGTACCTGGAAGAGAACGAAGTGGAGGTCCTGCTGAAGCTGCCCGATCGGCCGAGTCAGGCCGACCGGCGCAGCCATGCACTGTTCTCGCTGATGTTCAACACCGGCGCCCGTGTGCAGGAAGCGCTTGATCTGAGGGTATGCGACGTGCGCATGGCCGCACCATGCCAAGTGCGGCTGCAGGGCAAGGGTGGCAAGATCCGCATCTGTCCGATCTGGCCGCAGACGGCTGCAAAGCTGCAGCAGCTCATCGACCAGTTGCCTGCGCCCACGGAGGCCGACAGCCCCTTGTTCGTCAACCATCGCGGTCAGAAGCTCACCCGTTTCGGCGTGCGTTACTTGTTGCGTCAGCGCGTGGCGGGCTGCATCGACACGATCGGCGCCGACCGTGCGCGGCAGATCCATCCGCACACGCTGCGGCATACGACGGCGGTGCATCTGCTGCGCGCAGGCGTGGACTTCGCCACTATCAGCCAGTGGCTGGGGCATGCGTCGCTGACGACGACGATGAACTACGCCCGCGCCGATCTTGATCTCAAGCGCCAGGCCTTGGCCCAGGTCTTCCCCGATGTGCTCGCTCCGCCCAAGGCCGGCAGGATCGCTCCTCAACACCTGGAAATCATTGAATGGTTGCGGCGGCTGTGAGGTCGGTTATGTGAAGCGAAAGAGCCGGGAAGGCTTGTGGCGCAAGAGCTTCCCCGGCTCGCTGCACATTACGAAGGCATCCACATAAGTCCATGAACAGCAACGCGAATACCTCATGCTCGAAGCCGGCCAGCTTGGTGCGCAGGTACTCCTTGACTGCCGCCGGAGAAGTGAACTCGGCACCGCGCTGCATCTTCCGGTCGATCACGTGGCGCGCCGCTCCAGAATGTCGTCGGCCGACGCCGGCAGATAGCGCCCGTGTGCGTCGCGCACCAACAGCGAAAAATCGGATGAGGAAAAGGACAGTTGCGACATGATCGTACTCCGGTTGCTCGGGCGGAATTGCCCGGAACCGTGGCCAGCACGGCGCAGCGCAAGCAGTCATGGATCGAAGACGGCCGGCAGGCCGCAAGCGTGCCAGCGCGCGCAGTCATTGACGGCGAGAACGCCGTGATACGGTGAAGGGAACAGCAAGACCGCCTACACCCCACTTAGCCACACACCCGCCGTTGGCAAGTGCGCAGCATGCGCAGGCCCGGCTCAACGATCCAGGCCGGAGGCGTCAAGGGGTCAGCGCCGAATGGCTGTGATTCGGCACGAGGCACAGGGCATAGCCCGCGAGCACGACGGCGAAACGCCGGAACGCCGGAACGCACGACTATGGCTTGTCGTCCTTGAGGGAAAGCGCTCCGCGCGATTCGAGCAGGCGCCGCGTCTTCTCCAACTCTTTTTGCAGCAACTCGGCATCCGGCAGTACCGTCCGATAGTTGGCTGCCATCACCTTGGTCGGCAAGCCATCTAGCGCATACCGCGCCAGGGCATGGCCTTTGTCTGCGCACAGGATCAGGCCCACCGGCGGATTCTCATCCGCATAGGCCCAATGCTCCTTGGCATAGTTGCAATACATATGCATCTGGCCCACGTCAGCATGGGTCAGACTGCCTAGCTTCAGGTCGATGATGACCAGGCAGCGCAGCTTGCGATGGAAGAACAACAGATCCACCCGATACCAGGTCTGATCGATGCGCAACCGACGTTGCCGCCCAACGAAGGTGAAGTCTTCCCCCAGTTCCAGCAGGAAGTCTTCCAGCCACTGGATCAAGGCCGCTTCCAGGTCGGATTCCGAATACTCATCCTTGAGGTCGAGGAACTCCAGCACATACGGGTCTTTGATCGCATCATTGGGCGTGACGACATCCTCGGGCTTGGCCACCGAGCCCTTGACCAGCATCGCCGCCTTGTCCTTGGACAAGGCCGTGCGTTCGTAGAACTGGCTGCCGATCTGCCGGTCGAGCTGGCGCACGCTCCAGCCGCCGCGCAACGCCTCTGTCTCGTAGAATCGACGGGCATGGTCATCTTTGACCGACAGCAGCCGGACATAGGCCGACCACGGCAAGGTGAAGACCTGGGCCAGTTCGGAGAGGTCGAATTTCCGAGACACTGTCTGGGATTTCTCGGCAGGCGACTCATTTCCCAATTTCCCAGACAGTGTCTGGGAAATCTCAGGCTGGGGGTATGCGAGGAAGAAACGCCGCATGTTCTCCAAGTTATTGACACCGAAGCCACGCCCGAATCGGGCCGTCAGATCGGCGGACAACTGCTCCATCAACTGCTCGCCGTAACCGGCCCGCCGCCTGCCTTTCTGCTCGGCTTCGACGATTCGGTGGCCAATCTCCCAATAGCTGGCCGTCATCAACGCATTGACACTGCGCGCCGCTGCCCGGCGCGCCGCATCCAGCAGTTCCACGATGCCACCGTGGATGCCGGCATAGCCAGCCGGTACGGCAGCAGGTTTCCCCACTGCCGCAGGCGTCTTCCTTGTCATGCTGATGCCTCCATGGAACGGGATGCCCCAGTAATCGCCAGCCGCCGATTCGCCACCAGTTC
Source organism: Xanthomonas sp. CFBP 8151 (assembly GCF_011761885.1). Lineage (NCBI taxonomy): Bacteria > Pseudomonadati > Pseudomonadota > Gammaproteobacteria > Lysobacterales > Lysobacteraceae > Xanthomonas > Xanthomonas sp. CFBP 8151. The sequence goes on from NZ_JAASQZ010000001.1 coordinate 72,767, forward strand.
GGCCGCCTCCCGCACCGGCTTGTCTTCGGTATGAACATAGTGCATAAACATCGCCACGGTCTTGTGACCTGTGAGCTTCATGCCCACCTTGGTTGGCACGCCCGAGTTGGCAATGTCTGTCGTCGCCCGGTGGCGGATGCCGTGCGTGCCAACGTGTGGAACGCCAGCGGCCTTGAGCACGCGCGTCCAGCCGCCGTAATGCTCACCGTGGGTCATGTGCTGGGTCGGATCGTTCGGCGACGGCAGGACGTAGGGGCAACCTTCCCGGCGAGGCGCGGTAGACAGTAGCCGATAGGCTTCTTCACTCATGGGCTTGGAGATACCGCCGGTCTTGCTGTCGGGCCAGACGACGCGGCGCTTTTCCAGATCAACCCAATCCCATTCGAGTGGACAAATTTCGGAGCGGCGGGCGGCAAACTCGAATTGCAGGCGGATTGCCAGCGGGATGACGTAGCTCTCCAGTCCTTCCGCCTCCAAGTGCTCCAACTGGCGGAAGATCCGCACCAGTTCATCGTCCACGATGAGCCGGGTTTCCTTGCCAGGTGGGTACATCGGAACGTGGCGGCATGGATTCGTGCCGTCCGGGCGCAGCCCCCACACTTCGGCCAGGTTGAACATCTTGCGCAGTACGCCGAAGGTGCGATTGGCCTCCGCCTGCTTGTAGGCCAGCTTCTTCATCAGCGTCGCCACGTCAGGGCGCTTCACGTCCTGTACGTTCATCCGGCCCATGATCGGGATGATGCAGCGGTCAATGACGCCCTGATAGCCGCGCTGCGTGCTGGGCTTGTTACGCTGTTTGGAGTAGTCCTCCATGAAGGTGTGGCAAAACTCCTTCATGGTCGGTGCCTTGCGGGCGGCATTCTTGGCTGCGCTCGGGTCGCCGCCCCGGCGCACCTCGGCCAGCCATTCCTGCGCCATTGTGCGTGCCTGATCGACCGTCAGTTCCCCGTACTGGCCCAAGGCGGGCTTGCGGCGCTCGCCCGCGTTCGAGCGGTACTGGAGCATGAACACCTTGCGGCCCGCCGGGGTGATCTTGCACAGGAAGCCGGGCACCACGGTATCCCGCAGTTCGATGGCCTTGTCTTGGGGTTGTGCCGCATCAACTGCGGACTTGGTGAGCTTGATCTTCGCCATGATGACTCCTCGGAAAGCCCGGTTTCCAAGAGCCGCATGGGAGCCACGCGAAGGGAAGCCGGGTCAAGTTTCGGAAAGCACCGGCATATGTTGAACTCGCCTAAGTGATTGATAAACCTGCTGTATCTAGCCTTGGCGTAGTCCAGCGAATTGCGGTACTGGAGTCATCGTGAAACAAAAAAAGCCCCGCGATGCGGGGCTTTTTCATATCGAGAATGCCGACCGAATCAGCGCTTCATCGAACTGAAGAACTCGTCGTTGGACTTGGTGGTCTTCATCTTGTCCAGCAGGAATTCCATCGCTGCGATTTCGTCCATCGGGTGCAGCAGCTTGCGCAGGATCCAGATCTTCTGCAGCAGCTCCGGCTCGATCAGCAGATCCTCGCGACGCGTGCCCGAGCGGTTGATGTCGATCGCCGGGTACACGCGCTTTTCGGTGATGCGACGGTTCAGATGCACTTCGCTGTTGCCGGTGCCCTTGAACTCTTCGTAGATCACCTCGTCCATCTTGCTGCCGGTTTCCACCAGCGCCGTGGCGATGATGGTCAGCGAGCCGCCTTCTTCGACGTTACGGGCCGCACCGAAGAAACGCTTCGGACGGTGCAGCGCATTGGCGTCCACACCACCGGTGAGCACCTTGCCCGAGCTGGGCACCACGTTGTTGTAGGCGCGTGCCAGACGGGTGATCGAGTCGAGCAGGATCACCACATCCTTCTTGTGCTCGACCAGGCGCTTGGCCCGCTCGATCACCATCTCGGCAACCTGCACGTGGCGGGCGGCCGGTTCGTCGAAGGTGGAGGAGATGACCTCGCCGCGCACGGTGCGCTGCATTTCGGTCACTTCTTCCGGGCGCTCGTCGATCAGCAGCACGATCATGTGCACTTCGGGATGATTGCTGGTGATGGCCGTGGCCACCTGCTGCATCATCATGGTCTTACCGGCCTTGGGCGGGGAGACGATCAGCGCGCGCTGACCCTTGCCCTGCGGCGCCATCAGATCCAGGATGCGGCCGGTGATGTCCTCGGTCGATCCATCGCCACGCTCCAGCCGGAAGCGCCGGCGCGGGAACAGCGGGGTCAGGTTCTCGAACAGCACCTTGTTCTTGCTGGCTTCCAGCGGCTCGCCGTTGATGGTGTCGACGATCGACAGCGCGAAATAGCGTTCGCCATCCTTGGGAAAGCGGATGCGGCCGGACAGGTGATCGCCGGTGCGCAGGTTGAAGCGACGGATCTGGCTGGGCGAGATATAGGTATCGTCCGGGCCGGCCAGGTAGCTGGCTTCTGCGGCACGCAGGAAGCCGAAGCCATCGGGCAGGATTTCCAGCACGCCGTCGGCGGCAACGCCTTCGCCGTGGCGGGTCAGCACCTTGAGCAGGGCGAAGATCACGTCCTGCTTGCGCGCGCGCGCCACGCCTTCCTGGATGTTGAGCTGGTCGGCGATGTCCAGCAGCTTCTGCGCCGGCATCCGCTTGAGATCGCTCAGCGAATAGACCGGGAAACCTTCCGGCACGGCCGGGTGCGGACGCGCGATGAACGGCTCGTTGCTGCCATCGGACGACGGCATGCCGCCGCCGCCCTCGTTGCCGAAGCGGTCGCGTCCACGGTCGCGGCGGTTGCGGAAGCGGTCACGGCGGTTGCCCTGCTGATTCTGCCCCTGCCCCTGACCTTGCTGATTCTGGCCGCCATTCTGGGCTTGATCCTGACCCTGACCCTGACCCTGACCTTGCGCCTGTGCCTGACCCTGGTTCTGGCCCTGAGCCCGGTGCTGCACCTGATTCTGGTTCTGCTGCTGCTGCGCCTGATTGAAGCGCTGCTGCTGTGTCTGGCCACCCTCGCGGGAGTCGCCATGGGTGTCGCCGCCCGGGTTGCCCTGGTTGGCGCTGGGGGCGTTACCGGCATAAGAGGCGCCATCGCCGGACGTCTGCGCCGGTGCCGAGTCGGCAGCGTGCGACGGTGCCTGCGGGGCACGTGGAGCGTCGGATGCGGGGCTGGCGGGCAAGGGCAGGTTGGGCTGCTGCGCGCCACCGTCGTCGGTGGCAGCGGCGGTCTTGCTCACGCGCGGCTTGCGCACGCGCTTCTCGACAGGAGCGTCGACGCTGCTCCCGGTATCGGAGGAAGGATGATCGGACAAGTGCGTGATTCCTCGCTAAGAGTGCGAGCGCCCGGCTGGGGGGCGAACTTTAGGTGATGGGAGTCTAGAAGAGGTTTCTAGAGGGGTACGTCGGCGCACGAACGTGCTCCGGATCAACTGACACTATCACCGCTGCGCGCAACCGCGCAAGCGCCTGCCGCAGCAGGATTTAACTGCTGGCGCATCACCGGGCGCCCATCGCTGGACGCCCACCCGCTCAGGCGGCCGCGCCGCCCAGGGTCTTGTCGATCATCTGGGTCAGCTGGCCCTTGCCAACCGCACCGATCTGGGTGGCCTGCACCTGGCCGTCCTTGAACAGCAACAGCATCGGGATCGAACGCACGTGGTACTTGATGGCCAGGGCGCGGTTCTGGTCCACATTGACCTTGGCAACCTTCAGTCTGCCCTGGTATGTATCGGCCAGATCGTCCAGCACCGGGGCGATCATCTTGCAGGGTCCGCACCACTCGGCCCAGAAATCCACCAGCACCGGTTCGCCGGATTGCAGTACAGCTGTATCGAAGTCGGCATCGCCGACATGTTGAACCTTGTCGCTCACGTTGGGTCTCCTGGAAACCAAAACGGCCCGCCCGAACGGGCAGGCCGCTACATTGCGTTAAACTGGGGCATTGCGCGACTGAATCAAGTATCAGTCCTGAAGCCGCGCTGTCCGCCACAACAGCCGCAGTTTGCGACGCTGTCGGCATCGATGCAAGCCGCGCCCGGGCTGCCCAGGGCGCCTCACGAAGACGGAATAATGAGCGACAAACCGCTGACCGATTTGACTTTTTCCACGTTCGACCTGCATCCGGCGCTGATCGCCGGGCTGGAGAGCGCCGGGTTTACCCGCTGTACCCCGATCCAGGCGCTGACCCTGCCGGTCGCGCTGCCGGGCGGCGACGTCGCCGGCCAGGCCCAGACCGGCACCGGCAAGACCCTGGCGTTCCTGGTGGCGGTGATGAACCGCCTGCTGATCCGCCCGGCGCTGGCAGACCGCAAGCCGGAAGACCCGCGCGCGCTGATCCTGGCACCGACCCGCGAACTGGCGATCCAGATCCACAAGGATGCGGTCAAGTTCGGCGCCGACCTTGGCCTGCGCTTTGCGCTGGTCTACGGCGGAGTGGACTACGACAAGCAGCGCGAGTTGCTGCAGCAGGGCGTGGACGTGATCATCGCCACCCCGGGCCGGCTGATCGACTACGTCAAGCAGCACAAGGTGGTCTCGCTACACGCCTGCGAGATCTGCGTACTGGACGAAGCCGACCGCATGTTCGACCTGGGCTTCATCAAGGACATCCGCTTCCTGCTGCGGCGCATGCCCGAGCGCGGGACCCGGCAGACCCTGCTGTTCTCGGCCACGCTCAGCCATCGCGTGCTCGAGCTCGCCTACGAGCACATGAACGAGCCGGAAAAGCTGGTCGTCGAAACGGAAAGCATCACCGCCGCGCGGGTGCGCCAGCGCATCTATTTCCCCTCCGACGAAGAGAAGCAGACGCTGCTGTTGGGCCTGCTGTCGCGTAGCGAAGGCGCGCGCACCATGGTGTTCGTCAATACCAAGGCATTCGTCGAGCGCGTGGCGCGCACCCTGGAGCGGCATGGCTACCGGGTCGGCGTGCTGTCGGGCGATGTGCCGCAGAAGAAGCGCGAGTCGCTGCTCAACCGCTTCCAGAAGGGACAGCTCGAAATCCTGGTCGCCACCGACGTGGCCGCGCGCGGTCTGCATATCGACGGGGTCAAATACGTCTACAACTACGACCTGCCGTTCGATGCGGAAGACTACGTGCACCGCATCGGCCGTACCGCGCGGCTGGGCGAAGAGGGCGATGCGATCAGCTTCGCCTGCGAGCGCTATGCGATGAGCCTGCCGGACATCGAGGCATATATCGAGCAGAAGATCCCGGTCGAACCGGTGACCTCCGAGCTGCTGACGCCGCTGCCGCGCACCGCGCGCGTGCCGGTGGAAGGCGAAGAGGCCGACGACGATGCGGGCGACAGCGTGGGCACGATCTTCCGCGAGGCGCGCGAACAGCGTGCTGCCGAAGAGCAGCGCCGCGGTGGCGGTCGCAGCGGCCCGGGCGGTGCGTCGCGCAGCGGCAGTGGCGGCGGTCGTCGCGACGGCGGCAGCGCCGATGGCAAGCCGCGTCCGCGTCGCAAGCCGCGTGTGGAGGGCGAAGCCCCGGCCGCGGCAGCGCCGAGCGAAACGCCGGTGGTTGCTGCGGCGTCGGTCGAGGCGCCTTCCACCATCGTGGCCGATGCCGAGCGCGCACCGCGCAAGCGGCGGCGTCGTCGCAACGGCCGTCCGGTCGAGGGTGCCGAGCCGGCAGTGGCCTCCACACCGGTTGCCGCACCTGCGGCACCGCGCAAGCCCACCCAGGTGGTCGCCAAACCGGTGCGCAGCGCCGCCAAGCCGTCCGGCAGCCCGTCGCTGCTGAGCCGTATCGGTCGTCGCCTGCGCTCGCTGGTGTCCGGCAACTGATCGCCTGCGGCCTGCGTCGCATCGCCGGGCTCCGGCGATGCGACGCAAGCGCTGGCGCTCCGGCATAATCGCCGGATGACCGTTCTGCGTTTCGACAACGTCAGCAAGCACTACGCCGGTGGCCACCAGGCGCTGACCGATGTCAGCTTCGAAGTGGCCGATGGCGAGATGCTGTTCGTGACCGGCCACTCCGGCGCCGGCAAAAGCACCCTGCTCAAATTGATCCACCTCAGCGAGCGACCCAGCCAGGGCGCGGTGCTGCTGGGCGAACGCAACCTGCTCAAGGTGCGCGGCCGGCAGATTCCGCTGCACCGTCGCCAGGTGGGTGCGGTCTATCAGGACCATCGTCTGCTCAACGACCGCAGCATCGCCGAGAACGTGGCGTTGCCGCTGATCCTGCGCGGCACCCGGCGTGCCGAGATCGGCAAGCGCGTGCGCTCGGCACTGGAGCGGATCGGGCTGGCCCATCGCGAGCGGGCCTTGCCGTCGCAGTTGTCGGCCGGCGAGCAGCAGCGCGTGGGCATCGCCCGCGCCATCGTCGGCGAACCGCGCCTGCTGGTGGCCGATGAGCCCACCGGCAATCTGGATCCGGCGTTGGCCGCGGAAATCATGCAGTTGTTCGCCGAGCTGCCCGCGCGCGGCACCAGCGTGCTGGTGGTCAGCCACGACCTGGCCCTGCTCAAGCAGATGCGCAAGCGCGTGCTGATCCTGGATCACGGCCGGCTGGTCGACGACATCTCGCCGCAGGATCTGGCCGAATGAGCAAACCCGCCAATACCGACGCCGTCGCCCCCTCGCGGGTCGGCGTGTGGATCGACCACCATCTGCACAGCATCGCCTTCAGCCTGGGCCGTGCCATGCGCAAGCCCTGGGCCACCATGCTGACCATCGTGGTGATGGCGCTGGCGCTGGCCTTGCCGCTGGGGCTGTCGATCGCGCTGGACAACGTCAAGTTGCTGGCCGGCAGCGTGCAGCAGTCGCGCGAGATCAATCTGTTCCTGAAGGTCGAGATCGGCGCCGAGGCCGCGCAGGCCCTGGCCGGCGAGCTGCGCGCGCGCCCGGACGTTGCCCAGGTCACGCTGCGTACGCCGGCGCAGGGGCTGACCGAACTGCGCGAGAGCGCCAAGCTCGACGAGGCGATCGATGCGCTGGGCGACAACCCGCTGCCCACGCTGTTGGTCGTCACGCCCACCGAGACGGCCGACGATGCGCAGCTGGCCGGCGCGCTGCAGGCCTTGCCGCAGGCGGACCAGGTGCAGCACGACGCGTTGTGGCGCAAGCGCCTGGATGGCTGGCTGCACTTCGGCGAGCGGCTGGTGCAGGTGCTGTCGGCACTGCTGGGCGTCGGCGCGGTGCTGGTGGTGGGCAATACGGTGCGTTTGGACATCCAGTCGCGGCGCGAGGAAATCGGCGTGCTGCAATTGCTGGGCGCCAGCGATGGCTTCATCCGGCGTCCGTTCCTGTATCTGGGGGCCTGGTACGGGCTCGGTGCCGGCGCCGTGGCGCTCGCGCTGATCGCCGCTTCCGGGCTGGCGCTGCGCGCGCCGTTGGCGATCCTGGCCGACAGCTACGGCAGCTCCTTTACCCTGCACGGGCTGGATCTGCTGCATTCTGCGATGGTTCTGGTCGGCACGCTGGTCCTGGGCTGGCTGGGCGCCTGGCTGGTGACCGGCCATTTCCTTCGCCAGACCCGTCCCACCGAGACCTGAGGCCTGCCATGCACCCACCAGATCTCAAGCACCTGATCAGTGACGCGCCGCGCGTGATGGTGGTCGATGGCTCCAAGCTGGTGCGCAAGCTGATCGCCGATGTGTTGCAGCGCGATCTGCCCAACGTGCAGGTGATCGGCTGCTCCAGCATCGCCGAGGCGCGCCACGCGCTGGAAGCCGGTGCGGTGGATCTGGTCACCACCTCGCTGTCGTTGCCCGATGGCGACGGTCTGACGCTGGCGCGCAGCGTGCGCGAAGCGGCCGGCCAGGCCTATGTGCCGGTGATCGTGGTCTCCGGCGACGCGCAGCAGCATCTGGTGGAGCGTCGCTTCACCGAGTACGTCACCGATTATTTTGACAAGGCGCTGGGTCACGAAGCCCTGGCGACCTTCATCCGCGGCTATGTGCAGCCCGAGCCGGTGGTCGGCGCGACCGTGCTGTACATCGAGGACAGCCGCGTGGTGGCCGAGGCGACCAAGCGCATGCTCGAGCGGCAGAGCCTGAAGGTGGTGCATGTGCTCACCGCCGAGGATGCCTTCGCGCTGCTGACCGCCGAATCGCTGGGCCGCACCGAGCGCCGCATCGACGTGGTGCTGACCGATGTGACCCTGAAGGGCGAGCTCAACGGCCGCGACGTGGTCGAGCGCATCCGCATCGACTTCGCCTACGGCAAGCGCCGGCTGCCGGTGCTGGTGATGACCGGCGACACCAATCCGCGCAACCAGTCCGAACTGCTGCGCGCCGGCGCCAACGATCTGGTGCAAAAACCCATCGAAGAACGTCTGCTGGTGACCAAGGTGCTGTTCCAGCTGCGCCTGGCACGGCTCGAGGATCAGGCGGTCACGCTATGACTGAAGTGGCTGAGGTGGAAGCACGTATCCAATTGGAACCGTCGTGGAAGGCGCGGGTGGGCGATTGGTTGCTGCGCCCGGAAATGCAGGAGCTGTCCGCATTCCTGCGCCAGCGCAAGGCGGCCGGCGCGCGGGTGTTCCCGCCGGGCCCGCAGATCTTTGCAGCCTTCGACGCCACCCCGTTCGAACAGGTCAAGGTGGTGATCCTTGGCCAGGACCCGTATCACGGCGAAGGCCAGGCGCATGGGCTGTGCTTTTCGGTGTTGCCCGGCGTGCCGGTACCGCCGTCGCTGCTCAACATCTACAAGGAGATCCAGGACGACCTGGGCATCGCGCGGCCGGACCATGGCTATCTGATGCCGTGGGCGCGTCAGGGCGTGCTGCTGCTCAATGCAGTGCTGACGGTAGAGCAGGGCCGGGCTGGCGCGCACCAGAACAAGGGTTGGGAGGGCTTTACCGACCATGTCGTGGAGACCCTCAACCGCGAGCGTGAAGGCCTGGTGTTCCTGCTCTGGGGCAGCTACGCGCAGGCCAAGGGCAAGGTCATCGACCAGGCACGCCATCGCGTGTTCAAGGCCCCGCATCCCTCGCCGTTGTCAGCGCATCGCGGCTTTCTGGGTTGCCAGCACTTCTCCAAGACCAACGAGCACCTGCAGCGCCGTGGGCTCGGTCCGATCGACTGGTCGCTGCCGCCGCGCAACGCGCTGGACACCACCTCGTCCAGGGGCTGAACGATCCTGGCGTCGGTCCATTTCGCGGCGTCTTTGTCACGGTCTGCGCAGGACGGCGGTGGTAGCGTAAGCGCCTGAAGTCGGGAGCTTTGCCGTAGAACGACGGCACTGCAAAAAGCCCGAACGTCCTATAAATGGAATGCTGGGAACTCTTTCTGTACCCGGCAGTCCACTAGTTCGACTGCTAAGATGGTGCCCTATGAACCAGATCACCTCGACTGCCCTTGTGGCAAACAATCTCCCGATTCCCAGTGCGCTCGGTTCGCTGGACGCCTACATCGGTGCCGTGCACCAGATCCCGGTGCTGTCGGTCGATGAGGAACAGAATCTTGCCCGTCGCTTCCGTGACGAGCTGGATCTGGACGCCGCGCGCGAGCTGGTCCATTCCCACCTGCGCTTCGTGGTGCACGTCGCTCGCGGTTACAACGGCTACGGCCTGCCGCTTGGCGACCTGATCCAGGAAGGCAATATCGGCCTGATGAAGGCGGTCAAGCGCTTCGACCCGGAAATGGGCGTGCGCCTGGTCAGCTTCGCGGTGCATTGGATCCGTGCCGAGATGCACGAGTTCATTCTGAAGAACTGGCGCATCGTCAAGGTCGCCACGACCAAGGCGCAGCGCAAGCTGTTCTTCAACCTGCGCAAGTCCAAGACCCGCCTGGGCTGGCTCAATGCGTCCGAGGTGACCGCAGTCGCCAAGGATCTGAACGTCTCCGAGCGCGAAGTGATGGAGATGGAGTCGCGTCTGTCCGGTCGTGATATCGGCTTCGATGCCTCGTCCGACGAAGACGACGATCACGGCCCGCCGTCGCCGGTGAGCTACCTGGTGGCCAACGACGAAGATCCGTCGCAGGCTTACGAGCGTCACGACAGCGAAGACAATCAGCTGCAGCTGCTGCGCGAAGGCATGGCCGGTCTGGATACGCGCTCGCGCGATATCGTCAAGCGTCGCTGGCTGGACTCCGACTCCAAGGTGACGCTGCAGGAGCTGGCCGACGAGTACGGCGTGTCGGCCGAGCGTATCCGCCAGATCGAGGCGAATGCGCTGAAGAAGATGAAGGCACTGTTCGTCGCCTGATCCCTGATCGCGCGGCAGGTGGTACAGGAACGGCCCGGTTTTCCGGGCCGTTTGCATGTGTGGCGCTGCCGATGCTTCGCGTCCGAAGCCTGGTGGTTGCCCGTCGATGATCGACCACGTACGGCGGCCGCCTGCGCTATTCCGGCAGGCGCGCCACCGGCAGATGCCAGCCATAGCGGATGGCCATGAAACGCAGCCCGAAACAGACCAGCGCGCCGGTTGCCAGCGACCAGGCCTGCGGCGCGTCGAGCATGTGCCCGATCGCGACCAGGCCGCCACCGGCCAGCGCGGCGACCGCATACAGCTCGGCCTGCAGCACCACCGGCGTCCGCGCCACCAGCAGATCGCGCGCGATGCCGCCGCCGATGCCGCTGAGCATGCCGAGCAAGGTCGCACTGAGCGGGCTGAGCTGATAGTCGAGCGCCTTGCTGGTGCCATAGACCGCAAACAGCGCCAACCCGGCCGCGTCGAACAACTGCACCGGGTTACGCAGCCGTTCCACCGCCGCATGCCAGTAGAAACCGGCCACGCCGGCCAGGCAGGCGACCAGCAGGTACTGCGGATGCACCAGCGCGGCCGGCGGGGTGGCGCCGATCAGCACATCGCGCACGATGCCGCCGGACACCGCCGCCGCGCACGACAGCACCAGTACGCCGAACAGATCCAGGCGATTGCGCACCGCCACGGTCGCGCCGCTGAGGGCGAACACGAAGGTGCCGAGCAGATCCAGCAGAAACAGGAGAGTGGTCACGATCAGACTGTCGCATCAGGCCGCACAGCATCGCGCACGGCCTGCGGCGCTGTCATCCGTCCTTGCTGCTGGGCGGCGGGTCGTCGGTGGCACCGCCGAAGATGATGCGCGCGGCGCGCTGGTAGCTCCAGTACGCCATCGCCCAGTTCACCAGCACCACGAACCGGTTGCGGAAACCGATCAGGAAGTACACATGCGCGGCCAGCCAGAACCACCAGGCCACGATGCCGGAAAGCTTGAGCTTGCCCACATGCACGATGGCGGCCATGCGGCCGATCGTGGCCAGGTTGCCGTAGTCCTGATAACGGAAAGCCGGTGCAGGCTGACCGCGATGGCGGGCGCGGATCGTCCTGGCGATGTGCTTGCCCATCTGCTTTGCCGCCGGTGCCACACCCGGCACCGGGCGCCCGTCCTGCTGGACCGAGGCCAGGTCGCCGCCGACGAAGATCTCCGGGTGGCCAGGCACGCTCAGGTCCTGCTCCACCAGTACGCGGCCGGCGCGGTCCAGCGGCACACCAAGCGTGCGCGCCAGCGGCGATGCGGCCACGCCGGCGGCCCATACCACGGTGCGTGCAGGCACGAAGGTCTCGCCGAGCTGATAGCCCAGCGCATCGATATGGCTGACCGGCGTGCCGGTGTGCACTTCCACCCCCAGGCGCTCGAGCTGCTTGCGCGCCTTGGCGGTGAGGTCGTCCGGGAACGAGGGCAGCACGCGCGGCCCGGCTTCGACCAGGCGCACGCGCGCCTGCTGCGGGTCGATATGGCGGAATTCGTTCTTGAGCGTGTGACGGGCGATTTCGGCCAGCGTGCCGGCCAGCTCGACGCCGGTCGGGCCGCCGCCGACCACGGCAAAACTCAGCCAGGCCGCGCGTGCGGCCGGGTCGGATTCGGCCTCGGCGCGCTCGAAGGCGAGCAGCAACTTGCGCCGCAGCACCAGCGCGTCGTACAGCGTCTTCAGGCCGGGCGCATGCTCGGCCCATTGATCGTTGCCGAAGTAGGCATGGGTGGCGCCAGTGGCCAGCAGCAGCATGTCGTAGCCGAGCGTGCTGCCGTCGGCGAGCACCACCTCACGGCGGGCCGGGGCGATTTCGGCGACGTCGCCGAGCAGCACTTCGACGTTGCGCTGCTCGCGCAGGATGTGGCGCAGCGGCGCGGCGATATCCGGTGCCGACAGCCCGGCGGTGGCGACCTGGTACAGCAGCGGCTGGAACAGGTGATGGTTTTGGCGGTCGATCAGGGTGATGCGGATGCCGGGATCGTCGAGCGCGCGGGTGGCCCATAAGCCGGCAAAACCGCCGCCAATCACAACCAGGTGCAGCGGAGCTTGGGAGGGGGAAGAAGTCATCGTAAGGTCCGATGGAATGCGATGCGGGCTCATCAGCATGCCGCATCGGCAATGAACATGCCGCCTGAAGTCGGCCTGCCTGCGGCATCATGTCGCATCTCATCGACCTGACTGCCGCATGCCGTCACTACCGCCACCGTTGCCGCCACCGCCATCCGCTTCGCCGGCGATGGCGCCGGTTACGGCGCGTGCGCACGGAAACAAACTCGGCGGCGTCGCGCTCGGCCTGATCGGGCTGGCGGCCTGCGTGGTGCTGTTCGGCATGCTGGTGCTAGGCGCGCTCGGCTGGCTGATCGTGTTCGGCTGGTCGCTGTTTGCCGACCAGGCACGCGCCGCACTGCAGGACGATGCAGTGGTGCAGGAACAGATCGGCCAGATCCACACGATGCGGGTGGATCTGGTGCGCACCGGTCTGGCGCCGGGCGACGACGACTTCGTGTTCACGGTGGAAGGCGATCGCGGCCGCGGCCGCGTGCATGCCACCTGGGTCAGCGGCGGGTCCGAACGCGAGATCCTGAGCGATGGCATGTTGACCATGCACGACGGCAGCCAATACACGCTGCCGTCGGCGGATACCGCCGACACCGCAGTCGACACCGACTCTGCCGGCACCTTCGAGGAATGACCATGATCGACAATCCCGACAAACGCATCGCCTTGCTGATCGATGCCGACAACGCGCCGGCCGGCAAGATCGATGTGGTGCTGGCCGAAGTGGCGCGCTATGGCGTGGCCAACGTGCGCCGTGCCTACGGCAACTGGAAGAGCCCGCACCTGAAGAGCTGGGAAGCGGCGCTGCACGAATATGCGATCCGGCCGATCCAGCAATTTGCCTACAGCTCGGGAAAGAACGCCTCGGACATGGCGATGGTGATCGATGCGATGGATCTGCTGTACGCGCGCAATCTGGATGGCTTTGCGATCGTCTCCAGCGATGCGGATTTCACTCCGCTGGTGATGCGTCTGCTCACCGATGGCATGAAGGTGTACGGCTTCGGCGAGAAGAAAACCCCGGCGCCGTTCGTCAATGCCTGTTCCAAGTTCACCTATGTCGAAGCGCTGGGCGAGCAGGCGGCAGCGGCCAGCGACACCGCCGCCGGCCGCAAGGACGCCACCGCGCTGCGCGGCGACACCCGGCTGGTGCAGATGCTGCGCAATGCGATCGACAGTGCCTGCGAAGACGATGGCTGGGCGCATCTGGGGGCGGTGGGCAAGCAGGTGGCCAACCAGGCCTCGTTCGATCCGCGCAACTACGGCTATCGCAAACTCAGCGACCTGGTGCGTGCGATCGGCCTGTTCGAGATCAAGCAGGACGAGCAGGCCTTGTGGGTGCGCGATGCGCCCAAGGGCGGGCGGGCGAAAGCGGCGCAGCCAGCGGCCGCTGTCGCCACGCAGGCGTCCACCGCGAAGCGTCCGGCGCGCACGACGCCCAAGCCGGCAGCGGGGAAATGAGGGTGACCGACGCTGCAACGCAATCGGCTGCAGGCAGCGCCTCGATCACGCTATGGGGGCGGCGCAATTCCAGCAATGTGCGCAAGGTGCTGTGGTGCGCCGAAGAAGCCGGCCTGCCGTATACCTCGATCGAAGTCGGCGGTGCGTTTGGTCGCAACGACACGCCCGAGTATCGCGCGTTGAATCCCAACGGTCTGGTGCCGACGATGCAGGATGGCGACTTGGTGCTGTGGGAGTCCAATGCGATCGTGCGCTACCTGGCCGCGCAATATGCGCCGGCCCTGTATCCACAGGCACCGGCCGAACGCGCGCTGGGCGATCGCTGGATGGACTGGACCACCTCGACGTTTGCCGGCGTGTTCCGCGACCTGTTCTGGGGTGTGCTGCGCACGCCGGAGGCCGAGCGCGATCCTGCGCGCATCGCCGCGGCCCTGACGCGCTCGGGCGACCTGCTCGCACGCGCGGATGCGGCGCTGGCGCAGCAGCCGTATCTGTCCGGCGCGCAATTTGCGATGGGCGATATTCCGCTCGGCAGCTTCATCTACGCGTGGTTCGAAATGCCGATCGAGCGGCCCGAGCTGCCGCATCTGCAGGCGTGGTACCAGCGCCTGCGCGCGCGGCCCGCGTACCAGCGTGGGGTGATGACTGCGCTGACCTGAGTTTCGCGCCACAGCTCAGGCCAGCGTGGTTCATGGCAAGCACCGCACGCGCCGCCGACCCAACACATTGCTGCAAATACGTGGGCCTTGTACATCGCGCGGCCAAGTAGCTCGCGGTGTCGTAGGAGCGCACCTGGGTGCGATGGCATTCCCGGTAACGCCACATCGCGCCCAGGTGCGCTCCTACAACACCTGGGTCTGGCTGCTGCGCTGCCCCGCGTGCGATACGCCTGCACTAATACAGATCGATCGGATCCACATCCAGCGACCAGCGCACGCGGCGCGCCTGCGGCAGCGCATAGATCGCGGGCAGTTGCGCGTCCAGCAAACGATGCAGCGCCGAACGTTGTTGCGCGGACAACAGCAACTGGGTGCGCTGGAAACCGGCGCGGCGCGGCATCGGTGCGGGCATCGGGCCGTAGCATTCCACTGCGGCAAACGCGGGCGATTGCGCGGTGCTGTCTGCGGTGGTCAGGCCGCGCACCGCCAGCAGGAATTGGTTGGCCGCGGCCACGTCCTTGGCCTCGGCGCGGAACAGCGCCAGATGCGCGAACGGCGGAAATCCCGCGGCCTCGCGCTGCTGCAGTTCGGCATCGGCGAAGGCGTGGTAACCGCCGTTGACCAGGGTCTGCAGCAAGGGGTGTTCGGGGTGATGGGTCTGCAGCCAGACCTCGCCGGGGCGGTCGGCGCGCCCGGCGCGTCCGGCCACCTGGATCAGCTGCTGGGAGAGTTTTTCGGCGGCACGGAAGTCGGCCGAGAACAGCCCTTCGTCGATGCCGACCACCACCACCATGGTCAGCCGTGGCAGATCGTGGCCCTTGGCCAGGATCTGGGTGCCGACCAGGATGCCGGCCTCGCTGCCCAGGCGCGCCAGCTGGGTCTCCAGCGCATCGCGGCGCTGGGTGGTGCTGCGGTCGATGCGCACCACCGGAAACTCCGGGAATGCTTCGGTCAGGCGTTCTTCCAGCCGCTCGGTGCCGATGCCTTGCGGCTGCAGCGCCAGGCTGGCACAGGCCGGGCAGGCCAGCGGTGCCGACTGACGTGCGCCGCAGTGATGGCATTGCAGGCGCCGCCCGCCGGCGTGCACGGTCATCGGGGTCTGGTGCAGCGGCGTGCTGCAGCGCTGGCAGGCGGCGGTCCAGCCGCAGTCGTGGCAGAGCAGCACCGGCGCATAGCCGCGGCGGTTCTTGAACACCAGCACCTGCTCGCCACGCGCAAGGGTGGCGCCGATGCCGGCCAGCACCTCCGGCGACAGGCCGTCCTTGAGTGGGCGCTTGCGCACGTCGAGCACGCGCACGCGCGGCGGACGCGCCTCGCCGGCCCGGCGCGACAGGCGCAGATGCCGGTAACGACCGGAATAGGCGTTGTGCAGGCTTTCCAACGACGGCGTGGCGCTGCCCAGGATCACCGGCACATCCAGCGCCTTGCCGCGCACCAGCGCGAAGTCGCGGGCGTGATAGCGGATGCCGTCCTGCTGTTTGTAGCTGCCGTCGTGTTCTTCGTCGATCACGATCAGCCCGGCATTGGGCAGCGGGGTGAACACCGCCGAGCGCGTGCCGACGATCAGCTTGGCTTCGCCGCGCCACGCCGCCGCCCACACCCGTGCCCGCTCGCCATCGGACAGGCCCGAATGCAGCGCGTGCACCGGCACGCCCAGGCGGGCGCGGAAGCGGCCCAGGGTCTGCGGGGTCAGGCCGATCTCCGGCACCAGCACCAGCGCCTGGCGACCGGCCGCCAGGCAGTCGGCGATCGCTTGCAGGTAGACCTCGGTTTTGCCGCTGCCGGTGACGCCATCGAGCAGATAGGTGGCAAAACCGCCCTGCGCACGGATCGCGTCGGCGGCGGACTGCTGTTCGTCGTTGAGCTGCGGGCCGCTGCCGGGGCGGGGCGGGATGCTGTCGGCCGGCACCGCCACGCGCTCGGCATGGCCGCGCTTGGCCAGGCTGCGTGCGGCCTGCCGCCACTGCGGCAGCAATGGGTCCAGCTGTTCTTCGCCCAGCGCACCGGTGAGCAGCAGGGCGGCCAGCAAGGCGGGGCGGCTGCCGGCGCGCAGGCTGGCGGTACCGCTGCGCCCGGCCTCGGTAAGCTGCCAGGCCCAGGCGTGGGTGTCGGCCAGCGGCTCGCCGCGGCGCAGCGGGCCGGGCAGGGCGCTGGACTGGGCCTCGCCCAGCGGGGCGTGGGTGTAGCGCGCCAGCCACTGCAGCGAACGGGCCAGCTCCTCGACCAGCAGCGGCGCGTCGTCGCACCATGCCAGTGCCGGGCGCAGCCCCTCGGCGGAGGCCAGCTGGCCGATCTCCACCACCACCCCGACCAGCTCGCGCGGCCCGAACGGCACCCGCACCCGGCAGCCGACCCGCGCCGGGTCGGTCAACGGGGCATCGGCCGGAGGCAGATAGTCGAACAGTTGGGGCAGCGGCACCGGCAGGGCGACGCGCAAGGTGGCGACGGTCGAAGACATCCGGCCAGTCTACCGACCCTGCCCAGTACCCGGCAGACGCTGATCGATCGCCCTCGAATCGGCGCTTCGGCTTACGACGCGTTTGTGTGATCGAAGTGATAAATCCGACGTAAACCTATGTGAGGGTTGAGGAAACGGGTTTATCCACACTGCCTGTGGATAAACCTGTGAATTAGTCTCGTGCTCCACGCTGTGAAGGCGGATTCACTAGACTCTGCAACCTCTTGGACATTTTTTCACCAATCGGCTTAAGTTTATAAGGATCAATAACTTAGGCGTGAAACACGAATGCAACAAAGAAAAATCAACAGTTGACAGACGCCTGCGCATCGGCATGTCTGCCGCTGTGCACAACCCGCGCGGGTGAGGGCGGTCGATGGCATCCGGGCGCAGCGCAGCCGGGTCGATCTGTCAAGCCATCGGCGAGGCGCGATTGCGTCGGTATCATGCCGGCCGATGCTGGAGTTCCCATGACCGTAATCCCCGACGCCCCCGTCACCCCTGCCGCGCTGTCAGCTTTCCTGCGCGGTGTCGAACGCCGGGGTCTGGTGCTTGCACACCTGCAATGCGGCGATGGCGCGATGGCCGAGCGGGCCCTGGCGGCGGCGTTGCGGGCGTTCAGCAGCCAGGCGGCGGGTCGCCCGATGGCCGGCTGGCCGATGCGCTTCTGGAGCCTGCTGGCAACTGCGCCACCGCTGCGACGCGAGCCCATGCCGGGAACCTGGTTGCCGCCGTTCACCGCGCTAGGGCGCATGCAGACCAGCGACCGGCTGGCGCTGCTGCTGCGTATCGTGGCCGGACTGGAAGAGGAGCCTGCCAGCGAGGTGCAAGGCATCGAGGTGGCGGCCTATCGGCAGTCGCTGGCCCGCGCCTGTCCGCGCGATGCGGCCGGCAATCCGGATGCGCAGGCCTGGCGGGCGCTGGCCGAGGCGGCGCAGCAGGAGTTGCGCGAGCTCAGCCCGGCGCAGGTCAGCCGGCTGGCACAGCTCCGCGAGTCGGCCCTGGCCGGCATGCCGCTGCAGCCTGTCGCGGCCGCGCTCGTGGCCGCCGCCGAGTCGCGCCGCCCGGCCGCGCCGCGCACCCGTCCTGCGCGCCACTGGCAGTGGCCACGGATCGACCGCCGCCACGCCGGCCTCGTGCTGGCCGTGCTGGCGTTGGCGCTGCTGCTCGCGGTGCTGGGCTGGTGGTGGACGCACCGCCGCCCGGCCCTGCCGCCCGAGCCGGTCTCGCAGGCCCCGGCCGGCGTGCTGCATGTCACCGATGCCGCGCCGGTGCTAGTGGAAGAGCTTCCCGCCGCCGACTTGCCGGATGCAGTGGCAAGCCCCGGCCTGGATCCGCGCGACCAGGCGATGCTCGCCGACCCGGACCTGGAACTGGCGCGTTCGGCCGATTTCTACGCCTGGTATGCGGCCGGCCACCCGGTGCCGGCCGACGAATCCGGCGCGCATGCCACCGCCGCCGGCCAGCCTGCCGCCACCCTGGAGACCGTCGATGACGATAATTAAGTGGTGCGGCCTGCTGATGGTGGCCGCGGTCGGCATGGCCGCCGCGCAAACCCTGCCGGCACCATTGGAAGAAGGCAGCGCGCCTGCGTCATCCGGCACGCCGACGCCCGTAGCCTCCACGGCCGCCACCCCGAGCGCTGCGCAGCAACGCGCGCGCTGGGACGCATTGACGCCGGCCCAGCGGGCCGAGCTGCGCGCCCGATATGCGGCCTGGAAAGGGCTCACCGCCACCGACCGGGTGGTCTTGCGGCAGGCACGCGAACGTCTGCATGGCTTGCCCGACGACCAGCAACGCGCGTTGCGCACGCAGTTCACCGCGATGGATCGCCTGCATCGCGATGGCTGGCGCCTGGGTTCGCAGCTGGGCGCGTTCTATCCGCAGTTGCAGCCCTTGGTCGGCTACGTGCCGCCAGCGCAGCGCGACACGCTGCTGGCGGCGCTGCGCAGCCTGGATGCCGGGCAACTGGAGCAGCTGGCGATGCTGGCGCAACGCACCCCGCCGCAGGAGCGCGATGGCTTGCGCGATGCCCTGCTTGCGCAGGCACCGGCAACGCGCAGCGCCTGGTTGAAGCGCCAGCTGGCGCGCTAATCGGCAGCGGCGGGACAGCGCCGTTGCAGCATCCCTGCGCTGATGTCGTCTCCCCGCATCGTCGATGCCGGACATCGAGCCGGGGGCATGCGGGGCTGCCGCCCTCGGCGATGCGTGTGCGAAGCGGCGATCGTCACGAAGGACATGGACCGCGCTGAAACCCAGGCATCCCGTTTCGGTGACCAGCCACGCCGGCCGTTCGCCGCCGCGCACCTGCCGCCGCGCGCGTTCCCGGCGTGGCCTGGCCGCCGACAGCCGCT
The DNA here is from genome assembly GCF_011761885.1 of Xanthomonas sp. CFBP 8151. Lineage (NCBI taxonomy): Bacteria > Pseudomonadati > Pseudomonadota > Gammaproteobacteria > Lysobacterales > Lysobacteraceae > Xanthomonas > Xanthomonas sp. CFBP 8151. The sequence goes on from NZ_JAASQZ010000001.1 coordinate 91,891, forward strand.
GCCCGCGTCGCAAGTGCGGGTAAGATAGCGGCCCCACGCGACCCGGTGCCAGCGCCTCCCGGCACGGCCGTAGTCCGCGCAGCGATCGGTTGTCATGTCTGTCTCTCCTGTACCCACGTCCGCGACGCCGCGCTTCGCCGCGGAAGTGCGCACCACCGGCCTGCTCGCATTGCCGCTGGTGCTCGGCCACGTCTCCACCGGCCTGATCGGATTTGTCGACAACGTCATCGCCGGTCACCACGGCACCGCCACGCTGGCGGCGGTCACCATCGGCACCTCGCTGCTGTGGCTGCCGATGCTGGTGCCGATCGGCACGTTGATCTCGTTGACCGCCTCGGTCTCGCAACTGCGCGGTGCCGGCCGCGAGCGCGAGATCGGCCCGCTGTTCCGCCAGGCCCTGTGGCTGTCGCTGGGACTGGGCGCGGTGATGTTCGCGTTCCTGAGTGCGGTGCCGCCGCTGCTGCCCACCTTCGGGATTGCGCCGGACATCGTGCCGGGCGCGACCGACTTCCTGCATGCGGTGCGCTGGGGCGGGCCGGCGCTGACGTTCTACTTCTGCATGCGCTATCTCAGCGAGGGCATGCACTGGACCCTGCCGACCATGCTGCTGGGCTTTGGCGGCCTGCTGGTGCTGGCGCCGCTGGGCTACGCGCTGACCTATGGCAAGTTCGGCTTTGCCGAGCACGGTGCGCAGGGGCTGGGCATGGCTTCGGCGATCACCATGTGGGTGCAGGCCAGCGTGTTTGCGCTATATCTGTGGCGCTCGCGGCGCTTTGCGCATCTGCAGTTGTTCGCCCATTTCGAGGGGCCGCGCTGGCGTGCGATCGGCGATCTGTTGCGCACCGGTCTGCCGATCGGCATCACCGTGCTGATGGAAGGCGGGCTGTTCATCGTCACCGCCTTGCTGATCGGCCGGCTCGGCTCCACCGAAGCGGCCGCGCACCAGATCGCGATCAACGTCGCGCAGCTGTGTTTCATGATTCCGATGGGCGTGGCCGAGGCGACCACCGTGCGGGTCGGGCATGCGGTCGGGCGCGGCGATCCGCTCGGCATGCGGCGTGCGGCCTGGGCCGGTTACGCCATCGTGCTGGGCACCCAGGCGCTGTCGGCCAGCGTGCTGTTGCTGGGCCACGATGCCATCGTGAGCGTCTATACCGACGATGCGGCGGTGGCCGCGCTGGCCTCGGTGCTGCTGCTGTTTGCCGCCACGTTCCAGTTTCCCGACGGCATCCAGGTGCTTTCCAGCGGTGCTTTGCGGGGGCTCAAGGACACCCGTGTGCCGATGTTCCTGGCGATGTTCTCGTACTGGGGTGTCGGCATGCCGATCGGGGCCGGGCTCGGCCTGGGGCTGGGATGGGGGCCGCAAGGCATGTGGATCGGCCTGATTCTGGGCCTGACCGTGGCGTCGGTCCTGATGGGCTTGCGCTTCCGGCAGACCAGCCGGCGGCTCACTGCCGGCGCGGCCCCCTGACTTCCAGCGCATGCCGCGCGTGCCGCGCAGCCGGTATGCTGGACACCATTGACTTGTATGCAGCGTCTTTCGACGGAGTTTTCCATGAACCACCCCGTGCGTCGCAGTCCCATCGCCAGTTTCTTCGTCGGCCTGTGGGATGTGATGAATTTCACCCGGCGCCTGATCTTCAACCTGGTGTTCTTCGGTTTCCTGTTCCTGGTGCTGCTGCTGTTCGTGGTGGCGATTGCGCGTGGCGACGGCAGCAAGCCGCTGGCCGAGCGCACTACCCTGGTGATCAACCCCGAAGGCACATTGGTCGAGCAGTTCAGCGCCGATCCGGTGAGCCGGTCGCTGGCCAAGGCGGTCGGCGACAAGAGTGCCGAGGAAGTGCAGCTGCGTGACCTGGTGCGGGTGATCGAGGCGGCCGGCAAAGACCGCAAGATCGAACGGGTGGTGTTGAGCCTGGATAAGTTTCAGCCCTCCGGTTTCGCCTCGCAGCGCGAAGTGGCCGCGGCGTTGCAGAAGCTGCGCGCCTCCGGCAAGCAGATCGTCGCCTTCAGCGAAAGCATGAGCCAGGGCCAGTACCTGCTGGCCGCACAGGCCAACGAGGTCTATCTCGACCCGATGGGCAGCGTGCTGCTGGAAGGGCTTGGCCGCTATCGGCAGTATTTTCGCGAGGGCCTGCAGGACAAGCTCGGCGTGGACGTGCATCTGTTCCGCGTGGGCGAGTACAAGTCCGCCGCCGAGCCGTACATCCTCGATGCCGCTTCGGCCGACGCCAAGGAAGCGGACCTGTTCTGGATGAACGATGTCTGGCAGCGCTACCTGGCCGATGTCGGCAACGCGCGCAAGCTGAGCCCGGCGCAGCTGACCGCCGGTATCGACACCTTGCCCGAGGGCGTGGCCGCGACCGGTGGCGATCTGGCCAAGTTCGCGCTGCAGCAGAAGCTGGTCGACGGGCTCAAGACCCGCGAGGAAGTCGATGCGTTGCTGACCAAGCGCGGCGTCGCCGACAGCGATGCCGACAGCGGCTTTCGCAACATCGGCTTCAACGATTATCTGAGCCAGCTGCAGGCGCAGCGCTCGCCGATGGACAGCCGTCCGCAGGTGGCGGTGGTGGTGGCCGCTGGCGAGATCAGCAGTGGCGAGCAGCCGGCCGGTCGTATCGGGGGCGAGTCCACCGCCGCGTTGCTGCGTCAGGCGCGCGACGATGAGGAGGTCAAGGCGGTGGTGCTGCGCGTGGATTCGCCCGGCGGCGAAGTGTTCGCCTCCGAGCAGATCCGTCGCGAGGTGGTCGCGCTCAAGCAGGCCGGCAAGCCGGTGGTGGTGTCGATGGGCGATCTGGCCGCCTCGGGCGGTTACTGGATCAGCATGAATGCCGATCGCATCTATGCCGACCCGTCGACCATCAGTGGCTCGATCGGCATCTTCGGCATGGTGCCCAACCTGACCCGCGCGCTGGACAAGATCGGCGTGCATACCGATGGCGTGGGCACCACGCGGTTTGCCGGCGCCTTCGACATCACCCGGCCGCTGGACCCGGCCGCCGGCCAGGTGATCCAAGCGGTGATCAACAAGGGCTACGCCGACTTCACCGGCAAGGTGGCGCAGGCGCGTCACCAATCGGTGGATGCCATCGACAAGGTCGCACGCGGTCGCGTGTGGAGCGGTGCGCAGGCCAGGCAGCATGGCCTGGTGGACGCGTTCGGCGGCATGTCCGAAGCGGTGGCAGATGCGGCCGACCGCGCCAAGTTGAGCCGCGGCAAGTTCCGCGTGCGCTATGTGGAAAAGCCGGCGACGCCGTTCTCGCAGTTCATGAGCGGATTTGCCGGCAGCCGCATGGGCGCCTGGATGCTGGGCGATTCGGGCATGGCGCGCACACTGCTGGCGCGTTCGCTGCCGGAAGTGGATACGCAGCTGCGCTTCGTCGAAGACGCCGTGCACGACAGCAAGGCGGGCGGCACCCCGGTCAAGTCGCTGGCGTACTGCTTCTGCGGCTTCTGACGCGGCAGGTTTGCAGCATGATGGATCGACAACGCCGGCTTCGTGCCGGCGTTGTTGTATCTGCGCTCAGGCGATGCAGCAATGCGGGCGCGCCAACAGCGCAAAAATGGCAGAACGCACGGCGCCACGATCACAGGCAATCAGCCATCGGTCGAGCGAACTCACGCGTGCTTGCCGTGCGCGCAGATGCAGTGATCGCCTTGCGCTCAATCGCATGCGCGCACGCGCAGTTGCTGCGTCGACAGAAACGCGCGTGCTTCAGATAGCAGGCTGCGGTTACTGCGTGGCCGCATCGATCGCCTTGCGTTGATCGTCTGCAGCGTGATCGGTTGCCGCCTGCACTGCGTGCGCCTTGTTCAACGGCTCCTGGATGTGGTCGCGCAGGGCGGTGGCCTGCGGCTCGGGCTTCTGCTCGGTGGGTGCAGGTTGCGGTCGCTGACAGGCGCCCAGCAGCAACGTCAGGCTGGTCGCAAGAATCCAATGCCGTTTCATCGTCGTGACCTCGCTCGGGGTGGCGGTATCCTAGCGCCCGGGCCGCAGGCATGCGTCAATCGCGCTGCCGCGGCCGTTTCCTGCGGCTTGAAAGAGGATCACCCACGTGACAACCCATCGTTGGCGGCTGGATGGACAGACCGCGCTCATCACCGGCGCCAGCGCCGGCATTGGCTTTGCCATCGCGCGCGAATTGCTGGCCTTCGGTGCGGATCTGCTGATGGTGGCGCGCGATGCCGATGCGCTGGCGCAGGCGCGCGACGAGTTGGCCGAGGAATTTCCCGGGCGCGAACTGCATGGGCTGGCCGCCGACGTGGCCGACGATGAAGAGCGGCGCGCGATTCTGGATTGGGTGGAAGACCATGCCGATGGCCTGCATCTGCTGATCAACAACGCCGGCGGCAACATCACCCGTGCGGCGATCGATTACACCGAAGACCAGTGGCGCGGCATCTTCGAAACCAATGTGTTCGCCGCTTTCGAGCTGTCGCGTTATGCGCATCCGTTGCTGACCCGCCACGCGGCCTCGGCGATCGTCAACGTCGGCAGCGTCTCCGGCATCACCCACGTGCGCAGCGGTGCACCGTACGGCATGACCAAGGCCGCGTTGCAGCAGATGACGCGCAACCTGGCGGTGGAATGGGCCGAGGACGGCATCCGCGTCAACGCGGTGGCGCCGTGGTACATCCGCACCCGTCGCACCTCCGGGCCGTTGTCGGATCCGGATTACTACGAACAGGTCATCGAGCGCACCCCGATGCGCCGCATCGGCGAACCGGAAGAAGTCGCCGCCGCCGTCGGCTTTCTGTGTCTGCCGGCAGCCAGTTACATCACCGGCGAATGCATCGCAGTGGATGGCGGGTTCTTGCGTTACGGGTTCTGACACGCCTGCGCGCGTGGTGACGCGGACAGTGCGTGTGCATGGCACCGGAAGATGCGCAGGCATGCGCCGAGCCGACGGCGCGCCCGTCTTGTCCGCTGTCGCCTGCGCGCAATGCAGGCGACAGCGCAGCCGGCCCGCTCGCGTGCGGCTCACTGCACTGTGCATGTCGTCCGGAGACCGCTGACGGTTGCAGTGGCTCGAAAAAATCAGCCCGGCAAGCACAGCGCCGGCATACTGGCTGCTGTGCGCTGCATCGCCGGTTGCAGCATCACGGCGTGGCGGACGGATTCGCGCAGCGGCTTTCGTCCAGCACCCGACGCATCTGCGCGTAGCGCTGCTTGCGCTCGGCCGATTGCGCCTCGTCGGAGAAATGCCAGGTCGATTCGGCCTGCTCGGCACGCTGACGCCAGGCCTCGCACAGGGTCTGGTCCGGCACCGGTGCGCAGCGATCGGTGACCACTTCGCAGGCGCTGCCGCCGCCGGTCGCCGGCCCACCCGCCAGGTTGGTGGTCTGCATCGGCAGGCAGCGCGTGGCCGGCTCGCGGTCTTCGGTGAAATAGCGCCCGTTGTCGTGCGCGGTGCATTCGAACAAGGGTGGCGGTGGCAGCGTGGATATCGAGGACGTGGCAGGTGGCGTCGGTGCCACCGGTACTGGTGGTGCAGCCGGGGCGGCAGCGGAGACATCGGCCTTAGGCGTGGTCCGCGGCTGCGTCGCGGGCGCTGTACGCGCAGGCGATGCTGCGCCCGCGACGCCCGGCGTCAACGGCATCGCGGCCGGTGCCGTCATCAGTTTCTTCTGCTGCTGCATGCCTTTCGGGCACGGCATGTTCTGCACGGTAAGCGCGCCGCTGGGATCGGTGCACCGGTAGATCGCCACTTCCTGTGCGCCGGCCCACGAGGCAGACGCCAGCAATGCCGCCCCTAGCCAGCGCTTCATGCGCCGCCGCAATCGCGCTGCAGGCGCGCGTCGATGCCGCGCTGTTCGCGGCTGAGGTCCTGGCGCTCGCTCTGTAAGGCGTTGTTGTAGCGGCGGATCAGTTCCCAGCGACGGTCGGCCAGGCGCGCGCAGACTTCCTGTTCGGGCAGGGCATGGCATTGATCGCGGATCTGCACGTTGCCGTACGGCACGATCACCGTGCCGCCGTAGCCGCCGCCGTTGTAGCCGCCTTGGTAGCCTCCCTGATAACCGCCGCCGCCGAAGCTTGCGCTGCCGCGCAAGCTTCCACCGCGACCGGCGCTTCCCTGCACCGACATCGCCGGGCGTGGGCGGACCGATATCGGCGGACGCTGGATGCCGCCGCCGTTGACCGGTGGGGCAATGCCATTGCCCACATAGGCCGGGCCCCAGGTCGGCACCCAGCGCGGATTGCCTTCCGGGCTGTCGCTGGTATAGCGGTCGCCGTCTTCGGTGGTGCACTCGTACATCGGCTGCGGCGGCTGCACGGTGACGATGCGCACCTCGCGCGGTGGCTGCGTGGCGACGGCGGCCGGGGCGGCAACGGCGCGCTGCGGTCGTGGTGGCGGATCCTGCGGGCGCTGCAGGTCCAGCACCTGCTGGCGGCCGCTGCTGCATGGCGCATCTTGCAGGGCGACGGTACCGGTGCTGCTGACGCAGCGGTAGATCCGCACATTCGGATCCGGCTTGCTGGCGGTGCTGGCCGCCGACGCAGGCAGCGCGGTGGCCAGCAACAGGAGGGTCAGGACGGTACGCATGGCCGCAGTGTGCGCGTCTGCCCGGCTGTGGGCAAAGGGGGGCAAGGCGTCAAGGGCCAAGCGCGCCGACAGGCGGCGCGCGGCGGCTGCTCAGTCGCGCAGGATCTGGCCGCTACGGGCGTCGCGGATCTGGGTCGGTTGCGCCAACGCGCCCACTTCGCCGTCCGTCACCCCGTCGATGCTGGCCAGCAGAGCCGGGTCCAGCGCCTGAAAGCTGCGTGCGGGTGGCTCACCTGCCAGATTGGCGCTGGTGGACACCAGCGGGCCGCCCCAGGCCGTACAGAGCGCGGCGACCAGCGGGTGTGCGCTGATGCGCACCGCCAGCCCGTCATGCGCGCCGGTGACCCAGCGCGGCGCCTGGGCGGTAATCGGCAGGATCCAGGTATGCGGGCCCGGCCAGCTGGCCAGCACCTGCTGCTTGCGGGCCGGTGCCAGCGCGTCGAGATCCACCCAGTCGTGCAGCACATCCACGCTGGCGGCGACCACGATCACGCCCTTGTAGACCGGGCGCCGTTTGATCTCCAGCAGCCGCAGCACGGCGGCCTGCTGGCGCGGGTCGCAGCCCAGTCCCCATACCGCTTCGGTGGGATAGGCAATCACGCCGCCCCGGCTCAGGGTGGCGACTGCGCGGTCCGGGCTGAGCGTGTGCTGCATGCGGCGCCCTTAGCCTGCGGCCTTGCTCACGGTCTTCTTGACCACGCGCTTGGTGGCCTTCTTGGCAGCGGCCTTCTTGGCCGGCGCCTTCTTCGCCGCGGTCTTGGTGGCCGTCTTCTTTACCGCGGTCTTCTTGGCTGCGGCGTCCTTGGCCTCCTTGGCCGAATCCTTCACCGCGTTCTTCTTGAGCGTGGCCTTCTTGGCGCCGAAGCCCTTGCGCACCGGCTTGCCGGTGTCGGCCAGCAGCTGCTGCACCTCTTCGAACGTCAGCGACGCCGGCTCGCGATCCTTGGGAATCTTGCCATTGAGCTTGCCATCGCTGATGTACGGGCCGAAGCGGCCATTGAGCACCTGGATGTCGCTGCCTTCGAAGTCCTTGATCACGCGGTTGCGCGCGATCTCTTCCTTCTCCTCGATCAGGAACACCGCGCGCTCCAGATCGATGGTGTACGGGTCGTCCTCCTTCTTCAGCGAGGCATAGACGCTGCCGCGGCGCGCGAACGGGCCGAAGCGGCCGATGCCGACGCTGACGTCCTGGTCCTTGTCCTGGCCCAGCGCGCGCGGCATCTTGAACAGTTCCAGCGCGTCTTCGATGGAGATCGAGTAGATGCTCTGGCCCGGTCGCAACGAGGCGAAGGTGGGCTTTTCCTCGTCTTCGACGGTGCCGATCTGCACCATCGGGCCGAACCGGCCGATGCGCGCGCTGACTTCCTTGCCGCTGACCGGGTCGGTGCCCAGCACGCGCACGCTGCCAGCGTCGGTCTTGTCCAGCGAATCCTTCTTGTCCTCGACCAGTTCCTTGAACGGGCCCCAGAACTTCTCCATCAGCGGAATCCACTCTTCCTCGCCACGCGAGACCGCATCCAGCTCGTCTTCCAGCTTGGCGGTGAAGTCGTAATCCACGTAACGGGTGAAATGCCCCGACAGGAACTTGGACACGGCGCGGCCCACGTCGGTGGGACGGAAGCTGCGGCCTTCCATCTCCACGTACTTGCGGAACTGCAGGGTCTGGATGATCGAGGCGTAGGTGGACGGCCGGCCGATGCCGTATTCCTCCAGCGCCTTGACCAATGCCGCCTCGGTGAAGCGCGGCGGCGGCTGGGTGAAATGCTGGTCGGTGACGATGCGGTCCAGCGGGATGTTGTCGCCGGCCTTCATCAGCGGCAACTTGCGGCCCTCGTCCTCGTCCTCGCTGCTCTTGGTGTCCTTGCCTTCCTCGTAGACCGCCAGGAAGCCGGGCACCACCACGGTGGTGCCGCTGGCGCGGAACACGTGCGCGCTGCCGGCCGACAGATCGACGCTGACGGTGTTGAGCGTGGCCGGGATCATCTGGCAGGCCACTGCGCGGCGCCAGATCAATTCGTACAGGCGACGCTCGTCGTCGGACAGGAAGCGTGCCACCTGCGCCGGGGTGCGCAGCGCCGAGGTCGGGCGCACCGCTTCATGCGCTTCCTGTGCGTTCTTGGACTTGGTGGTGTAGGCGTTGGGTTGGTCCGGCAACGAAGCGGTGCCGAAATCGCGCGCGATCACGTCGCGGATTTCCGACAAGGCGTCCTGCGACAGGTTCACCGAGTCGGTACGCATATAGCTGATCAGACCGACCGAGCCTTCGTCGCCCAGCGCCACGCCTTCGTACAGCTTCTGCGCCACCTGCATGGTCTTGCGGGTGGTGAAACCGAGCTTGCGCGAGGCTTCCTGCTGCAGCGTTGAGGTGGTGAACGGCGGGGCAGGGCGACGCTTACGCTCCTTGCTGGCCACATCGGTGACATGCAGCACGCCTTGCGCGGCCTGCTGGATGCGCAGCCGCGCCGCTTCGGCGGTATCGCCATCGGTGACGGTGAACTGCTCGAACTTCTGCCCGTCCAGCTTGATCAGGCGCGCATTGAACGGCTGCGACGGATGCCGGCAATGCGCATCGATGGACCAGTATTCGCGTGCGATGAAGGCTTCGATCTCTTCCTCGCGCTCGACGATCATGCGCAGCGCCGGCGATTGCACGCGGCCGGCCGACAGCCCGCGCTGCACCTTGCGCCACAGCACCGGCGACAGGTTGAAACCGACCAGATAGTCGAGTGCGCGACGGGCCTGCTGCGCATCGACCAGATCGGCCGCGATCGCGCGCGGCTTGAGCATGGCTTCCTTGATCGCGCGCGGGGTGATCTCGGTGAACACCACCCGCTGCATCGTCTTGTCCTTGAGCAGCCCACGCTCTTTCAGGATCTCGGCGATGTGCCAGCTGATCGCCTCGCCCTCGCGGTCCGGGTCGGTCGCCAGATAGATGTCGTCGGCGCCCTTGGCCGCGCGCGCAATGGCTTCGACATGCTTCTCGTTCTTTTCGATCAGGTCGTAGCGCATCGCGAAGCCGTTGTCCGGATCGACCGCGCCTTCCTTGGGAACGAGATCGCGCACGTGCCCATACGAGGCCAGGACGGTGAAGTCCTTGCCGAGGTATTTATTGATCGTCTTGGCCTTGGCAGGCGATTCGACGATGAGCAGGTGCTTGGGCATGGTGGCGAATTCTTTGGGCAGAGCCCGGGGGGCGGGTAGCGTGGCCTAATTGGCCGGTGGAGGGAAGCAGATCGAATGGTTCCCACAGGTCAACGCCCGGGAAACGAGCCCGGGCGTTCAGTTCTCTTATTAGAAAGATCACGGCGGACGCCGCCGTGTCAAGCGGCCAGGGCCGCCAACTGCTAGCTATGGCTCATTCCGATGGCGGCGAGCAGGAAGGCCACCGCCACGACCGTGAGCACCAACAGCACCGCATAAATGGCCAGGACCACGATGGTGACCGTGTCCAGGCCCCTGGATTGCCGCTCCGGGTGATCCGTAAACGCCCAGCGGTCCACCACCAGGGTGTCGCACACCTTGTCGTGCGGAGCCTGCTTGCGCGTGGTCATGCCGGCCATGAACGCCGCCACGATCATGCCGATGCCCAGGGTGAGCACACTGATCAGCATGTAGGCCAGATAGCGCAGCACATTGCGCCAGAAACCGACCCGGCCGCCGTTGCTGTCGGCGCGCACCAGCTTGATGCCGCAGGCGAGCTTGCCCAGGCTGGCCTGGTGCCGGCTGGACTGCATCCAGGCGAAATACAGCGTCGGGATCGCCAGGCCGATGCCGTAGGACATCACCAGGATGGCGATGCCGAGCGCGCTGCCGTCGTCCAGCGCCGAACCGGAATCGCCCCGGGTGGTCGCCAGCGCCACGACGAACACCAGCGGGACCACGATCAGGTACACCGCAAAGCTGGTGATCAGGCTGTCCAGGATGCTGGCGGCCACGCGCCGCCACAGGCCGGCGTAGACGACCGGGGCATCGCGCAATGCGACGCTTGCCGAGGGCGCGGCGACGGAATCCCAGGCGCTTGGAAGCGGCGCGCCGGCCGGTGGTTGCGACACGGCATGCGCGGGTGTTGCAGGCGCGTGGGAGGTGTCGGTCAGGAGCGGGCTCGATGCCGCCGGGGTTGCCGCAGGGTCTGCCGGCGTGGTGGGCCACGCCGCTGGATCTGTCAGCGCAGTCTGCCCGCTCGGCGGACGCTGCAGGTGGTCGGCTACGGCAGGGTGATCGGCAAGCCCGGAGTCGGACCGCCCGAGCGCAGCGTCTGCCGCCGGGCCGGCAAACGGCGCATCTGCGGCAGGTGTGTAATCCACCGCGATGCTGGTTGGGTGAACCGTCGCCTGCGGCTCACTGTGCGCAACGTTCACCGGCACATCTCCGACGCTCGGCGCGGCGGGCGCTGGCACGGCGGTGTCGATCCCCAGCTCGGCCGCGACCTCGCCCAGTGCGACCCACTGCGGAAAGCCTTCGCGCCAGACCAGGCTGGATGCGTCGATCAGGCCTTCCGACAGGCGCGCGCGAAGCGTGTCCGTGTCCACCGGCCCCTGGCGCTCGCGTTGTGCGTCGGCGTAATACCACTGCGTCATTGAAGTCCCCTTGCGTGAAACGATTGACTAGCCGCGGCAGTCCAGCGGAAGTTGGTTGTCGTCGATCTCGGAGCTGCACTGCCAGCTGCCGGCGTCCGCGTCGAAATCCAGCCACAGCGCCTTGCCGTCGATCCTGGTCATTTTCGGCGCATGCAGCAGCGCCTCGACTCCGCAGTCGGTGGTGTCGAAACGGCCGATCTGCACGCTGGTCAGGACATCGGTTGCATACTGCTCGGGCGCGAGAAAGCCGGTGTCGCCGTTGACCGGGCAACGGCCCTGCTGCGCCAGAAATTCGGCGATCTGCGGCTTCAAGGGCGCCAGTGCCGTGATCGCCTGGGCGACCTTGGTGCGCGCGGTGTAGTCCTGGTAAGCCGGCAGCGCGATCGCCGCCAGGATGCCGATCATCGCCACCAGCACGAACATGCCCACCACCGCGCCCAGCACCAACGCCAGCGGCCAACCCGGGCCGTTGCTGGGCAGGCGATGCGCTGACGAAGAGGGTGCACTGGCGGCGGCGTTGTGAACAGCCGCTGGCGGAACCGGCGGCAGGGGCGGCGGCTGCGCTGCGGCGCGCAGATCGGTGGACATCGGTGGCCCGAGCTCGTCGGCGCACGCAGACAGCGGCACCCAGCGGGCAAATCCGTCGCGCCAGACCAAGGTGTCCAGCGCGATCGCGTGATCGCGATACAACGCCAGCAATGCCTCGTCGGCCACGGGGCCACGCCGATGGCGGTTGCCTTCGGCGTAATACCAACTGCTCATTGCCGTTCCCTCGCACGCTTCCGTTGCGGCTTCCGCCTCAGTGTACGGGTTCAGGCTCGTCCAGGAACATCTGCGTTTCCATCCAGGCGTAGGCCGCTTCGGCACCCGGCTGGTTGAACAACACCATCAAGACCACCCATTTGAGGTCGTCCAGATCCAGTTCGTCCTGATCCAGCGCCATGGCGCGGTCCAGTACCAGCTCGCGCTGGTCGGCGTCGAGGATGCGGTGTTGCTCCAGGAACAGCAGAAAGCCACGGCAGTCCACATCGAGCTTGTCCAGCTCCGGGCCGTGATAGATGCGTACCGGTCCATCGACATGCGGGCGCGCGACACTGGGCCGCTGCTCGGAGAGCGCGTCCAGCCAGTCGAAGGCTTTGCTGATTTCTGCGGGACTGAAACCGGCCTGGATCAGGCCATTCTGAAGCGAGTCACGGTCGCGGACCAGGTCCGCATCTTCGCTGAAATAATGTTCGAACAGGTACAGCAGTACATCAAGAATGCTCTCTTTCATTGCCCCTCGGCCTGCGTCGCGCGACGCTGTGGAGGTGAAGAAACTAGGGATTGCGGGTATAGCGACCGTGCTCGGTGACCACGTCTCCCTCCAGTTCCATGATGAGCAGCATGGAGGACAGTGTGGCGGCCGTCAATCCGGTGCGTTCGACCAGGGAATCCATAGGGGTTGGGTCGTGGCCCAGCGCCTGCCACAAGCGCTGGTAGTCCGGATCCGGGCGCGCCGGGCCGGCCTGCGGCGGTGTCCTGGCCTGATCAGTGGGGGCGGCCAGGCGCTGGCGCAAGGCGTTTGCCAGTTCGCCCGACAGCAGGCGCAGGCCGTCGATGACCTGGCCCGGCTCCTGCGCCAGGGTGGCGCCCTGCCGGATCAGGTGATGGCAGCCACGCGCGAGCGGGTTGTGCAGCGAGCCGGGCAGGGCGAACACCTCGCGCCCGGCCTCCGCTGCCAGCCGCGCGGTGATCAGCGCGCCCGAGCGCATGGCCGCTTCCACCACAAGGGTGCCCAGTGCCAGCCCGGCGATGATCCGGTTGCGGGCCGGGAAGTGTGCCGCGACCGGCCCGGTGCCGGGCAGGTACTCGCTGACCACCGCGCCACGCGCGGCGATGCGATCGCGCAGGAAATGGTGATTTGCCGGGTAGGCCACATCCGCCCCGGTGCCCACCACCGCCACGGTGATGGCCTCGGCGCTGGCAAGCGCGGCCTCGTGTGCGATCGCGTCCACGCCGGCGGCCATGCCGCTGACGATGGCCAGCCCGGCGCAGGCCAGGCTGGAGGCGAATGCGCGGGTGTGGTCGCGGCCGCCGGCCGTGGCGGAGCGGCTGCCGACCACGGCCACGCCCGGGTGCCAGAGCGCGTCCGGGTCGCCGTCCACGAACAGGGCCAGCGGCGGATTGACGATGTGGCGCAGCAGGGCGGGGTAGTCGGGATCGTTCAGGCCGATCAGGTGATGGCCCGGCTGCTCGCACCACTGCAGGGCGACGTCCAGGCTGCGCGCATCGGGAGTCTGCAGCCGGGCCGCCTGCAGCTCGTCGCAGCCGGCGGCACGCCAGGCCTGGGGCCCGGCGGTCAGTATCTCGGCCGGACTGGCGAAACGGCTCAGCAGCGCGTTGCGCGGCGGGCTGCGGCCACCCGCCAGGAGCAGGGTCAGGAGTGCGCGCAGGTCGGAAGTGGGGAGGGCCATGCGTCCAGCCTGGACCGCAAACGTCGACGGCGCCCTCAGGCGCCGTCGCATTACCGCATCAGAATTTTTGCTTACTGCGCGTCGGGATGCTTGACGAAGTAGCCCAGGCCGGTCGGCTTGACGCTTTCCATCACCAGCGCATAGCTGACCTTGTCGAAGGTGCGGAACACCATCGCGTGCGAGGCGTATTCGTCGGGCAGACCGACGGTGGAGCCGGCCGGGCCGCTGAAGTCGTCGTCGGCCCGCGAGAAGCGCGAATGCTTGACGCGGTCGCTGACCGTGCGGCCCTTGCGCCAGATCGAGAACACCGTGCCGTTGTTGATGCCCTCACGGGCACCGCCGGAGATGGCGATCACATCGCGGGTGCCGCCGACGGTGAAGGCGTCGGAGATGGCCAATACCCGCAATTCGGTCTGCAGGGCTTGGTCCGACGGCGGATGCGGGATGAACTGCAGGTCGTAAGGCTGCGCCTCGACGGCGACGATGCGGTCGCCGGCGCGTACTTCGCGGCCGCTGTCCTGCAGCAGCAGGGTGGCCGCCTTGGAGTTGCCGCCCGCCGCGCTGCGCGTGATGGTGCCGACATTGACCTGCGCCAGTTCGTAGCCGAGGAACTCGCGGCGCGTGCTCGGCGCGATGTAGTTCTTCCAGATGTTGCCGGCGCCTGCGGTGATGTTGCCGGCCGCGTCGAGGTCTTCGTTGTGCTTGGGCAGGCTGAACTTCACCGTCGGGCGTACCACCGCAAAACGCTGGCCCGGCTGTGCATCGTCCAGGCCCACCACGTAGGCCACCTGGCCGGTGGTGGCGCGCGTGCGGCCGCCTTCCAGACCCACCACATACGGCAGCTGGTCGAAGTCGTCGGTGACACGCAGGTTCTTCAGGAACGGCTCGACATCGGCCAGCGGAATCGCGTTGATCGGCGCTTCCTGGCGCGGGCCGGCCTGGACGGTGCCCTTAACGACGCGATCCAGGTAGGCCAGGCTGATCACGTCGCCCGGATAGATCAGGTGCGGATTCTGGATCTGCGGGTTGGCCTGCCAGATTTCCGGCCACAACCACGGTTTTTGCAGGAAACGTCCAGCGATGTCCCACAGGGTATCGCCCTTGCGGACCACGTAAGTGTCTGGATGTTCGCCCACCGCTTGCGCGGCAGCGTAGGTCGCGACGGTCAGCATCGCCGCAGCGACGACCGTACGAAGTCGGTTCAACATGAGTGCCTTCTTGCCTGATTCCCCAACAGGTCTGCGCACTATAGTCCAGAAACCGGGGCGTCACGCAAGCATTGCGCTAGAATGACAGCGTCTTGCCGGCGCAGAGCCGGTGTTCCCCAGACGGGTAATCCCATGGCTTTGCTCCCTATCCTCGAATTCCCCGACCCGCGGCTGCGCACCAAGGCCGCGCCGGTCGACGCTGCCGAGCTCACCAGCCCGGCATTCCAGACCCTGCTCGACGACATGTTCCAGACCATGTACGAGGCGCCCGGCATCGGCCTGGCCGCCAGTCAGGTGGACGTGCACAAGCGTTTCATGGTGATCGACGTCAGCGAGGAGAAGACCCTCCCGCAGGTGTTCATCAACCCGGAGATCGTGAACAGGCAGGGCGAGCAGGTGTATCAGGAAGGTTGCCTGTCGGTCCCGGGCATCTATGCCGATGTCGCCCGCGCCGATGCGATCACCGTGCGCTATCTCGACCGCGAGGGCAAGGCGCAGGAACTGAGCACCGATGGCTTGCTGGCGGTATGCATCCAGCACGAGATGGACCATCTGGACGGCAAGTTGTTCGTCGATTACCTGTCGCCGCTCAAGCGCGAAATGGTGCGCAAGAAACTGGCCAAGCAGCGTAAGCACGTGGCCTGACGGCCGGGATTGGGGAGTTGGGATTGGGGATTGGTGAAGCGGGTTTTTCTGGCTGCTTGCCGGATCCGTTGGTACCCATGCCCAATCGCCAGGCGCGGCGCCATTGCGTGTGATTGAGGCGATGGCGCAGGCCGTCGCTGCGCGCGCTCCGCGTACACGGATGGGGCGACACGTCGGAATTGGGGATGTGGGATCGGCTAGCCGTTGCTCTGTTGCCCAAGCCCCTGCTGCGATTCCGATTCCTCAATCCCCAGTCCCCGCCGCTGCTGCCACTCCCCAATCCCCACTCCCGAATCCCCGCCCTATGAGAATCGTATTCGCCGGTACGCCGGATTTTGCCGTCGCCTCGTTGCGCGCAGCTGCACAGCGGCATGAAGTGGTGGCGGTCTACACCCAGCCGGATCGGCCTGCCGGCCGTGGCCGTGGGTTGACGCCGTCGCCGGTCAAGCTGGAGGCGATCGCGCGCGGCATCCCGGTCTTGCAGCCGCAGACGCTGCGCTCGCCGGAGGCCCTGGCCACGCTGCGCGCGCTCGATGCCGATCTGATGGTGGTAGTGGCCTACGGCCTGATCCTGCCCAAGGCGGTGCTGGCCGCGCCGACCCATGGCTGCTGGAACGTGCATGCCTCGTTGTTG
Source organism: Xanthomonas sp. CFBP 8151 (assembly GCF_011761885.1). Lineage (NCBI taxonomy): Bacteria > Pseudomonadati > Pseudomonadota > Gammaproteobacteria > Lysobacterales > Lysobacteraceae > Xanthomonas > Xanthomonas sp. CFBP 8151. The sequence continues at coordinate 107,953 of NZ_JAASQZ010000001.1, forward strand.
CCGCGCTGGCGTGGCGCTGCGCCGATCCAGCGCGCGATCGAGGCCGGTGATACCGAAACCGGCGTCTGCCTCATGCAGATGGAAGCCGGGCTGGATACCGGCCCGGTGCTGCTGTCGCAGCGGCTGGCCATCGGCGAGCAGGAAACCGGCGGGCAGCTGCACGACCGCCTGGCCGCGCTGGGCGCGCAGGTGCTGGCCGATGGCCTGGGCTTGCTGCGTGCGGGCATCCGTCCGGTGGCGCAACCGCAGCCGGCAGAGGGCGTGACCTATGCGTACAAGCTGGACAAGACGCAGGCGCGGCTGGACTGGACCCAATCGGCGCAGGAACTGGCGCGGCGCGTACGCGCGTTCAATCCATGGCCGGTGGCCGAGGCGATCCTGGCCGGCGAGCGCGTGCGCCTGCATGGCGCGGTGGCGCTGGAGCTGGCGCATCAGCAGGCGCCGGGCACCCTGCTCGCTGCCGGCAAGCAGGGCATCGACATTGCCTGCGGGCAGGGGGCGCTGCGGGTACGCGTGTTGCAGCGCGAGGGCGGCAAGGCGATCACCGCTGCCGACTACCTCAATGCGCGCCGCGACCTGCCGGCGCTGCGCTGATGCCGGCAGAGACCGCAACTGCCGGCGTCGGCTCGCGCCTGGCCGCCGCCCGGGTGCTGACGGCAGTGTTCGACCATGGCCGCTCGCTCAAGGCCGAACTGGCCGCGACCTTGCCCGGCCTTGACGATCCACGCGACCGCGCGCTGGTGGAGGCGATCTGCTTTGCAGTGCTGCGCCGCCGCCCGGCCTATGACGTGGCATTGCGGCAGTGGCTGGAACGTCCGTTGCCGCCGCGCGATGCCGAACTCAAAGCGCTGCTGATGGCCGGCTTCGCCCAGCTCGACGTGCTGCAGCTGCCCGCCCATGCGGCCTTGTCGGCCACGGTGGACGCGTGCCGCGCGCTGGGCCGGCCGCGCCAGGCCGGCATGGTCAACGCGATCCTGCGGCGCGCCCAGCGCGAGGGGTTTCCGGCAGTGTCCGCCGATGCGGGTTGGCCGTCCTGGCTGCGCAAGCAGCTGCGTGCCGACTGGGGCGACCAGGCCGAGACCATCTTCGTGGCAAGCGCGCAGATGGCGCCGATGTGGCTGCGCGTGCAGCGCTCGCGGATCGACCCGGCCGGCTATGTCGCGCGGCTGGCAGCGCTGGGCATCGGCGCGGACACGGATGCGGTGTTGCCGGATGCGGTGCGTCTGCACGGCGCGGTACCGGTGAGCCAGTTGCCGGGCTTTGCCGACGGCGATGTCTCGGTGCAGGACGGCTCTGCGCAGCAGGTTTCCGATGCGCTGGCGCTGGCGCCATCTGCACGCGTGCTCGATGCCTGCGCAGCCCCCGGTGGCAAGGCCGCGCATCTGCTGGAACGTCATCCTGGCCTGCAGCTCACCGCGCTGGATGTGGATGCGCGCCGGCTGGAGCGGGTGCAGCAGACCTTGCAGCGCACCGTGCCGGGTGCGCAGGTGACCTTGCATGCGGCTGACGCGGCCGATACCGCCGCATGGTGGGACGGCCAGCCGTTCGATGCGGTGCTGCTGGATGCGCCATGTTCGGCCACCGGCGTGGTGCGCCGGCAGCCCGACGTGCTGCTGCATCGCCGTGCCGACGATATCGACGCCTTGTGTGCGTTGCAGGCGCGTCTGCTCGATGCCACCTGGCGCACGCTGCGGCCGGGCGGGCAGCTGCTCTACACCACCTGTTCCCTGCTTGCACGCGAGAACCAGGCGCAGGTGCAGGCATTCCTGCAACGCACCGCCGATGCGCAGGCGCAGCCGCTGGGTGCGCAGTTCGGTCATGCGGCCGGTGCCGGACGGCAGCGTTTCCCCGGCGAGCAGCACTGCGACGGTTTTTTCTACGCGCTTTTGCTAAAAGCGTCCTGACCGCGCGCCGCCCCCGGCGCTCCACCTGTGCACCCATTGCGGCCCGTCATGCTCAAGACTCGTGCTTCCAAGGATTTCTGGCTGCTGGCCATCACGGCCGTTCTGGTGATCGGTGCCGGCCTGGGACTGCGCGACCCCTGGCCGTCGGACGAGCCACGGTTTGCACTGGTTGCCAAGCAGATGGTGATGAGCGGCGACTGGCTGTTCCCGCATCGCGGCAACGAGCTGTACTCGGACAAGCCGCCGATGCTGATGTGGCTGCAGGCGCTGTTCTACACGCTGCTGGGCAACTGGCGGGTGGCGTTCCTGCTGCCGTCGCTGCTGGCGGCGCTGGGCACGCTGGCCTGCGTGTACGACCTGGGGCGGCGTCTTTGGACCCGACGCGTGGGCGCGTATGCGGCGTGGATGCTGCTGTTCACGCTGCACTTCACCTTTCAAGCCAAGAAGGCGCAGATCGATCCGCTGGTGGTGTTCTGGATCACCCTGGCCAATTACGGATTGCTGCGTCATCTACTGCTGGGGCCGGCCTGGCGCTGGTGGACGCTGGGCTGGTTCGCCGCCGGGCTGGGCGTGATTACCAAGGGGGTCGGCATCATCGCCCTGCTGATGCTGATCCCGGCCGGCATTGCGGCGGCGCGCGGCTGGCCGGGCGTGCGCGTGCATGTGCGCGATCGGCGTTTCTGGCTGGGGCCGCTGTTCTTCTTCGTCGCGATCCTGCTGTGGTTCGTGCCGATGATGGTGACTGCGCTGACCGCCGGCCAGCCCGAATACCGGGTCTATCTCAACGACATCCTGCTGCGCCAGACCGCCAAGCGTTATGCCAATTCCTGGGATCACGCGCAGCCGGTCTGGTACCACTTCAAGGGTATGGCCACGATGTGGCTGCCGACCATCCTGGTGCTGCCCTGGGCGATCCCGGCCTGGTGGCGCCGGCTCAAGCGACGCGATGCGCGCTATCTGTTGCCGCTGGCCTGGTGGCTGCTGGTGCTGGTGTTCTTCACCATTCCCAGCGGCAAGCGCGATGTGTACATCCTGCCGGCGCTGCCGATGTTCTGCCTGGCGCTGGCGCCGCTGGCGGCAGGCCTGCTGCGCCGGGCCGGGGTGCAGCGGCTGCTGTTCGGATTCGTGCTGCTGCTGACGGTGGCCTTTGCTGCCGGCGGCGCGGCGATGCTGATCGGGCACCCGGGGTTCGAGCAGAAGATCATGGACAGCCGCGGGGTCGGCAGCGAGGCCACCGACCCGCTCGGCTGGCTGTTGCTGGCGGTCGGTGCGTGGGGCGTGGCCAGTCTGTTGCTGCTGCGGGTGCGCCGTTCCGCGCTTGCCGCCGCATCGCTGCTGGGCGCGTGGTGGGTGGCGTTCGGTCTGGTCTGCTCTCCGATCTTCAACGAGTCCAGCTCGGCGGGCGCGGTGATGCGCGAGGCCGGGCGTCGGATCGGACCGGACGCGCAGCTCGGGCTGGTGGCCTGGAAGGAGCAGAACCTGCTGATGGCCGACCGCCCCGCGCAGACCTTCGGCTTCAAGGTACCGTGGGAACAACAGCTGCAGCGTGCGGTGGCCTGGCAGGCGGAACGTCCGCACCAACGGTGGCTGATGGCGCAGGAGACCGCGCTGCTGGCCTGTGTGGACCGCAGCCGCAGCCAGATGGTGGGAGTGGCCAACCGCCGTCGCTGGTGGCTGGTGCCGGCCGATGCCGTGCATGGCAGCTGCGTGGCGAGCTCCGAGCAGCGGGCGGTGGAAGCGCAGGAGCAGGGCAACCTGGACACCGAATGAGCCGGCGCAGCGCAGGTGTCTGCCGCGATCGGCGGCCCGTCAATGCCGCCGCCGGCCGCTGTCTAGCATGGATTCATGCGGGGCATCGTTAGCTTGGCCGGCGTCGCTGACGCACGTCGCCCGATTTCGCCCCCATTGGCCACCGATGTCTGAATGAATTCCTTGCCCACCCAGCCCGCTTCGCTTTCCTCGTCGGCCCCCATCGCGTCACCGGCGGGCATGGGCATTGCCGAACTGGGCGTGTTCGCGTTGACCGCACTGGTGGTCAGCATGCCGAGCGGGTTGCTGCCCTTCGGGCTGTGCCTATTGCTTGGCTCGCTGGTGGGTTGGCGCAGCCTGCGCGCAGGCGTCGCCGCGCGCCGTGGGTCGCTGCGCGCGTTGGTGTGGTTGACGGCGGCGGTGATCGCGATGTCGCTGTTGTCGGTGGCCTTGTTCGAACACGGGCTGCGCGATGTCGACAACCGCTCGCGCTTTCTGGTGCTGCCGTGGGCGGCGGTGTGGGCGTACGCACTGCAGCCGCGGCAGGTCTGGCTATGGCGTGGCGCGCTGGCGGGCGTGTTCGCGGCAATGTTGATCGCCATGCTGCAGGTGATGAACGGTGCCGACCGCGCGGAAGGCTGGACCAATGCGATTGTCTTTGCCGATATCGCGCTGATGCTGCTGGTGGTGGCGGTGTTCTGCCGTCCGCTCGGCAACGTGCGCTGGCTGGTGGGCGCGGCCATCGCCACGGTGGTGGTGATCGTGCTCAGCGGCAGTCGCGGGGTGTGGTTGTCGTTGCTGATGACCTTGGGCGTGCTGATCTGGGGCGCGCCCTGGCAGAGTGCTCGCATGCGCTTGCTGACCTTTGTCGGCAGTGCGGTGCTGGCAGTGGGTGTGGTGCTCAGCGTGCCGGCATTGACCGAGCAGATGCGCCTGGGCGAGTTGCAGAGCGACCTGCAGCGCTATGAGGTCGGCGACAGCGACTCGTCCGCCGGTGCCCGTATCGAGCGCCTGCATGTGGCCTGGGACACCTTGCGCGCGCATCCGCTCACCGGCATCGGCGTCGGGCGCTTCGACGATGCGATGCGCGAGCTGCCGGTGTGCGCCGGCGACACCTGGCTGCTGCGCTGTCATCTGGGCCATGCGCACAACGATCTGGCCGAGTGGGGCGCCACCCAGGGTGTTCCGGGCCTGTTGCTGCTGTTTGCGGTGTACGGGGTGCCGTTTTGGATCTTCGTGCGGCTGCATCGCCGCAGCGGCGAGCGCCAGTTCCGCGGACCGGCAGCGGCCGGTGTGATGATCGTGGCCAGCTATGCCCTGTGCGGACTGACCCAGTCGATGTTTGCGCACCAGGTGTCGGCCAGTTTCTACACGGCGCTGGTCGGTGTGCTGGTGGGCCTGGCGGCGCGCCAGGCGCAGGAGGCCTCGGCGCGAATGGCCGACAGGGTCTAGCGAGCGGTCCGGCAGCGGGTTGCGGGCTTTGCGCCCACCACCGGGATGGATGTTGCGACCGCCGGCTCCGCGTGTGTCTTGCGCCAACGTAGCGGCGAGCGCAGCGGTGTTGTCGGCCGCTCTCAGTCGATGCGCCGATCGTCCGCACGCGGCGGGTCCTGCACCGGTTGGTTGTGCTGCAGCAGCCACAGCATGATGGTCTTCTGGCGCACGTAGTTGGCGCGGACGTAGGCGTAGATCAACCCATGCCAGCCATCGCGAAACCCGCCGCGCAGCAGATAGCCGCGCCAGAAGCGCCAGGCCGGCGCCAGCACCAGCTTGCTCCAGGTCGCACGCTTGCCGCGCGCGTGCTCGTGCTCGGCCATCATCTGCGCGTAGCGCTGGGTCTTGGCCAGTTGCTGCGCCAGCGAGCGGTACGGGTAATGGATCAGATCGCCGGCCAGGGTCACCACTGCACCGTCGACACTGGCCGCCTCGTGGATCTCGCGCTTGCCGCGCCAGCCGCCGTGGCGTCGATCGAACAAGCGCAGCACCCGATCCGGATAGGCGTTGCCATGGCGCAGGAACCGGCCGAAATAATCCGACAACCGTGCGAAGCGATAGCCGGCCGCGTTGGCAAAGCCGCCATCGCGCGCGGCAACGATCGACGCCCGCAAGGCATCGCTGACGCGTTCGTCGGCATCCAGGCACAGCACCCAGTCGTGGCTGGCCTGCGCAACGCAGAACGCCTTCTGGCTGCGATAGCCATCGAAGGCGCGCTGCAGGACGCGCGCGCCCTGTGCGGTGGCCAGCGTCACGGTGGCGTCGGTGGAGCCGGAGTCCACCACCACGATCTCGTCGCAGAACGCCAGCGAGCGCAGGCAGTCGCGTAGGCGATCGGCCTCGTTGAACGCGATAATGCAGGCGCTGATGCGCGGCCGTTCGTCGGGTGCGGTCGAAGAGGACATGTGATGGCTCAATACCTGCTGTTCGCAACGGAGCGTTACGCGTTGCCTATTCTGGCGCCATTGGCGCAGGCATTACAGGCCCGCGGCCATGCGGTGTCGGCGTGGTTCGAGGGCGGTGCGCGCGGACTGGCGTTGCCGGACGTGCGCGAGGTCGGCCTGCGCGAGGCGCTGGCGTTGCGCCCGCGTGCGGTGTTCAGTGCGGCCAACTGGGTGCCACCGTTCATTGCGGGTGCCAAGGTGCAGTTGTTCCATGGTTTCAATGTGCAAAAGCGCGAAGACAACCGTGGGCACTTCCGCGTGCGCGGGCTGTTCGATCTGTATTGCACGCAGGGCCCGGCCACCACGGCGCCGTTTCGCGCACTCGCCGAGCGCGAAGGGCATTTTGCGGTGGTCGAAACCGGCTGGCCCAAGCTCGACCCGGTGTTCCGCGACGATGGCGGCCGCAGCGCTGCACTGCGCGCGCCCGCCAACGGACACCCGGTGATCCTGTTCGGCTCCACGTTTACCGAGCGCCTGAGCGCTGCGCCCGCGCTCTACGACGAGATCGCCGCCGATATCGCGCGCGGTGCGCATTACTGGCTGTTGACGCTGCATCCGAAGTGCGCGCCGGAACTGTTCGATCGCTATCGCGCGTTGGCCGGGCCGCATGCACGCTTTGTCGAACCCGAACAGGTCATGGCCGCGCAGCGTGCGGCCGATGTGCTGGTGTCGGACACCTCGTCGATCGTGTCCGAGTTCGTGGTGCAGCACAAAGCGGTGGTGACCTTCCGCAACCGCGTGCCGCAGCCGCATATGCTGGACTTCCAGCAGCCCGGGCAATTGCCGCAGCAGCTGGCGCGCGCGCTGGCGCCGGATGCGGCGCTGCGCAATGCGCTCGCCAGGTATGCCGATGCGATCCACCCGTATCGCGACGGGCAGTCCTCGGAGCGGGTGATGGCAGCGACCGAGGACTTCATCGCCGGCAAGCTGGGTCCACTGCGGCGCAAGCCGCTGGGCGCAGTGTGGCGAGGCCTGCAGATCCGCCGCGAACTCGGATACTGGGGCCCGGCGCAACGTTGATCGCCGCTAGTCGCCCGTTGACGAGATACCGCCGCCAATCAGCGGTTGATCCAATCCCTAATCCCCAATCCCGATTCCCGATTCACCATCGCAGCTTGCGCCGCGCCAACGCGGCACCCAACTGCGCCTGCAGCACCTGCGCCTGCGCCAATGGCACAAAGCGCAGGCGCAACCCCGGGCCGGTCGCGCTGGCGCCGGCAGTGTCCAGCCACAGCGTCGCGGTGCCGGACAGACGGTCCAGCGGCGAGCGTTGCAGTTGCAGCGCCTGCAGCTTGTCCAGCTCGGCCAGCCGCCACCAGCGTTTCCACCAGCCGCCGCGCACGGCGACAAACCGCGCATCCACCGCGTAGCCCATGCGATGCACCTGGCGATGCGCCTTGAACGCACTCCACGGCAACCACAGCAGCAACCACGCTGCCTGGGTGCCGAATTGCCAGACCAGGCCGATCACCAGCGGTAGCAGCAATAACAGCGTGGGCAGACTCAATCGCCACCAGCAATGCGTGGCGATCGCCTGCCACTGTGCCGGCGGCCAGGCAATCCCCGGCAGCAGGCGCTGCAACAAGGCATCGCAGCGCTGCGGCTCGGCAATCGGCGCAAGCTCCTTCAACGCGCTGCCTTCGCTGTCGGCGGTGCCGGCCACTGCGGTCTCCACCCGCAACTGGCGACGGCCGAACAGGCGATGCAGGCGGCTTTCGTACAGCGTCCACGACTGGATGCGCCGCAGCGCCACGCTGCTGCGGATCCGCGTCAGCAGGCCGCGCTCCACGGTGAGGCGGCGCTCGGATTGGCTGAGATGAAAGCCGTGGTACTGCGCCAGCGCCAGCGCCACCGACAGCGCACGCATCGCGACCAATACGGCCAAGGCGCCGAGCACCACCAATGCGGCGGTGACCGCCGCCCCCGGATGGATCTGGCTGACGTAGCGGTACGCCAGCTCGCCGTTGTGCTCGACGAAGTTGGACACCGTACGGCGCGGAATCATCTGGTAGATCACGCCGAAGCTGGCCGCCACCACCACCATGCCGCGATTGGAGATCAGCCCCAGCCGGATCACTTCGGCCAGCGGCAAACGCAGGAGGGTGGTGCTGTCGTTGACGACCTGCGGCGTGCTGGCATCGGCGTCATGCGTGCGGCGACGGATCAGGTCTTCCAGCGCCAATGCCTGGTCCAGCCGCAGCACGCGCATTTCCGCTTCGGGCTTGTGGCCGCCGGCCGATTCCAGGCGCACCTCGGCCACGCCGGCCAGCCGGTGCAGCAGCGATTGATGCACCACCACATTGTGGATGCGCGCGAACGGAATATCGCGTCGGCTGCGTTCCAGCAGCCCGCTGCGGATCGCCACGCCATCGGTGCCGATGCGGTAGCGGTAGGTGAAATAGCGCAGCACCGAGATCGCCACCAGCACCGCCATCACCACGCCGGTGGCGATGTGGTCGGCCGAGTCGCGGCTGCCATCGCGGCTGCCGAACAGCACCAAGGCCGCCAGCGGAATCAGGAACTGGCGGATCTGCTGCAACAACACGAACACCCACGACAGCGGATGCAGGCGCTGCTCGTCCTGGTGGTGGTGTTCGATGGCGCTCACAGCGCGTCGTCGTCGTGATCGAGCTGGCGGGCGAGGCGGTCGCGCAGGCGTTCGGCATCGCCCTGATCCAGGCCGGACAAGGCCACCGCGTTGAGCCGGCTGCCGGCGGTATGCACCACCAGCGTGGTCAGCCGGGTGGCGCGTTCGATCGGGCCGCGGCGCAGGTCCACGTGCTGCACGCGCGAAATCGGAATGCGCGTGTCGCTCTGCCACAGATGCCCGCGTTGCAGCGCCAGGCCGTGCTGGTCGAGTTTCCAGTGGGTGAGCCGATGCCGTTTGACCGCGAACCACGCACCCAGCAGCGCGGCCACCACGGTCACGCCCAGCACCACCGGCCAGTCATGCCAGGCGTGCAGCACGGTGACGGTGACGCCGGCTGCGATCAGCCCGGCACATCCGCCGCCCAGCGCGCCGTTGACGCCGGCCACATACGCCCCGCGCTGCGGCAGCGGTTGCCACTGCGTGTGGTCCACGGCCGGAACCTGTGCCGGCGCGGCAGCGACGATGACCTCGGGGTGCGGCGGTGGAGCGTCGTGCACAAGGCTGGCCTGCAGGAGCGGTGCGCAAGCATAGCCGGGCGCCGCGGGCAGGCGCATCCGGCGCAGCGGGGCTTACTGCGCGGCCAGAATCAGCGCGTCCACATCCAGCGCATGCCCGGCACGCGCGGCCTTGGTGCGCAGGTACTGCTCGTTCTCCGGGGTGATGTCGCCGGTCACCGGGATGCGGTCTTCGACCGCGATGCCGGCCGCACGCAGGCGTTCGGCCTTGGCGGGGTTGTTGGTCAGCAGCCGGATCCGGCCGATGCCAAGACCACGCAGCATCGCCACCGCACTGCCGTAGCGGCGCTCGTCCGGCCCGAAGCCCAGTTGCGCGTCGGCATCGATGGTGTCCAGGCCGGCATGCTGGTAGCCGTACGCGCGCATCTTGGCGGCGATGCCGGTGCCGCGGCCTTCCTGGTCCAGATACAGCAGCACGCCGCCGCCGAGCTCCTTCAGCTTGGCCAGGCCATGCCGCAGCTGGTCGCCGCAATCGCATTTGAGCGAACCGAACAGATCGCCGGTGAGGCAGGAGGAATGCACGCGCACCGGCACTGCCGCCGACAGGTCGGGCTGGCCGACCACGATCGCCACTTGGTCACGCTGTGCCACCCCGCCGCGAAACACCACGAACTCACTCATCCCCAGCCCGCGCAACGGCACCGGCGTGCGGGTGACCAGCTCGTAGCCGGCCGCGGCGGATTTGGCGCAGCCGCTGCCCAGATCGTCCAGTGTCAGCGACTGGCAACCGGCAAAGGCGGCGTGGTCATCTGCATCGTGCAGCTCCACGGCCAGCATCGCCGGCAGCAGCAGCCCCAGCCGCGCGATTTCCACCGCGCCTGCGTCCAGCGCATCGCCCGCGGTCCACTGCGTCGGTACCGGGGTATCGCGCAGGTAGGCCAGGGCAGCGAGCTGGTCGTAGTCGTGTTCGACCAGCGCCACGCGTGCGCCCTGCGGCGCGCTCAGGCCCAGCACCTGGGCGCGGGTCGGAGTGACGAACAGATAGTGCCGCCCCTGCGCCGCACGCGCGAAGGCCGCGTAGGACTGCGCGGTGCTGCTGTCCAGCGCCAGCACCGCGCGCGCCTGCCCGTTGGCCGCCGTCAGCAGCACCGGGCGGCCGGCGCGCAGTTCGGAGGCGGCGCGCTCGCAACGGATCGCCGCCGGATCACCGAAGGCCTGTGCGCTGGGGGAGGGGACGGGGCTGCTCATGCACGACTCCAGATGGGGACTGCCAGGGCCGCTTCAAGGCGGACGCTGCCGCGGCCGTTGCCTGCCGCGCGCGGCCATTGTCGCGTGGTTCGCAATTGCCGGTCGCCAAGGCCGGGTGAACGCTGCATCCAGCGCCCGCAATTGGAGTTGCGCGGCGGGCGCGGGTGGGTTGCAGGCCGGCTGCGTTGTTCATCGCCCGGCAATGTCTTCTAATCCCAAGACCCTCTGCCCGCATCGGACCCCATGTCTCTCATCGACTGCAGCGAAGACCGCCACGCCAGCGCCATCCTGGAGATCTTCAACGACGCCATCGCCAACTCGACCGCGTTGTACGACTACAGGCCGCGGCCACCGGAGAGCATGGTCGGCTGGTTTGCGACCAAGCGTGCGGGCGGGTTTCCGGTGATCGGGGTGGAAGCTGCCGACGGCAGCCTGATGGGGTTCGCCAGCTACGGCACCTTCCGCGCCTGGCCGGCGTTCAAGTACAGCGTGGAGCATTCGATCTACGTGCACCGCGACCATCGCGGCAAGGGGCTTGGACGCCTGCTGTTGCAGGGCGTGATCGCGGCGGCGGAACAGCGCGGCGTGCATGTGCTGGTCGGCGGTATCGATGCCAGCAATCAAGCCAGCATCGCCCTGCATGAACAGTTCGGCTTCACCCATGCCGGCACCGTGCGCGAGGCCGGTTTCAAGTTCGGCCGTTGGCTGGACCTGGCGTTCTATCAGCGCATCCTCGCCACGCCGGCCGATCCGCACGACGATTGAGCCGTTGCCGTTGCCGCGCTGTGCGCGAGCGGATCGGTCTTCAGCCAACCGGCTTCAGTGCGGATGCCGCTCGGTCGCATACGGATTGGGCTCGCCGCTGCCCGGTGGGCGCAGCGTGTAGCGTTTGTAGGTCCATTGGTATTGCGCCGGGTCGCGTCGGGCGATCTGTTCGATGCCTGCGTTGAGCGCGCTGGCGGCGCGCACCGGGTCGGCGTCGGCCACTGCCGGGTCGGCCGGCTGCACATGCAACGCAAATTGCAGGTCGCCACCGGCACGTTCGCACCAGCCATACAGCACGATCGCGCCGGTGCGCTCGGCAAGTCGGTTGACCAGGGTCATGGTCAAGGCAGGGATGCCGAAGAACGGCGCAAACACGCCATCGCCCATTTTCGGCTGCTGGTCGGGCAGGATGCCGACCGCACCACCGTCCTTGAGCACCTTGAACAACTGCCGCACGGCCGGGCCTTCGGCACGCACCTGGCGCACGTTGTCGCCGCCGCGTGCCAGTTGCAGGAAGCCGTCCACCGCGTCCGATTCGGGCGGGCGGTACACGATGGCGATCGGCCCGCGTTCGGACAGCCACTGGTTGAGCAGCTCCCAGTTGCCGAAGTGCGGTGCGGCCACGATCACGCCGCGCCCGGAGGCCAGCGCGGCGTCGTAGAGCGCCTGGCCATTGCGTTGCAGCCGCGCCAGGTTCTCGGCCGGTGGGCGGGTCCAGGTGCGCAGCACTTCCAGCGTCTGCCGCGCGGTCGACCGCAGCACCTGCACATGCAGCTGCGCGCGCCGGCCGGCATCCAGTTCCGGGTACGCCAGTTCCAGGTTGCGGCGTGCCACGCGGGCTTCGCGCGCATTGAGCTTGCGCCAGCTCCAGGCCATCGCGTCGGCCACACGTTTGAGCAGCGGCCAAGGCAGGCGGCCCACGGTGGCGGCAATGGTGTAGAGCAGGCGAGCGCGAACATCGGGTTTCATCCGCGCAATTCTAAACAGCGCGGCCGGCCAAGACCCGCGCGTGACAGTGCGAACAGCGCTGGGCATGCTGCGCGGCACAGTTTGCTGCCTGAGAGTGCCCATGCTTGCGCTGATCCAACGTGTCACCCGCGCCGCAGTCACGGTCGATGCGCAGACCGTCGGGCAGATCGGTCCCGGGCTGCTGGCCCTGGTCGGGGTCGAGCCCGGCGACACCGATGCGCAGATCCGGCGCCTGGCCGAGCGCCTGCTTAGCTACCGCGTGTTCGCCGACGACGCCGGCAAGATGAACCGCTCACTCACCGACACCGGCGGCGGCCTGCTGGTGGTCAGCCAGTTCACCCTGGCCGCGGACACCAGTTCCGGCAATCGCCCCGGCTTCAGCACCGCGGCGCCGCCGTTGGAGGCTGAACGGGCGTTCAATCAATTGGTGGCGATCTGCCGCGAAAAACATTTGGGCGGGGTGGAAACCGGGCGCTTTGGTGCCCATATGGTTGTCGACCTGGTCAACGATGGCCCGGTGACCTTCCTTCTCAGACCCTAGATATCACGTCTACCAGCGGTCCTGTCTTGAATCCGGCAGACCGGGCTTCACGCTGGTATAATGCTAGGTTCTCTTTCCAATCTCAAAGCCGGTGGCGCGAGCACTCATGGCCAACGAACGTCCTGCCCAGCAATCCGACATCAAGCTACTGATCAGCAAGGGCCTGGAACAGGGCTATCTGACCTACGCCGAAGTCAATGACCACCTGCCCGACGACCTGGTCGACCCGGAGCAGATCGAAGACATCATCAGCATGATCAACGGCATGGGCATCGATGTCCATGAAGTTGCGCCCGATGCTGAAACCCTGTTGCTCAACGATGGCAACACCGGCAACCGCGAGGTTGACGACACCGCAGCCGAAGAAGCTGCCGCCGCGCTGACCGCGCTCGACACCGAAGGCGGCCGCACCACCGACCCGGTGCGCATGTACATGCGCGAAATGGGCACGGTCGAGCTGCTGACCCGCGAAGGCGAAATCGCCATCGCCAAGCGTATCGAAGAGGGCCTGAGCCAGGTCCAGGCAGCACTGGGCGTGTTCCCGCTGTCGACCGAAATGCTGCTGGCCGATTACGAAGCGCACAAGGAAGGCAAGAAGCGTCTGGCCGAGATCGTGGTTGGCTTCAACGACCTGATCGAAGAAGCCGATGCCGCCGCTGCCGCGCTGGCCGCCGCCGGTCCCGTCGCCGTCGACGAGGATGCAGCCGATGAAGACGACGACGAAGACGGCGATGACGACGCTGCCGAAGAAGAGGCCGGCCCGACCGGTCCTGACCCGGTGGAAGTGGCCACGCGCATGGAGAACCTGGCCAACGAATACGCCAAGTTCAAGAAGGTGTATGCCAAGAACGGCGCCGAGCACAAGCTGGTGGTCAAGGCGCGCGAGGACATGGCCGCCATCTTCACCACGCTCAAGCTGCCGCTGCCGCTGACCGATGCACTGGTCACCCAGCTGCGTGGCGTGGTCAACGGCATCAAGGATCACGAGCGCAAGGTGCTGCACCTTGCCACCACCGTGGCACGCATGCCGCGCAAGGATTTCATCCGCTCCTGGGAAGGCAACCAGACCAACCTGGAATGGGTGGAAGACGCACTCAAGCGCAAGCAGAAGTGGTCGTCGGCGCTGCGCGATGTCAAGGACCAGATCGTCTCTGAGCAGCAGGGCTCGATCGAGATGGAGAAGGCCAACTACCTGACCCTGGGCGAGATCAAGGAAATCAGCCGCGCGATGGCCTATGGCGAAGCCAAGGCACGCAAGGCCAAGAAGGAAATGGTCGAGGCCAACCTGCGCCTGGTCATCTCCATCGCCAAGAAGTACACCAACCGCGGCCTGCAGTTCCTCGACCTGATCCAGGAAGGCAACATCGGCCTGATGAAGGCCGTGGACAAGTTCGAATACCGTCGCGGTTACAAGTTCTCCACGTATGCAACCTGGTGGATCCGTCAGGCCATCACCCGTTCGATCGCCGATCAGGCGCGCACCATCCGTATTCCGGTGCACATGATCGAAACGATCAACAAGTTGAACCGCATTTCCCGTCAGATGCTCCAGCAGTTCGGCCGCGAGGCCACGCCGGAGGAGCTGGCGAAGGAAATGGACATGCCCGAGGACAAGATCCGCAAGGTGATGAAGATCGCCAAGGAGCCGATCTCGATGGAAACCCCGATCGGCGACGACGAGGATTCGCATCTGGGCGACTTCATCGAGGACACCAACGTGGAGTCCCCGATCGACAACACCACCAACATCAATCTCTCCGAGACGGTGCGGGACGTGTTGGCAGGGCTGACCCCGCGCGAGGCCAAGGTGCTGCGGATGCGCTTCGGTATCGACATGAATACCGATCACACCCTGGAAGAAGTCGGCAAGCAGTTCGACGTCACCCGCGAGCGGATTCGTCAGATAGAGGCCAAGGCGTTGCGCAAGCTGCGTCACCCGAGCCGTTCGGAACAGCTGCGCTCGTTCCTGGACATCGACTGATCCGGTAGCCGTATCTGTGCAGTGATCACGCAACAGCCCCGCACATGCGGGGCTGTTGCGTTGTGGGGCATGCCGCGGGCTATGCTTGGCCGGGTGGACGTCGCCGGAACACGGATGCGCCGGGGATGGCGCAGGCGACATTCACGCCTTGGCGACGAAGCCGGACAGCGGCGCAACATGCGGCCGATGTTTCTTGCTGGCTCACGTGACGTTCTAGCCGTGGCTTCTAAGTTGATGGACGAATGGAACGAGGCCGTCGTATGAGCAAGCAAAGCCGCTTTGAAACCACCACGTACCGCGAGCACGAGATTCGCGTACGCGCCGAACAGGCATCCCCGGGCGCCAGGTGGACGCTGTGGGTCGACGTGTATGCGCTGGGCGGCAAACGCCAGCCACGCATCGGTGGCCGGGAACCGGGCTGGGAGACCTACCAGGAAGCCATCGCGCAGGGATTCCGCGCAGGCCGGCAGTTGGTCGATGCGCAGCTTGAGATGGCTTAGCAGCCGGGATTGGGGAGTGGGGATTCGGGATTGCCGAGGTACTTGTGGCTCCGGATCGTCCACCGCGCGTGGTGCGCAAAGCGCAGTGATCGCATACAAATTTAGAAGCCCGGCTCAGGCCGGGCTTTTTTGTGTGGCATGCGCGGGCACGTGTGGGTGCGGGCGCTTCTCCTCCTCAATGCCTGATGTCAGCAGACAGCGACGCGCGCAGGCAGGTAAACTTTCGCGTCAGCTGGACGGTCCGACATGCCCCGCATCTCGCCACCCACCCTGCCGGGCCTATAGCTCAACGGTTAGAGCAGAGGACTCATAATCCTTTGGTTCCAGGTTCGAATCCTGGTGGGCCCACCAATGAAATGCAGGCACTTGGACGCGCGTCCAAGTGCCTTTTTTGTGGCTCAGGAAACTATCGGGAAATGTCTTCTTCTTCTTCGCTGATCGCGTAGTCGGCGTCTTCTGGATAAGCGATTGCGTGTGCGGTATTCATCGTGCTGCTCTGCTGTGATGCGCTTGCTTGCGCAGCCAGGTGAGGACATCAACTGCCGGGTCCTCATGCATGCAGACATGCAGCCGACCCAGCACCACGCTCTGCGCATCGCCGCCCGGCAAGACGTCATCAACGCCCATGGCTTCGCAGGCGATCAGGACCGGCGGAAGATCAGGTTGCGCGTGGGAATGCAGCATGGCCAGCACATAGCCCTGCATCATTTCGAAGCTGAGGGTGACGCCTGTGCAGACGCGGAACTGTTTGCTCATGCTCATCGCCGCACCTGCGCATACAAGGCATCGACGACAGCGATCGCTGCAGCAGCGTCGGCAATCGTGAAGGTGTGGATCGCTTTGCGTGCACCTGCGAGGTGCGCCATCAGGCTCAGCCACGCGGTATGGCTGCATTCGAGAGTGGTGGCGATCAGACCCACATGCTGGGGCATCTGCCGCGCCGCAGACGCGGGCGCTACTTGGGTGTTGTAAGACATGCTGGATTCCTTTTGTGTTTTGGAATCCGCCACGCCGAGACCAATCGGGGTGGCGGACAGTGCGCGGTTGGTCTGCCGGCCAAAAGGAACCGGTGGGCCTTGCGGCCCCCGCGCACCGCCCGCCATAAAGCTGGCCGGCATGCACCCGCGACGATGCGGGCGATTAAAAAGCGCCGTGCATCGATCGATGGGCGCTGGTGCGCCTTTTGATTCGGGAGACCAATCCCGGTCGCCGAATATGCGGCGACGTTGGAATACTCGCTCCGCCGCTTGGAGCGTGTCAACGGGGAAAATCCGCAACGCTATAGCAATAGTCTCGAAGCACCACACTTCACAGCTGTGGCGGTGCCGAAACTATTGGTGAGCGCCGCGATCCTTAAGGCAGTGTTGGCCGACATAAGCGTATGCCGGCGCGAATTGCGCCATCACTCCATGCAGCAACTTTTTCAGTTCCAACCGTGCCAGCCTGACCGAATTACGCCACGAGCAGCGGCGTAATCTCGTCCCACCGCAAGACCACGCAATGCTCAAGAACCTCCGTTGTTGCGATTGCGCCCGCCTGCTGTGCAAGGCCGGCGCCTTCGATGAAATCCAGATAAAGTGCCCGCGCTGCGGCACACTCAATCACCTGGAGGCCGAGAGCCTCACCTCCGATCGCCGCGAGCGAATCCAAGAAGGCTCTCACCATGAAAAACCAGCTCCTGCAGGGCGACGCCCTGACCATCCTGCCCACGCTTGAAGCCAACTCGTTCGACGCACTGATCACTGATCCGCCTTACGCGAGTGGCGGCCTGACCGCCGCTGCCCGTGCTCGGCCGCCCTCGACCAAGTATTGCCGGATGGCGGGCACGCCGACTTCATTGGCGACGAACGAGACCAACGCTCGCACCTGAAATGGACGCATTTGTGGCTGTCGGAGTGTGCGCGTGTGCTCAAGGATGGCGCCCCGGTGCTGCTGTTTACGGACTGGCGGCAGCTGCCGCTGACCACCAACGCGCTGCAGATCGCCGGCTTCACTTGGCGTGGCATCACCGTGGGCAAGACCGAAGGCGTGCGGCCGCAGTTGGGCCGCTTCCGCAACCAGGCCGAATACATCGTCTGGGGCAGCAAGGGCGACATGTCGCTGGTTCGCCGTGCGCCTGTGTTGCCTGGTGTAGTGCTTACCCGGTGCTCAAGGCGGACAAGCACCACCTGACCGGGAAGCCCACCAAATTGATGCTGCAATTGGTGGAAATTTGTGAATCTGGAGACCGAATTTTGGACCCCTTCGCTGGAGTGGCGCAACGCTGGTAGCAGCCGAGTTAGGTGACTATAACTGGGCTGGCGTTGAGATGACAGCTCACTACGCTACCGTTGCACGTCAGCGGCTAGCGGACAAAAACCCACAGTAACCCAAAAGAAAAGGCTCCTTTAAAGCAGCCTTTTCGTCGCATCTTCCTTGCTTTTATCGACCTTTAGAATAATTTGCAGGTCGGCCTAGAAATATGCGTGCATCAAGTTATTATCAATAATTAGCAGTTTCAGCGGTACAGCGCTTAGCTACACAAACAATTTTGTTGATTGTGCCGCCTGGCGTGGAGCCTGAAGAAAATGAAACCGTGCCACCCATGCGCTGGATGTGGGCAACCATCGGAGCTAGATTATCTCCACCGTAGTTAGTCCAAGTTCCAGATATTTCACTTGCTTGCTTCGGAATAAGCTGGCCTGCAGCCGTCCTCTCGCTGCCAGGTTCAGATTTACCGTTCTGCTGTGTCAGGTCAACAATTACGCTGACGTAGGAGCCGTCCTTGAAGACGACTCTGAAAATTAAACGTGCCTGATCCCGGAGTCCGGTGTAGTTGCTCGTCAGCTGGAGCATATCAGTCATGGCTAACAAAACATTTGAACCGGTAACCTTTTCCATGATGGTAATGCTACCCACTGCCGACTCAACCATCGCCCTAAGGTTTGCATCGGTCACGTAGTCGTATGCGCTCTTCTCACGCGCGTCTGGATTCAAGCCGAGGCTCTCGACCGGCATGTTGTAAGTGGGGCGAATCGTATTGCCTGCAATCACATACAACGTATGCGCTTTTGAAACCTCTTGAGTAGCGCCTGTCGGTGGTGTCTGCTTCTTCACTACTGGTGTTGCTGCAGCGCTCACTGCGGTTGGGATGGTTCCGCCGCCGCCTGATCCGACATACCACTGCTGCACGGTGTTGTATGCAACGCTATATACGACGTGTGTCCCTGTGCCAGCTTTGACAGCCTCTGCTCGGAAATCACCGTCTACCTGACATGTTTCGCAACGAATTGCGGCCGCTTCCGCGTTGCAAGAGCCAAATGTAATTCCCGTTGCGAACAATGCCATCCATACATGCTTCACAGACACTCTCTTTGTTAGCTGCCAACGCAGCCTGAACAGCGTATTGCACCCCGGCTTGACTTGCAAATGGCGGTCACTTCATTGCCGCAGTCCTTACAGTGAGGTAGTGAAGCGTCCCGACAAGAACTCTTGCCGCGAGGCCCATGCTGGAGTGTTCTGCCACCCGTTTGCACCGAGGCTGGCCGTACCCCGCCAGGCGGGCGGACGCGTGCTTGATCCGCTTGCCGGATCCGACACTACGTTGGTGGCTGCCCAATCAGAAGGCTTCGAAGCAGCTGGAATCGAGATGACCGACCAATACGCCGCTGCCACTCAGGAGCGGCTTGGCGGAGTATGAGGAATGAGAGGGCAGATAGCTGCCCTCTTTTCGTGGCTAACCGTCGGTCTCAAGCAGTACGTCAATCGGGACTTCTGGATTGAGTGGATCGTCCGCGATCTGCCTGTCGGGCGTCAGCCACGTCGGTCGCCGAGCTCCCGACGGGCGGTCGAGGACGAAGCGTGGATAGGACAGCAGGAGGCCGGTATTGGGAAGTATCAGTGTCTTTACGCCGCCGGTCTGTCGCGTCCTGACCGATTTGCCGACACCCACCACGTGACCGAAGCGGTAGTCTTGGACGACGTTGGAGAACAGCACCGCCGAGGAATAGGTCAGCGGGCCGACCAGCACGTTGACGTCTCCCGTGAAGTGCGCCGGTTCTGCGGTTGCCGGTTCCGTGACGGATTCGATCGTTCCTTCCACACGCTGCCCGGCGACTTCTCCCGGCCCTGGTGTCAGCACGCGTTTGATGTAATGCGAACCGTGCCGGTAAGGCTGATCGGCGATATAGCGGAGAATGCCGTCGCGCCACATGTCGTCATCCCCACCGCCGTTTTGGCGAATGTCGATGACGAGGCGCCGGACCCGTTCTGTGGCCATTTGCGTGAAGCATGCTTGCGTGAACGCGAAAAAGCGGGCCTTGTCTGGCCAGGAGAACGTGCTCACCGTCAGTACGGCGCCTGTATTCCTGATTTCGCAGCGAAATAGCCGCTCGAAGCTCGCGTCGCGTTGCAGGATGGCGGGCAGTACCAAGCGTGACGCGGCCTGCCGCTGCCGACCTCGCCGGTCGGTGAATTCGAGATCAAAGCTCTCTGGTGTGCCGTAGACCTTGGCATAGAAGAGCCACCAGCGTTGCGACAGCAGCGCCGCACGGGCACTGGGCGTGTCGCCGTGAGTGCGCTTTAGCAGCGTACGAACGACGTCTTTGGCCGGGACCCCATTGATATGGCTGACAGAACGCCCGGCATCGGCGGACGGAGCCCCCCCAAGTCGCGCAACGAGGCGTAGATGTCCGGATGCCGCCACGGAGACCTCGAAAGGAAACCACGGGGCCCCCTGCGCGGTGGCAGAAGCGGCCGAGGCTCTCCAGTCGGGCAAGCCGATGAGGAGGTGGCCGTCGGCCAGCACAGGATTGAGCTGGGCCAGCACGGACCAGGCCTGGGTCTGATCCATCGGCCGGTCCAGATCACGCGCGATCGATTTGGCGGTGCGGTGCAGCGTCGCCTTGTCCACCATGTGTTCAAGGTCAGGATGATGTTTCTCGATGGCTTCGATCGCGGTCTGCAGGTCGGCACGCAAGTCCGCTGCAGAAACGACGGAAGCAGGGGATACGGCAACGGCGGGTATCGCAGGCGCTGTCAACAGCGCCAGGGCGGCCAAGCCCAGGGTCTTCCATCGATCGATCGACACGTCTGCTCCGGGCGGTTGATGAAGCGCGCCTTCCCGCGCGCCACTTGTGTTTAAATAATGCACACAAATTTCAACAAGCGTCTATACCCATGCGGACATCACCGCGGCATCTCGTTTCCCGGCCCGAGCAAGTGAGGCTACTGAGCTCGCCAGTGCGGCAAGAGATCGTCGACACGCTCGCCTCTCTTGGAGGAGCGGCAAGCACGGCCGAACTCGCCGAGCAGTTGGGCCGGCCTGCGGACGGCTTGTACTACCACCTGCGCGAGCTGGTCGCCGGCGACTTGCTCACGGAAGTAATGGAGGCTGGGGGCGAGCGTGTCTTCCGCCTGGCGGGAGAAGGCGCCGGCCCCGTCCGTTTGGTCTACGACCTAGCTCCCCACGGCAATGCAGACGAGTTGGCACGTTTCGCCCGTTCCCTGTTGCACGTGGCGCAGCAGGACTTCGAGGCCGCTCTTGAGGTTGAGGGGGTGATCACCGAAGGGAAGAAGCGCGAACTGTGGGTCTCGCGCAACAAGGGCTGGCTCAGTGACCGGGATCTCCAGGAGGTCAACGTACTGCTGGAGCGACTCAGCGAGCTCACTAGCCAGCCCAGAGCCGAAGGCCGCAATCGACTCACGAGCCTTGCGTTCGCCCTCGCGCCGACCAAGGCGCAGCCAAAGCGGCGCGGTACGCGGGAGGCCAAGGCCCGCAAGTGAGAAGCGGCTTGCGTGATCGATGAACTTGATCACAACTCGGGCTGAATTTTTTTCGCTGTCGCGCTTGGCACCGGCTGAATTTTTTTCAACTTGAGCTTGGTCGCGTGCCGGCTCTGCAGCTTCCGGGCTGCGTTCGCCCGGCACCCATCGGTGCAGTCCACGGCAACTGCCGGCATTGTGCGCAAATATACGTTTCATATACGATACGTATATTTGCGGCATTGGAGTTTGCATGGGCATCGTCAATATCGATGACGAACTGCACGATCAGCTGCGTCGCGCGTGCACGGTGACCAGCCGGTCGATCAACGCGCAGGCCACCTTCTGGATCAAGGTCGGCATGCTGTGCGAGATGCATCCGGAATCCTCGTTCCAGGACATCGTGGCGCAGGAACTGCGCGCGGCAGGCGTGCGTCCGCAATCGTTGAAACCGGCGCGGACATGATCAAGCGGCCGACGGAAATTGCGTTGATGGCCAACGCCGGTGCGTTGCTGGCGCAGGTGTTCCATGCGCTGGATCAACTGCCGCTGGCAGGCCGCAGCACGCTGGAACTCAACGACTTCGTCGAGCGGATGATTGTCGATGAGCTGGACGCGCGGCCGGCCAGCAAGGGGCAGTACGACTTCCCCTTCGTGCTCAATGCCTCGATCGATGATGTGGTGTGCCATGGCGTGCCATCGGCCGGGGACGTGCTGCGCAACGGGCAGATCGTCAATCTGGATATCACGCTGGAAAAAGACGGCTATATCGCCGACTCCAGCACGACGTATCTGGTCGGAGACGTGGCCTATCCGGCGCGGCGATTGGTGCAGGCCAGCTATCAGGCGATGTGGAAGGGGATTGCCGCGGTGCGTCCTGGCGCGCGGCTGGGCGACATCGGTCATGCGATCGCGCGGCATGCGCGCGAGCAGGGCTATAGCGTGGTGAAGGAGTACTGCGGGCACGGCATCGGCCGGCAGATGCATGAAGAGCCGCAGATCCTGCACTACGGGCATGCCGGCAGCGGGATGCAGCTGCAGGAAGGCATGGTGTTCACCATCGAGCCGATGATCAATCAGGGCAGGGCGGCGATCCGCGCCGAGCCGGATCAATGGCCGGTGCATACGCGCGACGGCAAGTTGTCGGCGCAGTTCGAGCACACCGTGGCGGTGACGCGTACCGGTGTGCGTGTGCTGACGTTGCGCCCCAGAGAAAAGCCGTTGTGTCTGGTCGATTGATGTATAGCCAGACGACGGCAGGCCGCAGGCGAATCTGTGCTGCACGCAAGAGGCCTCAGCTGTGCCGGGTGCGCTGCCGCACACTGAGTGGGGTCGGGTTTGTGCTCTGCCGTAAAAGCGGCGGTCGGTCCGGTTGCCGCGGCACCGATGGCGGTGCAGGAGGGCACTGCGCCCGCTCTGCAGGCCCGGCTGTCGATGCCTGTGCCAGGACAGCGCCGCAGTACCGCCGAACCGGTCACCATCACCCAGCTATCGGAATTGCCGTCGGGCGGTCTGTGGGTGGATCTGGTGGCATTGCTGGCGCGGCGGCGCAAGCGAGCGCTGGCGGATTCTTCGGAAGCCGCCCGTGCGCAGCCAGCTCGGCCGTTGGCGCCGCCGTGTGGCCTGCATGTTCGTCCAGCAACGCGGACAGACGACGATGGCAGTCGCGAAAGGCCAGCGCAGAGGCCGGCATGTCGCAGGCATCGAAGGTTCTGGCTTCGGCCTTCCAGGCGGCGAGCAGGTCTTCCAGGTCGCAGATCAGGCTCGGCATGCTGGTTGCTCCATTGGCGATATCTTCAGTACGACCGAAGGCGCTGGCCGGATGCAGTGGCGCCCGTTCGCCCGCGCCACCCTGCACGGGTGGCGCTGCGGCCGGGCCGGACACACGCGCGCATCACATCGGCGGGAGGAGGGTGGCTGAGCGGTCCTTTACCGCTGGAGCTGACCATGAGCACTAATCAAAACGGCAACCGCGGCGTAGACGATCCGACCCCGCCCAATGGCGTCAAGGCGCCGGGCCGGGACACTGCGCCGATCCAGGAAGGGCCCGCGCAGGACAGCGAGATCGATGACGACGACGGCATCGAAGACCCGGTGAAGGACGATGACGACCTGGGCGAAGAAGACGACGACGAAGACGACGACCAGTAGGCACGGCGCAGCGTTGTACGCGGGCGTGCAGCGCTGAACCCGGCATGCCGCCGGTTGCGCGGCATGTGCTGGCTGCGGCCGGCCATGCTGCCTAGACTTGCGGTTCGCCCATCCTGTGACATCCATGGACACCTCTCTGTCGCCATTGCCCAGCATCGCGTTGGGCCAGTACCGCCACTTCAAGGGCGGCCGCTATGAAGTGCTCGGCGTCGTGCGGTGCAGCGAGACGCTGGCTCCGCTGGTGCTCTATCGCCCGTTGGACAGCGATGTCGGTCTATGGGTGCGGCCGTATGCGATGTTCGTCGCGCAGGTCGAGGTGGAGGGCGTGGCGCGTCCCCGCTTCGCGCGGGTCGAATAGGCACGGCCTGGTCTGTCCGATGCTACGTGCTTGCCTGCAGCCGGCGCGACGCTAATGACGGCCGCCGCTGCCGCGCCCGTCACCACGCCCGATGGCCGGTATCTGATCGTGCGTGGCCGGCTCTGGCGCACCGCCAACCCGCATCTGCGCGAAGACGTGCGTGCCGGGCTGGTCAGCGCGTTGATGGACGCGCGACGCGCGGTCAAGGCGGCCAAGCGCGACGGCGATGCCGGGCGGCTGGCTGCGGCGCGTGCGGCGGTCGACCGTGCCAAGACGGCGCTGGGAGAGCGCGGCCCGGTGTGGTGGAGCGATGGCGCACAAGACCTCAATCGGCATCTGGTTAAAAACACCCCGTACGCGGACTGGTTTGCGGCGCTTGCCGCGCCCGATGCCTGAGTGCGCGTTGCAGCGGGCCAGGCGTGCCGCCGCCTGCACAGACAAGGCCCGGAAATCCCGGGCCTTGTCCGCTGGATCAAACGCCCGGCGATGTAGAGCGGCTGACCAGGCTGTTGCGCTCACCGCCAGGTGGGCGCAGCCGGTACCCAGAATCGGCATGGACCACTCGGATACTCCGGTTCCGGGCGTGCCGTCCGCACCACCTGACGCCTACTTGCAACAGGGTGTCAGCCGCGCTTGATCGACGTGGCTAGAAAAAGAGAGAAACCGCCTTCAGCCCAGATCGCAATTGCTCGGCTGCGGCCAGGTGGTGGCAGGCAGCATGGCCTTGACCGCGGCCGGTGCAGTGATGCCGATGGTGCTGGCGCCGTAGAGGTCTTCCAGTTCGTCGATGCTGACGATGTAACTGTCCAGCGAGCCGAGGGTGGCGCTGTTGGGAATCAGCCAGCTGATTGCGCGGGTGCCGCCGCCGGGGTTGGCGGTAATGATCGTCTTCCAGAAGAAATCCGGGGTGCGGATGCCGTGGCTGCTCAGGAAATAATCGTTGGTTGTGTCGCTGTAGATCACCCCGCCGTAGACCTGCACGCTGGCGATGTCGCGGTAACACTCGGCCACGTTCTCGGCGCGCACCCAGATGCCCTGGTTGAAGCTGGCTACCTGCGGCACGATGTTGGACATCAGATTGGCGCGACGGATGTAGGTCGCGTTGTAGTCCATGTGGTTGGACGTCACCAGGTGCCCGCGATCGTAGCCGGTGCGCGCGCTGGCGTAGGAGGCGGTGGAGGTCTGGCCGGCGCAGCCGCTGGGCAGTTCGGTATCCAGATTGAAACTGGACGGGCGCGCGGCCGAGCCGGTATCGGCCTGCAGGACGTACTCGTAGCGCAACGCGGTGTGGTTGGTGCAGTCGTAGCGCAAGCTGTAGCCGCCCTTGTTGAGGGTGACGACCTGGGCGTTTGCGCTGGCACTGGCAGCGGTGAACAGCAGAACGGCAAAGAAAGTCCGGAAGCGCATGGGCAGTGAATCTCCTGGAAATCGATCGGACGCACGACGCCACCGCCGGCTGCTGATGGGCAGATCGACGCTCAGCGGAACGCGCGCTGTAGGGGGACGGTTGGCTCGCTATCTAACGAGCGCGACAGCTATCGCACGCAAATGTTGCTTGGTGGTGACGTATGCGTGAGGAATGTGCGGTCGCACCGTTTTTTTCCACAGGAATGTGATGCATTCGGCGCATTCGTTGGCATGCCACCGGCAAGCGATAAGTGTGCGGTTATGCCTGGAGCGCGCGAACGTGCCGCTGACGCATGCGCTGTGCGGTGGCGCGCAGCTGCGCCATCGGCAAAGCCCGGTGGCTGATGGCGTGCAAGCGCACACCTGGAGCTCGGAGTTGCCCCCCAGCACCAGCGGGCAGCAGCCGACGCCGGCGACAGAGGCGGGAGCACCGCAGCGATGGTCAGCGCCGCGACGCGCACATGGCTCGCCCGCAACGATCCCGGATCACCGCTGTCTGCGCGGCCAACGGATACAAAAAACCCTCTCCTGCACTCCGTGCAGAAGAGGGCGCCGGATACGTCGCGAGACGATCCGCTCGATCGACTATGCGAGCTCTGTTTCCCGCTGCGTTACGCCGGCAGGCTCCAGCTGGAACTGCGAGACCAGCTGGGTCAGGGTGCTGGACTGCTTCTCCATTGCCCGTGCCGCGGCCATGGCCTCTTCCACCAGCGCTGCATTCTGCTGGGTGGTTTCGTCCATCTGGATCACCGTCTGGTTGACCTGTTCGATGCCCGCCGATTGCTCGCTGGATGCGGCGGTGATCTGGCCCATGATGTCGGTGACCCGATTCACGCTGGCGACGATCTCGGTCATGGTGGTGCCGGCCTTGTGCACCAGCACCGAGCCTTCGGCCACCTTGCCCACCGAGGCGTCGATCAGCTCCTTGATCTCCCTGGCCGCAGCGGACGAACGCTGCGCGAGCGTGCGCACCTCCGAGGCCACCACCGCAAAGCCGCGGCCCTGTTCGCCGGCACGTGCGGCTTCCACCGCAGCGTTCAAGGCCAGGATATTGGTCTGGAACGCGATGCCATCGATGACGCTGATGATCTCGGCGATCTTCTTGGAGGAGGTTTCGATGCCCGACATGGTGCCGACGACCTGGCTGACCACCTCGCCACCCTTGGAGGCCACACTGGCCGCAGTGCGCGCCAGTTCGTTGGCCTGCAGCGCGTGTTCGGCGTTCTGCTTGACGGTGGAGGTGAGTTCTTCCATCGAGGCGGCGGTTTCTTCCAGGCTGGCCGCCTGCTGTTCGGTACGCCGCGACAGGTCTTGATTGCCGGCGGCAATTTCGCCGGCCGCGGTATCGATCTCCGACGAGGAATGCTGGATGCGCCCGACGATGTCGGTCAGGCGGTCCACCGTGGTGTTGGCATCGTCGCGCATGCGCGCAAACACGCCGGCAAAGTCGCCGTGCATGCGCGTGGTCAGGTCGCCGCCGGCAATCGCCTGCAATACCTGCGACACCGCGCCCAGGCTCTTGTCCGAGCTGCTCATCAGATGATTGAGGTCCACCACGATCTGGCGGAAATCATGCTCGAACGCGGTCTCGTCGCCACGTGCGCCGAAGTCGCCCGCCGCTGCGGCCGATGCCAGCCGCTTGATCTCGCCATTGATCGACAACAGGCTGGCCCGCACATCGTTGATCGATTGGCTGATCACCGCCTTCTCGCCCGGCAACGGCTCCAGCTGCTGCGACAGGTCGCCGGCGGCATAGCGTTCGGTCAATGCGACGATCTGCATCGTCACCGCGATATGGCTGGACACCAGCGCGTTGCTGGCACGCACCATGCTGCCGAATTCGCCGGGGAAGTCCTGCTCGGCGATACGGTGACTGACCATGCCGGCTTCGTGCTTGTCGCCCATGTCGGTCTGCGCCTGGATCACGCGACGCAGCTGACGCTGCATGCTGTCCATTGCCTGCAGCAGTTGGCCGACCTCGTCGTTGCGGTCGATCGAAATGCGGTTGTCCAGCTTGCCCGACGACACCGCATGCGCAATGCCCACCGCACGGTGCAGCGGCTGGGTGATGGCGCGTGCCACGATCCAGCCGAAGGCGATGCACAGCACCGCACCGACCAGGCCCAGCACCAGCCCGCCGATGCTTGCCGCCACCGAACTGTCCACTGCTTCCTGCACGGTGCCGCGGAAGCGTGCATCGGCGCGCTTCTGCATGGCGGTCAGGGTGGTGCGATAGGTTTCCAGTGCCGGTGCCATGGCGCTCATCTGCGCCGCATCGGGTTCGCGCTGCTCCACGAACGCGGCGGCCACGCCGTGCGCCAGGCTGTAGTACTGATCGAACTGGTTGCCCAGGCGTGCCAGCTCCGTCGCATTGGCGGGATCGGATGTCTGCAGTTTCACGTAGGAGGCGTGGATCTCGTCGGCCACCGGCTTGGTGGCCGCCAGCATGTCGGCATCGCCGGCGGCAGCGGCGCCGTTGAGCCCGTTGATGAGCTTGTCCAGCGCAGCCACGTTGCGCGTCATGGCGTCGAGCATCGGAAAATGCACGTCGCGTACCGCTTCCAGGCGGTCGTTGTTGCGGTGAAAGACCAGCGTACTGAAGGCCACATAGCTCGAGAGGCAAAGGATCGCCACCGCGGCCGGCATCAGGATTTTCCAGAACAACGGTAGCGACAGGATGCGTCTCATGACTTGAGTCTCGAGCAGGTGGCGGGTCACGGCTTCAGGACGACCTTGACGCTGGCGTCGACTGCGCTGGCGCTGATGTAACCGATGGCGCCCGGCGTGGCGGCAACGGCCTTCTTGACCGCATCGTCGCCGCTGACACGCTTGGGACGCTGCGCCTTGCCGGTGAACATCAGCTGCGACCAGTACGACTTCAGCTGTGCCGCGTCGCGCGCGGCGACCTTCTTGTAGAACTCATCGCGGGTGGCGACGCCTTCTTCCTGATCGATCGGCACCGCCGCGCCGCCACCGGGCACGCTGTTGGATTTGGCCAGGAAGATCTGCGACACCTGCGCGGCGCTGAGGCTGTCCGGGCCGCCCTTGGCCGACATCACCACCACGACATCGGCATTGGCGCAGAACGCGCTCAGCGACAACGCAGCAAGCAGGGAGGCTGCAAAATACTTGGAAATGGTCATGGGGGCTCTCTTAGAACACGAAGTCGACGGAGGCCGACAGCAGGTTGTAGCTGCCGCCCGGACGGAAGCCCGGCTGGATGTTGTTCAACGATCCGAACGATCCCGCGTTGTTGTTGATGTGGCTGGCCTGCAGCTTGAACGCGACGCTTTCACGCGCGTCCCAACGCAGCGATGCGGTGAAGCTGTGACGGCCGCTTTCGGCCTGCGCCAGTGCGCGCGTCATCACGCCGACCGGATCCTGGCCGGCCGCGATGGTCGGGCCCTTGCGATCGACGTTGGCATAGGTGATCGACGGCGTCAGCGTGCCGAAGCGACCGCCGACACTGAGATAACCGGAGGTGGTCTTGCCGTTGAGCGAGGGCGAGTAATCGGCGCGGATCACTTCGCTGCGCAGGAACCAGCTGCCCGGATCGTAGGCATACCCCACGCTGGCAAAGCTGCCGTCCACGCCATAGGTGGTCAGGCGATCGGCCAGCGCGGGATTGACGCGCTGATAGACCGAGAACAGGCGATCCAGCGACGGTGTATCGAAATCGGTGGTGCCCACGATGTAGGCGGCGCGGAACGTGGACGCACCCGATTCCAAGCCCAGCGCCAGGCCGCGCATGGCGTACACATCGGCCTTCTTCGAATTGATGCGGCCGTAGAAACCCTGCACGCTGACCACACTCTCGCCGGCGGTGATGGTGTAGACGCCTTCGACGCCGTCCATCGGCAGCAGGTAGTTGTAGACCTCGTACGGCGGACGCACCCACGGGGTGGCGTAACCGACGCGCTGGTACTCGGACAGCATGTACAGCGGCGCAGTGATGCGGCCCAGGCGCGCAGCGAACTGCGGGCCGAACTGATACTTCACATGCGCCAGCGTGACCTTGGGATCGTAATCGCCGCGTTCGGCGTACTCACTGGTCACCTGCAACACGCCGGTGAACTTCTCGGTGAAATTGGCATTGACCTGGCCGGCGATGCGCGAGTCCGGGCGTGCCGAGGTGGAGTGGCTGGCACCGGCACCTTCCACGGTCTGGATGTCGGGCGTGAAGTCGGCCTGGTCCTCGGTCGAATGCACCACGCCCAGCGTGCCGAAGCCGCTGAAGGAGAACATCGAGTCCTGCTGCGCGTAGGCGCAGGTCGACGATGCCAGGGCGATGGCGCCACTGAGAAGCTTGACGGTCAGTTTCATTGAGAATCTCGGCTGAGTGGGTGGTGGACGCTGCGCCATGAGTGGCGCGCGGGCAGAACGTGAGTGAGCGTCGCAACGCCCTGGATTGCGGTAGCGGCCGTCTGCATCGTTGCTTTAGCGGGATTTTTACAATCTGGAATTAAGTTAAGAAGCCGAAGCGCTAAAAAAAGATTGACGATAGTTTTGCCCTATCGAGACGCGCGTTCTACGTGTTTGAAACAGCTGGCATGAGTATCTGCGGACATAAGCGTCCGCATCGGTGGCCTGCCGATTACCAGCGCGACAGGTGAGGGAGGACGGAAGGGAAAAAGCCCCATTTTCTAGGTCAAAGTGGATATCACTGCCTCTGCTCTGAGTGCGCACGCAAAAAAACGCCACGCACTGGCGAGCCAGGCGTGGCGTTTTTTTTTGTTACTTCGAGCGGGCGTACCAGTTGCTTATCGCCAGTGCGATGCGGCCATCGGAGATTTGGTCCGGGTGCATGCACACGCGAGGAGATACACGACCGGCAGGTACTGGAAACGGTTACTGCTGCCGCGCCGGCAGTTTCGACCACCACCTTGATCCCGAACCGGAAGCCGGCCAGCCAGGTCACGCCCACTGCGGTGACGGCGGGTTAGGGCGCAGGGTTCAAGGCCCGCACAGGTGATGGATCGCTCACTGCGGCGATGAAGCTGGCGCCCTGCCTGCCAACAGTCACACAAACGTGCGTGCCGATGCGGCTTGTCTTATGCGCTGTGCGATGCGACAGACCTCCGAGCTGCAGTGCCGATCCCATAGCGTGGAATCGGCACTGTGCGGGTCAGTCCGCCAGCTGACGCCGCACCGGATAACGCCAGCCGTTGATCGCCGCATACGGCGAGCGCGCATAGATCCATTGCAGCCGCGCATCGCCATCGGCGCGGAATGCGGCATCGTCTGCGAGCTTGCGTTCGAAGGCGGCGCGCAGGGCGGCGTCGCTGCGCAGCACGCGCTCGCTGAAGTCCACCAGTTCGGCGCCGTACAAGCCGCTGTCGGGGCTGCCGGCATTGCGGAAATGTCCGCTGGCCAGCAACGAGTCGCTGCTCTGCGGCTCCAGCAACGCGGCCGCCAGCATGCGCATCGGTTGATCGGCAGGCACGCGGACGCTGCCGGCGGCGAAGGCTTCGTCCGCTTCGTCGGCCTGCGCTGTCTGGGCGCCGGCCTGTTTCACCACGCGGATCTGCTGCACCCTGATCTGGCGCGGCTGCTGCAGGCGTTCGTAGCGGATGCCGTGCGCCTTGAGCAGTTCCACCACATCGTCGTTGCCGGGCGGGATCCACCAGGCCAGCGGGTAGCGCACCGCCTGGGTCTGGCGATAGCCGATCACCGGCATGGTCCAGGTTTCGTCGCGGCCTTCCCAGCGCAGTTCCTGCCGCCCGGACACCGGCGAGAAGGCGCGGGTGTAGCTCACGCCCTTGAACGGTACCTGGGCGATCGGCTGTTGCAGGCGTTCCCAGGCCACCATCAGTTCCTGCGGGCGATCGGCGCGATCGGCGCGCTTGGCCGCATCGATGTTTTTTGCATCGCGGGCAACCACGCGCAGTGCTGCTTCCAGCAGGACATAGTCGCCCAGCACGCGCTGCCGGTAGGACTTCAAGCGATGGTTCTCCACCAGCACGGTAGGGATGCCGGCGAAGTCGCCATACCCGGTGGAATAGCGCGGGCCTTCCGGGGCGTGACGCAGGCCCGATCGCGGCTCGTCCTCGTTGATCAGGCTCGGGTAGATGGCCGGTTCGTGGCCCTGTTTGCGCAATGCGGTGTTCACCGCCGGCGTAAAGCGTTGCTGGAGCCAGTCGGCGGTGGCGCGCGAGCGTGCATAGGTGCCCCAACCGGCGAAGGTAAAGGTGATGTCGTACTGGTGATCCAGCCCACCGCTGACATGCAGGTCGATGTAGAGCGCCGGATCCAGGCGATGCAGCAACGCGACCATCGCGCGCGTTTCCGGCGCTTCCAGGATGAGGTAGTCGCGGTTGAGATTGATGCCGCGCGTGGTGGTATTCCAGCCCATCTGCTGCGGGCCGCGCAATGCGGCGCCGATCAGCGGGCCGCGCTGCTCGTGACCGTCGGCATTGAAGATCGGCACGAACACCAGATCCACCTGGTCGAGCAGGTGGTCCTTGCCGCGTTGCGCGATATCGCGCAGCAGCATCAGGCCGGCATCCTTGCCATCGATCTCGCCGGCGTGGATGCCGGCCTGCACCAGCACCACCGGCTTGCCGGGCGCGCCCTTGTGCGCGCGGACCAGCAGCAGGTCGCGGCCCTCGCTGCTCTTGCCGAACACGTCCAACGACAGCAGCGGCGAGGCGGCGACCAGCCGTTCCAGCCACGCGCGCGTCTCGTCATAGCTGGGCGTGCTGGCGAAATCGCCGCGCTCCACCGGCGTACTCCACGGATCGTCCGGTCTGACGATCAACGCCTCGCTGGCCCCATGCCAGGCGCGTACCGGCGGCAGCGGCGCGCTGGTATCGATGGATTGCGCACTGACCTGTGCGGTGGTGAACAGGGTTGCGGCGAGCAGGCCGGCGGCTGCGCGCGCGGTGCTGCGTGCCGTGATCTCGGCTATGGCGTTATCGGCAGCGAGTTCGGGCAGGTGCGAAGCGTGCGGGGCGGAGGGGCGCGTATCGGAAGTCATGGGGGAGGTACGGGAGCTCGATTGAGGGGAGGACGTGGCAGGGCTGCTGATTCCGGATGGCCGCATCGGCAGCGGCGGCGGCCTTTGAAAGGTGCCACGCCGCATCGACGCATTGCAGCAGGTTGCATGCGTCGGGATCTGGTCATTCCCTACGCGCAGGTTGCGCGGTGCGGGGAGTTCGCTGCCTCCGGCGCTACAGCTAACAGTAGGGCATTTGCGTAATACAGTAACATTTGAGTCGGGCCACCTGAAGAAGGCCGGGACCTCGGCGGCCACCGTCGCGCGTCCGCTGCACGCGACCTCCGGCTTCACGAAGCGGGCGATTACCAGCGGGACGTGCCGATTGCAGGCGCTGCGGAGCCTGCGTGTTTTCGCGGCATCTCGGATATAGGTGTCGCCAAAGGCAGGACGCAGCGCGTTCGCTGATAGTCGGTTGGCGCGCTCGAGAGGCCGTCCGACTCAAGCATCTATCGAAATGTGATAACGTATCATTTCGTTGACCCATCGCCTTGTCATGCTTTCCAGTCCCACAGCCACCCCCGCGATCTCGATCAGCAACCTGCATGTGGCCTACCGCGGCCGTGCCGTGCTGCAGGGGCTGGATCTGCAGGTCGCCCCCGGCAGTGTCTACGCCTTGCTTGGCGGCAACGGCGCCGGCAAGTCCTCCACGCTTTCCAGCTTGCTCGGCTTCGTCAAACCCGCCTCCGGCAGCCTGCGGATCGACGGCATCGACCCGGTCGCCGACCCTGGCGCCGCGCGTGCGCGGCTGGCCTACCTGCCGGAAAACGTCGCGCTCTACGAGCACCTGAGCGCGCTGGAAAATGCCGACTACCTGCTCGCGCTGGCCGGCCAGCGCCGCAACCAGGCCGAGATCGGGCAGGCGCTGGCCGCTGCCGGTCTGCAACGTGAGGCCTGGCGCCAGCGGCTGGCGGGGTTTTCCAAGGGCATGCGCCAGAAGGTGGCGATTGCGGTGGCCACGCTGCGCCAGGTGCCGGTGCTGCTGCTGGACGAGCCCACCTCCGGCCTGGACCCGCGCGCCATCGCCGACTTCAACCGGCTGGTGAGCAGCGTGCGCGAACGCGGTGGTGCGGTGCTGATGGTCACCCACGACCTGCTCGGTGCAGTGGATGTCGCCGACCGGATCGGGTTCCTGGAACACGGGCGCATTGCCGAAGACATCGGTGCCGGCGACAGCGGCTTCGACGTACGCACCCTGCATGCGCGTTTTGCGCGTGAGCAGGATCGGGCTGCATGAGTCCTGTGCTGTTGGTCGCGCGCGAAGAACTGCGTTTCATGGCGCGCAACCGTTCCGCTGCCATCGGCGTGGTGCTGCTGATGCTGCTCACGCTGGTGGCGGCATTGACCGCCGCGCACCATCAGCGCGACGTGGCCGAGTTCCGCGCGCGCCAGCAGCTGGCCGCGCAGCAGGCCTTCGCAGCGCAGCCGGACCGCCACCCGCATCGGGTGGTGCACTACGGCCATTTCATCTATCGCCCGTTGCCGGCGTTGGCCGCCTTCGATGCCGGCGTGGACGCGTTCACCGGCAACAGCATGTTTCTGGAAGGCCATCGCCAGAACACCGCCAACTTCGGCGATGTGCGTCAGAGCTCGCTGCTGGTGCGTTTCGGCCAGCTCACCCCCGCGTTCGTGTTGCAGGTGCTGGCGCCGCTGCTGCTGGTGTTTCTCGGCTATGGCGCGGTGGCGCGCGAGCAGGAAACCGGCACCCTGCGCGTGCTGTTGCTGCAGGGTGCCACGCGTGGGCAATTGTTCGGCGGCAAATATCTCGCGCTCGCGGTGGTGGCTGCTGCCTGCCTGTTGCCGGCCCTGGTCGGGTTGCTGCCGATCGCCTCGTTGCCGGGTCAGGCGCTGCGGGTCGCGCTGCTGGTGCTGGCGTATGCGGTGTATCTGCTGGTGTGGTGCGCGCTGGTGCTGTCGGTGTCGATGCTGTGCCGGCGCGGCCGCGATGCGTTGCTGGTGTCGCTGGCGGTGTGGGTGTGGCTGGCCCTGCTGGTGCCGCGCGTGGCGCCGGATGTGGCCAGTGCGGCGTATCGCCTGCCGACGCGGCTGGAAACCGATGTGGCGATCCAGCGCGACCTGCGCACGCTCGGCGACAGCCACAACCCGGATGACCCGCACTTTGCGCAGTTCAAGCAGCAGACGCTGGCGCGCTATGGCGTGCAGCGGGTGGAAGAGCTGCCGGTGAACTACAAGGGCCTGCTGGCGCTGGAAGGCGAGCGGCTCACCTCAAGCCTGTTCGAGCGCTATGCCGCGCGCGATTCGGCCATCCAGCAGCAACAGAATCTGCTGGTGCGCACGTTCGCCCTGGTGAGCCCCACGGTTGCGCTGCGCGAGCTGTCGATGACGCTGGCGGAAACCGACCTGCGTGCGCACGAGCGGTTTCTCGCGCAGGCCGAGCGTTACCGCTACGCGCTGGTGCAGCAGCTCAACCAGCTGCAGGCCGATGCGGTGAGCATGGCCGACGACACCGCGCAGGATGCCGGTGCCGATCAACGCAAGCGCATCTCTTCCGCGCATTGGCACGAGATTCCGGTGTTCGCATTCCAGCCGCCTGCCACCACCGAGGTGCTGCGCGCCGCAGGCGCGGCGCTCGGCCTGGTCGGTGCCTGGTTGCTGGCGGCGCTGTGCATGCTGGTGGTGGCCGGCCGACGTGTGGGAGTGGCGCGCTGATGCTGCTGTGGAAATACGAACTGCTGTTGTTGCTGCGCGCACGCGCCGCGCTGGCCGGCTTGCTGTTGCTGGCGGTGTTGACGGTGTGCAGCCTGCTCTCGGGCCAGCATGTCATCGCTGCGCAACGCGCCAACATCGCGCGTATTGCAGCGCTGCAGCAGGAAGACATCGCAGCGGTGCAAGACTATGTGGCGCGCTCCAACGACGCCGGCAGCGCGGCCTACTACAGCTTCCATCCGACCTGGGACCTGCCCACGCCACTGGCATTTGCCGCGGTGGGCATGCGCGATGTCTCGCCGTACATTTTGCGTGTCCGCGCGCTGGGCCTGGAAGCGCAGATCCACGATGGCGACAGCTACAACCCGCAGCTGGCACTGGCCGGGCGCTTCGACTACGCCTTCGTGCTGGTGTTCCTGTTGCCGTTGTTCGTGATCGCGCTGCTGTTCGATCTGCGTTCGGGCGAGCGCGAGGCCGGGCGCGCGCGCATGCTGGCCGCGCTGCCGGGCGCGGGTACCGCGTTGCTGGTGCGGCGCGTGGCGGTGCGTACAGCTGCCGTGCTGGTGTGCCTGGGGGTGCCGTTTGTCATTGCCGCAACCCTCAATGCGGTGCCGCTGCTGCAACAACTCGCGGTGCTGGCACTGACCTGTGCCTATCTGCTGTTCTGGGTGCTGCTGGCGGTACTGGTCGGGCGACTCCACTGGCGCCCGGCCGCGCATGCCACCGCCCTGGCAAGCTGTTGGGTGGTGCTGGCACTGGTCGCACCGGCGTTGGCGCACGTGGCGATCAATCAGGCGATGCCGGTCAATCAAGGCAGCGAGATCGCGCGGCTGCAGCGCGAGGCGGTCAACCATGCCTGGGATATTCCGCGCCAGCACACCATGCGGGCCTTCTACGCGCAGAACCCGCAGTGGGCAGATTCTGCGCCGCTGACCGGCGCGTTCCATTACAAGTGGTATTTCGCCTTCCACGAAAACGGCGATCAACAGGTGGCCCCGCAGGTCGCGGCCTATCGCCACGGCTTGCAGCGACGCGAAGCGCTGGCGCAGCGTGTGGCCGGCGTGTTGCCGCCGGTTGCATTGCAGGCCGCGTTGACGCGCCTGGCGGGTACCGATCTGCAAGCGCAGTTGGCGTACCAGGACCGCATCCGCGCCTATCACCAGGCGCTGCGGACGTTCTATTACGGCTATCTGTTCCGCGAGCGCCCATTTACGCGCGCGGACTTCGGGCGCGCGCCACGTTTCGATGCAAGCGCCGATCCTGCGTCATAGCGGCAGCTGCCTGTCACCCCTCACCTTCGTTGTCTCACTTGCGACCCGGGCCCAGCGCGCCCGGGTGTTTCAGGAGTCCTGCCCGATGTCTGTGTCCACGCCGCGCCGCCGTCTGTCCAACACGCTGCCTTTGCTCGGTGCACTGAGCTGCGCAGGCGTCAGCCCCCTTGCCGAGGCCGCCGAGCCGCAGGCGCGCGATCTGGATGCGGTGCAGGTGCGCAGCCAGTACACGCCGTACCGCGCATTGAGCGTGACCGGTGCCACCAAGACCGATGCGCCGCTGCGCGATCTGCCGATCAGTGCGCGCGTGCTGGACCAGACCCTGCTGGAGGACGCCGGCGTCAACGATCTGGCCGGCGCGCTGGAGATGGCCAGCGGCATCACCAAGGCCAACAACCTGGGTGGGCTGTGGGACAGCTATTCGATGCGCGGCTTCACCGGCGACCCGAATTTCAGCTCGGACTACATGGTCAACGGCTTCAATGCCAGCCGCGGCTACAACGGCCTGCGCGATGCGGCCAATACGCAGAGCATCGAAGTGATCAAGGGCCCGGCCTCGGCGTTGTACGGGCGCGGCGAGCCGGGCGGAGCGGTCAATATCGTCACCAAGAAGCCCTTGTTCCAGCCGCAGCACAGCGTGGATCTGTCGGCGGGGCGCTTCGACAGTTATCGCGCTGCGGTCGACAGCACCGGCCCGCTGGGCGACAACCTGGCCTATCGGCTGAATGTCATGCACAAGGATCAGCACAGCTTCCGCGACACCGTCGACAGCGACAACACGCTGCTGGCGCCCTCGCTGCTGTGGATGCCCACGCCCGATACCACGGTGTCCTACGAGCTGGAATTCGTGCGCATCCATGCGCCGTTCGATCGCGGCGTCACCGCCATCGATGGCGATGCCAATCGGCTGCCGGCCGGGCGTTTTCTGGGCGAGCCGCGCGATGGCGATATCGATCTGCATTCCACCGGACACCAGGTATTCGTGGTGCATGGCGTGAACCAGACCTGGTCGCTGCAGGGTGGGGCGACCTATCGCGACAGCGGCATGCGCGGTTTTTCCACCGAGCCGTGGACACTGCAGGCCGACGCGCGCACGCTGCGCCGCGAGCGCCGCTACCGCGATTACCAGGGCCGCGATATCGCCGCGCGTGCGGAACTGCTCGGCAGCTTGCAGGCCGGCAGCGTCACCCACAACGTGTTGTTCGGCGTGGATGGCAATCGCTTCGACGACAGCCGTTTCCAGCAGCGCGCACGCTCTGCGGCCACGCCGTACAGCATCGACGTGCTCGCGCCGCAGTACGGCGTTGCGCAGCCGGGGCGGCTGGCCACCATCACCGATACCGAAGAACGCCAGCAGGTGTGGGGCATCTATGCGCAGGATCAGCTCGATCTTGGTGCGCGCTGGAAGGCCTTGCTCGGCCTGCGCTACGACCACTACCAGCAGGATCTCGACAACCGGCTGCGCGGCGCCACGCAGCGCGCCTCCGATGGCGTGGTCAGCCCGCGTGCGGGCGTGATCTTCCATGTCGACGCTGCGCTGTCGCTGTATGCCAGCGCTGCGGCGGGCTTCCGTCCCAACAGCGGCGTGGGTGCGGACGGGCAGAGTTTTGCGCCGGAGAAGAGCCGCTCGCTGGAAACCGGCTTGAAGTACGTGCAGCCCGGCGATGGCCTGGAAGCGACGCTGGCCGCGTTCCGCATCGACAAGAAGAACGTGCTGAGCCTGGATCCGGCCGACACCAGCTTTTCGCTGCCGGTGGGCCAGATGCGCAGCCAGGGTTTGGAGCTGGATCTGCTCGGGCGGCTGACCCCGCGCCTGGCCGCTTCGGTGGGCCTGGCCTATACCGACTCGCGGGTCACGCGCAGCAGTGAAGCCGCCGCCGGTACCGGCCTGGCCGAGGGTCGCCGTTTTCCGAACGTGCCGCGTTTCAGCGGCAACGCCTTCGTCAACTACGCGCAGCCGTTGACCGGCAAGCGCAGTGCGGCAGTGGGCGTGGGCGTGTCGCATACCGGCGAGCGGCTGGGCTCGGTGGATAGCAATACCGACTTCGTGCTGCCTGCGTACACGGTGTGGCGCCTGGTCGGGCATTACGATCTGAGCGAGCGCCTGCGCCTGTATGCCAAGGTCGAGAACCTCACCGACCGCCGCTACGCCGCGTTCTCCTACAGCGAGCAGTGGGTGTATCCGGGCGCGCCGCGCAGCTGGACGGTGGGCGTGCGGCTGCGCTTTTGATCAGCGCCCGCATGTGATCGATACCGGCTGGCGATGTCCGACCATGCGTGCTTGATGGAGCACGCCAGCGCTGGTCGGCGGATGCGAGCGCCGACCGGACAGCTGATTGGCCGCCATTTCGCGGAGCGCGTGGGTCAAACCAGTTTCAGCCAGCGGCCGTGTGTGTGCAGTGCAGCGCGACTGACTGGTCGCGCTAGCTGCGCCGTGTGGACGGACGCTTGCTGCGCTTCTTGCCCGGCGCCACCGGCGCGGCATCCTCGCTGGCCAACGCGCCACCGCTGTGCAGCTGTTCCAGCCACGACAGCGCATCGACATAGCCCAGGAAGTGCTGCAGATAGCCCGGTGAGCACTCGCGCATCAGGCTGATGCAGCGATGCACCAGCACGCTGGAATTGAGCGGGCCGGCATCCTTGGGGGCATCCTGCAGCGACTGCCGCACCTGGCTGGCGGTGCGCACCGTGGTCCAGGTGCGGCGGAAATCCTCCAGCGCCGGCAGCTCGGGGAACTGCGTGGCATCGGCGCTGGCGGTCTTTCTGCTGTCCACTTCCATCAACGCCGCATGGCCTGCCATCCGCTCGGCCAGTGCGCCCAGCGCGCTGCGTTGCGACGGCTGTGTGGCGGCGCTGGCGACACGGCGGCGTGCGGCTTGCTTCACCGTTGCCGCATACGCATCGACCAGCTTGCCCAGCTTTTCTTCCAGCACCTCGCGCACTGGCTCGGCCTGCGTACCTGCACGCGCGGCCAGGGTTTCCATCAGATGGAAACGCACCGGGTCCAGCTGGTCGGCCCCCTGGCTGCGCCAGCGCTGCAGACGCGTGTGCGCGGATGGCGCCTGTGTGCTCATCGCGTGCCTGCGGCCGCTGTCGGATTGGAGGCAGAAGAGGCACGCGAGGTGGAGGGGCGCGCAATCGGTGCGATCTCCACACGGCGGTTCCTGGCGCGGCGTGCTTCATCGGCATTGGAATCCACCGGCTGTTGCGCGCCGAAGGCTGCGGCGAACACCAATGCGGCCGGCACGCCGTCGGCGATCAATGCACGCGTCACCGTGAGTGCGCGTTGGGCCGACAGTTCCCAGTTGTCGGCGTAGCGCCGGTTGCCGCCCAGCACCGGGCGGTCGTCGGTGAAGCCGCTGACCATCAGGATCTCCTCGCGTGCCGCCAGGTATTCGGTCAGCGGCGCGGCCAGCGTCTTCAGCACCTCGCGGCCTTCCGGCTGCAGCTGGTCGGAATTGAAGGCGAACAACACATTGCCGCGGATGCCGATGCGCCCGTCGACCAGGGTCACGCGGCCGGCGGCCAGCGGCGCTGCCAGTGCCTGCTCCAGCGTCTTGCGGCGCTGCGCTTCGGCCTGACGCTGTTTGACCTCTTCGTCCAGGCGGCTGGACAGCTGCAGCTGCACACCGATCACACCGACCAGAATCAGCACGAACGCGCCCAGCAGCACCGACATCAGGTCGCCGAAGGCGGCCCAGATCGGTGTGCCCGATTCGCCGTCGATGTCGATCTCGTCGCTCATGCCGCGCTGGCCTCGCCGGCAGCGGCCTCACCGGCATCGCCGCGGCCGCGATCGAGCTGGCGCAGTTCTTCGATGATCTGCTTCTGCGACAGCATGCTGAGGTCGACCACCTCGCGCGCCTGCGCCACGTAGTACGCCAGTTGGTCGTCGCTGCGGGCCAGCGAGGCATCCAGTGCGCTGGCGACATGCTGCAGGCGCTCGTTGAGCTCGCTGGTAGAGCCGCTGAACAGCTGCACCGCCACGCCGAAGGCTTCGCCCAGGCTGGCCACTTCCACCGCGCTGCCGCTGACATGTGCGGCCACCGCGCCGAGCTTGCCGGTCTCGCTGCCGATCTGCTCGGTGAGCTGGGTGCCCACGCGTTGCAGCAGGTCGGCCGAGGTGGTGACCAGCGCATCGACCGCTGCGCGTTGTTCGGTGGAGGCGTGGTTGACCGCGTTGAGCAAGGTGTCCAGGGTGGCGAGCAGCCTGCTGCGTTCTTCCAGCATGGCGGTGTCGCGCACCATGCTCTCGGACAGGTTCTGGCGCAGCTCGGCCACCACATCGGCGGCCGCCTTGGGCGCTTCGGAGGCGACCTGCATCAGGCGCGCCACTTCGCTGATGGTGGCGCTGGCCTGTGCCTGCGCCTGCGTGGACAGCTCGCTGGCAGTGCTGGCCAGGGTGTCGCAGATCGCCTGCTGCTGCTGGGTGACGCGCTCGCCGGTGCGTTCCCACTGCGTGCTCAGCTCTGCGCTCATCGCGCTGAAGCGCTCGCTCCACAGCGCCAGGCGCTGGGTGTCGCGGGCTTCCAGTGCGGTCTGCAGCTCGGTGTGCGATTGCTGCAGGGTGCCCACCAGGGCAGCGGCA
Source organism: Xanthomonas sp. CFBP 8151 (assembly GCF_011761885.1). NCBI lineage: Bacteria > Pseudomonadati > Pseudomonadota > Gammaproteobacteria > Lysobacterales > Lysobacteraceae > Xanthomonas > Xanthomonas sp. CFBP 8151. Next base: position 148,331 of record NZ_JAASQZ010000001.1, read on the forward strand.
TGCGCGTCGAAGCTGGCGGTGGCGGCTGCCAGTGCGCCCTGGTGCTGGGCGGCCAATGCGGCGCTGGCGTCCTGTTGCTGCGCCAGCGCGGCGCTCCAGGCGCTGGCGGTCTCGCTGCTGGACTGATCCATGCGCCTGGATACCGCATCGACCAGGGCGCTGGAGCGTGCGTCGAAGGTGCCGGCGAACTGGGTCAGCGTGCCCTGCAACTCCTGGGTCAGCGCGTGGTTTGCGCGTTGCTGTTCGGCCACCGCCGCGGTCCAGGTGGCGGCTGCTGCGGCGGTGCTGCTTTCGAAGCCGCTGCTCAGGCCGTCGAGTTGCTGCTGCACGGCCTGGTGCACGCCGTCCTGCAGCGCGGTGCTCTGCTGCGCGAGCTGTGCAAGCGTGGCCTGCATTTGCGCGTTCAACGCGGCGCCTGCGCGCTGTTGCTCGGCGAGCACTGCCGCCCAGTGATCGGCCGTAGCGGCGTTGCTGCGTTCGAACCCGTCATTGAGCGCGGCCAACTGCTGCTGTACCGCGTGGGTCACGCCGTCCTGCACCGCGATGCTGCGCTGATCGATCTGCGCCAGCGTGGTCTGCAACTGCTCGGTCAACGCGTGTTGCGCACGTTCCTGTGCAGCCAGCACGGCCTGCCAGTGCTCGGCGGCCGTCTGCGCACTGTGCTGGAAGCCGTCGTTGAGCGCGTGCAACTGCTGCTGCACGGCGGTGCCGACGCCGTCCTGTACGGCAGTGGTCTGCTGTGTGATCTGCTCCAGCGTGGTCTGCAGCCGCGTGTCGAGCGCTTGCTGCGCGCGTTCCTGTGCGGCGAGCGCGCTGGTCCAGTGCGCGGCTGCGGCACTGGCGCTGTGCTGGAAGCCGCTGGTGATGCCGTCCAGTTGCTGCTGCACGGCGTGGGTGAGGCGCTCGTGCAGGGCGGCGGTGTCGCGCGCGATGCTGGTCATGGTCGCTTCCATCGCCGGCTGCAAGGCCGCGCCCACCGCGCGTGCGCTTTCTGCCACGCCGCTCTGCAGCGATTGCTCCATCGCCGTGGCCAGGCGCGCATAGGCCGCTTCGCTTCTGGCGTGGAACTCGGCCTGCTGTGCGGCCAGGCGTTCATCGGCGGCGATGCTCTGCTGCTCGATGCTGCGCATCAGCGTCTGCAGGCGATCGATCAGCGTCGGCATCAGCGCGCTTTGCTGCTGCTGCAACTTGAACACTTCGCCACGCTGATGCGCGTCCGAGTGCGGATGCAGCTCGGAGGCGATCTTCAGGTCCAGCCGCTGCACCGCCTGCAGCCGCTCGCGCCGGCACAGTGCCGACAACAGTCCCAGCATCGCGGAGGTCGCAACGCCGGCGATCGAGGTGCCGAACGCAAACGCCAGGCCTTCCACCGGCGCAGCCAGCGAGCCGCGAATGGCCTGCAGGTCGGTGGCGCTCTGCAATGCGAAGCCGGTGCCCTTGAGCGTGGCCATCATGCCGAGCAGGGTGCCGAGCATGCCCAGCAGCACCAGCAGGCCGACCAGATACGGCGTCAGCACCGGTGCCGGCAACGCCACGCGCTCGCCCTTGATGCGCAGGCGCACCGCATTGCGCAGGCTCGGATGCAGGCGCTCCAGCCATTCGCCCAACGCCGATGGCGCGGTGGTCAACGCGGCAACGGCATCGTCCAGCGTCGCGCTGGCCTGGCGATAGCGATACAGCTCCAGCGCGCCGGCCACATAACAGGCGCCGATCACCGCCGCGACGCAGGCGCCGAGCGGATTGGAGCCCAGATAACCGATGCCGACCCAGCAAACCGCCAACAGGCCGACGACAAACACACACAGGTGGACGAGAGTTCTGAACATGGGGTCCCAGTTAGCGGGTACGAAGCGCTGCGAGCAGGCCTTCGATCGGGTGAAAACGGACATCCAGTTCGGCGAGCAACACGCTCTGCATGTCTTTGCGAAACACATCCAGCCAGCCGTCGGACACCGCGCGTGGCGCGGCCTCGCCGTCGGATGCCGGGTTCTGCGCCTGCGCGGCATCGCGCAGGCGCTCGAAATGCGCGCCGAGCAGGTTCGGCACATGATTCAACAGGGTCTGCTCGCGCGGGCTCAAGGTCAGCTCCATCACCGCATCCACCTCGGCCAGCCGCGCCATTTCGCCGGACTCCAGGGCCAGCATGTCGCGCAGGCGGCCACGCAGGTCGCCGGTAGCGGTGCGCATCGCGCGTTGCATTGCCAGGTAGTGCTGGCGGAACGGGGCATAGTCGAGCGCAGGCACCGCTGCCGCTGCGTCGCTGTCGGCAGCGGTGGCGCTGCGCGCATCGCGACGCACGCGCACGACCACGGCATCCAGCTCGACCACGCTGCTGGTCGCCAGTCCCGTGCGCACACGGGCGCAGGCCTCGGTGTCGAGTCTGCGCGTCTCGGGCAGCGCGTCGATCTCCGGCAGCTTGCCATCCAGCGCCTTGGACACGGCGACCGCGCGCGTCCAGTCGATCCATTGGCTGAGCCGGTCGGCGAGCGCATGGTTGGACTGGGCAACGTGGGCATCGGTGAGGCGAGCAAGCAGGCGAATGAACGCCGGGCCCGACAGGGGCGCCCGTGGAGAAGCTTTCGCCATTGTTCCGGTCAAAGACCGCGCATTTTACACGGGAAGCTGCGCCGTTCGGCGCTTTGCATGGGCAGCTGCGGGCCTGCGAAGCAGGCCGGCCCTGGCGGCATTCAGCCGGCCTGGTGTGGGGCGTGCGCGCGATTGCAGCGTGCAGCGCTGCGATCCAGCGAGCGCAGCGCCCAAAGAGCACGTCCATCCGTAGCGATATCTGGCTAGCGCGCTCCTGTGGTCATGCGCAGCGAGCGCGACCAACGCTGCGGGCCGGATATGCCTGGCCTGCAACGCGATAACTCAGCCTCTGGCGCGATGTACCAAGGGAATCAGCACCACGCCCAGCAACGCCACCGCCGCGGCTACATAGCCGATGCTGCCCATCCCCCAGGCCGGAATCACCAGCCCGCCGATGATGGCGCCGATGCCGATGCCGGCATTGGCCGCCGACACATTGGTGGTGCCGGCCAGCGCCTGCGAGTGGGTCACCGAGTTCATCACCCGCACCTGGCTGATCGGAAACAGCGCGGTGTAGGCGATGCCCCAGACCGCCAGGGTCAGATAGAGCGGCACGCCGGTCTTGGCCACCGGCACGCACAAGGCCATGCCCAGCGCGAGCAGCAGCAGGAACACCGCCGTGGCACGCAGCGGCGAGCGATCCACCACCCGCCCGCCCAGCCAGTTGCCGATCAGGCCGATCGCGCCGAAGCCCATCAGCCACCAGCCCACGTTCGCCGCCGGTACGCCCACGCTGCGTTCCAGCAGGTCGGCCAGATAGGTGTAGGCGGTGAACATGGCGGTGAAGACCACCACCGACAAGGCCACATTGGCCAGGAAGAAGCGCTCGCCGAAGATGCCGGCCTGCTGACGCAGATTCACCCGTTCGCTGCGGGCCACCGTCGGCATCCAGAGCGCCAGCGCCGCGGCCATCGCCAGCGACAGGGCGGCCAGGATCCAGAACGCGCCACGCCAGCCGATGCTGTTGGCCGCCACCGTGCCCAGCGGAATGCCGAACAACAGCGCCGCCGAAATGCCCAGATACACCCGCGACACCGCGCGCCCGGCGTGCTGCGGCCCGGCCAGTTGCCCGGCGGTTTCGCTGGCGGTTCCCCAGAACACCGGCAGCGCCAGCGCCGGCACGAAGCGGGCAAAGGCCAGCACCCAGATATTGGGCGCCAGCGCGGCCACCGCGTTGGAGACCGCAAACACCAGCAGGATCACGACAAACAGGCGCTTGCGATCCAGATGCGACAGCCACGCGGTCAGCGGCGGGCCGAACAGCATCACGGTGAAGGCGAACAACGTCACCAGCTGGCCAGCGGCGGAGATGGAAATGTCCATGTCGCGTGCAAGGCCGGGCAGCAGCCCGACGATCAGGTACTCGGTGGTGACGATCACGAACGCGGCAAACGCCAGGATGAAGATCGCCAAGCCGCTGCGCGCAGCGGCAGGCGCCGCAGTGGCGGAAGCGGGGGAGGGGGAGGGGGTGGAGCCAACAGCAGACATGGCATGCGCCGCAGTGTGGGCTGGCCATCATAGGAAAGAAATCAGATCGTATATCGGGAGTATTTTCCGTATATTGCGGACTTCATTTCCTGAATACGCTGCCATGCATCCATCCGAACGCGTCAAGGGCATCGATATCTTCGTCAGCGCCGCCGACGCCGGCAGCTTTACGGCTGCCGCCGAGCGGCTCAACCTGACCAGCTCGGCAGTGGGCAAGGCCATCGCACGCCTGGAGACGCGCCTGGGCGTGCGTCTGTTCGCACGCACTACCCGGCGGCTGGCGCTGACCGACGCCGGCGCGGCGTTCTACCGGGTCTGCGTCAAGGTGCTCGACGAGCTGGAGGAGGCCGAACACGTGCTGCGCGCCGACGGCCAGGCGCCCACCGGCCGGCTGCGGCTAGACCTGCCGGTGAGCTTTGGCCGGCACAAGGTGTTGCCGGTGCTGCTGCCGTTCTTCCAGCGTTATCCCGGTCTGCAACCGGTCATTTCGTTTACCGATCGCTTCGTCGACATGGCCGAAGAAGGCATCGACATCGCGGTGCGCATCGGCGGGCCCGATCACTGGCATGGCAGCCTGGGGCATCGCTATCTGGGCCATGAAAAACGCGTGTTCTGCGCCGCACCGCAGTACCTGGCGCAGCGCGGCACGCCCGACAGCATCGCCGCATTGCTGGCGCACGACGCGGTGCTCTATGGCAAGGCCGATGGCAGCAATAGCCCATGGCTGCTGCGGCACGGCGCAGGGCCGGTGGAACAGCGTGCGGTGGACGCGCGGGTGGTGTTCGGCAATGCCGAGGCGCAGGTGGATGCGGTGGTGGCCGGGCTGGGCATCGCACAGCTGCCGACCTGGCTGATCGATCGGCATCTGCAGCGCGGCAGCCTGGTCGCGGTACTGCCGCAGTGCGACACCGAAGGCCTGCCGCTGCATCTGGTGTGGATGCGCGCGCGCCAGTTGCTGCCCAAGCTGAGCCGGTTGCTGGAATGCCTGCAACAGGGCTTGCAGGATGCGGCGTGAGTGCGGCGCCTGGCGCTGTGCCGTGCGTGATCGCGGCAGCGGTTGCGCGCGGCGTGCATCGACTTGGCGCGATGCAGCGCCAGGTTCGGGCTGGCGCACATGCCAGCCCACGCAATAGCGGGCACGATCGAGCGCCATCACGCCAGTCTGCGCGTGCTCTCTGACCAATTCAGCTACGACTGCACTGTCTTACGGCCGACCCTGTTTTGTAAGGTGAACGCGTGTAGTCTGCCGTCCGGGGACGACTCCCCCAACGAGGTGACCGCAATGGATCGCTGCGATATGCAGGTGTCCGATCTCATGGTCCTGGAGTTGCAAGGGTTCCACGATGCCTATGGCAATGGGCCGGACTTCTGGGACGCGTATCAACGCATCATGACCCTCGCCGCGCAAGCCGGCGGCGACCTGATCACACTGGCCAACGAAATGGCTTCCCTGGCGCAGGGACTTGGCGCGACCAAGCACGCGCAGCTGCTGTAACTCACCACTGCCTGATGACTGGCAACGCGGTCTACGCACCGTGCGCCGCCATTGTCGAAGGTGATGATGGCCGGCGCCGTGCTTTTAGCCGGCGGCGGTGTCTGCACGCAGCGCGCAACCGATCAACCAACTTCAGTCGCGACAGCCACACCGCAGGCGTGCTGCCACTGCGATGCGCGGCTTATTCGACGTCGGTCGTTGCGGGTGTCGCTGTCTCTGCTTCGGACGCGTCGGTTGTCTTGGCGGCAGGTTTGACTGCCTTGGCAGGGGCGGCCTCGGGCTCGCCGCGCTTCTTGTCGCGACGCAGCGGGGTGTCGCCCAGACGCTCGATCGCGCCGCCGGATTGCTGGAACGCCTCCAGATCGGCAGCCAGACGCTGCTCGGACAAACGCGGCTTGCCCGGCTGATTGCTGACGGTCATCGACTGACGGCGGGAGTTGTTCATGGCGAAATCCTCATGCGTTGTACAGCGTCAAGGGAATGCCCCGCCGGCGTTGGTCGTCGTAGGTGGCACGCACGTCGCGGCAATACGGCCCGGACATGACGAAACGCCGGCAGATCGCCGGGCGCGTGTCGTAGATCGAACAACACATGCGCGCGGCGTCGATGGCCACGCACCAGCCTTCCTCGTCACGCGCCATCACGTGCCAACCTTGCGGTGTCACGCTGGTCAAGTGGTTGGGGATGCGGTCGGATGGATCGACCATGACGGTGAGCCGGCAACAGACGGCGTCGCAGCGTTCGCAGAGATTCTTGATGGAGAAGGCCAGATAGAGTGAAGGCGACACCGGAGTCCGGCCGCCCTTGCACCATACACCTTGGGCATGCCGGGGTGTGAACCGGTCCCCGCCGTGGCTGCAGCAGGCTGGATCGCGGCGCGCAGAACTCGCGACGACCACGTGGTGGCCGTTGCCGTGCGGTGCATTGCGTATGTGCCTATGGCAGCGGGGGCATGCGCACAGGCATCTGCACACTCACTTGGTGTCGCTCATGTGCGCGCGTAATCGAACGCGACCACCTCTTCGCCAGACAGGCGCGGCCCCCCATGCTGGCCATGACGGTGGCGCCGAACGCTGCGATGCGCAGACAAGCGCGACGCACGGATCGGTGCGATCCGCAGAGTGCTTGTTTGCATCACGGCCTGGATTGCCGGATCGACATCGATCGTCAACTGATCGTATGCGAAGCCGCGCGCAACTCGCCGCATCGTGCGGATGCATTCGACGTTTCCATAAACGGTTGCCTTTGTCGTGCCGATGCGAAGACGTCTTTCACCTGTGCCGTCGGCAGCCCGCCGTAGCGTTGGGTGGTACGCATCATCGCGACAGGAGATCCCATGAATACTGCCCATCAACACGCAACTGCGCCCGATCCGGCCGGCGATCACGCCGACCAACGCGGCGAGAAGGAAAAGCAGGACGCCTTGCAGGACGGTGCGCTGGAAGAAACCTTTCCGGCCAGCGATCCGGTGTCGCCGTTCGTGCCGGCCAAGCCGTTGGACTGACCAGCCCATACGAGCCAGCAGCGCAAACGGCGCGGTCATCGACCGCGCCGTTTGCATTTGCAGCGTTGCCGGCTGTTACGGCGTCAACACCACCTTGCGGCAATCGTCCTGCTTCTTATCGAACAGTTCATAGCCGCGCGCCGCGTCGGCCAGCGGCATGCGATGCGAGATGATCGCGCTGGGCTTGAGGTCGCCATTGCCGATGCATTCCAGCAGATGCGGCATGTGCTTCTGCACATGGGTCTGTCCCATCTTGAAGCTCAATCCCTTGTCGAAGGCATCGCCGAACATGAAGGCGTGGATGAAGCCGGCATACACGCCCGGCACGCTGACCACACCGCAGCGACGCGTTGCCGCAATGCACTGGCGGATTGCGACACCGCTGCTGCCCTCCAGCTTCAAGTTGGTCAGTGCGGTTTCGATGGCGCTGCCTTCGGCCTCGAAGCCCACTGCTTCGATGCTGGCGTCCACGCCGCGGCCATCGGTTTGCGACACGATGACATCGGCGGGGTCGTCGACCTCATCGAAGTTGATCGGAATGACGCCGTAGGCCCTGGAAGCGAAGTCCAGCCGATACGCGTGCCGGTCGACCATGAAGATGCGCTCGGCGCCCAGCATGCGGCAGCATGCCGCCGCCATCAGGCCTACTGGGCCGGCACCGAAGATCGCCACTGTCGAGCCCTGCTTGACTCCGGCATCGATGACGGCCTGATAGCCGGTCGGCAGGATGTCGGACAGGAACAGCACCTGCTCGTCGTGCAGTGCGTCAGGAACCACCAACGGCCCGACATTGGCCTTGGGTACGCGCACGTATTCGGCCTGACCGCCGGACAAACCGCCGTATAGATGACTAAAGCCGAACAGCGCCGCCGGCGGTCGCATGTCCTTGTGATTGAGGGCTGCACCCTTGCCGGTATTGGTCGTCTCGCAGGCGGAGAACTCCTGCAGCATGCAATGGAAGCAGCGCCCGCAGGCCACCACGAACGGGATCACGACACGGTCGCCCGGCTTGACCGCGGTCACGTCGGGGCCGACGTCTTCGACAATGCCCATGAACTCATGGCCGAGAATATCGCCGTGCCGCAGATCGGGAATCTTGCCGCGGTACAGATGCAGATCCGAGCCGCAGATGGCAGTGGCCGTCACGCGTAGGATGAGATCGTCGCGTTCGACCAGGATCGGGTCCGGCACGGTTTCGACCCGGACATCGCGTGAGCCGTGGTAGTTGAGGGCAAGCATAGGTGTCTCCGGAAAGCCGTCGGTACGCGGCAACGCTGCGTAGTGTTGGTGGAGCGCCGTTAAATCGATCAGCACGGCACGTGCGCACCGTGTGGACGCGTTCGATTGGCGACGCGGCGTTGATGCGCGTGTCACGTCTGGATAACCAACGCACTCGCACTCTCGGATGACGCGCTGAATCGCTCGCAGGTCATGCGTATGGCGACCATGCGACCCGACAATCAACGATCGTGCGCGATGCGATCAACCAGGAGACAGCAATGGGAATTTTGAAGATGGTAACCGCCGGTGCGGTGGGTTACGTGGCTTACCGGGCGTGGCAGCGTCGTCAGAGCGACGCCGGTGAGGCAGCTAGCCCGAAGAGCAACGACCGCGACATTCAGCAGCAGACACTGAGCGCGCCGGGCAATGCGGGCAGCACGCCACCGCATGGCGATCCGCTCGGTAACGTTGCGGCAATCTCCGGCGATCGCAAGCAGGCACTTGGTGCCTTGGCCGTGTTCAACGAGCAGGAGCGCACGCTTGCACAACTGGCGGTCGTGAAGGAGCTTGAGGGCGAGACGCTACAGTTTGCCCGCAAGATGGACGAGGCGCACAGTGCGGCCCTGACCGATCTCAGCCGTTTTGCGCCGGACCGTAGCGGCCCCCTGGCGCAGGCTGCATCCACCCGCGCTGACGGCGCCCGCAAGCGTCTGGAAGGCCTGAACGGGAAGGAGTTCGAAACCCAGTACCTGCAGGCCAGCATAACCAGCCACGAGCAGGCGCTGGCGCTGCTGGACGCACAGCTGGCCAGCGAGCCGGGATCGACCGATCTGGGCAAGGAATTGCAGCGTGCCCACGAAACCATCGCCCAGCATCTGGAGCATGCCAAGTCCCTGCGTGCCAAGGCGACCCAGTCGCATTGATCGGCAGAAAGCTGCCGATCGAACCCTGGATGAGGTGTGGTGCGAGCAGACAGACAGGCAGCTTCGGCTGCCTGTTGCCGTCATGGGTATGATTGGCGTGTGCGCTCTACGTGCTGCATGCCGCGCATCGTCTGCATCGACTGATGCCAGGCAATCCGATCGCCAGGCGGTTGCCACAGCGCGCCAGGTGTAAGCGATTCGAATCGGGCAGCCTGGCGCTGCCACAGGTCTTCAGATACACCACGTGAGTCCACGTAGCTGTGCCAGGTGCCGTCTTCGACCACGCGGCCTTTCTGCGTTACCCGATGCGATGCGGTCTCCTGCGGGACCACCGCAATCTCTTCGCGCAGGCTGTTCTGGCCGACGCTGCGGATACAGTTGCCATCGACCAGCACGCATCCGGTTTGCACATCGGCACGGCGCTGGATCGAGGCGGGCTTTGCGCACAAGCGCAGCGCAGGGTGGCGTTACAGCGTGACCGCACCGCCGGCAATGGTCAGCAATGTGCCCGAGGTGTAGCTGGCGGTGTCGGCTGCCAGCATCACATACGCCGATGCCAGTTCCACCGGCTGCCCGGGGCGCCCCATCGGCGTCTGACCGCCGAAGTTTTCCACCGACTCCTCATCCATGCCGGCAGGAATGAACGGCGTCCAGATCGGGCCTGGCAGCACCGCGTTGACGCGGATGTGCCTGTCGGCCAGCACGCCTGCCAGGCCGATCGTCAGATTGGCCAGCGCGCCCTTGGTGGCGGCATACGGCAGGATGTTCGGCGTCGGTTTCTTGGATTGCACCGAGGCAGTATTGATGATGGAGCCGCCGTCGCTCATCAGCGGCACCGACAACTGCACCAGGTGGAACACGGCGTGCACGTTGGTATCGAACGTCTTGCGCCATTCGTCCAGGGTGATGTCTTCGAAGCGCTGAAAATACTTCTGATAGGCGGCGTTGTTGACCAGGATATCCAGGCCGCCGAAGTTGCGGTCGACCTCTTCGATCAATGCTGCAGCCTGGGCAGGGTCGCTGATATCGCAGCCCACCAGCAATGCCTTGACGCCTGCCTTTTCGATCAATGTACCGATCCTGGCGGCATCTTCCTGCTCCTCGGGGAGATAGGCAATCGCCACGTCGGCGCCCTCGCGGGCGTACGCGATCGCCACCGCCGCGCCGATGCCGCTGTCTCCACCGGTGATCAACGCACGTTTGCCGGCGAGCTGCCCATGACCGACGTAACTGTCTTCGCCGTGGTCCGGGCGCGGATCCATTTTTTCGGTACCCCCCGGAAAGCTCTGCTGCTGCGGTTTGAACGGCGGGCGTGGGTAGTTGGGTACGGGCATGTTGCTCTCCTGACGGTGTGACGCATCACAATGAGTGACAGTGTGCGTCCGCAAACGTCAACGTGCGGGCTAGGTGATGTCGGCAGCGCGTGTGTTGACGACGCGCTGCGTGCGCATTCGAGGGGTGCTTCACGCCATTGCACAGCTTTGTTCACTGCTCTGCAATGCGTGCCGGCCTAGCGTGGGTCATGACCACAGGCAGGAGAACGACAATGGGCAGCGAACCGAAAAAGCCATGGGGCCCGGACGACGACCAGCAAAAGCCGTTTACGCCGCAGGAGCGGCGCAACGAGGAGGCGGGACGGAAAGCCCACGACATGCCTGACGAGGACAGCAATGTGAACAAGGCCGATCCCGAACACGATTACGAACGGCCAGACGGCTCCGAGAAGCGCTGAGTCGCGTTTGGCGCTGCAACTGCGGCATTCGCGGTGCGCGCCTGGTACATGCAGACCCCGCATTGCTGTCACGGTGCTGGCCGGCCAACGCCACGCACATGTGTTTCATTGCTGGTGCGTGGGGTTGGGCACCACGCTCCCGGTGGTCCTTCAGCTAGGTTTGCGCAATGCGTCAAGCGGTTGACCGAGGTCGGCTCAAGCGGGCAGCCCAGCTGTCGCTTCCTATCGGAAGTGAGCTGATACGTCCAGCGCAGTCCGACGGCACCCATGCCCGGGCTGCCCACCGTCCCTCACATACCCTGCGCTTCTTGGCGTGGGGTCGCACTCGAAGCGCTTACCGGCCCCGACCATGACGCTTGGCACTGGCGGAAACCAACGCCGCGATGCGTACTTCTGCCAGACATTTACGGCGAGCTCGACTTGGGGGAGCGAGCACCATACGGCCGCGCAGCGGTGAACGCGATATGCCATCTCGTGGTGATGTGTGGGCGCGTTTTTCGCGTCGCCGTCACAATTCTCAACTGAACATGTACTAGCCATTGCGGACAGAAGCGCTCATGGACCGTCTTTCCTGCGCCATCATCGACGACGACGTGGAGTTCTGCGATCAGGTGGTTGAGTTAGCCACCGATAGCGGCTTCCGTGCCAAGGGAATCTATACCCTTGGCGAAGCCAGCCATTGGCTGGACAGCAACTTCCCCGACCTGTTGGTGGTGGACGTTGGCCTGCCCGACGGCAGTGGCTTCGATCTCATCGAACGGCTCGACCCGGATCACACGCCGCAGATCGTTGTGGTGTCGGGCGATTACGCCTATGAAACCCAGGGCCGCGCGCAGCAGTTCGGCGTCAGCGAATTCCTCACCAAGCCGTTCGCGCCCGAACGACTGGAACGCGTGCTCGGCGGCCTGCGTGAGGCCCAGCAAGGCAATCTGGGCATCAGCGGCAACAGTGACAGCATCGTGCTGTTGCGCAAGGACATCGTCCGCGTGGCACCGACCGATCTGAATGTGCTGGTGACCGGCGAAACCGGCACCGGCAAGGACCTGGTTGCGCGCGCGATCCACCGGGTTTCCGGCCGTCACGGTCGTTTTGTGCCGGTCAACTGCGGTGCCATTCCCGAAGAGCTGCTGGCCAGTCAGTTGTTCGGCCACGAGCGCGGCAGCTTCACCGGTGCCGATCGCCGGCATGCCGGATTTCTGGAGCAGGCGGCCGATGGCACGCTGTTCCTGGATGAAATCGGCGAGATGCCGCCCCGGCTGCAGGTCTATCTGCTGCGCGCGATCGAGTCGCGCAGCTTCATGCGCGTGGGTGGCAGCGAGGAAATTCCGTTGGATGCGCGCGTGATTGCGGCAACGCATCAGCGTGTGCAGCGTGAGCACGGCGTGCTGCGCGAGGATCTGTTCTACCGGCTCAACGAGTACCCGATCCAGGTACCGCCGCTGCGCGAGCGTCGTGGCGATGCGCGTCTGCTGGGTTTACGCGTGATCGATGAGCTCAACGTCAAGTACGGCACCCGCAAGCTGCCGACCAAATCGTTGTTGCGCTATCTGGCGTACCACACCTGGCCGGGCAACGTGCGCGAACTGCGCTCGTTCATCCGCTATCTGTACCTGCGCTCGGACGGCGATCTGTTGAGCGCGCCGGAGGTGGTGCACACCGTGCCGCAGGCCGACGAAGACGGCTTGCTGATTCCGGCAGGGTGGACTATGCGCCAGGCCGAGGACGCCATGATCGAAGCGGCATTGGCGCGCACGCGTTTCAACAAGAAGGCGGCGGCGCGCGAGTTGGGGATCAGCGTACGCACCTTGCACAACCGGCTCAGTGACAAGGACACGTAATGAGCGATGCATCCCAGGGGCGGCGGCGCGAGCTGCTGCATCAGTTGCGCAACCGTCTCAACGTGATGGGCTTTGCGTTGTACGCCTTGCGCAACGAAACCTCCAAACCCATGGACACCTTGCGCACCACCCATCAGTCGGCCGTGGAGTTGCTCAATCAACTCGGCGAAGACGAGCGCGCCCTGCGCCAGGACGATGCGGTGTCAACCGATAGCACCGATTAGTAGTGCTCGGCAGGCTGGGCCTGGTTGCTCAGCAGCGCGGTGATTATGCGCGGGTTGTACGGCTTCATGCAGTAGGACAGGTGCGCAAACCGCGGCGGTAGCGTGTAGCGGTCATAGCCCGAGCAGAACGAGAACGGCACGCCGCGTTCCAGCAGCGCATCGGCGACCGGAAACACCGGTTGGCCGCGCACATTGACGTCGAGCAATGCACCGTCGATGCTCTGGCCGGAGGTCACCAGCGTCAGCGCCTCCGGCACGTTGCCCACCGGCCCGAGCACATAGACGCCGGCCTCCACCAACAGATCGTTGAGCGATTCGGCCAGCAGATAGTCGTCCTCCACCACGAGGATGCGACGGCCGTTGAGTGGGTTGTCCAGCATGGGGACTCCTAGAGCGGTGGCGCTGTCTGGCGACGCGCAAGCCATAGTGCGCGCCGCGTCGGTTAACGCCGCGCGTAAGCAGGCGCTTCCAGAACCGGTCCGCGCAAGGCGGATGTATCACGCAGACGCCGCGTAGCAGTAGAGGCAGGTTTGCGCCATCATTGACGATTGCGCCTCACGCCCGGCGCCGTTGATGCGATGGCTGCAATGACCGACGACGACACCTCCTGCGACGACACGGCAGCGACCCCTGCGCACGACGCCGTGGCGCCACCGCCGTTGTTCATTCTCGGTGTCGGTGCCGACGGCCTGGATGCCACGCGCCTGGCCGAACTTTTGGACGCGGTCGCCGGCGCGCCCAATCTGGTGGTCATGCTGTTGCTGCGCGATCGCCATTTGCTGGACGAGCCGCGCCTGCGCGAGTTGCTCGGGCCGCAATCCAGCCTGCTGCTGGCACCGGAGGATGGCGATACGCTGCATCCCGGACGCATTTACCTGCCGCCCAGCCAGACGCTGGTGACCCTGGAAGAAGGCCGGCTGCGGCTGCGTCCGTTGGAGGAAGCCAGCGATCACGGCCTGATCGACAGCTTCTTCGTTTCGATGGCGCACGACCAGGACGGCAACGTGGTCGGCCTGATCATGGGCCGCTTCGATGGCGACGGCACCCTGGGCACCGCCGCCATCAAGGAATGCGGCGGTCTGGCACTGGCGGTAGACGACCCGTCGTTGCACGGCATGGATCTGCGCAGTGCCGGCAACCCGGCCGCCATCAGCGACGACATCCTGCCGCTGCCGCGCGTGGCCGCACGCATCGCCGCGCATATGCGGCGCTACCACCGCTTCGGTCATCCGGCGCCGGTAGGTGTGCGCAAGGGCAGCGAAAACGACCAGCTCGGCCAGGTCGCCAGCATCCTGCGCAACGCCACCGGCCACGATTTCCACGGGTACAAGCGCGCCACGTTTCTGCGCCGCGTACAGCGACGCATGCAGGTAGTCCAGGTGGACACGCTGGAACAGTATCTGGAGCAGCTGCGCGGCCGCTTCGACGAGCCGCTGCTGCTGTTCAACGATCTGCTGATCGGCGTGACCCAGTTCTTCCGCGACCGTCGCGAGTTCGAGTTTCTGGAGCAGCAGGTGATTCCGCGCCTGTTCCAGGGCAAGCAGCCAGGCGACCACCTGCGGGTGTGGGTACTGGGCTGTTCCACTGGCGAAGAGGCGTATTCGCTGGCGATGCTGTTGCGCGAGCATGCGCAGACGCTGGACGTGGCACCGCGCATCCAGATCTTTGCCAGTGACATCGACGGGCGGGCCCTGGCCATCGCACGGGTAGGGCGTTATGCGTCCAGCATCGTTGCCGATGTGGGACCGGAGCGCCTGCAGCGCTGGTTCGTCAAGGAAGGCGATACCTATGTGGTGAGCAAGCAGCTGCGCGAGCTGTGCGTGTTCTCGCAGCACAGCATCGTCAAGGACCCGCCGTTCTCGCGGCTGGATCTGGTGTCGTGCCGCAATCTGCTGATCTACCTGGATGCCGAGCTGCAGAATCGGGTGATCCCGGTGTTTCACTTCGCACTCAAGCCGGGCGGCTATCTGTTCCTGGGCAACGCCGAGAACGTCTCGCGGCATGCCAAGTTGTTCGCACCGGTGGAGCGCAGCTTCCGCGTGTTCCAGAAGATCGATGCCGACAGCCGCATGCATGCGACCTTCCCGTCGTCTTCGCTCGGACCCGACGGCCATGCGCCGGCGGCCACCCGCCAGCAGCGCAGTGCCAGCAATGCACTGGTGCGTGCCGGCGAGCGCATCGCCGATCGCTATGCACCGGCCTATGCGGTGCTGGACGAACATTTCGATGTGCTGCACTTCTCTTCGCAGGCCGGGCGTTTCATCCGTCCCGGCGGCGGTGCGCCCAGTCTCAACCTGCTCAACCTCGTTCACCGCGACCTGCGGCTGGAGTTGCGCAGCGCGCTCAGCCGTGCCGAAGCGGACATGGCGCCGGTGCAGGCCAAGGGCATCCAGATGCACGAGGATGCGGCGACCTTGGCAGTGGATCTGTTCGTGGAGCCGACTTCGGATTCGGAGGTGCCGCGCGGCTATGTGGTGTTGTTCCAGGAAGTGGAAGCGCGCGAACTGGCCGAGCTGGCACCGCCGAAAGATAGGGTGTCCGACAACGCGCACGTGCGGGCATTGGAGAACGAGCTGCGCATGACGCGCGAGCGGCTGCAGTCGATGATCGAGGAGCTGGAAAGCACCAACGAGGAGCTCAAGTCTTCCAACGAGGAGTATCAGTCGCTCAACGAAGAACTGCAGAGCGCCAACGAGGAACTGGAAACCTCCAAGGAAGAACTGCAGTCGGTCAACGAGGAAGTCACCACGGTCAACGGCGAGCTGGCCCACCGCGTGCAGGAACTTGCGCATGCCAACAGCGATCTGAAGAACCTGCTGGAAAGCACCCAGATCGCCACCGTGTTTCTGGATAACGACTTGTGCGTCACCAACTTCACCCCCGCCGTCACCGATATCCTGCCGTTGGTGGAAAGCGATATCCACCGGCCGATCAGCAACATCAAGCTGCACGTGAGCTACGACGAGCTGCAGGACGATTTACGTCGGGTGATCCGTACGCTGGCGGTACTGGACCGCGAAGTGGAAAACCCCGCTACCCGCGCGCGCTACATGGTGCGCGTGCTGCCGTACCGCACGGTCAACAACTTCATCGGCGGGGCGGTGTTGACCTTCATGGATGTCACCCCGCTGACGCGCGCCGAGCGCGCGTTGCGCAGCAGCGAGCAGCGCCTGCGCACCTTGATGGAAGGCATCCCCCAATTGGTGTGGCGCTCGCTCGACGGCGGCCGCTGGACCTGGTCCAGCCCGCAATGGTCCAGGTATACCGGGCAACGCGATGGCCAGAGCCTGGAGCTGGGCTGGCTGCAGGCGGTGCATCCGGACGAGCGCGAACTGACCTTGAATGCCTGGCACGACAGCGTGCGCACCGGCGGGCTGGATGTGGAGCACCGCCTGTTCAATGCAGCCGAGGACCGCTACCGCTGGTTCCATACGCGCAGCGCGCCGGTGCTGGACGAGCGCGGCCAGGTGCTGGAGTGGCTGGGAACCTCGACCGAATCGGACAATCTGCGCCGTCTGCAGGACGAGCAGCGCGTGCTGGTCAGCGAATTGCAGCACCGCACCCGCAATCTGATCACCGTGGTGCAGTCGGTCGCCAAGCAGACCGTCCAGACCAGCCACAGCATGCCGGAATTCGCCGGCAGGTTCGATGACCGGCTCTCTGCATTGTCGCGTGTGCAAGGGCTGTTGTCGCAGTCGGACAACGTGCCCACCACCATCGGCGCACTGCTGCGCATGGAGCTGGATGCACTCGGCGCCGAGCCCGATCAACAGCGCATCGTGGTGGATGGCCCGGATGTGGCGCTGCGCAAGTCCACTGTGCAGACGTTGGCGCTGGCCTTGCACGAACTGGCCACCAATGCGCTCAAGCATGGGGCACTGGCGGTAGAGACCGGTACCTTGTCGGTTCGCTGGGACGTGGTGTCCAACAACGATGCCTCGGCGCATCTGGTACTGTCGTGGATCGAAGAAGGCGCCAGCCGGCAACGACGCAACGATCGCGACCAGGCGGGCGGTTTCGGCCGCCGCCTGATCGAAAAAGCCTTGCCGTACAGCCACGGCGCACAGACGCGTTACGAGCTCAGCGATACACGTCTGGAATGCGAGATCCAGTTGCCGTTGACCTCGCTGTACGACCAGTAGCGCACTGCACGCTCACCTGCAGTCTGTGCGCACTCAGGCAGGCGCTGCTGTGTCGATGTGCGACATGCCGGGCATCCGGATGCGCCCTTCACGGAAAATCCTGCGCGTGCGTGCAGATGTTGCGACGGATTGGTACCTCGTAGCGCCGTTGATGCCACTGCCCTCATGCAAGAGCGTTGCAGTGCGCCGCTGCGCAAGAGCCAAAAACTTGGCGCGTATTATGCGTAACTCCTGCTGTCATCAAGATGTACGGCGGAGTGAACATGATTGCGCGCATTCTTCAGTTGCCGGGTCGCGTTGCCAGCAATGCCTGGGTCGAAATCGGTGTCGGTGCCGATGCCGACATTCTGGTTGCCGACCGTGGCGGCAAACGCGAGGAGCGCGCAACCTTCGGCCGACGTGCTCCGGGGCAGCAGCGTTCGATCACGACGCAGGAGCCGGAGTGGCTGGGGCGCGTCGACCTGGCCATCTGGGAAACCCAACGCTGCCTGATCCCGCTGTGTGGATTTGCCTGCAGTGCATCGGCAGACGGCGCCACCTCGGCAACCTGGTTGAGTCAGGACGGTGGCGCGTCGTACGCGGCGGGTCTGCGCAATGTCATGGATATCGGCGGCCGCCTGCAGATGGGGTTTTCGCTATTGGTCGCGTCGTCGACCAGCCTGCCGACCCAGCGTCCGTTATGCATCCAAGGCGATGCCACGCAATGGCTGAAGACCAGCGGCGAGGAGGCGATGTGTCGTCTCATGCCATGGCGGCTGGAGCGTTGCACCACCGCAGCAGGCGTGCGGCCCGAGTGGGCCAGCGAAGCGCGCCCCAAGCACGCCGCACCGATGTGAGGCGCGTCGGCACGCTGTGGCAACAGCAGGCCTGTCGGCCCGGCGTGTTTTCGGGCGTTCGGTAATACGTCGCACGCGCGCAGGCATCGTGTATCCAGCCACCTGTACTGCGTGGTCTTTGCAGGTCGGGCGCCGCCATCGCTGCGATGGTCATCCGCGAGACAACCTGTCTGTCGCCTGCTGTCCACATCATGTTGCGCATAAAAAAGCCCCGGTCGCGAACGACCCGGGCCAGTGCCAGCAACCGCTGTCGATGAAGATCAGCGTTGGATGTCGCCGGTGGTGGAGCCGGCGCCCGGGCCTGCGCCCAGGTCTGCGCCGGTGACCCGATCCAGTTCCGGATTGGACAGCAGGCGTAGCGACATGGCATCCAATGCTTCGGTCTGGGTCGCATCCAGCGCAACCGTGGCCGAACCATCGCCGCCATCGACCGCGGACTGCAGCGCACGGTCCGCAACCACGTCCCACTGCTCGCCGGTATTCCAAGGGCCGACCGTGTCGCCTTCGCCCTGCGACATGTTGTAGTAGATATCGGTAAAGCGCGGGTCCCCCGGCAGCTTGCCAGGCGGGAAGTTCGGCTCGATTGAGTACAGCGCCTTCTCGAACGACTTCTGATGCGCCACTTCGCGCGTCATCAAGAAGCGCAGCGCATCCACGATGCCCGGGTCGTCGGTGACGGTGATCAGACGCTCGTAGACCAACTTGGCACGTGCTTCGGCAGCGATGTTGGAGCGCATATCCGAAGTTGGGCAACCGATCGAATCAACATAGGCCGAGGTCCACGGCACCCCGCTGGAATTGACCAGTGCCGGGCCACCACCGTATAGGATCTGCTGGGTGTGGCTGGTGCTGTTCTGGGTCATGGAGCGCATCTCCATGGCCTCTTCCATGCCTTCGGATAACACGGCCTTCGGGCCCTTGTTGAGCATGGCGATGATGGAGCCGATGATTTCCAGGTGGCTCAGTTCTTCGGTGGCGATATCGAACAACAGATCCTTGCGACCCGGATCGTCTTCGCCCAATGCCTGCGTAAAATACTGCATTGCTGCAGCAAGTTCGCCTTGCGGTCCGCCGAACTGCTCGAGCATCAACGTGGCCAGATCCGGATTGGGTTCGGCAACGCGCACGGTGTACATCAGACGCTTGTTATGCATAAACATGGATCGTATTTCCTGGCTGGCGCCCGGCGGCGACTGCAACGCGGCATGCGGGCAGAGCCCTGAGGCTGGCTACGGGTGGAGGTTGCCCGCGCGATGCGGGCGAACGCAGGCGGCAGCGCCGCCTGCGCGATGTGTCAGGCCGCTTTGCTGGCCTTGGCTGCTTTCTGATTGCCGCCCTGCTCGGCGAGCAACGTCAGCTTTTCATCGGTGGCTTTTTCTTCTTCCAGGGTCGAAAGCAGCAAGCTGACCGCGTCGGTATAGCCCAACTGCTTTGCAATCGCAGCGATGGTGCCGTACGAGGCGATCTCGTAATGCTCCACCTTCTGTGCGCCGCCGATCAGCGCCGCATCGCGCACGGGGCCTTCTTCGATCTCGTCGATCACCTCGCGGCTTTCCTCGACCAGACCCTCCATCGCGGCACACTTGATGCGCTTGAGCTTGATGCCGAGCAGTTCGACGATCTGGTCGATGCGTTCGATCTGGCCTTGGGTCTCTTCCAGATGCAGCTTGAACGCCTCTACCAGCTTGGGTTCGGTCGCCGCACGTGCCAGACGCGGCAGCGATTTGGTCAACTGCTTTTCTGCACTGTAGATGTCCGACAGTTCGTGGACGAAAAGCTCTTCAATTGTCTTGATCGCCATGGGCGGCTCCTTTGGATGGATGAGTGGTTAAAACAGTGCGATGCACTGTGTGTGCGTCTTTGCCTTCGATTGCGAGCCAGCTGCGTCATCACCCCGGCATGGCATCGCCTGGTCAGGCGATGCCGCAAGGCAGCGTTGTTGTCGTGCTCGCTCAGGCTGTCTGGCGTGTCGCTAAGCTAGTCGTCGGCGTGTTAGCGCAATCGGTGGATGCGGTGATCCCGATGCGATGACGACCTGTGCCACAAGCTGTGCGCTGGCGATTGGCGGGCGATCGATGCGGTAGTGCCCAACCGTGGCCGTCGCATTGCATTGACCCAGGCCGATGCCGGCTTGCCGAGGCGCGTACGTGCAGTGCGCATGTCCACGGCCGCGCATCCCGCACTACCCAAGCACGTGCGCTGACGTTGATCCCAGCTGCGCGGATGTCGATGCTGGCTCAGCGATTGCACCGGCAACGTGCGGCATGCACGACGGGGCATGCACGTCGTTGCAGACAGATGCGCTACAACTGAAGGCTCGTCCTTGCCCAGGGAATCGCCATGACGCCGTTGGACAAACCGCTACGCCGCGAGCTGCAGATCGGCGAACAGGCCTATACCTTGATCGTCGACCCGCGGGGTCTGAAGCTGGTCGAGAAAGGCCGACGCAAAGGCGTGGTGTTGCGGTGGGACGAGCTCGTCAGCGGCGATGCCGCACTGGCCCGCGCGCTGCAGGCCTCGCTTGGCGAGTCCTGATCGCAGCGCGCGGGCAAACTGACTCAGGCTGAAGGAAACAACCGTGCCAGTTCGCGGATCGCTGCTGCGGACGCTGCGTGATCCGGCGTGGCATCGGGGTTGTTGAAATCGTTGGCACCTTGCGACTGCACCAGCAAACCATCGCGGCGTGGCACAACATTGAGATTGTGGCCGCGCCAGACCAACCCGTAGGTCACCTCCGGCTGCGGAATCAGGCGCGCTGTCTGCCCGCGCACCGGGATGACGCTGTGGTCGCCAAGCAATGCCCGCGCACCATAGCCGGTGGCATTGACCAGGATCTTTTCGCGCAACTGGTCGAACTGGCGCGGATGCTCGAAGCTGCGCGTATACAGCTCGCCGCCGCCCTGGAGATAGTCGTCCATCAACAGCCGCGCATACGCACTGAGGTTGAAGGTCAGCTGGCTGTAGCGACGCACGAACGGTACCGGAAACGGATGGCCGCCGGGCGCGACCGGTTGCGAGCGCGGGCCGAGATCATCGAGCAGTTCGCGCTCCAGCGGCGGGTAGTCCGGCTCGTGCGCTTCGGCCGATGCGCTCGGTTGATCGAACGGCACATCCGACAACGCATACCCATCGCGCCACTCGATCGGATCGCCCGGCAGGCCCAGCAGGGTCTGGTAGCGGCGAAACGCGATGCGCGCCATCTCTTCCCAGCGGGTCCTGAAATCCGCGGTAGCGTGTTCGCTGGTGCACACGCGCGAATCCGGCGACCACACGCCGGTGGCGTAGAACGAGCGCACGTCCGGCAGGCGCTCGCGCGCATAGATGCGCACGCGCAGGCCCGCACGTTGCGCCACCAGCGCGGTGGTCAGCCCGATCGCGCCGCAGCCGATCACCGCCAGCTCGCGCGCATCCGCATCGGCGGCACGCACCAGCCGCAGTGCGTGCTCGGCCGCGCCCCACGACAACGACCACCCGCTGCCGCCGTGTCCGTAGTTGTGCACCACCGTCTTGCGACCGATGCGCTCGGCCTCGATCCGTGGCCCCTGCGCACGGAACGGACGGGTGCAGCCGTTGATCGCGATGATGCGATCGACCGCCGCACGGATCGGCGCCAGCGGCAGCGCTGCGGCGAACTGGTCGGACAAGGCGCCCAGTGGCGCGGCGGGCAGTGGCGAAGACGGCGCAGCGGCAGGCTTGCCGGTGGCGGCCCAGCTCCCGGTCGAAGCGGCCGCGAGCGCAAGACCGGCGCTGTGCAGGAAATGACGACGGTGCATGCGACTCCTGAGCGAGGTGGACAAGGTGATCGGGGTAACGGCGGCTGCGCTATCGGCCACGCGCGGCGCGCGGCGCGCAGGATCCGTACAGGCCAGGCCCCGCGCTGCGCGCCAGCGACAGATGCCGCAAGGTCACCGACGCCGAGCATACCGCGCGCATCTGCACCTGCCACGGCCGACCAGGCCGGGTTTCGCACCGCGATCCGGGCAATTGGGGCCGCGCTGGCAGCCATTCGTCGCCCGGGGCTTTCGTCCGATCGCTTGCCGGCTATGCTCGCCGCGTCCCGATCCAACGAGCTCCCACCCGTGTCTGCCAGCGTCTTCCTGATCGTACGTATCGTGTTCGCCTGGGCTGCGGCATTGGTGGTGGCCGGGATCATGTGGGCGCAGCTGTTCGGCTCCACCGGCGCGTTCTTCGTGCTGATCTGCGTGGTGCTGCTGACGCTGGCCTTGATGAGTGCGATCACCCATGTGCGACGGGTGCGCCTGATCGCCGGGCGGCTGGATCACGACACCCTGTCGACCCGCCAGCGCCGCCAGATCGAGGTGCCGCTGGAGGTGCAGGCCAGCTTCGCCGTGGTCGAAGAGGCGGTGCGCGCGCTGCCGCGCGTGCAGGACATCGAATGCGCGCCCGGCAGCCTGCTGATCCGCGCCAAGGTGCGCCGCATCGACCCGTATGAAGGACGTCAACCTTCGCGCTGGAACCTGTTCGCGCGTTTTGCGATCAAGCGCAACCAGGTGCTGGTGACGATCGCGCCAGGGCAGGGCACCAGCAGCGTCACCGTGTTGTGCGAGCCCGACGCCAGCGCCTGGGTGGACCTGTTCGCGGTGGACGAAGGCAGCAATTTCGAGAATGCCGAGGCGATCAACCGCGCGGTGGTGCGCCGGGTCGGCGAGCAGCGTCGCGACGAGCAGGCCGCGGCCGAGCAATCGGTGATGGAAAAGGAATTGGCCGTGGCCCGCCTGAACCTGCTGCATGCCCAGGTCGAGCCGCACTTTCTCTACAACACGCTGGCCAGCGCACAGGTGCTGGCACGCACCGACCCGCCGCGCGCGGAGATCATGATCGGGCACCTGATCCAGTACCTGCGTAGCTCGCTGCCCAGCGCCGACGGGGCCATCTCCACCCTGGGCGAAGAACTCGAACGCACCCAGGCCTATCTGGAAATCCTGCGCATCCGCATGGGCACGCGGCTGGCCCTGCAGGTGGAAGTGCCGTACGAGCTGCGCGCACTGCAACTGCCCTCGATGATGTTGCAGACCCTGGTGGAGAACGCGATCAAGCACGGGCTGGAACCCAAGCCCGGCGGCGGCACGATATGGATCCTGGCGCGTCGCGTCGACGACCACGCCACGCTGACCGTGGCCGACGATGGCCAGGGCTTCGGCACCCACACCCAAGGCACCGGCATCGGCCTGAAGAACCTGCGCGAGCGCTTGCAGCTGATCTATGCCGGCCAAGCCAGCTTTGCCATCGTGTCCAATTTCCCCAGCGGTGTGGCAGCCACGATCAGTCTGCCGCTGCCGGCACAGGTGCTGGCCACACGCATGCCGCCGCCGCTGCCCGACGCGCACACCCATGCCGCGCAGGTGCAGGCATGAGCGCGTTGCGTGCGGTGATCGCCGAAGACGAGGCGCTGCTGCGGCAATCGCTGCTGACCCTACTCGCGCAGGTGTGCCCGCAACTGCAGATCGTGGGCGAATGCGAAGACGGCGCCGGCGCGTTGGAGACCATCGCCGCGCAACAGCCCGATGTGGTGTTTCTGGATATCCGCATGCCCGGGCTCACCGGTATCGAGGTGGCGCGTGCCCTGCGCGAGGTCAGCCCGCGTACCCAGGTGGTGTTCGTCACTGCCTACGATCAGTACGCCATCGATGCGTTCGAACACGGCGCGGTGGACTATCTGCTCAAGCCGATCAGCCGCGAGCGCCTGCAGGCCACCTGGCAGCGCGTGCAACAGCGCGCCACCTCCGGCCAGCCGGATGCTCAGCTGCTGGAGGCCTTGCTGCAGCGCCTGTCCGCACGCCCTGCTGCCGCCAGCGCCGCGCCGCCGTTGGCCTGGCTCACCGCCAGCAGCGGCCGCGAGACGCGCCTGATCGCGCTGGACGAGGTGGCGTATTTCCAGGCCGACCAGAAATACACCACGGTGATGACCGCCGCCGGCGAGGCGATCGTGCGCACGCCGCTGCGCGAATTGCTCGACGTGCTGGATCCGCAGGTGTTCAAGCAGATCCACCGCTCCACCATCGTCAACATGAAGGCGGTTGCCTCGGTGGTGCGCGAGGACACCGGCAAGGGCCGGCTGGCACTGCGCGGGCGCAGCGAAACGCTCACCGTCAGCCAGCCCTTCATGAGCCTGTTCCGCGGCATGTAAGTCCCCCGATCGCCTCGACTGAAAGGATTGCTGATATGCGCCTGATCGCCTCCCTCGTGTATTGCCTGCTTGCCTTGGCCGGTTGCCACGACCGCAACGGCACCACCTCCATCACCCGCGCCACCAGCAATGGCCGGGACGTGATCTTCAGCAAGACCCTGGCCACCGCCACCGACCTCAACGTGCACTGCCTGGCCAGTAGCAGCGGTCGCTGCCATTACCTGGTCTACGAAGAGCACTGCGCCGCGCCCGCCGCGGGCCAGACCTCGGGCACGCCGGCCTGCGCACGCACAACCCTGGACAGCTTTGCGCTGACCCCCGGGCAAGTGCGCGAATTGCGCGGCATCCCGCGTCAGGCGCATACCTGTGTGGATGCCAGCGCGCCCAGCGCCGATTGCCATGGTTGAGCGAGCGGCCTGCTAAAACACTTCCGTCCGTGTGGTAAGGCACGGATGCAGCCGCATGCAAGCCTGAATACGCACTGACGATCAGCGGCCGCTTCTGCGATCATTGCCGGCTTGTTGCCGGTTCACGGCGTCCTCACTGCCAGGCTTCTCATGTCCGAACAATCGCTACGCCGCGACGTTGGCCCCTTCGCCCTCATGCTCACCGGCCTGGGCTCGATCATCGGTTCCGGCTGGCTGTTCGGCGCCTGGCGCGCTGCCGGCCTGGCCGGCCCCGGTGCGATCTGGGCCTGGATTCTGGGCGCGGCGATCATCACCACCATCGCGCTGTCCTACGCGGAACTGGGCGCGATGTTCCCCGAGTCCGGCGGCATGGTGCGCTACAGCCATTACTCGCACGGCTCGCTGGTGGGCTTCATTGCCGGCTGGGCCAACTGGATCGCGATCGTGTCGGTGATCCCGGTGGAGGCCGAGGCCTCGGTGCAGTACATGGCCTCCTGGCCATGGGCCTGGGCGCAGGGCCTGTATGTGCAGGCACCCGGCGGGGCGGGGGAGTTGTCGGTGCCCGGCCTGCTGATCTCGGCGGTGCTGGTGCTGGTGTATTTCTTCCTCAACTTCTGGAGCGTCAAGCTGTTCGCGCGCTCCAATACCCTGATCACCGTGTTCAAGCTGGTGGTGCCGGCGGCGACCGGCGTGGCCTTGATCGCCAGCGGCTTCCATAGCGAAAACTTCAGCGTCGGCATCCACGGCGATGCGCACGTGATCGACCTGGCCGCGGTGCTCACCGCGGTGGCCACCGCCGGCATCGTCTTCAGCTTCAACGGCTTCCAGAGCCCGGTGAACCTAGCAGGCGAAGCGCGCAACCCGGGCCGCAGCATTCCCTTCGCGGTGTTGGGCTCGATCGCGCTGGCCACCGTGGTCTACGTGATCCTGCAGGTGGCCTACATCGGCGCGGTGCCGCCGGACCTGCTGGCCAAGGCCGGCTGGCACGGCATCGATTTCCGCTCGCCGTTCGCCGAGCTGGCCATCATCGTCAACCTGCATTGGCTGGCAATGCTGCTGTACATCGATGCGTTCGTCAGCCCCAGCGGCACCGGCATCACCTATACCGCCACCACCGCGCGCATGGTCTACGGCATGGAAAAGAACGGCACCATGCCGTCGGTGCTGGGCAAGCTGCATCCGGTCTGGGGCGTGCCGCGCATGGCGATGTTCTTCAACCTGGCGGTGTCGTTCGTGTTCCTGTTCTTCTTCCGCGGCTGGGGCACGCTGGCGGCGGTGATCTCGGTGGCGACCATCATTTCCTACCTCACCGGCCCGATCAGCGCGATGGCGTTGCGCCGTCATGCGCCGGAGCTGCATCGCCCGCTGCGCATCGCCGCGTTGCCGGTGCTGGCCGGTGTGGCCTTCGTGATGGCGACCGAACTGCTGTACTGGGCGCGCTGGCCGCTGACCGGCGAGATCATCCTGCTGATGGTCGTGGCGCTGCCGGTGTACTGCTACTACCAGGCCAAGCAAGGCTGGCCGGATCTTGGGCGCAACCTCAAGGGCGCGGCCTGGATGATCTGCTACCTGCCGACGATCGCGCTGCTGTCCTGGGCCGGCAGCAGCGACTTCGGCGGGCATGGCTATCTCAGCTACGGCACCGATCTGGCGGTGGTCGCGGCAGTCGGCGCGGTGTTCTACATCTGGGGCGTGCGCAGCGGTTGGCGTACGCCGTCGGTGGAGAAGGCCGTCGCGCGGGCGTAAGCGTCTGATCGCTGATTGCTGACGACGGATCGAGCAGGCGCCAGTCTTCGGGCGCCGCAAACAGGAACGGCCGGTGCACTGCACCGGCCGTTTTCTTGTTGGCCGCCGCACACGCCATCGGGTGCGGCAATTGGCGCTGCCCGGCAGCGCACCCGGTGTCGCGGGCGGATCAATCAGCACGTTCCACCAGACACGCGGGGTTGTCGGCGTCTCCCGGCAACCTGCGTCCATCGCGCAACCGCTACGCCAGCGTCCCTGCCGCGCTATGGGTAGCGGAATTGGTCACCAGGCGCGGCGCACCATCGAAGCGGTCCAGATCGCGCAACAGTTCGGTGTAGCGGCGCAGCCGCCCCATCTCGCGCATGTTGACGATGTCCTCGTGGCGTAGCTCGCGCCTAGAGGTCACCTCCTGCTTGTAGCGCAGCACTTCCGGGTAGCGGCGCGTCATGTCCAGCGCATCGGCCACGCATTCGACCGAGTCGGCATCCGGGGTGACCCGCGCGCGGCTGTTGAAGGCGCGCAGCCAGCGTTCGAAACCGGCACTGTGGTCAAACAGATCGGCGATGTACCACATGACGAACAGGATCGAGGCCCACGAGGTAAAGATGATCACCACGCGGCTGAAGGTGAGGTGGTAGTCGTTCTGCCAGAGCTGGTGGGTGATCACGCCCAGCAGCACCAGCGAGATCGCCTGCCAGCCGATGATCGAGGCGATCACCCATTGCTTCTTGGCCACCTTGAGCAGATTGAGCTCCTGGTCGAGCTGTTCGTCGCTCTTTTCGCGCCAGTGCGCGACCTGCTCGTCGAAGGAGAGCCGATGGAGTGCGTTGTCCTGCAATAGCAGGCCCAAACCCTGGAACAAAGCGATCATGACAAGCTCCTGACGGATGGCTGGTACGAACGACTTGCTGCACCCGGCAACGCGCCGGTGCCCTGGAGCGACCGGGCAGACGGCTGGCAGTGATGCAGGCCGGTGCGCGGACGGCCCCAGTTCTAGCACTTTCGCTGTGCTTGGCAATGCCTGCTGCGAGCCGACGGCCGCCCAATCCTGCGCACCGGCGCACAAACCGCGGTATTCAGGCGATTTGCAGTATTTGCCGGACGATTGCAGCTGCAGTGCGCCGCCATTCTTGCTGCACTGCACACCCGCGCCTGCGTGATTGCATCCGTGGCGGTTGCGACCGGTGCGACCCAGTCCGGCGTACAGATCGCGTGAGCGCCGCGCAAGCATGCATGCCGCGCAAAATCCGGCGACAGGCGGGCGAGCCCCCGTCGAGACGGTCGGCGCGCATGGATACGAACAGCGCACACGGCGCCGCCTTTCACCAATCCAAAATCCCCAATCCTCAATCCCAGCCCCTCAGCGCCACGACGCGGTCTTGCAGCCGCCTACGTATCCTTGCGTGCATGTCAGCCGTCCTGCGTACCCTCACTGCCCCCGCCGCCAGGCAGATCCAGCGCTGGGTGCTGGGCGCGTTTCCGCGTGGCCAGAGCACTATCGACTACGACCAGCCCCTCGGAGATACCGGCATCTTCGGGCCCGACAGCGTCACCTGGCGCGTGCATTCCGAATTTCCCGGCATGTTGTCCGGCGGACTGTGCGCATTGATGCTGCAACTGCTGCATCCACGCGCGCTGGCCGGGGTCTACGACCATTCCAACTTCCGCGCCGACCTGATCGGGCGGCTGCGGCGCACCACCAATTTCGTCGCCGGCACCACCTACGCCCCGCGCGCCGAAGCCGAGCAATTGATCGCCCGCGTGCGCAGCATCCATTCGCATATCCACGGCCACACCGCCGACGGCGTGCCTTACGACGCCAACGATCCGCAGTTGCTGACCTGGGTGCACGTCACCGAAGCCTACGGTTTTCTGCAGGGCTGCCGACGTTACTGCCGTGATGTGCCGGCGCGCATCGCCGATCGTTACTACGACGAAGCGCGCCGCGTCGCCGAAGCGCTGGGCGCCACCGATGTGCCCGCCAGCGAGGCGCAGGTCGATGCGTATTTCGCCACCGTGCGCGGGCAGTTGCGCATGGATACGCGCTCGCGCGAAGTGCTCGACATCCTCACTAGCATCCAGCTGCCGGTGCCGGCGGCCGGTCTGTCGCGCGGCGTGTTCCTCGGTGCCGGCACCGCTTTGTTGCCGGGTTGGGCCAGCGACATGCTCGGCCGCACCACCACGCAGCGCGCACAGGCACATGCGTCGGCGCGGCTGCTGCGCAGTCTGTCGCCACTGTTCCGCACCGCGCTACGCGACGGGCTGTCCGCACGCGCGTGCCGCCGCATGCAGCTGCCGCAGACGATGTTGCTGGAGTGGCCTGGGGAGCGGTGAGTGCGGGTGCTTGCCTGGTGTGCAGGGCGGTGGTGTGACGCGGGGGCTGGCTACCAGATCCGCACCCGCTGCGCGGGCGCCAGGTACAACTGCTCGCCCTGCTGTACATCGAACGCCGGATACCAGGCATCGAGATTGCGCACGGTCTGTGCACGGAAGCGTCCGGGTGCGTGCACGTCGGTGAGTACGGCATTGCGTAGCGCCGCGTCGCGATACTTGCCGCGCCAGGCCTGCGCAAAGCCCAGGAAGAAGCGCTGATCCGGGCTGAAACCGTCGATGGTCTGCGGTTGCTTGCCCTGCAACGATAGCTGATAGGCATCGTAGGCAGTCGCCAGGCCGGCCACATCGGCGATGTTCTCGCCCAGGGTCAGCTTGCCGTTGACGCTCAGGTCGTCGAACGGCTTGTACGCACTGAACTGCGCGGCGAGCGCATTGCCGGCGGCCTCGAATTTTTTCAGATCCTGCGGCGTCCACCAGTTGTGCAGCTCGCCATGTTCGTCGAATTGCGCGCCCATATTGTCGAAGCTGTGGCTGATCTCGTGGCCGATCACCGCGCCGATGGCGCCGTAGTTCACCGCATCGTCGGCCGCCGGGTCGAAGAACGGCGGCTGCAGGATCGCTGCCGGAAACAACAGGCGGTTTTCCAACGGCACGTTCAGCGCGTTGACCTCCTGTGGCAGCATGTACCACTCGCGGTGATCCACGGCCTTGCCCAGCTTGGCCAGATTGCGCCGGTACTCGAACAGTTCGGCACGCTGCACATTGCCCAGCGCATCGTCGCGGCGCACCTCCAGCCCGCTGTAGTCGCGCCAGGTGTCCGGATACCCCACCGCCACCGTCAGCCCGGAAATCTTGGCCTTGGCATGCTGTTTGGTCTGCGGACTCATCCACTCCAGCGCGTCGATGCGTTTGCCGAAGGCGGCGACGATGTTCTTGACCATCTCCTCGGCGCGCGTCTTGGTCTGGGCGCTGACGTACTTCTGCACATAGCGCTCGCCCACCGCTTCGCCCAAGGCCGCGTTGGTGGCATCGATGCCTCGCTTCCAGCGCTGCCGTTGTTGCGGCGTGCCTTCCAGCGTGGTGCCGTAGAACGCAAACCGCTCATCGGCGAAGGCCTTGGACAGATACGGCGAGGCGCGGTCCAGGGCGCGAAAGCTCAGGTAATCCTTCCAGGTCTGCAGCGATTCGGAACGCACCAGCGCCGACAACCCGGTCACCGCCCCGGGCTGCCAGACAATGAAGTCCTGCTGCGCCTTCAGGCCGGCCGCGTCGAAGAACGGCGCCCATTCCAGGCCAGGTGCATTACGCGCAAAGTCGGCCTGTTTCCAGGTGTTGGCGCCGGCCTGCACGTTGTTGGTCTGTTCGGCGGTGGCGTGCACGCGGGCCATCGCGGTTTCCAGTGCCAGGATGCGCTCGGCCCTGGCCGCCGCGTCATCGATGTCGGCCAGGGCCAGCAATTTGACGATGTGCGCGCGGTAGGCGTCGCGCATCTGCGTCATGCGTCCCTCGTCCAGATAGAAGCTGCGGTCCGGCATGCCCAGGCCGCCTTGCACCAGATACGGCGCATAGCGCCCCGGGTGATGCAGATCCTGCGAGATCCACAGACCGAACAGCCGGTCGGTATGGAAATTGGTGGAGTTGAGCAGGTCCACATCGGCGCGCAGCTGCCGGCCCAGGGTGCGCGCCAGCGCCTGTTTGTCATCTAGCCGCGCAATCGCGTCCAGTTCCGGTTGCGCCGGGCCTGCGCCCTTGGCCTCGATCCCGGCTTCATCCATGTAGGCCGCGTAGTAATCGCCAATCTGCTTGTCTTCCCCGGTGACACGGTCGTTGGCGGCGGCGCCTTCGATGATGTCGCGGCTATGTTGCTCGGTCGCGATCGCGATGCTGACAAAGCTGTTGAAGCTGGAGCGGTCGTCCGGGATCTGGGTGGTTCTGACCCAGTTGCCGCTGGCGTAGCTGAAGAAGTCGTCGCCTGCTGACACGCTGCGGTCCATGCCTGCCGCATCGAAACCGAAATCGCCCAGCTTCGGCGTGGTGGGCGTGGGCTTGGCGTGCGTCGCCGGTGAGGTGTCATCGCGGTGGCACGCGGCGGTGCTCAGCAGGGCAGCCGACAGCGCAGCGATCAGGACAGGACGGTGCAAAAGAGCCATGCGAGCGCAACTCGGAAAACGAAAAACAGACATGCCAGTGTAAATTGCCGCCGACGCCACGTCCCGGCGCGATGGCAGCGCGCACCCGGTGCAGCAGCCCTGCGGACACGCGCGGTTCAGCGCCGGCGCTGGTACCAGAAGCCCAGTGCATCGCGGGTCTGCAGCATGCTTCGCCCACGCCACAGAAAGCGCAGCAGCAGGCTCAGGTGTTCGCGCTTGGAAAAGCTGCGCAGCTTGCGGTCGGAGGTATGCACGGTCTGGCGCAGGATCACGAACCGCCCGCAGCGTGCCAGCGCGCGGCTCAGTGCCACATCTTCGCCGGCGTAGTAACGCGTATCGAAACCACCGGCGCTGACGAATGCGGCGCGCGTGCAGAACAGGAAGCAGCCCGGCGCAATGCCGCCGAGACGGAACAGCCAGCCGAACGTCGCCTGCGCCATGCGCTCGAACCACGCGCGCCTGCCTTGCAGATGCACTTGCGCGCCACCGCCGACCGCGCCGGCATCCAGCGCCGCCAGCGCCGCGCCGACCACCTGCGGGTCGATCAGCGTATCGGCGTCCAGAAACAGCAGGCGGTCGCCTTGCGCCTGCTGCGCGCCGGCATTGCGGGTGGCGGCGATATGACGCAATTGCACGTCCAGCACCCGCGCACCGGCCGCGCATGCAATGGCGGCGGTGTCGTCTTCGCAGGCATCGGCCACCACGATGACCTCGTAGTCCAGCTGCATGGCCTGCGCACAGGCGTGCAGGCAGTGCAGCGTCTGGCCGATCAGCGCGGCCTCGTCATGGGCGGGGATCACGAAAGACAGCATGGGCAGGGCGTGTCACTCGGATGGCGGTGCTGGCAAGTGTGCGAGCCACACCGGTGCGATGGCGTGAGCGCACACAGTCAGACGGCCGCGACTGCATGTGCTCCCACGCGGCGCGCTCAGCGGCTGAGCGCGCCCATCATCGCTTCCGGATAACGCGTACCGGACGCGGCCTGCAGCGGGAAGATCGCATCGATGCGTGCGAGCTCGTCCGGCATCAGCGCGACATCGAGCGCGCCAAGGTTTTCTTCCAGGTAAGCCAGCCGCTTGGTACCCGGGATCGGCACCAGGTCCTGGCCCTGCGCCAATACCCAGGCCAGCGCCAGCTGCCCCGGCGTGATGCCCTTGTCGGCGGCGATCGCCTTGACCTGCTGCACCAGTTCCAGGTTGCGGGTGAAGTTCTCGCCCTGGAAACGTGGCGAATGGCGACGGTAATCGTCGGTCTCGAAGTCATCCGGGGACGCGAATGCGCCGGTCAGAAACCCGCGACCTAGCGGCGAATACGGCACGAACCCGATCCCGAGTTCGCGTACGGTGGCGAAGACGCCGTTGTCCTCGGGCTCGCGCGACCACAGCGAATACTCGGTCTGCACCGCGGTGATGGGATGCACCGCATGCGCGCGGCGGATGGTGGCTGCAGCGGCCTCCGACAGCCCCAGGAAACGCACCTTGCCTTGCTCGACCAACCGCGCCATCGCACCGACGGTGTCTTCGATCGGCACGTTGGGGTCCACGCGGTGCTGGTAATACAGATCGATGTGCTCCACGCCCAGGCGGCGCAGGCTGGCTTCGCACGCCGATTGCACATAGTCCGGGCTGCCATCGATGCCGCGCACCGACGGGTCGTTGGGATCGAGCTTGATGCCGAACTTGGTGGCCAGAAACACCTCGTGCCGGCGCGCGGCGATGGCCTTGCCGACAAGGATTTCATTGGTGTGCGGGCCGTACATGTCGGCGGTGTCGAGCAGGCTGACGCCGTGATCGAGGGCGCGGTGGATCACCGCGATCGAGCCGGCCTCGTCGCTGCGATCGCCGTAGAACGCGCTCATGCCCATACAGCCGAGACCGAGCGCAGAGACGGTGGGGCCGGAACGGCCAAGCGTGCGGGTTTGCATGGTGAGGAAACTCCGTGCGTCAAGGAAGGCAGGGGAAGGATGCGGCGGCGCGCGTGAGCACGATGTGGCCCGTGCGATGACGCGCGGTGGGGGCTTGCATGCCGAGGTTGCGGCGCGTGGCGACGGGGTGGGCCGACGCCTGCGCCCAATGCCGGATCGCTGCGGTATCGGGCATTCGGCGTTACAGCGCGCAAACCCGAACGCGCGCTGCGACTCCACGCAAAAGTCCGCGCATGCCAGCAGACCTAGGCCCACCGCCATGCACGGGCGCTGTTACGCGGGCGCCGCTACATGCGGCTTAGCCCTTGAGCTTGCCGGCCAATTCGGCCACGCGCTTGCCGAGCAGCTTGGCGGTTTCCAGGTCGCCGCTGCGCGGTGCTTCTTCCGGCGAGGCATCGGAAGGCGAGATCGCCAGCGCGCCTGCCGAACCGGCGGTCCAGTTGATGTCCTGCGGACCGTGCGCCTTGGTGTTGGACGGCAGCAGGCCGGTACCGACCCAGACCTGGCCGTGCTGCTGTGACAGCGTCCAGAAATACTGGATGGTGGCGTACTTGTCGCCGTTCACCGAGGCCGAGTTGGTGAAGCCGGCTGCGATCTTGTCCTTCCAGGCCTGCGCGAACCATGGCTTGGAGCTGGCGTCGGCAAACTTCTTGAACTGCCACGCCGGCCCGCCCATGTAGGTGGGGCTGCCGTAGATGATGGCGTCGGCGGCGGCGATTGCCTCCCAGGCGTCGTCGGGCAGGTTGCCGTCCTGATCGATGCGGTACAGCGTGGCCTCGCCGACACTGGCGGCGCCGGCGTGCACGGCTTCGGCCAGTTTGACGGTGTGGCCGTAGCCGCTGAAATAGATGATGGCGATCTTGCTCATGCGCAATCCTGTGGCTCGAGGGGATCTTGATTGTGACCACACATGCGGCGTCAGGTTAATGACCATCGACGGGACGTACTGTTGCCGGGCTCATCAGCGCCCGGCATCGCCCAGGCTGTCGACCAGGTAGTCGATGAAGCTGCGCACCTTCGGGGCCAGGTGGCTGCGGCTGGTATAGA
Organism: Xanthomonas sp. CFBP 8151; assembly: GCF_011761885.1. Classification (NCBI taxonomy): domain Bacteria; kingdom Pseudomonadati; phylum Pseudomonadota; class Gammaproteobacteria; order Lysobacterales; family Lysobacteraceae; genus Xanthomonas; species Xanthomonas sp. CFBP 8151. Next base: position 182,076 of record NZ_JAASQZ010000001.1, read on the forward strand.
CGGCAAAGATGCCGATCTCCCCCAGTGCGTACTGCGGAAGGATGCGTACCAGCCGGCCAGCGGCCAGATGTTCGTCGGCCAGGAAGTCCGGCTGCATCGCGATGCCCAGGCCGGCCACCGCCGCCGCGCTCAACACATGCCCGTTGTTGGCGCGCAGGCTGCCGTGGATGCGCACATCGCTATCGCCATCGGGCCCATGGAAGCGCACTTCGTCGCCGTTGGGCGAGTAGTGGTACAGCAGGCAGTCGTGGCCGGCCAGGTCGGACGGGTGCATCGGGGTGCCGGCACGGGCCAGGTAGGCCGGCGCCGCGCAGGGCACCAGGCGGACCGTGCCCAGGCGCCGGGCGATCAACGTCGGCGCCGGCTGCCGGGTGATGCGGATGGCGACATCGAAGCCTTCTTCGACCATGTCCACCAGCCGGTCCGACAGCGACAGGTCCAGTTCCACCTGCGGGTAGCGCGCGCAAAAGCCCGGCAGCAGCGCGGCCAGGCGCTCGATGCCATAGCTCACCGGCGCATTGACGCGCAGCACCCCGGCCGGCTCCAGCGCCTGCGCGCCGACCGTGGCCTCCAGATCGTCCAGGTCGGCCAGCAGTTGCAGACAGCGCTGGTAATACGCGGTGCCGGCGCTGGTCAGGCTGACCCGCCGGGTGGTGCGGTTGAGCAGGCGGGTGCCCAGCCGTTGCTCGAGCGCGGCGACCTGCCGGGTCACGCTGGCGGTAGAGCGGTCCAGCGCGTCGGCGGCCGCACTGAAGCCGCTACGTTCGGCCACTGCCGCGAACACGCGCATCGCATCGAGGGTATCCATGGGTGTCCGATTGTTGCTTTGATCGCAATAAATTATCCGAACTAAAACTATTTATCAGAAATTTGTAAGCAATAGGCTGTGCAGGTCCTCACCGGAGTCCGTCCCATGTCCACCTCGCTTGCTTCCCCGCGTACCGCTGCCTACGGCGCCGGCTTGTTGCGCATCAGCCTGGGCGTGCTGTTCCTGGCCCACGGCCTGACCAAGTTGCTGGTGTTCACCCCGGCCGGCACCGTGGCTTATTTCCACTCGCTGGGCCTGCCGGGCGCGCTGGCCTATCTCACCATTGCGCTGGAATTGGGTCTGGGCCTGTCCCTGCTGCTGGGCATCTATGCGCGCTGGGTCGGGTTGCTGGGCGTGCCGCTGCTGCTGGGCACCATCGTCAGCGTGCACGGCGGCAACGGCTTCGGTTTCTCCAATCCGGGCGGCGGCTGGGAATACCCGGCGCTGTGGGCGGTGTTGCTGATCGTGCAAGCCCTGCTCGGCGAAGGCGCGTGGGCGCTGAAGCCGGCGCGTTGAGGCTGCCTGTCGTTCTTTCGAGGAGTACGCCATGACCCGTTTGCCTTCCCTGTACATCTCGCACGGATCGCCGATGACTGCGCTGCAGCCAGGGCAGGTCGGCGAGCGCCTGGCCGAGCTCGCGCAGACCTTGCCGCGGCCGCGCGCGATCGTGGTGGCATCCGCGCACTGGCTTGGCCGTCGCCCGCTGGTCAGCGGCGCGGCGCGGCCGCCCACCATCCATGACTTCGGCGGCTTTCCGGCACCGCTGTACGAGCTGGAATATCCCGCGCCCGGCGAGCCGGCGCTGGCGCAGCAGATTCTGCGCCGGCTGGAACAGGCCGGCCTGCATCCGCACCTGGATCCGCAGCGCGGCTTCGATCATGGCGTGTGGGTGCCGCTGCGCCTGCTGTATCCGGCCGCCGACATCCCGGTGGTGTCGGTGTCGATCCAGCCCGAGCTGGGGCCGGCGCACCAGTTTGCGGTCGGCCGCGCGCTGGCGCCGCTGCGCGAAGACGGGGTGCTGGTAATCGGCTCGGGCAGCATCACCCATAACCTGCACGACTTCCGCCATGGCTACAGCGCCGAGCGCGAGGCGCCGTATGTGCGGCCCTTCATCGAGTGGACCGAGCGCAAACTGGTGGAGGACGACATCGCCGCGTTGCTGGACTATCGCCGGCAGGCACCGCATGCCGCACGGGCGCATCCCACCGACGAGCACCTGTTGCCGCTGTACGTGGCGATGGGCGCCGCCGGCGCCGACCGGCTCGGCGCACGGCGCATCGATGCCGGCATCGACGCGGGGTTTCTGGCGATGGATATCTACCGGTTCGACGGCGATCCCGGAGATGATCGCGCGCTTGCGGGCCCGGTCGCCGCCTGAGCCCAGGCGACCGCAGCACGCCTGCACCGTCGCTATCGACGGGGCAGGCAGCATGTCGGCCCCGCAATCCCGAGGCACTACCCAGCCGCATTCAAGCCATGCCATGTGGCCAGTTGCTGCCGCTGCAAACCGCTGTGGTGCGGTGGCTACACCAGGCAAGATCCATGGTGATACGGCTTGGTACCTAGGGCACACTGGCCGTAGCGACCAGGCATGCTGCCCGCAAGAGCCAGCAGCGCAGCGACAAGGCATGCTGCCGACAAGTGCCGGCAGCGCAGCCAAAAGGCATGCTGCCGACAAGTGCCGGCAGCGCAGCGCTCTGAAGCATTCACGATGAAGTGCGGTGCAGTCTCATAGGCTGAGACGCCTTCACGACATGCTGCTTGCGTGAAAATCCTCGACAAACTCGCAGTGCTGGCCGATGCGGCCAAATACGACGCGTCTTGCGCCTCCAGTGGCGCGAACAAGCGCAATTCGCTCGGCACCGGTGGGATCGGTAGCACCGAGGGCATGGGCATCTGCCACTCGTACACGCCCGACGGCCGCTGCGTGTCGCTGTTGAAGATCCTGCTCACCAATTTCTGCGTGTTCGATTGCGCGTATTGCGTCAACCGCGTATCCAGCAACGTGCGCCGTGCGCGCTTCACGCCGGAAGAAGTGGTCACGCTGACGCTGGACTTCTACAAGCGCAATTACATTGAAGGCCTGTTCCTGTCCAGCGGCATCATCCGCAACTCCGATTACACGATGGAGCAGCTGGTGGAGGTGGCGCGGCAGCTGCGCGAGGTGCATCACTTCGCCGGCTACATCCACCTCAAGACCATCCCCGATGCATCGCCGGAATTGTTGGCCGCCGCCGGCCGCTATGCCGACCGGTTGAGCATCAACGTGGAGCTGCCGACCGAGCAGGGATTGACGTTGCTGGCGCCGGAGAAAAGTGTCGGCGGCATCCGTTCGGCAATGGGCGAGTTGCGTTGGCGCATCGAAGAAAACCAGCTGGAGCGCAAGGCCGAAAAGCTGCGCCGCGCCAAGCCGCCGCGCTTTGCGCCGGCTGGCCAGAGCACGCAGATGATTGTCGGCGCCGACGATGCCAACGACCGCAGCATCCTGGACACCAGCCACAATCTCTATGGCAATTACCGGATGCGCCGGGTGTACTACTCGGCCTTCAGCCCGATCCCGGATGCCTCGTCCAAATTGCCGCTGCAGGCACCGCCGTTGCAGCGTGAGCACCGGCTGTATCAGGCCGACTGGTTAGTGCGCTTCTACGCGTTCAGCGTGGAGGAGATCGCACCGGCGCAGTCCAGCGGCATGCTCGATCTGGACGTGGATCCGAAGCTGGCATGGGCGCTACGCAATCCGGAGCGTTTTCCGGTGGATCTGAACGCGGCGCCGCGCGAGATGCTGCTGCGGGTGCCAGGCCTGGGCACGCGCAATGTGGAGCGCCTATTGTTGTCGCGCCGGCATGCGCGGTTGCGGGTGGGGGACCTGGCGCGGTTGCGGGTGCCGATGAAGAAGCTGCTGCCGTTTGTGAGCGTGCTGGATCATCATCCGCGCCAGCGCCTGGACGATCCGGTGCGGTTGCGCGCGCAATTGGCGCCGGCGCCCAGGCAGGCGAGTCTGTTCGATTGAAACCGCAGCTGGCCGCCGGCATCGGCGCCCCACCGCTTCCGCTGGCCTCTCCCTGTTGCCGGGCAAGCTGCCCGAAGCGCGGATAAGGGGCGCATCAGGCGCGAAGCTGCCACCGAACACCAGTGCTGACACAGGAACACGACGCCTTGCGAATCCCCAATTCCCAATCCCCACTCCCACCTCTGCAATCCTGACCACCGCGATGTACAACGCTGACGTCGAGCCGGGTTGGAGCCTTGAAGCATGGCGTGCGCTGGCGCGGGCGGGCTGGTGCGCGCAGGTGGAGCCCGACGCCATCGCGTGGAATGGCGGAGCGCAGGGCGGCTTGTTGATGGGGCAGGGGCTGCCGGATTTGCCGGCCGTGGCTGCGCCGCCGCGGGTATCGGCGCAGTTCCTGCAGATGGCGGGGGCGGTGTTGTGTCACCGCGATCCGCAGCGCTACGCGGTGCTGTACCGGTTGTTGTGGCGGGTGGCGTGCGGGGAACGCGCGCTGCTGGAGCGGGCCACCGATGTCGACGTGCATCGGGTGACGCAGTGGCAAAAGGCGGTGCAGCGCGACACCCACAAGATGAAGGCGTTCGTACGCTTTCGGCGTTTGCCGGTGCAAGAGGAAGACTTCGTGGCGTGGTTCGAGCCCGAACATTGGATCGTGGATCGGGTGGCGCCGTTTTTCGCGCGCCGCTTCGCCGGCATGCGCTGGGCGATCCTCACCCCATATCGCAGCGTGCGCTGGGACGGCGAGGCGTTGACGTTCGGCGAAGGCGCCGTGCGCACTCAGGTGCCGGCCGACGATGCGCAGGAGACGCTCTGGCGTACCTATTACGCGCATATCTTCAATCCGGCGCGACTCAACCCGACCATGATGCGGCAGGAAATGCCGCAGAAATACTGGAAGAACCTGCCCGAGGCGAGCCTGTTGCCGGAGCTGATCCGCGAGGCGGGTGTGCGCGTGCGCGAGATGGCCGAGCGTGCGCCCGAACCGGTGAGGCGGCGAGTGCCGGCGGCGCCGCCGCCGACCCCGGAAGTGGTCACGCAAAGCCTGGCGCAGTTGCGCGTGGCCGCGCGCGATTGCCGGCGCTGCGCGTTATGGCAACCGGCAACGCAGACGGTATTCGGCGAAGGACCGAGCGACGCGTCGGTGATGGTGATCGGCGAGCAGCCCGGCGACGAAGAGGATCTGAGCGGGCGTCCGTTCGTCGGGCCGGCCGGGCGTTTGTTCAACATGGCGCTGGGCGAGATCGGCGTCGACCGCGCCACGGTCTACGTGACCAATGCGGTCAAGCATTTCCGTTTCGAGCAGCGCGGCAAGCGGCGGCTGCATCGCAATCCGGAACGGTCGCATGTGCAAGCCTGCAGTGGCTGGTTGCATGCCGAACGCGCGCAGCTGCGTCCGGCGCAGATCGTGTGCCTGGGCGCAACCGCCGCACAGGCGGTGTTGGGAAACGGCTTCCGCTTGATGCAGCAGCGCGGCCAGTGGCAGCGGCTGGACGACGGCACGCCGGTGCTGGCCACCGTGCATCCCTCCTGGGTGTTGCGGCAAGGCTCGGAGGCCGCGCGCGAGGAAGGCTACCGCGGATTTGTCGAGGACCTGCGCCAGTTGCTGGATGCACCGATCGCTGCAGATCAGCGCATGGCGAGTAGATAAAAAATGCGCGTGCAAGTGCACGCGCACGGTGTCGGAGAACGATGACACCAAGTGAGATCACTGGCGGGCCAGTGACCCCTCACCGCCGCTTTGCGGTGCGGTGGCGCTGCCTGGACCCAGTTTCCAGACACGCGCGGATGCAACGATTCGACAGTGTCTGCAGCGCGTCACCCGGCTCGGTTCCGCCGATGGAGGTCACGCACATGCAGCTGCCTGCTTCAGGTAGAGGCTGCGCTTACGGCATCAACACCTTGTCGACCACATGGATCACGCCATTGCTCTGCATGACATCGGCAATGGTGACGTTGGCGGTGTTGCCCTTGGCATCGGTGATGGTGACCTTCTTGCCGTTGAGCTTTGCGGTCAGTGCCTCGCCCTGCACGGTGGTCAGCGTGGCGCTGCCGCCGCCGGCCTTGATCTTGGCGATCAGCGATGCAGCGTCGACCTTGCCCGGTACCACGTGATAGGTCAGCACCTTGGTCAGCATGGGCTTGGATTCGGGCTTGAGCAACGTGTCCACCGTGCCGGCCGGCAGTGCGGCAAATGCGGCATTGGTGGGTGCGAACACGGTGAACGGGCCGGGCCCCTTCAGCGTGTCGACCAGGCCGGCGGCCTTGACCGCCGCCACCAGGGTGGTGTGGTCCTTGGAGTTGACGGCGTTGTCGACGATGTCCTTGGTCACCAGCATCGGCGCACCGCCCACGGTCGGGTTCGATGCGGCGTAGGCAGGGGCCATGGCGCTGGTCAGGGCAATGGCAGTGGCGACGGCAAGCGACTGGAATGAGGTCTTCATGAGGCATCGATCCTTGGGTAAGCAACTGCCTGGATGGCAATCGTCGTCCTGGATACGCGGGTGGATGCAGCGCGGATGCATCACGCGGTTTTTACACCGGCTGACCGGCGCTGCGCTGGGCGAGCGCGAGATGCAGGAGGCATCGATGCCGCTTGTTGCGGTCGCCGCGCTCATGCGGCAGCTGCAACGCCATGATCTGTCGGTGGTTGGAACTCAGGTGATGCAGGTCCAGGTGCGATTGCCGGCAGGACGCGATCGACCTGCCGCTGTCCAGTCAGTGCCGAGCCGGCGCAGGTGTGCGCGATGCATGGCGAACGACAGCTACCGGCAAGTGCCACGGTGGTTGGTCGGAGGGGATTGGCAACGTCGGGTCCGCGCGTCCGTCCGCTGGCGTATCCAACAGCGCCGGGTCGATGCCGATCGGCGACCGCGCGGCATTGCCAGGCCCTGAATGCAGATCTGCCCTGCCACACGGCAAGCCGGGCGAGGTGGCGCAAAGGTTTCATCGTCGCGTGCAAACCGGTATGTTCCCGTAGGCGCGTGATGGTGCGTTGCACGATGCGATGCCGTACGCGCGCGCCGCTTCTTCTTCCGGGTTTTCCATGCATTCGATCGATGTCGTCCTCGCCATGTTGCTGGCGGTCGCGGCCAGCGGTTATCTGATCCGCATCCTGCCGTTCTCGTTGCCCCTGCCGTTGGTTCAGATTGCGCTTGGCGCGGTGGTTTCGGGTGTGTTCGATGCCGGGCACGAGCTGGAACCGGAGCTGTTCTTCCTATTGTTCCTGCCTCCGCTGCTGTTCCTGGATGGCTGGCGCATTCCCAAACAAGGCCTGTTCCGCGACAAGGCGGCCATCCTCGAGCTGGCGTTGGGTCTGGTGGTGTTCACCGTGATCGGTGCGGGCCTGCTGATCCATTGGCTAATCCCGGCGATGCCGCTGGCAGTGGCCTTCGCGCTGGCGGCGATCATCTCGCCGACCGATCCGGTGGCGGTGTCCTCGATCGCCTCCAAGGTGTCGATCCCGAAGCGCCTGATGCACATCCTGGAAGGCGAGTCCCTGCTCAACGATGCCTCCGGGCTGGTGTGCTTCCAGTTCGCGGTGGCCGCGGTACTGACCGGCAGCTTCTCGCTCGCCACCGCTTCGCTGACCTTCCTGTGGGTGGCATTGGCCGGCTTGGCGCTGGGCGTGGCCACCACGTTTGGCCTGAGCCGCATCCAGGCCTGGATCTGGCGCCACTTCGGCGAGGAGCCGGGTTCGGCGATCCTGGTCAATCTGCTGACCCCGTTCGCGGCCTATTTGCTGGCCGAAGCCTTCCATGCCTCCGGCATCCTGGCCGCAGTAGCCGCCGGCGTCACCATGAGTTACGTGGAGATGGCCGGCAACGCGCCGGGCAACATGCGGCTGCAGCGCTCGGCGGTGTGGGACACGGTGCAGTTCACCTTCAACGGCATCATCTTCGTGCTGCTGGGCGAACAGTTGCCGGGCATCCTGGACGGGGCGGTGCGCAGCGTGCAGGAGGCCGGGCACCTCAATCCGTGGTGGCTGGCGGTGTACGTGGCCACCATCAGCGCCAGCCTGATGGCGTTGCGCTTCGTGTGGGTGTTCCTGTCGCTGCGCTGGAACATCTTCAAGGCGCAGTGGCGCGGCGAGCAGCATGTCAGCCCGCCGTGGCGCATCGTGGTGGCGGTCTCGCTGGCCGGCGTGCGCGGTGCGATCACCCTGGCCGGCGTGCTCACGCTGCCGTTGATGCTGGAAGACGGCTCGCCGTTTCCGGCCCGCCAGCTGGCGATCTTCCTGGCCGCCTCGGTGATCCTGGTGTCGCTGCTGGTGGCCAGCGTGGCCTTGCCGCGGCTGCTGCGCGGGCTGGAATTGCCCGAGGAGGAAGACGAGCAGCTCAAGGAAGACCTGGCGGTGAAGGCGGCCTCGCAGGCGGCGCTGGAAGCGGTGGAAAAACTGCGTCAGCGGCTGGTGGACGGTAGCAAGCATGCCGAGCGCTACAACGCCGCCGCCAATCAGGTCAGCCAGCGTTATCAGCGCAAGCTGGGTGCAGTGGACATGGCCGAGACCGATCCGGAAGAGGCCGGTGCCTACGAACAGGCGCTGCGCCAGTTCCGCCATGCCGCGCTGGTGGCCGAGCGCAACGAGCTGTTCAAGCTGGCCAGGCGCCGCGAGATTTCCGACGACCTGTCGCGCCGGCTGGTGCGCAATCTGGACCTGATCGAGTCGCGCAAGCGGGCGTGAGCGCGCGGGAATCGGGATTGGGGATTGGGGAATCGCAAGAGCAGCAGCGGTTGCCGTGTCTGGCTGGGTAGGAGCGCACCTGGGCGCGATGGGGCATTGGCGGGAAAGCGCCATCGCGCGCAGGCGCGTTCCTACAGGGAGATGCGCCAGCAAAGGGCAGCAGGCATGCGCGGTCCAGTTCGCTGAGGCTCCCCGGCGCGCGCCGGAAGACACCATTCCATCCGCACTTCTCCCATCTTCATGGCGCACGGCCTACCCTGTGCGGCTGGTGGTTCCAGTGCACAAGACATGACTCCAATCGTTTCGATCCAGGGATTGAGCAAGACCTACGCTGGCGGTTTTCAGGCGCTCAAGCAGGTGGACCTTCAGATCCGACGCGGCGAGATCTTCGCGCTGCTCGGTCCCAATGGCGCCGGCAAGACCACGCTGATCAGCATCGTCTGCGGGCTGATCAACCCCAGCACCGGCACCGTGCTGGCCGATGGTCACGACATCGTGCACGACTACCGTGCCGCGCGTGCCAGCATCGGCCTGGTGCCGCAGGAGCTGGCCACCGACGCGTTCGAAACCGTGTGGGCCACCGTGCGTTTCAGTCGCGGCCTGTTCGGCAAGCCGGCCAATGCGGCGTATCTGGAAACGGTGCTGCGCGAACTCTCGCTGTGGGACAAGCGCCACAGCAAGATTTCCACGCTGTCCGGCGGCATGAAGCGGCGCGTGCTGATCGCCAAGGCGCTGGCGCACGAGCCGCGCATCCTGTTTCTGGACGAACCCACCGCAGGCGTGGACGTGGAGCTGCGTCACGACATGTGGCAGATGGTGCGCAGGCTGCGCGAGCAGGGCACCACGGTGATCCTGACCACCCATTACATCGAGGAAGCCGAAGACATGGCCGACCGGGTCGGGGTGATCAATCGCGGCGAGCTGGTGCTGGTGGAAGACAAGCACACGCTGATGCGCAAGCTCGGCAAGAAGCAGCTCACGCTGAGCCTGCAGGCACCGCTGCAGGCCATCCCGGCCGCTTTGGCCGATCTGCCGCTGGAGCTGTCGGCCGACGGCAACAGCCTGGTCTACACCTTCGACACCCAGGCCGAGCAGACCGGTATCGGTGCGTTGCTGCGCCGGCTCAACGAGCAGGGTATCGACTTCAAGGACCTGCATTCCAGCGAGAGCTCGCTGGAGGAGATCTTCGTCAACCTGGTGCATGGCGCCCGCAATGTGGAGGTGCGCGCATGAACCGCCATGCGATCGCGGCGATCTACCGCTTCGAGATGGCGCGTGCCTTCCGCACGCTGACCCAGTCGATCGCCTCGCCGGTGTTGTCGACCTCGCTGTATTTCGTGGTGTTCGGCGCGGCGATCGGCTCGCGCATGGGCGATATCGACGGCATCAGCTATGGCGCCTTCATCATTCCGGGGCTGGTGATGCTGTCCTTGCTCAACGAGAGCATTTCCAATGCCTCGTTCGGCATCTACATGCCGCGCTGGGCCGGCACCATCTACGAGGTGCTGTCGGCGCCGGTGGCCTGGTGGGAGATCGTGATCGGCTATGTGGGCGCAGCGGCGACCAAGTCGGTATTGCTGGGGTTGCTGATCCTGCTCACCGCACGGCTGTTCGTGCCTTACGAGATCGCGCATCCGCTGTGGATGCTGGGCTTTCTGGTGCTCACCGCGCTGACCTTCAGCCTGTTCGGTTTCATCATCGGCATCTGGGCCGACGGCTTCGAAAAACTGCAGGTGATCCCGCTGATGGTGGTGACGCCGCTGACGTTCCTGGGCGGCAGTTTCTACTCGATCAACATGCTGCCGCCGCTGTGGCAGAAGGTCACCCTGTTCAATCCGGTGGTGTACCTGATCAGCGGATTCCGCTGGAGTTTCTACGGCAAGGCCGACGTGCACATCGCGGTGAGCACCGGCATGACGTTCCTGTTCCTGCTGGTGTGCCTGGGCGTGGTGGCGGCGATCTTCCGCAGCGGTTACCGGCTCAAGGCCTGAGTGGTGAATGCAGTGGTTTTGCCGGCCGCATCCTGGTGGCTGCCGTCGGAAGTCCAGGTCAACGCCGAGTGGGTCGAGGGCGCGACACCCTCGCCGCTCGCGGGACACGCCGTGAACCCGGCCCTGGGGGCTCGGTGGCGGCATCCTTGCCGCCACACGGTCCCGCAATCGGCGAGGGCACCACGCTAGAGAGTTGGTCGGTTGTCATGTCGAAAACCATGCATACCGATATTCCCGACGGGTCCTTGCCCGCCCACCGTCGCGGGGCCTGACGCGGCATGGATGCCGCGCAAGAGCTTACGAGGACGTACCTGCAGCGTGTCGCGCGCGAGGGTGGGCGGGCGCCCTGCAGCCAGGGCGCAGAGCAGCCGGCCTGCGGTAGCCTGACGTCAAGTCGTGTTGCCGGCCGCGCTTACTCGGCAGCCGGCTTGGCGTCGTGCTTGGTGTCCAGGTAATACGCTGCCACTTCGCCCTTGATCTTCATCGTCATCGGATTGCCGCGACGGTCGCGGGCCTTGCCGACCTGCACCTTGATCCAGCCTTCGCTGACCGAATACTCCTCGACGTTGTCGCGTTCGACACCGTTGAAGCGCACGCCGACGCCGCGGCCGAGCGCATCGGCATTGTGGAACGGGCTGCGTGCATCGATGGCCAGATGATCGGGAGGGGTATCGCTCATGGGAAAGGCGTCATGGCGGCCGGGATGGCCGTCTTCGGCCGCACAGGATACGGGCCCGCGCCGCGAAGATCAGCCCCGGCGATGCATGCGCACGCCTCGACCGGTTTGCTTGCGCGTCGCCAGGCCTCACACTCACGCCTGCACTCCTGGAACCAGACCGCCATGCCCGATAACAGCGCCGACTACGAAGACGACGAAGGCCTGCAGCCCGAGGGCGACGAAGACGATGTCGACGACCACCCGGCGCGGGTGTGGAATCTGCTGGTGCTGATCAACCCCGGCGATGAAGACACCGCATTGGGCCAGTTCGATACCTGGCGCGAGGCGCAGGCCGACCTGGACGACGACGAGGGCGACGATGCCTGGTTGTGGGCCTTGAAGGATGCGATCGACTGGCGCTCGGGCTTCTTCGTGGACTGGAAGGACACCGGCGCGTTCATTGCCGCCATCGACGAACTCAGCGCGCGCTGGAACCTGCGCATCGACTGGGGCGGCGACCTGGACGACGAGGAATTTTCCCACGATCTCAGTGTGCCCGACCTGATGGCGGTGGCCTTCGATCGTCTGCGCGAGCACGGCTACTCGCTGTGGAACTGGAACACCGGCGGCGATGCCTATGCTGGCTGGATCGCGCTCAGCCGCGACGACGATGCCATGCTGGCGCTGACCTCGCTGCTGGGGGTGGAAGTGCGGCTGGGGAATGAGGCGTTCTGAGGGGTGGGATTGGGGAATCGGGATTGGGGAATCGGGATTAGGGGGGCCGCAAGAGCTGGCTCTGAGTGTGTGTGGGGGGCGGGACAGGCCGTGGTGGCGTGCGCTTCCACGGCGGGGCGCCCAGCGCGTGGAGGCCGTTAGATCTGGGAAGCCGGCGTTGTCCGCGGCCCAGCGATTGCCACGTAGGAGCGTGCCTGCGCGCGACAGGCGTTACCGGGAGAGCTCCTCGCGCTCAGGCGCGCTCCTACAAGGGCATGCCGTCATGGTGCAGAGGCATGCCGTCATCGCGGCTGCTGGAATCGCAGGCCTCCAGGCCAACCACGTACCACGGATTGCCACGTAGGAGCGTGCCTGCGCGCGACGGGCGTTACCGGGACGGCTCCTCGCGCTCAGGCGCGCTCCTACAACGGCGTGCCGCCAATCAGGGCTCGGCCACCGCTGTTACGACTCCCCGATGCCGACTCCCCCAATCTCCGCCTCAAGGCACCGCGCCCCGCGCCTGTGCACGTGCATTGGCGATCAAGGCCTTGAGCAAGACACGGTCGGTATGACGGGAGATGGCGATGGCACCGAGCGCGATCGCTTCGGCGCGTAGCGGAGCGGGCACGTCGTAGTGCGCGCCACTGAGTTTGTTCTGGAAGGCGCGGCGGGGAATGCCCAGCCGCGCCGCCATCGCATGCAGCTCGTCCAGCGTATCGCCGAGCAGGTGCGCCCAGCGCTGCTCGCGCCACAGATGCACCGCATCGTCGACGTAGACGGCCACCTGCCGGCCTTCAGACCTTCTTGCTCTTGTTTTTCTTGCTGTCGTCGGTTGCGTCGCCGACGTCGTCCTGCGACGCGTCGCCAGCAGTCGCGGCAGCGGCGTCTCCGGCGGTGGCGTCGGCATCGATGTCCGCATCGGCAGCTGCCTGGGCATCGCTCGCCTCGGCGTCGGCCTCTGCGTCTTCGGCCTCGCCGTCGTCGCCCTCAGCGTCGCTGTTCTCGAACTCGGACACCAGCGCGGTCAGGTATTCCTCGGCGGTCTTGCCGTCTTCGGCGGCCAGGTCGTCGATCATCTGCTGCAGCTGGGTGGAGTATTCCAGCGAGATGGTCTTGCCTTCCTTCTCCTGCAGATTGGCCAGGTGCTTGAGCATGGCCAGCATCGGCACCGGGTTGTCGGCACTGCCCATGGTCTGGCCGCCGATCGACAGCAGCCATTCGCTGCCGTTCTGCAAGCCGATCGCAGCGACCACGCGGCCGTCGGCATCCTGTAGCACGGCATGGTTGGCGATCTGCGGCGCCTGGCCCAGACGGACGATCGGGCGCTTGGGTTGGGACTTCTTGCGCTTGTCGCGCTTGGCCTTGGAATTGCGGGACACGGTGTTCTCGACGCTGGGAATGGCCGACCATTCTAGGCGCTTGCGCGCGACCCGGCTCGGGTGCCGCCGCCAGGCCATTGAACGCCAGCTCTGCCGGCGATGCTGCTGTCGGCTCTTCCGGCGTTCCGAAGGCCGCTGACGCGATATTTCGGACAGGCTGCAGCGGCTGGCACCGCGCGTCTGCCGGAGCGCCAGCGCGAATGCTGGTCAGAATCGGCATCCGGGACGACAAGCAGCCCGCAGGGTGGTCAGATCCGACATGTACATCAAGTTCGGCATGCACGTCAGATTCGAGATGCACGATACCGTCTGCCGTCTGCCGTCTGCCGTCTGCCGTCTGCCGTCTGCCGCAGCCCGCAGCCCGCAGCAGTCCGCAACCGCCAACAACCCCAACAACCCCAACAACCCCAACAACCCCAACAACCCCAACAACCCCAACAACCCCAACAACCCCAACAACCGCCAGGCAACGTCTTGCCAGGTGCCCGCAGCCGCCGTCAGCGCCGCGCGGGTGCTTCGCTGACGGCAGTGCGCGGTGCGGCCACGGCAGCTTCGGCGGCCTTGGCCAGCGCTGTGGCCGAAGCCACCTGGGTGCGCGTGGAGACGCGCGGTGCCGCCGGCGCGGCGCTGGGGGCCGGGGTCGCTGCAGCGGTCGGTTTGACGCTGGCCGCAGCGGCAGATCCGCCCGCCGACGCAGCTGCAGCGGGTCCTGCCGCAGGCTGCGCGGCCGGTGTTCCCACTGCCGTGCTGGCGGTGGTGGTCGCTGCGGCACTCAGATCCGGCACATGGGTGTCGGCATCGTGGGTGGGCTTGCCCAGCGCAATGCCCTGGCCGGCGCCGGCCAGCGCTGCCTGTTCGGCATCCTGGGTCATCACCACGATGCTGATGCGGCGGTTGATCGGGTTCTGCGGGTCGGTCTTGTCGAACAGCACCGACGAGGACAGCCCCACCACGCGGGTGACCTTGGCATCGTCCATACCGCCGCCCACCAGCGCACGGCGCGCGGCATTGGCGCGGTCGGCGCTGAGTTCCCAGTTGGTGTAACCGGTATCGTTGCTATAGGCGGTGGTGTCGGTGTGGCCGGTGATGCTGATGTGGTTGGGCACCTGGTTGATGAAGCTGGACAGCTCGCGCAGGATCGCCACGGTGTACGGCTTGAGCTGGTCGCGGCCCATGTCGAACATCGGCCGGTTCTGCTTGTCCACGATCTGGATGCGCAGGCCGTCCGGGGTGAGGTCGAGCAGCAGCTGGTCCTTGAACGGCTCCAGCGCCTGGCTCTTGTCGATGGCCTCCTTCAGGTCCTGCATCAGCGCTTCCAGGCGCTTCTTGTCCTTGGCGCGGCTGTCTTCGCTGGTGTCGGCGGCGTTGTCGCGCTTGCGGCCCATCTCGTCCTTCTGCCCCTTGGCCATGTCGGCGGTGCCGCCGAGCTTGATCATCGAGGTGCTGGCGCCGCCGGGGCCGTTCATGCCCGGCGAGGGCGCCGGCGATTTGCCCGACAACGGGCTGGGATTGCGGAAGTATTCCGAGATCGCCGCGCGCTGCTCCTTGGTGGTGGCGGCCATCAGCCACAGCACCAGGAAGAACGCCATCATCGCGGTCACGAAGTCGGCAAACGCCACCTTCCAGGCGCCGCCATGATGGCCGCCGCCCTGCACCTTCTTGACCCGTCGGATGACGACGGTGGATTTGCCCTCGGCCATGACCGCGGTCCTACTTGATCGTCTTCAGGTGCGTTTCGAAATCCGCAAAGCTCGGACGCACGTTGGAGGGCAGCGTCTTGCGCGCGAACTCCAGCGCAATCTTCGGGTTGTAGCCACGCAGGCAGGCCAGCAGCGCGGTCTTGACCGCCTCGTACATGCGCCCGTCCTGATCGGCACGCGCTTCCATCGCTGCCGCCAGCGGCGCGACGAAGCCATAGGCCAGCAGGATGCCCAGGAAGGTGCCGACCAGGGCGGCGCCGACATGGTGGCCGATCTCCTCGATCGGCCCGCCGATCGCGCCCATGGTGATCACGATGCCGAGCACGGCCGCCACGATGCCGAAACCGGGCAGGCCGTCGGACACCTTGCTCAACGCATGCGAGGGCGCCAGCGCTTCGTGGTGATGCTTTTCCAGCTCCAGTTCGAGCAGCGGCTCCAGCTCGTGCGGCTCGATGTTGCTGCCGATCATCAGGCGCAGGCAGTCGGTGATGAAGTCCAGCAGGTGATGGTCGGCGACCACCTTGGGGTAGTTGCCGAAGATGGTGCTGTCCTGCGGTTTTTCGACATGATCTTCCAGCGCCATGAAACCGTCGCGGCGCGCCTTGTTGAGCAGCTCGTAAATCAGGCTCAGGGTGGCCTGGTAGTCGTCGGACTTGTACTGCGGGCCCTTGAACACACCCAGGATGCTGGCGAAGGTCTCCTTGACGATCTTGCCTGGCGTGCTGACCAGAAACGCACCGAACGCCGCGCCACCGATGATCATCAGCTCGTACGGCTGCCAGAGCGCGCCCAGCTTGCCATGCGACAGCACATAGCCGCCGAGGACGCTGACGATGACGACGATGAAGCCGATGATGATGAGCATGGCGCAGCCAGAAGCAAACTTAGGTTGCTGTTGTTTCGGCTTGCGCGGCGGATTCTTGAAGCGCACGGCGTGAAGGTGTGCGGTGTAACTGAACGACCGGCTCAGGCAGCAGATTTTTACGCGGGAGGTCCGCCGCAATGTCGCTGGTCGTGCCAGGTCGCGTCTGAACCGTTGCACCCTTGACCAACGGATTTCGCAGCCCGGCTGCGCCTGCCGCAAGCAGTCTCTGCAGTGCGCGTCATGATGCAGTTCGGCTCAGGTGAATCGTGCCGGGTTGCAATGGTGATCTGACGCCTGGTCGTCGCGGCCGCGTTGCGTCGGCAGCAAGGCGGCGCCTGCGAGCGCTCGCGCAAATATGGCGAGACGGCTCCGGCACGGAATCACTCCGAGCCGGAATACCCGTTTCGGCTCAGGCCGATTGTGCGTCGGCGCCTTCGCGTTGCAATGGGTTCGGCAGCGCCTGACCGTGTTCGGTAAAGCCCAGCGAGACCGAGTTCAGGCAGTGGCGTTCGCCGGTCGGCGGCGGACCGTCGGGGAACACGTGGCCCAGGTGGCTGTCGCAGCGTGCGCAGACGATCTCTGTGCGGATCATGCCGTAGCTGATATCGCGGATTTCGCGCACGTGGGCGGCATCGTAGGGGGCGAAGAAGCTCGGCCAGCCGGTACCGGATTCGAACTTGGCGCTGGAGCGGAACAATGGCAACCCGCACAGGCGGCAGGTGTAGACGCCGTCGAGCTTGTTGTCCAGGAACACCCCGCAGAACGGCGCTTCGGTGCCATGGTGCAGCAGCACGCGCTGTTCCTCGTCGCTGAGCCCGGCGATCAGGGCATCGCGTTGGGCGGGGGAGGGAGGGGTCAGATCGAACTGGCTCATGGGGTTCTCGCATGCGCGCGCTGGCAGGGTGCCGCGCCTGCATCCGTGATGTGGGCGTTGTCGGCGTGGTTCAAGCGTGCGGGGAGCAAGCCCCTCTCCCGCCGGGGCGCCACGGCATAGCTTGCGCGCCACTGGCGCGTGCCTTGGTGCACCTGCGCCGCTGGCGCAGGCCGGGGCGCGGAGCGGGGGTTGGGGTGAGGGTACGGCAGCGAAGCCATGACGCAGTACGGATTGCCAGGCTTCGCACGCACCCTCATCCGGCGCTGCCGGCGCTGCGCGCCACCCTCTCCCGATGGGAGAAGTGCCTTTCGCGCCGCACGCATCCGGCGAACGCATTCAGGTCATAGCCGACTCGATGCATTGCCGCAGCACGCCGGCGCCCCCATCCAATGCGTACTCCTCGATCAAGCACGGTGTCCGTCATGGCGATCCCTTCTTCACTGCGCAGCCTGCTGCTGTGTGGCCTGTTGGCTGCCGCCGGCGCTGCGGCGGCGCAATCGGCCACCAGCACGCGCTCGTCCAATACGCTGCAGCCGATCACCACCCCGACGCCCGCCCGGCCCACGCTGACGGCACCGCGCGCAGTGCAGCCCGCGCCGGCCGCAGCTCCGGTGCCCTCGCAGCTGGGCCAGCGCCCGTCCGCGCCCACAATCCCGACCCGTGGCCCGGCACAGACGCCGGTGGCCCCGGCCGGCAGCCAGGTTGCGCCGGCCAGCGCCCCGATGGTCTACGACCGCAATGGCCGCTTGCTGCAGGGTATGCAGCCGGCCGGTGCAAACCGGGTGCTGGACACCAAGACCGGGCGCTATTACGACGCAGTCCCGGCCGGCGACGGCATGCGTGTGGTGCGCTGACCCATGCCGTTACCAATCCGCAATCCCCACCCCCCGAATCCCAAATCTCAGCCCTCGATCGGCAGCGCCAGGGTCTCCTTGACCTCTTCCATCACGATGTAGCTCTTGGATTCGCGCACATGTGGCATGGTCAGCAAGGTGCTGCCGAGCAGCTTGCGATAGGAGGCCATCTCGCTGATGCGCGCCTTGAGCAGGTAGTCGAAATCGCCCGAGACCAGGTGGCATTCCAGCACGTTGGGCAACTTGAGCGCGGCGCGCCGGAACTCCTCGAAGATGTCGCCGGACTTGTAGGCCAGGCTGATCTCCACAAACACCAGCAGGCTGGCCTTGAGATAGTGCGGGTCCAGCCGCGCGTAGTAGCCGGTGATGGCGCCATCGCGCTCCAGCCGGCGCACGCGCTCGGTGCAGGGAGTGGTCGACAGGCCCACCCGCTCGCCCAGTTCGGTAAAGGAAATCCGCCCCTCCTGCTGCAGGATGCGCAGGATCTTGCGGTCGATCTTGTCCAGCTCGCGGGTGCGGGTCGTCATTGGGTCTGTTTCCACAGGATTTGACAGGAGGATTCACTGCCAAGGTGCACTGATTCCAGAAATGGCACTGCCTGGCTCGCAATATACTGCGTCTAACTGTCCCCCTCGGCGCCTGGTTGTGGGGGAATGCCCTTTTCAGGAGAACGACATGCGGGTGCTCATTCTCGGTAGCGGCGTCATCGGCACCACCACGGCCTGGTATCTGGCGCAGGCCGGTTGCGAGGTCACCGTGGTCGACCGGCAACCGGCGGCGGCGCTGGAAACCAGCTATGCCAACGCCGGCCAGCTGTCGTTCGGCTACACCTCGCCGTGGGCTGCGCCCGGTGTACCCGGCAAGGCGGTGAAGTGGCTGTTCGAGCAGCATGCACCGCTGTCGATCCGGCCCACCCGCGATCTGCGTCAGCTGGCCTGGCTCAGCCAGATGCTGCGCAACTGCACTGCCGAGCGCTATGCGGTGAACAAGGCGCGCATGGTGCGCATGTCCGACTACAGCCGCGATTGCCTGAATGCATTGCGTGCCAGCACCGGCATCGAGTTCGAGGGCCGCCAGCTCGGCACCACCCAGCTGTTCCGCACCCAGCAGCAGCTGGATGCCGCCGCGCAGGACATCGAGGTGCTGGCCCAGTACGGCGTGCCCTACGAACTGCTGACCCCGGCGCAGATCGCCCAGTTCGAACCGGGGCTGGCCGGTGGTGGCGCGCAGATGGCCGGTGCCTTGCGCCTGCCCGAAGATCAGACCGGCGACTGCCGGCTGTTCACCCAACGCCTGGCCGAGCTGGCCGCGCAGGCCGGGGTGGAGTTCCGCTACGGGCAGCAGATCGAGCACCTGCAGCATCAAGGCGGGCGCGTCACCGGCGTGCAGATCGATGGCCGCATCGAAACCGCCGACCGCTACGTGCTGGCGCTGGGCAGCTACTCGGCCGACCTGCTGCTCTCGCTCGGCCTGCATCTGCCGGTGTATCCGCTCAAGGGCTACTCGCTGACCATTCCGATCGTGGATGCACAGCGCGCGCCGACCTCCACGGTGCTGGACGAGAGCTACAAGATCGCGCTGACCCGCTTCGACGACCGTATCCGCGTTGGCGGCATGGCCGAGGTGGCCGGCTTCGACCTGTCGTTGAATCCGCGCCGCCGCGCCACGCTGGAGATGGTGGTCAACGACCTGTTCCCCGGCGCCGGCGATCTGGCCCGGGCCGAGTTCTGGACCGGTCTGCGCCCGGCCACGCCGGACGGTACGCCGGTGGTCGGTGCCACGCCGTATGCCAACCTGTTCCTCAATACCGGCCACGGCACCCTGGGCTGGACCATGGCCTGCGGCTCGGGCCGCTATCTGGCCGACCTGATGCAGGGCCGTACGCCCGACATCGACAGCGAAGGCCTGGACATCTTCCGTTACCTGTCGCCACGCAGCGCCCGCGCGCAGCAGGAGGCCGCGTAGTGCGTCCTGCGCAAGCGTTGATCGACCTGGATGCATTGCGTCACAACTACCGTCTGGCCAAGCGCCTGGGCGGCAGCAAGGCCCTGGCGGTGGTCAAGGCCGATGCCTACGGCCATGGCGCGGTGCGCTGCGCGCAGGCGCTGGACGGCGAGGCCGACGGCTTTGCGGTGGCCTGTATCGAAGAGGCGCTGGAGCTGCGTCAGGCCGGCATCCGCGCGCCGATCCTGCTGCTGGAAGGGTTCTTCGAGCACGACGAACTGCGCCTGATTGCCGAGCATGATCTGTGGACGGTGGTGGCCACGCCGCAGCAGGTGCGCGCGCTGGCCGAGTTCCAGAGCCCGCGTCCGTTGCGGGTATGGCTGAAGCTGGACAGCGGCATGCACCGGCTGGGTCTGTCGCCGGAAGATTTTCGTGCGGCGTGGTTGCGCCTGCGCGGGCTGCCGCAGATCGCCTCGCTGGTGCTGATGACCCACCTGGCGCGCGCCGATGAGCTGGAGTGCAGCCGCACCGACGAGCAGGCGGTGGCGTTCGCGCTCACCGCAGGCGGCATGCGCGCGGAAACCAGCCTGCGCAATTCGCCCGGCCTGCTCGGCTGGCCGGCGCTGCGCAACGATTGGTCGCGTCCGGGGCTGATGCTGTACGGCGCAAACCCGTTTGCGCAGGACACCGACACCACCGCGCAACTGCGCCCGGTGATGACGCTGCGCTCGCGCATCATCTCCGTGCGCGAGCTGCCGGCCGGCGAACCGGTGGGGTATGGCGCCCGCTTCGTCGCCGAGCGTCCGACCCGCGTGGGCGTGGTGGCGATGGGTTATGCCGACGGCTATCCGCAGTTTGCCCCCAACGGCACGCCGGTGCTGGTGGATGGACAGGTCTGCCCGTTGATCGGTCGGGTGTCGATGGACATGCTGACCGTGGATCTCACTGAGCACCCGCAGGCCGACATCGGTTCCAGCGTGCAGCTCTGGGGCGATACGCCGCGCGTCAGTCCGCTGGCAACGCAGTGCAATGTCAGCGCCTATCAACTGCTGTGCGGACTCAAGCGCGTGCCGCGCGTGTATGTGGGTGAGGCGGCAGTGGGCGAGGGAGTCTCGCGGTGAGGTGTGCCCCTTCTCCCATCGGGAGAAGGGGCGCCGAAAGGGCGGATGAGGGTAGGTGCGAAGCCGCATGCACTTGGAACCACACGTGGGCTTGCCCCGTACCCTCACCCCCAACCCCCGCTCTGCGCCCCGGCCCGCCAGCAGCGCGGGCACTCCAAGGCACGCGGGCCAGTGGCGCACAGGCAGTGCCTTATCGCCCCGCCGGGAGAGGGGCTCGAAACGGTCGCCGTACGCCGGAAGTGCGCTGGCAACTCGTATAACGCTGTTAACCCTCATGGCATTGCGGATGCGTGATCACCTTGCGCGCCTGCAAATAAAAACGGCGCGTCGCCACGCGCCGTTGTCACACAAAACCGAGTTTCTTTTCTGGCGCCGTCAGCACCAACCAATCACAGCCCGGCGGTAGTCCGATCGCCGCGGAACTGCTTGCGCACCCAGTCGTCGATCATCGCTTTCTCGAAGCGCAACGGGTCGCTGTCGGTCAGGCGCGGTCCGCTCATCAGAAAGGCCGAGTCCACCAGCTTGCGTTCGCCCTGGTCGATCACCTGGCCATCGGCGCCGGTCAGCGTGTAGGTGAAGCTCAGGCGCGGCGGGTAGATGTCCTTGACGACGCGCACGTCCTGCATGCGCGGCCCGTGCCACGGCTCATATTGGCCGGCGCGGCGGATGTCGGTGATGGTCACGCTCAAGCGCTGGCCGTCGGGGAGCTTGCGCGCGGCGCTGTGCTGGAAATAGGTCGCCAGCTGGGTCACCCAGTCGCCGCGCCGCGCTTCCCAGCGATTGCCGCTGAAGCGCACTTCGGAGAACTGTGCCGGGTCTGTCCAGCGCACATCGACCTTGCCGTCGCCGGTCAGCGCGCGCGGCGCCTGCGGGTCGGTGACGTTGCGTACGCGTGCCTGCGCGCCGGTTGCCGCGAGCAGTCCTGCCAGCAACAGGCTGGCGCCGTAAAGGCTGGAACGTTTCATGGAAGGTCTCCAGGCGGAGGGTGCCGGAAGCACCGGGCGTACTTGCAGTGTGGGGGCGTGTCCGGTCCCCGGCAACGCTTGCCGCGCAAGGACTGGCAGGTCCATTGATACCCGGTTAATCCGCAGCGGTGGCGCCATGACGGCGGGTTCACTGCGCCTGCGCCTGCGCTTCACGGTGTAGCCGGGAAGATCGCCGGCATGGACACCCATTCTTATCGCACAAAGTCAGCTTCTTCGGCGCCGGCACACATGCCGGCGGATGTGCGCCTGCAGTTCATCGACTGGGCCAAGCAGCACGGCCATAACCCCGCTACCGGGGCAGCCGCCTTCGTTGCCCTGCAAAGCGATGTGGATCTGGATCTGGCGACGCGCACGCTACGCCTGGAGCCGGGTGCCTCACCACGCGAGACCTTGCGCGAGCATCTGGCCGCGTTGGCGCGCCAAGGCGATGTGGCGGTGCAGTTCCCACCGGTTTACGCCTATACCGCGGCCAACGGACTCGAGTATCGCTACTCGTTGATGCTGGTGATCGCCGAGGATTGCGTCGAGTGGACCGGGCGGGTCTGGCAGGACCTGGATTACCAGGGAATGCTCACCGGCCGAGGCCAGGGCCCGCGCGCCAACTACACACAACTGGCGCGGATGGCGCTGGAACACGAGCTTGACCAGGAGCGCCCCCGTTATGTCCAGGCATGAACTCGAATTGCAGCTGCCACTGGGCGCGCAGGTCGCCAGCGGCGAGGACGGCTTCAGTGAGCGCTGCCGTAGCGAATGCACCAAGTTGGGCCTGTCGCGGGTGCGACTGCTGTTGCTGGATGCCGAATACGCGCGTTCCACGGCTTGGCGCGAAGAAGCGCAGCGCTGGATGGACGAGCAGTTGCGCCGCGAGGGCGAGTGGGTATTTCGTGGCGTGATCGCCGGGATCGTGGTGCTGGCGGCGTGTATCGCACTATGCGCGGCATTGCTGTGGTGAACGCGGGCACCGGTGGCGCGAACGAACCGCGTCGGCTGGCCGTGCACCCGCTGACGACACCGGGCGTGGTTTCATCTGCTCGTCATCCGCCCTGGCATCACCCCTGGACCCCGATTTGAGCACCTCGACCACCAGCCCTGATCTGGCCACCAGCCTCCCGGCAGCACTCGCCGAGCCCCTCCTCGATCCGGGGATGTACCACGAGATCTTCCATAATCTGGACGCGGGGTTCTGCGTCATCGATCTGGTGTTCGAGGGCGAGCAGGCCGTCGATTATCTGATCCGCATGACCAACGGCGCATTCGAGCGCTACACCGGCCTGTCCAATGTATTGAATGTGTCCATTCGCGGCATGCTGGCCGATCACGAACAGGAATGGTTCGACCGTTACGGCTACGTCGCCCGCACCGGCAACCGGATTCACTTCGAAATGCAGGCCAAGGCGCTGCGCCGCTGGTATTCGGTCGATGCCTTCCGGGTGGGGCAACCGGAGCAGGCGCGGGTGGCGGTGCTATTCATGGACATCACCGAGCGCAAGCGGGTGGAGCGCGAACTGGCCGAGAGCGAGGCGCGTTTCAGCGCCCTGGCCGATGGCCTGCCGATGCCGGTCTGGGTGCTGGACGCACAAGGCGTGGTGCGTTTCGTCAACAGTGCCTATGGCGAATTTTTCGGTATCGACATTTCCAGCGGCACGGTGTCGGCCTGGAGCGAGTTGCTGCATCCGGAGGATCTGTCCATCTTCCAGTTCGAACTCGCCACGGCATTGGAAGAGCAGCGCGGCCTGCACGCCCTGGTGCGCGCGCGTCGCCACGACGGGCAGTGGCGCTGGATCGAGATGACCGCCACGCCGCGCTACTCGGCCGACGGGCGTTTCATCGGCTTGGCCGGCAGCAGCCCGGATGTGACTGAACAGCGCGAGATCGAACTGGCACGCGAGCAGCTGCTCGAATCCGAGCGCAGCGCGCGCAACGAAGCCGAGAGCATGGCGCGGCTGAAGGACGAGTTCCTGGCCACCTTGTCGCATGAATTGCGCACGCCGCTGACCACCATCCTGGGCTGGAGCGAGCTGTTGCTGCAGCGGGTCGAGGAAGGCCATCCCAACTACAAGGGTCTGTCGGTAATCGCCAGCAGCGCGCGGGCGCAGAAACGCCTGATCTCGGACATGCTCGATCTCAGCAGCATGTTGCTGGGTAAGGTGCAGCTGGAGGTCGAGTCGCTGGATCTGGTCGAACAGGTGCGCGAGGCCTTGAACACCCAGGAGCTGGCTGCCGAAGGCAAGGACCAGATGCTGGAGGTGCATGCTCCGCCGACGCCGTGTCTGGTGCTGGGCGATGCCACGCGGCTGCAGCAGGTGCTGTGGAATCTGCTATCCAATGCGATCAAGTTCACCCCGGCACATGGCCGCATCGACGTCAGCATCGAGCGCGACGATGGCCACTTGCTGGTATCGGTACGCGACTCGGGCGACGGCATTGCAGCGGAATTCCTGCCGCACCTGTTCGGCCGGTTCCGTCAGGCAGACGGTACTACCACGCGTCAGCATGGCGGCCTGGGCCTGGGCCTTGCGATCGTGCAGCAGCTTGTGGAGATGCATGGCGGCCAGGTCAGCGCCACTAGCGGCGGTCGCGGCAAGGGCGCCACGTTCACCGTACGCCTGCCTGAGCACATTCCCGATCAGGCCAGGCGTCCGCGGCGCGAGCTGCGCCGGCGGCTGATGTCCGAGCAGATCATCGAAGCGCGTGCGCTCAACGGCTTGCGCTTGCTGGCGGTGGAAGACCAGCCGGACATGCTCGATTACCTGCGCCGTCTGCTGGAAGAGCAGGGCGCCGAAGTGGTCACCGCCGGCAGCGCCACCGACGCGCTGGCGCTGATCGATCATCGCGGCCACGCGCGCTTCGATCTGATGCTGACCGACATCGGCATGCCGGGCATGGATGGCTACGGGCTGATCCGCACCGTGCGCGACAACATGGGACTGGACGCGGCGGCCCTGCCGGCCGTGGCGGTGACCGCACTTGCACGTGACGACGATCGCAAGCGCGCGCTGGACTCCGGCTTCCAGGAGCATCTGGCCAAGCCCTACAGCGTTGCCCAACTGGTCACTGCGGTACGCGCCGCGCGCGAATCGGTGGAGTGAGGCCAAAGGCGGCGATGTCGCGCCGCTGCGTCGTCAGACCCGCTGCCAAGCGAAAGAGGCTGTTTGCTGCCTCTTTCACAGCGTGTGGCCTAGCGTGGTGCGTTCCCTCGATAGAGATGACGCCATGTCCAGATACGCCCCGCATGTCTATTCGGAACAGGTGCAGATCGCCACGCTCGAACATTGGGTATCACTGCTCGGTGGCCAGGAGCGCGTCCGCGTCGAGCTCGACGACGGCAGCATGATCAGCGGCACCGTCGCCGTGCGTCCGAGCATCCAGACCTATCTGGACGACCAGCAGCGCGAAGGACTCAACGGCCAGTTGCGCATCGACCGGCTCGATCCCGCGCAGGAGCCGCACTGGATCTGGATGGATCGCATCGTGGCAGTGCACCCCCTGCCGTTGGGCCCTGATCCGCAAGTTGCGCCCCGAGCCACGCATTGACGATGTGTTTACTTCTCGTCATGGCGTTGGCGGCATGATGGCCGATTGTCGTAACTGTTCAGGATTGATCGCGCAATGAATGCTCCCGCGTTGAAGCTCGCCCGCTGGCCGCTGTCGTTATTGACCGTCGCCATCCTCGCCGCCTGCGGCGATACCGCCACGCTTGCCATCGAACAGGGGACCGGGCCGAACCCGCAATTGCCCGAGCCGGTCAAACGCCTGATCCCCACCGTCAAGGTGGCGCCGGTCAAGCGCTGGACCGAAAACGCCAAGCCGATCGCCGCCGACGACCTGCAGGTCGCCGCGTTTGCGCGCGATCTGGATCACCCGCGCTGGGTCTATGTGCTGCCGAACGGTGACGTGCTGGTGGCCGAGACCGCCGAGCCGCCCAAACCGGAAGAGGCCGAAGGCGGCGGCATCCGCAAGAAGGTGCAGGGCGCAATGATGAGCAAGGCCGGCGCCGTGGTACCCAGTGCCAACCGCATCACCTTGCTGCGCGATGCCGATGGCGACGGCGTGGCCGAAGTGCGCACCCAGTTCATCAGCGGCCTGTTTTCCCCGTTCGGCATGGCGTTGATCGGTGATCGTTTCTACGTCGCCAATGCCGATGCGCTGGTGAGCTTTCCGTACAAGCCGGGCGAGACGCATATCACCGCCAAACCGACCTTCGTGGCCAATCTGCCCGGCGGCTTGAATCACCACTGGACCAAGTCGCTGCTGGCCAGTGCCGATGGCAGCAAGCTGTACGTTGGCGTCGGTTCCAACAGCAACGTGGCCGAAAACGGCATGGAGGCCGAACTCAACCGCGCCGCGATCCTGGAGGTCGACCCGGCCACCGGCAGCAGCCGGGTGTTCGCCAGCGGCCTGCGCAATCCGGTCGGCACCGCCTGGGAGCCGCAGAGCAAGTCGCTGTGGGTGGTGGTCAACGAGCGCGACGAGATCGGCAGCGATCTGGTGCCCGACTACCTGACCTCGGTGCGAGACGGCGGGTTTTATGGGTGGCCCTACAGCTACTACGGCCAGCATGTGGACGAGCGGGTCAAACCGCAAAACCCCGAGCTGGTGGCCAAGGCGATCAAGCCCGACTACGCGCTGGGCCCGCATACCGCCTCGCTGGGCATGAGCTTTGCCAGCGGAAGCCTGCTGCCGGAGCGCTTCCGCCAGGGCGCCTTCATCGGCCAGCATGGTTCGTGGAATCGCGACCCGCCCAGTGGCTACAAGGTGCTATTCGTGCCGTTTGTCGATGGCAAACCCAGCGGCACGCCGATCACCGTGCTGGACGGTTTTCTGGACGCCGAAGGCAATGCGCAGGGGCGCCCGGTGGGCGTGAGCCCCGACAATACCGGGGCACTGCTGGTGGCCGACGATGTCGGAAATGTGATCTGGCGCGTGACACCCAAGACGCGTTGATCCTGACGACGCGCTGGCCCGGGCGTTCAAACAAAAAAACCGGGCCCAGGCCCGGTTTTTGATGCGCGTGCCGCGGTCATGCGCGGCATCACGCCAATGCGTTTACGCTCAGCGCGGCGGTTCCGGGGACGCGCTGAAACGCCGTGCATAGCCGCGTTCTTCGGTGATCCGGCTGATGTCGTCATCGGCCATTTCCGGCGCGCCATAGACCGCATACGCCACGCTGCCATCCTCGCGCTCGCCGACCTGGTGCAGGCGATAACGCGGCCGGCCGGCGCCGGTGTTTTCGGGATAATGCATCGGCGGCGGGGTGTCATCCAGATCCATTTCGCTGTTGTCGACCACTCCACCTACGAACAGGGCTCGCATCGCGTCTCTCCGGTATTGGTGTGATTCCAGCCTAGGCGGGAGGATGTTGCGTGCGCATCAATAGTCCGTATAGACATTGAAAGGGCGGCCGTCCGCAGGTCACGCAATGGACCGCTTACCCAAGCGGGCGCCAGGGCGGGCGGCAGGCGCCGCTCCCTTACAATGGCAGCCTGTTCCCGACCCGATGATCCGATGGCTGGCCCGCACGATGCCCCGCTTCAAGCTCTGTTTCTGCCCTTTGCCCAGGGCGTGCTGCCATGGCCCAGCGGCCCGGTGCTGTTCCTGCGCGCGCGCGACGGGTTCCCGCTGCGCGAGCATGCGGCCGCCGACGCACTGACCTGCGAGCAGAGCTTTCGCCCTTTCGCCGAGACGCTGGAGCGCAATGGCTGGAGCGTGCGCGACGAGAGCGAGATCGAATCCGACAGCACCCGTTATGCCTTGGTGCTGGTGCTGCCACCGCGGCAACGCGAGGAAGCGCGTGCCTTGTTCGCGCGTGCGGTTGCGCTGGCCGCACCGGGCGGCCGTGTGGTGGCCTGCCAGTCCAACAACGAGGGTGCGCGCTCGGGCGAGGCGGATCTGCGTCAGCTCACCGGTCTGGCCGGCAGCCTGACCAAGCACCACTGCCGCACCTACTGGAGCGCGCCGCTGCCTGCCGACACCGATGCGGCGCTGCAGGCGCGCTGGGCCGCGCTGGATGCGCCGCGCACGATTCTGGACGGGCGCTTCGTCAGCCGCCCCGGTGTGTTCGCCTGGGACCGCATCGATCCTGCCTCTGCGCTGCTGGTCGAGCATCTGCCGAGCACGCTGGCCGGACACGGCGCCGATCTGGGCGCGGGCTTCGGCTATCTGTCGGCCGAGGTGCTGGCGCGTTGCCCCAACGTCACCGGACTGGATCTGTACGAGGCCGAGGCGCGCGCGCTGACCCTGGCACAGCGCAACCTGCAGGCCGTCACGCACCCGGCGCAGCTGCAGTACCACTGGCGCGACGTCACCGCCGGCCTGGTGGCGCAGTACGATTTCATCGTCAGCAATCCCCCCTTCCACACGCCCTCGCGTGCCGATCGCCCGGATATCGGTCAGCGCTTCATCGCCGTGGCCGCGCAGGTCCTGCGCCCGGGTGGACAGCTGCTGCTGGTCGCCAACCGGCATCTGCCCTACGAGTACGTGCTCAACGAAAGCTTCGGACAGGTGCGCGTGGCTGCCGAACGCGATGGTTTCAAGCTGATTTCCGCCATCCGCGGCCGCGGAGCGCGCGCATGAAGCTGGTCAAGCACATCGCCAACCTCGGCTACGGCAGCCGCAAGCAGGTGACCCAGTTGTTTCGCCAGGGCGCGGTCACCGACGCCGCCGGCGAGGTGCTGTATGCCGACGACCAGGTGGAGCACGATGCGATCCGTATCGATGGCGAACCGCTGGATCCGCCAGCGGGCTTCAGCCTGTTGTTGCACAAGCCCAGCGGCTACACCTGCTCGACCAAGGACACCGGCCGGCTGATCTACGAACTGCTGCCGCCGCGCTTCCGTTCGCGCGCACCGGTGCTGGCGCCGGTGGGGCGGCTGGATCGCGAGACCAGCGGCATGTTGCTGATGACCGACGACGGCGCGCTGCTGCACCGGATCATTTCGCCCAAGTCGGCGCTGGACAAGGTCTACGACGTCACCCTCGCCGACGATCTGCGTGGCGACGAAGCGGCCCTGTTTGCCAGCGGCACCCTGTTGCTGGAAGGCGACGCCAAGCCGCTGCTGCCGGCCGAACTGGAAGTGCGCGGCCCACGCCAGGCGCGCCTGACCTTGCACGAAGGCCGCTATCACCAGGTGCGGCGCATGTTTGCCGCCGCCGGCAATCACGTGGTGGCCTTGCACCGCAGCCGCATCGGTGGGTTGTCGCTGGACGGTCTGCCGCCCGGGCAATGGCGCGCGCTGGCGGCGGGGGATCTTGCGGTGTTGTTCGGCCGCAGCGCGCAGGCCTGATCGGCGTTGCGTTGATTGCGCATGCGGCGATCGCCGCGTGCGCGATCTGCTGCAAGCCACCTGCGCTGTAATCGTTCAGACGTACTGCATCTTGCGCGACATGCCGCCATCGACGATGAATTCCTGCCCGGTCACAAAGCCGGACAGCTGCGGCGACAGCAGATAGACCGCCAGTTGCGCGATGTCTTCCGGCGTGCCGACCCGTCCGGCCGGATGCTGGGCATGATCGCGCCGCGACAACTTGGGTGTGCGCCGACGCTGCGGTGCGCGCCAGGCGTCGGTGCTGATCCAACCCGGGCTGATGCTGTTGACGCGCACCTGCGGGCCTTCGCTCAGCGCCAAGGCGTGGGTGAAGGCCACCAGCCCGCCCTTGGCGGCGGCATAGGCTTCGCTATGCGGCTCCGATTGCCAGGCGCGGGTGGAGGCGATGTTGACGATCGCGCCGCCGCCCTGGGCCTGCGCCAATGCGGGCAAGGCCTGCTTGCTGCACAGGAAGGCGCCATGCAGGCTGGCCAGCCGTCGATTCCACTCGTCCCAGTCCAGTTGCGGCAATGGCGGCACATGCGGATCGGCCACGCCGGCGTTGTTGACCAGGCCATCCAGGCGCCCAAAGCGTGTAAGCGCGGTGGCGATCAGGCGCGCTGCCTGGGCCGGGCGCGCGGCATCGCAACGCACGAAGGCACTGCGTCGCGGCAATGCCCACTCCTGCAGGCAGGCCTTGCCGGCATCGGCATCCAGGTCGCCGATCACCACGCTGCCGCCGGCGCCCAGCACTGCCTGCGCGATGCCACGGCCGATGCCTTGGGCGCCGCCGGTGATCACCACCACGCGGTCCTGCAACGGGGAGGGACTCCATGCGGAGACGGCGGGGGTCAGGGGCATCGGGCGCACCATGGCAGTGAAGTCGCGCGCACTGTAACGCGGGCGCCGTGGTGGCCGTAGCAACGGGGTCGCTGCGTGCGAAGCACGCAGATTGATGCCTTGTCCGCAGTCATCGCGCCATGCCGAGTCGCTGCGCGCCGGCATCGTTGCGCGTTTCAGGCACGCGCCGCAGCACGCGATGCAGCGGTCAGTGCTGCGATGCGCTCAACAACCGCTCCCAGCCGTCCTGGCCCAGGCGTTCCAGCGTCTGGATGTTGCGTTCGACGATCACGTCCGGGTCCGGAAATGCGGCCACCGCACGCTCCACGCTGTCTTCGCGCAGCAGGTGCAAGGTGGGATAGGGCGAGCGGTTGGTGAAGTTGGCCACGTCATCCACCGCCGCGCCTGCGAACTGATAGTCCGGATGGAAGCTGGCCACCTGCAACACGCCGCCCAGATCCAGCGCTTCCACCGCCGCATCGGCGTTGTCGAGGAAGTCGTTGTAGTCCAGGAAATCGGTGAGCACGTCCGGATGCACGATCAAGGTGGTGTCGATCTGCTCGGCCGGCGTGTCGCGCAGCAACACCAGTTCTTCGGCCAGTTGTTCGAGCAGCGCTTCGGGCGTGCTGGCATCGCTGAGCACCAGCCGCACCTGCTCCTTGACGTAGACCGCCTTGGCGAACGGACACAGATTCAGGCCGATCACCGCGCGCTCGATCCACTGGCGGGTGGCGGTCAACGGGTCGAGCGTGGCAGGCGTGGTCGTCATCGTGGCGGCGGCGTGATGGTGGGCCAGTGTATGCGATCGCTGCCGGCGCGGCCGCCTGTGCCGATGTGGCGCAGCGCGGAACAGGCCCTGCCGAAAAACTGGGTGCGTTCGGGAAGAAACCACAGCAGTTGCGGCTCTCGTGCAGCCTAGGCGTCATCCGCGTGCGCATCTGCGCCGACATGCAGACACAGAAACGCACTCGATGCCTTTGCAACCTCTTCGGCGTGCGCGGTCTTGTGCGGCGAGCCGATCGCATGCGCGCCGGTGTCGAAGGCCATCGCGCAGGTGTGCTCCGGCGCGGTGCCGAGCGCAGCGAACATCGCCAGCATCGCCGGCACCGAGGCGGTTGGATCCTGCTCGCCGCTGGCAGCGCGGTAATAGCCCAGAAACACCGGGCATTGCACGCGTGG
Organism: Xanthomonas sp. CFBP 8151; assembly: GCF_011761885.1. Taxonomy (NCBI): domain Bacteria; kingdom Pseudomonadati; phylum Pseudomonadota; class Gammaproteobacteria; order Lysobacterales; family Lysobacteraceae; genus Xanthomonas; species Xanthomonas sp. CFBP 8151. The sequence continues at coordinate 212,981 of NZ_JAASQZ010000001.1, forward strand.
CCACGGTGGATCGGCGGCAACCGCGTCGAACAGGCTGCGCAGCGCGCGGAATCCATCCGGGTGGATGGTGCTGGACCAGAACGCCAGCGACGCGGCGGTGCGCGGGCGCGGGTCGGTCAAGGGCGTTTGCGCGGCGCAGACCTGATCCAGCAGCGCCGGGTCGGCCGGCCGGATGCCCGGTGACCAGGCGATTACCGCAGCCACCGCGTCGGGACGTTGCGCCGCAAGCCACAGGCCCAGCGTGGCGCCCATGGACGAACCGACGATCGCCACGCGCGCGCCCATGCGCTGCGCCTGCGCCAGGGCATCCATTGCCGAGGCCTGCAACATCGCCGGCGTCAGCCCCTGCATCGCATCGGCGGCGCTGCGGCCATGCCCGGGCCAACGGTGCACGTACAGGTTGGCAGCCAGCGCGTCGGCCATCTGCTCGGGCAGTTCGCCGGCTTCTCCCGGGCTGGCGGTGAACCCATGCAGGTACAGCAGCGCCAGCGGCGTGCGCGTCTGCGCGGCGGTGTGCCAGTGCCGGCGTGCCGCGTTGCCCGGTTTCAGGTCAGCCGGTTGCATGGGTGGCATGCGCGGCGAGGATGGCCAGCAATTCGTGCGCGTTGATCGGTTTGGACAGATAGCCGGCCACGCCGGCAGCGGTGGCTTCGCGCATGGAATCGGTGCGGGTGTCGGCGGTCAGCACGATGATCGGCGGCAGGGCGGCGATCGCCGCGCGCGCCTCGCCCAGCGCGTCCCAGCCCGAGGTGCCGGGCATGTGCAGGTCGAGAAACACCAGGTCCGGCTCCGCCTCGCGGATGCGCTGCACCGCGTTGCTGCCATCGCTGTGAAAGCTCACCCGATGCCCGGCGCGGGTAAGCAGATTGCCGATCACCAGCCGATTGGTGTCCATGTCCTCGAACACCAGGCAATGCAGTGGCGGCACCGTCGCGGCGTGTTGTTGCAGGGCCTCGCGCAGTTCCGGGGGCCGGTAGCCTTGCGCCGCGGCAGCGGTCAGTTCGAAGGTCCAGCGAAAGACGCTGCCGCCGCCGGGGTTGTCGCGCACGCTCAGGCTGCCGCCCATCGCATCGGACACCGACAGCGCAATGAACAGGCCCAGGCCGACTCCGCCTTCGGCGCGGCTGAAACCGGTGCTGAGCTGGGTGAAGGGGGTGAAGATGTAGGCCTTCTGGGCGTCGGGAATGCCGATGCCGGTATCGGTCACGGTCACCGCGATCGCCCAGCGCTGCTGCACCGGCGTGGCGGTCATCAGCACGTCGACCACTCCACCGGCCGGGGTGAACTTGATCGCATTGATGACCAGATTGGTGATGACCTGTTCGATACGCCCCTCGTCACCGATGACGTCAGGCGCCGGCGCCGCATCGCTGCGCAACTCCAGCGCCACCCCCTTGGTCGACGCTGCACTCGCGCACACCGCTTTGACCGTGGCCAGCACGTCGAGCAGGCTCAGCGACTTGCTGTGCAGCTGCAGCCGGCCACCGTCGATGCTGGCCACGTCGATCACCTCGTTCACGCGATGCCGCAGCGCGATCGCATTGACCGTCATTGCCTGCATCAGCTCGCGCTGTTGCGCCGACAAGGTGTCGCTGTCGATCAGCTGCGCGCAGTTGATGACCGCGTTCAACGGCGTACGCAGCTCGTGGTTCATGGTGCTGATGAAGCGGCTCTGCGCATCGCGCGAGGCCAGCGCCTGCAAGGCGATCTCCTGCATCGCGCTAACGATGCGCGCCACCAGCAGCGGCAGCACCACGCTCAGTGCCACCGCATACACGAAGTACGCAGGCCGCGACAGCCAGTAGCCGGCCGGCGCGGTCAACAGCATCAACACGAAGGTGCTGAGCAGCACCGGCAGCGTCGCCTTCTGCCCGTAGCGCGCCACCGCGGCGATGGTGATGAAGGGCAGGAAAGCATTCAGCGACATCAGCAGGATGAAGGCCAGATAGGTCTGGATGCCGATGAACAGCAGGTTCATCGCAAATCCGAGCGCATCCAGCCATTCGCCCGGCGGGATGATCCTGCGTCGCACCAGCACCATCCAGATCACCGCCACCACCCACAGCGTTGCCGCGGTGGGGAAGACTGCCTGCGCATCCTTGACCAGCACCGGCTGCGGTCCGTACAGCCAGCCGAAGCACCACAGGGCCACGATGGTCTGCACGATCACCCGGCCGACGCAGGCGCGGTATTCCAGGAACGATTCGAACAGCCGCACCAGTCGGTCATTGCGCAGCTGCCGGGCGGCCAGAATCAGGCCGGGCGCTGCACGGTTGGATCCACTACGCATGGGGGGCGGTGTCGTCGTTGGGGAGGGTGCGCCGGTAATTCTCGACCAGCAGGCCGGCCGCGGTTGCAGTCGCGGTGTAGCGCTGCGCAAGCGCGGACCCGGGTTCGTCGCCGTCGACATCGTTGCGCAACTGGTCGCAGGCGTTCAGCAGTTCGCCAGAGCCGGTCAGCGAGATCGTGTTCTTGAGCGAATGGATCTGCTCCATTGCCTGCGCCCGGGTGGTGCCGGCCTGGCCGAGGGTGCAGCTGGCAATGGAATGCTGCACTTCCGCCGCAAAGGCATCGGCGAGCGCTGCAGTCGCCACCGGGTCCAGCCCGGCCAGCGTGTGCAGCGTCGAGCCGGTTTCGATGCGTGGCTGTGCATGCGCCACGGCGCCCGCCGTCCCGGCAGCGGGCGGCGCCTGGGGCGGTGTTTCCGGGCGCGCGCGTTGCAGCAAGCTGGAGAACAGGCCGCGCATCCGCGCTTCAGATCCGTAACGCGTCGGCGCGACCGTCACCGATGCCCGGGTGTCGGATGGCCGGCACGCCGCGCTGCGCGGCCCGCCTGCCCAGCGCGGCAGGACAAGGCGTCATGTATGCCACCAGGCGCACTCAGTCGCGGAAGTTGTCGAACTGTAGCGGCAGCTCGAAATCGGCCTTCTTCAACAGCGCCATCGCGTCCTGCAGGTCGTCGCGCTTCTTGCCGCTCACGCGCAGCTTGTCGCCATTGATCTGCGCTTCGACCTTGAGCTTGGCTTCCTTCAGCTTGGCGACCAGCTGCTTGGCCTGTTTCTGCTCGATCCCCTGCTTGACGGTGACCTTCTGGCGCGCACCGGCCAGGTTGGTTTCCATGTCGCCGAACTCCAGGCAACGCACGTCGATGCCGCGCGCCAGCAGGCGCGCGCGCAGGATGTCGGTCATCTGCTTGACCTGGAAATCGCTGGGTGCGGACTGGTTGATCGCCTTGCCGTCTTCCAGCTCGAACCTGGCCTCGACCCCCTTGAAATCGAAGCGGGTATCCAGCTCGCGATTGGCCTGGTCCACTGCATTGGTCAGTTCGTGCTTGTCGACTTCGGACACCACGTCGAAGGAAGGCATGCAAAGCTCCTGCTCTGTATAAACAGCCGCCATTCTAGGGCATCGCGTCATCGCCCCTGTCGACACACGGTTGGCAGTCTGCGCGCAAGCGCAGCGATAATGGTCCATGCCTACCACCCGCTCTCCGCTTCCCGCCATTGCCTGGATGGTGGCCGCCGTGGCCTGCTTCTCGCTGATGGACGCGGCGATGAAGCTGCTGTCGGCGCATTACCCGCCGCTGCAGGTCACCTTGCTGCGGGGCGCCGCCTCTCTGCCGTTCGTGCTGGTGTGGGTATTTGCCACCGCCGGCCCGCGCTCGATCGTGCCGGTGCGCTGGGGCCTGCACCTGCTGCGCGGGGCGCTGGGCATGGTAATGATCGGCTGCTTCGTCTACGGCCTGAAGCGCATGCCACTGTCGACCGCCTACACGCTGTATTTCGTGGCGCCGTTGCTGGTGGCGGCGCTGTCGGTGCCATTGTTGGGCGAGCGGGTCGGGCCACGGCGCTGGACGGCGATCGGCATCGGCCTGGTCGGGGTGATCGTGGTGTTGCGCCCGGGCGTGGACGGGCTGGTCTCGCTGCCCGGGCTGATGGTGCTGCTGGCGGCCACCGCCTATGCCATCGCCGCCATCAGCGTGAGCCTGCTGACCCGCACCGACACCCCGCAGGCGATGGTGGTGTGGTTCCTGCTGTTCATGGCGGTCGGCGCCGGCCTGCTGGCCATTCCCGACTGGGTGCCGTTGCGGGGCGAGCACGCCTGGCTGATCGCCGGCATGGGCCTGGCCGGCGCGCTGGGGCAGATCGCGCTGACCCAGGCCTTCCTGCGCGGCGAGGCCTCGATGATCGCGCCGCTGGAATACACCGGCCTGGTCTGGGCGATCGGCTGGGACTGGCTGCTGTGGCAGACCCTGCCCGACGGCTGGACCTGGACCGGCGCCGGCATCATCGTCGCCAGCGGGCTGTATCTGCTGCGCCGCGAGCGGATTCGCCAGGGGGATCTGCCGATGTCGCTGGATAAGCCGTGACTGGGGATTGGGGATTAGGGATTCGTTAAAGCAACTGCAGGGCGCTCTGGCTTTTGCGAATCCCGAATCTCCAATACCCAATCCCGTCCTATGCCAATCCCCAATCCCGACTCCCGAATCCCTAACTTAGAACTCAATGGAATATCGTCCGCAAACATTGACTGGTAGGCTTCACGGCCCCCCAATCGGCCACGCGCGGTGATCCAGTTTCAGCGCCTGCACAAGTCTTATTCCGTTGACGGTCGCCAGATCGTGGCGCTGCATCCACTCGATCTGCGGATCGGCCCCGGCGAGGTGTTCGGCATCATCGGCCACTCCGGTGCCGGCAAATCGACGCTGATCCGGCTGATCAACCGGCTGGAAGAACCCAGCGGCGGGCGGCTGCTGATCGGCGGCGAGGACGTCACCGCGCTGGACAGCCAGGGCCTGCGCGCGCTGCGCCGGCGTGTCGGGATGATCTTCCAGCACTTCAACCTGCTGTCCTCGCGCACCGTGGCCGGCAACGTGGCGTTTCCGCTGGAACTGGCCGGCACCCCGCGCGCCGAGGTCGATGCGCGCGTGGCCGAGCTGCTGGCGCGGGTCGGGCTGGAGCAGCATGCCAGCAAGTATCCGGCACAGTTGTCCGGCGGGCAGAAGCAGCGCGTGGGCATTGCGCGCGCGCTGGCCACCCGGCCGCAGATCCTGCTGTGCGACGAGGCCACCAGCGCCCTGGACCCGCAAACCACCGCTTCGGTGCTGCAGCTGCTGGCGCAGATCAACCGCGAGCTGGGCCTGACCATCGTGCTGATCACGCACGAGATGGACGTGATCCGCCGCGTCTGCGACCGCGTCGCGGTGCTGGATGCCGGCAGGCTGGTGGAAACCGGCCCGGTGACCGAGGTGTTCCTGCACCCGCAGCACGCCACCACCCGGCGTTTCGTGTCCGAGGCCGAGCACGTGGACGAAGCCGAGCTGCATCGCGACTTCGCTGCGGTGGGCGGGCGCATCGTGCGGCTGACCTTCCTGGGTAACGGCACCTACGAACCGGTGCTTGGCCGTATCGCCCGCGAGACCGGGGTGGACTACAACATCCTGTCCGGGCGCGTGGACCGCATCAAGGACACCCCGTATGGCCAGCTCATCGTCGCGCTGACCGGCGGCGACCATAACGCGGCACGCGCCGGCTTCGTCGCCGCCGGCGTGCAAGTGGAGGATCTGCGCGTATGACTCTGTCGATCGCCGCGACAAGCGGGTTTTTCCGCAATCTGGACGCCGCCAAGTGGGGCGACATCGGCCAGGCCACGCTCGATACCTTGCTGATGCTGGCCGGTGCGCTGCCGTTGACGCTGCTGATCGGCCTGCCGCTGGGCGTGGCGCTGTTCCTGTGCGGTGCGCCGCAGCTGCGCCGCCGCCCGGTGCTGTATGGCGTGCTCGCGGCACTGATCAACCTGCTGCGCTCGGTGCCCTTCATCATCCTGATGATCGCGATGATTCCGCTCACGTTGATGCTGATGGGCACCTCGCTGGGCGTGCGCGGCGCGATCCTGCCGCTGGTGGTCGGCGCCGCACCGTTCTACGCGCGGCTGGTGGAAACCGCCTTGCGCGAAGTGGACCGTGGAATCATCGAAGCCAGCCAGGCGATGGGCGCCACCACCCGCCAGCTGGTGGTGCGCGTGCTGCTGCCCGAAGCGCGCCCGGGCCTGATCGCCGGCGCCACCGTGACCACCATCGCGCTGATCGGTTTCACCGCGATGGGCGGTGCGATCGGCTCCGGCGGGCTGGGCGATGTCGCGTACCGCGAGGGCTATCTGCGCTCGCATTCGGATGTCGCGCTGATCACCGTGATCGCCCTGCTGGTGCTGGTGCAGCTGCTGCAGATGCTGGGCGACCGGCTGGTGGCGCGCTACAGCCGGCGCTGAGCTCGATCGGGACCGCGTGTCGCCGTGGCGCGCACAGGGCCATGCAAGAAACACGGGCCTGCCGATCGCCGCTACACCCGCGGTCTGCTAGGTTTAGCGCTTGCGGCAGTGCCGCATTCCTCCTCCCACGGACCCCCACATGAGCACATTCGCGTTTCGTTCCCTCCTGGCTGCGGCCACGCTGGCCCTGGCCTCCTGTGGCGGTAGCGGTGGCAGCAGCGGCGGCGACACGCTGACGGTGGCCGCCACCGCGGTGCCGCATGCCGAGATCCTGGAGGTGGTCGAACCGCTGCTGGCCAAGCAGGGCGTCAAGCTGGACGTGCGCGTGTTCAACGACTACGTGCAGCCCAACGACCAGGTTGTACAGAAGCAGATCGACGTCAATTACTTCCAGACCGAGCCGTATCTGGACGCCTACAACCGCGACCGCAAGAGCCAGCTGGTGACCGTGATCGGCGTGCATATCGAACCGTTTGGCGCCTACTCGCGCCGGTTCAAGGCATTGGCCGAGCTGCCCAACGGCGCCGATGTGGTGATTCCCAACGACCCGAGCAACAACAGCCGCGCGCTGATCCTGCTCGACAAGGCGGGCGTGATCAAACTCAAGGATCCCAGCAACGCCTTGTCCAGCCAGCGCGATATCGTCGAAAACCCCAAGCAGCTGAAGTTCCGCGAGCTCGACTCGGCGATGCTGCCGCGCGTGCTCGACCAGGTCGATCTGGCGCTGATCAACACCAACTACGCACTCGACGCCGGCCTCAATCCGACCCGCGACGCCCTGGCGATCGAAAGCAAGGACTCGCCATACGTGAACTTCCTGGTGGCGCGCCCGGACAACAAGGACGATCCGCGCGTGCAGAAGCTGGCCAAGGCCTTGACCAGCCCGGAAGTGAAGGCGTTTATCGAGCAGAAGTACAAAGGCGCAGTGTTGCCGGCGTTCTAAGGGCGCCTGACAACACCACTGCGCTCACCGCAAGGCGCGCGAGCGGTGCTCGGCATCGGCGTGTACGACGCCGATACGCCGGTGACTGCACAACCTCCCACGCCACCTGACGCCCGATCGCCACGGGCTGTGCTGCCACCCTTCGCCGCCATCGAGCATCCGATGCCACTTCTCCTTGCCATACCGCTGGCCGTGATCATCGCCCTGGCGGTGTTCGCGGTGCTGTTGCCGTTGTCGCTGGTGCAGCGCTTTCGCGTCGGCACCGCGCGGCGGCAGGCACGCGGCTGGCTGTTGATGATCAATCTGGTCTCGGCCGGGCTTTCCACCGTGTTGTTCGTGATCTTCGTGTTGATCGCCGCCGCGTTCTGGCCCGGCGCGATCAGCCATGCCGCCTTCGGCTGGGCCTGCGGGCTGGCGCTGGGGCTGCTGGCACTGCGTCTGACCCGCTTCGAGCGCACCCAGCAGGGGCTGTTCTACCGGCCCAACCTGTGGCTGGTGCTGGCCTTGACCGCGCTGGTGGTGGTACGCGTGATCGCCGGCATGGTGCAGGGGTGGCGCAGCACCTGGCAGGGGGAGGCCTGGCCCACGGAAGGGTGGCTCAGTCACGTCAGCCTGTTGGGCGCGGCCGGCGTATTGCTCGGCTATGCGCTCGCCTATGCCACCTTGCTGTGGTGGCGCTGGCGCAGCGCGCGCCTGCGCGGCAGCGTCTACTGGCGCTGAGCCCGCGCTCCTACATCAGCGAATGTCGATGCTTCACTGTCCGCATCACCCGCATCACCCACACTCGAACCGGTATGCAATGGGCACGGGCGCGGGCGGGCCACCCAACACACGCAGCGCTCTCTCACAGATCGCGCGCGAGATTCGGTGCTCCGAAGTGGATGCGGCGCCGCGATTTCAACGCATAAAAAAAACGGGCCTTGCGGCCCGTTTTCTGTTCGACTGAAACGTCGCTTGCCGGCGTGCTTAGAAGCGCGCGCCGACGCCGAAGCCGACGGTCCACGGATCCAGTTCCAGCTCGCTGCCGGTGCCCTGGCCGCCCACGCGCAGTTCCGGGCGCGAACGCATGTAGCGGGCGTCGGCACGTGCGAACCAGGTGGAGTTGATGTTCATGTCCACGCCGACGGTGCCGATGACACCCTTGGCGGTGTCCAGGCCCACGTGCTGGCCGGTGGCCGACGCCGCGTCGATCTTCTCGTTGCTGAAGTTCGACTCGTAGTAGCCCACGCCTACGAACGGACGGAACACGTTATCGGCCTGGCCGAAGTGGTACTGGCCGCTGATGGCGATCGGCTGCTGCTCGACGGTACCGATCTTGCCCACGCCATCGGCGTTGACACGGTGGTTGAACTTGTCGGCGGCGCCCCACAGCTCAACGGCCCAGTTGTCGTTAATGTAGTAGCTGGCGCTCAGCGTCGGTGCCGGGCCGCCATCGACGTCCAGGCCCGGAGCCGGGTCGTTCTTCGGCTTGATCAGAGCAACACCGCCGACCACTGCCCAATGCTTTCCGGAAGCGCTATCGGCGCTGGTGGAAGCCGAGGAGGTGTCGCCGGTGTAGGTGGTGTCTTGTGCAAATGCCGACGGCGCAAACGCAAGTGCGGATACGGCAGCCAGGCTCAGGATGGAAATGGCACGCATTGGGGGTCTCCTCAGTGTTCTTGTTAGGCCCGTGGAGTGGGCCGCGCCAAAGCTATTCCTGAAAATCTGAATCCACGCCCACCCGTGGCTCGCTAAAATTTCGTTTGTTCAGCAAGTTTCCGGAGAAGGCCGTGGCTGCAACAGGCAAGCTGAAAAAGACATTCACGCAGATGCGATCGCCGTGACGAAAACCGACCTGTTGCAGGGCCTTCCAGCGCACATTCCTAACGATTGCCGTGTCCTGGTGCTCGGCTCGATGCCGGGCAACGCCTCGTTGCATGCGGCGATGTACTACGCCCATCCGCGCAACCGTTTCTGGCCGCTGATGCAGGAACTGCTGGGCATCGATGCCGGGTTGGCGTATCCGGCGCGCCTGTTGGCGCTGGCCGGCTGCAGGGTCGGCCTGTGGGATGTGATCGGCCAATGCGAGCGGCGCGGCAGCCTGGACACCGCCATCGTCGCCAGCAGCATCGTGGTCAACCCGCTGGCGGCACAGCTGGCAACGCTGCCGCAGCTGCGCGCTGTCGCCTGCAACGGTGCGGCCGCCGCGCAGGCATGGCGCCGCCATGTGCAGCCGCTGCTGCCGCTCGCACTGCACACGGTGCCGGTGTGGGCGTTGCCGTCCACCAGCCCGGCCAATGCGGCATGGTCGCTGCCACGGCTTTGCGCGGCCTGGCAGCCACTGCGCGACGCACTGGATTAGCGACGCTGGATCGCCGCGACCAATCGATGATCGAAGACGTCAGCGAATGGCGGCGTGCGAGCGATGTGCCTGCGTCGGGGCGGATTTGGCCGACACCTGTCACCACTGCAGCGCCGGCCTTGTTGGTCAGGGCGCAGCCACCGGCCGGAAGTCATGCCAGCGTCCGGCACGGGCAAGTGCCACTCCCGTGCAGGCATGCTGCAGCCAACGCATCAACGGAAGCGACCAGATGGCGATCAAGCACGCACTACCGATGGCGGCAGGCCTGCTGCTGGGCCTGCTGGTCGCCGTACCGGCCGCCAGCGCCGACGATCTGCACTGCAATGTCAGCAGCGACTACGACCTCACGCTCAACCCGCGCAGCCTGATCCTGATCCGCGCGTCGGGCACGCCGCAGCGGCTGGTGATGCGCCAGGGCGCGTTGTTCGTCGATGACCGCTGGGTCGCGGTGAGCGCGCACGATCGCGCGCGGTTGATCCAGTTCGAGCGGCAGACCCGCGACGTGGTGCCGCTGGCGCAGGAGGTTGGGCGTGAAGCGGCCGATATCGCCGTCACCGCGCTGGGCGAGGTGGCGGCCGGCTTCAGCCGCAGCCCCGAGGCCACGCGCGTGCAGCTGGCGGCCGTGCGCGAAAAGATCGACACCCGCCTGAAGCAGAGTTTCGGCAAGAGCCAGCTCACCTCGATCGATATCGATGACGACATCGGCGCGATGGTGGCCGAGCTGCTGCCGCAGCTGATCGGCGATGTCGTCGCCGGTGCGGTGCAGTCGGCACTGACCGGAAACGATCTGCAGCTGCGGTCGCTGGAAGGGGTGGAAACGCGCATCGAGCGCCTGATCGAGCCGCAGGCGCGGGCGTTGCGGCCACGCGCGCAGCAACTGTGCACGCGGGTCGAGGCGCTCGACGGCTTGGACAATGCGCTGGCGTATCGTTTGCCCTCGGGCGAGCCACTGCAACTGTTGCGGGTCGATCGACGCGCGTCGAAATGATCCGGCGCATGCGCCGGCGAACGCTGCATCCCGTCCGGTGCGCGACTTTTTCCACGGCAATGGTTGGCGCTGCGGCCCGCAGCCGGCCACAATAGGGGTTTCCCCATTCTGTTGCCGGAGTTCCCCGTATGGCCGAAATCAAGGAAGCACTTGTCCCCGATATCGGTGACTACAGCGATGTCCCGGTAATCGAGGTGCTGGTGTCGGTCGGCGATACGGTCAGCAAGGACCAGAGCCTGGTCACGCTGGAATCGGACAAGGCCACGATGGAAGTGCCCTCGTCGGTGTCCGGCGTGGTCAAGGAGATCAAGGTCAAGGTCGGTGATGCGCTGTCGCAGGGCGCGCTGGTGGCTTTGATCGAAGTGGCCGACGCCGGCGCCGAAACCGCCGCCGCGCCTGCACCCGCCGCCGCTCCCGCCGCCCCGGCCAAGGCTGCGCCCGCTGCCGCGCCGGCGCCTGCCGCCAAGGCAGAACCGGCTGCGCCTGCGGCGTCCTCGGAAGGCGGCCTGATCGAGGCCCGCGTGCCCGATATCGGCGATTACACCGACATCCCGGTGATCGAGGTGCTGGTCGCCGTCGGCGATACCGTCGCCAAGGACCAGAGCCTGGTCACGCTGGAATCGGACAAGGCCACGATGGAGGTGCCGTCTTCGGCCGCCGGTGTGGTCAAGGAACTCAAGGTCAAGGTGGGCGACACCCTCTCGCAGGGCAATGTGGTGGCGATCATCGCTGCCAGCGATGGCGGCGCCGGTGCGGCGCAGTCCCCGGCCAAGCCCACCACCGAGACCGCCGAAACCGCCGGCAAGGTCGAGCCGGTCGCCGTGTCCGCGGTACCGGACAAGCTGGCCCAGCGCGAGATCGCGCAGGTGCAGGGCGCGCGGTCCAGCGAGGCGTCGCAGCCTGCGCAGGGTGGTCAGCCGTCGGCCGGGCAGCCGTCCAGCCCGCCGGTGACCTTCGACGCCGACAGCGTGCTGCCGTCCAAGGTGGCCTACGCCAGCCCGGTGGTGCGCGTGTTTGCGCGCGAGCTCGGCGTGGATCTGAACCAGCTCAAAGGCAGCGAAAAGGGCGGCCGTATCACCCGTGAGGACGTGCAGCGCTTCGTCAAGGCCGCACTCAGCGGCGGCGCGCCCGCCGCAGCCGGTGCCGCACCGGCCGGTGGCGGCAATGGCCTGAACCTGCTGGCCTGGCCGAAGGTGGACTTCAGCAAGTTCGGCGAGACCGAGACCCAGCCGCTGTCGCGCATCAAGAAGATTTCCGGTGCCAACCTGGCGCGCAACTGGGCGATGATTCCGCACGTCACCCAGTTCGAATCGGCCGACATCACCGACCTGGAGGCCCTGCGCGTGGCGCTGAACAAGGAAAACGAGAAGGCCGGCATCAAGCTGACCATGCTCGCCTTCCTGGTCAAGGCCAGCGCCGCGGCGTTGAAGAAGTTCCCCGAGTTCAACGCCTCGCTGGATGCGGCCGGCGAGAACCTGACGCTGAAGAAGTACATCAACATCGGCTTCGCCGCCGACACCCCGAACGGCCTGGTCGTGCCGGTGATCCGCGACGTCGACAAGAAGGGCGTGCTGCAGATCGCGCAGGAAAGCGGCGAGCTGGCCAAGAAGGCGCGCGACGGGAAGCTCGGCCCGGCCGACATGAGCGGCGGCTGCTTCTCGATCAGCTCGCTGGGCGGCATCGGTGGTACGGCGTTCACGCCGATCATCAATGCGCCGGAAGTGGCGATCCTGGGCGTGTCCAAGTCGGCGATGCAGCCGGTATGGAACGGCAAGGAGTTCGCCCCCAAGCTGATGCTGCCGCTGTCGTTGAGCTACGACCACCGCGTCATCGACGGCGCGTTGGCCGCACGCTTCACCACCTACCTCAGCCAGGTGCTGGCCGACATGCGCCGCGTCCTGCTGTGAGAGCAGCGCTGCTGACCTTCGCCCTGCTGGGCGTGCTGCCGTGGACATCCGCGGCGGCACGCGAGTGCGAGAGCACGCTCGGGCGCGGCTGGCCGCCGGCGGTGGGCAACTATGGCACCGCGGTGACCACGCTGCTCGACGCCGGCACCCGGCCGAGCCTGTCCTTGCTGACGCTGCCCACCCGTGGCGTGGAAAGCGGCGTATCGCTGGTGCCGGGCAAGGACGGTGCCGACTGGACCCTGCGGCATAGCCGCGCCGACGAGCGCGTCTACAGCTGGGTCAGCCAGAGCGATCGCGGCAGCGTGCAGTTCCGCACCGCGCACACCCCGGAAACGGTCGAGATCCCGATTCCGGCGGCGTTGGCAAGGCGCCTGGTCAGCAACTGGACCGGCGCACTGACGCAACTGGCGCCGAGCGGTCGCAGCGCGCCGGTGAGCGAGGGCGAGGTGCTGTCGTTCCAGGTCGATGGCGTGCGTTACAGCGGCACCCGCCCGAGCTGCGGCGCCGGCGAGTTGCTGCTGCAGCAGGCCGCGTTGCTGATCGAAGCCAGCGAAGGCAAAGAAAAGAAGCGCGACAAGCGCTGGACCCAAATCGAATCGTCGCTGGATGAACTCCAGCAGACGCTTGCCGGCACGGCCGGTTGAGCCACAGGAGAAGCAAATGGCGGTCATTGAAATCAAGGTTCCCGACATCGGCGATTACAGCGATGTCCCCGTCATCGAAGTGCTGGTCGCCGTCGGCGACAGCGTGGTCAAGGATCAGGGCCTGGTAACGCTGGAGTCGGACAAGGCCACGCTGGAAGTGCCGTCCTCGGCCGCCGGTGTGGTCAAGGAGCTCAAGGTCAAGGTGGGCGACAGCCTGTCCGAAGGTGCGCTGGTGCTGCTGCTGGAAGCCGAAGGCGAGGCCGCCGCACCGGCTGCGCCCGCCAAGGCCGACAGCAAGCCCGCACCGGCGGCTGCGGCGCCTGCCGCCGCGCCCGGCAGCAAGCCGCCGGTAACGCCGTCGCATCGCGCGCCGGCCGAACCGGCGCCGTCCAAGCCGGCGCTGGCCAGCGGCAAGCCGGCCGATATCGAATGCAAGATGGTGGTGCTCGGCGCCGGCCCTGGCGGCTACACCGCCGCGTTCCGTGCCGCCGACCTGGGCCTGGATACGGTGCTGATCGAGCGCTACGCCAGCCTGGGCGGGGTCTGCCTCAATGTCGGCTGCATCCCGTCCAAGGCGCTGCTGCATGCCGCCGCGGTGATCGACGAAGTGGCGCACGCCGGCGATTTCGGCGTGGACTTCGGCCAGCCCAAGATCACCCTGGACAAGCTGCGCGAGTACAAGGAAAAAGTGGTCGGCAAGCTCACCGGCGGCCTGGCCAGCATGGCCAAGCAGCGCAAGGTGCGCACCGTCACCGGCGTGGCATCGTTCGTGTCGCCCAACGAGCTGGAGATCGTCGGCGACGACGGCAAGACCCAGCTGCTGCGCTTCGAGCACTGCATCATCGCCGCCGGTTCGCAGGCGGTGAAGCTGCCGAACTTCCCGTGGGACGACAAGCGCGTGATGGACTCCACCGACGCGCTGGAACTGCACGACATTCCCAAGACCCTGCTGGTGGTCGGCGGCGGCATCATCGGCCTGGAAATGGCCACGGTGTACAGCGCGCTCGGCAGCAAGGTCACCGTGGTCGAGTTCATGGATCAGCTGATGCCGGGCGCCGACAAGGACCTGGTCAAGCCGCTGGCCGATCGCCTGAAGAAGCAGGGCGTGGAGGTCCATCTCAAGACCAAGGCCACCGACGTCAAGGCCGACGCCGGCGGCATCACGGTGTCGTTCGAAGCGGCCACCGAGGGTGAGAAGCCGGGTCTGCAGGCCACTGCCTACGACCGCGTGCTGGTGGCGGTCGGCCGCACGCCCAACGGCAAGAAGATCGGTGCCGACAAGGCCGGCGTCACCATCACCGAGCGCGGCTTCATCCCGGTCGATCGGCAGATGCGCACCAACGTGCCGCACATCTTCGCCATCGGCGACATCGTCGGTAACCCGATGCTGGCGCACAAGGCCACCCACGAGGGCAAGCTGGCCGCCGAAGTGGCTGCCGGCGAGAAGAAGGAATGGGTGGCGCGGGTGATTCCGTCGGTCGCCTACACCAACCCGGAAATCGCCTGGGTCGGCGTGACCGAGACCGAGGCCAAGGCCAAGGGCCTGAAGGTCGGCGTGGCCAAGTTCCCGTGGGCCGCCAGTGGCCGCGCGATCGGCATCGGCCGCACCGAAGGCTTCACCAAGCTGATCTTCGACGAAGAAACCCACCGCGTGATCGGTGGCGCCATCGTCGGCGTGCATGCCGGTGACCTGCTGGCCGAGATCGGCCTGGCGATCGAGATGGGCGCCGAAGCCGAAGACATCGGCCATACGATCCACGCGCATCCGACCCTGAGCGAATCGGTCGGCATGGCCGCGGAGGTCTACGACGGCACCATCACCGACCTGTATATCCCGAAGAAGAAGTAGGCGCCGGCATCTGCTGCGTGGCCAACGACGCCCCGCCTTGCGCGGGGCGTCGTCGTTGCGGCGTGCCGCCAGGACGAGCGGCACGGTCGGTCAGGCGGTGCGGCCACTGCCACGGAGAGGCACTGCATGCGCTGCGGAATGCTGTGCGTGCTAATGGTCTGCGCTGTCGTCCCACGGCGCGTCGCAGAGGCGCAGGAGGGTGAGGACCCGGTCATGACGGGGGATTTGTCGCAATGCCAGGATGCGGCACAGTTCGTGCGCATGCCGCAGGCAGCCAAAGCAGGTGCCGAGGCTGTGCAGGCAGCGGCGATCGGGATGCGTCGCCTCGGAGCTCTACCCAACGCCGTCGCGGCGCATCACAGGAAGACAAAAGGCCCGCAAGAAGCGGGCCTTTTGGTGCAACGTTGCGTGCAAATCAGAACGCGAGCGTCACGCCTGCAACCGGGCCCTTGAACTCCTGCTTCAGGCCGATCAGGCCGTCGCTGCCGCGCTGGTCGACGTCGAGCCTGAACCAGTCGTAGCCGGCGAAGATGCCGAAGTTCTTGGTGAAGCGGTACTCGGCAATCGCGTTGGCGCGGCTCAGGTCGCCGTCGTAATCGCCGAAGTCGCCCCAGCTGGTGTTGAGGTACTGGCCCTGCACGTTGAACAGCCAATGCTCGCTCGGACGTGCGGTGAAGCGGATGCCGACCACAGGCGCAGCGCCATCTTCGCTTTCGTCCAGCACGTCGCCACTGAAGACGCTGCCCAGATCCGCGTATGCATTGGCTTCGACCTTGGCGTACTCGGCGCCGATCTGCAGGCCCAGGCTGAATTCCGGCGAATCGATGACCGAGTAGTCATACACCAGGGTGGCGACCTGATACTTCAGCTCACCCTTGATGAAGCTGCCGGTCGGCACGGTGACGCCACCGCCACTGATGTCCTGGGTCAGGGTTTCGCGGCGATCCTTGTCGTACTTGAAGTAATCGAAGATCAGGCGCTGACGGGTGCTGATGCGGAACACGCCATCGACGCGCGGCTCCCATTCCTTGCCGCCGAGCTTGAAGTCTTCGTTGACCGACACGTTGTTGCCCGCCACCAGGGTATTGCCGCGGATGGTGTTGTCGTTGTCGACGTTCATCGCGCCGAGACGGAGCTGGAAGCGGTCATCGGTGTCTTCGGCATGCGCCGGCGCGGCGTAGGCGGCAGCCAATACGCATGGGATGGCCAGTGCGAGGAGGTGTTTCATGGGGAGCTCCGAATTCTTGGAATGGTCAGGCGGTTCGGCCTGTGCCGCGCATCTTCGATAAGACGGCGTCGTCCAAAAGTGAAGGAGCTGTCGCATACCCGTGAAGGCCGAGATAGCAATCGGACAAAACGGTCCGCTACGGCAGACAGTCCGACGTTAGTCGTAAGCCGCGCGCTTTAGCCATCAATCGCGGGCGATATGGCGGGTAGCGTGCCCCGACCGCGCGGATTGGACCGCCGATGGGAAGGTTGCAGGGTGCGACAAAATGCGTAAAAGCAGGAGCCCCGGTGTCCCGGGGCTCCCATGGGCGACCTGCGGCAAAACCTTTCGACGAGGATGTGCAGGCCTCGCCAGTTATGACCGCCGGTTTGTGGCAAAGTTCCCACCCGCGTCGGCAACCTGTATGGTGCGACGCAGCAACGAATGACCTTTGCCGGTTGTCTCGCAATTTGTCCCATTGCTATACTTTCGCGGCTCGACGAGGCGCATCTGCGCTTCCCACTCATTCACACGTAAGGTAACCGTAGTGCTGAACTCCGTTGACGCGGGTCGGCGGTTGATGCTGCGCGCTGCGGTATATCCGCTTGCCGCTGTAGCTATAACCAGTCTGGGGTTGCTGTTGGTCGGTCCCCGCTACGCTGCCGGTCTGGCATTGACCGGGTTTGCGACGGTGTTGGGCGGTTGGGTGGCAGCACGTACCGCGCTAGGTGGCGGTATTCAGGCAGCCGGCATTGCCATGGTGCGGCTGATTCTGGCGATGGTGTTGAAGTGGGTGTTGGTTTTCGTGGCGCTGGCGCTTGGCTTCGGCCTGTGGCGGCTGCCTCCTCTGGCCTTGTTGGCGGGTATCGCCATCGGGCTGATTTTTCAGGTTCTGGCTCTGGCCAGGCGTTGATTCGAACTTAAAGGGCTCCGGACACATGGCGGGCGAGGCAGCAACACCTACCTCCTATATCCAGCATCACTTGCAGAACCTGATCTATCCGGTTCGCGAGGGTGGCGGCACGTTTTGGACCATCCACGTCGACACCCTGGTCATGGCGGTGTTGATGGGCCTGGTGATGGTCTTCGCGTTCTGGACGGCGACCCGCAATGCCACCGCCGGCGTACCGGGCAAGTGGCAGGCGTTCGTCGAGATCTGCCTGGAGTTCGTCGACCGCCAAGCCAAGGACACCTATCACGGCAGCAGCAAGCTGGTGACGCCGATCGCGATCACCATCTTCTTCTGGATCCTGTTGATGAATCTCATCAAGATGATTCCGGCCGATTTCATCGCCATCCCGCTGGGCTGGGCAGGCGTCCACGCCTGGAAGCCGGTGCCCACCGCCGACGTCAACGCCACCTTGGGCATGTCGATCAGCGTGTTCTTCCTGATGATCGTCTTCTCGCTGCGCTCCAAGGGTGTGGGCGGCATGACCAAGGAATTCCTGACGGCGCCGTTCGGCAAATGGATGATGCCGTTCAACCTGCTTTTGAACATCGTCGAGTGGCTGAGCAAGCCGATTTCGCTGGCGATGCGACTGTTCGGCAACATGTTCGGCGGCGAGATCGTCTTCCTGCTGATCTGGGTGCTGGGCGGTGCGGGCATCGCCGGCATGGTCGCTGGCGGCGTATTCGGCCTCGGCTGGATGCTGTTCCACCTGTTGGTGATTCCGTTGCAGGCCTTCATTTTCATGATGCTGTCGATCGTGTATCTGAGCCTTGCCGAAGACAGTCACTGAGTTTCGCTGCACCCTTCATACGCTTCATCCCGATTCATCCATCACCCTTAGAAACTTTCGTTCGGAGATCACCATGTACCTCGCCGTCCTGACCAACCTCGCTCAAGTCCAGAGCTCCACTGTCCTTGCCGTCGGCATCATGATCGGCCTGGCCGCGCTGGGTGCCGGCCTCGGTCTGGCCATCATGGCTGGCAAGTTCCTGGAATCGGCTGCACGTCAGCCGGAACTGATCCCGGTACTGCAGGTCCGCATGTTCATCACCGCCGGCCTGATCGACGCCGCGTTCATCATCAGCGTCGCCGTCGGCCTGCTGTTCGCCTTTGCCAACCCGCTGGCCCAGGTGTTCATCGAGCGTCTGTCGCAGGCTGCCGGCTGATCCAGCGGTAGCAGGATGTGGAGGCAACCGCGTGCGGTTGCGTCCGCGGATGAAGGTCGGAAAGCGTCGCCATGCGGTGGCGCTTTCACCCCTAAACAGCGATTGAGCGACCCATGGATATCACCCTTACCATCTTTGCCCAGGCGCTGGCCTTCGCCGGTCTGATCTGGATCGTCGCGACCAAGATCTGGCCGCCGCTGCTGCAGGCGATCGAAGAGCGTCAGCAAAAGATCGCTGAAGGTCTGGCCGCGGCCGACCGCAGTCAGAAGGATCTGGCGCAGGCGCAGGAAAAGGTCAACGAAGCATTGAAGGACGCACGCACCAAGGCCAACGAGATCATCGATCAGGCCCATGCGCGCGCCAACCAGATCATCGAAGCGGCCAAGCACGAGGCAATTGCCGAAGCCAACCGTCAGAAGGATCTGGCGCAGACCGAGATCGACGCATCCGCCACGCGTGCCCGTGAGGAGCTGCGCAAGCAGGTGTCCGTGCTGGCCGTCAGCGGTGCCGAAAAGCTGCTCAAGCGCGAAATCGATGCCAACGCCCACAAGGCGCTGCTCGACGAGCTGGCGGCGGAGATTTAATCGATGAGTCAGGCCCTCACACTTGCCCGTCCGTACGGCCGCGCCGCGTTTGCGATCGCGCGTGAGGGCGGCAACTTCGCGCCCTGGTCCGAGGCGCTGGCGTTTTCGGCGCAGGTGGCCGGCGACCCGCGCGTGGCCGCGCTGCTGCTCAACCCGGCCCTGGGCCAGGATCAGGCAGTGACGTTGCTGGCGCCGCCGCAGGCGAGCGAAGACTATCTGCGTTTCCTCGGCCTGCTGGCCGACGCGCAGCGACTGTCGCTGCTGCCGGAAGTGGCAGGCTTGTACGAACAGCTGCGGGCCGAAGCCGAACACGTCGTCAAGGCGACGGTGACCTCGGCGGCTGCAATGAGCCAGGCGGAACTGGACACGATCGCTGCTGCGCTGAAGAAGCGTTTCGGCCGCGAGGTGGACATCACCACCGCGGTGGATGCTTCGTTGATCGGCGGCGCGGTGATCGACACCGGCGACGTGGTCATCGATGGCTCGCTGAAGGGCAAGCTCGCGCGTCTGCAAAGCTCGCTCGCCCACTGAATTCACATAAACGCATGGCCCTCGCGGCCGGCACCTAGGACTGAACGATGGCAACCACGCTCAACCCCTCCGAAATCAGCGACCTGATCAAGACCCGTATCGAGGCGGTCAAGCTGTCCGCAGAGTCGCGCAACGAAGGCTCCGTGACCAGCGTGTCCGACGGCATCGTGCGCATCTTCGGCCTGGCCGACGTGATGCAGGGCGAAATGATCGAACTGCCGAACAACACCTTCGCGCTTGCCTTGAACCTGGAGCGCGATTCGGTCGGCGCCGTGGTGCTGGGCGATTACGAGAACCTGCGCGAAGGCGACGTGGCCAAGACCACCGGCCGCATCCTGGAAGTGCCGGTCGGTCCGGAATTGCTCGGTCGCGTGGTCAACGCGCTCGGCGAGCCGATTGACGGCAAGGGTCCGCTGGGCGCCAGCCAGACCGCACCGGTTGAGCGCGTTGCGCCGGGCGTGATCTGGCGCAAGTCGGTCGACCAGCCGGTACAGACCGGTTACAAGTCGGTCGATGCGATGATCCCGATCGGCCGCGGTCAGCGCGAGCTGGTCATCGGCGACCGTCAGACCGGCAAGACCGCGCTGGCGATCGATGCGGTGATCAACCAGAAGGGCACGGGCATCAAGTGCGTGTACGTGGCGATCGGCCAGAAGGCCTCGACCGTTGCCAACATCGTGCGCAAGCTCGAAGAGAACGGCGCACTGGCGCACACGGTGGTGGTGGCCGCGACCGCGTCCGAATCGGCCGCGATGCAGTACATCAGCCCCTACGCCGGCTGCACCATGGGCGAATACTTCATGGACCGTGGCGAAGACGCGCTGATCGTGTACGACGATCTGTCCAAGCAGGCCGTGGCCTACCGCCAGATCTCGCTGCTGCTCAAGCGCCCGCCGGGTCGCGAAGCCTACCCGGGCGACGTGTTCTATCTGCACTCCCGCCTGCTCGAGCGCGCGGCGCGCGTGTCCGAGGAGTATGTGGAGAAGTTCACCAACGGGGCGGTGACCGGCAAGACCGGTTCGCTGACCGCGCTGCCGATCATCGAAACCCAGGCCGGCGACGTGTCCGCATTCGTGCCGACCAACGTGATCTCGATCACCGACGGCCAGATCTTCCTGGAAACTGACCTGTTCAACGCCGGCATCCGTCCGGCGGTGAACGCCGGTATCTCGGTGTCGCGCGTTGGCGGTGCAGCCCAGACCAAGATCATCAAGAAGCTGTCCGGCGGCATCCGTATCTCGCTGGCGCAGTACCGCGAGTTGGCGGCATTCGCGCAGTTCGCCTCGGACCTGGACGAAGCCACCCGCAAGCAGCTCGAGCGCGGTCAGCGCGTCACCGAGCTGATGAAGCAGAAGCAGTACGCGCCGATGTCCATCGCCGACCAGGCACTGTCGATCTACGCCGTCAACGAGGGTTACCTCGATGAAGTGCCGGTCAACAAGCTGCTGGCGTTCGAAGAAGGCCTGCACGCGCACTTCGCCAACACCCAGGGTGAGCTGGTCTCCAAGATCAACAGCACCGGCGGCTGGGACAACGACATCGAAGCGGCCTTCAAGAAAGGCATCGAAGAGTTCAAGACCACGGGCAGCTGGTAAATCCAGCTGCGGGAATCGGGAATAGAGAATAGGGAATCGTCAAAGCGGGTTGGCTGTGCCAATTCCCGACTCACGATTCCCCATTCCCACTAAGCGAGCGAAGCGAGCGAGTATGGCAGGCGGACGCGAAATCAAAACCAAGATCAAGAGCGTGCAGAACACCCGCAAGGTGACGCGCGCGCTCGAAATGGTCTCGGCCTCCAAGATCCGCAAGGCGCAGGACCGTATGAAGACCTCGCGTCCGTACGCGCAGGCGATGAAGCAGGTGATCGGGCATCTGGCGCAAGCCAGCACCGACTACCAGCATCCGTTCCTGGTCGAGCGTGAGCAGGTCAAGCGGGTCGGTTACATCGTGATCTCTTCCGACCGCGGCCTGGCCGGTGGTCTGAACAACAACCTGTTCCGCAAGATGCTGGGCGAAGTGCGCCCGTGGCAGGACAAGGGCGCCGAGATCGACGTGGTGACCATCGGCCAGAAGGCCTCGGCGTTCTTCCGTCGCATCAAGGTCAACATGGTCGGTAGCGTCACCCATCTGGGCGACAGTCCGCACATCGAGCAGTTGATCGGTGTCATCAAGGTGATGCTGGATGCGTTCGTCGAGGGCAAGGTGGACCGCGTATATCTGGTCTACAACCGCTTCGTGAACACGATGACGCAGAAAGCCAGCTTCGATCAGCTGCTGCCGCTGCCGGCCGCCGAGCACAAGGTGGCGCATCACGATTGGGATTACCTTTACGAACCCGATGCCGCGACCGTGCTGGAGCACGTGATGACGCGTTACATCGAGTCGCTGGTGTACCAGGCCGTGCTGGAAAACGTGGCTTCCGAACATGCCGCGCGCATGGTGGCGATGAAGGCCGCCAGCGACAACGCCAACAAGATGATCGGCACCTTGCAACTGGTCTACAACAAGGCGCGTCAGGCGGCGATCACCCAGGAAATTTCGGAAATCGTCAGCGGCGCGGCCGCTGTCTAGCCGGGAATGGAGAATCGGCAAACGGGAATAGGCAAGGCCGTCGGTGCTCTTGATCTTCCCATTCCCCATTCTCGATTCCCCATTCCCGACACCAGAATCGAACAGACATTAGTGGAGTTATCCAAATGAGTCAGGGCAAGATCGTTCAGATCATCGGCGCGGTCGTCGACGTCGAATTCCAGCGCAATGAAGTGCCGAAGGTCTATCACGCGTTGAAGGTCGAAGGCACCGAAATCACCCTGGAAGTGCAGCAGCAGCTCGGCGATGGCGTGGTGCGCACGATTGCGCTCGGCTCCACCGACGGCCTGAAGCGCAACCTGCTGGCCACCAATACCGAACGTGCCATTTCGGTGCCGGTCGGTGCCGGGACGCTGGGCCGCATCATGGACGTGCTGGGTCGTCCGATCGACGAAGCCGGCGACGTGCAGGCGTCGGACCATTGGGAAATCCATCGCGCTGCGCCGTCGTATGAAGACCAGTCCTCCAGCACCGAACTGCTGGAGACCGGCATCAAGGTCATCGACCTGATGTGCCCGTTCGCCAAGGGCGGCAAGGTCGGCCTGTTCGGTGGCGCCGGCGTCGGCAAGACCGTCAACATGATGGAGCTGATCAACAACATCGCCAAGGCGCACTCGGGTCTGTCCGTGTTTGCCGGCGTGGGCGAGCGTACCCGTGAGGGCAACGACTTCTACCACGAGATGAAAGACTCCAACGTGCTGGACAAGGTCGCGATGGTATACGGCCAGATGAACGAGCCGCCGGGCAACCGTCTGCGGGTTGCGCTGACCGGGCTGACCATGGCCGAGTACTTCCGCGACGAGAAGGACGAGAACGGCAAGGGCAAGGACGTGCTGCTGTTCGTCGACAACATCTACCGCTACACGCTGGCCGGTACCGAAGTGTCCGCGCTGCTCGGCCGCATGCCGTCGGCAGTGGGCTACCAGCCGACCCTGGCCGAGGAAATGGGCGTGTTGCAGGAACGCATCACCTCGACCAAGAGCGGTTCGATCACCTCGATCCAGGCCGTCTACGTGCCCGCGGACGACCTGACCGACCCGTCGCCGGCGACCACCTTCGCCCACCTGGATTCCACCGTCACGCTGAGCCGTAACATTGCCTCGCTGGGTATCTACCCGGCGGTGGATCCGCTGGATTCCACCAGCCGCCAGATGGACCCGCTGGTGATCGGCCACGAGCATTACGACACCGCCCAGCGCGTCCAGCAGACCTTGCAGAAGTACAAGGAACTGAAGGACATCATCGCGATCCTGGGCATGGACGAGCTGAGCGAAGAAGACAAGCAGTCGGTGTCGCGCGCACGCAAGATCGAGCGCTTCTTCAGCCAGCCCTTCCACGTGGCCGAAGTGTTCACCGGCTCGCCGGGCAAGTACGTCTCGCTGAAGGACACCATCCGCGGCTTCAAGGCGATCTGCGACGGCGAGTACGACCACCTGCCGGAGCAGGCGTTCTACATGGTCGGCAGCATCGAAGAAGCCGTCGAGAAAGCCAACAAGATGAGCGCCAAGGCCTGAAGGATCCCAGCCGCTGTGCGGCTGGAATCGGGAATCGGGAATCGGGAATCGGGAATCGTAAAGGCGGGTTGTAGGCGAGTCGGAAATGCGGGGAACAGGAAGCGTGCGCAGCCAGCCGCTCTTCCGATTCCCCATTCCCGATTTCCGATTCCCCGCCTCACAGAGTGAGGCACCATGAGCACTATCCGTTGCGACATCGTCAGCGCCGAGAAGGAAATCTTCCACGGTGAGGCGACGCTGGTCGTGGCCACCGGCGAGCTGGGTGAGCTGGGCATCGCGCCCAAGCACGCGCCGCTGATCACGCGCCTGAAGCCGGGCAAGGTGGTGGTCACCACCGCCAATGGCGAACACCTGGACTTCGCCATTTCCGGCGGCATCCTGGAAGTGCAGCCGCAGGTGGTGACCGTGCTGGTCGACACCGCAGTGCGTGCCCAGGACATCGACGAAGCCGCCGTGCGCAAGGTCAAGGAAGAGGCCGAGCGTCTGCTGGCCAACCGTGGCGACACCGTGGACGTGGCCGATGCGCAGCGTCGGCTGGCCGAAGCGACCGTGCAGCTGCAGGCACTGGAACGCCTGCGTCGCACCCTCAAGCACTAAGCACGCGGGCTCGCGCCCGTTTGCGCGTTACGCGGTACCTGCTGCACCGCCACACCGAGGTGTGGAGTGAAAACGCCGACCCTCGTGTCGGCGTTTTCGTTTCTGGCGCTGCGCATGCGTGGGGCGGCTTGCAGGCTCGGGGACTGCAGGCACACTGCGTGGCTTGTACTGTGCTGCCGGCGGCGCGGCATCTCACCTGCATATCGAGGAACACCCGATGACCCGGACGATCGATGACTTTCGTGGCTACGCGCTGAGCGGCCTGCTGGCCGTGGCGTTGCTGGGGTGTGCGCTGCCGGTACGCAGCCAGCCGCCGCTGGATCCGTTGCTGGATCGCATCGTGCAACGCAACGCCATCGGCGATGCGGTGGCGCTGAGCAAGTGGGACAGCGGCAAGCCGGTGCTGGACCAGACCCGCGAGGCGGCGGTGCTGCAGAGCGTGCGCGAGCAGGCGCCTGCGCACGGGCTGGATGCCGACGATGCGGCGCGCTTCTTCGCTGCGCAGATCGAGGCCAACAAGTCGGTGCAGTACGCACTGCTGAACCACTGGCGCGAACGTGGGCGCGCGCCGGACACGGCGCGGCCGGATCTGGCGGGCCTGCGCACGCGTCTGGATCAGCTGCAAGGCGAACTGCTCGACGCACTGGCCGATGTCGCGCCGGCACGTGCAGCGCCGCAATGCCCGGCCAATACCGCGCATGCCGCCGCCCGGTATGCGGCGCAATGGCAGCTGGACGCGCTGCATCGCGCGGCGCTGGTCCGCAGCCTGGGCGATTTCTGCCACTGATACGCGTGGTGTCCAAGGCGCGCCATGCACGGCGCAGACCTCGGCGGTGCGGGTGACGGCAACGCCGATCGTGTTTTCTGTCAGTCCAATGCAGCACCGTTGTCGGCGACTGCGCTGACGTCAGCGCGCTCGCTAGCGATACACCACGTGCCGGCCCAGGAAAAACGACACGATCGCCAGGCCACCTTCCACCAGCGGTTTGGCCAGCCAGGCCTGACGCAGGCCGACCAGGTCCACTGTCGCCGACAACAGCCAGGTGCTGATGAGGGTCAGTGCCAGCCACATCAGCGCAAAGCGACGGAAACGCGGCCAGCCCAGGCGTGCACCGCCGTCCTGGGCGAAGGTGTAGCGGCCGTTGAGCCAGAAGCCCAGCACCGCGCCGCTGATCCGCCCGAGCAGATTGGCCGGCACGGCAGGCATGCCGGCCGCGGTGGCGGCGATGAAGATGCCGCAATCCACCGCCAGCTGCAGGGCGCCAATGATCATGAATTGGCTGCCTTGGCGGAACAGACTCATGCAGGCCGGGTCATCGTGGAGGGGCGCTCATGCTAACGGCAGCGGCGCTTGAAAAGTGTCATCGTCGCGCGTGCTGCAGGCGGGACACGACGCATTGCCGGGACAGCGACTAGAATTTAGCGCTCCCACGTTCTGGAACGCTTCGATGACTCTGCCCTTGCACGTCGTGATCCTGGCCGCGGGCGAGGGCAAGCGCATGCGCTCGTCCCTGCCCAAGGTGCTGCAGCCGCTGGCAGGCCAGCCGATGCTGGCACATGTGATCGCCACCGCGCGGCAGCTGCAGCCGGCAGCGATCCATGTGGTGCACGGGCATGGCGGCGAGCAGGTGCAGGCGGCGTTCGCCGCGCAGGGCGATCTGCACTGGGCCGAGCAGCGTCGGCAACTGGGCACCGGGCATGCGGTGCAGCAGGCGATGGATGCGATTCCGGATGCGGCCACCGTGCTGGTGCTGTACGGCGATGTGCCGCTGATCCAGTCCCGGGACCTGCTGCAGTTGCTGCATGCCCCCGGGCGCATGGCGGTGCTGGTGGCCGATGTGCCCGATCCCACCGGTTACGGCCGCATCCTGCGCGATGCCGAAGGCAAGGTCGCCGCGATCGTCGAGCAGAAGGATGCCAACGACGAGCAGCGCCGCATCCGCACCATCAACACCGGCATCCTCACTGCCGAGTCCACGGCGCTGCGCCGCTGGCTGGGCGGTCTGTCCAACGAGAATGCACAGGGCGAGTTCTATCTCACCGACGTGTTCGCCAGCGCCGCTGCCGATTTCACTCCGGCCGACATGGTGCACGTGGCCGATGCGCAGGACGTGGAAGGCGCCAACGACCCCTGGCAGCTGGCGCAGCTGGAGCGCGCCTGGCAGCTGCGTGCGGCGCGTGCGCTTTGCCTGCAGGGCGTACGCATGGCCGACCCGGCGCGCGTGGAGCAGCGCGGCTCGGTGACGGTAGGCAGCGACGTGCAGCTGGACATCGATGTGGTCCTGGAAGGCGATGTGACACTGGGCGATGGCGTGGTGATCGGCCCCTTCGTGCGCTTGCGCGATGTGACGCTGGGCGCCGGCACGCAGGTCCGCGCGCACTGCGACCTGGAAGGCGTGGTGACCGAAGGGGCGGTGCAGATCGGCCCGTTCGCGCGGCTGCGTCCTGGCACCGTGCTGGCCGATGGCGTGCATATCGGCAACTTCGTCGAGACCAAGAAGGTCACGATGGGCGTGGGCAGCAAGGCCAACCATCTGACCTACCTGGGCGATGCGGTGATCGGCAGCAAGGTCAACATCGGCGCCGGCACCATCACCTGCAATTACGATGGGGTGAACAAGTCGCAGACCACCATCGGCGATGGCGCCTTCGTCGGCTCCAACAGCGCGTTGGTGGCACCGATCGAGATCGGCGCCATGGCCACCATCGGTGCGGGCTCGGTGATCACGCGCGATGCGCCGGCCGGGCAACTCAGCGTCACGCGTGCGCGTCAGACCGTGGTCGAAGGCTGGGAACGCCCGGTCAAGAAGTAGTGTGTCTACAGGCGTGCGGCCTGGCTGCACGTCGCTGCAGCGCGCACAGCTGCTGTAAAGCGATGCCATGCATAGGCTACGCTCGTCACGATGGGTCAGGAGGTGCACGATGCGAACGCCACGTTGCGCGTTGCTGGTGACATGGCTGCTGCTATCGGCGGCAGTGCTGCCAGCTGCGGCCCATGCGCAAACCTACCGGCTATATCTGGCGCCCGATGGCAACGATGCGGCGGCAGGTACCAGCGCAACGACCGCATTGCGGAGCCTGGCGGTTGCCCAGCAACGGCTGCTGGAGCAGCGGCCGGGCGGTGCGGTGGACGTGGTGATTGCCGCAGGCACGTATCTGCGGCAGTCGGTGCAATGGACCTTCACCAACGGGGCGCCCATTCGCTTCATCGCTGCGCCGGATGCGGCCGCGCCACCGTGGTTCGACGGGCGCGGCGGTGCGACCTGGTTCACGCTGAAGGGCGGTGGTGATGCCGCCACCCGGCTGACCTTCGCCGGGTTGAAGGTCAGCAATTACTGGATGGCGATGGACCTGGGCAGCAGCAAGCGCAGCGCCGACGGCAACAGCGGCAACGTCATCCGCAACATGACCTTCGAGCGGATCGGTGGCATCCATGGCAGCAGCAGCGAGGCCGCCTATTCGTTCGCGGCGATCCGCCTGCAGAACTCGCGCGACAACCGCATCGAACGCAATCGTTTCGTGTCCATCGAAAACGACACCCGGACCTCGGGTTTCGTGCACGCGATCTACCTGGCGCGCCACTCCTCCGGCAACCGCATCGAAAGCAATACCTTCACCGAGGTCAACGGCGATGCCGTGCGTACCCGCGATGCCTCCGACAACACCTACGTGGCGACCAACCGTTTTGTCCGGGCCGGCAAGTACGCGGCGTTTTCGGACTGGATCAAGCCCGATGGCGAATGTCCGTCGCAAGGCGGGCAGTTCGTCGACAATACCGTGGGAGCCGGCTATTACGGCGCCATCGCCGCCACCCGCACCAGCGGTGCCGACGATGCCTGCGGTGCGTTGAAACAACCGCGGATCGACGAGCGTGGGACGATCCGCGGCGATTGAGCTGCGATCGGCGAATGATCGCGAGACGATGCCGGCCACGCTGGCATGCTGGTCGAGGCAATGGCCTGGGCAGCCTGGCGACGCGTGGCAATTCAGTGGTGCTGGCGATCGTCCCGGTCGGCTCGAGGGTCGATCGCATGCCAGCGGTATCGCAATGGAAATGGCCGAGAAACGCGCCCCAGGGGCTTGCGAGCTAGCCGGCCGCCGCAGCCGGCAGCAGCAAGGTGACGCACAACCCGCCGTGCTCGCGGTTATGCAGCGAGATGCGCCCGCCGTGCGCTTCGGCGATCTCGCGGGTGAGCGCAAGCCCGAGCCCGGTGCCGTTGCGCTTGGTCGAGTAGAACGGCATCAGCGCGTTATGCAGCACGGCCTCGTTCATGCCGTTGCCGCGGTCCAGCACCTCGATCCGCAGCCACTGCGGCACGCGCGTGACGCGCACGGCGACCTCGCTGTTGGGCGGCTGCGCCTCGCTGCAGGCTTCGTGCGCGTTCTTGAGCAGGTTGAGCAGCGCCTGCTCGATCTGCGCGGCATCGATGCGGCTGGAGACATCGCTCAGTGCGCCCTGCAGCTGAAACGGAATCTGCTGCCGCAAACGCTCCAGGAACGGTGCCCATTCGATGGTCTGCAACTGCGGCTGCGGCAACTTCGCAAAGCGGGCGTAGCCGCGGATGAAGCCTTCCAGATGACGTGCGCGTTCTTCGATGGTCTCGAACACCGTGCCGAGCCGGTCGGTGCGTTCGCGACGCAGCAACTCGGCGCCGGAGTGCGCCAGCGACGCGATCGGCGCGAGCGAGTTGTTCAATTCATGGCTGATCACGCGGATGACCTTTTTCCAGGTCTGCACTTCCTGGCGCCGCAGTTCGGTAGTCAGGGTGCGAATCAGCAGCAACTCGTGACCGCGTCCGTTGAGATGGAAACTGCGGCGTGACAGGTGATAGATCTGCTCGTCGTCTTCGTCATCGCCGTCCTCGCGGACCGCAAACAGGCAATCGCCGCCGCGCGCCAGCGCATCGCGCAGTTCGCCGGGCATGCGCGCGAGCAGGTCGTCCAGGTGCTGGCCTTCGAGCTTGCGGCCGTCGTACAACAGCTTGCGTGCGGCGTTGTTGGAGAAACTGATGCGGCGCACGCCATCGCCACCGGCCACCACCAGCAGCATCGCCACTGGAGTGTTCTGCAGCATGGTGTCGAGCATCAGTTCGCGCTGCACCAGGTTGCGCCGTTGCGCGCGCAGCACCTCGCCCAGTTCCGCATGCGCCTGCACCAGTTGCGCCAGTTCGTCGCTACCGCGCCAGTACACGCCGAAGTTGTATTCGCCATCGCGGTAGCTGCTGGTGGTGCCGGCCAGGGCGCGGAACAGCGAGCGCATCGGCGCGGTGGCGCGGCTGAGGCTGAACCACATCGCCGACAGCACCACCACCACCGACACTGCGGCCACTTGCCAGCCGCGGTCCATCCAGTACGCCATGAACCAGGGCAGCGCGGCGGCCAGCGCCAGCACCGGCAACAGCCGCAAAAACAGCGAGAACGTGAAGGAGCGTTGCCACATGTCGGGGATCATTCCGAAGTGATGCCGTAGCGGTCCATGCGCCGATACAGCGCCTGCCGGCTCAGCCCCAACTCGGCGGCAGCCTGGGCGATGACGCCCTGCGCGCGCGCCAGTGCCTGCTCGATACGGGCGCGATCCGGTTCGCCGCTTGCCGGCGCGGCCGGGCGCGACGCGGCTGGCCGCGGCAGGTTCAGATCGCCGGCCTCGATGCGCACACCTTGCGCGAGCAGCGACGCGCGTTGCAGCACATTGCGCAGCTCGCGCACGTTGCCGGGCCAGGCGTGCCGCTGCAAGGCATCGCGGGCCTGGGTGGACAACGGTTTTTCGCCTACCAGGAAGTGCTCGGCCAACGGCCCGATGTCGCCGGGGCGTTCGGCCAGGGCGGGCAGCGCGATTTCCACGGTGTTGAGGCGGTAGTACAGATCCTCGCGGAAGCTGCCATCGCGGATCATGGCCTGCAGGTCGGCATTGGTGGCGCTGATCACGCGCACCTTGGCGTGGCGTTCGCGGTTGGAGCCCAGGCGTTCGTAGCGGCCGGTTTCCAGCACGCGCAGCAGCTTCATCTGCCCGGCCAACGGCAGGTTGCCGATTTCGTCCAGAAACAGCGTGCCGCCATCGGCAGCTTCGAACTTGCCTTCGCGCGCCTTGTTGGCGCCGGTATAGGCGCCGGCTTCGGCGCCGAACAGTTCGGCTTCGATCAGGTCGCCCGGCAATGCGCCGCAATTGAGCGCAATGAAGGGGCCGTGTTTGGCGGGAGAGTTGGCCTGGATGATCTCGGCGATCTTTTCCTTGCCGCTGCCGTTGGGGCCGGTGATCAGCACCGGCAGGTCCGAGCGTGCGACCTGGCAGGCAAGCGCGATCGCGCGCTCGCTGGCCGGGTCGGCGAACACCGCGCCGCGCAGATCGTAGCGTTGGGTCAGCTGCTCGCGACCGCGCCGCTCGCGCTCGCGCCGACGTTCCAGTTCGCGGCGCGCTTCGGACAGTTCCAGCAGGTTGTTGACCGTGGTCAGCAGCTTGGTGTCGTCCCAGGGCTTGGCGATGTAGTCGGCCGCACCGGCCTTGACCAGGCCAACCGCGCTGCCCAGGTGGGTCCAGGCGGTGAGCAAGATCACCGGCAGGTCCGGGTGGCGCTGACGGATCTGGGTGAACAAGGCTTCGCCTTCCTCGCCGGAGGTAGTGTCGGCAGTGAAGTTCATGTCCTGGATCACCAGATCGAACCCCTGCTCGTCCAGCAGCGCCAACCCGGCCTGCGGCGAGTGCGCATGCCGCGCTTCGATATCGTGCAGCGAAAACAGCACCTCCAGCGCAGTGGCCACAGCGGTGTTGTCGTCGATGATCAGGATCTGCGGCATCGCATTGCTCGGTGGAAGGCGCGGGAGGGAACGACTATCAGAACAGGATTCGACGCGTGGCGGAACTGTGCGGGCAAAGGAGAGTGCATGCGCCTGACAATCTCCTGCCAGATGGGGCAGATTCCGGCAATGTGGGGATCGTCTGAGCAGTGCAATGAGGTTGGCAGCAGGTTGCGTCGATGCCGACCTCAAGCGCAGGTCCGGGCGCAGCGCCAGATATCAGGCGGCCAGGAATCCGCGCCGCAGGCGCCTTGGCTAAGGCGATCGTGGCGCAATCAGCGTTTCACAAACGACCGATGTCCTCGTTAATTTCAGCGTGCTGCGATCGTGCAGGATCTGCGCAACATCGCTGGATGCCATGTGCTGCACGTTAGCGGGTCGACAGCGACCGCTGACGTGCAGCGTGCGCATCACGCGCTGCGCGTGGCCACCGCCGGTGGTACCAGCGCGGCGCGCCGTGCGGGCCAGTACACGGCGATCTGGCCCAGCGACCAGAGCAGCAGTGCGCCGATCGGCAGATACAGCACCGGCAGGCGCGGCAACTCGTAGCGGGCCATCAGCCAGACATTGATCGAGTACGCCAGCAACATGCCGAGCACGATGCCGACCGAGGCCAGCAGAAAATTCTCGATCTGGAAGTAGCGCAGGATCTGGCCGCGCGTTGCGCCCAGGGCGCGACGAATGCCGATCTGTTTGGTGCGTTGCTGCACCCAGAAGCTGGCCAGGCCAACGATGCCCAGCGCGGTGACGATCAGCAGCGCGATACAGACTGCACCAAGTAACCAGACCATCGCGCGGTCGTTCTGGAAGTATTCGTCGCGGATCTCGCTGTAGGTCTGCTGCTTCAGCACCAGTCGGCCGTTGTCCAACTTCATCAATGCGGCAACTGCGGACTGCAACACCTCTGCGCGACGCGCTTGGTCGGTGACACGGATGATGTACTGGCCTGCGGTGTAATCGATGCGTATGGGCAGCAACATCGAGTAGTTGCTTTGATTGACGCCATTGAAATTGTTGTTGTTCGGGCGTGCCAGTGTCTGCACGATGCCGATGATGTGTAATGCCGTTTCACCCGCGTAAATTGTCTTGCCCAACGCATTGCGGTTCGGGAACAGCTTGTCGGCCATGGGTTGCGCGATGATCACCGAGATCCCTCGGCTGTCGAGAAATCTGTCGTTGTTCGTTTGCTCCATATCAATGAATTCGCTTGCAGCGAAATCCCTGCCGGCTACCAGTTGCAGGCCAAGCGTGCCCACGGTGCTTTCGCCCGACATGAATTGTGCGGCATTGAGCGTCTGGCGCTCCTGCTCCCTGGTCAGGGAGATGCCGCTATTCCATGAGTAATGGACGAAGGGCACCTGGTTGATGACGATCGCGCCACGGACACCGGGCAGGCTTCGCAGCGCAGCCAGATCCTCGCGCGTACGTGCTTGCGCATTGACCTGGGTACCGATGCCCCCCAGTTGGACGCTGACCAGTTCCGACTCAGCGATGCCACTGGACTGTTGCAGCGTTTCAATGCGGTTGCCGATCAGAAACATGGCGTTGCAGATGATCGCGCAGGCCAGTGCGATCTCGAGCACGATCAATGCGGCTGCGGTCTTGTGACGGCGCAACGTGGAAATGATGGGGCGGATGTCCATGGGCGGTACCTTCGATAAGAGGCCGTGCCCGCCGCAGCGCGGCGGGTGTGGGAGTCAGGATGCTTTGAGCTGCAGTGCGGGCGCGACCTGGATGGCGCGCCAGGACGGCAGCAAGCCGGCCAATAGACTGGCAACCAGCGCCAGTGCGAAGGTGAGCAACAGCATCTTTGGATCCAGATGCGCAAGCTTGGCGTAGTCGACAGGTTGTTGGCGCACCACCCACAAGCCCAACCATGCCAGCCCAAGCCCTGTAATACCGCCCGCAAGTCCGATGGTTCCGGCTTCGACCAGGCACTGCGCAAAGATGGCGCCGCGTGAGGCGCCCAGGGCACGACGCACACCGATCTCTCCACTGCGGCGCAGGAACTTGGCGAGCAACAGACCCACGGTATTGAGCAGGCACACCAGCAGGAAGCCCATCGCCAGCCACAGCTGCAGGCGAACGTCGCCAGGAACCACTTCCTTGTAGTCCAGCCACTCCATCACGTTACGCAGGCGGGTATTGTTCGGACGTTCGAAACGCCCTGCAGCGCGCTGCTGATCGGAGTAGTTATCCAGGTAGGCTTTGTAGTCGCCAGCCTGCGCTGGGCTATCGAGCTCCACCCAGTACTGCATCCAGGTGCAGGGCGCATTGAGCGCGGTTTGATCACTGCTGGCGCTCTTGCCGTAGCAATTCGTGCCGCCGTAATGGTCCATTTTCAGATCTATCGCCACGGAAAACGGCAGATACGCCTGTTCGTTCGAGCCGTAGCTATCGCTGAGATCGTAAAAGCGCGGATTGGCTTTCCAGTGAGCAAGAACGCCAACGATGCGGAAGGTGTTCTTGTCCATGCGCAGGTCGCGGCCAACGCTATTGCTGCCGTCGAACAGCTTGTCGTTGAGTTCCTGGGTGATCACCGCAACGCGTTCGTGCGCCTCGTCGCTACTGGCCGACCAGCCTTGGCCATACAGGAAAGGCGTTTCGAACATCGGGAAGAAATCTGCCGACGTGAAGCGTACTTCGGATTTGAAGGCGGTCATGCCATTCTTGCTGGGCTCGATCGCCACTCTTCCGCCGGTCATCAGCGCCTGGCGTTTTGCACGCTTTTCACGCAGCAGCGCTTCGGCATCGAAGCGAGTGACCTGGTCGCCAGGCTCTTCTCCCGGCTGGTATCCGGCCTTGGGGTATGGATCCACCAGGACGCTAAACAAGCGGTCGCTCTTCTGCGGGATCGGATCGCCGGACAGCACATAGAACACCGTCAGCGTGGTCATGCTGGCGCCGATGCCGAGCGCGATGGCCAGCACCATCAGCGCGGTGAGTACCTTGTTGCGGCGGAAGCTGCGTAAGGCAAGATTGAAGTAGTAGCCGAACATGGGGTGTGCCTCCTACTCGGCCAGGGTGGGGACGCTGTCGCGCGCGCGCATCAGGGCGGGGTTGCGTTCCAGATCGGTGGCCTGGCCGTCGACGATATGCACGTTGCGCTGCGCGCGTGCGGCCAGCTCCGGGTCGTGGGTGACCATCACGATGGTGGTGCCCTGGCTGTTGATCTCTTCCAGCAGTTCCATCACTCCGCGTGCCATCTGCGAGTCGAGGTTGCCGGTGGGTTCGTCGGCCAGCAACAGGCGCGGGCTGCCGGCCAGTGCGCGCGCGATGGCGGCACGCTGCTGCTGGCCGCCGGACAGCTCGGTGGGGTAGTGCTTCAGGCGCGAGCCCAGCCCGACCTTGGTCAAGGCTTCTTCGATGCGCTGCTTGCGTTCGGCCGCGGCCATGCCGCGATAACGCAGCGGCACATCGACGTTGTCGAACAGGTTGAGATCGGGAATCAGGTTGAAGCCCTGGAAGATGAAACCGATCTTGCGGTTGCGCAGGCGCGAACGCGCGTCGTCGGACAGATGGCTGACGTCTTCGCCGTCGAGCAGGTACTGCCCGCTGGTGAAGGTCTCCAGCAGCCCGGCCAGGTTGAGGAAAGTGGTCTTGCCCGAGCCGGACGGGCCGGTGACCGCGACGAACTCGCCTTCGCGCACATGCAGGTCCAGCGAGCGCAGCGCGTGCGTTTCCACCTGTTCGGTGCGAAAGACCTTGGAGACCGATTGCATCTTGAGCATTGCCGATTCCTTTGCGGGTAAGGTGGGAAGAAAGAATTAGTGGACGGTGACGCGCGGTGCGTCACCGAAGTTGTCTGCGCCGGAGACCACCACGCGGTCGCCGACCTGCAGCCCGGACAGCACCTGCACCTCGCCCAGGCTGCTGACACCCATGCGTACCGGCCGGCGCACCGCGGTGTTGCCGTCCATCACGTAGGCGTAGCTGCCGCCGGATTGTTCGACGAACGGGCCGCGTTCGACCTTGAGCACGTTGCGGCGCGTGTCCATCACCACGCGTGCGCTCATGCGCTGGCTCTGGCGCAGGCCCGGCGGCTGCTTGTCGGCAAAGCGGATGCGCGCGGTGACTTCGCCGTTGACCACTTCCGGCGACACCGCCGAGATGGCGCCCGGAAACGGCTCGCCGCTGCCGCTGGTGAGCTGCGCCGGCATGCCGATCGCCAGATCGCGCGCAAAACTTTCCGGCACCTTGATCTCGACTTCGAACTTGGACAGGTCCACCACGCCCAGGATCGGCGCGTTCGCCGCGACCTGGGTGTGCTGCACGGCCTGCACCTGGCCGACCTGGCCATCGAACGGCGACAGCAGCGTGAGCGCATCCACCTGGCGCTGCACCTCGGCCACCACCGCGCGCTGGCGGTCGGCGAGCAGGCGCTTGTTGCGCGAATCCAGGTCTGCACCCTGGCTCTTCAGGGACGCATCCCGCTGGGCGTGCTGCAGGTCGATGTCGGTCTTCTTCAGGGTGTCCTGGGCCTTGGCCAGTTCCACCTGCGGCACCGCGCCGCCATCGTAGCCGCGCTGGTAGCGTTCCAGGTCGCGCGCGGCGGCCTGCTTGTCGATCTTGGCCTGGTCAGTGAGCTTGCTGGCCGTGGCGCGGGCCAGGGTGGCATCCAGGGCGGCGCGGCTGGACTCGGCTTCCAGCCCGGCCAGGGTGGCCTGCTCCTGGGCCAGCTTGCTGCGCAGCTCCGGGCTGTCGATACGTGCCAGCTCCTGGCCCTGCTTGACCACGTCGCCGGCCACCACGCTCAGCGTCACCGTGCCGGCCGAGATGGCATATAGCACCGGGCTGTTGGCGGCGATGACGCGGCCGTCGGCGGCGATGTCGCGGACCAGGTCGCCCTGGCTGACCGTGGCGATGCGCACCCGGCTGGCATCGAACGAACGGCTGCCGGCGCTCCACGCGGTGACCGCCCAGCCAATGCCGGCCAGTACCGCGACCGCGGCGACGCCGGGCCATAGCCAACGGCGCCAGGGCGCGTGCCGGGCGGGTGTACGGAGAACCTGGTCCTGGGCGGAGGTATCGCGAATCATGGTCGGCTGGCTCGGTGGCGTCACTGCGATAAAGCAGGACGTGTGCCAACCTTCAAGTGATTGAAAGCAATCAGCTTTATGGGCTGGCGAACGGTGTCCGCAGTGTCCGCGGACACCGCTGCGGACAGGTTGTCCGGGCATGGTCATGCAGCGGACAAGAGCGGACACGCTAAAATGCGCGGCTTCGTCCTCAAGGGTTGTCCTATGTGCGGCATTGTCGGAGCGATCGCCGGGCGCGACGTGGTCCCGGTCCTGATCGAGGGACTCAAGCGTCTGGAGTACCGCGGCTACGATTCCTCCGGCATCGCCGTGCTCGATGGCGACCAGGTGCGCCGCGTGCGCCGCACCGGGCGCGTGGCGGAGATGGCGCAGGCGGCGCAGGCCGAGCAGTTCGGCGCGACGCTGGGCATCGGCCACACCCGCTGGGCCACCCATGGCGGCGTCACCGAGGCCAACGCGCACCCGCACATCAGTGCGGGCGTGGCACTGGTGCACAACGGCATCATCGAAAACCACGAGCAGCAGCGCGAGAAGCTGCGCGCGCTCGGCTACACCTTCGAGTCGCAGACCGATACCGAGGTCATCGCGCATCTGATCCATCACCATCTGGGCAGTGCAGGCGACCTGTTGACCGCGCTGCAACGCACCGTCAAGGAACTCACCGGTGCCTATGCGCTGGCGGTGATGAGCCAGGCCGAGCCGGAGCGCTTCGTCTGCGCGCGCATGGGCTGCCCGTTGCTGATCGGCGTGGGCGAGGGCGAGAACTTCGTCGCCTCCGATGTCTCGGCCATCGTGCAGGCCACCCGCCAGGTGATCTTCCTGGAAGAAGGCGACACCGCCGAGTTGCGCCGCGATGGCGTGCGCATCTTCGATGGCAACGACGCGCCGGTCGAGCGCCCGCTGCATCTGTCGGATGTGTCGCTGGCATCGCTGGAACTGGGCCCGTTCCGCCATTTCATGCAGAAGGAAATCCACGAGCAACCGCGTGCGCTGGCCGATACCATCGAAGCGGCGATCGATGCCAAGGGCTTCCCTGCGTCCCTGTTCGGCCCGACTGCCGAAGCGGTGTTGCGCGACATCGAAGGCGTGCAGATCCTGGCCTGCGGCACCAGCTATTACGCCGGCATGACCGCGCGCTACTGGATCGAGGCGATCGCCGGGCTGCCGTGCAGCGTGGAGATCGCCAGCGAGTACCGCTATCGCGCCGCCTACGCCAACCCGAAACATCTGATCGTCACCATCTCCCAATCCGGCGAAACGCTGGACACGATGGAGGCACTGAAATACGCCAAATCGCTGGGGCATCTGCACACGCTGTCGATCTGCAACGTGCCCGAAAGCGCCATCCCGCGCGCCAGCGAGCTGGTCTGCTACACGCGTGCCGGTGCCGAGATCGGCGTCGCCTCGACCAAGGCATTCACCACCCAGCTGGCGGTGCTGTTCCAGCTGACCATGGTGCTGGGCAAATTGCAGGGGCGCATCGGCGAAGCCGAAGAGGCGGACTATCTGGAGCAGCTGCGCTTTCTGCCCGGCAGCGTGCAGCACGCGCTGAATCTGGAGCCGCAGATCATGGCCTGGGCCGAGCGTTTCTCGGTCAAGGAAAACGCACTGTTTCTCGGCCGCGGCCTGCATTACCCGATCGCGCTGGAAGGCGCGCTCAAGCTCAAGGAAATCTCCTATATCCACGCCGAAGCGTATCCGGCCGGCGAGTTGAAGCACGGCCCGCTGGCGCTGGTGGACGCGGCGATGCCGGTGGTGGTGATCGCGCCCAACGATCGCCTGCTGGAGAAGGTCAAGTCCAACATGCAGGAGGTGCGTGCACGCGGCGGCGAGCTGTTCGTGTTCGCCGACCAGGACAGCCACTTCAGCGAATCCGAAGGCGTGCACGTGATCCGCACCCCGCGCCACGCCGGCGTGCTGTCGCCGGTGATCCACACCATTCCGGTGCAGCTGCTGGCGTATCACACCGCACTGGCGCGCGGCACCGATGTGGACAAGCCGCGCAATTTGGCCAAGGCGGTGACGGTGGAGTAAGCACGGCCGATCGCAGGGCTGCGCTCACTCGAATGAGCGCAGTCGCTGCCGGGCGGCCTCTACCACCATGCACTGTTGTGGGTTCGCGCGCCCGCCCAACGCCCCCGCTACGTTTCATCGCTTCCTTCGCTCGCACATGTCGGCGTCGGGTGACGCTACGAGTGGCTCTGCGTCGGCATCGCGCAAGGGCAGATGCGGCGCCGCTTCGCGCGACCGCGCTTGGGTCGCTATCGGTGCCGCAGCGACGGAAGATTGGCAGACGAGCGATCCGGCTGCCAACGCTCTGGTCCAGGTTATGCATACGCTTCCTGCGAGGGTCCCATCACGCAGGAGGACGTATGCACGAGTCTTTCAAACAGGGCGCGCCGGCCGAGGTGTGGCAGGCGTTGGTACGTGAAGCGGGGCAGCGGATTGCACGTCCGCTGGACGAATCGCGCGAGCATTATCTGGTCTTCGTGTTGCTGCGCCTGCAGCGCGATGCGCAGCTGTTTTCGCGCACGCAGGCCCTGGCCTGGCTGCATGCCCAGAACCAGATCGGCAGCCTGCGGGCGGATGCGTTACGCGATATCGGAGATCAATGCCTGTTGATTGCGGGCCTGTTTCCCGGAGTTGCGCAGCGCCGACGGCTCAGCGTCGACTATTTCATCGCGTTGGGCCGCGGCGCGTATTTCGAGGTGGCCGACACGCGTTACAGCGATGCAGGCCTGTTCGCGCAATTGGCCGCCACCTATCGCGAGCTGGTCCACACGCTTGCCGCCCTGCGCCCGCCGCACGAGTGGCAGCGCAGTCATGGCGGACTGCTGCGCGCGTAGAGAAGTGCCACCTCCGGGGCGGCCCCTACAGACGTGGGGACCGCCCCGACTGCCAATTGCGCACGATGCGCTCACACTAAGTGCGCAACTGAGCGTTCTAGCCGACTGCGGATCGTTGTCCGATGGACCAAAGCACTGTGCCGTTGATCGCTGTCCGCGCGATCTGACAGTGCCATGTCGCATTGCGTGGGGGACACGCAATGCGACGTTGTTGGGGTAGGATCCGGCGCTGCAGCTCACCTGATGGCGTATTTCCGCGGTCCGACTGTTCGCCCGTCCAGCAAAGCCTGGCCGATCCAACTGCGTGGGCGCCCCCTCTGCCGACATACCCTGCTCGAAAGCGACGTGCCGACAGCGCACGTGCTTGAAACAAAAAATGCCCGTGAACTCCGGGCATTTTGTTATGCGTCACGCCAACGGCGTATTGGAAATGATCTCCACCCAGTAGCCGTCCGGGTCCTTGATAAAGGCCAGGTGCTTCATGCGGCCGTCTTCCAGGCGTTTCTGGTACGGCACTTTTAGGGAGTCGAAGCGCGCGCAGGCGGCGTGGATGTCGGGCACCGAGATGCAGATGTGGCCAAAGCCGCGCGGCTCGCTGTTGCCGTCGTGGTAGACCGGGCCGTCCTGGGTTTCGGTGCCGTGGTTGTGGGTGAGTTCGAGCACGCCGGGGATGCCGGCCATCCACAGCCGACGCGCGGCATCGTCGTCGGGGATCGCGGTGCCGTCGGGCAGCAGGGCCAGGAAGTACAGGCTGAATTGCGCATCGGGAAAATTGCGCGCGTCCAGCAGGCGGAATCCCAGCACGCGCGTGTAGAAATCCAGCGAACGCTGCGCATCCTTGACGCGCAGCATGGTGTGGTTGAACACGAAGCCGGCGGTGTCGGCAGGCGCGGCGCTGGCGCCGGGGACGTGTTGCAGATCGGACAAAGGCATTACGGTCTCCTCGGTGGAATGTGGGGGGCAGGTCACGCTGCGTCGGACGCAGATGTTAGCGGGGCAATGGTTGTCGGCATGTCTGCACCGTGCGCGTCGGCGGTCTGGCGTCGCTCTGTGACCGATCGCGCGCGACAGCACGAACTGCGCTGTTCAAGGTCGCGGCATGGACCTGGATCCGAACGGTCAGGCCCATGCGCACAGCGGCTGTCTCAGAACCAGACGCGCACGCCGGCAACGAACCGGCTGTCGCGTGCCGGTTCCTCTTCGATCGCGGCGCGGCGTGCGGTGTCGCCGAAATTGCGGCTGTGCACCCAGCCGATGTAGGGCGCGAAGCGGCGGGTGATTTCGTAGCGCAGCCGCAGGCCGACCTGGACCTGCTCCAGCCCGCTGCCGACGCCGCGCCGGTCATCGTCGGTGAGGGCGATGTCGGCTTCCACGCGCGGCTGCAGGATCAGCCGGTTGGTGAGCAGTACTTCGTACTCGCCTTCCAGGCGCAGTGCCGCGCGGCTGCCGCTGCCGACATAGAGCGTTGCTTCGGTCTCGAACTTGTAGGGCGCCAGGCCCTGCACGCCGAAGGCGGCCCAGCTGCGATGCTCGCCCGCTCCGATGTCCTGACGTGCACCGACCAGCAGGTCCCACCATGGCGAGATGGCACGACCATAGAACGCTTCCATCGATGCGGCCTGCGTGCGCCCGTCCTGCCGCTCGCCTTCGCTGCGCAGCCAGAGCCGGTCGATGTCGCCACCGATCCAGGCGCGCGCTTCCCAGTCGTGACCGCTGCCGCGCGTGGTGTCGAAGGCTTCCAGG
Source organism: Xanthomonas sp. CFBP 8151 (assembly GCF_011761885.1). Classification (NCBI taxonomy): domain Bacteria; kingdom Pseudomonadati; phylum Pseudomonadota; class Gammaproteobacteria; order Lysobacterales; family Lysobacteraceae; genus Xanthomonas; species Xanthomonas sp. CFBP 8151. The sequence goes on from NZ_JAASQZ010000001.1 coordinate 253,477, forward strand.
CGATCGAGTAATACGTAGTGATTGATGCCTGGTGTGTGCATCGCATGGTGCTGCAAGGGTGCGAATGCCGCAGCGATCTCCTCGGCAGTGGGCTCGGGGATCGGCGTGCGGGGCAGTGCGCCGGCGATGGCCAATGCCGGCGTCTGCGTCGCCGCTTCGGTGTGCGGCGCGTGTTCCATGCCGATGTGATCCATCGCCCCATGCTGGGCTTGCCCATGATGCATCGAGGCATGATCCATCGATGCGTGCTCCATTGCGCCGTGGTCGCTGTCTGTCTGCGATTGCCGGGTGTGGTCCAGTTGTGGATTTGCAGAGGTCTGGTGTGCGGCGTGCTGCATGCCTGTGTGGTGCATCGATGCCGGCGATGCTGAAACGTCGGCCTCTACCGGGCGTTGCTCAGGCGTGCTGTCAGCATCGTTTGCCGATGCCGATGCACTGCTGGAGTGCTGCGCGTGCTGCATCTGCGCATGATCCATCTGCATCGCCTCAGCGCTCTGTTGTGTGGATGGTGGCGACGCCGCCGTCGCGCTGGATGTCTGTGGCTGGGCAGCCGTTGCCTGGTTGGTCATCTGCATTGCATGTGCGCCATCGACATGCGCGGATGAATCCACCGCCGCATGCTGATGCTCCTGTGCAGTTGCCGATGCGCTCAGCAGCAGGGCGAGCAGCGCCCTGTATTGCGTCCGTGGCGTACTCATGCCTCCACCCGCACTTCGCGCATCATGCCCGCTTCCATGTGGTACAGCAGATGGCAGTGGTAGGCCCAGCGGCCCAGCGCATCGGCGCGGACGCGATAGCTGCGGCGCGTGCCGGGGGGCATGTCGATGGTGTGCTTGCGCACCTGGAAATTGCCGTCGGCGTCTTCCAGATCGCTCCACATGCCGTGCAGATGGATGGGGTGCTGCATCATCGTGTCGTTGACCAGCACGATGCGCAGCCGCTCGCCGTACTGCAGCTGCAGTGGCTCTGCCGAGGCGAAGGCGATGCCGTCGAACGACCAGGCGAATTTTTCCATATGTCCGGTCAGATGCAGTTCGATCTCGCGCCCAGGCGCGCGTCCATCCGGATCCTCGAAAAGGCTGCGCAGGTCGGCGTAGCGCAGCACCCGGCGGCCATTGTCGCGCAGGCCAACCCCGGGGTCGTCCAGGCGTGGAACCGTGGCATTGCTGCGCATGTCGATCAGCGGGTTGCCGTCTTCGCTGGCAGGGTGGTGCGGTCTCTTGCGCTGCGCATCGCCGCTTGCATGCCCGTGCGTCTGCGCGGCCGGCATCGGCATTGCCATCGCGTGTGCCGCGTGTGGGTCGCTGTGCGGCGTGTCGGCGCCGTGCATGGCGTGACCTGCATGCGCCATGCCATCGCCGTGCCCCATGTCCTGCATGGTGAGGATGGCGCGCGGATCCAGCGCAGGAATCGGTGCCTGCAGTCCATGCCGCACCGCCAGCGTGCCGCAGGCGAATCCGGTGCGGCCCATGTCCTGCGCGAACACGGTAAACGCGTCCTGGCCAATGGGCTCGACAAGCACGTCGAAGGTTTCGGCTGCAGCAATGCGCAACTCGTCCACGCTGACCGGATGCACGTACTGGCCGTCGGCGGCCACCACGGTCATGCGCAGGCCGGGAACGCGGATGTCGAAGTAGGTCATCGACGAGCCGTTGATGAAACGTAGCAGTACCTTCTCGCCGGGCTTGAACAGGCCGGTCCAGTTGCCCGCCGGGGCGACGCCGTTGAGCAGGTAGGTGTAGGTATTGGCGTTGACGTCGGACAGGTCGGTCGGGGTCATGCGCATGCGGCCCCACATGCCGCGATCGGCCAGCGTTGCGCGCAAGCCGTCGTCGCGCGCGTCGCGCAGGAAATCGCCTACCGTGCGCTGCGCGTAATTGTCGTGACTGGGCATCTGCTTGAGCCGCCGGAACAGCGCGGCCGGGTCCAGGTCGGTCCAGTCCGAGAGCAGTACCACGTGCTCGCGATCGTGCCGATACGGCGGCGGTGTCAGCGGGTCGATGACGATCGCGCCGTACAGGCCGGCCTGTTCCTGAAACATCGAATGGCTGTGATACCAGTAAGTGCCGGACTGGCGCAGCGCAAAGCGGTAGTGATACTCCTGGCCCGGCGCGATGCCGTCGAAACTCATCCCCGGCACGCCATCCATGTTGGCGGGCAGCAACAGGCCGTGCCAGTGCACCGAGCTGGGTTGGTCGGCCAGCGTATTGCGCACGCGCACGTTGACCGTGTCGCCCTCGCGCCAGCGCAGCGTGGGGGCCGGCACGCTGTGATTGACGGTGATGGCGCTGCGCGTGCGCCCGGTGAGGTTGACCGGCATGCGGCCGATCTGCAGCACCTGACTGGTGCCGCGCAACACGGGTGTGGCCGAGGGGGCGGCACGTACATCGCCGCGCCACAGGCCGCCGGCGGCCGCAATACCGCCCAGGGCGAGGCCTTGCACGAAGCGGCGTCGACTCAGGCCGCCGCTGGAAGAGGGATCGAAAGAAGCAGGATCGAAAGACATGACATCTCCACTGCGGCCGGCCACTGACGGCCGACGCATGCATCGCTAGGAAAGCCCACGCAACACGCGCGCGGGACCGACGACGGCGCAAAGCCGTCAGCGCTCAGGCGATGGGAGGTCGAACCGGTTGCTCGGGCACCGGGCTGCTGCGCCCTCCGGCCAGTGTGGCAAGCAGGGTGGGGCGGCCAGGGAGGCCTGCGGGCACTGCAGGCAGGGTCAGCAAGGCGAGACTGCAGTGCTGCAGGCAGTCGCAGCTGCCCAGCTTGCAGCAGTCGGCCGCGTGCGCCTGTTGGGTTTTATCGGGGGCGTGCGCCGCAGCGGGCGGCGGCATCTGCTCATGGCACGGCATCGCCGCCGGCATGGACGCGTGCGCCATCGAGTCGGCCGACGGCACCCCGGCCGACGCCATCTCCGGCAGTGCCATGCCCACCGACGCCCATGCACCGGTGGCCGTATTGGCAACCAGGCACAGGCACAACAGCAGACGGAGCAGGCAATCCAGCACGGGCAGTCGGAGCAGTCAGGGCGGGCGGACAGGTGGCATGAGCATAGCACCGGCTTGCAGCTGTCCGCCCGATGACCCGCCCGCCGTGTCCGCGCGCCCGGCAGCGGTAGAATTGGTGCTTCCTTCGCCGCACAGTCCTGCCATGTCGCAGCGCCAGTGGGTGGCCGCCGCCATCCAGAAGATCGAGGCCGATTTCAACCGTTCGGCCGACACCCATCTGATTCCGATGGACCTGCCGGGCTTTGCGGGCATCGACCTGTACTTCAAGGACGAGTCCAGCCACCCGACCGGCAGCCTCAAGCACCGGCTGGCGCGCTCGTTGTTCCTGTACGCGCTGACCAACGGCTGGCTGCGTGCCGGGCGGCCGGTGATCGAGGCGTCCAGTGGCTCGACCGCCATCTCCGAGGCCTATTTCGCGCGGCTGCTGGGCGTGCCCTTCATCGCGGTGATGCCAGCCTCGACCTCGCCGGAAAAGATCGCCGCGATTCAATTCCAAGGCGGCCGCTGCCATCTGGTCGAACGTGCCTGCGATCTGGACAGCGCCTCGCACCAGCTCGCACGCGAGACCGGCGGCCATTTCATGGACCAGTTCACCTACGCCGAGCGCGCCACCGACTGGCGCGCCAACAACAACATCGCCGAATCGATCTTCAAGCAGCTGGCCGAGGAGCCGCATCCGATTCCCGACTGGATCGTCTGCAGCCCCGGCACCGGCGGCACCAGCGCCACGCTTGGCCGCTATGTGCGCTACCGGCGCCACGCCACCCGCATCCTGTGCGCCGACCCGGAAGTGTCGGTGTTCTTCGACGGCTATTGCCGCGCGGTGGACGGGCAGTGCCCCAAGGAGCTGGCCATCACCGGCGGCTCGCGCATTGAAGGCATCGGCCGGCCGCGGGTGGAGTCCAGCTTCATCGCCAGCTGCGTGGACGTGATGATCAAGGTGCCCGACGCCCTGAGCCTGGCGGCGATGCGCCATGTCAGCGCCACGCTCGGCCGCCGCGTCGGCGGCTCCACCGGCACCAATTTCGTCGGCGTGCTGCAGGCCGCCCATCGCATGCGCCAGGCGGGTCGCAGCGGCTCCATCGTCACCATCCTGTGCGATGCCGGCGAGCGCTATGCGCACAGCTATTACGACCCGGCCTGGTACGTGGCGCGCGACATCGACGTCATCGACAGCGATGCGGCCATTGCCATCGCGGTGAACGGCGGCGACTTGCCCGCGCTGCCTTGTGCGGCGCTGGAATGACCGCCATATCCCGTGAGCCGCTGGCAGAACCGCTGCGTCTCGCAGCGTCTGCCATCCCCTCGCCCTGATTCCTGATCCAGTCCACCGCCGGAGCGCCCCATGACCAACCCGCTGCTCGACCTGTCCGGACTGCCGTCCTTCGATGCGATCCGCCCCGAGCACGTGGGCCCGGCGATCGATCAACTGCTGGCCGACGCCGAGGCGGCGGTGAACGCGGCCGAGCAGGTCAGCCCGGTCAGCTGGGACAGCTTCGTGGTGCCGCTGGACGATGCCACCGAGCGGCTGTGGCGCGCCTGGGGCCAGGTTGGCCATCTGCAGGCGGTGGTCAACACGCCGGAACTGCGCGAGGCCTACAACAGCAACCTGCCCAAGCTCAGTCGCTTCGGCAGTGCGCTGGCGCAGAATCTGGCGCTGTATGCGCAGTACAAGGCCCTGGCCGAAGCACCGGAAGCGGCGCACTACGACGCCGCGCGGCGCAAGGTGCTGGAAAACGCGCTGCGCGATTTCCGCCTCGGCGGTGCCGAGCTGGATGACGCGTCCAAGGCGCGGTTTGCGCAGGTCCAGGAAGAACTGTCCGCGCTGGCCGCCAGGTTTTCGCAGAACGTGCTCGATGCCACCGATGCATGGTCGTACGTGAGCGAGGACGCCACCGAGCTGTCTGGCCTGCCGGCCGAAGTGGTCGCCGCTGCACGCGCGGCCGCGGAAAAAGACGGCATGCAGGGCTGGAAGCTGACCTTGCAGATGCCGTGCTATCTGCCGGTGCAGACCGATGCGGACAATCGCGCGCTGCGCGCGCGGCTGTATCGCGCCAACGCCGAGCGCGCCTCCGAGTTCGGCGATGCCGCGCTGGACAACAGCGCCAATATCGACCGTATCCTGGCCCTGCGCGCCGAGCTGGCGCAGCTGCTCGGGTTTGCCAGTTACGCGGAGTATTCGGTCGCCACCAAGATGGCGCAAAGCCCGGATGAAGTGATGGGCTTCCTGCGCGATCTGGCGGTACGCGCCAAGCCGTATGCGCAACGCGACCGTGCCGAGCTCGAAGTCTTCGCCCGCGACGAACTTGGCCTGGACGAACTGCAGGCCTGGGATTTGGCCTACGCCTCCGAAAAACTCAAGCAGGCGCGCTACAGCTTCTCCGAGCAGGAGGTGAAGCAGTACTTCACCGAGCCCAAGGTGCTGGCCGGTCTGTTCGATGTGATCCACAGCCTGTATGGCCTGACCGTCAAGCCCGATCGCGCGCCGGTCTGGCATGCGGATGTGCGCTTCTATCGTCTGGAAGATGCGCAGGGCGAGCTGGTCGGCCAGTTCTATCTGGACCTGTACGCGCGCGAAGGCAAGCGTGGCGGCGCGTGGATGGACGATTGCCGCAACCGCCGCGACACCGCCAACGGCGTGCAGACGCCGCTGGTGTATCTGGTATGCAACTTCGGCCGCGGCAGTGGCGATACGCCGGCCACGTTCCGGCATGGCGAAGTCACCACGCTGTTCCATGAGATGGGCCATGGCCTGCACCAGTTGCTAACGCGCATCGGCGAGTTGGGCGTGGCCGGCATCAACGGGGTGGAATGGGACGCGGTGGAACTTCCGAGCCAGTTCATGGAGAACTTCTGCTGGGAATGGGAGCGCGTGCAGGCGATGACCGCACATGTGCGCACCGGCGAGCCGTTGCCGCGCAACCTGTTCGACCGGCTGCTGGCCGCACGCAATTTCCAGAGCGGCATGTTCACCGTGCGCCAGCTGGAATTTGCGCTGTTCGACATGCAGCTGCACAGCAGCTTCGACCCGACCCAGGACAACGTGCTGCAGCTGATCGAGCGCGTGCGCGACGAGGTGGCGGTCAATCGCCCGCCGGCGTGGAATCGCTTCCCGCACCAGTTCAGCCACATCTTCGCCGGTGGTTATGCAGCCGGTTACTACAGCTACAAGTGGGCAGAAGTGCTCAGCGCCGACGCCTACGCCGCTTTCGAGGAAGCGCCCGGACAGGTGGCCGACACCGGCGCGCGCTTCCGCCATGAGGTGTTGTCGCGTGGCGGCAGCCGCAGCGCGGCCGACAACTTCCGCGCCTTCCGTGGGCGTGCGCCGAGCATCGATGCGCTGTTGCGGCACAACGGCATGGCCGGCTGAACCGGGATTGGGCAATCGGGATCGGGGAAGTGGCAAGAGCGATCTCTCCGCATACCGATCCCCAATTCCCAATTCCGCGCGGCGCCTGGCGCCGCGCCGTCACACCCGGCCGAACACCAGCGCCGCGTTGGTGCCGCCGAAGCCGAAGCTGTTGGACATCACCGTGTTCAACGTGGCGTCCTGGGTCTGTCGCAGGATCGGGAAGCCTTCGGCGCGCGGGTCGAGTTCGTCGATATGCGCCGAGCCGGCCATGAAACCGTCGCGCAGCATCAGCAGGCTGTAGATCGCCTCGTGCACGCTGGCCGCGCCCAAGGAATGGCCGGACAGCGCCTTGGTCGAGGACAGCGGCGGGACGTTGTCGCCGAACACCTCGCGTACCGCGCCCAGCTCGGTCACATCGCCCAGCGGCGTGGAGGTGCCATGCGTGTTGAGGTAGTCGATCGGTCGCGTCAGGCCCTGCATGGCCATGTGCATGCAGCGCACCGCACCTTCGCCGCTGGGCGCGACCATGTCGGCACCGTCGGAGGTCACGCCATAGCCGAGCAATTCGGCATGGATGCGTGCGCCGCGTGCGATGGCGTGGTCATAATCCTCCAACACCAGCATGCCGCCGCCGCTGCCGATGACAAAGCCGTCGCGCTGCGCGTCGTAGGGGCGCGAGGCCACCGCAGGGCGATCGTTGAAGCCGGTGGACAACGCGCCCATCGCATCGAACATCACGCTCATGGTCCAGTGCAGTTCTTCGCCGCCGCCGGCGAACATCACATCCTGCGCGCCATGCCGGATCAGGTCCGCGGCCGCGCCGATGCAATGGGCCGAGGTCGCGCAGGCAGCCGACAGCGAATAGCTCAGGCCGCGGATCTTGAACGCGGTCGCCAACGAGGCGGAGACCGCCGAGCACATCGTGCGCGGCACCATGTACGGGCCGACCTTGCGCACACCACGGCTGCGCAGCAGGTCGGCGGTTTCCACCTGCCACTGGCTTGAGCCGCCACCGGAGCCGGCAATCACGCCGGTGCGCAGGTCGCTGACCTGCTCGGCATCCAGTCCGGCATCGGCGATCGCATCGCGCATGGCCAGATAGGCGTAGGCCGAGGCATCGCCCATGAAGCGTTTAAGCTTGCGGTCGATCAGGCTGTCCAGATCCAGCGCCACCGCACCGCCGACCTGGCTGCGCAGGCCGGCCTCGGCGTGGTCGGGTAAGGCGGTGATGCCCGAGCGGCTCTCGCGCAAGGCGCTGGACACGGTGCCCAGATCATTGCCCAGACAGGAAGTGATGCCCATTCCGGTGACGACGACGCGACGCATCAGAAATTCTCCGTTGAAGTGAACATGCCCACGCGCAGGTCGTTGGCCGTGTAGATTTCGCGCCCGTCCACCAGCATGCGTGCATCGGTCTGTGCCATCACCAGCTTGCGGTTGATCACGCGGCTGACATCGATTTCGTAACTCACCAGTTTGGCGTTCGGCAACACCTGGCCGGTGAACTTGACCTCGCCGCAGCCCAGCGCGCGGCCGCGGCCTGCTGCGCCGATCCAGGTGAGGAAGAAGCCGGTCAGCTGCCACATCGCATCCAGGCCCAGGCAGCCGGGCATCACCGGATCATCGATGAAGTGGCAGCCGAAGAACCACAGGTCCGGGCGCACGTCGAGTTCTGCGCGGATCACGCCCTTGCCGTGTGCGCCGCCGCTGTCGTTGATCTCGGTGATGCGGTCGAACATCAGCATCGGGTCGTTGGGCAGGCGTGCACTGTCGGGTCCGAACAACTCCCCGCGCGCGCTGGCCAGCAATTGGTCGCGCGAGTACGCACTTTGACGAGTCATGACGAACGTTTCCTGCAAGAAGCGAAAGGCGAGGCCGGCAAGGGTGCATGAGAGCGCGCGGTTCAATCAAACGTTTTATCCGTACGCATGCGTGCTGTTTTCGGCCGATTGCGCAGTGCGGCAAGCGCGTTGTGCGGACAGCAGCCAACGCAGGTGATGGCGTCCAGCGGCTGCCGGTCAGGCGTGCGTACTGGTGTGGGGCAGCGCAGAGACAGATGCTGCGCAGCGTCCCGCCAGCGCTTGCGTCCGTTCGCGCACGGGCTGGCCCATGGGGGCGGCGCAATTGGTGAGACGCGGCTGATTTATCATTGTCCAACGCTTCCGGAGAGATACCAGCTTGATGCGCAAGATCGTGCACGTGGACATGGATGCGTTCTACGCGTCCGTGGAGCAACGTGACGATCCATCGCTGCGCGGCAAGCCGGTGGTGGTGGCCTGGCGCGGTGCGCGTTCGGTGGTGTGTGCGGCTTCGTACGAAGCGCGCACCTATGGCATCCGTTCGGCCATGCCGGCGCTGCGTGCCGAGCGTCTGTGTCCGGATGCGGTGTTCGTGCCGCCGGATTTTGCGCGCTACAAGGCGGTGTCGCGGCAGGTACGCGAGATCTTTCGACGGCATACCGATCTGGTCGAGCCGTTGTCCCTGGACGAAGCCTACCTGGATGTCACGCAGGCCAAGACCGGCATGCAACTGGCCACCGAAATCGCGCAGCTGATCCGCACCCAGATCCGCGAGGAAACCCAACTCACCGCATCGGCCGGCATTGCACCGAACAAGTTCCTGGCCAAGATCGCCTCGGACTGGCGCAAGCCCGATGGGCAGTTCGTCATCGCGCCCAGTCGGGTGGATGCGTTCCTGTTGCCGCTGCCGGTCAATCGCATTCCCGGCGTGGGCAAGGTGATGGATGGCAAGTTGACGGCGCTGGGCATCGTCACCGTCAGCGATCTGCGGCTGCGCCCCCTGGAGGAACTGCAGGCGCATTTCGGCAGCTTCGGGCAAAGCCTGTACCGGCGCGCACGCGGCATCGACGAGCGCCCGGTCGAGCCGGATCAGGAGGTGCAGTCGGTGTCCTCGGAAGATACCTTCAGCGAGGACATCGCGCTGGAGGCACTGGATCCGCACATCCTGCGCCTGGCCGAAAAGACCTGGCTGGCCACGCGGCGCACCGAGCGCATCGGGCGCACCGTGGTTCTCAAGTTGAAGACCTCCAACTTCCGTATCCTGACCCGCTCGTACACGCCAGATCAGCCGCCGGCCTCGCTGGAGGCATTGGCGGACATTGCGCTGGCGCTGACCCGGCGCGTGGAACTGCCCGAGGACACGCGCTACCGCCTGGTCGGGGTGGGATTGAGCGGTTTCAGCGGTGCGGAAGAGGGGGTTGTGCAGGGCGAGTTGTTTGGCGATACGCCGCAGGCGCAGTGATGGCGACGCGTCGCGCCTGCCGCGCCGCGGACGGGGTGCATGCAGCGATGATTGCAGTCACCTGCGTATCAGCACCTGTCTCGACGCTTGCATCGGCCGTCTGTATCGCGCCATGGTGACATGTCCTGAATCCTGCAGCTCGTAAACTGCAATCCGCTCCCCCCAACGAGACCGTGCGCATGTTTCCGTATCCGCTGGCGATCTTCGACCTGGATGGCACGCTGGTGGACAGCGCACCCAATATCGCCGAAGCGCTCAACGCCACCTTGCAGGAACTCGGACTGCAGCAGTTCAGTGAGGCGACGATCCGCAGCTGGATCGGCGAAGGCGTGCACGTACTGCTTGCCACCGCCCTGCGCGAAGCAGGCGGCACCCACGATGCCGATACCGAGATGCCGGTGATGATGCGTCACTACCAGGCCTGCCTGCTGCACAACCCGCAGCTGTATCCCGGGGTTGCCGAGGCATTGGCCGGCCTGCGCGATGCCGGCGTCACGCTGGCGTTGTGCACCAACAAGCCCGCGCGCTTCATCGCGCCGCTGCTGGAGCATCTGGGCATCGCTACGCATTTCAGCAGTGTGCTCGGTGGCGATTCGCTGCCGCAGCGCAAACCCGATGCAGCGCCGCTGCTGCACCTGGCCAGGCAGTTCCGGCACACACCGCAGCAGTGTCTGATGGTTGGCGATTCGGCCACCGATGCGGCCGCTGCGAACGCCGCGGCAATGCCGCTGGCGATGGTGCGTTACGGCTATCTGCGCGGCTTCGATGTGCGTAGCGCCGGTGCCGTGGCCATCGTCGATGACATGCGGCAATTGCTGGCATTGAAGTAAGGGGCGCGGTGGTAGTGGAGTGGGGTGCAGCCATCGTCCACACCCCGGCGTAGCAACCAACACCACCGTCGGCTGGCTGCGTTTGCCGCCTTGAATGATGGTCTTTTGCACGATGGCCGCATCGTCAGCAAGCTGCCGTGCCCCCTCTCCGGTAGACGCCATTGGTGACGCCCGCGCTGCCAAAAGCCGCAACGCCTGCACCGCGCCAGCGCAACACTTTGATTTGAGAATGAATCGCATCTGTGTAGAATGCGCGGACAAGCTTGACTGCGTCAGCGCCGCGCACGCACGTCGCGCGCGGCGCTGCATGCATCACCCCCATCGTGTCACCTCAAGCCGTCGCCAGAGGTCCATCTCCTGTCGAGAGGTTTGAAAATGTCCGCATCACGCCGGTCATGGATGTCTGCGCCTGCACGTCGTCCCGTGTTGTCCCACCCTCAGCTGGTGCTGGCCATTGCTCTCGGTTGCGGCAGCTGCATCTGCAGCGCATCCGCCGAAGACGCCATAGCCGATGCGCAATCGCTGGACACCGTGCACGTCACCGCCGCGCAAATCGCACGCCAGGCCCTGGGGTCATCGGTGATTACCGCCGAAGACATCGAACGACGCCCACCGGTCAACGATCTGTCGCAGTTGCTGCGCACCATGCCGGGCGTCAATCTCACTGGCAACAGTGCCTCCGGCCAGTACGGCAACAACCGCCAGATCGATCTGCGCGGCATGGGTCCGGAAAACACGCTGATTCTGGTCGACGGCAAGCCGGTGGGATCGCGCGATGCGGTGCGCATGGGCCGCAGCGGCGAGCGCAATACGCGCGGCGACACCAATTGGGTGCCAGCCGAAGCGGTGGAGCGCATCGAGGTGCTGCGCGGCCCGGCCGCGGCACGTTATGGTTCCGGTGCCTCCGGCGGTGTGGTCAACATCATCACCAAGAAGCCGACCGGCGACCTGACCGGCTCGATGACGGTGTTCGGCCTGGTGCCACAGCACAGTGCCGAAGGCGGCGGCCAGCGGACGGGTTTCCAGCTCAGCGGACCGCTGACCGATACGTTCTCGTTCCGCCTCTACGGCAATCTCAACAAGACCGATCCGGATTCGCTGGATCTCAATCGCCGCTTTGCCAGCAGTGCCGCTGCGGTGCCGCCGGCCGGGCGCGAGGGCGTGCGCAACAAGGACATCAACGGCCTGCTGCGCTGGGATCCGACGGAAGGCCAGGTGATCGAACTCGATGCCGGCGTCAGCCGCCAGGGCAACCTGTACGCCGGTGATCGCGCGGTCAGCGCCGATGGCCTGGCCGGTGCAGATCTGGGTGCATTGTTCGGCAGCGAAACCAACACCATGCTCCGCCGCACCGCCTCGCTGACCCATCGCGGCACCTGGGCGCTCGGCACCTCGCGCCTCACAGCCGCCTACGAAGGCACCGACAATACCCGCCTCAACGAAGGCCTGGCCGGCGGCCCCGAAGGCTCCATTGCCGCCAGCCTGCTCGATTCCACTGCCACCCTCGACAATCTCAACATCGACGGCGAGTTCAACATGCCGCTGCAGGCCTGGGCCGAGCAGGTGCTGACGCTGGGCTTCGAGCGCCGCCAGAGCCGCCTCAGCGATGCGTATTCGATGTCGCAGACGGTGAGCGCCGGCGGCGGCTTTCCCGGTCTTGCCAACGGCACACGCAGCCCGCGCAGCGAGGCCACGCTCAGCGCGGTGTATCTGGAAGACAACATCTACGCCAGCGAGCGGCTGACGCTGACGCCGGGTGTACGGCTGGATCACCACAGCCAGTTCGGCAACAACCTCAGTCCCAGCCTCAACGTGCAGTACAAACTCAGCGAAGACTGGTTGCTCAAGGGCGGTATCGCGCGTGCCTTCAAGGCACCCAACCTGTATCAGTCCAACGCCAACTATCTGTATTACACGCGCGGCAACGGCTGCCCGGTGCTGTTCCCCAGTCTCGGCTCCGGCTGCTACATCCAGGGCAACGACGAGCTCGACCCGGAGACCAGCATCAACAAGGAAATCGGCATCGAGTGGGCACCGCAGACCGGTCACCATGCGTCGTTGACGTACTTCCACAATGCCTACGACGACAAGATCGTCGCCGGCATGGTGCCGGTGGGTGTCACGGCCGACCGGCGCGGGCAGGTGTTCCAGTGGACCAACGCATCGGAAGCGATCGTGCAGGGCGTGGAAGGCAATCTCACCCTGCCGCTGCTGGGCGAGCAGGGCCGCGAGCTGAAGTGGAACACCAATGTCACCTACATGATCGAGAACAAGAACACCGCGACCGATCAGCCGCTGTCGGTGATCCCCGAATACACCGTCAATACCACGCTGGATTGGCAGCCGACCCAGGCGTTGTCGCTGCTGCTCACCGGGACCTTCTACGGCAAGCAGGAATCGGCCACGCAATCGAGCACCAGCGGCGGCGCCATCGCCCCCGACTCGCGCGACCCCTACGACCTGTGGGGTGTCAGTGCGCACTACCGCATCACCCGCAAGGTCAGCGTGGGCGTCGGTGTGGACAATCTGTTCGACACCCGCCTGTTCCGTGAAGGCACCAACAACACCGGCGGCGCGGCGGGTGCAGCCACCTACAACGAACCCGGTCGCGCGTATTGGGCGAGCCTGAGTTTCGGTTTCTGACAGCGATGCGGCGCCGCGTGCGAACGTGCGCGCCGCAACAGGAGAGTGCAATGACCCGACAGCAGCGTTGGCAGTTTGCGTGTGCCGGTATGCTGATGTGGATCGTCGGCGTTGTGCCGGCGTTCGCACAGCCGGACCTGAGCCGCACGATCGGCAGCACCGTCGCCGATCGTCCCAGTGGCACGTATGTCTTCAGCGCGTTGCGCCTGGATTCGGCCGATGGCCAGCGCCATTACCGTGTGCGCATCGCCACCCCCAAAGCTGCGCCACCGGCTGCGGGATATCCGGTGGTGTATCTGCTGGATGGCAATGCCGCATTGATGGAACTGGATGAGCGCCTGCTCGACAGCCTGTCCACGCACGGCGATGCGCCGGTGCTGGTGTTCATCGCCGACGACAGCGCGTTGCGCATCGATGCGGTGGGACGCAGCCTGGACTACACGCCTGCGCGCTACAGCGACGGGCGGGTGGAAACCGATCCGCTCGATCCGCAGCGCAGAACCGGCGGTGCGGCGGCGTTCGCGCAACTGATCGCAACAGGCATTCGCCCGCAGGTGGAAGCGCGCGTGGCGGTGGATCGTCAGCGGCAGACGCTGTGGGGCCATTCGTATGGCGGGCTGTTCGTGCTGCAGGTGTTGCTGACGCAGCCGCAGCTGTTCCAGCACTACGTCGCGGTCGATCCATCGCTGTGGTGGGGCGATGGGTTTGTCGTCCAGCAGGCGCAGCGCGTGGTCGACCATGCACGGGAGGGTTCGGCAGACACACAGCCATCCAGGCGTCGCCTCACGCTGATGGCAGGCGAGGGCGGACCACCGGCGAACCCCGCAAAACCGGATCGTCCGGGGCGGCCGCTTGCAGAGCCACAGGCCGCACAACGCCTCGTCGCGCTGCTGTCGTCGTTACCCGGTCTCACCGCCGACTATCAACCGCTACCAGGCCTCAGCCATGGCAAGACGTTGGGCGCATCGCTCGCGCCAACGTTGCGGGATGCAGCGACGCGTTGATGAAGTGAGATCAAGCAAGCGGTCGAAGATAAACCGCTCCGGGCATCGACAAGCACGCTGTTGCCGGTCGCAGCGCTAGCGTCATGCGCATGCAGCGGTGGCCATTCGACGCAGGCACTCAGTCGTCGCGCGTTTCGCGCAGGTCTGCAGTGTCGTCGTCTGCTTCGCCCAGGTCGCCGTGCGTGTCGTCGTTGTCGGCGCGGGCGTAGTGCACGGTCTCCACCGGCCCACCGACCGCGCGGCCGCGCACCGGCAATAGCGCACTGGCCGCTTCGTATTCGGCAAGCAAGGCATGCCGGCGCGCTTCCGGCACGTCCTGCCAATGGCAGTCGGTCAACGCGCCTTCCAGCGAATACAGCAGGTTGAGGCTGGGCTTGAAGCCGGCACGGCGTACTTTGACGAATGCACCCACCGCACCAACCGCCTGCAGATCCTGCTGCGTGCGCAGGCCGACCTGGCGCAACCACGCGGCACTTTTCGGGCCGATATTGCGCAGCCGTTCGGTGGTCACGTCAGCGCGCCGACAAAGACCTGTGCAAGGGCTTCCAGGCCGCGCTGATCGTCGGCGTCGAAGCGATCCAGCTCCGGGCTGTCCAGATCCAGCACGCCGATCAGCGCATCGCCCTTCACCAGCGGAATCACCAGCTCAGAGCGCGAGGCCGAATCGCAGGCGATATGCCCGGGGAAGGCGTCCACGTCGGCAATGCGCTGACTCTGCCGGGTGCTGGCAGCCGCGCCGCACACGCCCTTGTCCAGCGGAATGCGTACGCAGGCCGGCAAGCCCTGGAACGGCCCCACCACCAGCTCGCGGCCGTCGTAGAAATAGAAGCCGGCCCAGTTGAGCGACGGCAACGAATTGAAGATCAGCGCCGCCAGGTTGGCGGCATTGGCGATCCGGTCCGGCTCGCCATGCACCAGTGCCTGGGCCTGGGCGGTGAGCTGGGCGTATTGTTCCGGCTTGCTGCCGGTCAGCGAAGAGGTTGCGAACATGGCCGAAGTTTAGCAGCGGCCATCCGCAGCGGCATTGCGACTCAGCCGTGCGTTTGGATCGGCACGCTATGCTGCGCGCCCCACGGCAACCGCGGCGCGGCCGCAGGACCACACCCATGCAGCTTCCGGCGTTGTATGTCACCGGCACCGACACCGGCATCGGTAAGACCATGGCCAGCACCGCGCTGCTGCACGCGCTGCGCAAGCAAGGGCACACGGCGGTCGGCATGAAGCCGGTGGCCAGTGGTTGCGAGAACACACCGCTGGGCTGGCGCAACGAGGACGCGCTGGCGCTGCAGGCCGCCAGCGACCCGCAACCCGATTACGCCACCCTCAATCCCTATGCCTTGCCGGCACCGCTGGCGCCGGAACTGGCCGCCGCCGATGTCGGGATGACCCTGTCGCTGGAACCGATCGCCCAGGCCTTCGCGCAATTGCGCGCGCAGGCCGAGGTGGTGGTGGTGGAAGGTGTGGGCGGCTGGGCCGCGCCATTGAGCGCGGATCTGGACCAGGCCGATCTGGTACGTGCGCTCAAGCTGCCCGTCGTGCTGGTGGTCGGCATCCGGCTGGGCTGCATCAATCACGCGCGTCTGACCGCTGCGGCGATCGCTGCCGACGGGCTGGACTGCATCGGCTGGATCGCCAACGAGGTCGACCCGCAGATGGAGCGCATCGGGGAGAACATCGGCATGCTGCGCCAGCGCCTGGCGATGCCGTGCTGGGGCCGGATCGCCTGGCGGCCGGACGCCGATGCCGCGGCGCAATCGCTGGGGCTGCACGTGCCGGTCTGAATGACATGGGACATCTGGCGACCGCGTAACTGCTGCGCGATGCGCTCGGCTACCAGGATCCCCAGACGCTGTTCGAAGCTTGCGCGCAGTGCGGCACTCGCACTGCGTCCCGGCGTTTTCCAGGGCATGCCTGCGCAACGCCGCCATACCGCCGGTCGAATTGTCAGCACGCGCAATGCGCAGACAATAAAAAAGCCCGACAGAGGGAGGGATCTGTCGGGCCGGATTGCATGGGGGGAGGGACCCATGCAAAGACGCTGAATTTTTTGTTGGCGGTTACGTGCGCCGGGTCTTGCCTTTGGCGGCCTGCTCGTTGTTGGCCTCGAACTGCTGCTTGGCCAGTTGGCCGAGCGCATCGGATGCCTTCAATCCCAGTCCGACCATTTCGTGATTCACCGAGGCCAGACGTTCCAGGTTGTCGCGGGCCAGTTGCAACCCCTTCGGCCAGAGCGTCTGGTAGGCGCCCAGGTCGCGGGCCTGGGCAAATTCACCGAAGAAGCTGGTGGTCGCACTGACGTTGCGTTCGAGCGTCTTCAGCTGCAGGCCAAACGCGTTTTCAGCGTGTTCCATCGCCAACTGGTTGGCGCGTGCCGCTGCGGAAGCGAAGCTGTTGAAGCCGTTTTCGAACTGCGCCGACATTGCGAACCCCTTGGGGAAGGCTGTGACCGTTGTTGCGTTGCAGCATACGCGGATATTGCTGCGATGCAACACGTTTGCTGAAAGTTTCCAAAACCGTCTGCGAAGCCTTTTGAAATCAATCCATTATCCATGCCGCAGAAATGGCAAGGCCGCCCGGCGGCGGCCTTGCGTCACATGACTGCGCTGCGCGATCAGCCGCGATAGCGGCAGCCGGAGGTGCAGGTTTCGTGCACCACGATCTCGCTCAGCTGCGGCAGCGCCGGCTTGAGCTGGTTCCAGATCCAGATCGCCAGCCGCTCGCTGGTCGGGTTTTCCAGTCCCTCGATATCGTTGAGGTAATGGTGGTCCAGGCGGTCGTAGATCGGTTGGAAGGCGGCCTTGATGTCGCCGAAATCCATGATCCAGCCGGTCTGCGCGCCGGGTTCGCCGCTGACATGCAGCTCGACCCGGAACGAATGCCCGTGCAGGCGGGCGCACTTGTGGCCGGGCGGCACATTGGGAAGCCGATGCGCGGCTTCGAGCGTAAAGACTTTGAAGATATCCATGCGCGACATTGTAAGTGCGCCGATGCCTGCCGGGCTGACCTGTCGCGGCGGCCCAGCGCGCATCTGGGCCCTCGCGTGGCACCACGGCACGCCTCGGCCGCGTCGCGCAGGAGCGCCGCCTGGCCGCACGCGCTCCGATGCGCGTCCTACCGCGCCCGGCCAGCGGCGTGTGTCACGGCGCGTCATATCTCTATGCAAATCTGTAATTTTTGTTAATCGATCGCGCATGGCCCACTGCAAAACCCCCATTCATGGATGCCGTGCGTGAAGCGCCCGATGCCTTATCTGCTGTCTGCTGCCGTTCTGTCGGCGCTGATTCCCCTTGCCCATGCCGACGACGCGACACCCGACACGGGCAAGACCCTGGCCACCGTCAGCGTCACCGGTTCCAATATCAAGCGCACCGACAGCGAAGGCCCGAACCCGGTGCAGGTGATCGACCGCCAGCAGCTGGAGCAGTCCGGCAAGGTCACCGTGGCCGACGCGCTGCGCTCGATCTCGGCCAACACCGGCAACGCCACCAACGAAACCACCAACAACGGCTGGGCATCCGGCTCGGCAGGCATCGGCCTGCGCGGGCTGTCGCAGAAGAACACCCTGGTGCTGCTCAACGGACGCCGCCTGGCCAACTACGGCTTTCCCGCCAATGGCCTGGGCGACACCTTCGTCAACCTCAACGCATTGCCGCTGGTGGCGGTGGAACGCATCGAAGTGCTCAAGGACGGCGCCTCTGCCGTATACGG
This sequence comes from Xanthomonas sp. CFBP 8151, assembly GCF_011761885.1. NCBI lineage: Bacteria > Pseudomonadati > Pseudomonadota > Gammaproteobacteria > Lysobacterales > Lysobacteraceae > Xanthomonas > Xanthomonas sp. CFBP 8151. The sequence goes on from NZ_JAASQZ010000001.1 coordinate 271,286, forward strand.
CTCCGACGCGGTGGCCGGGGTGGTCAACATCATCACCCGCCAGGATTTCCAGGGCGCCGAGCTGGGCCTAAGCGGCGGTACCTCCGATCAGGGCGGCATGGACACCCAGCGCGCCAAGTTCATCGGCGGCATCGGCGACCTGGACCGCGACGGCTACAACATCCTTTTCAGTTTCGACGCCTATAACCGCGACCGGCTGGATCAGGATCAGCGCGAGCTGACCCGTTCGGGCATCTACACCGACCTGCCCGGCGGGCGCTGGAACGGCTGGTCGGCCAAGGGCGCGCGCTATCTGGTCGGCGGTCGCTCGGTGCCGATGCTGGATGCGCAAGGCAATTGCCCCGCGGGTACGGTGCTCACCGCCAGCGCGCCGATCGACGGCCTGGCCGGCGATACCTGCGGCTTCAACCAGGCTCCATTCACCACGCTGATTCCCTCGACCAAGCGCTATCAGGCCTACACCAACGCCACCTTCCGGCTCAGCGACACCGTCGAAGCCTTCGGCGAGGCGCTTTACAGCGAGGTCAAGGGCGTGTCGATCTTCGGCTCCAGCCCGTACTTCACCCTGGAAGGCGGCCGCTTCGCCTTGAATGCCACCAGCGGGCTGGCCGAGCCGGTGTCCAACCTGTTGCCGGCCTCCAGCCCGTACAACCCGTACGGCACTGCGGTGCCGATCGAATACACCTTCTTCGACCTGGGCCAGACGGTCAAAACCAATCGCTCGCAGTCCTACCGTTTTCTCGGCGGCGTGCGCGGCAAGACCGAGCGCTGGGACTGGGAGGCGGCTGCGTTCGCCGCACGCAGCACCGAGCACGAGACCGTGTCCGGCGGTTTCGCCAACCGCTTCACGCTGGCGCAGGCGCTGGCCGACGGCAGCTACAACCTGCTCAACCCGTCCGCCACGCCGCAGTCGGTGATCGACGGCATCAACCTCAGCACGCTGCGCCCGGCGCAATCGACCTTGCGCGGCGTCGATGCCAAGGTGTCCGGCAACCTGTTCGAGCTGCCGGCCGGCAGCGTCGGGTTCGCTGCCGGTGCCGAGTGGCGGCAGGAGGAGCTGGTCTCGCGCAATCCCTGGCAGATCGACCAGGGCCTGCAGATCCGCCCCGCAATTGCCGCGGTGGATGGCGAGCGCCGGGTGTCGGCGCTGTATGCCGAGGTCAACCTGCCGCTGCTGCGATCGCTGGAACTGCAGCTGGCCGGGCGCGGCGATCACTACAGCGATTTCGGCGAGGCGTTTTCGCCCAAGGCCAGCCTGCGCTGGCAACCGCTGGACGCCGTGCTGGTGCGCGCGGCCGCCTCGCGCGGCTTCCGCGCACCGTCGTTGTCGGAGAATGCGGCCAGCACGAATATTTCCTACGGCTCGGTGGTCGACCCGTTCGATCCGGACGTGCCGGGCTCGCGCCAGAACCCGACCTTCTTCACCGTCGGCAACACCGCGCTCGAACCCGAGCGCACGCGCAGCTACAACCTGGGCGTGGTGCTGTCGCCGTGGGCCGACACCAGCCTGAGCGTGGACTGGTACAAGATCGAACTGGAGAATCTGGTCGGCACCGGCAACAACGCCACCATCGTGCAGACCAACGACCCGGCCGACGTCATCCGCAACGAGCGCGGCACGCTGGTGGCGGTGTACAACCGCTACCAGAACCTCAGCGAGCTGACGACCTCGGGGATCGATGTGGAACTGCGCCAGCGCTGGCGCACCGAAGCGGCCGGCAACTTCGGCCTCAATACCGCCTACACCCATGTGCGCGATTACCGTCGTCCCACCGTGGTCGGTGGCCCGTTGCAGGATTACGCCGGCAGCAATCTCGGCCCGTCGTTGCCACGCAACAAGGCGACCACCACGCTGGACTGGAACCTGGGCACCGTCAGCGCCGCACTGACCTGGTACTACACCGGCGGCTACGACCAGAAGGCCAGCACCGCGGCCAGTGCCGTGCAGTCGCGCGTGGGCGACTACAACCAGTTCGACCTGTATCTGGGTTACAGCGGGATCGACAAGCTCACCCTGTACGCCAAGATCGAGAACCTGGCCGACAAGCAGCCGCCGGTCGATGCCTCGTTTCCGGGCATTCGTGCGCCTTACGACTTCACCCAGTACGACCTGCGCGGGCGCTACTTCACCGTTGGCCTGGACTATCGCTTCTGATCGGCATACCCACGGCCCATGCACGCTTGTGCGATGGTGCGTGCGTGCTCCAGCGTGCTGTCTCAACCCAATCGCTGTTCGCCCCCGGGACACTCTATCAAGGAACTCCGATGACGTCTTCGCAGCATGCCTGGCTGCTCGCCCTGGCCTTTGTCGCACCTTCCCTTGCCGCCCAACCTGCGGCCCAACCCGCCGCGCTGCCGGGTTACGACGCCGCTGCCGCACAGGCGCAACGCGCGCTGGAAGCGCGTTTCGATAGCGGCCTGAAGGACGCCGATTATCGCGGCTGGTTGAAGCAATGGGCGTCGGCGCCGAACCATGTCGGCGCGCCGCACAACCTGGAAAATGCCCGCGATCTGCAAAGCCGCCTGCGCGGCTATGGGTGGGACGCGCGCATCGAAACCTTCGAGGTGCTGTGGCCCTCGCCCAGGAGCTCGCAGCTGGAGTTGCTCGGGGCCAAGCCGTATGTCGCGCGTCTGAAGGAGCCGCCGTTGCCGGGCGATAGCACCTCCACCCAGACCGAAAACGTGCTGCCGCCGTATGTGATCTACGGCGGCAACGGCGATGTCACCGGCGATCTGGTCTACGTCAATTACGGCATCGCCGAAGACTATGAAGCGCTGGCGCGCAACGGCGTGGATGTGCGCGGCAAGATCGTCATCGCCCGCTACGGCAAGGGCTGGCGCGGGCTCAAGCCGCGGCTGGCGCAGGAGCATGGCGCCATCGGCGCGATCATCTATTCCGATCCGCGCGACGACGGTTATTTTCAGGATCGGGCATATCCGGATGGCCCGGCGCGTAATCAGTGGAGCGTGCAACGCGGCTCGGTCGCCAACTTCGCGATCTATCCCGGCGATCCGCTGACGCCGGGCGTCGGCGCCAGCAAGGGCGCCAAACGCCTGAAGGTCGACCAGGCCGGCAGCGTGTTGAAGATTCCGACCCTGCCGATCAGTTGGGGCGACGCGCAACCCTTGCTGGCCGCGCTGGGCGGGCCGGTGGTACCGGAGGACTGGCGCGGCGCGCTGCCGATCACCTACCGCATCGGCGGCGACGACACCGCGCGCGTGCATCTCAAGGTGGATGCGGAGTGGGGCAGCAAGACCATCTACAACGTCATCGCCACCCTGCGTGGCAGCGAGTCTCCGGACCAGTGGGTGGTGCGCGGAAATCACCGCGACGGCTGGGTGTTCGGTGCGGCCGATCCGCTGTCGGGGACCACCGCCTTGCTGGCTGAAGCCAAGGCGATCGGCGAGCTGGCCAGGCAGGGGCAGCGCCCCAAGCGCACGCTCGTCTATGCCAGTTGGGACGGCGAGGAGGCCGGCCTGCTCGGCTCCACCGAATGGGCCGAACAGCATGCCGACGAACTGCGCCGCAAGGCGGTGCTGTACGTCAACACCGACGGCAACGGGCGCGGCTTTCTCAATGCCGGCGGCAGCCATGCGTTGCAACGCCTGGTCAACGGCGTGGCGGCGGATCTGCGCGACCCCGACAGCGGCGTGAGCGTGCTCGAACGGCAACGCGCCCGTACCCGTATCGATGCGCTGGCGCCCACCGCCAAGCCGGCGCAAAAAGACATCGCCAAGCAGGTCGCATCCGGCGGCGACGTGCCGCTCAAGGCGCTCGGCTCGGGCAGCGACTACAGCCCGTTCCTGCAGCATCTGGGGCTGACCACGCTGGATCTGGGCTATGCCGGGCAGGGCGGCGGCAGCGGTGTCTATCACTCGCTGTATGACTCCTACGATTATTTCGCGCGCTACATCGACCCGGACTTCAGCTATCTGCCGCTGTTGTCGCAGACGGTCGGCCGCACGGTGCTGCGCGTCGCCAACGCGCCAGTGTTGCCGCAACGCTTTGGCGATTTCGCCGACGCGGTGGCCGGCTACGCGCAGGACCTCAAGCAGCAGGCCGACAGCGACCGCACTGCCGCCCGCACCCAGGCCGAGTTGTTGCAGGCCGGTGCCTATGCGGCCGTCGACAACCCGAACCGACCGCAACGTGCGCCCGAGCCGAAAGCCGCGGTGCCGCAGATCGACTTCGCCGCACTGGATCAGGCCATTAGCCGCCTGCAAACCAGCGCCAGACGCTATGACGATGCACTGGCATCGCGCGGCGGCGCATTGGATGCACGCGTGCGCGGCAAGCTCAATGCCTCGCTGCAGCACATCGACCAGACCCTGCTGGCCGAAGGCGGTCTGCCGGGGCGGCCGTGGTACCGGAACCTGATCTACGCACCGGGTCTGGCCACCGGATACGAGGTCAAGACCTTGCCCGGCATCCGCGAGGCGCTGGAAGACCGGCGTTGGGAGGATCTGAGCGCCTACATCGTGCAGACCGCTGTGGTGCTGGATCGGTATCGCGAGGCGATCGATCGCAATACCGCGTTGATCGAAGGCTAGGGGCGTGACAGATTGCGTCGAAGGTTGACGCGCAGTCGCGTTTGCACCGCATCGCCTGTGCCGCGCCCACAAAAAAGCCGCCCCGAAAGGCGGCTTTTTTCAGTTCAACGCAGAGCTGGGCGCCGGTCGCACTGGCGTCCTGGCGTCAGCGCGTGCCGCCAGGACGCTGACCGCCACGGCCACCATCGCGACGGCCTGCACCGGCACCGGCGGCAACCCCGGCCTGACGCGGACCGCCGCTGCGCTGGCCACCCGGCTTCTTCGGGCCGGCATGCGCATGCGCCTGACGCGGTGCATCGCCATGCGGACGACGGGCGTGGCTCTTGCGCGGGGCGCGATCGCCACCCGGCTGCTCGGCACGGCCCGGCGCGCTATTGCCCCAACGGATCGGGGTCTGCGGCTCGTAGCCCGGCACGTCGCGGATTTCCACGTCGCGGCCGAGCATGCGCACGATCTGGCGCAGCAGCTTGGCTTCGTCCTGCGCCACCAGCGAGATCGCCTCGCCGGTGGAGCCGTTACGGCCGGTGCGGCCGATGCGGTGCACGTAATCCTCGGCCACCATCGGAAGGTCGTAGTTGATGACCTTGGGCAACTGGTCGATGTCGATGCCGCGCGCGGCGATATCGGTGGCCACCAGCACGGTCACGCGGCCGGCCTTGAAGTCGCTCAGCGCGCGCATGCGCTGACCCTGGCTCTTGTTGCCGTGGATCGCCGCGGTCTTGATGCCGGACTTCTCCAGGAACAGCGCCAGCTTGTCGCTGCCGTGCTTGGTGCGTGCGAACACCAGGGTCTGCTCGCGGCTGTCCTGCGCCAGCAGGTGCAGCAGCAGATCGCGCTTGCGTGCGCCATCGACCGGGTGCACGCGGTGGGTGATGCTCTCGGCCACGGTGTTGCTCGGGGTGACCTGGATCTGCATCGGGTTACGCATGAACTCCAGCGCCAGCTGCTTGATGTTCTCCTCGAACGTCGCCGAGAACAGTAGGGTCTGACGGTCCTGGCGCGGCAGCTTGGTCAGGATGCGCTTGATCGACGGCAAGAAGCCCATGTCGAGCATGCGATCGGCTTCGTCCAGGATCAGCACTTCGATGCCGGACAGGTCCACGCTGCGACGCTCGATATGGTCGATCAGCCGGCCCGGGCAGGCGATCAGCAGGTCCACGCCGCGACGCAGCGTGTCGAGCTGGTTGCCCATGCCCACGCCGCCATAGATCACCGCGCTCGGGATGCGCAGGTACTTGCTATAGCCGCGCAGGCTGTCGTGCACCTGGGTGGCCAGTTCGCGGGTGGGGGTCAGGATCAGCGCGCGCGGCTTGCGCGGGCCGTTGACCGGCTGCGGCGAGGTGCCCAGGTGCTGCAGCAGCGGCAGGCCGAACGCAGCGGTCTTGCCGGTACCGGTCTGTGCGCCGGCCAGCAGGTCATGCCCTGCCAACACCAGCGGGATCGCCTGCTGCTGGATCGCGGTGGGGGTTTCGTAGCCCTGCTCGGCCAACGCGCGCAGCAGGAAGGGCGCCAGGCCCAGGGATTCAAAAGACATCGGAAAGCTCCAAGTAAAGCGTCGCCGCCAGGACAGGCCCGGAGCGCAAACGCATTGCAGATGCAAAAAAGTGAGGCTCGGAGCGTTCCCGTGAACCGCGCTGCGAGATGGTGGAACAACCCAATCTAAGGAGCGATGGGTTTGTCGGCACCACGAAAGACGTCGGGTGGGGCGGGCGAGCGGATCGATCGATCCTGGCCTCGCCGGCTGTCCCTAAGGGAAACGGACGGCCGCATGCAGACCGCGCCAGTGTACGCGCGTTTGGCGCGCTGCACAAAAGGCGAGTGGATCGGTTGGGCTGCGGGTCAGTTGTTTCAGTTGCAACCACTAGTGCGGCAGGCCGTACAATCGACCGATCAGCCACAGCACAGGACGGTCATGAAGCTAGGTTCCCTGAAGGAAGGCGGCCGCGATGGCTGCCTGATCGTGGTCGCGCGCGACCTGCGCACCGCGGTCCGCGCCACCGGCATCGCGCCGACGCTGCAGCGCGCGCTGGAAGACTGGAGCAATCTCGCGCCGCGCCTGAACGCCTTGTCGGCCTCGCTCAACGAAGGCAGTGCCGATGGCGTGTTCGATCTGGATCTGCAGGCGCTGGCCGCGCCGCTACCGCGTGCCTACGAGTTCGTCGACGGCAGCGCCTACCTGCCGCATGTGGAGCGCGTGCGCCGCGCTCGCAACGCCGAGGTGCCGGAGAGCTTCTACACCGACCCGCTGATGTACCAGGCCACCAGTGCCGGGTTTTACGGCCCGCGCGATGCGATCAAGGTGATCAGCGAAGACCACGGCATCGATCTGGAAGCCGAACTGGTGGTGATCACCGACGATGTGCCGATGGGGGCCTCGCCCGAGCAGGCCGCCGCGCATATCCAGCTGGTCGGCCTGGTCAACGACGTGTCGCTGCGCAATCTGATCCCGGCCGAGCTCGCCAAGGGCTTCGGCTTCGTGCAATCCAAGCCGCGCTCGGCGCTGTCGCCGGTGTTCGTCACCGTGGATGAGTTGGGCCAGGCATGGCGCGACAACAAGGTGCATCTGCCGCTGGTCACCCACGTCAATGGCGCCTGGTTCGGCGCGCCGGAAGCCGGTGACGACATGCAGTTCGACTTCGCCCAGCTGATCGCCCACGCCGCCAGGACCCGGCCGCTCTCGGCCGGTGCCATCGTCGGCTCCGGCACCATTGCCAACCAGGACACCACGCTGGGCGCCTCGTGCTTTGCCGAACAGCGCGTGGTGGAGACCCTGCGCGACGGCACGCCAAGTACGCCGTTCCTGTCCTTCGGCGACGTGGTGCGGATCGAGATGTTCGCTGCCGATGGCGCCAGCATCTTCGGTGCGATCGAACAGCGCGTCGAACGTCAGCCGCTGCCATGACATCGGCAAGGGCGCCTGCACAACACCGCACGCGAGGCCGGGCATGAGCGCGCCACTGGAACTGTTCTCGTACTGGCGCTCCAGCGCCGCGTATCGCGTGCGCATCGGCCTGCACCTCAAGGCGCTGGCCTACCTCGCGCATCCGGTGCATCTGCTGCGCGACGGCGGCGAGCAGCATGCACCGGCCTATGCGCAGCTCAACCCGCAGGAACTGGTGCCCACGTTGCGGCATGGCGCGGTGGTGATTCCGCAGTCGCTGGCGATCCTGGAATATCTGGAAGACGCGTTTGCGGACAGTACGCAGCTGCTCCCCGCCACACCGGCCGCGCGTGCCCGCGTGCGTGCCCTGGCGCAGGTGATCGCCTGCGATGTACATCCGCTCAACAATCTGCGTGTCACGCAGTTCTTCGAGCGCGAATGGCAACTGGATGCCGCGCAACGCCAGCAATGGACGCGTCACTGGATGCAGCGCGGCTTCTCCGCACTGGAAGCACAGTTGGCCAACGACGCGCAGACGGGCGAGTTCTGCCACGAGGACAGGCCGGGCCTGGCCGATTGCGTGCTGATTCCGCAGCTCTACAACGCGCGCCGTTTCAACGTCGATCTGACGGCGTATCCCACCCTGCAACGCATCGAACAGGCCTGCCTGGCAGTGCCGGCGTTCGACGCCGCGCGGCCGGAAATGCAGGCTGACGCGGCAGTGTAGAAGCGGGGAGTTGCCGACCGCATCTGCCCTTCGGCAGCCTCCCGCAATGTTAGAGGGCACGCCAAGCCATCGACGCGCGTGCGGACCCTGACGCTCACGCCGGTCTACTGCAGGTCGCTGATCTGCGGCCGCGCTGCAGGGCCCTTGCCCGCCCACCATCGCGGGACACGCTGCAAGTACGTCCTTGTAAGCTCTTACGCGGCATCCATGCCACGTAAGGTCCCGCGACGGCGAGCGGGCAAGGACCAGTCGAGATGGTCGGTGTGCAGGGTTGCAAACAAGGCAGGATGTGCGTTTTTTGAATAACGCAGCGTCGGATCAGCTTCGCAACGCGAGGCGATCAGTCTGCAGGCTTTCAAAAAAGCTACCGATTAACTCTTTGGTGCGGTGTCCTCGCCGATTGCGGGACCGTGTGGCGGCATGGATGCCGCCACCGAGCCCCCAGGGACGGGTTTACGGCGTGTCCCGCGAGCGGTGAGGGCACCGCGCCCTCGACCCACTCAGCGTTTGAGCTGGGCTTCTGGCTGCATCCACCAAAATGCGGCCTACAAAACCACTGCGCTCACCGCCCGGCGGCCGCACGCTAAATTTTGTTGGTCGCTCTAAACAAACCCGTGGCTGATCTTCGGCGCCGCTGCCGTTTCGTAATCCGCATACGGGTCGTGCTCGCCGGAGCCGCCTTCGGACAGGCGGAACTTCAACGCCAGGCCATCGCGCGAGTCGGCCGCGCGCAGCGCTTCCTCCTGCTCGATCTCGCCGGATTTGACCATGCGGAACAGGCATTGGTCGAAGGTCTGCACGCCTTCTTCCAGCGACTCTTCCATTGCCTGCTTGACCTCGTGCACCTGGCCGCGGCGCAGCAGGTCGCGGATCATCGGCGTGTTGAGCAGCACTTCGGTCGCCGGCCGGCGGCGTCCGTCCACGCCCTTGACCAGGCGCAGCGACACCACGGCGCGCAGGTTCAGCGCCAGGTTCATCAGCACGTTCTTGTGCGCGCTCTCGGGGAAGAAGTTGAGGATGCGCTCGATGGTCTGGTCGGCATTGTTGGAGTGCAGCGTCGCCAGGCACAGGTGGCCGGTCTCGGCAAAGGCGATCGCCGCCTCCATGGTCTCGGCATCCAGGATCTCGCCGATCAGGATCACGTCCGGCGCCTCGCGCATCGCGTTCTTCAGCGCGCTCTGGAAGGCGTGCGTGTCCAGGCCCACCTCGCGCTGGTTCACGATCGACATCTTGTGCCTGTGCAGATATTCGATCGGATCCTCGATGGTGAGGATGTGCCCGGTGGTGGTGCTGTTGCGATGGTCGATCATTGAGGCCAGCGAGGTCGACTTGCCCGAGCCGGTCGAGCCGACCACCAGCACCAGCCCGCGCGGGGTCATGATGACGTCCTTGAGCACCTGCGGCAGGTTCAGCTCTTCGATGCTGGGAATCCGGCTGCGGATGGCGCGGATCACCATGCCCACCTCGCCGCGCTGCTTGAACACGTTCACGCGGAAGCGCCCGGCGTCTGACAGGGCGATGGCCATGTTGAGTTCCAGCTCGCGCTCGAACTGCGGGACCTGGCCTTCGTCCATCAACGAATAAGCGATTTTCTTGACCATTCCCGGCGGCAACCCCGTATTGCCGAGCGGGTAGAGCTTGCCTTCGATCTTGATGTACACCGGTGCGCCGGTGGTCAAGAACATGTCCGAGGCATTCTTTTCGGTCATCAGCTTCAGGAAGTAGCCGATATCCATGCGCAATGGTTCCCCAACAAACAGCAGCGTCTCGTTGCAAGTCCGCCGCAGGCTTCCGACAATGGCCGTGCTCGAGACTTCTCGCTACGGCTCCCCTAATGACGGCTAGCTTCGCATACTTGCGGCGATCCCTGTATGGCATCGCCTGTTTCATGGTTCTTTCCTCTCCTGCTGCCGCCCAGGTGGCACCGGAGCTCACCGCCGCCGAACAGGCCGTGCAACGCGCCACCCAGGCCGATGCTGACCAGTACGCCCCTGATCTGGTCAACCTGGCCCGCCAGGAACTGATGCAGGCCCAGCAGGCTCAACTGGACAAGCGCCAGCGCAAGCAGGTGCCGCAGCTCGCCTTGCGCGCAGCGGCCGACGCCGATCTGGCCAAGGCCCGCAGCGAAGAGGCAGTGGTCACCGCCCAGCTGGAGCAGCGGCGCAAGGAAGTGGCGCAACTGCAGAACAGCCTCAACACCGGGGAGGCCGGCCGATGAAACTGCGCCCGCTTCTCTATCTCGGTGTGCTGAGCCTGGCCACGCTGCCGCCGCTGGCGCTGGCTGCCAAGGACGACCCCCAGGCCGACGCGCTCAACCGGCGCCTGGCCATGTTGCAGAACGACCCGCAGACCAATGACCTGGCCCGCTTCGAGCGGCTGCAGGCGCAGCAGAGCGTGGCGGCGCTGGCCGAGGCCAAGCGGCGCGACCGCGACGAACTGGTGTTCCTGGCCGACCGCCGGGTCGAAATCGCCGAGCTCACCGCCCGCACCGCGTTGGCGCGGCGCGAGCTGGATCGACTGGAAGGCACCCGCAACGACCTGCTGATCGAGGCCAGCCGCCGTGACGCCGCGCGCGCGCGCCAGGAAGCCGAGCGTCTACGCGTGCAGACGCAGATCCAGGCCGAAGAGGCCGAGCGCATGCGTCAGGCGGCCGAACAGGAGACCCTGGCCCGCCAGGACGCCGAGCTGGCGCTGACCAGCGTGGCCGGCAAACAGACCGCCAAGCTCAATGCCGCCCAGCAAAAAGCGGTGCAACTGGCGCACGAGGAAGCCGAGCTGGTGGCCGGGGCCAAGTTACCGTCCGCCAAGTTCGACAGCCGCGGCGAAGTGTTTTCTCTCGGCACTGGCGCGTTTGGTGGCAAGTCTGCGCTGTCCGGCGATGCCGCAGGGCAGGCCAAGGCGCTGGCCGAGTATCTGAACATCGGCAAGAAAGGCCGGGTCAGCATCGTCGGCTACGACAGCGATGCGGCCACGGCCAAGAAGCGGGCCGAAGCGGTACGCGACGCGTTGGTGGCTGCCGGCGTCGCCAGTGCACGGCTGCAGGTCAATGGCAGCAAGGCCGCCGCCAGCAAGACGCGCGCTGCCGAGGTGGTTGTCTTGCCGTAATGCAAGTGGTTGGAAGTTAAGGTCTTTTAACCCAGGCATGACGCCTGGTTGAACCGCGGTCACTGATTGAGGCAGGGAACGGCAAAAGCAGCCGTTCTGGCCTTGAACCCCCTCCGCGACCGGCGTAGGGTCGTACTCCCGGGCAGCACTCCGCTGCCTGGAAGTACGGAGGGCCGGGCCAGTGACGCAAGGGCACGCATCAACGCAGTTCGGTGGACAGCTTGTTGGTTCCGCCAGTGCGCTTGCCATTGTGATCCGCGCGTCTTCCATCCCCAAGCAGCGCCCCGTGCCGCCCGCGGCCGGGGCGTTCTTGTTTTAAGTGAAGGAGGTAACGCCATGTTCGAAGGGCAACCGCAGACCGAAATCGACGCATTGGTCAAGTCCGATCCCGAGTTCAAGCAGCTGTACCAACGCCACAAGCTCTTGAACAAGAAATGCATGGATGCCGAACTCGGGGTGCTCCCCATCGACGACGTGACCTTGGGCCAGATGAAACGCGAGAAGTTGCAGGCGAAAGAAAAGCTCACCCGGATGTACGACCAGCTCACTCACTGATCCTTCCCCACCGTTAGAACAAGTTCACCGCCGCGGGCGGTGGCGGCCTCCTCGTCGGCTTGCCACCGTCCGCGTCTTTATTTGCGCATCTGCGTGTCACGCGCCTGGCAGCAGGGCGCGATGCCCGTCTAGCGGCCGCGCAGTCAGGCCGATGGTGGTGGCGCAGCGCTGGCTGAGCCCGCCCGTTCACGGGCCGGCGCGATCGGTTCCAGTCTGAATGAGCATTCCCCAGCCGTTCGTCGGATAATGGGCGGCCAAGCCCCGCGCGACGCAGTGACGATATTCCGATGGCGATCCATTCCTCCGTACTCGAACTGATCGGCAACACGCCGATCGTCAAGGCACAGCACCTGGACACCGGCGTCTGCGAGCTGTTCCTCAAGCTGGAGGCGGCCAACCCCGGTGGATCGATCAAGGACCGCATCGGCCTGTCGATGATCGACGCGGCCGAACAGCGCGGCGACCTGAAGCCCGGCGCGACCCTGGTCGAAGGCACTGCCGGCAACACCGGCCTGGGCCTGGCACTGGTCGCCCAGCAGAAAGGCTACCGGTTGATCCTGGTCGTGCCGGACAAGATGAGCCGCGAGAAGATCTTCAACCTCAAGGCCATGGGCGCCCAGGTGGTGCTGACCCGTTCGGACGTGGCCAAGGGCCACCCGGAGTACTACCAGGACCTGGCCGCCAGGATCGCCGCCGAGACCCCGGGCGCCTACTTCATCAACCAGTTCGGCAATCCGGATAACCCGGCTGCGCACGAATTCGGCACCGGCCCGGAGATCCTGGCGCAGATGGACGGCGATCTGGACGCGATCGTGTTCGGCTGTGGCAGCTCCGGCACCATGACCGGCCTGTCGCGTGCCTTCGCCACCGCCTCGCCGCACACCGAGCTGGTGCTGGCCGACCCGGTCGGCTCGATCCTGACCCAGTACATCGAAGAGGGCACGGTCAGCGAGAAGTCCGGCAGCTGGCTGGTCGAAGGCATTGGCGAGGACTTCCTGCCGGACATCTCCGATTTTTCGCGGGTCAAGAAGGCCTATTCGATCACCGATGCGGAAAGCTTCCACACCGCGCGCGAGTTGCTGGCCAAGGAGGGCATCCTGGGCGGTTCGTCCACCGGCACCCTGCTGGCCGCTGCGCTGAAGTACTGCCGCGAGCAGACCACGCCCAAGCGCGTGCTGGTGTTCGTCTGCGACACCGGCAACAAATACCTGTCCAAGATGTACAACGACTACTGGATGCTGGACAACGGCTTTCTGGAACGCCCGCAGCACGGCGACCTGCGCGACCTGATCCTGCGCCCGTACACCAAGCGCGACACCGTGGTGGTCGGGCCGAAGGACCTGCTGACCACCGCCTACCAGCGCATGAAGCTGTACGACGTCTCGCAGCTGCCGGTCATCGATGACGGTGAACTGGTCGGCATCGTCGACGAGAGCGACGTGCTGCTGCATGTGTACGGCGACGAGGCACGCTTCCGCGACCCGATCTCCACCGCCATGGTCAGCAAGCTCGATCGCCTGGATGTCGCCTCGCCGATCGAGGCGCTGCTGCCGGTGTTCGACCGCGGCCAGGTCGCCATCGTCATGGACGGCAACCAGTTCCTCGGCCTGATCACCCGCATCGACCTGCTCAATTACCTGCGCCGCCGCGTGCAGTGATCGCGCCACGCCGCGCGCCGGATGCGACGCGCGGCACCGGCCATTCAGACCTGCTTGTTACAATCCGCCACTTTTTCCGGGAACCTCCATGTCCAATCGCACCACACCCAGCCACGGCGGCGAGCGCGAACTCTCGCTCGCGACGCTGGCGATCCATGGAGGGCAGTCGCCGGACCCCAGCACCGGGGCGGTGATGCCGCCGATCTATGCGACATCCACCTATGCGCAGTCCAGCCCGGGCGAGCATCAGGGCTTCGAATACTCGCGTACCCACAACCCCACGCGCTTTGCCTATGAGCGCTGCGTCGCGTCGCTGGAGGGCGGCACGCGTGCGTTCGCGTTCGCCTCCGGCATGGCCGCGACCTCCACGGTGATGGAACTGCTGGACGCCGGCAGCCACGTGGTGGCGATGGATGACCTGTATGGCGGCACCTTTCGCCTGTTCGAGCGCGTGCGTCGCCGCACCGCCGGCCTGGATTTCAGCTTCGTCGACCTGACCGATGCGGCTGCGTTCGAAGCCGCGATCCGCCCCGACACCAAGATGGTGTGGATCGAGACCCCGACCAACCCGATGCTCAAGCTGGTCGATATCGCGGCCATCGCCGCGATCGCGCGCAAGCACGGCCTGCTGATCGTGGTCGACAACACCTTTGCCTCGCCGATGCTGCAACGCCCGCTTGGCCTGGGCGCCGACATCGTGGTGCACTCGGCTACCAAGTACCTCAATGGTCACTCGGACATGGTCGGCGGCATCGCGGTGGTCGGCGACAACGCCGAACTGGGCGAGCAACTGGCGTTCCTGCAGAACTCCATCGGCGGCGTGCAAGGCCCGTTCGACAGCTTCCTGGCGCTGCGCGGCCTCAAGACCCTGCCGCTGCGCATGCGCGCGCATTGCGAGAACGCCCTGGCGCTGGCGCAATGGCTGGAAACCCACCCCGCGATCGAAAAGGTGATCTACCCCGGCCTGGCATCACACCCGCAGCACGCACTGGCCCAGCGCCAGATGTCCGGCTTCGGCGGCATCGTCTCGATCGTTCTCAAGGGCGGCTTCGAGGCGGCCAAGCGTTTTTGCGAGAAGACCGAACTGTTCACCCTGGCCGAATCGCTCGGCGGCGTGGAAAGTCTGGTCAACCATCCCGCCGTCATGACACACGCCTCCATCCCGGTGGCCCGCCGCGACCAGCTTGGCATCAGCGATGCGCTGGTGCGGTTGAGCGTGGGGGTTGAGGATTTGGGGGATTTGCGCAGGGATTTGGAACAATCGCTTGCTCCTGCCTCTTCCTTTCAATCGATGCACACCTGCTCATGACCAACTCTCTGTCCCCAGCCTCGGCGCTGCAAAGCTTCGGCCGGCATCGCAAGCTGATCTATCAGCTCGCCAAACGCGAGATTCTGGGGCGCTATCGCGGTTCCATAGCTGGACTGGCCTGGTCGTTCTTCAACCCGCTATTGATGCTGGCGGTCTATACCTTCGTTTTTTCCTACGTGTTCAACGCTCGTTGGGGAACCTCGGCGGAAGGCGGCAACAGGGCAGAGTTCGCAATAATTTTGTTCGCTGGAATCATGGTTCATGGATTTCTGACCGAATGCATCAGCAGGGCGCCGATGCTGGTGCTGGCGAACGCTAGCTACGTCAAGAAAGTGGTGTTCCCCCTGGATATCCTGACGTGGTCCGCAGTGGCGTCGTCTTTCTTCCACATGCTCATCACTCTTTCGGTGCTGTTGATCGCTCAATATCTGCTACTCGGTCGGTTCCCCCTGACGGTCTTCTATTTCCCGTTGGTGATCCTTCCATTGGTGCTCTTGGCGGCAGGCGTCACCTGGTTCTTCGCCGCTTTGGGCGTCTACTACCGCGATATCGGACAGATCACGGGCCTACTGGCTACCGTGCTGCTCTTCATGAGCCCAGCGTTATATCCAATAACGTCGCTGCCAGAGGGCATGCGCAAGTGGATCTATCTGAATCCGCTAACGTTCATCATCGAGCAATCCCGTAACGTGCTGATGTGGGGCTTGCCTCCAGACTGGATGGGTCTTCTCAAGTACTTCATCGGCAGCTTGGTTCTCGCTTACCTGGGCTACTTCTGGTTTCAACTCGTACGTCGCGGCTTTGCCGACGTCGTTTAGTCGTCTTTCGCAACGTTCGCTTCCACCTAAAGGTTTCCCATGTCGGAATTGGCGATACAGGTATCAGCCGTATCCAAGTGTTATCAGGTGTACGACAAGCCGCACGACCGTATTAAACAGGCGCTTTTTCCGCGGGTAGGGCGATCGCTGGGCCTGGGAGCGCGCAAGTACTTTAAAGAGTTCTGGGCGCTGCAGGAGGTGTCGTTCGAGGTGCGGCGCGGCGATACGGTGGGCATCATCGGGCGCAACGGTTCCGGCAAGTCCACGTTGCTGCAGATGATCTGCGGCACGCTCACGCCCACGTCCGGCAGTATCAACGTGAAGGGCCGGGTGGCGGCGCTGCTCGAACTGGGAGCGGGCTTCAATCCCGAGTTCACCGGCCGGGAAAACGTGTTCATGAGCGCGACCATTCTGGGCCTGTCGCATGCCCAGATTGAGGAGCGATTGGATCGCATCCTCGCCTTCGCCGACATTGGAGACTTTGTCGATCAACCGGTGAAAGTCTATTCCAGCGGCATGTACGTGCGATTGGCCTTCGCGGTGATTGCCCATGTCGATGCAGACATCCTCGTAGTGGACGAGGCATTGGCGGTGGGCGATGCGGTGTTCGTGCAGAAGTGCATGCGATTTCTGCGCGCATTCCGTGAGCGCGGAACCCTGCTGTTCGTCAGTCATGACACCGGCTCGGTGCTGAGTTTCTGTCAGTCGGCGCTCTGGCTGGACAAGGGGGCAATGCGCATGCATGCCTCTGCTCAGGAAACCACCCAGGCCTACATCGAATACTGTGCACAGGAAAGTTACGGCGACGAGGTAAAACTTCAGGCGCTGGAGCGGCGCCGGACTGGCCCGGCCGAAGTGACGCGGGCGGCCGCCAAGACGGTAGAGGAAGTCAAGCTCGAGCTGTTTGACAACATCGCCCATTCGGATGGCTGGAAGTCGGGTGCGGCCAGCATCACGTCAGTGGAACTGGTAAATCTCGACGATCCGGGGCGGCCCTATTTCTTCGGCGGCGAACACGTTGCCTTGCGTATCTCCGCGCAGGCGCACCAGGACATGGTCAGCCCGATTCTCGGGTTCTTCGTCAAGGACAGTCTGGGTCAGTCTCTCTTCGGCGAACACACGTTCACGCATGTGCAGCCTCCGCTCAAGGTGGCCGCTGGTGAGTCGCTGGAGTCCGAGTTCGTTTTCCATCTCCCGCTGCTGCCGAATGGGGACTACTCGATGACCGTCTCCATCGCCGAGGGTGATCCCTGGACGAACACGCAGCACCATTGGCTACACGACGCCTTGATCATCAAGGTGTCCTCGCCCTCGTTGCGCTACGGGCTCGTGGGCATTCCTTTCGGGAAGGTCGACATGAAGGTTGTGGGTGCACGATGACGGATGTTTATGCGAGCAGGATCGCACCGCTGGTCAGCGACGATCCGCGCATATCGGTAGGGCGCTTCACGTACGGTAATCCCGCTTTCAAGGTCTGGAGCGAGGGCGAATCCATCAGTGTCGGTGCGTTCTGTTCGATTGCCGAAGGTGTCTTGATCTTCGGCGGCGGCGAACACCGCAGCGACTGGGTGACTACGTTTCCATTGCGCATAGCCTTCGGCGATCCATTGGCTGGACAGGACGGTCATCCAGCCAGCAAGGGACCAACCCGGATCGGTAACGATGTCTGGATCGGACATGGCGCCACCATATTGTCCGGGGTGACCGTGGGCGATGGTGCAATCATCGGCGCTCAGGCGGTCGTGGCCCGTGATGTGCCGCCTTACGCCGTGGTGGGAGGCAACCCGGCACGCGTAGTGCGCTACCGGTTCGCACCCGAGCAGATCTCCCGACTTCTGGCCATTCGCTGGTGGGACTGGCCCGTCGAAGACATCCACGCGCACCAGCATCTGCTGTGCAACGAAGATATCGATGGTTTCATCGCCGCATTTGCGGAAAAGACGGGCTGAGCAGGCTCGATAACGTGCCGTGCTGCTCGATGCAAGGAGAGTCATGTGATCAGTTTTCCCATCAACAATACGATGTTCATGCAGCCCCAGAGCACGCCAGAGAGCGCCTGGCTGGGGCATATTCCGTTCGCGGGCTGGCTGATAGAAGTGATGCGGCCCGGGATCCTGGTAGAGCTGGGCACCCACCGCGGCGCCTCCTACCTCGCCTTCTGCCAGGCGATCCAGCGCTGCGCGGTACAGACCAAGTGCTACGCGGTGGATACCTGGGAAGGTGACGATCACGCCGGTGAGTACAGCGAAGAAGTCTTCTTCACCTTGCTCGATTACCACCAGCGCAACTACGCCGAGTTCTCGCGGCTGATGCGCATGCGCTTCGAGGAGGCGGTGGGGTACTTCGAAGACGGCAGCGTCGACCTGTTGCACATCGACGGGCTGCATACCTACGAAGCGGTCCGTGGCGATTTCGAGACATGGCAGGCCAAGCTCTCGCAACGTGCGGTGGTCCTGTTCCACGACATCAACGTGCGCGAGCGGGATTTCGGAGTGTGGCGCTACTGGGCGGAGATGCGGGAGCGCTACCCCTCCTTCGAGTTCACCCATACCCATGGCCTGGGTGTCCTGCTGGTCGGCCCCGAGCAGCCCGAGGCGCTGCGACAGCTGTGTGCCACAGGAGCGTCGGGGGACGGAGAGGTCCTGGTGAACCGCATGTTCGACAACGCCGGGCGACTGATCTCGGCCAACATCGACATCGGTACCCTGGCGCGGGAACAAGGGCGGCTGGCCGGGCTGCTGAACCAGAGCGAGGCGGCAGCCGCCGGCTTGCATGCCGAGAAGGCCTCGCTCCGCGACGAATGCGAGTCGCTGCAGGCCAGGCTGGCGGCCCAGGAGGGCGCCTACCATGGCGAGCTGGCACGCAGTTCGGAGCTCTCGGAAGCGGCAGGGACCGAGTTGAGAGCCGAGAACGCTGCGCTCCGCAACGAATGCGAGACATTGCGGGGCAGGCTGGCGGACCAGGAGGGCGCCTACCACGGCGAACTCGCGCGCAGTTCGGAGCTTTCGGAAATGATCGCCCGCACCGCCGACCTTCCTGCCGCCGTCGAGCGTTTCCAGTCCGAACTGGAGGGCATCCGGCAACTGGTCGAGGCCAAGGATCTCGAGATCAATCGGCTCCATGAAATCGCCCAGAGCGACCGGCTGGAACTGGAACGAATGCGCAACTCGTTCAGCTGGCGCCTGATGGCACCCTTCCGGGCGCTGCGCAGGAGCAGTTAAGCTGCAGCCAGGAATGTTAATATTTCGGTGAAGACCCGTTGACCGCAGCCCTTACCGGAAACCTGATGAAACCATGGCGTGTCCTGCTTCTCGATACCAAGCGAAGCAATCCCAATCATTACATCTGCCTGGCCATCGCGCGGGCCTTGGGAGACAGCGCGGTGGTCGAGGTCGTGGTCAAGGCCGAGTACGCTGCTGCCATCGATCAGGCCCGGTTGCATGGATGCAACCTGCTGATCGCGTTCGATGGGGAGGAGCTCGACCGTACGATCGTCGAACGGCTGGTGCACGTATGCGGACGCAGCGTGCTGTGGGTGACCGAGGATCCCTACGAGCGCAGCGTGAACAAGCGCAATGCGGACCTGTTCGACCTGGTGTTCACCAACGATGCCGGCAGCGTCGCCGGCTATGGCGCCAAGGGCCGGCATCTTCCGTTCGCAGCCGATGAGCGTTTCCATCTTCATGCGATCCCCGAGACCGACGACGGTCATTATTTTTACGACCTGTTCTTCGCAGGCACCGCCTGGCCGAACCGCGCGGAATTCCTCGCAAAGCTCCAGTCGGCCATTCCCAGCATCAACCTCAAGCTGGCGCTGCCGGCCAATCCGTATATTCCCGAGCCCAAGCTCGGGATGGGAATCAGCGAGTACGACTGGCGCACGCCGAACACCGAGTTCGCCAAGTTCTCCAATCGCAGCCGCTCGGTACTGACCCTGCACCGGGCCTTTTCCTCCTCCGGCAACGACCCGGTGGCACATACGCCGGGCCCGCGGTTCTTCGAGGTCGCGCTGGCCGGTGGCTTCCAGCTGGTGGATACGTCGATTCCCGAGATCAGGGTCGGCGACTTCTTCGAGGAAGGCAGCGAGTTCGTCGGCTTTGAAAGCGTGCGCGAATGCATCGACAAGCTTTCCTTCTATCTGGCCCATCCTCAGCAGCGGCTCGAGATCGCGCGTGCCGCCCAGCGCCGTGCACGCGAGCACCATCTCTACGCGCATCGTGTCTCCGCGCTGTTCGAGGCACTGGAAGATGTCAGGGTGCCGGCCGTGCCCTCGGTGGCGGCAGGCCAGCCGGATCCCCGTCCTCGCCTGTTGGTGGTCAGTCACAACATCCTGGGAGTCGAACCCTATGGCGGCGTGGAGGTCTACCAGGATTCGATCCGGCAGGCACTGAGGGATCAGTTCGAGCTGCTGTTCTACGTCCCGGACCGCGGGGTGGGCGCGCTGGGTGCGCGCTATCTGCTGCTGGACGAGTCCCTGGCGACGGTGGAGGCATTGGACTGCGCCGCACCGCTGGACGAGTACCTGCTGTCGTGCCCCGAGCGTGAGGAGCTGTTCTCCCGTCTACTTCGGCGCCATCGAATCGAACTCGTGCACTTCCAGCATTTGATAGGACACGTGCCGTCGCTGGGCTTCATCCCGTCGTCGCTCGGCATCCCCACCCTGCTGAGCCTGCACGACTACTATGCGGTGTGTTCGCGGTTCAACCTGCTGGACTACCGGGGCATGTACTGCAACATTCCGGAGCTCCCGCCGCAGACGTGCGACGTCTGTTTGAATGCCGCGCAGGGGATCGGTGCGGGCAGCCAGGCACGCCGGCGTGCTTTCTTCGGCAGACTCCTGCAGGCGATCGACGTGCTGCATGCCAACACCGAAGGCGTCGCCGATCTGTACCGGCGGATGTACCCGTTGCTCGACGGCAGCGCCAAGCTCAAGGTCATGGGCGTGCCGATGCCGCGTTCGGAAGATGTGGTGCGTCCACTCGCGCCGCCGCGGCCGGCGGCATCCCCTGGCCCGCTGCGCGTCGCCATTGTGGGCAACTTCACCAAGAACAAGGGCGGGGACCAGCTTGTCCACGCCTTCAACCAGCTGCGCGAAGACGATGTCGAGTTCACGATCATCGGCAAGCTCTCCGAGCCCTATGGCGAGATTCTCGGTGTTCTCAAAATCCCGAATGTGCACGTCCACGGCCCTTATGTGCCGGGAAGTCTGCCGCAGATCCTGGCCGGTTTCTCGATGTCGATGCACTGCTCCATCTGGCCGGAGACCTATTGCATCAGCCTGTCCGAGGCCTGGCATGCCGGTCTGGTGCCGATCGTCTCGGACACCGGCGCGCTGGGGGAACGGGTGGCCGATGGCATCAACGGCTACAAGCTGCCGCTGGGCGAGGCAGGCGCCATGATCGCGCTGGTGCGCCGGCTGGTGTCCGACCGCGCGGAGGTCGAGCGGGTCCGTGCGAACATCCATGCCGGGCTCGGCGTCGGGCATGACGAGCACATGGCCTGGCTGGCGCAGCATTACCGGGCGCTGCTCAACGCCGACCGCATGCCGGTCGGCCGGGAAGAGGGCGCCGAGCCGCAGGGCAATACCCTGAAGGCGCTCGGGGTATTGGTCATGGACCGGGCCTGGGCAATCCCGCCGCGCGGCACGACGCTGGTGGTCGGCGAAAGTGCGCAGCTGGTGCCGGCGCCCGAGGCGGGGCTGCTCAGGAAGACCTATCGCTATCTCAGGAGGAACGGGGTCATGAGGACCGCGCGCAGGGCGGTGGGCGAGATTCTCCGCCGCAGCCGGCAGGTGATCCGATGAGCGCACCGAACAGCGTGTTGGTGTGCGGCGCGTCGCCGGACAACCAGAACCGTAATGTGGTGCTGCGCAGCTATGTCGCCGAGGGGTTCGCCCAGGTGCCGGGCATGCGGCAGGTCGTCAACGCACCGCTCGAGTATGCCGCCGACAAGGCGTGGGCGACGCGGCCGGAACTGGTGCTGTGCTTTGGTTCGTGCATGCCGGACGATGCGGATTATGGGCAGATCAAGCGCTACTGCGCGCAGACCGGGACGCCGCTGGTGTTCTGGCTGCACGACGACCCCTACGAGTTCGACTACAGCTACAAGATCAGCGGCATCGCGGATATCGTCTTCAGCAACGACAAATGGTGTGCGGAGCATTACGCCCACCCGCGCGCTTACCATCTTCCGCTGGCCGCCAGCGAGCGAGCGCACCGTCGCGTTATCGGGCCTTCCAAGGACGTCAGCATCTTTTTCTGCGGGGTGGCCTTCGCCAACCGCATCAAGCTGCTCCGCGACCTTTCCAAGCCACTGCAGGCACATGGTGCGGTGGTGCTCGGAGACGGGTGGCCGGAAATGGAGCTGCCGTTTTGCCACAACCAGCGCCTGCCCAACGACGAACTTTCCGATCGCTATGCGCGCTCGTGGATCACCCTCAACATGGGGCGCGACTACCACTACGCCAACGATCGGTTCAAGCTCGATCCTTCGACCCCGGGACCGAGAACATTCGAGGCCGCGATGGCGGGAACGACCCAGGTGTTTTTCGTCGAGAGCCTGGAGATCGTCGATTACTACACGCCGGGCAGCGAAGTGCTGCTCTACAACTCGGTGACGGAGTTCGCCGAGTGCGTCTCCGCCATGCTGTCCGATCCTACGCGTTGCCTGGCCATCGCCGAGGCGGCCCAGCAACGCACCTTGCGCGACCATACCTATCTGCGCCGCGCGCAGACGATGCTGGCATACCTGGAGCAGTGGCGTAGGGGCTAGGTCGGGGTAGATCTGTGACGTGGTTGCAGCACCCTGCGGTGCCGCGTGCCATCGGGTTAATGTGTTGCGTCGATGGGCCAAGGGGGCGAAGACGTGTCAGTTGAATTGTGGATGAGTCTCGGGCTATGCGTACTGGTCGCTTTCTCGCTGCTGTTCGTGGGGGCCGGGCTGCTGTCCTTGCTGGAAGCGGGCAGGCGGCTACGTGGCCTTGAACTGCTTGCGTTTTCGGTGGCGGTCGGCGTCATCGGACATGCTGCGCTCGGCGTGCTGGTCGTTTCGCTGCCGACCGACAACCAGCTCAACGCCGGCCTGGGTTTCGGCCTGCTGTACCTGTTGTCGTGCTGGCAGTGGTACAGCCACCGCATTCCTTGGAAGCTGTTCGGCGAGGGCCGTCGCTCGGCGCTGCTGGGCCTTGTCGCCTGGCTGGCAATGGCGCTGTCCTGCATGGCGATCGTGCTCATGCCGGTCCGCTTTCCCGGCGAATTGCCGGACGGCCCCTATGTGATCAAGAACCACCATCTGCACGTCAAGGTGCAGGTGATGATGGGGGCGTTCCCGGCGGACAACTATCTTCCCTTTCTCGCAAGCGAATTCCTGCTGAGGGATATCCAGTTCGCGTTCGAACGGCCGCTCATGCCCGGCCAGGAGCTGTCCAACCGTCCGGTCCTGATGTCGCTGGTCACGGTTCCGTTCCGGGCTGCCATCGACCCGCCCCAGAAGGCCCAGGCCGCACTGCCCCGGTTTCAGTACGTGGGGCAGGACTGGCCTGACGTGGGGAGCCTCGGCGAGGATGACGCCTTCCGGCAGTTCCTGGCCGTGGGCATCGTGCTCAACAGCACCCTGATGCTCGCCGCGGCATTGTTGCTCTCGCGGATGGGCCTTCGCGCCGGCTATGTGATCGCGGGTCTGGCGCTCATCGCGACCAGCCCTTACTTCATCGCCCAGACCCTGTTCACCTGGCCAAAGGAACTGGCAGGCTTCTTCCTGATCCTCGGCGCCTGCACGCTGCTTTTCCGCCGCCACGCGTGGGTAGCGGGCATCTTTGCCGGAATGGCCTACTGGTCGCATCCCTACGCGATCGTGTTCGCTGCCTGTTTCGGACTGTATGTCCTGGTCAGGGACGGACTGCGCTCGGACAGCCTGCGAGCGTTCGCTCTCTATGGCATCGCATTGCTGGCCTGCGTGGCGCCGTGGTTAGTGTGGACCCGCTGGTACCTGGAAATTCCTTCAGACTTGGTCGCCCAGAACTTGCTCAGTTCGGCAAGCGTGGCCGATCTGGCCTGGGCCCGCGTCAGCAATGCCGCAAGAACCTTCCTGCCGCTCTACCTCGGGACGTACCCTCTGGTGGCGAACCAGGTGTTCCAGGAAACGCTGGTCTCCATTACCGGCGCGACCGGGTTGCTGATGTGCATCCCCGCTTACGCGGGTGCATGGACGTACGGAAGGCATCACCCGCGCGAACTGCTGGCGCTGATCGTGTTGCCCGCCATCCTGTTGGTGGGTGTCTTCAGTTCGCCGGCGGTACCTGCGGTGCACGGCCTGCAACCGATCGGGATCGTGTTGTCGGTGTTCGCGGTGCGGTTCATGCAGGATCGCGCGCGTCCCGCGCTCGTGGTCGTCTTCGTGGTGCTCCAGCTCTTGCTCAACCTCGGCCTGCTGTGGGTTCGGGCGAGATCGTTGTAGTTGGTCTTCGAATTTACAGGTGAAGGAATGGTCATGCGAAGTCTCGCAGTGATGTCGGTATGCGTGGTACTGCTGGCGGGCTGCCGGCAGTACCCGGAAAGCGAGTGCGTTAAGTACGCCGGAGGGACGCGGGAAGTGTCCATGCGCGCGCCCATGGACGATTCGTCCAACATGGCGGTCCCGCTTGCCAACAAGCAGGTGCTCGCGGGCACCTTCGCATCGCCGGCCACCATGAAGATCAGCGAGGTCGGGGTGCAGATCGGCAACAGTGGCGGCGCTGCGCGCGGCAAGGTCGCGCTGAAGCTGTGCCAGGATGAGGCGTGCACGATCGGCAGAGGCGACCTCGCCGGCTCCAAGGACAACGACTACCTGATGATCCACCTGGATTCGGAACTGCCGCTGCGGCAAAGCCGGGGCGTGGTCCGCTACGAGCTCGCCCGTGAAGAGGGCGATGGCAACCTGGTGGTGTGGCTCTATCCCGCGCTGGGGAAGGGGACGCTGGTACTGGATGGCAAGCCCGAGCCGCGCATCATGAACCTCATGATGTACCAGCGTTGATCTCGGGTCTGCGGCGGGTCGCCTCCCGGCGCTCGCCGGCCGGAACGCATGCCACGAATATCTTCAGAATACCTAGATCAGGCAAGACGTTGAATTGCGAGGACGGTCGTCCAGATCAGTAGTCCAACGGTAGGGTAGAACGTAAGCGCAAAACCAAATGCACGTCCGGATGCACCATGGCGGTAGCCAAAGAAGAAAAGAATTCGGCCGCACAAAAATAAGATGGAAGAAGCGGGCGCTAGATGAACCAGGTGGTCGGGCGCCAGAATGCTCCAAGCGGTGTATGTCGGCAAAGCGATGGCCAACTGCTCCAGTGTGTTCTGGATCAACGTCTGGAGCAGGTTGGCTCTTTCGCTGTTGGTCGTCAGCCCGCCTCCATCGAGATCCTGCGGCGTTTCGAATCGATGCCTGGCCAGCCGCATGATGCAAATCACCAGCGTAAACGTCGGCGCAATGGCGGAGAGCGATGCAATCTGCAGGCGTGGCGAAAGCGTCATTGGAAAGCCGAGCGGTTGGACCCTGGCTGCCAGGAAAAATGCTAGGCCACTGATCAGGAGGGCGGCTACCATGCCGCCGATCACGCCGCGCCGCGAATCTCTCGGGTTCACTGATAATCCCTGCCTGGCGGTCGATGTCCGGCAACGCTTTCTGGCTTGCGGTGCGCCGAGTTACGCGGAAGGATACATGCCGCGGTCGATGTTGGTGGCTGGTGCCTGCATTCGATGCATTGCCAAGCCCCGGTTTGACCCAGGACGCCGTCAGCTTCTCATCGCTTTTCGATGGGGTAGGTGCTGCATGGGAACCCGCCAATCCGGGTCGCGTCTTTACGTCCTCTGCCGGCAGAGCCGGGCTAAGGAGTGCTGCGGCGAACCGCATGGAGGCAAGCAGCCGGCGTGGGCTGTTTGCGCCTAGCGCTTTTCGAAGCGCACGCATCCCGTACAGCCGAGCTCATGCTCCAGCAGGGGAGTGTAAAGATGCAGCGGCGGCTTGAAGTCCTGATCGAGTTCCGGGAGGGGGCGGTCCAGGACATAGCCTTGCGTACGCAGCTGCACGGCCGCGTCGTCGACGACCTTGCTCCACAGCACCGCCGAGGGAACGGCCAGATGCGGCCACAGTCCCGGTAGCGTGAAGCGGATGAACGCGGTGGTGCCCGCCGCCGATCCCAGCGCCATGACGAGCAGCGGGGTGAGCATCCAGCCGCCGATGCTGCGCGCCAGCTGGCCTGCCAGCGCGCTGATCGGCAGGTACAGCAGAAAGGCGGCGAAGATGAGGTAGCGCGTGCCGTACAGGTAGGCATCCAGCGCGTGCGGATCGGCGATGCCCTTGCTTCGCAGCACCGGAAGCGCGCTGAAGATCGCCAGCGAGAGTGCCGGAAACCCGGCGACGACGCTCGCCAGCAGGAGCTGGGGGCGGCGGTCCTCGCGCGCTCGCCACGCCATCACCACTGCGGCAGTCAATGCTGCCGCAAGCAGCGCCAGCCCGTAGATAGCGTCTATCGGAAACGACCCGACATCCGGCCAACGAAAGCGGCCGCTTGCCCAGAGCGCCTGCAGGCCACCGTGCGCAAGTCCCATGTAGAGCGCGCCGAAGCGCTTCACCAAGGTGGAGAAGTGAACCGCAAGCGTGGAGGGTTGCGCGCTATGTGCCATGGCCATGCCGTGCAGGACGGTCAGTGCCGCGAATACGGCGACGACGCGCCAGCGCCGGGCAGGCCAGCGGTAGCACCAGGCAGCCACGCCGATACATGCAAGCATGGCCGCGCTGATGGCGATGCCCACTCCCAGAAAATGCATCGAAGCGTAGGACCACGCCAGTGCCCAGACGGCCGCTTCGTGCCGTTGCAGGCCGCAGACCCGGACGAGGTTCAGCAGACCCATCGCCGCACACGTCAGGCACAGCAGCTGTGCCGACATGAACGGCCACGATGCCAGTTCGGCCACAGCGGGCTGTAGCAGGAACATCAGCGCCAGCGCGTAACCGGCTATGAGGCAGACGTACCTGCTGTTTCCCATAGTTTGCAGAACGGTCCGGGACAGCCAGGCCAGCGCTGTGCCCAGCAGTCCCAGCAGGACCATCTGCCGCCAGAACCACAGCCGCTCACTGGCGCCGAACAGGCGTGCCTGCAGGAGCTCGGCGCTGAACTGGAGCGGCGTGAAATGGCCGTTGTAGGCCGCGAAGATGTACTCGCGAAGAAACTGCGATCGGTCGTCGCCCCACGCCCATGCGATGAAGACGCCAGACTCGGCCCGGAATGGCTGGATGTTCAAGCCCGACCAGGCGTAGTAGAGGCTCAGGCACAGGGTCAGCGCAGCCCATGGATAGACCAGGTCCCGCAGGGGCGGGTGCGCATCGAGATGGCGTGCGAACGCTTGGCGGAAAGGAGAGGTCGATTGCTGGTTGTGCATGGTGTTCGATTGCCGGCAGTCGATTGCGAGAGACTTACCGAGGAGGCATTCGCCATCCTCGGCAATAAGGTCAGTTCTTGAACGACAGATGCTTGTGCCCGAGGTAGCTCGTCACCACCGGGACTGCCACGCCGATTGCGTGGGCGAGCGTTTCGTCGTGGTAGTGGATGCCGAGCCACGGAAAGACCCAGCGTACGAGCATGAGGCTTATCACCAACGTCTGCAGTACTGCCAGGCCATTGACGACCACGAACCAGGCGACCTGGGTGCGCTGCCTGTTGGAGGTTTGCGTGAATGCAAGTTTGCGCATCAGCACAAAGGCCGTCGTCATGCCCACCAGGTAGGCGAGCACGATGGCTGCCGCATAGGGCAGCCAGTGGCTGAACAGAATGCGCGATCCGAAGTTCGCCAGCGCGGCGATGCCGCCGGACAGCAGGAAAAAGAAGAACCGCTTGCTGATCATGCCGCCGCCGCGACGTCCGCCAGGCGCCTGCCCACGTCGATGCTTTCGTTGATCGAACGGTCTTCAGGGTAGTAGTAGGCGGTGTCGGCCATGTAGAAGCCCCGCAACGAAGTCTTCATTGAAGGGAGCATATCTTGAAAGCCCGGTGGACAGATGGTCTGCGCGTACTCGTAACGGTGGCAATGGGTTGCGCGGATCCACTCCGGCTTGAAATCCGGGTTGATCATCGGCAAATAGCTGATGACCTCGTCGATCAACTGCTGATTGCTCCACTGCCACTTCGGGTGGCTCTTGGGCATGTAGTAGGGCGCGTACACGATGTGCTCGCCGGGACCCTTGCCGGGGTTGAGGTTGCTGTACTCGATCAGGCCGGGAATGGCGATCCGGTCGTCGCTGATGTTCATCCAGAAGTTTTCGCTGACCGGCCTGGACAGCTTCAGGATCACGCAGGCGACCGGAATGTTCTCGATCGCGCCGACTTGGTCGGCAAACGTCTTGGGCAGGCCGGGAACCATGCCGGGCACGTACTGGATCGGTGCGGTCGACACGACGCCGTCGTAGGCATGGTGGCCGTCGCGGGTGCGGATGCCGGTGACCTGGCCGTCGGCCGAGGCGATCTCCTCGATCGGTTGCGACAGCAGGATGCGACCGCCCAGGCGCGCAACTTCTGCCGCCATGCGTTCCAGCAGAACGGCCGAGCCGCCTTCCAGATAGCCCATGCTTTCGTTAAGAAGATTACGCCGCGACAACGCCACGCGCTTGATACGGGTGCCGATCCACGAGGCGGACAGGTCATTCTGGTACTCGAAGAACTTCAGCGCGAATGCCTTCTCCCACATCACCTTGTAGGCTTTCGGGCCGATCCATCGGGTGATCCAGTCGCGTGCATTCTCCTTGTCGAGCGATGTCCAGTCGCTGATACCCTTGGTGTGCATGACGTGCAGGGCGTAGCGAATCTTGTCGACCAGTCCCAGGTGCGGGAAACCGAGCAGCGCGAACGGCGTTCCCCATTTGTGCAGCTTGCCCTGGTAGTAGTAACCCATCTTGGTGTCGGTCCAGTGCAGGCGGTCTGACAGCTTCAGCTCCTCGAGCAGCTTGAACAGCGGGAAATCGGTCTTGCAGATGAAGTGGTAGTAGCGTTCGATGCGCAGGCCGTCGAAATCGAAATCGGCGGACATGCCACCGATACGGTCGTCGCGTTCGTATACATCGACCTGATGACCTTTCTTCAGTAGTTCCATGGCAGCCATCAGGCCCATGGGGCCGCTGCCGACGATCGCGAATGAGCTCATGTGTTTATCTCGTGGTGACAGTTCAGCGCTTAAGCACGATGTGGCTATAGCGCGGGTCGGTATAACTTTCGCGGATCGCGTCCTCGAATGGCGTCTGGCGCACGCCGAAGACTTTCTCGGTATCGACGCCTTTGAAGTCATCGCCGGCGCTGAGCGCCTTGAGCTGGTCGGCCGTGAATGGGGGTTTCTTGCTAAAGAGCGAATACACGCGCAGAAGGAAGGCAAAGAAACCGATAGGAATATGCACGATCAGCGTATGCAGGCGTTTGACCCGCTTGATGGTCTTGATGATGTCGACATAATCGACCCGGGTATCACCGACGATGTCGTAGACCTCGCCGTTGGGTTCGCGCTCGATGCATTTGGCAATGCAGCGGCAGAAATCGCGTTCGTAGAGCGGTTGACGCATGAACTTGCCATCACCCGGGATCGGAAAGACGGGGGTCTTGGCCATGAAGCGCGACAGCCAGCCCAGATGCTTTGGATCGAACCAGCCAAACATCAGCGTTGGCCGCAATACGCAATGACGCAAGCCGCTGTTCACCACCATCTCCTCCTGGGAGCGCTTGGTGTTGGTGTAATCATCCACAGCGACCGAATTCACCACCGACGAACTGATGTGGACCACAAAGGGCACATCGGCCGCTTTGCAGGCGTCGAGCACGTGCGAGGTGGCAACCAGATTGTTGCGGGTGAAAAGCTCGGTGGTTTTGCCGGTGATCTGTGCATGCAATTGAGCGACGCTGGCCGCACCTTCGAACTCGCGGGCCCATTCGCCCGGTTCGGCCAGGTCCGCATGCACGACGCGCACGGCAGGATGCAGCTCGCGCAGAATCTGCAGGTTGTGCGCATGTTTGTCGATTGCCACCAGTTGGGCGTAGCCCTGCTGTTCGAGCTCGACGATCAGATTCTGGCCGACCAGCCCTGCGGCACCGGTGATGACAATTTTGGCGTGTTTGTCGGTCATGTCAGAGCTTGATCCTGCGGAAAACGAATTCGGGTATGTTCTTGATCGCCAGCATGATGGCCCACCAAAATGCTGGCAGATAGGCCACAGCGCGACGCTTGTCCACTGCACCGAGGATTCCCTTGGCGATCTGGTCCGGCTTTGCCCACAGCGCGCCCTTCTTGAAAGCCGCGGTCATGGGTGTGTCGACGAAGCCGGGCTTGATCGTGAGCACGTTGATGCCCTCCGGGCGCAGGCGCTGGCCCAGGCCGCTCAGGTATGCAGTCACAGCCGCCTTGGCGCTGCCATAGAGGTAGTTGCTGGCTCGGCCGCGGTCTCCCGCCACCGAAGAAATGACTGCAAGCGTGGCGCCCGACGTCAGTCGCGGCACAATCGCCGCGCATAACGCGATCGTGGACGTGCCGTTGGTAGCAAACTCGTGTAGCGACAGCTCGACCGATGCGTTGCATGCTGCTTGATCGGGCAACGTGCCATGTGCGATCAGCACGACATCAACGCCACCCAGCGCCGCCCAGGCAGCGTTTAGTATTTCGCCATGGCGTTGACTGTCGTTGACGTCGAGTACGCCGGTGCTGGTCTCGGCTCCGCGTGTGGTCAGGTCCGCCGCGATCGTCTCCAGGCGGCCTGCCTGTCGGCCGAGCAGATGGATGGCCGCCCCGCGTGCGGCGTAGCGTCGGGCGGTTGCTTCGGCGATGGCCGAGGTGGCACCGATGATGAGGACGCGTTGCATGTCTACTCCGTGACCCGGCGCCAGAAGCCGGAAGAAAAACGTGGATCGAGATAGCTGCCGAACTCGCGCCAGCGGCCATAGGCGCGCTGAAACGACTGCGCTGCCATACGTGCGTCCTTGGCAGGGTACAGAGCACCGCCTGCCTCGTCGACGATGCGGTCCAGTCGCTCAAGCAGGCGGAATACGTCAGGGCCGGTATTGGGGAAGTCCAGCGCCAACGTCGTCCCCGGCCTTGGGAAAGACAGCATGCCGATGGAAGGCATGTTGCCGAACTCTTTCAGCACTGCCAGGAACGAGCCACTGCCGCTGCGTGCGATCTCGGCAAGCAGCGCGTCGACCCCGTCCCGCGCAGTTGCAGGCGGTAAGACACATTGATACTGCAGAAAGCCGGACGGGCCGTACATCCGGTTCCAGTCGCGGATGCCATCCAGCGGGTAAAAGAACGGCAACAGGTGGCTGACGAAGCGTTTGTGCAGGGCGGGCTGGCGCCAGTAGTAAAGCGCGTTGAAAGGCAGCAGAGACACCTTGTTCACCAGCGAAATCGGTGGCGTGACAGGCATGGACAGGCCTGCGCCTGGAGATTTCGGTCGCTCCTCGGCAAGCCCGGTGCAGTGGTCGGCGCGGGTGAAGTGTCCGCGTCCGCGCGCCCTGCCGCCTGCCAGGCAATCGATCCATGCCACGCCGTACTCGTGGCTGTCGGCCGATGCGGCCGACAATGCAAAAAATTCGTCGAGCGAGCCGAAGCGGATGTTCTCTGCTTCCAGCGCGGAACTGCCGACACGGCGTAACTGAATTTCCGCCCAGGTGATCAGGCCGGTCAGGCCCAGCCCTCCCACCGTGGCCGCAAACCAGCGATCGGCGTCATCCGGGGTGCACAGCCGCCGCTCGCCGTCGCTGCGCAGCAGCTCGAATGCGCGCACATGGTGGCCAAAATTGCCGGTGCGGTGGTGGTTCTTGCCA
Source organism: Xanthomonas sp. CFBP 8151 (assembly GCF_011761885.1). Classification (NCBI taxonomy): domain Bacteria; kingdom Pseudomonadati; phylum Pseudomonadota; class Gammaproteobacteria; order Lysobacterales; family Lysobacteraceae; genus Xanthomonas; species Xanthomonas sp. CFBP 8151. Next base: position 302,719 of record NZ_JAASQZ010000001.1, read on the forward strand.
TGCACGTCGTTGGCGATCGCGCCGGCGACGGTAACGTAGCGAGTGCCGGGCGTCACTGGCAGAAACCAGCCTTGCGGCAACACCAGCTCGATGATTTCGGCAAGGGTGACCCCCGCCTCACAGCGCAGGACGCCACTACTCGGATCAAAGGCGATGAATCGATCGAGCCCGCGTGCGCACAGCAGCGCACCATCCGGGTTCAGGCAGCTGTCGCCATAACTGCGTCCATTACCACGAGGCAGGGCACGGCCATCGAATGCCGGCAGGCTTGCCGCGCGATCATGGATCGGTAGCAGCGTCTGGTGTGCTCTGGGATAGCGCCCCCAGGACTGCCCCGCCGCCATCAGATGGCGCTCAGGGCGAACAACCCGCACAGCACCACAACGATCTGGCTCACACGGTCGGTGGCAGCGAACACGATCGGGTCATCATGCATCTCTCCGCGATGGGCGATGATCCAGACCCGGCTCACCCAGTACAGCAGCACCGGACACACCAGCCACAGCAGCTTGGGATTGCGGTATAGCTCCACACTCTCGGGGCTGTTGATGTACAGCGCCATGACCATCACCGCGATGTAGCCAGCCGCCGCGCCCATGGATTGCAGCAGCGAGAGATCCTCCACCGAATAGGCGCGGCCACTGGCCCTGGTCTTGCCGCTGCTCAACATGGCATGCAGTTCGGTATAGCGCTTGAGCAGGGCCAGCGACAGGAACATGAACATCGAAAACGCCAACAGCCAGAACGACAGTTCGACGCCGATCGCCATGGCGCCGCCGATGATGCGTACGGTGTAGAGCGCTGCCAGCAGCACGACGTCGATCATTACGATGCGTTTCAAGCGTAGCGAATACGCCAATGTCATGACGTAGTAGGCAAGCAATACCAGGGTGAATTCGATGCTGCATGCCAGTGACAGCAGGAGGCCGGCAACGGTCAGCGCAGGGGCGACCAGCAGACCCTGCAAAAGAGGAAGCCGACCTGCTGCGAACGGGCGCTTGCGCTTGCGCGGGTGCTGGCGGTCAGGCGTCAGGTCCAGCAGATCGTTGAGCACATAGACGCCGGATGCGCATAGCCCGAACGCCACCAGCGCAATCGTGGATTGCGCCACCGATTCCAGATCCAGGAAGCGGTGCGCGGTCAGCAGGGGAACGAACACCAGCAGATTCTTCAGCCACTGATGCAGGCGCAATGCCTTGAGCCAGGCACGGGCACGCGGCGGGGCAGGCCAGTGCGCATGCACGGTCGTCCGCTGCGCAGCCGCCTTGGCGAGTGCGGCGCCATTGTTGACGACCCAGGCGCCACCGGCCTTTTCCCAGACGTGCAAATCCACGCTGCCGTTGCCTGCGTAATCGAAGTTGCCCTGACCAAACGCCTCGACCAGCACATCTGCCTTGTTGCGACCAGACAGATTGCGTTTGCCATCGCTGGCGATCACCTGCTCGAACAGGCCGAGATGCTCTGCAATAGGCCTCACCAGGAGTGCGTCGGACGCCGTGCACAGCACGCGCGGGCGCTGCGTCGTGGTGCGCAACAGTTCCAGCACCTGCTCGTTGTAAGGCAGTGTCTCTGCAGGCAGGACGACGCGGGAGGCAAGTTCTCGCTTTAGCGCAGCCTTGCCGCGCAACAGCCACAGCGGCAGCAAGAACAGGTACAGCGGGTTTCGCGCCAGCAGAGCCAGTACCGACTCGTAGAGGATGTCGGAATTCAAAAGCGTGCCATCCAGATCCACGCAAAGTGCGCGCCCCGAAACAGCCGGACGGGTGGAGCTGCTGGTAGGGGCGGACATCGACTGCCTGGCGATCCATTGCGGGGCGGCGATTATACCTAGTCGATCAACCTGCTTCTTCCCGCGATGCAAATTCTGCGATCAGCATGGCCGCCGCGCCGACGACAATGGCGTACCAGAGCGTGACCAGACGCGCCGCGACGGCGACCGCAATTGCCTCCGGGGTAGAGACCCCGAGCCGATCGAGCATCAACACGATGGCCAGTTCGGTGGTGCCGACGCCACCAGGGACGAACGACAGCGCGCCGATCAGCATCGCGAGCGGATAGATACCGAGCGCGACCATGGGGTCCAACTGCAAGCCCATGCCAACGCACAGGCTAACGAAGACAGCCGATGTCAGTCCCCAGGCGAGGAATCCGGCAAGCATGCTTTGCCCGAACGCGCGCAGATCCAGGCAGCTACGCAGCTCCAACGCCGCCGCGAGGCAGAAGCGGGCCAATCGTCGCAGCCAGCGGCCAGGAAGGCGCTCGGTTAAACGTGCCAGATTATTCAGTAGCGCAGGCCACGCCGCCGCCCCGAACAGCACACAGACAAATCCCAGCACCACGGCCACCAGGGCGCCCAGGGTCGGGAACACCGACGCAGCCAGCAGCGACAAGGACAGGATGACCAGCAGGTCGGACGCGCGCTCGAAGACGAAGACGCCCAACGTGCGCTCGGCCGGAATGCCCATGCGCGCGAAATAGCGAATCCGCATCAGTTCGCCGGCCTTGCCGGGCGTTGCGGTCAGGGCAAAGCCCGCCAGATAGCCAGCCAGGCCGGGTAACACCGGTACATGATGCCCCTTGCGGCGGAGGAGCCAGTGCCACCGCCAGTACCGGAACAGATACGTGATGGAGACCGGCACGATTGCGAGCGACATCAACTGCCAGAGCCCGCTCAGCCGCGAAAAGGTCCCGTTTCCGTGGTCCACCCAGACCAATACGGCGACATACCCGGCGCACAGCAGGAGAACGAAGGCGGCCAGATAATCCAGACGGTGCCGCAATCTTGCGGCACCGTCGATGCTGGGAGGCAAAGGTGAATCCATTGCAGCAGAAGGGCCTCAGCCCAGTGCAGCCTCCAGCTCCGGCAGCAGCGTGAACAAATCCCCCACCAACCCGATATCGGCAATCTCGAAGATCGGCGATTCCGGGTCCTTGTTGATCGCCACGATCGTGCCGGCGTCCTTGATGCCGGTCAGATGCTGGATCGCGCCGCTGATGCCGATCGCCACGTACAGCTCGGGTGCGATGATCTTGCCGGTCTGGCCGACCTGCAGTTCGTTCGGTACGTAGCCGGCGTCCACGGCGGCGCGCGAGGCGCCCACGGCGGCGCCGAGTTTGTCGGCCAGGCTGTAGATGTGCTGGAAGTTCTCGGCCGAGCCGACGCCGCGGCCGCCGGAGACCACGCGCTTGGCGCTCTGCAGGTCCGGGCGATCGGAGCTGCCTGCGGCCAGGCCGACGAAGCGGGTGTGGGTGGGCAGCGCGGCATCGGCAGTGACTGCTTCGACCGTCGCACTGCCGCCGGCTGCCGCTTCCGGCCAGGAGGCGCTGCGCACGGTGGCGACCACGACCTGGTCGGCCGGCGCTTTCACCGTGATGATCGCGTTGCCGGCATAGATCGGGCGCTTGAAGGTGTAGGCATCGTCGACCGCCATCAGATCGGAGACCTGGTTGACGCCAAGCAGCGCGGCCACCACCGGCATCAGGTCCTTGCCGAAGGTAGTCGAGGGACCGAACACATGGGTGTAGCCCTTGCCGGCGAGCTGGGCGATCTGCGGCCCCAGGACCTGCGCGATGGCATGTTCGTTGGCGGCGTTTGCCACCGTCAGCACGCGAGCAACACCCGCCAGCTGCGCGGCCTGGGTCGCAACCGCGGCAGGATCGGCCGCGAGCACGACGATGTCGATGGATTCGGCCGACACCGCCAGCGCGGCGCTCAGGGTCTTGGCAGTGGCCGCATTGAGCTGGCCGTTGAGATGTTCGGCAACGATGAGAACCTTGGCCATTACAGCAACCCCTTCTGCTTGAGTGCGGCCACCAGCTCGGCGGCGTCCTTGACCATCACGCCGCGGCTGCGCTTGGACGGCGGCGCGTAGTGGGTGGTGGCCAGGCTATCGTGCGCAGCGACGCCGAGATCGGCAAATGCCAGCGTTTCCAGCGGCTTGCTCTTGGCCTTCATGATGTCCGGCAACTTGATGAAGCGCGGCTCGTTCAGGCGCAGATCGGTGGTGACCACTGCCGGCAGGTCCACTTCCAGCGTCTCCAGGCCGGCATCGACTTCGCGGGTCACCGTGGCCTTGCCATCGGCGACGACCAGCTTGCCGGCGAAGGTCGCCTGCGGGCGGCCCCACAGGGTAGCCAGCATCTGGCCAGTCTGGTTGGCATCGTCGTCGATCGCCTGCTTGCCCAGGATGACCAGGTCCGGCTGTTCCTTTTCGACCAGCTTGAGCAGGGTGCGCGCGGCGGTCAGCGGCTGGATCGCCGCGTCGGTGACCACGTGGATGGCGCGGTTGGCGCCCATGGCCAGGCCGTTTCGCAGATGCGCCGCAGCATCGGCCGGCGCCAGGGTAGCGACCACCACCTCGGTGGCGATGCCGGCGTCGCGCAGGCGCAACGCCTCTTCCAGGGCGATTTCGTCGAACGGGTTCGGCGAGAGCTTGACGCCGTCGGTGACCACACCGGAGCCATCGGGCTTGACCTGAATGCGGACGTTGTAGTCCACCACGCGCTTGTAGGCGACGAGGATTTTCATCGTGTAGGAGATCCTTCAGCTGTTGCGGGAAGGCCCGGCCGCGGCGGCAGGCTCGGGAGTATGGTCATTCTAACCGGGCAGGGCGCACCATGCGATGGCGTATGGATGCTGCGGCGCAACACCTCCGCGCATTGTTTGGGTACTGCTTAGGCCCGGTATTGCTCTGACCGTATATCCTGTGTGGTTTGAAACGCAGCGCGGCGCGCGCGACCAGGAGGGGTAGATAGTGGCGACTTGGCTAGTGACCGGCGGGGCCGGCTTTATCGGCGGAAATTTCGTTCTCGAGGCAGTCGCGCGCGGGATCCGCGTGATCAATCTCGACGCGCTCACCTATGCGGGGAACCTGAAAACGCTTTCATCGCTGGAGGGTAACCCGGACCATGTCTTCGTCGAGGGCGACATCGGCGACGGCGCGCTCGTGACTCGTCTGCTGCAGGAACATCAGCCGGACGCAGTGCTGAACTTCGCTGCCGAAAGCCATGTGGATCGCTCGATCGAGGGCCCTGGCGCGTTCGTCCAGACCAACGTCGTCGGCACCCTGGCCTTGCTCGAAGCGGTGCGCGACTACTGGAAAGCGCTGCCGGACGCGCGTTGCGCGGCCTTCCGGTTCCTGCATGTGTCCACCGACGAGGTCTATGGCACGCTGGGCGAGACCGGCAAGTTCACCGAAACCACGCCGTATGCGCCCAATTCTCCGTATTCGGCGTCCAAGGCGGCTTCGGATCATCTGGTGCGCGCGTTTCACCACACCTACGGGCTGCCGGTGCTGACCACCAACTGCTCGAACAACTACGGCCCGTACCATTTCCCGGAAAAGCTCATTCCGCTGGTGATCGCCAAGGCGCTGGCAGGCGAGCCGTTGCCGGTGTACGGCGACGGCAAGCAGGTGCGCGACTGGTTGTTCGTCAGCGACCATTGCGAGGCGATCCGCACCGTGCTGGCCAAGGGCAAGGTCGGTGAGACCTACAACGTGGGCGGCAACTCCGAGCGCCAGAACATCGAGGTCGTGCAGGCGATCTGTGCGTTGCTGGATCAGCATCGCCCGCGTGAAGACGGCAAGCCGCGCGCGAGCCAGATCACCCATGTCACCGACCGCCCCGGACACGACCGTCGCTACGCGATCGATGCCTCCAAGTTGAAGAACGACCTGGGCTGGGAGCCGGCGTATACCTTCGAGCAAGGCATCGCGCAGACGGTGGAGTGGTACCTGACCAACCAGGCCTGGGTGCAGGGCGTGCTGGATGGCAGCTATCGGCTGGAACGGATCGGCGCCGCGGCCTAACGCGAGCCATTAGCAAGGGCCCGCGCATGCATGCGTGTGCGGGCCTCCAACAGGACATCCCCGATGACACAACGTAAAGGCATCATTCTGGCGGGCGGCTCGGGCACGCGCCTGTACCCGATCACCAAGGGCGTCAGCAAGCAGCTGTTGCCGGTGTACGACAAGCCGATGATCTATTACCCGCTGAGCGTGCTGATGCTCGCGGGGATTCGCGACATTCTGATCATCAACACGCCGCACGAGCAGGCGCTGTTCCAGTCGCTGCTGGGCGATGGTTCCCAGTGGGGCGTCAATATCCAGTATGCCGTGCAGCCCAACCCGGACGGTCTGGCGCAGGCCTATCTGATTGGGCGCGAGTTCGTCGACGGCAAGCCGAGTTGCCTGGTGTTGGGCGACAATATTTTCCATGGGCATGGCCTGACCGACACCTTGCGTCGCGCCGATGCGCGTGAGCAGGGTGCCACCGTCTTCGGTTACTGGGTCAACGATCCCGAGCGCTACGGCGTTGCCGAATTCGATCAGCAAGGCAAGGTCATCGACATCGCCGAAAAGCCGGAAAAGCCCCGTTCCAACTACGCGGTCACCGGGCTGTATTTCTATGACGGCAAGGCCAGCGACTACGCGGCTGCCTTGAAGCCCTCGCCGCGCGGCGAGCTGGAGATCACCGATCTCAACCGCTGCTATCTCGATGCCGGCGACCTGCACCTGGAGCCCCTGGGGCGCGGGTATGCCTGGCTGGATACCGGCACGCATCAGTCATTGCACGAAGCGGCCAATTTCATCGAGACCATCCAGATGCGTCAGGGTCTACAGGTGTGCTGCCCGGAAGAAATCGCATTTGGCCAGGGCTGGATCGATGCCGAGCAGCTCGAGCGCCTGGCGGCGCCGTTGTTGAAGAATGACTATGGCAGGTATCTGCACGAATTGGCCGTACGAGGAGTAGTGCCTTGAAAGTGATCGAAACGCGTCTACCCGGTTGCGTCGTCATCGAGCCGGCGGTGTTCGGCGATGCGCGCGGCTATTTCTTCGAAACATGGAATGCCGAACGCTTCGGCCAGCACGGCTTGCCGACGCACTTCGTGCAGAGCAATGTGTCCACCTCCGCCAAGGGCGTGCTGCGCGGTCTGCACTACCAGTGGCCGCGTCCGCAGGGCAAGCTGGTCAGCGTGCTGGAGGGCGAGGTCTATGACGTCGCCGTCGATGTTCGTCACGGCTCGCCCAACTTCGGTCAATGGGCGGCGGTGGTGCTGAGCGCGGAGAACAAGAAGCAGTTCTGGATTCCGGAAGGCTTCGCGCACGGCTTTGCGGTGTTGTCCGAACGTGCAGTGTTCAGTTACCTGTGCACCGACGTCTATGTCAAGGAAGCCGATGCCGGCGTGCGCTGGGACGATGCGGCGATCGGGATCGACTGGCCGATCAGCGATCCGTTGCTGTCTGCCAAGGATGCCGACGCGCCGTTCCTGGGCGACGTAGCGGTTGATCGCTTGCCGGTGTTTACCCCGTGACCACCTTGGTCTTCGGGGCGAACGGGCAGGTCGGCACCGAGCTGCTGCGCGCACTGGCAACCGATGGTGCAGTGCAGGCCACCACGCGCAGCGGTCAGTTGCCTGACGGCAGTGCCTGCGAGGTGGCGGACTTCGACGCGCCGCAGACGCTGACGTCCTTGCTGGACCGGATCGGCCCGACCCGCGTCGTCAATGCCGCCGCCTACACCGCAGTGGATCGCGCCGAGCAGGACCGCGACGGTGCATTGCGTGCCAATGCGACGTCGCCCGGCATCATCGCGGCATGGTGTGCATCCAACAATGTGCCGTTGGTGCACTATTCGACCGACTACGTTTTCGACGGGCAGGGCACCGCGCCGTATCCGGAAGATGCGCGCACCTCGCCGCTGGGCGTGTATGGCCAGACCAAGCTTGCTGGCGAGGAGGCGATCCGCGCTTCGGGCGCACAGCATCTGATCCTGCGCACGGCCTGGGTGTACGCCTCGCACGGCGCGAATTTCCTGCGCACCATGTTGCGTGTCGGTGCCGAGCGCGAGGAACTGCGGGTGGTGGCCGATCAGGTCGGAACACCGACACCCGCCGCCCTGATTGCCGATGTCACCGCGCAGTTGCTGCGCCAACGCAGACCCGACACCTCGGGTACCTGGCACCTCACGGCTGCAGGGCAGACCAGCTGGCATGGCTTTGCCGAGGCGATCTTCCAGGAAGCTGTCGGCGCAGGCTTGCTGTCGCGCGCACCGCGCGTGGTGCCGATCACGACCGCCGACTACCCGACGCCCGCAAAGCGGCCGGCATATTCGCGGCTGTCGATCGACAAACTGCAGCGTGATTTCGACATCGTGTTGCCGGACTGGCAGATCGGCCTGCAGCGCGTGATTGCCGAAATCGCCGCTGCCAGACAGTAAATCCGCGACCCTGGTCGGTGGCGATATTTCCTCCGACCAAGGGATGCCGCAAAAACAAACAGCCGGGAATTCCCGGCTGTTTGTGTATGTGTTGCAGAGTCCTGAAAGCGACCGATCAGGTCCGCCCGTAGGTGTCTTCGAAACGCACGATGTCGTCTTCGCCCAGATAGCTGCCGGACTGCACTTCGATCAGTTCCAGCGGCAATTTGCCCGGGTTTTTGAGGCGATGGGTGACGCCCAGCGGGATGTAGGTACTCTGGTTTTCGGTCAGCAGCAGCACTTCTTCACCGCGGGTGACCTCGGCAGTGCCGCTCACCACGATCCAGTGCTCGGCGCGATGGTGGTGCATCTGCAGGCTGAGCGTGGCGCCCGGCTTGACGGTGATACGCTTGACCTGGAAACGCTGGCCCATGTCGATCGAATCGTAGGCGCCCCACGGACGATAGACCTTGCGGTGCCAGGTGGCCTCGGAACGTCCGGCCGATTTGATCTGGCTGACCACTTCCTTGACCTCCTGGATGCGGTCGCGGTGTCCGACCAATACCGCGTCGTCGGTTTCCACCACCACCACATTCTCCAGACCGACCATGGCGATCAGGCGCGAGCCATACGCATAGGTGTTCTGGCAATCCAGTTGGATGACATCGCCATGGTGCGCATTGCCCTGGGCGTCCTGCTTGGACACATCCAGCAGCGACGACCACGAACCGACATCGTTCCAGCCGGCATCCAGCGGCACCACCACCGCATCGGCGGTCTTCTCCATCACTGCATAATCGATCGAATCTGACGGACTGGAGGCAAATGCATCCTTGTCCAGACGGGTAAAGTCGGCGTCGCGCTTGCCGCCTTCCCATGCCTTCTGGCACGCATCGGCGATGGCGGGCTGGAACTTGCGTAGCTCCTCCAGGTAGCGCGAGGCACGGAACAGGAACATGCCGCTGTTCCAGTAATACTCGCCGCTGGCCAGATAGCCTTGCGCGGTAGCCAGGTCGGGCTTTTCGACAAAGCGCTCGACGGCGCTGACGCCCGTACCCGCGCTTGCCTTGATATAGCCGTAGCCGGTTTCTGGCGCGGTGGGCTTGATGCCGAAGGTAACCAGCTTGCCTTGTTCGGCCGCAGTCGCAGCCAAGGTGACCGCGGCCTGGAATGCCGCTTCATCCTGAATCACGTGGTCGGACGGCAGCACCAGCAACAGCGGGTCGCTACCGTTGCGCGTCGCTTCCAGTGCAGCAACGGCGATGGCAGGTGCGGTATTACGCCCCTTGGGCTCAAGCAGGATGGCCGACGGTTTCACGCCCAACTGCTGCAACTGCTCGGCGGCCATGAAGCGGTGCTCTTCGTTGGCCACCACGATGGGTGCATGCGCCGCTATCGGAGCGGAACGCAGCCAGGTGGCCTGCAGCATGCTGTGCTCGCCGACCAGCGGCAGGAACTGCTTGGGATAGGATTCGCGCGACAACGGCCACAGGCGCGTGCCGGAACCGCCGGACAGGATGATGGGAAGGACGTCGCTCATGGGCGGGGGAAACTCCAAAGTGCGTCTATAGGTGGGAGAGGGGGTGAATCAGCCGCGCAGCAGATCGGAAATTTCCTGCGTGCGCGTTTCCAGCAGTGCGGCATCGCCGCGCGTTTCCACGTTCAGACGCAGCAGCGGCTCGGTATTGGAGCTGCGCAGGTTGAAGCGCCATTGGCCGAAGTCGGCACTGATGCCGTCGGTGTAGTCCAGCTCCGGCGACTGGTCGCTGTAGTGATCCATCACGCGGGCAACCGCCGCCTTGGCGTCGTCCACCTTGAAGTTGATCTCGCCGCTGCAGGGGAATTTCTGCATGCGCGCTTCGACCAGATCCGCCAGCGAACGACCGGACTGCGACACCAGCTCGGCGATCAACAACCACGGAATCATGCCGGAGTCGGCGTAGGCAAACTCGCGGAAATAATGGTGCGCACTCATTTCGCCGCCATACACGGCGTTTTCGCTGCGCATCTTTTCCTTGATGAAAGCATGGCCGCTCTTGCACAGCACCGGAATGCCGCCGGCGTCTTCGACCATCTCGACGGTGTTCCAGGTCAGGCGCGGGTCGTGTACGACCTTGCCACCGGGCTGCTTGGCCAGGATCGCCTGGGCCAGCAGGCCGACCAGGTAATAGCCTTCGATGAAGCGGCCAGTATGATCGAAGAAGAAGCAGCGATCGAAGTCGCCGTCCCAGGCAATGCCGAAATCGGCGCCGTGTTCCTTGACCGCCCTGGCAGTGGCGTCGCGGTTCTCCGGCAGCAGCGGGTTGGGGATGCCGTTGGGAAAGTTGCCATCTGGTTCGTGGAAGACACGGACGAACTCGAACGGCAGCTGCGGTGCAAGCAGGTCGACGATCAGGCCGGCGCCGCCGTTGCCGGCGTTAACCACCAACTTGAGCGGCTTGAGCGTGCTGCGGTCCACGTAGCTGAGCAGATGCTCAAGATATGCGGTCTTGTCGGTGCGGCTCTGCTCGCTTGCGGTTGGCTCGCCGGGTGCAGCGGTATCGGCAGCGACGGTGTCGCGGATCGCGAACAGGCCGGTGTCGGAGCTGATCGGTCGCGCCTGCTCGCGGACCAGCTTCATGCCGTTGTAGTCCATCGGGTTATGGCTGGCAGTGACCATCACGCCGCCGGCCGCCTTGAGGTGATCGGTCTGGAAATAGACCTCCTCAGTGCCGCACAGGCCGATGTCGATCACTTCGCGGCCGCTGGCGCGCAGGCCCGCCGAGAGCGCTTCCTGCAGGCCGGGACTGGCCAGGCGCACGTCATGGCCCAAGACCACTGGCCCTTGCTCCAGCTGCGCCGCCAGTGCCACGCCGATGCGGCGCGCCAAGTCCTCGTTGAGTTCATCCGGCACGCGGCCGCGAATGTCGTAGGCCTTGAAGGCGGGTAGCGTCATGGGCAATTCCTGGGGTGGGGGATTTCCGAGTTTAGCGGCTGCGCCGTGTCTTGGGTGTGGCGGAATTGCGACCGGGGACAGGGAACAGTCAGCGGCTAGAATGGCCGCTTCACATCAGCGAGGCGAGGGCGGTGATGAGCAATGGTGGACGTGGTGCGGCAAGCGGCAAACGCTATGCCGACGCCGGTGCGGCGCTGGATGGGGTGCTGGCCGATGGCCAGACCCTGGCGGTCGGCGGCTTCGGATTGTGCGGAATCCCGGAAGCGCTGATTGCGGCAGTACGCGCGAGCGGGGTCGGCGGATTGACCGTGATCTCCAACAATGCGGGTGTCGATGGATTCGGGCTGGGTCAATTATTGGCCACCCGGCAGATCCGCAAGATGATTTCGTCCTACGTGGGCGAGAACAAGGAATTCGAGCGGCAGTACCTGGCCGGCGAATTGGAGCTGGAATTCAACCCGCAGGGCACGCTGGCCGAGCGCCTGCGCGCGGGCGGTGCGGGAATTCCCGCGTTCTATACCGCAACCGGCTACGGCACCATCGTCGCCCAAGGCAAGGAAACCCGGCAATTCGACGGCAAGCAGTACGTGATGGAAACCGCGCTGCAGGCCGATGTCGCCCTGGTCAAGGCCTGGCGTGCGGATGCGGCCGGCAACCTGGTGTTCCGCAAGACCGCGCGCAACTTCAACCCGGCCTGCGCCATGGCCGGCCGCGTCTGCGTTGCCGAGGTCGAGGAGATCGTGGAGGTGGGCGCGATCGATCCGGATCAGGTGCATCTGCCCGGCATCTATGTCGACCGGCTGGTGCTCAACGCCTCCCCGGAAAAACGCATCGAACAGCGCACCGTGCGCGAAGGAAAGCATTGATGGCCTGGACCAGAGACCAGATGGCCGCACGTGCGGCGCGCGAATTGACCGATGGCGCCTACGTCAACCTGGGCATCGGCCTGCCGACGCTGGTGGCCAATCACATTCCCGATGGCGTGGACGTCTGGCTGCAATCGGAGAACGGCCTGCTCGGCATCGGCCCGTTTCCCACCGAGGACGAGGTGGATGCGGACCTGATCAATGCCGGCAAGCAGACAGTCACCGCACGTGCCGGCGCCAGTTATTTCGGCAGCCACGACTCGTTCGCGATGATCCGCGGCGGGCACATCGATCTGGCGATTCTCGGTGCAATGCAGGTGACCGAGCGCGGCGACCTGGCCAACTGGATGGTGCCCGGCAAGATGGTCAAGGGCATGGGCGGCGCGATGGACCTGGTGGCCGGCGTCAAGCGCGTTGTCGTGCTGATGGAGCACGTCGCCAAGGACGGCAGCCACAAGATCCTGCACGAATGCGACCTGCCATTGACCGGCGTCGGCGTGGTCGATCGCATCATCACCGACCTGGCGGTATTCGATGTCACCGATGGCGGACTGGTGTTGGTAGAGGCGGCCGAGGGAGCAGAGCTGGAGGAGTTGCGCGCCAAAACCGGTGTCGCATTCGTTGTGCAAGCAGGGGACTAGTTCCGTTGCAATCGGCAAGGCGCCGTCACGGCGCCCTGCGTGCATACCGATAAGGCTCGGCCAATGGTGTTTTGGCAATGCCCAGTGTTTGTTCGATCGTGGTGACGCGATGCCCGGAATGCGTCACTGCGAGACCGATGAAGCGCTCGATCGCATGCGCAAGGGTGCCGTCGATCTGGCCTTGTTCGCTTTCAAATTCGCTCGGATGAAGATGCGCATCCAGCAATGGGCGTAGCGCCTCCAGCCGTGCCCAGAACATGCTGCCGGAAGCAAACAAGCTATCTGCGTCCAGTGCATCCGTGCCTGTGCGAACGGCAAGATAATCCAGTGCGTCAGCATTGCCGCCGATAAAGTCGGTTACTGGTAATAGATGGCCATCAGGTGCCATGAGGCCGACGGACGGATCGGTAGAGAACGCGTCCACGATCGCATCGACCCGCTGCGGCATTAGCAATGCGGCAAGCATCTCGTTCCGCCAGGCATTTCCGTCATCGCGATGGGTCGATTTCTTGGTGTGCAGCTTCAAAACCAGCTGCACGCCCTCATCGAGTAGCCGGTTGGCCACGTGCAGGAAAGGCAGGATGTCGCGTCCACGATTTTCAAAGCCTTCCACCTCGGCCTCGATGCCGCGCTGCTGCACGCACTTACTGACTTCTGTGACCTTGGTGAGGTCGGTCGTGATGACGATGCGCAACGGCGTTCCGCACTCAGCAATTGCATCAAGCATCTCGGTTAGTACATCAAGATACCAGGCGTGCAAGACCACGCATACGCTTGGCGGACGTGCTTCAGTTGCGATCTCGGGCACGCGCGTCAGCGCCTGTCGTGTTGCCTCCAGCCATGCGTATCCCATGCGCGCATCTGGTTCGAGTACCGCGCCTTCGGCCCACTCGTTCCATGCATTGATGAACACCATGCGCTCAGCCGGCGGCGCACCGGCAAGGCGACGTTGCAGGGTGCGCGATAGCCAGTCCCGGTAGCGACGGGGGGATGCGTACAGGTAGATGCGCCCTTTTCCAGAGCGTCGTGGTTCGTTGTCCCAGCCCGGATTTACGCCCGGGTATAGCGTGTAATGGCGTAGCGGTCGCTGTTCCATGTCGCGCGCAAGTTCTCGCCAATCGAGTACCTCGCCATTGAACTCCTGGTTCACCAATCGCTGTCTGGCAGTGACCGACGCTGGCGTACTCATATTGGGAGGGAACTCGACTGCGGCATCGAATCCGATGTCGCGCGGATCGGGGCGCTCAAAACCCTGCACATAGACCAGGTGAATTTCGCCGACCCCGTTATCGCGACACCACTTGCGCCAACGCGCTGCGGTCCGTGCGGGGTCGGGCAATAAATGTGGCCGATACACCAATAGCAACGGGCGGCCATCCACGCGCAGATACGTCGGATTACGTAGGTAAGTCGCGATATGGGCGATAAAGGCGAGGTCGTCCTCGGCGCTGTGCGACTGGTCGATCAGAATGTCATCGCCACGGCCATCCCAGCGGCGCGCCCACTTCTCGTTTGCCCAGCAGAGGCAAAAAGGCAACGTGATCGAGGCGTCTTCGTGCCATTGGGCAACCGGCATTTCCAGCAAGGTTTTACCGGCAAACCAATAGAAATAAAAGCAGAACGCGCCAAGGCCATACTCCTGTGCCAAACGTGCCTGCTCGCGCATGACCTGCGGGGTGCGAAGGTCGTAGAAGCCCAGATCCGCCGGAAGGCGCGGTTGTTGATGGCCTTCAAACTGTGCGAGCGCGCGGCTGACATTGCGCCATTCGGTAAAGCCTTTGCCCCACCACGCATCGTTCTCCGGGATGGGATGAAATTGCGGCAGATAGAACGCAACCAGGGTTGCGGGAAGCGTCTCGGGCAATGCGGAAGTGCGATAAGGTACGTGGCCGATCGCCGCTTCATCACTGCGTGCTGCTGGGCGTCGCCAGATGCCATGGGCTGCACGGCCGCGTACAGGCTCAGGTACCCAGTCGGCATGTCGGTCCAGGAACCAGCTGCGCCACCGGTCACGTGTCGCATCACTCAAAGGAACTGCACGAAACCCTGCGCGCAACAGTCCAAACAGTTGCGCGCGCACACGTGACTGCATCGAGCGTCCCGCTGTATTCACAGATTCTGGTAGTTCGGGCCCGAACCACCCTCCGGCGTGACCCAGGTGATGATCTCGTAGGGGTCCTTGATGTCGCAGGTCTTGCAGTGCACGCAGTTGGCGGCGTTGATCTGCAGGCGCTTGCCGGAGGGGCTGCCGGTGTCTGCGACCATTTCGTAGACGTTGGCCGGGCAGAAGCGGGTGCAGGGGTTGTCGTATTCCTGCACGCAGCGGGTGGCGCACACGTCGGTGTCGAGCACTTTCAGGTGCACGGGCTGGTCTTCGTCATGCTCGGTGGCGGCGAAGTAGACCGCCTGCAGGCGGTCGCGCGGGGCGAGCTCGCGCGTGCCGTAGTCACGCCTGGGTTGCTCGTAGTCGCCGATCTTGTGCAATGCCGACCAGTCGGGTTTGTTCTTCAGCGTCCATGGCGAGGCGCCCTTGAGCGCGGTTTCCCAGGCGGCGTTGAGCAAGCCGAACCACAGGCCTTTCTTGAAGCCTGGCTTGATGTTGCGCACCTGCTTCAGCTCGGTCATCGCATCGGACGCGCGCAACTTGGCATCGAAGCCTTGCGGTACCAGCTGCGATTGCACAAGATGTTCGGCGGCCAGCATGCCGCTACGGATCGCCTGATGGGTGCCCTTGATCTTGGGCACGTTGAGCAGGCCGGCGGTGTCGCCGATCAACAGGGCGCCCGGCATTTCCACCTTCGGCAGCGATTGCCAGCCGCCGGTGACGATGGCGCGCGCGCCCGCCGAGAGGATGCTGCCACCTTCCAGCAATGGCTTGATCAGCGCGTGGTTCTTCCATTGCTGGAAGGCTTCCCACGGCTGGTACATCGGGTCGCTGTAGTCCAGCCCGCTCACATAGCCGAGCGCGATCTGGTTGTTGTCCAGGTGATACAGGAAGCTGCCGCCGTAGGTGCGGTTGTCGGCGGGCCAGCCGAGCGTGTGCACGATCTTGCCGGGGCTGACGCGCCCCTCGGTTACCTGCCACAGCTCCTTGATGCCGATCGAATAGCCCTGCGGGTCGGCATCGGCGGTGAGGTCGAAGCGCTTGAGCAGGCGCTTGGTCAGATGCCCGCGCGCGCCTTCGGCCAGTACCGTGACCTTGGCGCGGATGTCGATGCCGGCGGTGTAGCCCGGCTTGTGCGATCCGTCCTTGGCCACGCCCATGTCGCCGATACGCACGCCGACGACCTGGTCGTTGTCGTCGTGCAGCGTCTCGGCGGCGGCAAAGCCCGGGTAGATCTCCACGCCCAGCGCTTCGGCCTGCGGCGCCAGCCAGGCGCACATTGCGCCCAGGCTGACGATGAAGTTGCCGTGGTTGCGCATGCCTGGCGGCACCACCGGGAACTTGCGCGCGCGGTCCTTGCCGAGAAACCAGAACTCGTCGTCGGTGGCGGCCACGCAGATCGGCGGCGGGTTGTCGCGCCAGCCCGGCAGCAAGGCATCCAGCGGGCCCGGCTCGATCACCGCGCCGGACAGGATATGCGCACCGATGGTGCTGGATTTTTCGATCACGCAGACGCTGATGGCCGGATCGAGCTGCTTGAGCCGGATCGCAAAGGCCAGCCCGGCCGGACCGGCGCCGACGGTGACGACGTCGTACTCCATCACGTCGCGCTCGACCGTCTCTGGCGCATATGCGCCGACTCCTGCTTCCGACATTGCTCCGCTCCCGTTGGCTCGATGGCTGCTGCGCATTTTCCGGGATTCGAGGTGACGGCGGCAAATCGGATCGATTCATCGACGCCGCGCAGCTTCCACTCAGCAGGTGCGTGCTAGCGTTTGCTGCATGAAGATTCGGATTGCATTGCCGCAAGCAGAGATCGCCTGGTGCCGCGGTTGGTTGCCGCGCGCGCAGGCCGATGTGCTGATGCAGGCACTGCTGGCGCAGGTGCAGTGGGAGGTGCATCGCATCCGCATGTTCGGGCGAATGGTGGATTCGCCACGCTTGAGCAGTTGGATCGGCGATCCGGAGGCGAGTTATCGCTACTCGGGCACGCAGTTCGCGCCGCAGCCGTGGCTGGACGCGCTGCAGCCGGTGCGCGCACGATTGCAGGCCGAGACCGGCCGGCCGTTCAACAGCATGCTGGTCAACCGCTATCGCTCGGGCAACGATGCGATGGGCTGGCATAGCGACGACGAGCCGGAGCTGGGCGTACAGCCGCTGATTGCGTCATTGAGTCTGGGTGCGACGCGGCGGTTTGCATTCAAGCATCGCCACGATGCGGCGGTGAAGCAGACGCTGGAGCTGGCGCATGGTGATCTGCTGTTGATGGGCGGCGATACCCAGCGCCACTACAAGCATGCATTGCCGCGCACCGCAAAGCCCATCGGCGAGCGCATCAATCTGACCTTTCGTCAGATTGCGCCGCGCGTGTCCCAGCCATAAGAGCGGCTAACGAAGCGTAGCGAGCGCTTGGCTGGCGGTGAGTGCAGTGTTTTTGTTGTCCACATCTTGGTGGATGCAGTCAGCAGGCAGAGTCAAACGCTGAGTGGGTCGAGGGCGCGGTGCCCTCATCGCTCGCGGGACACGCCGTGAACCCGTCCCTGGGGGCTCGGTGGCGGCATCCATGCCGCCACACGGTCCCGCAATCGGTGAGGACACCGCACCAGACAGTTTGCTGGCTGCTTTGTTGAAAGCCATGCACACCGACCATCTCGACGGGTCCTTGCCCGCCCACCGTCGCGGGACCTTATGCGGCATGGATGCCCCAGAAGAGCCTACATGGACGTACTTGCGGCGTGTCCCGCAATGGTGGGCGGGCAAGGGCCCTGCAGCCAGGCCGCAGATCAGCCGCCCCGCGGTAGACCGGCGTGAAGTGCTTTTGTTAACCGCTCTAAGATCTGTCGCCTGCGCTTACAACGAACGCGGCAGGGTCTGGCTGTCCTGCTGGCCGGTGACCAAGGTCCAGCCGACTAGTTCGGTGGTGACCTGCGTCATCGCCTGTTCGAATGCCGCTGCCACGGCAGCCGTGTCGGTGCCGCTGGACGGGCGTGCGACCAGGAAGGTGCGCGAGGCCACCACGCGCTGATCGGCGGCGTGCAGCAGTTTGGCGTTGAGCTCGATGGTGGCCGAGGGCAGCGACTGGCCGGCGTAATCGGACTCGAAGCGGCGCAGGTCGATCGCCAGCTTGTAGTCGGAGCGGATGCCGGTGCCGACACGGGCGACGGCGGCGATCTTGCCGGAGTCCTCGAACGCGCGTACCACGCTGTCTTCCAGCATGTCGGTGGCCGGCTGCGCCCAGCCTGCGCCGTGATAGACCTGCAACTCGCCCGGGGTCGGGCGCACGTTGATGCGCGGGCTGTCGATCACCCGCGCGGCGCTGGGCTTGGACACCGACAGCTGCCAGGTTACCTGCGGCCAGGACGGGTTCGGCGTGATCCGCACAGTGGGCGCGTAGATGGTGGCCGGCTTCTGGTCGCCGCCGGTCAACACCGAGCAGCCGCCCAGCGCCAGCAACGAAACGCAGAACAAGGGACGCAACAGGCGCATGGCAGTCATTTCGGTTCGAACTCCTTGGGTGCGTCGCGGCCGAGCAGGTAGCGCGCAGGGTTGTTGTCCAGTTTGTCGCTGACCCGGCGCAGATCGCGGATCAGGCCGCGCAATTCGGTCAGCGTAGGCCCGAGCTGGCCCAGTCCGTCGTTGGCAAAACTATTGATGGCCGCGCGGTTTTCGCCAAGGATGTTGTCGGCGTTGCCGGCGGCCGAATCCAGCTTGACCAGGGTGGCATCGAGCTTTTCCAGGATGCCCGGCAGCTGCTGCACCAGGTTCTGGTCCAGCCGCTTGATGGTGCCGTTGGTGGTGGTCAGGGTGGTGTCCAGATTGCGCGCGGCATCACGCGCGCTGACGATCAGCGCCTGCATGCCCTCGTCGCGATCGGCAATACCGCCGCTGATCTTTTCCAGGTTCTGCAAGGTGGCGGTGATGCTGGCCACGTTCTTGTCCGAGAGCATCTGGTCCATGCGCTCGACGATGCGGTTGGCGGTGTCGGTGATGTTCTGCAACGCCGACGGCGTGGTCTGGATGATCGGCGCATCGCTCTTGTCGATGGTGGTCAGCGACGGTGCCTCGGGCGTGCCGCCGGAGAGTTGGATGATCGACGGGCCGGTCAGGCTGGTGATGGCCAGCTTGGCGCGGGTATCGCTCTTGATCGGCGTGGTGGAGTTCACCCGCACGTGCGCGACGACCTGGCGCGGGTCGTTGGGCGCCAGCGTCAGCTCGGTGATCGAGCCGACCGCGATGCCGTTGTATTGCACGGGGCTGCCGACGGTCAGGCCGGTCACCGCCTCACGGAACACGACCCGGTATTGCTGCCAGGTACGGTCGGAGGAGTATTTCGCGGCCCATAGCCCGAACAGCAGCAGGGCCAGGCCCGCCACGATAGTGAAGGCGCCGATCAGGACGTAATTGGCTTTGGTTTCCATGCTCAGGCGGTCTCGGTGGAGTCGGTCTTGGCCGCGCGCGCGGCGCGGGCGCGCGGACCGTGGAAATATTCCTGGATCCAGGGATGATCGATCTGTTCGACTTCGGCCAGCGGCGCATTGGCGATCACCTTGCGATCGGCCAGCACCGCGATGCGGTCGCAGATGGCGTACAGCGTATCCAGGTCATGCGTGATCAGGAACACGGTTAGCCCCAACGCCTGCTGCAGGGTGCGGATCAACCGGTCGAAGGCGGCCGCGCCGATCGGGTCCAGTCCGGCAGTGGGTTCGTCCAGAAACAGCAGCGGCGGATCCAGCGCCAGCGCCCGCGCCAGGCCGGCGCGCTTGCGCATGCCGCCGGACAATTGCGAAGGCAGCTTGTCCAGCGCATCGGCCGGCAGGCCGGCCAGCTTGATCTTCAGCAGCGCCAGTTCGAAATACCAGCGCTCGGGAAACTCGCCGTGATGTTCCTTCAGCGGGACCTGCACGTTTTCGCCGACGGTCATCGACGAGAACAGCGCGCCGTCCTGAAACAACACGCCGGTATTGCGGGTGATGTGCTGGCGGTCGGCGAAACGGCCCGAGCGCGCGTCCGCACCCAGCACCTGGATGCTGCCGGCATCCGGCTCGCGCAGGCCCAGGATGCTGCGCATCAGTACCGACTTGCCGGTGCCCGAGCCGCCGACCACGCCCAGGATCTCGCCCCGACGCACGTCCAGATCCAGTTCCTCGTGCACGACCTGGCTGCCGAAGCGGTTGGTCAGCCCGCGCACCGAAATCGCCAGTTGGTCGTCGTCGGCGTCGGTCTCTGTGCCGGGATTGGGGATTGGGGATTCGGGATCGGTCACAGCACAGCTCTCCCGAAGGTCGGGGCGCCAGCTGCGCTTCTGCCTTGCACGAATCCCCAATCCCGAATGTCGAATCTCGGCTTCATCACCACCCCATCTTCATGAACCACAGCGCGGCAACCGCGTCGAGGATGATGACCAAGGAAATCGTCTGCACCACCGAAGAGGTGGTGCGCTCGCCAACCGATTGCGCGGTGCCGCTGACCTTCAGGCCTTCCAGGCAGCCGATCAGGCCGATCACCAGCGCAAACAGCGGCGCCTTGGATAGCCCGACCAGGAAATGCCGCAGCTGGATGGTGTCGTGCATGCGCGCCAGGTACATCTGCGGTGGAATATCCAGATCGAACGCGCCCACGGTGACGCCACCGGCCAGGCCGGCGATCATCGCGATGAAGGTCAGCAGCGGCAGCGTGAAGATCAGCGCGAGCAGGCGCGGAATCACCAGCAGGTCGATCGGGTCCAGGCCCAGGGTGCGGATCGCATCCACTTCCTCGCGCGATTTCATCGCACCGATCTGCGCGGTGAACGCGCTGGCGGTGCGCCCGGCCAGGACGATGGCGGTCAGCAGCACTGCGAACTCGCGCAGGAAGGCGATCGACACCAGTTCCACCACATAAATTTCCGCGCCGAAGTCGCGCAGGATGGTCGAGCCCAGGAACGCGATCACCGCGCCGACCAGATACGAAAGCAGCACCACCAGCGGCACCGCATCCAGGCCGACCTGCTCCATGTGGTGCACGGTGGAGGTCAGCCGGAAGCGCCGCGGCTCGTGGATCAGCCGCGCGATCTTGACCAGGTTCTCTCCCAGAAAGCTGTTCAGCTCCAGAATGCCCTGGCCCACGCCGTGGGTGGTGCGGCCCAGGCGGTCCAACGCGGCGACGAAGCCGTAGTCGCGTTTGGGCTTGGGGCGTTCGTCGTTGAGTTCCTCAATGGTACACACCAGCGCCTGGTGCTCATCGCGGAAATCGATCGCGTCTTCCTTCAGGCCCATGCGGCTGGCGAAGCGCAGCAACTGCAGCACGCCGGCCGAATCCAGTTGCCCGATGCCGCGCGCGTCGATGCGCCGGATTCCTTCGGGCACGGCCTGCAGCAGCTCGGCCTGGGGCAAGGCGGTCGCCAGGACCCAACTGCCAGCCAGGCGGACCTGTGCGTGATCCTGGGAGTCTTGTTCGATGCGTGGAGGTTGCGCTTTGATCATGGGTGGCCTGTCCGTGGCGCCAGCATACCGCGCCCGGCGTGAGCGAATGATGGGGACGCTTCGCACCTGACGTCCCGGCACAGACAATCGGCGCGCCGGCCAGGTGCGCTGCGGCATACACTGGCGGCCTCGCCTGACGGCGTTTCTCCGATCCGACCCGCCACGCATGTCCGCTGCCACCGTCGTCCAACCGTCCGCCAGCGCCACCTATGCCCAGCGCGTCGCCTTTGTTTCGGAAATCGCCGGACGCCTGCATTCCTATGGCACCACTGCGCAGCGTCTGGAGGCCGCCGTGGTCGGACTGTCGCAGAAACTGGGCCTGGACTGCGAGCCCTGGTCCAATCCCACCGGGATCATTTTGAGCTTCAGCGACCCGACCAAAGCCATCGGCTCCAGCGACATCACCCGGGTGATCCGGCTGGCCCCGGGCGAAAACGATCTTTACAAGCTCAGCGTGGCCGATTACGTGGCCGACAGCGTGGCCAACGGGCGCATGAGCATCGCGCAGGGCCACACCGCGCTGCGGCGGCTGGACCGCGAGGTCGATCGGCGCGGCAAGACCATGCAGGTGCTGGCATTCGGGCTGGCCGCTGCCGGCGTGGCAGGGTTGTGGAAACTGCCCTGGCTGGACATTGCCACCGCCGGCGCGATCGGGATGTCGATCGGCCTGCTGACCCAATACACCGACAAACGGCCGGCGACCAAGGAGGCGGGCGAGGCGCTGGCCGGCCTGCTGGCCGGGGTGGTAGCCGCGGTGGTGGCTGCGCTGGTCGGGCCATTGAACCTCAATACGGTGATCATCGCCTCGCTGGTGGTGCTGCTGCCCGGCATGTCGTTGACCAATGCCTTCAACGAGCTGGCCAGCCAGCATTGGGTCTCGGGCACTGCGCGGCTGGCCGGTGCAGTGACCACGGTGCTCAAGCTCACCGTCGGCGCGGTGATCGCGGTGACGCTGACCCAGGTGCTCGGCCTGCACCCGCGGGTGGCCGCATTGCGCCCACAGTCCGGCTGGGTGGAATGGGCCTCGCTGTTGGTGGCCGCTTATGCGTTTGCGGTGTTATTCAAGGCCAATCGACGCGATTATTTATGGATCATGGCAGCGGCCATGTCCGGGTATGTCATCGCGCGTTATGCCGGGCATGCCTGGGGTGGGCCGGCCGGTGTCTTTGCATCGGCCATGGCATTGACTGCCGCCGGTAATCTGTTCGGGCGGGTGGTGCAAAAACCCGGTGCATTGATCCGTTTGCCCGGCATCATCATGCTGGTTCCGGGCAGTGTCAGCCTGCGTGGTTTTCTGACCCTGGTACAGCAACAGGATGTCAGCGTCGGGCAGGCCGCACTATTGGCGGTGACCAATATCGTGATGGCCTTGATGGCCGGTTTGCTGTTCGGCAATCTGTTGATTCCGGCCCGCAAGAATTTATGACCGATGGAAAAAACACGCAATAAAAACGCCGGCACTGCCGGCGTTTTTATTGGTATGAATCAAGCAGCCTTGGACTTCTTGGGCGCGCGCTTGGTGGCGGCCTTGCGCGGCGCTGCCTTCTTGGCCGGGGTCTTCTTGGCGCTGACCTTGCTGATCAGAAAGTCTTCGACTTTCTTGCCGGCGGCGGTCAGTTCGGCCAGCCAGCGCGGCTGCTTGCCGCGGCCGGTCCAGGCTTCCTGAGGATTGGCGGGGTTGCGATATTTCGGCGCAACCTTGCCCAGCTTGCGGCCGGCGCGCGGGCTCGGCTTGGCAGCGGCAGCCGGACGACCCGGGCCGGCGCTGGCGCCAAACAATTCGTCGATGGAATAACCCTGGGCTTTTGCCGCGCGGGTCAGCTGGGTGCGAACCTTGGCAATCGGGGCGCGCTTGGCAACCACGGTCTGCTGCTTTTTCGCATTTTTGATCAGTGCACCCAATTGCTTGGCCGACAGGCCGCTAAGATCGATCGACATCACTACTCCGGAAGATGAGAGAAAAAAGAATGCCGGTCCGTGGCAGCGCTGGCCATCATAATGTCAGAAAACCCGGGTGACAAACGCGCCGAAATAATTCGGCGACTTTTGTTCATCCGATTGAAGTGGTTCCGGGTGATTTGATCAATGACCCAGGCGGGAGAATAACCCGGCCTTATCCAGGTTTTCTGCTGCCTCTGCAGTGCGGGCGCGATATTCAAATGTGCCGGCCGCCAATCCGCGTTCGGAGACCACCACCCGATGCGGAATGCCCAATAGTTCCATATCGGCAAACATCGCGCCCGGGCGCAGGCCGCGGTCGTCCAGCGCCGCTTCGATCCCTGCGGCGATCAACTCGTCCAGCAATGCCTGAGCGGCGGCAACCACCTGCGCATCCTGCTTGGGGTTGATGATGCAGACCACGACCTGCCACGGTGCCATCGGCGCGGGCCAGACGATGCCGGCGTCGTCATGGTTCTGCTCGATCGCCGCGGCCACGATGCGCGAAATACCGATGCCGTAGCAGCCCATCTTCATCACTGCGGGCTTGCCGTTCTCGTCGATCACGGTGGCCTGCAATGCCTGCGCATACTGGCTGCCGAGCTGGAACACGTGGCCTACTTCGATGCCGCGGGCCAGCCGCAGTTCGCCGCCATCGGCGGCGCGTTCGCCGTCGATGACGTTGCGTACATCGGCAACGGTTTCCGGTTCCGGCAGGTCGCGGCCCCAGTTGACGCCCACCAGGTGCGCGCCGGGCACATTGGCGCCGACCACGAAATCGGCCATTGCCGCGACATCGCGATCTGCCACCACGCGCACCGGACGGGCGGTGTTCACCGGACCCAGGAAGCCAGGCTCGCAGCCGAGGTGCTCGCGGATCTCGGTTTCGTTGGCCAGGCGGTAGCCGGCCAGGCCGGCGACCTTGCCAAGCTTGATCTCGTTGACGGCGTGATCGCCGCGTACCAGCACCAGCACGAAGCCGGCTTCGGTCATCACCGCCACCGACTTGACGGTGCGCTGCAGTGCGATGCCCAGCAACCCGGCGACGTCTTCGCAGGTCTTCTGGGTGGGCGTTGCGACCTGGCGCATCGCCTCGCCAGCCGCGGCGCGCGGGGCGGGCAGGGCGGCGCTGGCGGTTTCCACGTTGGCGGCGTAATCGGAGCCGGTTGAGAATGCCAGCGAGTCCTCGCCGGAGGCGGCGATGACGTGGAACTCCTGCGAGGCGTCGCCGCCGATGGCGCCGGAGTCGGCCTGCACCGCGCGGAATTCCAGCCCCAGCCGGGTGAAGATGCGGGTATAGGCCGCGCGCATGTTGTCGTACTCGCGCGCCATGTCCGCATCGGTGAGATGGAAGGAATAGGCGTCCTTCATCAGGAATTCGCGCGCACGCATCACGCCGAAGCGCGGGCGGATCTCATCGCGGAACTTGGTCTGGATCTGATAGAAGTTCAGCGGCAGCTGCTTGTAGCTGTTGATCTCCTGGCGCGCGAATTCGGCCGCGGCCTCTTCGGCGGTCGGGCTGTAGCAGAACTCCTGCTCCTTGCGATCCTTGATCTTGAGCAACTGCCCGCCGAACTTCTCCCAACGGCCGGTGGCGTCCCACAGCTCGCGCGGCTGGATGGTGGGGAACAGCACTTCCACCGCCCCGGCGCGGTTCATCTCCTCGCGCACGATGGCCTCGACCTTGCGCAGCACGCGCAGACCCAGTGGCGACCAGGTGTACAGCCCGGAGGCCAGCTTGCGGATCATGCCCGCGCGCAGCATCAGACGGTGGCTGATCAGCTCGGCGTCGGCCGGGGTTTCCTTGGTGGTGTGCAGGTGGAACTGGGAAAGACGCATCGGGCTTCGCTTGGGCGGAAAGCCCATAGTTTGCCAGTCTCGCGCCCTGCCGGTCAGTGGCGCCGGCCGGGTGGACCGGCATGTGGCCGGTCGCGGGCCGGCTCAGCTGGCCGGATTGCGGCTTGCTGCCGGCTTGCAATAGGCCTTGGCGGCCGCCTGGGCGAGATTGCGCTGCGCCGCGCGGGCATCCGGGTCCAGCGGGGTGCCGGGCTTGCCGTCGGCGCCGGCTCCCATGGTCACCTCGCCCTTGCCGCTGAGCAGCTCCAGGTTGCGGCGGGCGGTCAGGCAGTCGGCCGATTCGGGTGTGGCGGTTTCCGGCGCGGCGATGGCGGCCGTGCCGCTGCGCGCATCGATCCGGCGTGCTTCGTAGCGCTGGCCGGTCGGTGGCGGGGTTTCGGTGTAGTGGGTGACGCCCTTGGCGTCCTTCCATTTATACAGATCGGTCGCGCCGGCGACGGTGCTGACCAGCAGCAACAGGGCGCAAAGCCCGGACGACAGGTGCATGTGGCTTCCCCTGGATGATTCCCGCGGCGATTGCAGCATCCGCGGCCCGCGCTGGCAAGTGATGCCGCTGGCACGCACGCACGATGCAGGCGCGCTACCGCCTGACGGACCTCAGGCCCTACACTTGCCGGATGGATGAGATGAGACCGCCCCCGCGCTCGCGCACGATCTACCTGCTGCCGAACCTGTTCACCACCGCCGGGCTGTTTTCCGGTTTCTACGCCATCATCGCCGCCGCCAACGGGCAGTTCGTCCAGGCCGCCATGGCGGTGTTCGTGGCTGCGGTGATGGACGGGCTGGACGGCCGGGTCGCGCGCCTGACCAATACCAGCAGCGAGTTCGGCGTGCAGTACGACTCGCTGGCCGATCTGGTCAGCTTCGGCATGGCCCCGGCGCTGGTGATGTACCACTGGTCGCTGTCGGCATTGAAGTACGACAGCAACGTGATGGGCCGGGTCGGCTGGTCGGCCGCGTTTCTGTATGCGGCCTGCGCGGCGCTGCGCCTGGCGCGCTTCAACACGCAGGTGGGCGTGGTCGACAAGCGCTGGTTCATCGGCCTGGCCAGCCCGGCGGCCGCCGGCCTGATGATGTCCTTCGTCTGGGCGTTTGCCGACGACAGCCTGGGCTTCGATGGCGAGCAGCTGCGTTATCTGGCGCTGGCGGTTACCGTGGTGGCGGCCTTGCTGATGGTCAGCCGGATCCGGTTCTGGAGTTTCAAGGGCGGCGCGCGTGGTCCGCGTGCCGACCGTGTGCCATTCCTGGCGCTGGCGATCGCCACGGTGGTGATCGCGTTGCTGGTGATCGATCTGGCCCGTTCGCTGCTGGTGATCGGCGTGCTGTATGCGCTGTCCGGCCCGGCGATGTGGCTGTGGCGGCGCTGGCGGCGCACGCCCGAGCTGCCATGAGTCAATTGGCCTCAGAGCCGATGTGGTCCGATTTGCAGGTGTCGTATCTGCAGGCGTTGGGGCACACCGTGTATCTGGACCGCGATACCGTGGACGCGGCGGCGCCTGACGAGACGATCGAACGCGCGCCGGTGGCCGCACCGCCGCGCGTGGAGCGCACGCCATCAATGCCGGCGCCTGCGGCACCGCCTGTGGTCCGTCGCAGCGCTCCGGCGGCGCCGGCCGACGCGCCGCCGACGGTCACGACTGCATCATCGACAGCGCCGCAGCGGCGCAGCCGGGTTGGCCTGCCCGATCGCCTGCAGATGGCGTTGCTGCGCGCCTCCGGCTGCAACCCGGGCGATCCGAATACGCAAGCCTTGATGGCGTCCTGGCCGCTGGCCGAGCTGCGCGGCAATCCAGCAGCCAAGCGCGCGCTGTGGCCGCAGCTGCGCGCGCTGCGGCGGCGACAGGACCCGGCATGAGCGCCTTGAACGCGCCGCTGCACACCTCGCTGCGCGCCATGCGCGAGAGCGATCTGGATGTGGTGATGGACATCGAACATCGCGCCTATCCGTTTCCGTGGACGCGCAGCATCTTTCGCGACTGCCTGCAGGCCGGCTATCCGGGCTGGGTGATGGAGCAGGGGGGCCAGGTCATTGGCTACGGGGTGATCAGCATCGCCGCCGACGAGGCGCACGTGCTCAATGTCTGCATCGCACCGGAGGCGCAATCCCAGGGGCATGGCCGGGTGCTGTTGCGCGCGCTGATCAAGGGAGCCTGCGATCGCGGTGCGCGGCGCGCGTTTCTGGAAGTGCGCCTGTCCAATCCGTCGGCGATCGC
Source organism: Xanthomonas sp. CFBP 8151 (assembly GCF_011761885.1). Classification (NCBI taxonomy): domain Bacteria; kingdom Pseudomonadati; phylum Pseudomonadota; class Gammaproteobacteria; order Lysobacterales; family Lysobacteraceae; genus Xanthomonas; species Xanthomonas sp. CFBP 8151. The sequence goes on from NZ_JAASQZ010000001.1 coordinate 329,933, forward strand.
GCTGTATCACTCCGAAGGCTTCAACGAAATCGGGCGGCGCCCCCGCTACTACCCCTCCAACACCGGTCGCGAAGATGCGTTGGTGATGGCGATCGAGTTGTCCTTCGAAGGGTTTTCCTGAGCGCCATCGGCCGTTGCTGATGGGAGCGTTCACGCGCACCGGGCTTGAACAGCATGATTTGCCTGATACGTGCCACGCGGTTGCATTGGTGACGGGGATCGCGACCTGAAGACGCTACCCCGGCCCCGGCCCCGGCCCCGGCATCGCGGGCGGACGACGGCTCCGGTGCTTCCCTGTTTCGCAGCGAGTGCGGTTTTGTCGTTACAAAATACGATCAGGTAAACAGGCAGTCGCGCGTGCCGTGAGCAACGCCCTTGCGCCTCGCTGCAATCGATCGCAACAAGGCGCACATTTTTCCTGCCACCTCGTGTGAGTCGGCCACTTGCGTGCCGTCATCTGCCATGACGCGCTTGTACGCGTCATGGTGATTCTTTCGCCATGTTGCATTTTACGTTTTCAATGGTGCGATCGGTTGCGTCCAAACGCGCGAGACGCAGCGTGATGGCGATAGTTCGCATTGCAGCCGCTATGCGCGTCAAAAAGCACATGCAGGCATGTGGTCGTGCTGGCACACCGTGCTGGACCCGTGACTGCCTGCGTTGTAAGGCAGGTCATGCTGCGCTGCAGTGTCCCTGGGCCTGTCTCCACCTGTCTTGGTTGCAGCGTTTTGTCTTCTCTTGCGTGTCTCGCAACCGTTTGCGTGACTACGCGTGCACATCGATGCATCGGCTAGATACAAGCCAATGCGATGCTCCTAGTATCGATGCCGCGGAACTGAACATTACAGAGATGAAAATTATGTTCCGCGCCTGCTAGACGAGGGGTGTGCCGCCGCGCGGCGCATCGAACCCATCCGAGGGAGACATCAAGATGAAGCCGAAATTCTCAACGGCGGCCGCCGCGTCGCTGTTTGTCGGGTCGTTGCTGGTCGTTGGCGTTGCCTGTGCCGATCCTGCGCTGGAAGTTGCAACCACCGGTTGGGCGACACAGAACGGTGGGACCAAGGGCGGCTCCAAAGCGGCAGCTGCCAACATCTACACGGTCAAGACTGCCGCAGAGCTGAAGAGCGCGCTCAAGGCCAGCGTGGGCAGCAACGGGCGCATCATCAAGATCAGCGGCATCATCGATGTCAGCGAAGGCAAGCCGTACACCACGACCTCGGATATGAAGGCCCGCGCGCGCCTGGACATTCCGACCAAGACCACGCTGATCGGCATCACCGGCAACGCGGAGATCCGCGAAGGCTATTTCTACGTCAAGGCCAACGACGTCATCATCCGCAACCTCACCATCGAAAATCCATGGGATCCGGAGCCGGTCTGGGATCCGGATGACGGCAGCGCCGGCAACTGGAATGCCGAATACGATGGCCTCACGGTCGAAGGCGCGACCAACGTGTGGGTAGACCATGTCACCTTCACCGACGGCCGCCGCACCGACGACCAGAACGGCACTGCCAACGGCCGCCCCAAGCAGCATCACGACGGGGCGATGGACGTCAAGAAGGGCGCCAACTTCGTCACCATTTCCTATTCGGCGTTCAAATCGCACGAGAAGAACGACCTGATCGGCTCCAGCGACAGCGCCTCCAGCACCGACAGCGGCAAGCTCAAGGTGACCATCCACAACACCTTGTTCGAGAACATCTCCGCGCGCGCACCGCGTGTGCGTTTCGGACAGGTGCATCTGTACAACAATTACCACGTCGGCAGCACCAGCAATAAGGTCTATCCGTTCTCCTACGCACATGGCGTGGGCAAGGAGTCGAAGATCTTTTCCGAGCACAACGTGTTCGACATCAGCGGGGTGAGCGGCTGCGACAAGATTGCGGCCGATTACGGCGGCAGCGTGTACCGCGACCAGGGCTCGCTGCTCAACGGCAAGGCGCTGACCTGCTCGTGGAATACCAACATCGGCTGGACCCCACCGTATACCTATAGCCTGCTGTCGGCCGACAAGGTCGCTGCGGACGTCAAGGCAAAGGCCGGCGCAGGCAAGCTGTAAGGCGTCTGCCATTCGCAACGCTGCGATGCCTGCCGCGTTGCACCGCTTCCCGCAACGCCCGCAACACTGCGGGCGTTGTGCGTTGTGGCGGCGCTAGATCTTGGCGCGTTGTTCGCGCAGGCCGGTCAGCTGCGTGGTCCAGTCGTTCAGGCGCGCGCGCTCCTGCTCGACGACGACGGCCGGTGCGTTCTGCACGAAGGTGGCGTTGCCCAGCTTGCCGTTGCACTTGCCGATCTCGCCTTCCACGCGCTTGATTTCCTTGTCCAGGCGCGTGCGTTCGGCGTCCATGTCGACCAGGCCTTGCAGCGGCACCAGCAGGGTGAGCTCGCCGACGATGGCCGTGGCCGACGGCGGCGTGTCCTGGCCGGCCTCCAGCCAGTCGATCGCTTCGAGCTTGAGCAGGAACGACAGCTGCGAGGCAAAGCGGCCAACACGGGCGCGATCGTCGGCAGTTCCTGCCTGCAGCAGCAGGCGCACCTGCTTGGACGGCGGCACGTTCAACTCGCTGCGCACACGACGCAGTGCCGACACCATCGACTTCAACCATTCGACATCGGCCTCTGCGCCGGCGTAGCGCGCGGTGTCGATATCGCCGGCCTGCGGGAATGCCTGCAACGAGATCGTGGTGGCGGTGATGCCCAGGCGCGGTGCGACCTGCTGCCACAGTTCTTCGGTGACGAATGGGATGAGCGGGTGCAGCAGGCGCAGTAGCGCTTCCAGGACCTGCAGCAGGGTGCGGCGGGTGCTGTCGGCGGCGTGGGCGTCGTCGCCGTTCAACGCCGGCTTGGTCAGCTCCAGGAACCAGTCGCAGAACTCGTTCCAGGCGAACTCGTACAGGCACTGCGCCAGCAGGTCGAATCGATAGCCGGCGTAGTGCGCCTCGGCTTCGGCGCTGACCTTGTCCAGCCGCACCAGGATCCACTTTTCTGCATCGGTGACCGGCACATGCTTGCCCGAGTCCGGATGCGAGGCGGCGTCCGCATGGTTTGCCCCCCGGGCGCGTGGCGACGCGTCTGTCGCTTCCGCGGCCGCGGGATCCCCGGGGCGCGTGTTCATCAGCACGAAGCGCGTGGCGTTCCACAGCTTGTTGCAGAAGTTCTTGTAGCCTTCGGCGCGGCCGAGATCGAACTTGATGTCGCGGCCATGCGTGGCGAGTGCGGCGATGGTGAAGCGCAGCGCGTCGGCACCGTGGGCGATGATGCCGTCCGGGAATTCCTTGCGCGTGGCTTTTTCGATCTTTTCGGCCATGCGCGGCTGCATCAGCCCGTTGGTGCGCTTGGCCACCAGGTCTTCGATGCTGATGCCGTCGATGATGTCCAGCGGATCGAGCACGTTGCCCTTGGACTTGGACATCTTCTGGCCCTGCGCATCGCGGATCAGGCCGGTGATGTAGACATCGCGGAACGGCACCTGGCCGGTGAAGCTGTCGGTGGCCATGATCATGCGCGCCACCCAGAAGAAGATGATATCGAAGCCGGTGACCAGCACCGACGACGGCAGATAGCGCTCGAAGCCGCGCTCGGCCATCGCGTTCGCATCCGGCCAGCCCAACGTGGAGAAGGGCCACAGTTGCGAGGAGAACCAGGTTTCCAGCACGTCGCTGTCCTGGTGCAGCGTGACGTCGGCACCCAGGCCGTGTTTCGCGCGGACCTCGGCTTCGTCATGGCCGACATAGCACTTGCCGGCCTCGTCGAACCACGCCGGGATGCGATGCCCCCACCACAGCTGACGGCTGATGCACCAGTCCTGGATGTTCTCCATCCAGTGGCGATAGGTGTTGATCCAGTTCGGCGGCACGAACTTGACCTGGCCGCTCTCGACCAGCTCCAGCCCGCGCCTGGCCAGCGCGTCCATCTTCACGAACCACTGGTCGGTGAGATAGGGCTCGATCACCTGGCCGGTGCGATCGCCGCGCGGCACCTGCAGTTTGTGCGGCTTGGTTTCGACCAATACGCCCAGGTCTTCCAGTTCGGACAGCACCAGCTTGCGTGCGTCGTAGCGGTCCAGACCGCGATAACGCTCCGGCGCATTCGCGTTGATGGTGGCGGTGACGGTGAACAGGTTGATCAGCGGCAAGTCGTGCCGCACGCCCACCTGGTAATCGTTGAAGTCATGCGCAGGCGTGACCTTGACCACGCCGGTGCCGAAGGCGCGGTCGACATAATCGTCGGTGATCACCGGCACGCGCCGGCCGGTCAGCGGCAGCACGATGCCGGCGCTGTGCAGCGTGGCGTAGCGCGGGTCTTCCGGATGCACCATTACCGCCGTATCGCCCAGCATGGTCTCCGGGCGGGTGGTGGCGACCACCAGATAATCGCGGGTTTCGCGCAGCGTCTCGACGCCGTCGGCATCGTGTTCGACATGCTCGTAGGTCACGCCATCGGCCAGCGGGTAGCGGATCGACCACAGGAAGCCGTCTTCTTCGACGTTTTCCACTTCCAGGTCGGAGATCGCGGTCTTCAGCACCGGGTCCCAGTTGACCAGGCGCTGGCCGCGATAGATCAGGCCCTGCTCGTACCAGCGCACGAAGGCTTCGTTGACTGCGGCCGACGGCTGCGGGTCCATGGTGAAGGTGCTGCGCGACCAGTCGCTGGAGGTGCCCAGCCGGCGCATCTGGCGCTCGATGGTGTCGCCGGATTCGGCCTTCCATTCCCATACCTTGGCGATGAAGCCTTCGCGCCCCAGCGAGTCGCGCGTGTCCCCCTTGCCTTCCAGGGCCAGGTTGCGCGACACCACCATCTCGGTGGCGATGCCGGCATGGTCGGTGCCCACCTGCCATAGCGTGTCGAAACCGCGCATGCGGTGATAGCGCACCAACGCATCCATCAGCGTCTGCTGGAACGCATGGCCCATGTGCAGCGTCCCGGTCACATTCGGCGGCGGCAGCAGCACGGTGTACGGCTCACCCTTGCCGGACGGCACGAAATAACCGGCAGCCTCCCACTGCGCGTACAGGCGCGATTCGAAGGAAGAGGGTTCGTAGCTGGAGGCGAGGGTGGTCATAAGGCGGGGAATGGAGAGTCGGGAATAGGGAATGGGGAAAGCAGGCGTGTTGAAAAGTGAAGGTCTACGGGGTAGTCGACGTTCAATTCTCGATTCCCCATTCCCGATTCACATGTCGTACTTGGTCAGTTCCAGGCCCAGGGCCTTGTACTGTTTCCAGCGTTCGCGCAGCGGTTCGCGAGCGGCGGGGTCGGCCGGCACGACTTCCAGCACGCGGTCGCAGGCGCCCAGGTAGGGATCGTCGCGCAGGTTGATCACCAGCGGGCGCGAGGGCGCATCGAACTCCGGTGAGGCGATCAGCACCGGCGCCAGTTCGTCTTCCTCGTCGGTGCCGGCGATCTGGTGCGGGATGTAGGCCTCGTCGTCGAATGCCCACAGCAGGTCGTCCAATGCCTCGGCCTGCGCGGCGTCGCGCGCCAGGATCAGCGTGGACAGATTGGCGTCGTTGGCCTTGCGCGCCAGCTCGCAGACCAGCCGCAGCGGTTCGTTGAGGAAGCGCGGTTTGGCGATCAGGTAAAAGTCGGCACGGGGCATCAGGGCAGGGAATCGGGAGAGGAGAATTGGGAATGGTCACGGCACCGCCGCGACCTCGAAGGTCGCGGCGGTGCCTGAAAGGAAAGGGCATTCACGATTCCCTATTCCCGATTTTCAATTCCCACCTTTGGCGCGATCCAGCAACCACTGGGTCAGCAGCCCGACCGGGCGACCGGTGGCCATGCCGCGCTTGCCTTCGTCGCTGGCGACGCCGGCGATGTCCAGATGCGCCCAGCGCTGGTTCTCGGTGAAGCGCGACAGGAAGCAGCCGGCGGTGATCGCGCCGCCCCAGCGGCCGCCGATGTTGTAGACGTCGGCGAAGGTGGAATCCAGCAGGCCCTGGTATTCGTCCCACAGCGGCAGGCGCCAGGCGCGGTCGAACACGTGCTCGCCGGCGGCCAGCAGTTCGTTGGCCAGGTCGTCGTGCTTGCTCATCAGGCCGGCGGTCTGGTGGCCGAGCGCCACCATGCAGGCGCCGGTCAGCGTGGCCACGTCCACCAATGCTTCGGGGTTGAAGCGCTCGGCATAGGTCAGCGCATCGCACAGGATCAGGCGGCCTTCGGCGTCGGTATTGCCGACCTCGATGGTCTTGCCGGACATGCTGGTGATCACATCGGAGGGGCGATAGGCATTGCCGTCGATGGCGTTCTCCACCGCCGGCACCACCACCACCAGGTTGATCGGCAGCTCGGCCTTGACCGTGGCCACGAAGGTGCCGATGACGTTGGCGCCGCCACACATGTCGTACTTCATTTCCTCGATGCCGCCCTGCGTCTTGAGGTTGACGCCGCCGGTGTCGAAGGTGATGCCCTTGCCGACCAGCACGTAGGGCCGCGCATCGCCGCCGCCGTTCCACTTCAGCACGATCAGCTGCGGGCGGTTGGCCGAGCCACGCGCCACCGACAGCAGCGAGCCCATGCCGAGCGACTCCATCTGCGTCTCGTCCAGGATCTCGGCCTCGGCGCCGGGGAACTTGCCGGCGAATGCGGCGGCGGTCTCGGCCAGATAGGCCGGGGTGCAGTAGTTCGGCGGCAGGTTGCCCAGCTCGCGGGCGAACTCCACGCCCTCGGCGGTGGCCACGCCCACGGCCAGTGCACGGGCGTCGTCGCCGGCGATCGCCAGCGTGGTCAGGCCGGTCTCGTCGACCTTTTTCTTGCCCAGCGTGGCGGTGTAACGGTAGGCGGCGTGGTCGCTGACGATGATGGCCTGGCGGATGTTCCAGGCGCCATCGCGCGCCTTGACCTGCAATTCGGTCAGGGTGAGCAGGGCGGTGCCGACCGGGCCGGTCTTCAGCGCGCGGGTCGCGTCGCCGACCGCCTTGAGATACGGCGCCACGCCGAACTTGCCGGCTTCGCCCAGGCCGACCACCAGCACGCGCGGGGCGGCGACACCGGGCAGGTCGTGCAGCAGGCTGGTGCTGCCGGTCTTGGCAGCCACATCGCCACGTGCCACCAGGGCCGTCAGACGGCCCTGGCTGGCGCTGTCCAGCGCCTGGGCGGCGGGCGACAGGGTCTTGTCGGCGAACACGCCAACCACGATGCAGTCGACGGCGGCGCTTGCCGGCGCGTCTTGGTTCAGGGTGAATTGCAGGGCCATTGATCAGATTCCGTAGGCAAATCCGTACAATCGCGGGCTGTTTACGCCAACCGGACTAGGCTGGCGCCGCCGCGAACGAATCCGAGAGTTTAAAACAAGCCCACCCCATGCCGAAGCTCGATCGATACCTGCTTAGCGATTTCACCCAGAGCTTCCTGGCCACCCTGATCGTGCTGCTGGTCGTCAGCGTGGGCGGTGTGCTGGTGGATATCCTCGGCAATATCGCCGACGGCCGCATCCCTGCTCGCTTGCTGCTGTCCCAGGTGGGCCTGCAATTTGTGGCGTATCTGCCGATCATCCTGCCACTGGCGTTGATGCTGGGGCTGTTACTGGCGTTGGCGCGGCTGTACCGCGATTCAGAAATGGCCGTCATTACCGCCATCGGTGTGGGCCCGCGGCGCATGTTGCGGCCGATGCTGATGCTGGTGGTGCCGGTGGTGGTGGTGATCGGGCTGTGCTCGCTGTGGCTGGGCCCCTGGGCCAGCCGCACCGCCGAGACCATGCTGGAAGACGCCAACCGCAGCATCGTGATGGCCGGCCTGGAGTCGGGCAAGTTCACTCCGCTGTCCGGCGGCGGGGTGGTCTACCTGACCACGATCTCGGCCGACGGCAAGGGCCTGGGCAAGGTCTTCATGCAGCGCCAGAAGGACGACCGCATCGATGTGGTCACCGCCGACCGCGGCGCGATGTTCTTCGAAGGCAAGGCCGACCGTTATCTGCGCCTGGAGGACGGCTACCGCATCGAAGGCCCGGCCGCCGGCAACACCCTGGACTACCGCCTGATGAAGTTCGCCAGCAACGATGTGGCCTTGCCCGACCGGACCCAGGTGCACGATGCCAACGATCCGGAAGTGATGTGGACCACGCAGTTGCTGTCGGACCAGCGCCCCGCCGCGCGCGCGCAGTTGCATGAACGCCTGGCGCCACCGCTGCTGGCGCTTGCTTTCGCGCTGCTGACCCTGCCGCTGTCGCGCAGCGCACCGCGGCAGCAGCGGTATGGCCGGATCATGCTGGCCTTCCTGGCTTACATGGTGGGCACCAATCTGATGATCGTCGGCACCCAGTGGATCGCCAACGGCAAGACGCCGGCCGCGCTCGGGCTGTGGTGGCTGACCCTGCCGCTGCTGGCAGTGGCGATCTGGGCGTATGCACGCGATGGCCGCGTGCGTCGGCCGAGGGTGCGCGCATGAGGCTGATGCCGCGGGTGCATGATTGGTACATCGGGCGTGCGGTGCTGTTCACCGTGCTGCTGACATGGGCGGTGTTGCTGGGCCTGGACCTGGTCAACGCGTTTGCCAGCGAGGCCAAAAGCATCGGCCAGGGGACTTACACCTTCGGCCATGCAATCGCGTATGTGGCCTACACGGTGCCTCGTCGGGCCTACACCTTGTTCCCCACTGCGGCGGTGATCGGCGCCTTGATGGGCCTGGGCCAGCTGGCGGCGACGTCCGAGCTCACCGCACTGCGCGCGCTCGGCGTGTCGCGCAAGCGCATGTCGGCCTCGGTAGTGGCCGCCATGGCGCTGCTGACCGCCACCATGGTGATCAGCGGCGAGACCGTGGGGCCGTGGGCGCAGAACCAGGCCGATACCCTGAAAACCAGCGCCCGCTACAACAGCAACATGGCAATGGCACGCTATTCCGGCCTGTGGGCGCGCGAAGGCGACACCTTCCTCAATGCGCTCAGCGGCGAAGAGAAGCTGCTCGATGACGGCGGCACCGCGCTGGATCTGCACGACGTGCGGCTGTATCACCTCGATGCCAGTGGCCGTCTGCAGCAGCTGACCTATGCGGGGCTGGCCGAGAACCGCAACGGGACCTGGACGCTGCGCCAGGTGCGACGCGATACCTTCCAGGACCGCTCGGTGCAGCGCGAAACCTTCCCCGAACTGCCCTGGCAATCGCAGCTGAGCCCTGCAGCGCTGGCGGCCGGGCTGGCCAAACCGCGCAACCTGTCCGCGCGCGATCTGGAACAGAGCATCGAGTACCGTCGCCGCAACGGCCTGGACGCACGCGATTACGAAGATCAGTACTGGAGCCGCTGGTTCTATCCGCTCAACGTGCTGGCACTGTGCCTGGCGGCGATTCCGTTTTCGTTCGGTTCGCTGCGCAGCGGCGGCCTGGGCAAGCGCCTGTTCCTGGGCATCCTGTTCGCGTTGGGGTTCTGGCTGCTGCAGCTGTTCTTCGGCCGCATGGCCGGCGCGCTCAAGCTGGATTACCGCATCGCCTACGCGCTGCCGCCGATGGTGATGCTGGGCGTGTCGGCGTGGTTGTTCCGACGGCGCAGCAGCTGACGCCGATGGGTCGGTTCAGCGTCTTCGGAACCGTGCTCTGCCTGCTCTGAGCAGCGGTTACCGCTTCGCGCCTCTGGGCGGTCAGTACTCCGCATGACGGCCGCACTCCAACGTCGCCTGCCGTAGAGAGCGGCAAGGGGCCGGCCTGACCGTTTCAGCGCTTCGGGGTGCGCTGCAGCCGGGTGCCACTGGCGCGGTCATGCCAGGCCAAGCGATCGCGATCCAGCCAGGCCCACCAGAACCCTGCGCCAGCCAAGCCCAGCGACAGCGTACCGACGGTATAGCGGATCCAGAGCGTACGCCAGGAGGCTTGCGGACCGACCAGCGACAGCCGCCATGGGCGCATGCCCAGGGTCTGGCCACCCCGTCGCCAGCTGACGGTGGCGTACACCCCGGCAGCGATCCAGCAACACAGCCACAACAGCCATTGCCAGCCACTGAAGGGGGCGATGTTTTCGCGAGCCGGGTGTCCGGCAAGCGTGAACCCCAGCGTGAACGCGGCAGAGATCAGCATCCACAGCGCGAGGACCGGCCAGGCGTCGTAGCACATGGCCAGCAGGCGCCAGACCACCAGGGCGGGCGGTCGCGCGCTGCGCGGTGAAGGGGGCGAGGTCATGCCGCGAGCATAGCCGGCGCAGGCGATCGGGCAACGTCGCGCTGCGGCAATCCCGCGCCTGGCCAACACGGCGCGCCGCAACACGCATGCCACGCTCTATGCTGTTGCGATGTCAGCCAGCAGTCCCGCCGAACGTCGCCAACTGGCGCAACACCTGCCACCGGTGCAGGCCGCCGATGCCGCTGCCATCGAACGCTTCCTGGAGCGGTTGTGGGCCGAGCAGGGCGTGGCGCGGCAGACCCTGGACAGCTACCGGCGCGACCTGGAAGGGCTGGCGCGTTGGCGCGACGGTGGCGGCGGCCTGCTGGGGGTCGATCGCGCGGTGTTGTTCGACTATCTGCGCTGGCGCACCGAGGCGCGTTATTCGCCGCGCAGCAATGCCCGGTTGTTGTCGACCCTGCGTGCGTTCTATGGCCTGTGTCTGCGCGATGGCGTGCGCAGCGACGACCCCACCGCATTGCTGGACCCGCCACGTTTGCCGCGCTCGCTGCCCAAGGCGCTGACCGAAACGCAGATCGAGGCGCTGTTGGCCGCGCCCGAGATCGACACGCCGCTGGGCCTGCGCGACCGCGCGATGCTCGAGCTGATGTATGCGGCCGGCCTGCGGGTCAGCGAACTGGTCAACCTGCCGGCGGTGGGGGTCAACCTGCGCCAGGGCGTGCTGCGGGTCACCGGCAAGGGCAGCAAGGAACGGCTGGTACCGCTGGGCGAGGAGTCGCAGCACTGGCTGGAGCGATATCTGAGCCAGGCGCGCCCGCTGCTGGCCAGCCACAAGGCGGTGGCGGCAGTGGACGGGCAGGTGCCGTTGTTCATCGATGCAGCGCGTCAGCCGCCCAGCCGCCAGCAGTTCTGGGCGCTGGTCAAACGCTATGCGGCGGTGGCCGGAATCGATCCCGCCACGGTCAGCCCGCACGGGCTGCGGCACAGCTTTGCCACCCATCTGCTCAACCACGGCGCGGACCTGCGCGCGCTGCAGATGCTGCTCGGTCACAGCTCGCTGTCCACCACGCAGATCTACACGCTTGTGGCCCGTCAGCACCTGCAGAAGCTGCACGCCACCCATCATCCGCGCGGTTGACCGCGGCCGCAGAGGCAGCGGCGGTGCCGCTTCGGCCGAGGCGGCGGTCCATTCAGCGGCTCAGCCAGCAGACAGGCCGGCCTGCTGGCTGCCTGGCTTCATCTGCGCTGTGCGAGAATCCAGGCACCCCATTCCACTGGATGCGTGAATGTATCGTCTTGCCATCGCCGCGCTGCTGGGCGCAATCAGCCTTACCGCCTGCGCGCAGTCCTCGCAGCCTGCGGCAAGCAACGCCGGCGCCAAGCCAGCCGCCGCTGCCGCCCCCGCCGCCTCGGGCAATGTGGACCAGCGTGTGAGCGTCGCGCTCAAGGCGTTGGATCCGGATTTCAAGCCGGATTACATCGGCGCCGCGCCGTTTCCCGGTTTCCGTGAGGTGGTGGTCGGCGGGCAGGTGCTGTACGTCAGCGACGACGGCCGTTACCTGATCCAGGCGCAGCCGTTCGACATCCAGAACAAGCAGTTCGCTGCCAGCCCGGGTCTGTTGGCCTACCGCCGCAAGCAGCTGGAGACCGTGCCCAAGGCCGACCGCATCGTATTTGCGCCGGCAAATCCCAAGTACACCGTGACGGTGTTCACCGACGTGGAATGTGGTTACTGCCGCAAGCTGCACAGCGAGATCGGCGAGCTCAACAAGCAGGGAATCGCGGTGGAATATCTGGCATTTCCGCGCATGGGCCTGGGTAGCCAGGACCACAAGGAAATGATCGCAGTGTGGTGCGCGGCCGACCGCAAGCAGGCGCTGACCGCGGCCAAGTCCGGGCAGCCGGTGAATGCCAAGGACTGCAAGAACCCGGTGTCGATGGAGTACACGCTGGGCCAGCGTCTTGGCGTCAATGGCACCCCGGCGATCTTTGCGCCGGACGGCACTCAGCTCGGTGGCTACCTGCCGCCGGCGCAGCTGCGTGAGGCGCTGGAAAAGCGCGCGGTCACCACTGCCGGCGGCAGCCGCTGAGGTATCCGACAGCGGCGCCGGGATGCGGGCCGCTGCGGCGGTCGGTGTGATCGATCAGGAGGCCGGAATGCGCATGCATTCCGGCCTCTTGCGTTTCAGGGTCGGGCCGGCTGCATGGTTTATAGGGTGAGAGCGGCGGTGGACCGGCAGTGCCAGCACTGCGGACGTCGCCACCGCGCGGAGACCGGCCCAAAGACAGGTGGACGCGACAATCCCTGCTGGCATCGCCATCCGCCTTCGCCGTTGCCGCATCGGCCGGAACGCGCCGCATCCGGCCCGGGCTGTGCCGATGATCACCGCATGGATTGGCGGCCCACCCACGCCGGGTCCGGCGCCGGCGCATCAGCTCCGTTACAATCTGCAGCCCCGTTTCTGACACGGTTCCCCGGACATGATGGTCCTCGAGGGCGCTTCTGCCCTTTCGCCGTTCCGCCGCGCTCGGCTCGAAACCCGCCTGCAAACCCTCGTTCCCGCGCTGCGCATCACCGGCGCCTGGCACGTGTACTTCATCCGCGCCGAGGCCGGGCAAGCGCCCGATCAGGCCACCTTGCAGCGGATCCTGCAGGCCGAAGCCGCCCCCGCGCCGCGGGCCGAGGACGCCTCCTCGCGCTATGTGGTACCGCGTCTGGGCACCTTGTCGCCGTGGTCGAGCAAGGCCACCGAACTGGTGCGCGGGGCCGGACAGCCGATCCAGCGCGTGGAGCGCGGTACCCGCATCGATCTGGCCGGCTGGCCGGCCGACGAAGCGATCCAGGCCGCCGTGGCCAAGCTGCTGCACGACCCGATGACGCAGTCGCTGCTCGGCTCGGCCGCGGCCGCCGAGGCGCTGTTCAACGTGCCCGATCGCGGACAGTTGCAGCGCGTGCCGCTGGCGGCGCTGGGACAGGCCAACCGCGACCTCGGTCTGGCGCTGGCGCAGGACGAGATCGACTACCTGCGCGAACGTTTCGCCGAGCTGGGCCGCGACCCGGCCGATGTCGAGCTGATGATGTTCGCCCAGGCCAACTCCGAGCACTGCCGGCACAAGATCTTTAATGCCAGCTGGACCATCGACGGCAAGCCGCAGGAACGCTCGCTGTTCCGCATGATCAAGCACACCCACCAGCAGACCCCGCAGCACACCCTGTCTGCCTATAGCGACAATGCGGCGGTGGTGGAAGGCGTGCCGGCCGCGCGCTATCGGCCGGATCCGGCCAGCGGCGAGTACCGCGCCGAGGCGGTGTTGCCGTCGGCGTTTGCGATCAAGGTGGAAACGCATAACCACCCGACCGCGATCGCGCCGTTTCCCGGCGCCGCCACCGGTGCCGGTGGCGAGATCCGCGACGAAGGCGCCACCGGCCGCGGCGGCAAGCCCAAGGCCGGGCTGACCGGGTTCACGGTGTCACACCTGCGCATCCCGACCCTGCCGCAGCCATGGGAAGCGCCGCGCGCGCTGAACCCGCGCATGGCCCCGGCACTGGACATCATGCTCGACGGCCCGCTCGGCGGCGCCGCGTTCAACAACGAATTCGGCCGGCCGAACCTGCTCGGCTATTTCCGCAGTTTCGAGCTTGCCGAAGGTCAGGGCCTGACCCGCGCCTACGACAAGCCGATCATGCTGGCCGGCGGCCTGGGCGCGATCGATCGCAACCAGGTCGAGAAGCTGCGCCTGCAGCCCGGCGATGCGGTGATCGTGCTGGGCGGCCCGGCGATGCTGATCGGCCTGGGCGGCGGTGCGGCCAGCTCGGTGGCGGCCGGCGACAGCGCCGAGGCGCTGGATTTCGCCAGCGTGCAGCGCGAAAACCCGGAGATGGAGCGCCGCTGCCAGGAGGTCATCGACCGCTGCGTGGCGCTGGGCACCGACAACCCGATCCGCTGGTTTCACGACGTGGGCGCGGGCGGCCTGTCCAACGCCATCCCCGAGCTGCTGCACGACTCCGGCGTGGGCGGCATCATCGACCTGGGCCGCGTGCTCACCGACGACCCCTCGCTGTCGCCGCTGGAACTGTGGTGCAACGAATCGCAGGAGCGCTACGTGCTGGGCGTACCACAGGCACGCCTGGACGAATTCGCCGCCATCTGCGCGCGCGAACGCTGCCCGTTTGCCGCCGTCGGCGTGGCCACGGCCGAGGAGCGGCTGGTGGTTGGCTATGGCGTCCTCGACGCCGGGAATCGGGAATTGGGAATCGGGAATGGCGACAGCACGCTGCCGGCTGCCGATTTCGCTTCTCCCCATTCCCCATTCCCCACTCCCGATTCCCCGCTGCCGATCGACCTGCCGATGGACGTGCTCTTCGGCAAGGCGCCAAAGATGCATCGCGATGCGGTGCATCCGCCGGCGCCGCAGTGGCCGGTGCTGCAAACCGCCGCGCTGGATCTGCAGCAGGCTGGTCTGCGCGTCCTGGCGCATCCCACGGTGGCGTCCAAGAGCTTTCTGGTGACCATCGGCGACCGCAGCGTGGGTGGCCTGACCGCGCGCGAGCAGATGATCGGGCCGTGGCAGCTGCCGATGGCCGATTGCGCGATCACCCTGGCCGGCTTCGACACTTTTGCCGGAGAGGCGATGTCGATCGGCGAGCGCACCCCGCTGGCGTTGTTGAATGCCGCCGCGTCGGCGCGCATGGCGGTGGGCGAGGCGATCACCAACCTGTGCGCCGCGCCGGTGCAGACGCTGGACAGCATCAAGCTGTCGGCCAACTGGATGGCCGCCGCCGGTCACGCCGGCGAAGACGCCTTGCTGTACGACGCGGTGCGCGCGATCGGCATGGAGCTGTGCCCGGCGCTGGAACTGAGCGTGCCGGTGGGCAAGGACTCGCTGTCGATGCAGGCGCAGTGGGTTGACGCGAATGGGGAATCGGGAATCGGGAATGGCGAAACGCCGCAGCCCTCCGCTTCCACCATTCCCCATTCCCCATTCCCCATTCCCGGTGAAACCCACAAGAGTGTTTCACCGGTCTCGCTGATCATCAGTGCGTTCGCGCCCGTTGGCGATGTGCGCACCCAGTTGACGCCGTTGTTGCGTAGCGACGAAGAGAGCGAGCTGTGGTTGATCGGGCTGGGTGGCGGCAAGCAGCGTCTGGGTGGCTCGGTGCTGGCGCAGGTGTATGCAGACGCTGCGGCGTTGCCGGCATTCGGCGGCGAGGTGCCGGATCTGGACGATGCGCAGCGGCTGCGCAGCTTCTTTGAGCTGATCCGCGCGGCGCGTGAGAGCGGCCTGCTGCTGGCGTATCACGACCGTAGCGATGGCGGGGCGTTCGCGGCGCTGTGCGAAATGGCGTTCGCCTCGCGGCAGGGCCTGGATATCACTCTCGATGCCTGGGGCGACGATGCATTCCGCAGCCTGTTCAACGAGGAACTGGGTGCGGTGGTGCAGATCGCCAACGAGGATCGCGCCGCGTTCGCCGATCTGGTCGAACGGCATGCCCTGACCGAATGCGCGCAGCGCATTGCGCGGCCTACCGGTGCGCCGCGCATCCGCGTGAGCGGGCAGGGCCGGGTGCTGGCCGAGTGGCGTTGGGAAGCCTTGTTCGATGCCTGGTGGTCGGTGACGCACGCCATGCAGAGGCTGCGCGACAACCCGGAAACCGCCGACGAAGAGCGCGCACAGGCACGCGACTTCCAGGCGCCGGGCTTGCGCCCGAAGCTGGTGTTCGACCCTTCCGAAGACGTGGCCGCGCCCTTCGTGGCGACCGGCGTGCGGCCCAAGGTGGCGATCCTGCGCGAGCAGGGCGTCAACGGACAGATCGAGATGGCCTACAACTTCGAGCGCGCCGGTTTCCGTGCGTTCGACGTGCACATGAGCGACCTGATCGAAGGCCGCGTGGATCTGGCGCAATTCTCCGGGTTTGCCGCCTGCGGCGGCTTCAGCTACGGCGACGTGCTGGGGGCCGGCCGCGGTTGGGCCACCTCGATCCTGGAGCGGACCGCCTTGCGCGATGCATTCGCCGCGTTCTTCGCGCGCAGCGATACCTTCGCGCTCGGCGTGTGCAACGGCTGCCAGATGCTCAGCCAGCTCAGGGACATCATTCCCGGTGCCGAGCATTGGCCGCGCTTTTTGCGCAATCGCAGCGAGCAGTTCGAAGCGCGTACCGCCTTGCTGGAAGTGGTGGAGTCGCCGTCGATCTTCCTGCGCGGCATGGCCGGCTCGCGGATCCCGGTGGCGGTGGCGCATGGCGAAGGCCGCGCCGAGTTCGATACCGTGGTGGATCAGGCGGCTGCCCGCGTGGCCCTGCGTTTCATCGACGGCGATGGCATGGTGGCATCGCAGTACCCGCTCAATCCGAACGGCTCGCCGGACGGCATCACCGGGCTGACCAGCACCGACGGTCGCGTCACCATCTTGATGCCGCATCCGGAGCGCACCCCGCGCACGGCAAACCTGAGCTGGCACCCGGCCGGCTGGGGCGATGACGCGCCGTGGCTGCGCATGTTCCGCAATGCGCGGGTCTGGTGCGGTTGATGGTGAGTTGTGCGGCGTGAGCTGAAGCGCCGCAGCAATAGTGTCATTCGACGGCCGCGTGCAGCGATGCGCACGGCCGTCGTCGTTTCCGGTGTCGGCTCTGCGCAACTGCCTGCGATGGTGCCGGGTCGTTCGCCCCTTGCCGCGCTCGCTGTGGCGATGTGCGATGCGTTATGAGCAAGAAAGTGCACGGCCGCGGCTGGGTCGACAGCACCAGATAGGCTCTCACGGAGCCAGGCTTGCCTGCGACAGTTGCCGATAGCAGCGACGTCCCTTGCACGAAGCGTGCGCATCGGCAGGACATTCGGGGAATACTGCGTTCAAGCATGGTCAGCGGCCGTTGAGAGACTTTTCGCTCTCACTTTGCAGGCGTTGCGGATGAGGCCTATACCTGCGATCGCATCGGCGTTGCTGCGATGAAATGCATTTAGTGAAGTCGACGCACGGTTTACTTCAAGTAACCATCGGAAAACTTCTGGCATTTAGTCCAAGCGCCTGCTGATGCGGCCTGTGTAGCGTCGATCTTAATCGGATTTTGGTTTTCAACTAAATCGGGGCCGCCAGCGGCAACGCCTGCGACCGATGCCGATGCACCGGCGTTTGCAGATGGTCAGGGTGTGCTGGCAATGGGCAATGCGAGCAATGCCCTGGGCGATGGAACCAATGCATTTGGCGGCGGAAGCCTGGCATTGGAGCGCGGCGCGGCAGCGATCGGACGCAATGCGTCACCCGCAGGGGAATCGGCAACCGCCATCGGCGCTGGACGCGGGTTGGCGCAGCGACGGGGGCAGGGGTTGTCGACGCGCACCGGCAAGGGCCGCGGCGGTCCGGCCACACGCCGCATCGTCAATGTCGGCGGCGGCGCGATCGCCAGTGCCAATGGCGCGCCGGTGATCCGACACACGGCGGCGCGAGGCGATGCGGACGTCGGTTTTCTGGCGAAGTGATGCAGGTAGATCGGTCCCGTCGCCGATCGTGCTGGTCCGAGGCGTCGGCGCGGCGAGCGCTGGTCCGATTTCTGGCCTGTCCCGCGCGCGGTTTTGCGCAAGCAGGCTTGCCGGCGTCCTGCCGGCGGGCTTTCATGTCCGCAACGGACATGCGTATTCAGCTTGGAAATGTCTTGCGAGACATGATCTAGATCGCTGTTTTCCAAAGAATTATCAAAAAACGAACAAAAGCAGGCCGAAGTGTGATGGCGCGCACGCTCGGTTGTGCCTTCTGTCAAAAACTTGACGCCCAATTTGATGGCTGTTAACACTTTGCTCAGTTCTATGGTTGGGTAGCGTTCACTTTTTGACTACCCGGGGTGCAGCTTCCCGCGCACCGCCATTTGGCCCATGGCGCCAATCACCACGGGGGATCGCAGCGGCGAACAGGCCTCGCGATGGTGGGTGTTCGTCAAAAAACCAGTCCCAACATTCAGGAGCAGTGCGTCGATGAATCGGATTTATCGCAAGGTCTGGAACAAATCGTTAGGCGTGTGGGCCGTGGCATCGGAGTTGGCCAGCGGCGACAGCCCGGGCGCAGTGAGCACCGCCGCATTCATCGACCGCTGCCAGAGCCGCTGCCTGGTTGCCGCGATCGCCCTGGCGCTGGGTAGCGCCGGCATTGCAATCCCCCTTTCTGCAATGGCGCAATCGGTGGAAGTCGGCCGCGGCGCGTCGGCATCTGCCGCCAACGCTACCGCCATCGGCGCCGGCAGTCGCGCCAGCGCGACCGGCGCGCTCGCCACCGGTGCCGACAGCAGCGCCAGTGGCGTCAACAGCAGCGCGATCGGACGCCAGACCAATGCGATCGGCGAGAACGCGGCGGCCATCGGCTACAACAGTTTCGTACGCCAGAGCAGCGAAAACGGCGTGGCGCTGGGTGCCAACGCCGGCGTGACAGGTGCCAACTCGGTGGCGCTGGGCGCAGGCTCGCGTACCCACGAAGACGATGTGGTTTCGGTCGGCAGCGGCAATGGCCGCGGCGGCCCGGCCACGCGTCGCATCACCAACGTCAGCGCCGGCATCAACGCCACCGATGCGGTCAACGTGGCGCAGTTGCGCGACGTGGCCGATGTGGCCGAAGACACGGCCACGTTCTTCAAGGCGACCCCTGGCGAAGACAGCGTCGGTGCCTATGTCGAAGGCGATAGCGCGCTGGCTGCCGGCGATGCCGCCAATGCGGTGGGTACGGCGACCACGGCACTGGGAACCGGTGCCAATGCGGTGGCCGACAATGCCACTGCGGTCGGCGCCAATGCGCTCGCCTCCGGGCAGAACAGCGCGGCATTCGGCCACAACGCGCAGGCCAACGGCCCCGGCAGCGTGGCCGTTGGCGGTGCTGCAGTGGACGAAGACGGCGAGCCGTTGATCACCAGTGGCGGCGTGCCCGTCACCACCGGCGCCACCAGCGCCGGCGTCGGCGGGACCGCAGTCGGCGCCAGCGCCAATGCCGATGGATTTGCCGCCTCGTCGTTCGGCGTCGGTGCGTATGCGGCCGGTGCGCAGTCTTCCGCGTTCGGTGCGGTCGCCAATGCGGCAGGCGATTACGCCACCGCCGTGGGCACGCAGACCAGTGCCAGCGGTACCAGCAGCACCGCTGTCGGTGGTCCGGTCGATTTCATTCCCGGTCTGGGTTTCTTCGTGCAGACCCAGGCCAGCGGCGAAGCCTCCACCGCGCTCGGCGCCGGTGCGATCGCATCGGGCACCTACACCACGGCAGTGGGAACGCTCAGCGAAGCCTCCGGCACCGAGGCCACCGCGGTGGGTTATTTCGCCTATGCGCCTGGCCAAGGTGCCACGGCAGTCGGCCCGGAATCCTGGGCCAGCGGTGAGCTGAGCACGGCGCTGGGTTACTACAGCACCGCACGCGGCGCCAACTCGGTTGCATTGGGCGCCAACTCGGTGGCCGCGCGTGCCAACACTGTGTCGGTAGGTGCGGCGGGCGACGAGCGTCAGATCACCAACGTCGCCGCCGGTACCGAAGGCAGCGATGCGGTCAATCTCGATCAGCTCACCGCAGTGTCCGACGTTGCTTCCACCACCGCGCGCACGTTCGTGGCCACCGGCGATGGCACCGCGATTGCGGAGGGCATCGACAGCGTTGCGGCCGGTTCCAATGCATCGGCTTACGAGGATTACAGCACTGCGCTGGGTTCGAGCAGCCTGGCGTCAGCGGTCAACACCACTGCGGTCGGCAGTGGTGCGGTGGCCAATGTCAACAATGCCACCGCGCTCGGCTTCAATAGTATCGCCAGCGACCGCTATGCCACTGCCGTGGGTGCCGACAGCACGGCATCGGGTTTCTATGGCACTGCGGTCGGCGGCACCAGCGTGGCCAATGGCCGTGGCGGTACCGCAATCGGGTTCGAAAGCATCGCCAATGGTCTCGAATCCACTGCGCTGGGCTTTGCCAGCGTGGCCTGGGGCGATACCAGCACCGCCGTGGGTGCGGAAAGCACGGCCTACGGCGCGCGCAGCGTCGCGGTAGGCATCACCTCGGCCGCCAGCGGCAGCGTCTCGGTGGCCATCGGCGATAACGCCTATGCCGGCGGTGGGCGTGCGATCGCCATCGGCTCGCAAGCAGTCGGCTATGGCGATCGCAGCATCGCACTGGGCGCCGAGGCCTTCGTCGAAGGCGCCGACAGCATCGCGATCGGCGACGGCGCGCGCATTTCGGTCGACAACAGCGTTGCGCTCGGCGTCGGTGCAGTTGCCGACCGCGCCAACACGGTGTCGGTGGGCACGGTCGGTGGCGAGCGCCAGATCACCAATGTTGCCGCCGGTACCGAGGGCACCGATGCGGTGAACCTGGACCAGCTCAATGCAGTCGGCGAAACCGCACAAACCACTGCGCGTCTGTTTGCCGGCACCGGCACCGGCACGGCCGATGCGCAGGGCGAGGACGCCACCGCGGCCGGCTCCAACGCCACTGCGGACGGCGATTACAGCAGCGCGTTCGGTTCCAGCAGCCAGGCCACCGCGATCGGCGCCGTCGCCCTCGGCAGCGGTGCCAGCGCCACCGCGCAGTACGCCACTGCGGCCGGTTACAACGCCGCTGCCAGTGGCTACGGCAGCATCGCCAATGGCGCCTTCAGTCAGGCCAGCGGCGATTACGCCGTGGCCGTGGGTGGCGAGAGCGAAGCCGCCGGCGCGCAGAGCACCGCGCTGGGTGCGGCGGCAGGTGCCTATGGCGATGGTTCCCTGGCCGCTGGCACGCTGAGCGTGGCCGATGGCAGCGAAACCACCGCGGTGGGCTATTTCGCCAGCGCCAGTGGCGAGTCGGCCACTGCGGTCGGCGCAGAGAGCGTGGCCGATGGCACCAGCGCGGCGGCGTTCGGCTTCGGTGCCGAGGCCACCTCCAACTACTCCACCGCCTTGGGCGGCTATTCCAGTGCGACCGGTTTCAACAGCACCGCGCTGGGCAATTTCAGCACCGCCAGCGGCTCCAATACCGTGGCCGTGGGTGGCGATGCCACCGCAACCGGCGACTACAGCGTTGCGGCCGGCCAGGGCAGCGTGGCCAGCGGCTACAACAGCGTGTCGGTCGGTGGCGCCCTGCTCGGCCTGTTGCCGACCGAAGCCTCCGGGGACTACTCCACCGCGCTCGGCGGCGCGGCATGGGCACCGGGCCTCAACAGCACCGCGCTCGGCAATTTTGCCGAATCCACCGGCGAAGGCAGCGTGGCGCTGGGTGCCGATTCGGTGGCCGATCGCGATTTTGCGGTCTCGGTGGGCAGCGCCGGCAACGAGCGTCAGATCACCAACGTGGCCGCCGGTACGCAGGGCACCGACGCGGTGAATCTGGATCAGCTCAACGCCGTTGCCGAAACCGCACAATCCACCAGCAAGTACTTCCAGGCCAGCGGCAGCGATGACAGCGATGCCGGTGCCTACGTCGAGGGCGACAACGCCCTGGCCGCAGGCGAGGGCGCCAATGCCACCGGTACCGGCGCCACGGCGTTGGGTGCCGGTGCGCAGGCGGTGGTCGATAACGCAACGGCGGTTGGCGTGAGTGCGCTGGCCAGCGGAACCGGCGCAGCGGCGGTGGGCAACAACGCCCAGGCCACCGGCGAAAACAGCAGCGCCGTCGGCAGCAATGCCCTGGCCAGCGATGTCGGCGCCAGCGCAAACGGTGCCGGCGCGCAGGCAATTTCGACCTATGCGACCGCGCTCGGCAGCGAAGCGGTGGCATCGGACAACCAGGCCACCGCAGCCGGTTTCCGCAGCACCGCCTCCAATGTCGGCAGCGCCGCCTTCGGTGGTTACAGCGAATCCAGCGGCAGGCTGTCGTCGGCGCTGGGCTATGGTGCGGTGGCGTCCAGCGACTACAGCACCGCCGTGGGTGCCGCCGCACTGGCCTCCGGCGCAAGTGCAGTGGCCGTGGGCGAATTCAGCGAGGCCACCGGCGAAGAAAGCGTGGCCGTCGGCGGCAGCACGTTCTTCGGCTTCATCCCGGCGCGTGCCTCCGGCACCGGCGCTGCCGCATTCGGTGCGGGCGCGTGGGCCACGGCCGACTACACCACCGCCATCGGCTGGAATTCGTATGCCGACGGCGTCAATGCCACCGCGCTCGGTCAGAGCGCGGCGGCCCTTGCCGACAATACGCTGGCCCTGGGTGGCGGCAGCCGCGCCGATGCGGTCGGCGCCAGCGTGGTCGGTGTGGATGCATCGGCAACCGGCATCAACAGCACCGGTGTCGGTCGTCAGGTCAACGTGATCGGCGAGAACGCGGTGTCGGTGGGCTACAACTCGTTCGTGCGCCAGAGCGCGGTCAATGGTGTGGCCCTCGGTGCCAACGCCGGTGCGACCGGTGCCGATTCGGTGGCGCTGGGCTCGGGCTCGCGCACCTACGAAGCCGACACGGTGTCGATCGGCAGCGGCAATGGCCGCGGTGGTCCGGCCACGCGTCGCATCGTCAATGTCAGCGACGGCCAGGCGGCGACCGATGCGGTCAACAAGGGCCAGCTGGATGCCCTGGCGGCCGATGTGCAGACCACCAACGGCATGGTGCAAACCACCGGTGAAGGGGTGGCCAGCGCAACCGGTGATCGCGCCACTGCGGCGGGCGCCGGCGCAACCGCCAGCGGCGCACGCAGCGTGGCGATCGCCTCCGGCAGCCGCGCCTCGGCCACCGGCGCCAGCGCCATGGGTGTGGACAGCAGCGCCAGCGGCGTGAACAGCACCGCGATGGGCCGGCAGACCAATGCCATCGGCGAAAACGGTGTGGCGTTGGGCTACAACTCTTTCGTGCGCCAGAGCGGTGCCAACGCGGTGGCGCTGGGTGCCAATGCCGGTGCCAGTGGTGCCGACTCGGTGGCGTTGGGCTCGGGCTCGCGTACCTATGACGCCAACGTGGTCTCGGTCGGCAGCGGCGATGGCCGCGGCGGCCCGGCCACGCGCCGCATCGTCAACGTCGGCAATGGTGCGATTGCCGGTGCTAGTACCGATGCGATCAACGGCGGCCAGCTGTTCCAGTCGTTGAGCAACGCCGCCAGCTTCCTCGGCGGTGGCGCGGCGATCGGTGCGCAGGGCGTGTTCGTCGCGCCGACCTACGTGATCCAGGGTGCCAGCTACAACAACGTCGGTGCGGCATTGACCGCGTTGGACAGCAAGGTCACCGAGCTGGATGCACGCGGTGGTGCCGCAACCGCCAGCACGGCGGCACGTACGCTGTCGCTGCGCACTGCAGCGGTACCTGCGGTTGCCACGAGCGCAGTGAGCGCATCGAGCAACGCCGTTGCCGACACCGGCGCAAGCGTGCAGGGCACGCCGACCGCCGCAGTGGTCGGCAGCATCACCCCGGCCGCAAGCTCCACCGCCGTTGGCACGGCCGCAGTGGCCAACCACGTGACCGGCACGGCGATTGGCGGCAGCGCGTATGCGCATGGCCCCAACGACACCGCGATCGGCAGCAATGCGCGCGTCAATGCCGATGGCAGCACCGCGGTCGGCGCCAATACGCAGATCGCCGCGGTGGCGACCAATGCGGTGGCGATGGGCGAAGGCGCGCAGGTCAGTGCGGCCTCCGGCACGGCGATCGGACAGGGCGCACGTACCAGTGCGCAAGGTGCGGTCGCGCTGGGGCAGGGGTCGGTTGCCGATCGTGCCAACACGGTGTCGGTGGGCAGCGTCGGCGGTGAGCGTCAGGTGGCCAATGTGGCCGCCGGCACGCGTGCCACCGATGCGGTCAATAAGGGCCAGCTGGACAACGGCGTTGCCGCGGCCAACAGCTATACCGACAGCCGCTACAACGCGATGGCCGACAGTTTCGAGACCTACCAGGGCGACATCGAAGAGCGTCTGCGCCGGCAGAACCGTCGCCTGGATCGTCAGGGTGCGATGAGTTCGGCGATGTTGAACATGGCCGCCAGCGTCGGTGGCATCGCCACGCAGAACCGCGTCGGTGCCGGCGTCGGTTTCCAGAACGGCGAGTCGGCGTTGTCGGTGGGCTACCAGCGTGCGATCAGCCCGCGCGCCACCCTGACGGTGGGCGGCGCGCTCAGCGGCGACGACAGTTCGATCGGCGTGGGTGCCGGCTTCGGTTGGTAATGCGCTGCTGCATGACACGCGGCGGCGCCACCGTGCGCCGCCGCGCCAGAGCAAGGCCTGAGGGGGCGGGCAAGGACCGTGGCTGGGCCGGCCAACGGATTCGATGGAGTGATGGCCTTACCAGGAGTGGCTGATCGAACGCAGCGCGCTGCACCGCAGTTGCGCCGCAGTTCGGAAGCCGCTCCAAGCTGATCGACGAAAAACACGAAGAGGACTTCACCGTGATCGACAAGAATTTCCGTCTCTCCCCGCTGACCGGCGCCATCTTGATGATGGCCCTGGGTGCATCGGGCACGCTCGCTGCTGCCCCGAAACTGCTGGTCAAGGAACCGACCCAGGCAGCATCGGCCGGCGCTGCGTTCAGTAGCCGCCTGATCGTGCGCTACAAGGACAACACTGCTGCTGCGACCGATCGCGCCAGCAAGCTGAGTGCGGTGCAGGCCGCAGTCGGCCGTGTCGGTGCCAGCACCGGCGCACGCAGCAGCGCAGCCGCCGCCAAGGCGACGTATGTGCGCAAGCTCGGCATCGGCTCGGACCTGATCAAGCTGTCCAGCACGCTGACTACCGCACAGGTGGACAAGGTGGTGGTCGAGCTCAAGAACGACCCGTCCGTGGCCGACGTGCAGATCGATCGCATGCTGCGCCCGGTCGAGATCAAGAAGAGCGTTGCCGCCACCGACGTGACCCCGCAACTGGTGCCCAACGACCCGCTGTACGCCCAATACCAGTGGCATCTGAGCAACCCCAACGGCGGCATCAATGCGCCGGCCGCATGGGACCTGTCGCAGGGCGCGGGCGTGGTGGTGGCAGTGCTGGATACCGGCATCCTGCCGGGCCATCCCGACTTTGCCGGCAACCTGCTGCAGGGTTACGACTTCATCACCGATGCCGAAGTCTCGCGTCGTCCCACCGATGCCCGCGTGCCGGGCGCGCTGGATTACGGTGACTGGGAAGAGGCCGACAACGTCTGCTATGACGGCTCGGTGGCACAGGAAAGTTCCTGGCACGGCACCCACGTTTCGGGCACCGTGGCCGAGGCGACCAATAACGGCGTAGGCATGGCTGGCGTAGCACCCAAGGCGACCATCCTGCCGGTGCGCGTGCTCGGCCGCTGCGGCGGCTACACCTCCGACATCGCCGATGCGATCGTGTGGGCGTCCGGCGGCACGGTCGCCGGCGTACCGGCCAATACCAACCCGGCCGAGGTGATCAACATGAGCCTGGGCGGCGGCGAGCCCTGCGATTCGGCCACCCAGCTGGCGATCAACGGCGCGGTCGCGCGCGGCACCACGGTGGTGGTGGCGGCCGGCAACAGCGGCGAAGATGCGGCCAACCATTCGCCCGCCAGCTGCAACAACACCATCACCGTGGGTGCCACGCGCATCACCGGCGGCATCACCTACTACTCCAACTACGGCAGCAAGGTCGACCTGTCCGGTCCGGGCGGCGGCGGCAGCGTGGACGGCAATCCGGGCGGTTACATCTGGCAGGCCGGCTACACCGGTGCGACCACGCCGACCTCGGGAAGCTATACCTACATGGGCTTGGGTGGCACCTCGATGGCATCGCCGCACGTGGCCGGTGTCGTCGCCCTGGTGCAGAGCGCGGCGATCGGTCTTGGCGATGGCCCGCTGACCCCGGCCGCAGTGGAAGCCCTGCTCAAGCAGACCAGCCGCCGCTTCCCGGTGACGCCGCCGGCCAGCACCCCGATCGGCAGCGGCATCGTCGATGCCAAGGCCGCATTGGAAGCGGTGCTGGTGGAGCCCTGCGATCCGGCCACCCAGAGCTGCGCGCCGACCGCGATCGCCCTGACCAACAAGGCTCCGCTGACCGGCCTGAGCGGTGCCGGTGGCAGCTCCACGCTGTACAGTTTCCAGGCCAAGGCCGGTGCCGTGCTCAGCTTCATGACCTACGGCGGCACCGGCGATGTGTCGGTGTACGTCAGCTATGAAGCCGAACCCGGCGCGACCAGTTACGACGCCAAGTCGACCCGCCCGGGTAACAGCGAAACCGTGCGTTTCACCGCCCCCAAGGCAGGCACCTACTACATCAAGTTGGTGGGCGCTGCCGACTACGCGAAGCTGACGCTCGTCGCACGACAGTAAGCCGTCCCATAGTGTGACCGATGCCCCCGGCCAATCACCGGGGGCATCGTTTTTCAGGACGATGCAGATGCGTGCGGTTGATCGTCGCGGCAAACTGCTACAGTCGGCGCCGGACCAGTGGAGACGAGTGTGAACGCGGTTGCCGTCGATCCAATTGAGCATCGCAGTGCGGAGACACGCATCGTCGAAGCGCTGCTTGAACGCCGTCGTCTGAAAGACACCGATCTGCTGCGCGCGCGCCAGTTGCAGACCGAATCCGGTATGGGCCTGCTGGCCTTGCTGGGCCGTCTGGGCCTGGTATCCGAACGCGATCATGCGGAGACCTGCGCCGATGTGCTGGGTCTGCCGCTGGTGGATGCACGCCAGCTCGGCGATACCCCACCGGAAATGCTGCCGGAAGTGCAGGGACTGTCGCTGCGCTTCCTCAAACAATTTCATCTATGCCCGGTCGGCGAACGCGATGGCCGGCTTGAGTTGTGGATCGCCGATCCCTACGACGATTACGCGATCGATGCGGTGCGGCTTGCGACCGGCTGCCCGCTGTTGCTGCAGGTCGGTCTGCGCTCGGAAATCGACGATCTGATCGAACGCTGGTACGGCCAGGGCCGTAGCGCGATGGGCACCATCGTGGAAACCGCCGATGGCGATGCCAACAGCAGCGACGATATCGAAGCGCTGCGCGACCTGGCGTCCGAAGCGCCGGTGATCCGGCTGGTGAATCTGGTGATCCAGCACGCGGTGGAACTGCGCGCATCGGACATCCATATCGAACCGTTCGAAAGCCGGCTCAAGGTGCGTTACCGCGTGGACGGCGTGCTGGTGGAAGGCGAAAGCCCGCCGGCCAAGCTCACCGCTGCGGTGATCAGCCGCATCAAGATCATGGCCAAGCTCAACATCGCCGAACGCCGGCTGCCGCAGGACGGCCGCATCATGCTGCGCGTGCAGGGCAAGGAGCTGGATCTGCGTGTCAGCACCGTGCCCACCGCGCACGGCGAGAGCGTGGTGATGCGCCTGCTCGATCGCGAAACGGTGGTGTTCGACTTCTACAAGCTCGGCTTCACCGAAGAGTTTCTGCCGCAGTTTCGCAAGGTGCTGGAGCAACCGCACGGCATCATGCTGGTGACCGGCCCGACCGGTTCGGGCAAGACCACCACGCTGTACACCGCGTTGAGCCAGCTCAACACCTCGGACGTGAAAATCATCACTGTCGAAGACCCGGTGGAATACCAGATCGAAGGCATCAACCAGATCCAGGCCAAGCCGCAGATCGGGCTGGATTTTGCCAACGCGTTGCGCAGCATCGTGCGTCAGGATCCGGACATCATCATGATCGGCGAAATGCGCGATCTGGAAACCGCGCGCATCGCGATCCAGTCCGCGCTCACCGGCCATCTGGTGCTGTCCACGCTGCACACCAACAACGCGGCCGGCGGCATCACCCGTCTGCTCGACATGGGCGTGGAAGACTATCTGCTCACCTCCACCATCAACGGCATTCTGGCGCAGCGCCTGGTGCGCAAGCTCGACCTGGCCAACGCCGAGCGCTACCTGGCATCGCCGGAAGAGGTCGAACGCTTCAACCTGCGCCGGCTGCAACCGGACGGCGAGATCTATCTGTACCGCCCGCGCGCGTCGGCCGCTGCGCCGACCGGTTATCTTGGCCGCACCACCATCGTCGAATTCCTGGTGATGAACGACGAGTTGCGGCGCGCGGTGATGCGCCGCGCCGGCATGGGCGAGATCGAACAACTGGCCCGCAAGGCCGGCATGCGCACCATGTACGAGGACGGCCTGTCCAAGGCCTTGCGCGGCGAAACCACCATCGAAGAAGTGCTGCGCGTTACGGAGGATGCGTGAGAGTCAACGGAGCCACAGCGAGCATCGGATGCTCAGGATCGGAAGATAAGCAGAGCAAGGTCCCGGCAATGCGCCGCGCACGCGCACGGCTGCGCCCAGTCGCGCCAACGCAGCGCGGCATCGCACTTTTACCGATTCCCGATTCCCGATTCCCCAATCCCGGCCTTCCCGCCTGATGCCCCTGTACCGCTACAAAGCGCTCGACGCCCATGGCGAAATGCTAGATGGCCAGATGGAAGCGGCCAGCGACGCGGACGTCGCGCTGCGCCTGCAGGAGCAGGGCCACCTGCCGGTGGAAACGCGCCTGGCGACTGGCGAAAACGACTCGCCGTCGCTGCGCATGCTGTTGCGCAAGAAGCCGTTCGACAACGCTGCGCTGGTGCAGTTCACCCAGCAGCTGTCCACGCTGATCGGTGCCGGCCAGCCGCTGGATCGCGCGTTGTCGATCCTGATGGATCTGCCCGAAGACGACAAAAGCCGGCGCGTGATCGGCGATGTACGCGACACCGTGCGTGGCGGCGCGCCGCTGTCCTCGGCACTGGAACGCCAGCACGGGCTGTTTTCCAAGCTCTACATCAACATGGTGCGCGCGGGCGAAGCCGGCGGCAGCATGCAGGACACGCTGCAGCGCCTGGCCGATTACCTGGAGCGCAGCCGTGCGCTGCGCGGCAAGGTGATCAACGCATTGATCTATCCGGCGATCCTGCTGGCGGTGGTCGGCTGCGCGTTGCTGTTCCTGCTTGGCTATGTGGTGCCGCAGTTCGCGCAGATGTACGAAAGCCTGGATGTGGCCTTGCCGTGGTTCACCCAGGCGGTGTTGAGCGTGGGCCTGCTGGTGCGCGACTGGTGGCTGGTGCTGATCGTGGTGCCGGGCGTGCTGGGGTTGTGGCTGGATCGCAAACGCCGCAATGCCGCGTTCCGTGCCGCGCTGGACGAGTGGTTGCTGCGGCAGAAAGTGGTCGGCAGCCTGATCGCGCGTCTGGAAACCGCACGGCTGACGCGGACCCTGGGCACCTTGCTGCGCAACGGCGTGCCGTTGCTGGCGGCAATCGGCATTGCGCGCAACGTGATGTCCAACCTGGCGCTGGTCGAGGATGTCGACGCCGCGGCCGACGACGTCAAGAACGGCCATGGCCTGGCGATGTCGCTGGCACGCGGCAAGCGCTTCCCGCGGCTGGCCCTGCAGATGATCCAGGTCGGCGAAGAATCGGGCGCCCTGGACACGATGCTGCTCAAGACTGCCGACACCTTCGAGCTCGAAACCGCGCAGGCCATCGACCGCGCGCTGGCCGCGCTGGTGCCGTTGATCACGCTGGTGCTGGCCTCGGTGGTGGGGCTTGTCATCATTTCCGTGCTGGTACCGCTGTATGACCTGACCAATGCCATCGGATAACGTGGCGTCGGATTCTCAACAACTTCCCGGCGACCGCGCGACATGCGTGCGGGAACCATTGCAACGCCCGCCGTGTCATCTTCTGGCGGCAGCAACCTTCATCGACGTGCAAGGAAATCGTTCATGATCAAGCGCTCCATCACCCGTAGTCCATCGCGTGCAGGCCAGGCCGGCATGAGCCTGCTGGAAATCATCATCGTCATCGTGCTGATCGGCGCGGTGCTCACCCTGGTCGGTAGCCGGGTGCTCGGTGGTGCCGATCGCGGCAAGGCCAATCTGGCCAAGTCGCAGATCCAGACCCTGGCCGGCAAGATCGAGAATTTCCAGCTCGACACCGGAAAGTTGCCGAGCAAGCTCGATGATCTGGTGACCCAGCCGGGCGGCAGCAGCGGCTGGCTCGGCCCGTACGCCAAGCCGGTCGAATTGAACGACCCGTGGGGTCACACCATCGAATACCGCGTGCCCGGCGATGGCCAGCCGTTCGATCTGATCAGCCTGGGCAAGGACGGCCGCCCCGGCGGCAGCAGTTACGACGCGGACATCAAGTACCAATAAGCCGTTCGTCATGCGCGTTGCGTGTCAGCCGTTGCGTCATCCGCATGGAGTGGTCGGCCCTGGTCGTACACGCACGCGTGGCAGTTCGTTGCTGGAGATGTTGCTGGTGATCGCCCTGATCGCGATGGCCGGCGTATTGGCCGCCGCAGCGCTCAACGGCGGGATCGACGGCATGCGCCTGCGCACTGCAGGCAAGGCGATCGCCTCGCAGCTGCGCTATACGCGTACCCAGGCGATTGCCACCGGCACGCCGCAGCGCTTTCTGATCGACCCGCAGCAGCGCCGCTGGGAAGCGCCCGGCGGCCATCACGGCGATCTGCCGTCGTCGCTGGAAGTGCGCTTCACCGGCGCGCGGCAGGTGCAGTCGCGGCAGGATCAGGGCGCCATTCAGTTCTTCCCCGATGGCGCCTCCACCGGCGGGCGCATCGATCTGCGCGTCAAGGACGCGACCTGGCGTGTGGATGTGGGCTGGATCACCGGCGAAGTGCGTTCCGGGCAGTTGCGGACGCCGGCGCCATGAAGCGACAGCGCGGTTACAGCCTGATCGAGGTGATCGTCGCCTTTGCGTTGCTGGCGCTGGCGTTGAGCCTGTTGCTGGGATCGCTGTCCGGTGCCGCGCGTCAGGTGCGCGCGGCCGACGAGAGCACGCGCGCCACCTTGCATGCGCAGTCGTTGCTGGCGGCGCAGGGCATGGACAAGCCGCTGGTGCCCGAGCAGCAGCAAGGCACGTTCGAAGACGGGCATTTCCGCTGGTCGATGGATGTGCGCCCGTACGACGAGCCACGACGCAATCCGCAGGCGCCGGTATCCCCCGGCGCGCACACGTTGCTGCAGCTGACCCTGGTGGTGCGCTGGGGCGAGCAGCCCAATCAGGTGCTGCAGTGGCGCACCTTGCGGCTGGTGGCTGCGGCGCAGCCGGGCAGCGCGCCATGAGTCGCTCGCGCAGTGCCGGTTTCACCTTGATCGAAGTATTGCTGGCGACGATGTTGCTGGTCGGCGGGCTGGCATTGGCATTTGCCACCTTGCGCTCTGCCAGTGCGGTGAGCCAGCGCGGCGAGGCGATCGCCCAGCGCAGCGAACGCGTGCGTGCGGTGGAAGAGTTCCTGCGCCGGCGGCTGGCGGCGGCACTGCCGATCGCGATGGGCATCGACCCGCAGAGCCAGCAGCCGATGCTGTTCATCGGCGAGCCGCAGCGCATGCGTTTTGCCGCCGATGTGCCGGATTACCTGGGCCGCGGCGGGCCGTACCTGCATGACCTGTCGGTGGCCGGCGAAGGCGAACAGCGCACGCTGCGGATCGCGTTGACCATGCTGCAATCGGGCAAGTCGATCGAAGAGGGCGCCACGCTGCCGCCGGAAACACTTGCCGAAGACGTGCAGCAGGTGAGCTTTCGGTATCGCGGCATGGATCCGCAGAGTGGCCGCCTGAGCGCGTGGTTGCCGCAGTGGGAATGGCACGACCGTCTGCCGCTGCTGGTGCGCATCGAGATCCGTAGCGGCGGTGCCGCCTGGCCGCCGCTGGTGGTGGCCTTGCCGCAATCCAGCAACCCGGGAGCGGGGCAATGAGCGCGATGCGCGGTGCCGCACTGGTGTTGGTGCTATGGCTGATTGCGCTGCTCACCGCGATGATCGGCGCATTCGCGCTGACCGCGCGGGTGGAAGCGCTGCAGGGCAGCATGCTGCGCAACGGCGCGCAGGCGCAGGAGTACGCGCGCTCCGGGCTGGAATACGCATTGTCCCGCCTGCAAAGCACCGACACCCAGGCACGCTGGCGTGCGGACGGCCGGCGCTATCGTTGGCAGATGGACGATGCCACGGTGGAGATCCGCATTACCGACGAAAGCGGCAAGGTGGACTTGAACATGGCCGAGCCCGCGCTGCTGGCCGGCCTGGTACGCGCGGTCGGTGGCGAACAGGGCCGCGATACCCGCATTGCCGGTGCGATCGTCGACTGGCGCGATGGCGACTCGCTCAGCCAGCCGGGCGGTGGCGCGGAAGACCGCGATTATGCCGATGCCGGATTGCCGTACGGCGCCAAGGACGGCCCGTTCGAAACGCTGGGCGAGTTGCGCCTGGTGCTGGGAATGGATGGCGAGCTGTATCGCAAGCTGTTGCCCAACCTCACCCTGTACAGCGGCCGCTCGCGTCCCGAAGCGCGCTTTGCGCCGGGCCCGGTGCTGACCGCGATGGGCCTGGATGCGCGGCAACTGCTGGCCCAGCGTGACGCGCCGCCGGGTTTGCCGGGCAGCGAGGCGACGGTCGGTGGGTCGGACACTTATAGTATCGAGAGCCGGGCGCGACTGAGTCAGGGACGCGAGGCTGTGTTGCGGGCGGTCGTCTCCACCAGTGCGTCCGCATTACCCGGGTCGGCGTATACCGTGTTGCGTTGGGAAGAGGGAGCAGCAGTGCAATGACCGCATGGCGGGACACCTTGGGTCGTATCGGCGTACGCGCCATGCCGGGAGCCGGAGGCTTCTGGCGTTGGTGGCAACAATCGCTGCTGGCCTGGCTGCCGCAGCGCTGGCAATGGCAGTTGGGCCTGTCGCCGTCGCGGCTGTTGTTGCAGCCCGACGGATCTGCGCTGCAGTTGCTGCGTCAGCGCGATCACAGCAGCGAGGCCATCGCCAGCCTGCCGTGGCCGGTGCAGCCGCAGGAAGTCCATGCCTTGCTGCCGACCGCGCTGGAAGGCCTGCCACGGCATTGGCTGCTGCCGGCCGCGCATGCCTTGCGTCGTCCGTTGCGCCTGCCCGCGGCGGCGGCGGCGCGGCTGCAGGATGTGGCGCGCTTCGAGATCGACCGGCAAACCCCGTTCACTGCCGACCAGGTGTACTTCGATGCGCGCGTGCTGGATGTGCGCGAAGACGGCCAGCTCGATGCCGAACTGGTGGTGGTGCCGCGGCGCATGATCGATGGCCCGGCCGGCGTGCCCGACGCATGGGCCAGCGCCCTGTCCGGCATCGATGTCGCCGACGCGCAGGGCCTGCCCTTGGGCGTGAACCTGCTGCCGCCGGCGCGGCGGCTGCGGCGCAGCGACCCGATGCAGCGCTGGAATCTGCTGCTCGCTGCCGCCGCACTGGTGCTGCTGGCCGTGGCCGGCTGGCTGCTGCTGGACAACCGCCGCCAGGCCGCCGACGACTTGCGTGCCAAGGTGCAGGCCAACGCCGCGCGCGCGCGACAGGTCGCCGCCGAACGCCAGCAATTGCTGGATCTGGTCGAAGGGGCCAGCTTCTTCCAGCAGCAGCGCGCCACCCGCCCCACCTCGGTGGAAATCTGGGACGAGCTGAGTCGGCGTCTGCCGGGCGGCACCTATCTGGAAAAATTCTCGGTCGAAGGCGGGCAACTGCAGTTGATCGGTTTGAGCAACGAAGCCTCCTCGCTGGTGCGGCGCCTGGAAGGCTCGCCGCTGTGGCGCACGCCCTCGCTGACCGGCGTGCTGCAGAGCGATGCCGGTCGCAACGTCGACCGCTTCACCATCACCGCCGAACTGGCCGGCCCCGATGCCAAGGAGGCGGCCGATGCCACGCAGCGTTAAGCGCGATCGTTGGATCGCTTTGGGCCTGCTGTTGCTGGTGATCGGCGTGGCCTATCTGGTGCTGGTGCACCCCTGGTTCACCCAGCCGATGATCGCAGTGCAGGACGACCTGCAGGCGCTGCGCGAGCGCGAGCTGCGCGTGCGCGTGCAGCTGCAGCAGGCACCGGAAGTCAGCAAACGGCTACGCCAGGCGCGCCAGACGCTGCAAAGCCGCCCGGGCTTCCTGCCGGAAACCTCGGCCGAACTGGCGTCGGCCGGCCTGGTGCAGCGGCTGGAACGCGCCGTGGTGGAAGCCAGCCCCGGCAACCGCAGCTGCGCGATCAGCAACCGCTCGCCGCTGCAGCCGGAAAGCAAGGACCGCTTCACCCGCGTCGCGGTGCAGGTGCGCCTGCGCTGCGGCACCCCGGAGCTGGCCTCGGTGTTGTACAGCCTGGAAAACGGCACCCCGCGCCTGTTCGTGGACAACCTCAACGTGATGGCGCAGCGCTATCAACTCTCGCCCAACGAAAGCGGCAACGGCCTGGATATCGCCTTCGAACTGGCCGGCTACCTGCGCCCCGGCGCCAGCGCCGCGCCGTTGAACACCGACGCGGCGCCCACCGCAGCCGACGCCGCGGAGGCCAGCAATGCGCCTTGACATGATCGGACTGCGCACCTGGCTGCTGGCCACCGTGGTCGGCTGGGCACTGCTGGTGTGCGTGCTGGCCGTGGCCGGGCTGGGCAAGCGCGTGGAGCTGCTGCCGGACGACCCGGCACTGGTGCAGCGCCTGCCCACCCTGCCGGCACCGGCACCGGAACGGCTGGGCGCGTTCGAAAAGTATTCGGAGATCGCCGCGCATCCGGCCTTCGCCGAAGACCGCCTGCCGCATCCGTTCTTCCTGTCCGGTAACGAGGGCAGCAGCGCCGCCTCGACGGTGCGCCTGACCGGCGTGCTGCTGACGGACAACTTCAAGATGGCCACGCTGACGCTGGACCCGCAGGATTCGGTGCGGGTGCAACTGGGCGGCGAGGCGGTCAAGGGCTGGCGCCTGCTTGCCCTGCAGCCGCGCAGCGCAACCATCGAAGGCCCCGGCGGCACGCAGACACTGGAGCTGCACGTGTTCAACGGCCTGGGCGGGCAACCGCCCACCGCCAATGCGGGCGCGCGCGGCGTTGGCGGCGCCATCCCGCCGTTACCGTCGCCCGATGCCGCCGCGGTCGCGCCGGCGCAGCCGCCGCAGACCCAGCCCGCCACGCCGCCCCAGCAGCCCGGTGGGCAGGCACCGCCGACGGCGCCGCCGCAGCGTAGCGATGGCGCCCAGGAAGCCCCACGCCCCTCCGATGATCAGATGCGCGCCATCCGCGAACGTATCGAAGCCCGACGCCGCCAGCTGCAACAGCAGCGCCAGAGCGGCTCTACCCCCGGTCAGACCCAATGAGTGAACGCATGACGCAGCGCCTGTTTCCCGTGTCCCTGCTGATCGGCCTGCTGGCCGGTTGCGCCACCACTCCGCCGCCGGACGTGCGCCGAAACGCGCGCCTGGACCCGCAAGTCGGCGCTGCCGGCGCCACCCAGACCGGCGCCGAGCAACGCGCCGAGGGCAATGCCAGCGCCAAGCCCACCCCGGTGATCCGGCGTGGCAGCGGCACCATGATCAACCAGAGCGCGGCGGGCGCGCCGGCGCCGACGCTGGGCATGGCCAGCAGCGGCAGCGCCACCTTCAACTTCGAAGGCGAATCGGTGCAGGCGGTGGTCAAGGCGATCCTGGGCGACATGCTCGGGCAGAACTACGTCATTGCCCCCGGCGTGCAGGGCACCGTGACCCTGGCCACGCCCAATCCGGTCTCGCCGGCGCAGGCCTTGAACCTGCTGGAAATGGTGCTGGGCTGGAACAACGCACGCATGGTGTTCAGCGGTGGCCGCTACAACATCGTGCCGGCCGACCAGGCGCTGGCCGGCACTGTCGCGCCCAGCACCGCATCGCCGTCTGCCGCGCGCGGTTTCGAAGTGCGCGTGGTGCCGTTGAAGTTCATCTCCGCCAGCGAAATGAAGAAGGTGCTGGAGCCGTACGCTCGCCCGAACGCCATCGTCGGCACCGATCCCTCGCGCAACGTGATCACCCTGGGCGGCACCCGCGCCGAGCTGGAAAACTACCTGCGCACCGTGCAGATCTTCGACGTGGACTGGCTGTCGGGCATGTCGGTGGGCGTGTTCCCGATCCAGTCCGGCAAGGCCGAAAAGGTCTCCGCCGATCTGGAGAAGGTGTTCGGCGAACAGAGCAAGACACCCAGCGCCGGCATGTTCCGTTTCATGCCGCTGGAAAACGCCAACGCGGTGCTGGTGATCACCCCGCAGCCGCGCTATCTGGACCAGATCCAGCAATGGCTGGACCGCATCGACAGCGCCGGTGGCGGCGTGCGGCTGTTTTCGTACGAGTTGAAATACATCAAGGCCAAGGATCTGGCCGATCGGTTGTCTGAGGTGTTCGGCGGGCGTGGCAATGGCGGTAATAGCGGTCCTTCTTTGGTGCCGGGCGGTGTTGTGAATATGTTAGGTAATAACAGTGGCGGGGCTGATCGGGATGAAAGTCTTGGAAGTAGTAGTGGTACCACTGGTGGAGATATAGGTGGCACGAGTAATGGTTCGAATCAGTCGGGTACGTCAGGGAGCTTCGGCGGAAGTAGCGGCAGTGGCATGCTTCAGCTACAGCCTAGTACCAACCAGAACGCTAGCGTCACGCTGGAGGTGGAGGGCGACAAAGTTGGTGTTTCGGCAGTCGCTGAGACCAATACCTTGCTCGTGCGCGCAAGCGCTCAGGCGTGGAGCTCTATTCGTGATGTAATTGAAAAGCTCGATGTAATGCCGATGCAGGTTCATATCGAAGCGCAGATTGCAGAAGTAACCCTGACTGGCCAGCTGGAATACGGTGTTAACTGGTATTTCGAGAATGCAGTAAATGCGCCTATAAATGCAGATGGTAGTGGCGGCGCTGGGTTGGCACCCGCTGTGGGAAGAGGTATTTGGGGGGATGTATCTGGGAGCGTTACAAATAATGGTCTTGCGTGGACTTTCTTAGGGAAAAACGCGGCCGCGATAATTAGCGCATTGGATCGGGTCACGAATTTGCGTCTTCTTCAAACTCCTTCGGTTTTTGTACGGAACAATGCCGAGGCTACGCTCAATGTTGGGTCCCGTATTCCTATCAATTCGACATCGATCAACACTGGGCTAGGTAGTGATAGTAGTTTTTCTTCTGTGCAATATATTGATACTGGTGTTATTTTAAAGGTGCGTCCGCGCGTAACCAAAGATGGTATGGTTTTCCTGGATATTGTTCAGGAGGTTAGTACACCAGGTGCACGTCCTGCTGCATGCACCGCTGCAGCAACCACCACTGTGAACAGTGCTGCCTGTAACGTGGACATTAATACTCGGCGTGTCAAGACCGAGGCAGCTGTTCAGAATGGAGATACAATCATGCTGGCTGGTTTAATTGATGACACGACTTCAGATGGCAGTGACGGCCTACCCTTTCTGAGCAAGCTACCAGTTGTAGGGTCTCTTTTTGGACGCAAGACACAGAATAGGAATCGTAGGGAAGTTATTGTTCTAATTACGCCATCTATAGTGCGTAACCCTCAAGATGCGCGAGATTTGACGGATGAATACGGTCAAAAATTCAATGCTATGAAACCGATTGAGAAGGATTGATGCTCGTTAAAAGGAGGTGGTATTTCTGATCATTAGTTGCTGTTGGAAATAATAGGCCAACTTAGGATTTAATATGAACAAGAGTAGCTCAAAATTTTTAATTAAATCTGTGCTAGCAGTTTCTGTTTTTTCCGGTTTTTTTGTAACGAGTGCCCAGGCTGTTCCGTTTAGTGTGACTTACAATGGGGAAGCATCTGGTCCGCGCTATGAGACCGCCCGAATTGATGCTATTGGGTATGCAAGAATGCGTGCCTATTTTGATGGTTGGCTTGGAGCAAATACTCCGCAAGTGGCAGATAAATTATGCCCTTTAACTAATCTTATTTGGTATCAGCCCAACGGCTCGGCGGGCGGTTATGTAGTGATAGCTACTATTACATGCACGAAGCAAATCCCTGGGTAATTTGTAATCAATTTATTTTAATATTGTATTATTTTGCTCCTTTTCTAGGCTGAGTAATGGTTGAGGCTTTGCCTATTGTTCTAATGAGCGTTGGTTTGGATGAGCATCGACTTGACGCTTGTTTAGGCGCATTGGATGCAGCCACGCCCGCCGGTACGCGGGTGTGGCTGGCCGACGATGCGCAGGCCGGCCCGCGCGGCCGTGCCGTGATTGAACATTGGTTGGCGCGCACGCCGTTGCAGGCGCATCACACCCGCCGCCAGCGCATGCTCGGCGAGGTGGCGCATCTGGATGAAATGCTCAGCGGCTGCGGCGATGCCGATGTGGTGGTGTTGGGTGTGGATGCCTGCCCGCTGCCGGGGTGGTTGAATCAGCTCAACGCCTGCTTTGCGCGCGATGCGGCGATCGCCACCGCCACCCCGTGGAGCAATGTGGGCGAAGCCTGCAGCTGGCCACGCCTGGGCGAACTCAATCCGATGCCCGCCGCGCCGGAGCGGCTTGCCGCTGCATGTGCAGCGATGCCGCCACTGCATCCGGAACTGCCGTCGGCAATCGGCCACGCGGTGCTGCTGCGCGGCAGCGCACGGCGCAAGGCCGGCGGCCTGGATGCCAGCAGCTATGGCTCTTGGTATGCGGCACTGGTCGATCTGAGCCTGCGCATGGCTGGGCTGGGCTGGCGCAACGTACTGTGCGACACCGCCTTCGTCGCCTCGCCGCACGAAGGCCGCCCCGCCGATGGCGACATGGATGCACTGGCCACACGCTGGCCGGCCTGGCACGCACGCCTGGCCAACTTCCTGATGCACGACCCGCTGCGCGCGCAGCGCGATCAACTCTCGCAGCTGCTAGCCGATTTACCGCCGCCGGATCCACAACGCAGGCTATTTGACGCGTAGAACAGCTGCTAACGCGGCATGCTCACCGTCAGGCGGGCGCAGCAGGTGTTCGGTGGACTCCTACAGTGCAGTTCCTGAGCGCTGTCCTATGCAACCTGACGACTGCTCGCCGTGCGCTGAGTGAAGTGGCTTTGTCGGCCGTATGTTGGTGGATGCTATCGGACGTCCAGGTCAAACGCCGAGTGGGTCGAGGGCGCGGTGCCCTCAGCGCTCGCGAGACACGCCGTGAACCCGTCCGTGGGGGCTCGGTGGCGGCATCCATGCCGCCACACGGTCCCGCAATCGGCGAGGGCACCGCACCAGAGAGTGAGTCGGTTGCTTTGTTGAAAACATGCACACCGACCATCTTGACGGGTCCTTGCCCGCCCACCGTCGCGTAAGAGCTTACAAGGACGTACTTGCAGCGTGTCCTGCGATGGTGGGCGGGCAAGGGCCCCTGCAGCCAGGCCGCAGTGCAGTGACTGACGTGACGTAGTCTTGTTAGCCGCTCAAGAAGCCGACCGCATCGGTGCCTCGGTCCGTACCACCACATCCAGTGCATCGTGGCGCCAGGATTCGATATCCAGCTCCACCGCGCGGTCGTCTTCGGCGAAGCTGATCCGCTGCAGCCGGAAGCAGGGTGTGCCGGTGGTGGACTGCAGCAACAGGGCTTGCGTGGCGTCCAGCCCGGCCGGATGCATCGACAATTGCGCGCGGCTCAGGAACAGCCCGAGTTTCTGGTTGAACACGCTCGACAGCGAGCCGGCCAGGTCGTGCTCCAGCAGGCCCGGTGCCCAGGCGGCCAGCACCACGTTGGTTTCCAGCAGTACCGCGCGGCGGTCGATCCAGCGCCGGCGTTGCAGCACGAAGACCTGCTCGTACGGCGTCTCCAGCCGTAGCGCCGCCGCGTAGGCGGCCCCCGCTGCCTGACGGGTGGCACTCAACAGCTCGGTGCGCGGTCTGCGTCCTTGCGCCGCCACGTACTGCATGAAGCCGGCGATGCTGGTGGGGTCGTAGCGCACGCGCGGCGCGCTGACGAACCAGCCGCGCCGGTTCTCGCGATAGATGCGGCCCTGCGCTTCCAGTTGCTGCAGGGCCTCACGCAAGGTGATGCGGGTGCAGCCGAAGCGTTCGGCAAGCTCGCGCTCCACCGGCAGGCGCTGATCGGGGCCCCATTCGCCGGCGGCGATCTGCGACGAGACGATTTCGGTGATGGCGTGTTGGCGCGACACGCTCATGCGGCGATCCACCGATGACGGAAGCCGCGCATGTGCAAGACAGTGTGATGAAAGAGATGCATGTTGCGATGGTAAAGAAGAACGCGCCCGCAAACCGCAGGCGGCTCAGGCAAGGCCGGCCGGGTTCTGCTGCTGTTGGGTTTTCCAGCTGCGCCATCCATACAGCGCCAGCAGCACGAAGCCTGCATACAGCAGTGCGGTGGGGTACAGCCCCTTGCTGACGAACACGCCCACGTAGACGCAATCGAGCACGATCCACAGTATCCAGTTGGCAATGCGTTTGCGTGCGGCCCAGACGCTGGCGACCAGGCTGAAGCTGGCCAGCGCCGCGTCCAGCCACGGCAGTGCGGCATCGGTACGGTGATGCATGTAGGCACCGAGCGCGGTGGCGAACACGGCGCCGCTGCACAGCGAGATCCACAGCTCCGCCTGCGGCATCGGCAACGGGCGAATGCGTGCGCGCGCGGCCATCCCGCGCTGCCACTGCCACCAGCCGTACAGCTGGGTCAGCACGTAGACGCCTTGCAGCAACATGTCCGAGTACAGCTTCCACTGGTAGAACAGCCAGGCATACAGCGCCACCGCCACGATGCCGACCGGCCAGCACCATCGAATGCGCCGCGCGGTCAGCCAGACACCGAGCAGGTTGATCACGACGGCGATGGATTCGAGCAATGACATGGAAGGTCTGGGGAGGATGTCTGATGGGCGATGGATCGGGGGCTGGGACGCAGAACAGTTCAACGCGACCGTGCGAGCAGGCCGAGCGCGTTCACTGCCTGTAGCCGATACCTGCAGCGCACTCGGCCCGCGCAGCACCGCTGTCGCGTAACCCGTGCAGCTCATGCGTCAGCGGATCGCATGGCCGCATCGGCCGCGTTTAGAAGTCCACCTGCACGGTCAGACGCGCCGTACGCGGCGCACCCGGGAACAGGTACGCATCGCCCTGGTATTCGCCGCTATCGCGCCAGTAGCGCTTGTCGAACACGTTGTCCACGTTCAAGCGCCAGGTGGTGGCCAGCCCGCCCAGTGCAGTGGCGTAACGTGCGCCCAGGTTGGCCACGGTGTAGGCCTGCACGCTGGCGTTGCCGAGCCGGTCGGCGAACTTGCGCCCGCTGTATCGCATGCCTGCCAGCAGCGCCAGGCCATCGATGCCGGGCACGCTGTAGTCGGCCTGCAGGCTGGCGCGCAGCTTGGGCACGTTGATGGCCTGGTGGCCTTCGTACTCGGCAATGTCGGTGTCTTCGGCGCGTGCGCGGATCGCCGCGACGCTGGCGAAGATGCGCAGCTGCGCGGTGGCCGCGCCATCGGCCGACAACTCCAGGCCGCGGTTGTGCAGGCGGCCCTGTTGCACATAGCGCAGGCCGCCATCGGCCTGCGGCTGGGTGAACTGGTAGGCCTGGCGGATGTCGAACAGCGCCGCGCCCAGACGCAGGCTGTCGAGCTCGAATTTGGCGCCGGTCTCCAGCTGGTAGGCATTGGTCGGGGGCAGGATCTCATCGGCGTTGTCGGCAAACCACGGGGCGGTACCGCCGGCGGCCAGGCTCTTGGCGTAGCTGGCGTACAGCGATACCTGCTGCTGCGGTTTGAACAGCAGCGCGGCCTGCGGCAGCAGCGTGTCCTTGCGCGTGCGTCGCTCCAGCACGCCATCGCGGTCGAAGCTGCGCTCGTCCAGGCGCACGTAACGCGCGCCCAGCGACAGCTCCCATTGCGACCCAAGACCGATCCGGTCGGCCAATACCAACGCACGTTGACGGCTGTCCAGGCGGCGTTGCTTCGGGTCCAGGGCGACGTCGGTCTGTGCAAACACTGCGGGGTCGCGGTCGATGCTGCCGCTGCCGACGAATTCGTTGACCGAACCGAAACGATCGATGGTGCGGCGTAGCCAGTCGCCGCCGATGCTCAGGCGGTGATCCAGCGCGCCGGTGAGCACACGGCCTTCCAGCGTGGCGCGCAGTTGATCGTGCACGCGGGTGTCGTCGGGGCTGCGGTAGTCGTAGACGTCGTACTCGCCTTGCGCGCTGAAGAAGTTCGGGGTGACGCTGTCGGCGCAACTGGCCGCGCCATAACAGCCCCAGGCGAACGCGGAGAAATCGTTGATCACCGAGCGGCTGCGTGACGCTTCAGCGGTAGCGCGCCAGTCGTCGTTGAACTGGTAGGCGTAGCGCAGCTGCGCATTGAGCGAATCCATCTCCACCGGCCGCGACCACGGCTGGTAGCCGAGCAGGCGATGCACATCGATAGCGCGCGGCACCTGGGTGCCGTCCAGGAGCTGATAACCCGGCACCGAGCGTTGCTGCCGATGCTGATACTCCACATCCAGCTGCAGCAGCGATTGCGGGCTGATCTTCCAGTCGCCGGCCAGCGACAGGAAATTGCGATAGCCGTCGGCGTGCTCGACATAGCTGTTGATGTCTTCGCGCGCTGCGTTGACGCGCAGGCCCAGGCTGCGCTCGGCACCGAACCAGTCGCCCAGGTCGGCGGCGACATAGCGCGAGCCTTGTTCGTCGGTGCCCAGGGTCACGCTGCGCACGTGCTCGGGCCGCTTGGTGCGGTAGTCGATCAGCCCGGCCGGTTCGTTGACACCCGATTGCAGCCCGGCCAGGCCCTTGAGGATCTGCACCTGCTGCTTGTTTTCCAGTGCGATGGATTGTTCGCCCACTGCGCTCAGGCCATTGATGCGGTAACTGTTGGCGGCGTTGAGCGAATAGCCGCGCACGACGAAATTTTCGTAGTAGCCGATCGGTGCATAGGCATCGCCGGCGGAGGCATCGGCACGCAATACCTCGCTGAGCACGCGAGCCTGACGGTCGAGCAATTGCTGGCGATCGATCACCGCGATCGAGGCCGGGGCATCCAGCAGCCGCGTGGCGCCGAAGCCGGTCAAGGCCGTGCTGGCGTCGGCGTGTTCGCCACGCACGTTGACCGCATCCAGTTCGACCGCCTCGGCACCGGGGTGTTGCTGCGCGAGTGCAGGCGTGGCGACGCACAGCGCAAGTGCAAGCGCAAGCGGGCGGCGGTGGGGCAGGGGGGCGGACAGGTGCATGCGCAGGGCTCGAAAAGGAGAAGGAAGAACGCTCATGGCAACCGGCGCGCGCGTGCGCGCAGGTGATCGAGCAGACACTGGCCATCGGCGCTGGCAAACCAGTCCGCATGGCCGAGCAGGTAACGGTGGTAGGCGATGTCGGCGTTGTCGGCCGAGCGGGTGATGCCGGCGAAGTAGTCGATCTCGCTCAGTGCGAAGTCGGCATGCACGATCGGCAGCAAGGCGGCCAGCTGCCTTAGCTGCGCGGCGTCCAGCGCGCAGTGCCGGGCGTAGCCGTCCAGCAAGGCGTCGAGTTGCTCCAGCTGCGGCTGCGCGCGCTGCCCTGCATCCAGGTTCAACCATGGGATCAGAGTGCGTTCGATTGCCGTGGCCAGGTCGAACATCGCAAAGCTGCGGTCGCACAGGCCGAAGTCGAACACCGCACTGACCGCGATGGCCCCATCGTCATGCGTGCGCCACAGCAGGTTGGAGGCATGCCAGTCGCCATGCGTCCACAGCGGCGGCAGGGCACCGGGCGCCGACAGCACCGGCCATGCCCGGGCGTGCCAGGGCAGCAGGTGGTCGGTCAGGTCGCGGCGCCAGGGCCGGTCCTGAAAATCGGCGGCCAGGCCGGGGCGCGACAGCAATGCCTGTTCCACCGCCCGGATCGGGTCGGCCTGCGCGAACAGGGCCAGGTTGGCCACCAGCACGCTGCTTTGGCGTGGCGGCGCATCGAATCCCTGCGCTGCCAGGTGCAGGCGGGCCAGCGCGGCACCTGCCGCCCACGCGTGCGTGGCGGAGGTAAAGGGCGTCCACGACAAGGCATCCCGGTACAGGTCCTGGCCGAGACCCGCGCGCTGCACTTCGTAGACCCAGTCCGCATCGGCCAGGGCGGTGCGGCCCGCGGCATCGTGCAGCACCTCGACCACCGGTGCCCCGGCCCAGCGCAGATGCGCCATGAACCGGTGCTCTTCGCGCACCGCAGCGACATTGCGCACGCTGCGGTGATGCCGCTTGACGATGACCGTGCCGTTGGCGGTGTCCACGCAGGCGGCGGCGGAAAACGGGCGCGCACTATGCCAGCGAATCAGTTCGCCACCGCCAGGAGCGGGAAAGTGCTGCAGCACGCGATGGATTTCGTCGGCGGTCAACACCGGCCAGTCCGGCAGCGCCAACTCCAGGCCCATGCCGTGCACCTGATGCGAGGTGCTCATGCGCGCGGATCCGGCAATGTTGAGCCGTCCAGTGGTATAGACCAGCCAATCGGTGTCGAAGGGGCGCACCCGGCGCGCGCGCCGGCGACAACATGGACGGCGCTGCCAGGCCGTCGTTGCGGCGCGCCCACCATCAGGCGGTTGCGTTGCAGGGAATGAAAAGGCAGCGCAACACCGAAAGGTCGCTGGCCGTCATCTCGATACTGAATGTGGGGTGCGCCGTGGGCGGCGCCTGCGCAAAGCCGCTGGGCGGCTCCGGGCGCGCAGTATGCCTGCTGCGGCTGCCAGCCGCCAGATCGGCGCCGGCACACGCCCGATGGCGTTGCGCTGCCCCGGCGCCGGATAATGGCCGGATGACTCCCGTCCAGATTGCCGCCGTCGTCGTCACCTATCAGAGCAGCAGCACCATCGATGCATGCCTGTTGCGGCTGCGCGCGGCAGAGGGCATCAGCGAGATCCGGGTGGTCGACAACGCGTCCAGCGACGATACGCTGGAGGTCGTGCAGCGGCATGCGTTGGCCGATGCGCGGCTGCACTTCATCGCCAATCCGGACAACCCGGGCTTTGCGACCGCCTGCAACCAGGGCGCGCGCGACTCGCAGGCGCCCTGGCTGGTCTTCATCAACCCGGACCTGATGGTCGAACGCGACACATTGGCGCAGCTGTGCGCGCGCGCGGCCGGGCACGCGGCGGTGCTGTTGGGCGTGGAGCAGGTAGACGAGCAGGGGCAGCCGGATGCCGCCGTGCGCCGTCGCGATCCGGATTTTGC
Source organism: Xanthomonas sp. CFBP 8151 (assembly GCF_011761885.1). Lineage (NCBI taxonomy): Bacteria > Pseudomonadati > Pseudomonadota > Gammaproteobacteria > Lysobacterales > Lysobacteraceae > Xanthomonas > Xanthomonas sp. CFBP 8151. The sequence goes on from NZ_JAASQZ010000001.1 coordinate 374,699, forward strand.
GGCGATGCTGCGCGCACCGCGCGCTGCCGCCCAGCTGGCGGTGCCGGCCGATCCATCTGCGACCTTGCAGGTGGTGGACGCCATTTCCGGCGCCTTGATGCTGATGCAACGCAGCCTGTTCGACCGACTCGACGGCTGGGATGGCGGCTACCGGCTGCACGCCGAAGACCTGGACCTGTGCCGACGTGCGCGTCAGGCCGGCGCGCTGGTGGCGGTGGCCAACGATCTGCAGGTCCTGCATGTGCGCGGCGTGTCCAGTCGTTCGCGGCCGTTCTTTGTCGAGTGGCATAAGCACCGCGGCCTGTGGCGCTATTTCCGCAAGTTCGAGGCGGGCCGGCGCGGGCGGTTCACCCGGCTTGGCGTCTGGCTGGCGATCTGGACCCATGCGGCCGCCCAGGTGCCGAGATTGTTGCAAAACAGATGAGTCCGCTCGCGTTAAATTTGTGATAAATCGGTGATGGGTGGCGGAACTTAACTGTGATACGTTTCGCCTCGAAGTGTGATCAATCACTAGCTTCCTGTCCCTTCCGGGTCCCCCATCAGGAATCGTGCAATGTCCTTACACAACGACCCGCAGCTGCGGGTACGTCAGCCATGCGCCGCCGCGCTGCAGTCCAGTTCGGTTGCCTTGCCCCCTTCTCTTGAGTCCACCATGTGTCGCGCGCCGGTGGCTGCGCTGTCGGCGCTCGCGTTGAGCTGCCTGATGGCTGCCGTGCCGGGTACGGCCTTGGCCGGTGCCTGGACCCAGCCGCAGGGCGACACCCTGGTGATCGTCAAGGCGCTGCATAGCGATGGCACCGGCTGGTTCGACGACGCCCATCACCGCGGTGATTTCGGCAACAACGGACGCAGCCGCCAGGACCAGCTCAATGTGTATGTCGAGCATGGTCTGAGCGATACGCTGAGCGTGATCGGCAATTTCTATTTCACCGAAGTCGGCTTCAACAACGACGAACCGGTGAACGGTGCGCCCGGGCGGGCACGCCGCAGCACGACCGGCTTTGCCGATCAGGAGATCGGCCTGCGCTACGCACTGCCAAGCGCGGCCGACGACGTCTGGCGTAGCGCGGTGCAGGCCTTGGTCAGTCTCCCGGCCTACGGGCGTAGCAAAACCTATCACCCAAACAATCCTGGGCGCGACCCCGCGCTCGGCCTCGGCGACTACGGCCTGGAGCTGCGTTACAGCCGTGGGCGTGGTTACACGCTGGGCGGGCGCAACGGCTACGTCGATCTGGGGGGCGCGGTGCGCTTGCGCGGCAGTGCCGCTTCCGACGAAGTGCGGGTGGATGCATCCACCGGCCTGAGCCTGACCCCGAGCTGGTTGCTGCTCGGCGAAGTCAACGTGATCCAGGGCCTGGGTAACGGTCGTAACGACGCGTTTGTCGTTGGCTCGACACCTGGCGATTCCGGCTTCGTCGCCACCGGCACCAACTACGACCTCACCAAGCTGCAGCTGTCCACGCTGTACACCGCGCCGGGCGGCAGCCAGTGGCAGGTGGGCTATCAGCAGCCTGTCATGGGCCGCAACACCGGCGCCGCGGGTGGGCCATTCGTGGCCGCCTGGTGGCGGTTCTAAGGACGCCACGACAATGACGGTCACCTGCGAAATGGAGGCGCTTGGACGGGCACCGGACATCGGCCGCGAGCGCGGTCTGTTGGGTCGCGCGCTGGTCACGGCAGGCGTCATCACCGACGAACAGCTGCGCTCGGCGCTGGCGTTGCAGCAACGCTGGAACTCGCGCCTGGGCGATGTGATCCTGGCCCAGCGCGGCGTACCGGCGCAGCGGTTCTACGCCATCGTCGCCGCGCATTTCGGTCTTGAGTTCATCGACTTGGTGCAGCAGCCGCCGGATCCGGAACTGCTCACCCCCGGCGATCTGGAAAGTTACGCGCAGCGCCTGCTGCTGCCGTGGCGTCGCGAGGACGGCGTGCTGGTGCTGGCCGTGGCCGATCCCGACCCGGCGGTGTTTGCCTGGGCGCGTGCGCACTATGGCGAAGACGTGCGTTTTGTCGGCACCGCCAAGTTCGACATCATCTGGAGCCTGCAGCGCTATGCCGACGAGCAGCTCACCGACAACGCGCTGAACCTGCTTGCAGCGCATGCGCCGACCTATTCGGCGCGCCAGGTGGTGACGCGCGGACAGAAGTTCACGCTGTGGGCAATTGCCGCGGTGCTGGTGATCTCAATGGTGCTGTTCCCGGTGCCGGCCCTGATCACCGTCAACACGCTGGTGGCGCTGGGCTTTCTGGCAACCTTCGGGCTGAAGCTGTTGCTGGTGTGGTTCGGCTCGCGCCACCGCATCGACATCAAGGTCACCGAAGACGAAGTGGCCGCGCTGCGCGATGACGACCTGCCGGTCTATACCGTGCTGGTGCCGATGTACAAGGAGCCGGAAGTCCTGCCGATCCTGGCCAACGCGCTGCGCAAGCTGGATTACCCGATCAGCAAGCTCGACGTGAAGCTGGTGCTGGAAGCGGACGATGTCGACACCATCGAAGCCGCCAAGAAACTCGGCCTGGAGGCGTTCTTCGAAATCATCCGGGTGCCGCCGTCGCAGCCCAAGACCAAGCCCAAGGCCTGCAACTACGCGCTGCATTTTGCGCGCGGCGAACTGCTCACCATCTACGACGCCGAAGACAAGCCCGAGCCGGATCAGCTCAAGCGCGTGGTGGCCGCATTCCGCAAGGCCGAAAAGGACGTGGTGTGCATCCAGGCGCGCTTGAACTACTACAACGCCGACGAGAACTGGCTGACGCGGATGTTCACGCTGGAGTACACGCTCTGGTTCGACTTCTACCTGCCGGCGCTGGAGTACCTGCGCATTCCGATTCCACTGGGCGGCACGTCCAACCACTTCCGTCTGGATGTGTTGCGCCAGGTGCGTGCATGGGACCCGTACAACGTCACCGAAGACGCCGATCTGGGCGTGCGGCTGATCCAGAACGGCTACCGCGTCAACGTGGTCAATTCCACCACGTTCGAAGAAGCCAACGTCAGCATTCCCAACTGGATCCGGCAGCGGTCGCGCTGGCTCAAGGGCTACATGCAGACCTGGCTGGTGCACATGCGCGACCCGGTGCATCTGTATCGCAGCACCGGTTTCAAGGGCTTCTGGGGCTTTCAGTTCTTCATTGGCGGCGGCTTCTTCACCGCATTGGGCGTGCCGGTGCTGTGGGCGCTGTATGTGGTCTGGGCCGTGACCGGGACAACCGCGTTCGAGCGCTTCTTCCCGCCCTGGCTGGCGACCGTGTCGTTGGTCAATCTGTTGTTGGCCAATGCGTTCTTCATCTACATCACGCTGGTGGCTGCGTTCAAGCGCGACTACTTCAAGCTGGCGCCCTACGCGCTGACTGTGCCGTTCTATTGGGCGCTGCAGTCGATCGCCGCTTACAAGGGTCTCTGGCAGCTGATCCACAATCCGTTCTATTGGGAGAAGACCACTCATGGCATCAGCAAGCATTCGGAAAACGAGCGCCGCGCCGCACTCGAAGAGTGAGTCGGCCGTCTCGCGTCGTCACAGCGGGCTGCCGGCGTTTCTGGTCGCCGTGGTGGCCCTGTCGCTGCTGAGCCAACCCTTGCTGTTGCAGTCGGTCGGCTCCGCCGCACCGGCAATCGCGCCCGCGGACAGCTTGCCGGCGACCAGTTTGCTGGCGTGGGCGATCAACCTCGGACTGGACAGCTGGAATCTGCCGTTCCAGGTCTGGCCGTTCCTGGCAGTTGCCGCCAATGCACTGTTCCTGTCGCTGCTGTGGCGCGATCTGGCCGGCGTGTTCGGACGCGGCTGGGCCAGCGGATTGACGGTATTGGTGGGCTGCAATCCGCTGTTCCTGTTGCCGATCGCCGCCGGTGGAAGCCAGGCGGTGGGTCTGCTGGCGTTCTACGGTTTGTGCCGCACCTTGCGCCGCCTGCAGATGCCGGTGGAGGCCTTCACCTACCTGCGCATCGCCGGCTGGTTGTGCATCCTGCTGTGTCTGGATGTGCAGACACTTGCGCTGTCGACGATGGTGGCACCGTGGCTGCTGCTGGTGATGCCGCCGCAGATGCTGCGCAAGGCGCCGGGGTCGTTCTATCTGGTGTGCTATCTGCCGTTCGCGTTCCTGGTCGGCATGTGGGCCTACGTCAATCTGACCGTGTTCAACGCACCGTGGCCGTCGCTGTCGAGCATCGGGCAGGGCGCGCATCCGCTGCCGTTGCCGCTGGCCGACCACGCGCTGGGCTGGTTGCCGGCCGTGCGGTGGGGCGTGGCGGCGGTGGTCTGCTTCCCGGTCCTGGCATTGCTGGCCCGCAGTTGCAGCAGCGCGCTCACGCGCGGCGTGGTGGCCAGCGCCGGCACCGTGATCTGCGCAGCGGCGTTGTCATTTGCCTTCGGCTGGGCCGGGTTCGACGCCTTGTTGCTGCTGTGGGTGCCGGTGGCATTGCTGTTGCGTGCACTCCATGCCGATCAGCGCAGTCAGGCCGCCGGCCTGCTGTTGCTGGGTCTGATCGGTGCGGCCTGGGTGCAGCCGCAGGGCTGGGGCAGCTGGATGCGTGCGGCGCCTGCCGATGCGCAATCCTTGCTGCAGGGCGAGGCGATGGTCATGGCTGCGCCGGTCTCGTTGCCCACCAACGGCGCGGCAACGTCGGCAGCGGACGCTAGGCAGTCGCGGCCCCCCGCAGCCACTTCCGCGGCCGTGTCCGGGCAGGTCGCTGCCGGTGCCAGCGCGCCCGTTGACGCCAGAGCTGCCACTGCTGCAATGGTGCAGCCGGGCAGGAACGCCGCTGGCATCGGTGCAGCGGACTGCGCGCGCACCACGACAGCCTCCACCACCGAGGCATCTGCCGCATGTTCAGACGCGTTCTGAGCACTGCGTTTCTGGTCGGGGCGTGCATGCTGGTCAACGGCTGCAACGCGGACGCATCGACGTGGATGGGCGCCAACGTCAAGGTCTCGGCCAATGCGCCGTGGGAAAGCGAAGCGGCGGCGCAGTCGCTGGACGCGCTGGCCAGAACCGGCGCCAGCAAGGCGCTGCTGGTGGCATTTGTGTGGCAGGCCAACCCGCAGTCGAACGACCCGGTGCTGGGCAGCGACAGCAGCGTGGAGGCCATGCGCGCCGCATTGCGGCAGAGCCACCACGCCGGCCTGCAGGCCACGCTCAAGGTGCATGTGTGGATTCCCGGACATTGGGCCGGCGACACGGCGCCCACAGACCAGGCAGCCTGGTTTGCCGCGTATCAGAACGCGTTGCTGCCGTTGGCCAGACTGGCCGAAGACGAGCACGCCGAAGCGCTGGTGATCGGCACCGAACTGCGCAAGCTGCAGGACGCGCCGCAGTGGCCTGGCCTGGTGGCGGAAGTGCGCAAGGTCTACCACGGCAAGCTGCTGTACGTGGCCGACGGCATGGAGCACGCCGAAAGCTTCCGTTACTGGTCCTTGTTCGATGCAGTGGGCACCAGCCTGTATCCGCGGCTGTCCGAAGCGGCCGCTACACGCACGGCCGAGATGAACGCTGCCGCGCAGCGTCTGCAGCAACTCGGGCAGCGCGTGGGCAAGCCAGTGTGGGTGGCGGAGCTGGGGCTGCGTTCTGCACGCGGCAGCCTGGCCGCGCCATGGGAAAGCCCGGAACAACGCGCCGCCGCAGTCGACACCCGCCTGCAGCTGCAGGTGTTGCAGCAGTGGCGCAAGGTCCTGCAGGCGCACGGCGTGGACGGCATCGCGCTGTGGTGCTGGTACACCGACCCCAAGGCCGGTGGGCCAGGCGACAGCGACTTCACCGTGCAGGGCAAACCTGCGCAGCAGGTGCTGGCGCGCTGAGCGATCACGCCCGGCCATCTCTCAGAGAAGCTGCCGAGCGCAGTTGCCAAGTGAGATCGCCAAGCGCACTGCCGCCGCGCAGCGCACCGCCGCCCGGGGCATGGGAACGGTTTGCACGCAGCGCGATCGCCGCTGCGGGCATAATCCGGCAGCATGATCATCCATTCGCTGCTCGACACCGACCTGTACAAATTCACCATGATGCAGGCGGTGCTGCATCAGCATCCGGCCGCGCAAGTCGATTACCGCTTCAAGTGCCGCACGCCTGGTGTGGATCTGGCGCAGTTCATCGACGAAATCTCGCGCGAGATCGACGCGCTGTGCCGGCTGCGTCTGCGCGAGGATGAAGTGGGCTATCTGCGCGGCCTGCGCTTCATCAAGCCGGACTTTGCCGACTTCCTGGCGCTGTTCCATCTGGACCGCAAGTATCTGCAGCTGTCGGCATCGACCAGCCACCCAGGGGAGATCGAGCTGACCATCCGCGGCCCCTGGCTGCATACCATCCTGTTCGAGGTGCCGTTGCTGGCGATCATCAACGAGGTGTGGTTCCGCAACACCTCCGAGCCGGATTACGAAGAAGGCCGTCGCCGCCTGCGCGAGAAGGTGAGCAGCCTGCGCAGCATGCCGGCCGGCTGCAAGATCGCCGATTACGGCACCCGGCGGCGCTATTCGCGGCACTGGCACGGCGAGTTGCTGCCGTTGCTGCGCGATGGCCTGGGCGAGCAGTTCGTCGGCACCAGCAATGTGTATTTCGCCAAGCATTACGGCCTGACCCCGCTGGGCACGATGGCGCACGAGTACCTGCAGGCGTTCCAGGCGTTGGGGCCGCGGCTGCGCGACTCGCAGGTGGCTGCGCTGGAGTCGTGGGCGCGCGAGTACCGTGGCGATCTGGGCATCGCCCTGTCCGATGTGGTGGGGCTGGACGCCTTCCTGCGCGATTTCGATCTGTACTTCTGCAAGCTGTTCGACGGCATGCGCCATGATTCGGGCGACCCGTTCGAATGGGGCGAGCGGGTCATCGCCCACCTGCAGGCACACCGCATCGATCCCGCGACCAAGGTGCTGGTGTTCAGCGACGGCCTCAATATCGACAAGGTGATGCGGCTGTACGCGCACTTCCACACGCGCTGCCGGCTGGCATTTGGCGTAGGCACGAGCCTCACCAACGACCTGGGGCCGACGCCGCTGCAGATCGTGATCAAGATGGTCCGCTGCAATGGGCAGCCGGTTGCGAAGCTCAGCGACTCGCCCGGCAAGAGCATGTGCGAGGACGCCGGTTACCTGCGCTATCTGCGCGATGTGTTCGGCTTGCTGCCGATGCCGGAAGCGGGCGAATCCGCGCGGCAATGACTGAGACGACTGCGCGCCGGGCCCGGTAAGGCGTTGTGCGTCATCGCTGCTGGTGGCGCGGCCCGGCTTGAGCGGCATGAGGGGGTGAGCGAACGGCGCCTTAGGGGCGCCGTTCGCATTCCACCAACTACCTGCAGAGCGCGCCCGTCGCTTACGGGCGCACCTTGGTGGCGCAGACAAACACCGCTGCCTGTTGAATGCGGCTGATTGCACCCTGGTTCTGCAATTCGCGTGCGTGCTCGTCCATGCAGGTCAGGTACCCCAGACGGTTACCGGCGTTCTGCGTCTTGCACAGGCTGTTTTCGGCCGAGATGTTCGCGCCGGGAATCAGCCCGCCGGTTTCCAGCGTCGGCACCAGCGTATTGCAGTTGCCCAGCTTGGCCAGCCCGCGATTGAGCGTCCAGCCGATATCGGCAAACAGCGCCGGGGTCAAGTCGATGTTCAGATGCGCCTGCACTTCCGGCGTATCGAATGGTTCCATCAACGCGTTCGGCTGCAGGTCGGTATCGAAGTGCGAGAACGTCGACCCGCCGGCCACCACGCTGGGCGAATACAGCCGCGTGCGGCCCGCGGTATCGGTGCCCTGCAACAGCTCGGGGTCTTCGTACAACGCCGCCACCACTCCGGCGTTGCCTTTCAGCCGCGCGCCATCGGTCTGCGACACCATGATCGCCGGGATGGTGATGTCGGTGATTGGCGGGGCGGCATTGCCCATCGTCTGCACGCCGGCCGCGTTATTGGCCACGATCACGCCCACCGCACCGTTGAGCTGTGCGTTCTTGACCTTGATCGCGAACGCGCAGGTGCCGCGGTCGATCAGCGCCACCCTGCCGGCCACCTCGGCCGCGTTGACGAACGGCGTTTCGCAACCATCGCTGGCCGATGCGGCAGCCACCCCGTCATTGACCGTCACCACTGCGCGGGCCGGGAAATTGGCCGCCGTGGCCAGCGGCCCGAAGCTGGCAAAGCCCACCTCGAACTTGCCTGCCGCGCTGGCCGGTGCGCTCACCTGCAACAGGGTGCGCGGATCCAGGATCAGCGCGGCTTCGCGGTTGACCCGCGTGCCGGCCCACACCGTACGGCCGGGCGTGCGCATCGCTTCTGCACGCAGCGCATTGGTCATGGCCGGGTCGTCGAAGCGCTTGTTCTGCACGTTGTCGAAGGCCTGCGCGGTGTAGACATCGGTCAGGCCGCTGCCCGAGCCGAGCACACCGGTGGTCTTGTTGAGGAAGCCGGCCGCACCCAGGCCGTGGCCAATCTCGTGCATCACCACGTTGAGGAAGTTGATCTGGCCCTCGGGCGTCTTGCCGTCCAGGCCCAGGTACCAGCCCGAGCCGGCCAGGCAGTCGGGCTTGCCCAGATCGCCGTTGAATTGCGAGAACACGTCGGCCGGATCGCTGGGATCGGGGACCAGATCCTGCCCGGCGATCGCGTCGCCCAGCGCAGACGGATACAGCGTATTGGGCTTGGAACCGGGGAAGTCGTTGACGATCCAGTTCGGGCCGGCCTGGCCCAGCGTGCCGCCGGTGGCGGTACAGGTCAGCCGCGCGAACGAGGCATACACCTTGATCTCGACATTGCTCTGCAGCACCGCGCCCCACAGGTCCATCGCGTACTGGTAGGCGATGCGGCGCTGCTCGCCGACCGAGCGCCCCGGATTGCCACCCAAGGGCGCTGCGGTGGTGGGGTCGTTCAAGCCGACGCTGGTGCCGGCGTCGCCATTGATCAACGTGACGTTGGCGGCGCTTGCATGCAGCGGCGCGATGGCCGCAGCCACGGCCAGAGACAACAGCAACGAGGGCTTATTCATGCGGCAGCGCTCCGTGCTCGGCGTGGGCGGGTTGGGTGTCGGCGTCTTCGCTGTGCTCGATGACGATGCGGCCATCGGCCTGACGCGTCGCCATCAACGAGCTCATCTGCGTGGCCGGCAACTTGCGCACCACGGTGCCATTGGGCAGGCGTCGCTCGGTCGCGCGTGCGGCAGATTCGGTCTGCGGAACCGCAGCGCGGGCAGCGCTGCTGCGGGCAGCCGACGCAGCCTGCTGATCCAGCGCGGCGCTCTCGGCGTCGGTCAGCGGGCGTAGCTTGCCGGTGACGGGATCGATACCGACCTTGGAACTGGTGGTTGCAGTCTCCTGCGCCAAGGCCATGGCCGGCAGGCAGACGACACACAACACTCCGGACAGCATCCATCCGGGCTTACGGAGGCTCATCATCGTTGGGGTTTCCTTGAGTCCAACAGGGGAAAGGAACGCCATGCAGGCACCGGCGTCGGGGGAATCCTTCCGTTTCAGTCTGTTCATGACTGAAGCATGAATCCGTGATGCGTGTCAATCTTTTGACATATAGGGCGCTGAACGCGAAGCGCTCGCCTGAAACAGTTACCGGTGCACTTGCGTCGGCGGAATTTCAGGGAGCAGCAGCGGCGGCTCGCATCTGGGGCCGGCCGGATTTTTGACGCGACCAACCGGGGCCGGCGATTTTCTCCTTCCCGGAGAAGCTGCCCCGAATGGGCGGACGCGGGGACGTGCGAAGCCTGGCGGAGATGCGAACCGCCAAGCAGCGCAACCAATGCCCAGCTACCAATCCCGAATCCCCATTCCCCAACCTCACCTACGCCTACCGCACAGGTCTTAAAATCGCCGCAACGTTTCCGGGGAGCAGCCAGATGATTCGCGAGATTATCCGCATGGGCGACAAGCGCCTGCTGCGCGTGGCGCCACCGGTGACCAACCTGGGCAGCGCCGAGCTGCGCGCGCTGGTGGCCGACATGTTCGAGACCATGGACGATGCACGCGGCGTTGGCCTGGCCGCACCGCAGATCGCGGTGGATCTGCAGCTGATGGTGTTCGGCTTCGACGCCAGCGAACGCTATCCCGAGGCGCCGGCGGTGCCGCGCACCGCGTTGGCGAATGCGCAGATCGAACCGCTGTCGGAGGAAATGGAAAACGGCTGGGAAGGGTGCCTGTCCATTCCCGGTCTGCGTGCCGTCATCCCGCGCTATCGCCACATTCGCTACCGCGGCTTCGCACCCGACGGCAGCCCGATCGAGCGCGAGGCCGAAGGCTTCCACGCACGCGTGGTGCAGCACGAATACGACCATCTGGTCGGCCGCCTGTATCCCTCGCGGATCGAGAACTTCGCCACCTTCGGCTTCGAAGACGTGCTGTCCTACGACCTGTAGGCCATCGGTGCCGCAGCTGCACCCGCATATGACAAGGGCGCCTTGCGGCGCCCTCGTCGTGCTTACTTCAGCGCCTTGAAGCGCAAACGCTTGGGGCCTGCGTCATCGCCCATGCGGCGGCGCTTGTCTTCTTCGTACTCGCGGTAGTTGCCCTGGAAGAACTCCACGTGCGAGTCGCCTTCGAACGCCAGGATATGCGTGGCGATGCGATCCAGGAACCAGCGGTCATGCGAGATCACGAAGGTGTTGCCCGGGAACTCCAGCAGCGCATCTTCCAGCGCACGCAGGGTCTCGATGTCCAGGTCGTTGGAGGGTTCGTCGAGCAGCAGCACGTTGCCGCCCTGCAGCAGGGTCTTGGCCATATGCAGACGGCCGCGCTCACCACCGGACAGCGAGCCGACCATCTTCTGCTGGTCCTGCCCCTTGAAGTTGAAGCGGCCGATGTAGGCGCGCGACTGGATCTCCACACCGTTGATGTTGAGGATGTCCAGGCCGCCTGCGATCTCCTGGAACACGTTGTGGTTGCCTTCCAGCTTGTCGCGGCTCTGGTCTACGTACGACAGCTGCACGGTCGGGCCGACCACAATCTCGCCGGAATCAGGCTTCTCCGCGCCGGTGATCATCTTGAACAGGGTGGACTTACCGGCACCGTTGGGGCCGATGATGCCGACGATGGCGCCGGGCGGCACGATCATCGACAGATTGTCGATCAGCAGGCGGTCGCCGAACTTCTTGGAGACGTTCTTGAACTCCATCACCGCATTGCCCAGACGCTCGCCCGGCGGGATGAAGATCTCGTTGGTCTCGTTGCGCTTCTGGTAATCCACCGACTGCAGTTCTTCCAGGCGGGCCAGACGCGCCTTGCCCTTGGTACGGCCGCCCTTGGCATTCTGGCGCGACCATTCCAGTTCCTTCTGGATCGCCTTCTGGCGCGACTTTTCCTGGTTGTCTTCCTGCTTGAGGCGCTCGTCCTTCTGGGTCAGCCAGTCGGTGTAGTTGCCCTTCCACGGAATGCCGCGGCCGCGATCGAGTTCCAGGATCCACTCGGCGGCGTTGTCGAGGAAGTAGCGATCATGCGTGACCGCCACCACGGTGCCGGTGTAGCGCGCCAGGAACTGCTCCAGCCACTCCACCGATTCGGCGTCCAGGTGGTTGGTCGGTTCGTCGAGCAGCAGCATGTCCGGCTTCTGCAGCAGCAGCCGGCACAGCGCCACGCGGCGCTTTTCGCCACCGGACAGCTTGCCGACCACCGCATCCCACGGCGGCAGGCGCAGCGCATCGGCGGCCACGTCCAGCTGGTTTTCCAGGGTGTGCGCATCGCCGGCGGCCAGGATCGCTTCCAGGCGTTCCTGTTCCTTGGCCAGGGCGTCGAAATCGGCGCCTTCCTCGGCATAGGCCAGGTACACCGCATCCAGCGCGGCCTGGGCCTGCAGCACGTCGCCCACGCCTTCCTCGACCGCTTCGCGCACGGTGTGCTCGGGGTTGAGCTGCGGTTCCTGGGCCAGGTAGCCGACCTTGATGCCGGCCTGCGGACGGGCTTCGCCCTCGAAGTCGGTATCCACGCCGGCCATGATCTTCAGCACCGTGGACTTGCCGGCGCCGTTCAGGCCCAGCAGGCCGATCTTGGCGCCCGGGAAAAAGCTCAGCGAGATGTCCTTGATGATCTGCCGCTTGGGCGGCACCACCTTGCTGACGCGGTTCATGGTGTAGATGTATTGCGACATGGGTGCTCCGTGGACGCAGGCAGCCCGCCGGCCGGGGCCGGAGGCAGCGGAAAAGGGATTGTGCCGATTATACGGGCAACCGGACTGACTCGCGGCGGCAATGCGGCAGCTAAACGGCAGCTTACCTCGCACCTGAATGGGCGGTTTCGTAATCGATTCCAGCAGGAATGCGTTAAGGCGGTTAGCGCCTTAATGAAATTGCGACATCGCAGACAGGAGCAATCCCATGAACCGCAAACGCATCGTGACTGTTGTGCTTTCCTCCATCCTGGCGCTGGGTTCCGTGGCCCCGGCAGCGTTTGCCGACGACTGGGGCCACGGCCACGATCGTCGTGGGCATGACCGCGACGATCGCCGCGACCGCGATCGCGACCGCGATCAGCATGGCAATTGGCGCAACGATCGCCGCGACTGGCAGGACGAGCGCCGGGCCGACCGTCGCGATGACCGCCGCTACTACAGCAACGGCTACCGCGAGGGCTATCGCGATGCCCGTTATCAGGACCGTCGCTACGACCGCAACCGGGTCTATGTCTACGATCGCCCCAGCTATTACCGCGCCGGCCCGCCGCCGCGCCCGTACTGGGCCCGCGGCCAGCGCTACCACGGCCCGGTCTACGTGATCAACGACTACGACCGCTACAACCTGCGCCGCCCGCCGTATGGCTACCGTTGGCAGCGCGACAACACCGGCAATCTGCTGCTGGTGGCCATCGCCACCGGTGTGATCGCCGATCTGGTGCTCAACAACTAGGCCACGGCACTGGCCCGGCCCGGCAAGCGGGCAGGGCATCCTGCAAAGGCGCACTCCGGTGCGCCTTTGTCGTTCAAGGGCGGAACGGGCCATTGCATGCGCGGCCCGCGCCAGCGTCGCAATTGGTCACCTGTCCGCGCGGGGGCTTACAATCTGCGCCCCTACTGGCAACAGCTGCCCCGGAGCTCTGCATGTTCTCGCGCGACGTCCGACTGGAAACCTACGACCCCGAACTGGCCAAGGCCATCGCTGCTGAAGCCGGCCGCCAGGAGGATCACGTCGAGCTGATCGCCAGCGAGAACTACTGCAGCCCGCTGGTGATGGAAGCCCAGGGCAGCCAGCTGACCAACAAGTACGCCGAAGGCTATCCGGGCAAGCGCTACTACGGTGGTTGCGAATTCGTCGACATTGCCGAGCAGCTGGCGATCGAGCGCATCAAGCAGGTGTTCGGCGCCGACTATGCGAACGTGCAGCCGCATAGCGGCTCGCAGGCCAACCAGGCGGTGTATCTGGCGCTGCTGCAGCCCGGCGACACCATCCTGGGCATGAGCCTGGCCCATGGCGGCCACCTGACCCACGGCGCCAAGGTCAATGTTTCCGGCAAGCTGTTCAACGCCGTGCAGTACGGCGTCAACGCGCAGGGACTGATCGACTATGACGAAGTCCAGCGTCTGGCCACCGAGCACAAGCCGAAGATGGTCGTGGCCGGCTTCTCTGCGTATTCGCAGAAGATCGACTGGGCGCGCTTCCGCGCCATCGCCGACAGCGTCGGTGCGTATCTGTTCGTGGACATGGCGCACGTGGCCGGCCTGGTCGCCGCCGGCGTGTATCCGAGCCCGCTGGAGCATGCGCACGTGGTCACCTCGACCACCCACAAGACCCTGCGCGGCCCGCGCGGCGGCATCATCGTGGCCAAGGGCGCGAGCGAAGAGCTGCAGAAGAAGCTGCAGTCGATCGTGTTCCCCGGCATCCAGGGCGGCCCGCTGATGCACGTGATCGCGGCCAAGGCGGTGGCGTTCAAGGAAGCGCTGGAGCCGGAATTCAAGACCTACCAGCAGCAGGTGGTCAAGAACGCGCAGGCGATGGCCAACACGCTGATCGCGCGCGGCTACAAGATCGTGTCCGGCGGCACCGAGAATCACCTGATGCTGGTGGACATGATCGGCCGCGACGTCTCGGGCAAGGACGCCGAAGCCGCGCTCGGCAAGGCCCACATCACCGTCAACAAGAACGCGGTGCCCAACGACCCACGCTCGCCGTTCGTCACCTCCGGCCTGCGTCTGGGCACCCCGGCGATCACCACCCGCGGTTACCTGGAGCAGGACAGTGTCGACCTGGCCAACTGGATCGCCGACGTGCTCGACGCCCCCGGCGACGAAGCCGTGCTGGCCAAGGTCCGCGACGCGGTGACTGCGCAGTGCAAGAAGTATCCGGTGTATGGCTGAGGTGGGAATGGGGAATAGGGAGACGAGAATGGTAGAAGCAACGCTGCGATAGCTGTGCCGTTCCGATTCCCTATTCCCCTCTCCCTATTCCTGGACGCCTGATGCACTGCCCTTTCTGCCAGCACAACGACACCCGCGTGATCGATTCGCGGGTGTCCGAAGACGGGACGACGATTCGTCGTCGCCGCGAGTGCGAGGCGTGCGGCGAGCGTTTCAGTACCCTGGAAACGATCGAACTCAAGCTGCCGACCGTGGTCAAGAGCGATGGCGGGCGCGAGGCGTTCGACGCGCGCAAGCTGCGCACCAGTTTCGACCGCGCGCTGCAAAAGCGCCCGGTGTCCGAAGAGCAGATCGAAGCGGCGGTGCGCGCGGTGGTGCATCAGTTGCGCATGTCCGGCGAGCGCGAGGTTGGCTCGCTGCGTGTCGGCGAATACGTCATGGTCGAGCTGCGCAAGCTCGATCACGTGGGCTATGTGCGCTTCGCCTCGGTGTACCGCAGCTTTCAGGACGTGGCCGATTTCCGCGAGGAAATCGAAAAGCTCGAGCGCGAGCTACCGGTCGGCATCGAGCAATTGCCGTTGCTGGAAGCGGCCCTGGAGCGCGCCGGCAAGCCCGGCAAGCGGTGAGCGCGATGCGCATCGCCTGCGTGGCCGACACGCCGCAGCTGCTGCCCGCGATCGCGCAGGCGCATCTGCAGGCCTTCGGCAGTCTGTTGCCGGACTGGAATTTCGATGAGGCCTTAAGCGAGTTGCGCAGCCACACCCGCGACGGGGTGATCCCGACCACGTGGGTGGCGCTCGATCAGGCGCAGTGGCTCGGGTCGGTCAGCCTGCTGGACAACGACGATGCGCGCATTCGCCAATGGTCGCCATGGCTGGCGTCGCTGTACGTGCAGCCGCAGGCGCGCGGGCAGGGCATCGGCGAGGCGCTGGTGACGCACTGCGTGCAGGCGGCCGCGCGCATGGGCGTGCCGGCGTTGTATCTGTATTGCCAGCCAGTGCTGTTGCCGTTTTATCAGCGGCTGGGCTGGCATACGCATGCAGAATTACTGCTGGGGCCGATGCAGATCGTGGTGATGTGTATCGAACCGCAAGCGGCGCCGCAATGAGCGCAACGGCCGACGATCACCGCTGGATGGCGCAGGCATTGCGCCTGGCCGAGCGCGGCGCCTGCACCACCCGCCCCAATCCGATGGTTGGCTGCGTGATCGTGCGCGATGGCGTGTGCGTGGGCGAAGGCTTTCATCAACGTGCCGGTGGCCCGCATGCGGAAGTGTTCGCGCTGCGCGCGGCCGGCGCGCAGGCGCGCGGCGCCACCGCTTACGTGACGCTGGAGCCGTGTGCGCACTACGGACGCACGCCGCCCTGTGCGCTGGCCCTGATCGATGCAGGCGTGGCGCGTGTGGTCGCGGCGATGGCCGACCCGTTTCCGCAGGTCAACGGCGGCGGGTTTGCGCTGCTGCGCGCGGCCGGGATCGAGGTGCTCAGCGGCGTCCTGCAAACACAGGCGCGCGCGCTCAACCAGGGATTTCTGTCGCGGGTGGAGCGGGGCAGGCCATGGCTGCGGGTCAAGCTCGGCGCCAGCATGGATGGACGTACTGCGCTGGCCAGCGGTGAGTCCAAATGGATCACCGGAAGTGACGCGCGCGCGGATGTGCAGCGCTGGCGTGCGCGTGCGGGCGCGATCCTCACGGGTGCGGGCACGGTGCTGGCCGACGACCCCTCCATGACGGTGCGGATGGGCGAGGACACGCCGTTCGCGCCGCCGCTGCGCGTGGTGCTCGATGCCGGGCTGCGAACGTTGGCGTGCAGGAACATGCGTCAGGGCGATGCGCCAACGCTGTATCTGCATGGCGAGGATGTGGCCGCGCCGTCGCTGGACGATGCGCAGTTCCTTGCGATGCCGTTGCAAGCCGGCCGCTTCGACCTGGCGGCGGTGTTGGCCCTGCTTGGCGAGCGCGGCATCAACGAGGTGCATGTGGAAGCCGGCGCAACGCTGGGTGGTGCGCTGCTGCAGGCCGGGCTGGTCGACGAGCTGCTGGTCTACATGGCCCCGGTACTGCTGGGCGATACCGCCAGGCCGCTGCTGGCCGGGCTGGGCATCGAGACGATGGCGCAGCGCGCTGCGTTGCAGCTGCTGGATGTGCGCCAGCTGGGTCAGGATCTGCGTCTGCGCTATGCGCCGGTTGTTGCCGGGTGAGCGCTGCATGGCCCGCGCGATACCGCGCAGCTGTGCTGTTGCGCGCATGAAAAAGGCCCCGCGTGCGGGGCCTTGGTGTATCTGAGTCGCGTCGATCAGAAGCTTGCGCGCACGCCGACCTTGTACTGGTTGGCGTCGTCGATGAACTGCGCTTCGGCGACCAGGCCCCAGGTGCGGGTGAAGTTGACCTGACCACCCAGGGTGCCGACGAACTCGCCTTCGTCCACGTCGCTACCGTCGATATAGCCGGCCTTGATCCAGGCTTCGGTCCGCGGCGAGGGCTTGCCGCGCAGGCCCAGGTTGGCGAAGCCCAGGTTGGTCGAATCCGATGCGCTACCCAGTCTGCGGCCGTTGACGCGCGATTCGACTTCGCCTTTGTTGCGGAGGGCAGCGACGTCGGCGGTGAACTCCACACGCTCGGTCATTTCCTGGCGATAACCAATACCAACGTGTGCCTGCTGCACAGTGATGTCTGCAGTGATACCAGGAAACGGGCTGTAATTCTCGGTCGCGCGCTGGTAGCCAGCAAAGACGTACACCGGCTCGGCAATCTGCCAGGAGCCTCGGAGGTAGCCACCGTCGAGATCGTCGGCGTCGCCGTCTACACCGATCTCGGTCCGGTTCCAGCCGCCTTCGACGTAGGAATAGCTCAGGCCTTCGGCCGAAGCGGCAAACGGTGCGGCGGCCAGCAGGGCAGCCAGAATCAGGGTGTTACGCATTGGATGTCTCTCTCCGAATTGATGTCCGTGTCTCCGTCCCGTTGCGGGATGGAAAAAGCGACGTCTCCCGTCGCGGCGCGTAAATTAACAGATCCTTCACAATCCTGGCTATGAGGGATTTCCCGACATGACGCAGTGTCCTGCCAGCCTGCGCTCACCCTTGGCCATCGCGCCGATGTGCCCTGTTAGACTTTGCACGCCGGTTCGCCGGTACTCACAAACGTCTTCAGGGCGGGGTGCGATTCCCCACCGGCGGTAGGCATGCGCAAGCATGCGAGCCCGCGAGCGCTTGCACTCCTGGGTTGAGCGGACCAACGCGACACCCCCGCTGCGCAAGGTCAGCAGATCCGGTGCGATGCCGGGGCCGACGGTATAGTCCGGATGAAAGAAGACGGCCAACGCGTAGCCTTGCGGCTGCGCGCGCGCCTGTTTGCCTTGTGGCGTTTTTCGCTCAACTCCTGCGAGAAACGACTATGTCCATGCGTCACCCGTCGCGCTGCGTCGCGATCTTCCACCGCACTCCGTCCGCGCTGTCGTCATCAACGACGGAGGTGCGCTGATGTTTACCGGAATCATCGAAGGCGTCGGCCGTCTGGCGGCGCGCCAGCCGCAAGGCGGCGATGTGCGTTTCACCTTCGCCACCGGCAGCCTGCCGTTCGAAGCGGTGCAACTGGGCGAGAGCATCGCGGTCAACGGCGTGTGCCTGACCGTGGTCGCCTTCGATGCCGGCAGCTTCCAGGCCGATGCCTCCACCGAAACCCTGTCGCTGACCACGTTGGGCGCCTTGCCGGAAGGCGCGGTGCTCAATCTGGAGCGCGCGATGCGCCCGACCGACCGCCTCGGCGGGCATCTGGTCAGCGGGCATGTCGACGGTCTGGGCCAGGTGCAGTCGGTGCATGGCGATGCGCGTGCGCAGCGTTGGCGGTTTGCCGCCCCGCCGGCGGTGTTGCGCTATGTCGCCAAGAAGGGCTCGATCTGCGTGGACGGGGTCAGCCTGACCGTCAACGACGTGGACGAGGACGGCTTCGAAGTCGCATTGATTCCGCATACGGTGGCCAATACCGCGTTTGCGCAGACGGCGGTTGGTGCGGCGGTGAATCTGGAGATCGATCTGGTGGCGCGTTATGTCGAACGCCTGCTCGGCACGCGGGGTGCGGCATGAATTTCGCACCCGTTCCGGAATTGATCGAGGAACTGCGCGCCGGCCGCATGGTGGTGATCGTCGATGACGAGGACCGCGAGAACGAAGGCGATCTGATCATGGCCGCCGAGCTGGTCAAGCCGTCGGACATCAACTTCATGGTGACCCACGCGCGCGGGCTGGTGTGTCTGTCGCTGACCCGCGAGCGCTGTGCGCAGCTCGGCCTGGCGCCGATGGTGCGCAACAACACCGCGCAGTTCCAGACCAACTTCACCGTCAGCATCGAGGCGGCCGAAGGCGTGACCACCGGCATCTCCGCCTACGATCGCGCGCACACCGTGCGCACCGCGGTGCGGCCGGATGCCAAGCCGCAGGATCTGAGCCAGCCGGGGCATATCTTCCCGTTGATCTCGCAGCCCGGCGGCGTGCTCACCCGCGCCGGCCACACCGAGGCGGCCAGCGACCTGCCGATGCTGGCCGGGCTGGAACCGGCCGGCGTGCTGGTGGAAGTGCTCAACCCGGATGGCAGCATGGCGCGGCGTCCGCAGCTGGAAGTGTTCGCGCGCGAGCACGGGCTGAAGATGGGGTCGATCGCCGACCTGATCGCCTATCGCCTGGCCAACGAGCACACCGTCGAGCGCGTTGACGAACGCGAGATCAGTACCGAGTTCGGCCCGTTCACGCTGGTGACCTACCGCGACCGCATCGCGCACGATCTGCATTTTGCGCTGGTGCGCGGCACTGCCGATCCGCACACACCGACGCTCGTGCGCGTGCAGGTGGAAAACCCGCTGGCCGATCTGCTGCATTGGCAGCGCGATGACTTCGGCGTGCCGGCCACCGATGCCTTGCGTGCGATCGCTGCAGAAGGGCAGGGCGTGATGGTGGTGCTGTCGGCACCGCGCGACAGCGAATCATTGCTGGCGCGGCTGCGCCAGCAACCGGAAGCGGCCACCAACGCCAAGGACGTCAGCCAGTGGCGGCGCAACGGGGCCGGCGCGCAGATCCTGGCCGAACTGGGCCTGGGCAAGCTGCGCGTGCTGGGCACGCCGCGGCGTCAGGTGGGCCTGGCCGGGTTCGGGCTGGAGGTGGTGGAGTACCTCGAATGCCACCCCGGCGCAGGCGTGCGCTCGGTGCCGGCGGCCGCGCTGCCCTGAGACACGCTGGCGGCCTGGAGTCGCCGCTGTCCGGTGGTTGCCGGACGCGCCGCAGGAACCGCGCTGGTCGAGCGGTTCTTACGGTTGTCGCGCATCGACCACGCCAGCTGCCCGCCGCACCAGCCTGTACTGCGCGCTCCCGAATCGTTTCCTGGCGACATGGCCGGGGCTGCTTCGGCAGCCCGGCCGGCACGCACCGGCCGGGCCAGGCCCCGGCAGCTGTTAAACTTGCCGCCCCCTCGAGTTGCCGACCCGCATGACCCACTACGAAGGCGATCTCCGCCCCACCACCGCGCGCTTTGCGATCATCGCCAGCCGCTGGAATGCCCGCATCACCGACGCGCTGGTCACCGGTGCGCGCCAGAGCCTGGCCGGCAACGGCATCGGCGAGGACGCCATCGACGTGGTCCGCGTGCCGGGCGCCTGGGAAATTCCGATCGCCGCCAACCGCCTGGGGCAATCCGGCCAGCATGCGGCGATCATCGCGCTGGGCTGCGTGATCCGCGGCGACACCCGCCACTACGAACACGTCGCCGACCTGTGCGCCGAAGGCCTGATGAGCGTGCAGTTGCAGACCGGCGTCCCGGTGCTCAACGGCGTGCTGGCGGTCGAGCGTGTGGAAGATGCCGAGGCGCGTGCCGGCGGCAGCCATGGCAACAAGGGCGAAGAATGCGCGCTTGCGGCATTGGAACTGGTCAATTTGATGGAGTTGTTGCCATGAGCAAGTCCGGTGGACACGCCCGCCACGTCCGTCGCGACGGCATCGACCCGGTGCTGCGTTCGCGCGCGCGCCGGCGTGCCTTGCAGGCGGTATATGCCTGGCAGATTTCCGGCGGGTTCGCCAAGCAGGTGATCTCCCAGTTTGCGCACGAGCAGGCGCACGAAGTGGCCGATCTGGCCTATTTCGAAAACCTGGTCGAAGGCGTGCTGAGCAACCGCGCCGAGCTTGACACCGCGCTGACGCCGTATCTGGATCGCGGCGTGGAAGAGGTCGACGCGATCGAACGCGCGGTGCTGCGCCTGGCCGCCTACGAACTGCTGTATCGCCAGGACGTGCCGTACCGCGTGGTGATCAACGAAGCGATCGAAACCGCCAAGCGCTTCGGCTCCGAGCATGGCCACACCTACGTCAATGGCGTGCTGGATCGCGCCTCTGTCGAGTGGCGCAAGCTGGAGTCGGGCGCCAGCGGCGCCTGAGGCGCCGCGGGAATGGAGAGTCGGGAATGGGGAATTGTAAGAGCACCATCTCCGATATCTCCTGATGTGCTTTTGCGATTCCCGATTCCCTTCTCCCGATTCCCGTCCCCATGCCCGAATTCGATCTGATTGCCCGCTTGCGCGCGCGCATTGCGGCGCGTGCGGATGTGCCGCTGGGGATTGGCGACGATGCGGCATTGCTGCAGCCGCCGCCAGGCGAGCAGCTGGCGATCACTGCCGATACGCTCAATGCGGGCGTGCATTTCCCGCACGAGACGCGTGCCGAGGATCTGGGCTGGAAGACGCTGGCGGTCAATCTGTCCGATCTGGCCGCGATGGGTGCGCAACCGCGCTGGTGCACCTTGTCGCTGTCGTTGCCGCACGACGATGTCGAGTGGGTCGATGCGTTCGCCGATGGATTCTTTGCACTGGCCGATGCGCATGCCATTGCGCTGGTCGGTGGCGACACCACGCGCGGGCCGTTGGCGTGTGCGGTGACTGCGATCGGTAGCCTGCCGCCGGGTGCGGCGCTGCGTCGCGATGGTGCACGTGTGGGCGACGATGTGTGGGTGACCGGCGCGCCGGGCGAAGCGGCGGCGGCGTTGTCGCTGTGGCAAGCCGGCCAGCTGGACGTGACCTGTGCGGCGACCGACCCCTTGCACGAACTTTGGCGCGGTCGCCTGTTGCGCCCGCAGCCGCGTGTGCAGGCCGGGCTGCGCTTGCGTGGGCTTGCGCATGCCTGTGTGGACGTCTCCGACGGCTTGCTGGCCGATCTGGGCCATCTGTGCGAACGCAGCGGCGTGGGCGCGCAGCTGGCGCTGGCGGCACTGCCGGCGATGCCGTGCAGCACCGGGATCAGCGCGCTGCAATGCATCGGCTGGCAACTCGGCGGCGGCGACGACTACGAGCTGTGCTTCACCGCCGCCGTGCACCACCGCGACGCGGTGGTGCAGGCGATGGACTTCGCCGGCGTCGCGGCGACGCGCATCGGCCAGATCGTCGCCACGCCGGGGGTGATGGTCCACGACGCCGACGGCAACCCGTGGCAGCCGCCGCGGCGCGGGTATCAGCACTTCGTCGGCTGAGCTGAGCGCGCGGGAGGCGTTGCGCAAGCGTGCTGCATCGCAGCCAACGTCTGCGGGTCTGGAGCGGCCAGGCGATAAGCGCACGCTGTTTCCAGTTGCGAGCCGGCGATTGCGGTGCGCACGCACCCGCCTCCCGAATCCCGAATCCCGAATCCCGAATCCCAAATCCCAAATCCCAAATCCCAAATCCCAAATCCCAAATCCCAAATCCCAAATCCCAAATCCCAAATCCCAAATCCCAAATCCCAAATCCCGATTCCCGATTCCCGATTCCCGATTCCCGATTCCCGATTCCCGATTCCCGCCCCTTGAGCCATACCGTACCGTCTGGTACGTTCGCGACGTTCTCCCCCGAACCACGGATGCATGGCAGTTGCCGCTGGGCCATCCCGGCCTGGCCTTGCGTGGGAGAGATCCGCATGAACAAGCATTGGATCGGAGGCATCGCCGCCTTGGCGTTGCTGGTGGCATCGGCGTCGGCGGTGGCGGGCGCCTTCCGCAAGACCTACGAACGGATTCCCGGCTGGGATGGTGCGCCGATGGGCGCGCTGGTGCTGGTGCCGCAGGGGCAGGGCAGCGGGCCGTTTCCGTTGATCGTGATGCCGGCCAGCTGGTCGTTGCCGAATCTGGAATACCTTGGACGCGCGACCCAGCTGGCCAGCGATGGCTACGTGGTCGTCAGCTACACCTCGCGCGGGTTCTGGGATTCGGCCGGGCAGATCGATATTGCCGGCGCCGACACGGTGGAAGACGTCAGCGCGGTGATCGACTGGGCGCTGGCACATACGCCGGCCAATGCGAATGCGATCGGTGCATCGGGCATCTCCTACGGGGCGGGCATCAGCCTGTTGGCGGCCGAGCGCGATCCGCGCATCAAGGCCGTGGCTGCGCTCAGCGGCTGGGCCGATCTGGAAGCGTCGCTGTATTCCAATCGCACCGTCAGCCAGCAAGGCGTTGGCCTGTTGGTCGGTGCAGGCGCGTTGACCGGACGTCCCGGCCCGGATCTGGCGCAGATCAGCACCCGGGTTGCAGTTGGCGACTACGACGGTGCAGTGCAGGGCTTCCTGCCGCAAGCCGCGTCGCGCAGCCCGTCAAGCGATGTGGCCGCGCTCAATGCGCGTGGTACCGCGGTGCTGCTGGGCAATGCCTTCAACGACGGGCTGTTTCCGCCGAACCAGACGATCGCGTTCTTCAACCAGCTGCGCGGACCCAAGCAGTTGCTGCTCAGCCAGGGCGACCACGCCACCGCAGAATTGCCGGGCGCGCTAGGCCTGCCCAACGAGGTCTATACGGCGGCCACGCGCTGGTTCGATCGTCATCTCAAGCAGCTGCGTAACGGCGTGGACAGCGAAGCACCGGTGCGGTTGTCGCCGCGTGCCGGGCAATGGCTGGAGTACGCGGACTGGGCGTCGGTGCAACAGGGAAGCACGCGGCTGGGGTTATCCGCACCGGCCGGGTTGCTCAGCCCCACCGGCGGCTTGATCGGCGGCACCGCCAGCGGATGGCAGTCGCGCATTGCCACCGATGTGCCGACGTTGGCCGACTCGGGCGTGGTACTGGTCAGTGGTCTGTTGCAGGGCATCGGTGTGCCGGTCACCACGTCGATTCCGTTGGTCAATCGCATCGGCGCGGCAGTGTGGGTGGGTGCGCCGTCGAGCACGCCACGGCGGCTGGCCGGCAGTCCATCGTTGCGCGTGACCGTGGTACCCAGCCAATCGGAAGTGAGCCTGTTCGCGTATCTGTATCGCATGGACGCATTCGGCGTGGCGCAACTGATCACGCATGCACCGTACACGCTACGCGGCACCACGGCAGGCCGCGCAGTGACGCTGGATTGGCCACTGCAAGCGGCTGCTGCGGAGATTCCGGCAGGGCAGCGCCTGGTGCTGGTGATCGACACGCGCGATGTGCGCTACACCGATGCCAGCGATGGCGGCGGCACGGTGACGTTTACGTCGCCGACGGCAACGCCATCGGTATTGAACGTGCCGCTGCGATAACGCTGCACTGAGCTAACGATGCGGTGAGGTGTGGGCCGCGTGCATCAGGGCTGCGGCTTGGTTGCGGGGTTTTTGCCTGCCCACCATCGCGGGAGACGCCGCAAGTCCGTCCTTGTCGGCGCTTGCGCGGCATCCATGCCGCGTCAGGTCCCGCGACGGCGGGCGGGCAAGGACCGGTCGAAATGATCGGCGTGCGTGGTTGCCAGCAGTGCATGATGTGTCCCGCGAGCGGTAAGGACACCGCGCCCTCGATCAACCGGGCGTTTGACCGCCTTGCGTAAACGACGCCGCGACTAGGAGGCCCGGTTGTCTTTATATCTTGGTGTCTGCGCTCGGTGTCCGCTTTCGGCCACATGCGCCTGCAGGCAGCGTCGCTTCCTCATCGCGGTGATCGGCCAGCCCCCTTTCGCCGATGCGCACGCCGATCGGCAATACGCTGACGTTGTTGCGTTGAATGAACATCGCGCGATGGGAGCCTGGCGCACTGCCACCAGGCAAGCTCGACGCATCCGAATAGGGCCTGGAGCAAGCAGCCGCAGGTGCGGCAGAGACACAGACCGCAGCCATGTGGCTCTGCACCATTTGCGTCCACCGTACCGTCATGCAGATGACCGATACATCCTGTCACGCTGCCGGTTGGGTCGCGAACTGAGGATCTGCGCACGCTTCGGTTGGCGGATGGCGCCCGCTATCGCAGATGACGAGCGAGGCCTGTCGCAATTGCTATAGCTCCCGATACAAGGCCGCTGCTAGGGTCCAACGCGACCGCTGCAAAGCGGCTCTCGACGCTGCCGCACCGGCATCGCCGCGCTGAACCCATACGGAGAGAGTCACCATGCAAAACAGCCAATCCCGCACCCTCACCCAGACCGGCACACCGGCGCCGCCGACACGGCGGCGCGCATCGCGCTGGTGGAAGGCTGCACTGGCCGTGGGTCTGGTCGCCCTGGCGCCAGCGGCGCTGGCCGGTCCCTACAAGGTCTTCGGCAACCACTATGCGTGGGTCAATAATTTCAACGATCCCAACAACATCATCCAGGGCACGTTCGGCACCGGCAGCACCCCCGAGCTGACCGTCACCTTCAACTTCGCCGACTACAACCTCTACGGCTATCCGGCGATCGTGCGCGGCTGGCACTACGACTGGAACCCGACCAGCGATACGCTGTTTCCGCGGCAGATTTCCTCCTTGAGCAAAATCCCGCTCAAGTTCACCTACAGCGCGGGCGGAACCAATCTCGCGGGCGATTTTGCCTATGACATCTTCTTCCGCTGGGATACCGCCAAGGGCAACCCGCAGCTGGAAGTCATGATCTGGGGCGACCACAACTCCTGGCCGATCGGCACGCTGACTGCCAGCAAGGTGATCACCGCAGGCGGGCGCACCTTCGACCTGTGGGAAGGCTTCAACTCCGGTGCCGGCTACTACGTCTACACCTTCATCCCGACCGGCACTGCCGGGCAGGCCACGCTGAAGACCAGCGGCAGCCTCAACGTGGACGCCAAGCCCTTCCTCAACTGGTTGCAGACCAACCGGTCCAAGGATGGGCGCTACAACAACAGCATGTATCTGCATGCAGCCGAAGCCGGTTTCGAAGTGGTACGCGGCAGCGGCTGGGCCAAGGTGAGCGCGACGTTGGACGCGCAGTAAGCGCAGCGCCAATCGGCCGCATGGCTGAGCGTGCGCGGTTGGCATCGGAGACCGGCGTGCAGCACGACACACGCCGGTACCGCTTCGCCTGCGATGGCCGAAAATCGTCGAAGATCGCACGACGACTCTGGCCACCGACGGCTACGTTTCGCATCAGGTGTCCAAGATCGCCTGCTTGAGCATTCACCACTGCCATGACTTCTGCCATGCGCGTGAGGCGATTCTGAAACACAGCGCAGGGCACGCTTCGTCTGCGCTGCGATGTATCCGGAAAGCAGCCAGGGCATTGCGACAGGTCAGTCGGGCACTGCGGTCTTATCGATCAGCGCGACTGCGGGTGTCGGGGCAGCGTCAGCGCAGGGCATCGCGCGCCGAGGCGATGGCGGCCATCCACTGGTCGCGTTTGCCGATCACGAACCGGTGTTCGCCGCCCTGGTGCAACTGCACCGCCAGCGATGTCGGCGCCACCGGCAACAGGCCGAACAGGCGCGTCCAGCGTGGTTGCACGGTCGCGATCTGGGTCAGGTGCACGGTCAGCGACCGGGTCTGCAGGTTGTAGGGATGCGGCTGGAAGTGCAGCGCATCGGCGGTCAGGATCAGCCGCCCGCCGACCGCCTCAAGGCCGCGCAGCAGATTGGCCGGCGCCTGGCGTAACACGACCCGATCGATCGAGCGCAAGCCGCTTCCTTGAAACAGCGAAGTCACTGCGATGCAGGGTTGGCGCGGGCACGCCATTGCTGCCATTGCCCAGACAGGGCGCCAACGCTGTCGATCAGTGCCGATGAGCAGACGGAAAACATGCGGTAGGCCCGAAGGAGTGCATCAATGCGGCGTTTGCCGCCGGGAAGACGCAGCGACACGGCATGACGCCACATCACCGATGTACGCCACGCCGCCGCCGACCAGATACATCAGCAGATCGTGCAGGGTGGCGGTGTTGCCGAGCGCGATGTAGGCCGCGCTGCCGGGGCGCAGCCCGAGCCGGTCGGCCAGATGCAGCGCCTGCAGGCCTTCGATCAGGCACCCGGTCGCGACCGCCAGCACGCACGCCCAGCGTCGCGATAACGCAAACACGCCGCGCAACCCGCAATACACCAGGATCACCGCTAGCATATCGCCCAGGCTGCCGCGCACCCAGGGCCCGCCGAGTGTGCCAGCACCGATCGCCACTTCGATGACAAACACGGCGAGTGCGGTCAGCAGGTAGACGCTGCGTACGCCCAACGCCATGCGTGTCATTGCGCTGGCACGCGCGCGCCCGCCGCCCCGATCACTTCAGATAGGCCCGCGGCAACGCGCCGGCCGGTTGCATGTAACGCTCGCGCAGCTCGGTCTGGCGCGAGCGCATCGGCATGTCGCGGCCGCCCAGCCACACCTGCTCGGCGTAGTGGGCGACATCCAGCGGGTCGCCTTCCCACAGCACCAGGTCGGCCTGCTTGCCGACTGCAATGCTGCCGATGCGATCGCCCACGCCGAAGATCTCTGCCGGCACCCGGGTTAGGCCGGCCAGGCCGGCTTCCCACGGCAATCCATTGGCGACCGCGTTGCCGGCCAGCTGGCGCTGCTTGCGCGCGTTATGCGAGGCATCCCCGCTCTGGGCAAAGCTGACTTCCACGCCGGCCGCACGCAGACGTGCCGCATTTTCCAGCGTCGCACCGATCTGGTCGAAGGTGGACGGCAGATCCGCCAGCGCGTCCACCAGCACCGGCACCCTGGCCTGCGCCAGTTGCGGCGCGAGCTTCCAGGCCTCCGCGCCACCGGCAATGGCGATGCGCACCTTTTCGCGCTGCGCCCAACGCAACAACTGGCGGATGTCTGCGGCGCGCTCCACCTGCACCACGATGCGGCCCTGCCCGGCCAGATATTTGGCCAGCACGTTGCGGCCGACCGGGGTCAGCAGCGCATGCGGCGAGTCGGCCGGCACGCGTCCGCGTGCCTCGGCCACCAGTTGGTCGAGCAGCATCCATTGCGCGGCGCGCGAGCTGCCGGTGAGATCGGACGCCGCCGCGCCGATGCGGATGAACAGGGCATGCGGGCCAACCGGGTCCGGGCTGCCGTCCAGCCGCACCACGCCACCTTGTCCGGCGATGAAGGCACCGCTGGTGGTCGCGCCCAACGCGGTGAAGCCGATGCCTTCCACGCGCGCCACCGGCACCAGCACCGAATCGGGGTTGTAGGCCAGGGTGACGTCGAATTCCGGACGCATCGGCTGGTCGCTGAGTTTGACGCCGCTGTCCACGGTGCTGTCTTCGCCGGAGACTTCTTCGATGCCGATCTCGGTGATGCCGCCGAACAGGGCCGGCGTCAGCGGGCGGCCCCCGGCCTCGACCACGCGGCCATCGGCCGGCACGGCCAGGTTGCTGCCGATCGCGCGGATCACGCCACCCTGCACCAGCACATCGGTATTGCGCAGCGTGCCTTGTGCGGTGGCGGTATGCACGGTCGCGCCACGGATCAGCACCTGCTGGCCGACTGCGGGCAATGCAAGCACTGCCAGGACCACAGCAGAGATCGCGCGTAGACGCGGGCCAACGAAGATTGCGCGGCTCATCGCGCCACCTCCTGGCCGAGCATGAAGTCCGACACCGGCTGCAGGCGGCGATCGTGGCGGTCGTAGACCTGCGCGCCGTCGATATAGACCTGTTCGGCCAGCGCGTAGGAGCTGAAGGGATTGCCGTTCCACACCACCATATCGCCCATCTTGCCCGGCTCCAGTGCGCCGGTCTGCTGCTCGATGCCAAGCGCCTTGGCGGCATTGCTGGTGAGCCAGCGGATCGCACGCTCGGGCGGAATCTCCATTCCGCTGCGGCGCGCGTTGGCGAGCACCTTGGCCGCTTCCTGATTCAGGCGCTGGATGCCTTCTTCCGAATCCGAATGCACGATGGCGCAGCTGTTGGCCGGTCTGTCGACCAGCGCGATGTTTTCCTGGATGCCATCGAAGGCCTCCATCTTGAAGCCCCACCAGTCGGCCCACAGCGCGCCGCAGACGTTGTCCTGCGCCAGCCGGTCGGCCAGCTTGTAGGCCTCCACGCCATGATGGAAGGCGGCGATGTGGAAGCCGAATTCCTTGGACAGGTCCAGCATGGTCGCCATCTCGTCGGCGCGGTAGCAGTGGATATGCACGCGGATGTCGCCGTTGATCGCCCCGGCCAGCGTGTCGAGCTTGAGATCGCGCTTGCCGCCGGCATCGCCGCTGCTGTCGTTGTCGCCGCCGCGGCTCCACCAATGGCGCTTTTTCGCGGTCTTTTTCTTCGGCGCAGTCTTCTGCAGATACTCGGCCGCATCGATGAAGGCGGCGCGGTAACCGGCCACGTTGCCCATGCGCGTGCCGGGGCCGCCCTTCTGGCCGTACACGCGCTTGGGGTTCTCGCCGCAGGCCATCTTCAGGCCCCAGGGGGCACCGGGAAACTTCATGCCCTGGTAGGTGGTGGAGGCGACATTCTTGAGGGTGACGCCGCGCCCGCCGATCAGATTGGCCGAGCCCGGCAGTACCTGCAGCGAGGTCACGCCGCCGGCCAGGGCGGTGCCGAAGCCGGGATCCTGCGGCCAGATCGAATGCTCGGCCCACACGTTCGGCGTCACCGGGGCGGTCATCTCGTTGCCATCGCTGTGCGCGCTGACGCCGGGGCTGGGATACACGCCCAGATGCGAGTGCACGTCGATGATGCCGGGGGTGACCCATTTGCCGGTGCCGTCGATGCGGCGCACATCGGCCGGCGCCTGCAGCGCGCGCCCGACCGCGGCCACCTTGCCGTCGCGCAGCAGCACGTCGGCGTCGTCCAGCCGCTGGCCGGTGCCGGTGAGCACGGTGGCGTGCTGGATCAATACCGGAGCGGACGCGAGCGCGCGATAGGTGCTGGGGTAGGGGTCTTGCACGAAACGCGATGCCGCAGACGCAGGACCGCACAGCACGGCCGCGCCGAGCGCGGCGAACAGGATGGAACGCATGGATTTCCCCGGTGCAACGAAAACGTCAGCCGCAAACCTAGCGGCCGGCGGCGCGCTTGCCAAGTGCTGCAGCGCCGGCGGCGGCGGGCTCATCACATGGGCCGGTGCATGCTGTGCCGCATTCGTCAGGGGACACGTCGATGATCGTCAAATCAGAACGCAACAAACAGGCCGATGTGGTGCTGGCTTTCTGGGAACTGGCCGGCTCGGCACGCTGGTTCACGCACAACGATGCCTTCGATGCCAACTTCCGCCAGCATTTCAGCGAGCAGCACTTCGCAGCGGCGCGTGGCGAATATGCGCACTGGATGGAACGTGCCGAAGATGCGCTGGCCTTGCTGATCTTGCTCGACCAGTTCCCGCGCAACGCGTTCCGCGGCAGCGCGCATGCCTACGCCACCGATGGCCTGGCGCTGGCCTACGCCAAGCAGGCGCTTGCCAGCGGTTTCGACCAAGAGGTCTCCGCGCAGTTGCGGCTGTTTTTCTATCTGCCGTTGGAGCATGCCGAAGATCTGCAGGAGCAGGGACGTTCGGTGCAGCTGATCACCGCGTTGGACGATGCAGAAACCACGCGCTGGGCAGTGGAGCATCAGCAGATCATCCAGCGCTTCGGTCGCTTCCCGCATCGCAATGCGGTACTGGGGCGCGAGACCACCGTGGAAGAACGGCAGTTTCTCGATGACGGTGGATTTACCGGCTGAGGGATGGCAGCGGTTGTGGCCTGCCGCGGTTGCGCGCCGCGACGGCTTTCCCGCACCGCCTACTTGCGTTGGGCATGCGCATTGCGTGGGACGATCGATGCGATCGGTAGATGATGCACATGCGCGTGATGTCGAGCGTTGATCGACATCATGCAGGTGCGCAACTGCATCAATGGCCTCGCACCGGCGATGTGTGGATCGCTTGCGCGGCGACGAGCCGCGCTGTTCTGGATCCCGCCCGTGGTGCAACGCAACGCCGATACCGATGCGCGCATCGGCCATCGCGCTGCGACCGATCAACAGCCGCCCATCAAGCCTTCCGAGCGCCAGTTCGCGCCCTCGCCGAGCAGCAGATAGAAGCCGTAGCTCTCGTAGCCGCTTTCCGACAGCACGAAGTCGAGTGTGCCGTTGCCGTCGATATCGCCGAACTGCAGCAGATGCGTGCGCAAAGGCAGGTCTTCGCAATCGTCACAGCCGCTGGCCGCGCTGCCCTTGCGGAACTGCCAGCGGCTGCCGTCGTGTTCGAGGATGGCAAGCACGACGAGGACGCCGGTCGGGTTGTCCGGGTTGCCGGTGCTGGTCGGGTGATTGGAGGTCAGCACGGCCACGCGGCGCTGCGGCTGCCGGGTATCGGTAAAGATCTGCAGCGCCGCCAGATCCCGCGCACGATCGGCCGTGAATGCCGTCAATGCCTGGGCCAGCGCCGCAGGCTTGACGCGCTTGCGCAGCTGCGCGGTTTCGCCGACCTGTCGCAACAGCTCGGCCTGTTCGGCAGCTGTGGCGTCACGGCTTGCAAAGCGCTTGCCGGGATTGAGATCCACCGTCGATAGCAGCGGCGAACTGGACAGCGTGCTCGTGCCCTTCAAGCGCAGTTTTGCCGTGCCGCCGCACATGCTGTTGTCGTCGACGCTCAGCGACGCAAGCCGCACGGTGCCGGTGGGCACGCCCGCATTGAAGACCTGCAGCGGTTGGCTCAGCAGCGACCTGGGCATGGTGGAATCCTTCGCTACGCCGCTGCCCAGCCACACCGGAATGTATTCCAGCGGGTCTTCGGTCGGCTGGCTGTCGTAGGTCTGTACCAGCATGACCGCACGTGCAGGTTCGGCAGCCTGTGCGGCCAGCGGCAACAGCGCGGCCAGTGCAAGACAGAGCAGGTGAGTGTGCATTGCAGCGAAGTCCTTGTGCGTGTCGATCCATGACGAAACGGACGCTCCGTGGAGCGCCCGTTTCGGGTGTGCAATGTAGCAAACGCGGCTTGAAACCTGGCGGGTGGTTCCAGCGGACCGTTATCCGTGCCGATGGCGCGCAGGAACCGCAGTGCCTGCGCGCCGGAGATAGATTCCGATACCGGCCGCGCCGCCTGTCTTGCTCAGTACTTGGCTACGCCGTTGTCCACCTCGTCCGACCATGCATCGATGCCGCCGGTGACGTTGTGGACGTTGCTGAAACCCAGGCTGCGGAAGTGCTCGGCCGCCTGCAGGCTGCGCCCGCCACGGTGGCACAGGAACGCCAGCAGGGTGTCCTTGGGCAACTGCTCGATGGCGGCGCGCTCATGCGCATCCAGCGTACGGAACGGCGCGGCAACGCTGGCCAGGGCACGTTCGTCGGCCGGGCGCACGTCCACCAGGGTCAGCGTACCGGCCTTGAGGCGGTCGTCGGCATCGCGCACCGACAACTCCTGTACCGGCTTGGGCGCGTTGGGGTTGTCGATGGCCAGGCCCCGGCCGCGGATGTCGTCCACCCAGTCGATGGTGATGCCGTCGGCGCGGCGGGCGCTGGCCAGATCGAACTGCACGCGCAGGCCGTTGGACTCGGCCGCGATGGCGTTCGGGTTGGTCGGTGCCAGCTGGAAGTTCGGCTGGAAGTCGGCATCGATGGCCAGCGTCAGCGAGGCATCCGGCGCATCGGCCAGCGCGCCCTTGAGCATCTCGACCGCGGCCGGGGTGATGGTGATCCTGGGCGGTGTCCTGTCTGGCGCCTGCAGGCCGAGCATGCTGCTCAACTCGCCGCTGTCTGCCATCTGCACGATGATGTCGCTGCCGCCGATCAACTCGCCGTCCACATACAGCTGGGGAATGGTCGGCCAGTCGCCGTAGGCCTTGATGCCCTCGCGGATCTCCTGGTCGGCGAGCACGTTGACGTGGGCATAGTCGATGCCCAGGCCGTCCAGCACGCCGACCGCCTTGGCCGAAAAGCCGCACTGCGGCATGCCGGGCTGGCCTTTCATGAAGAGCACCACGCGGCTGGATTGCAGCAGCGTATCGATGCGGGAACGCAGGGCGGGATCGAGGGACATGGCAGCGCTTCGGTCAGATCGTGGAGTCCGGGCATTCTACGCTGCATGGCATCATGCGGCATGACCACGCTTCAAACGCTGTATCGCATCCCCTCGCACCCGTACCGCTGGATAGGCCTGCTGGCCCTGTCGCAGGCAGCGGTGGCGCTGCTGTGGTGGCATCTGGGCTGGGTATGGGGTGTGCCTGCGTTGCTGATGTCGCATGCCTTGTTCGTGGTGCCGGTGTTCCTGCCGCGCGCGCGCCTGTATGGCCCGGTGCTGGCGCGTCTGCCGGGCCGCGCCCCGCAGGTGTGGCTGACCATCGACGATGGCCCCTCCGACGACACCCCGGCGATGCTGGATCTGCTGGACGCCTTCGATGCCAAGGCCACCTTCTTCGTGGTCGGCGCACGCGCCGAGCAGCGGCCTGAACTGGTGCGCGAGATGGTGCGGCGCGGGCATGGCATCGGCAATCACAGCCATACCCATCCGCAGGCCTGGTTCTGGGCGCTGGGACCGCATCGCATGGCGCAGGAAATCGGCCAGGCACAGCGCGTGCTGGCCACCATCACCGGGCAAGCGCCGCGGCTGTACCGCTCGGTGGTGGGCATGACCAACCCCTTCGTCGCTTCGCCGCTGCGTGCGCACGGGCTGACCCGCGTGGCCTGGAGCGCGCGCGGTTTCGACGGGGTGCGTTGCGAGCCGGAGGCCACCGTGGCCCGCATCGTGCGCGACCTGAATCCCGGCGCCATTGTGCTGCTGCACGAAGGCGCCGCGCACGGCCACAACCTCACCATCCTGCGTGGCGTGCTGGAGGCAATGCATGCGCGCGGCCTGGCGGGGCGGCGTCCGCTCTGAGGTCCTGCGCACAGCGCGGCCGACGGCGAACCAGGTCGTACGTTGCCGGATCCATCGTCCCTGTCGGTGGGAATGCTTCGCTGCGACGCGTCGTTTTCCGTTGATCGGACTTAACGCAGCGATCAGCGCTTGGCGCAACGTCGATCCGCGCATGTATTGACAGCGATTTAACGCGGATCGAACATGCGCCCCCAGCCAGCAAACGGTGCGCGCCTTCCGACGGCGCTGCCGGCGCCAGCCTCAATCGCCGTCATCGACGGCCATACTCGCTCTTGAGGCTGACCCCATGTCCCATCGCACCGTCCCTGCGCGCGCGCTCACGCGTGCGGATCTCCGTTCGCCGCAGCGGCCGCTGGCGTACTCCCTGCTGGCGCTGGCCTGCGCGTGGCCGTTGGCGGCTGCGGCGCAATCGAACACACGCGATCCGGTCGATCTGGACCGCCTGCAGATCGAGGCGCACCGCGGCGCCGCAACCGAAGGCAGCGACTCCTACACCGCCGATGTCGCGCGCAGTTCGACCAAGCTGGAGCTGTCGCTGCGCGAGACGCCGCAGTCGGTGGTGGTGGTGACCCGACAGCAGATCGTCGACCGCAACCTGCAATCGCTGCAGGACGTCACCGACACCGTGGCCGGCTTCAACTCGCCCACCTGGGACACCGAGCGCACTTACATCAACGCGCGCGGCTTCGAAGTGGACTACTACCGCATCGACGGCATTCCCACCGACTACACCGGCGATGTGCAGCAGAACATGGCGATCTACGACCGGGTGGAAATCATCCGCGGCGCCAACGGCCTGACCACCGGGGCGGGCAGCCCGGCCGCGTCGATCGACCTGGTGCGCAAACATGCCGACAGCGATGTGTTCACCGGTCGGGTCGATCTGTCGGCAGGGCGTTGGGATCGCTACCGCGGCACCGTCGACCTGCAATCGCCCTTGAACGCGGCCGGCAACGTGCGTGGACGGGTGGTTGCCAGTTACGAGGACAAGCAGTCGTTCCGCGATTACTACAGCAAGCAATCGTCGCTGTTCTACGGCATCGTCGATGCGGATTTCAGCGATGCCACGCGCGGCTACATCGGCGTCAACAAGCAGCGCAACGACGGCCGCGGCACTACCTGGGGCGGGGTGCCGGCGTACTTCAGCGACGGCAGCCGCACCGATTTTGCACGCTCGGATTCGTTCACGCCGCGCTGGGCGCGCGGTGTGGCAGACACCACCAATGCGTTCGCCGGCCTGACCCATCGCTTCGACAACGGTGCGCAGCTGCACGTGGAGTACTCGCATCAGCGGTTCGAAGCCGATTGGAAGTCGGTGCTGTTCGGCTATCTCGATTACCCGGACCGCGAGACCGGCCTGGGCCTTGCCAGCAATTTTGGCGGGCGCTATCCCGCACTCACTGCGCAAAACAGCCTGGATGCCTACCTCAGCGTGCCGCTGACCTGGTGGGGCCGCAACCACGAACTGGTTGCCGGGGCCACCTGGATGAACCGCAACGTGCGCAGTTGGTCCAACGGGCCGCAGCCGCCGCAGATACTGGCGGCCGAAAGCGTCTACGCCTGGACCGGCAGCATGGCGCAGCCGCAATGGACGCCGCTGGTAAAGGGCGAAGAACGCGACGTGCGCCAGGTGGCCGCCTACGCTGCCGGTCGTTTCAGCCTGACCGACGCGCTCACGGCCATCGTCGGCGCACGCGTCACCGACTGGAAAAACACCGATCAGCTGGTGCCGGCCAACACCTACGAGCGCCGTGGCCGCACCACGCCGTACGCCGGCCTGATCCTGGACGTGGACGACCACCATTCGCTCTACGCCAGCTACACCGGCATCTTCAAGCCGCAAAACAATCGCGACCGCAGCGGGCGCTATCTCGCCCCGCTGGAGGGCAACAGCTACGAGGTCGGCGCCAAGGGCGAATACCTCGGTGGCCAGCTCAACGCGGCGCTGGCGTTGTTCCGTATCGAGCAGGACAACCTGGCGGTCAACGACCCCGGACAATTGGTGCCCGGCACCACCAATCAGGCCTTCCTGGCGGCGAAGGGCACGGTCAGCCAGGGCGTGGAGTTCCAGCTCGATGGGCAGCTGTCCGGGCAGTGGCGGATCGCATTCGGCTTCGCCCAATTCGATGCCAACGATGCCAGCGGCGTCGACGTCAATCCGACCAGCCCGCGTCGCGAGGCCACCCTGTTCACCAGTTGGCAGACCGGCCCATGGCGCGTGGGCGGTGGCCTGAGCTGGCAGTCGGCCATCCACGAATTGATGTCCGGGCCACAGGGCAGCACGCAGCGGCTGACCCAGGGCAGCGTTGTGCTGGCCAACGCGATGGCGCGCTACGACATCAACCAGGCATGGTCGGCACAGCTCAACGTGCGCAATCTGTTCGACCGCAAGTACTACGCCAACATCGTCTATCAAAGCCAGTTGATCTACGGCGATCCGCGCGATGTGGAGCTGACGCTGTCCTGGAAGTTCTGACCTTGCTCAAGACGACAGGCTTTGGCGGTATCGATGCCGCCAAAGGTCATGCGACGGTGGGCTAACCAAGCCTTTGCCTGCATCCAAACGGCGCGGCGGCTCGATGACTTGGTTGTCCCGAAGTGATTGGTAAGCGCGGATAGATCGGTTGTAGAGCGGCTACTCTGCGGCTTGGCTGCAGGGCCCTTGCCCGCCCATCCTCGCAGGACACGCCGCAAGTACGTCCGTGTAGGCGCTTACGCGGCATCCATGCCGCGTAAGGTCCCGCGACGGTGGGCGGGCAAGGACCCGTCGAGATGGTCGGTGTGCATGGCTTTCAACAAAGCAACCTACAAACTCTCTGGCGCGGTGCCCTTACCGATTGCGGGACCGTGTGGCGGCAAGGATGCCGCCACCGAGCCTCCACGGACGGATTCACGGCGTGTCCCGCGAGCGGTAAGGGCACCGCGCACTCGGCGAACCAGGCCTTTGCCTGCATCTAGACAAAGCGGCGGCTCGATGAGTTGGTTGTCCCGAAGTGATTGGTCAGCGCGGATGGATCAGTTGTAGAGCGGCTGCTCTGCGACTTCGCTGCAGGGCCCTTGCCCGCCCACCCTTGCGGGACACGCCGCAAGTACGTCCGCGAGCCAGGCACGTTGTGCACGGCCTCAGCGCGGCTCGGCTACGATCAACCAGTTGTTGAATGGCGTGTTGCCATACAACGGCGCAAATGTCGCACGCAGGCCGGCGGCATCCAGCTGCGCCTGCAGGCTGTCGCGGGTGGGATAGCTGCGCGGCATGCGCTGCATCCAGCCGCTCAGATGCGCCAGCACGTCGGTCACGCGGCTGGTGCGGCCACGGCTGCTGGCATCGCCCAATGCGCTGCGGATCACCAGCTTCGCGCCCGGCGTCAGCATCTGCGCCACGCTGCGCAGCAGGCTGGCCTGCATGTCGGCCTGCAGATACTGCAGCACGTCCAGAATGGTCACGCTGCCGCGGTGTTGCGGCCAGGCCACGCTCAGATCGACCACGGCAAACTGCGTATTGCCCAACGCAGAGCGCTGCGCGATGTGTTGCGCGCGGCGGATCTTGGACGCGTCCACATCCACCCCGTGATACACCAATGCCTGGCCATCGGCACGCAATGCATGCGCGAGCAGGCCCAGCCCGCAGCCCAGATCCAGCACGGGCGCGGTGGTGCTGCGCAACTCGGCCAGCACGCCCGGATACAGCGGGTCGGTACGCAGCTTGGCCTGGGTGTAGTAATAGTCGTAGCGATTACCCAGCGGATGCGGCGGCAAAAACGCGCGCGCGATCGCCAGCGCCTGCGCGCGGCTCATGGGTTGGGTGGCGGTGCTGTGCAATGTCGTTCCTTGGCAATGAGGCTTGGTGCGCGGCGAGCTTGGGGCCTGCTAACGCGATTGGGGCTGCCCGCGCGTGGCGTGGTCCATCCCGATCGCGTTGGCAGCCGCTATCGCATCGCGCGCCGCAGGCAGTGCCAATGCGGTCCAGCGCGCATACATGGCGCCGGAGGGATGCAGGCCATCGTCGACCAGCATGTCGGCAGCGTCGCCGCCATCGCGGCTGGTGGCGGTGATGTCGACAAAGCGCACCGAGCGTGCGGCGCAGCGTTCGGCGGCTACGCTGTTGAAGGCATCGATCTGTGCGCCGATCAGCGCCGCATCGCCGCCCTGCGCATGCGCAAACGGGGTCAGCCCCCAATCGGGAATCGACAGCACGAACACGCGTGCCGCAAGCCCGCCGGCGAACCCGATCGCACGCTGCAGCAACGCATCGAACTGGCTGCGGTACGCGTCCAGCGAACGCCCGCGGTATTGGTTGTTGACACCGATCAGCAGGCTCACCAGCTCGAACGGCCCCTGCGGCGCAGCGGCATCGAGACCGGCCTGCAGCTCGTCGGTGGTCCAGCCGGTGGTGGCGATGATCTGCGGCGGCGCCACGTTCCAGCCGTAGGCACGCAAACCGTCGACCAGTTGCACCGGCCAGCGCTGCTCGGGGGCAACGCCTTCGCCGATGGTGTAGGAATCGCCGAGCGCTAGATAGCGCAGCGGCGTGCCGGCCGCCGCCATCAGGCCACGCTGCGCGACTTGAGCGGCACGACCTTGGTGACCGCCTCGGCGCGGCGCGCCAGGGCACGGTCGATGCGTGCGAACACATCGCGCATCACCGGCGCTTCCGGCATCAGGGTCACGCGGAAGTGGTGGCGGTAGGGCACGTTGAAGCTGGAACCCGGCACCACCAGCACGCCTTCGGTGTTCATCAGGTCGAGCGCGAATTCGTGGTCGTCGAAGTTGCGCGCGGCCGGGCCGACCACTGCAGGGAACGCATACAGCGCGCCGGCCGGCGCCACCAGCGACAGGTGCTCGCTGGCCGCGCAGGCCTCGATCACCGCACGGCGGGTTTCGTACAGACGGCCGCCCGGCGCGCACAGCGCCGAGATGGTGTCCGGCCCGTTGACTGCCGCATCGATGGCGTACTGGCCCGGCACGTTGGCGCACAGGCGCAAGGCGCCGAGCAGGTCCATCGCGTTGCGCAGGTCGTTGATGCGCGACTGCTCGCCCGACAGCAGCGCCCAGCCGACGCGCCAGCCGCAGGCGCGGTGCACCTTGCTCAGGCCGCCGAAGGTGATGCACGGATGCGCACCGGCTAGCGGCGCCACCGGCACGAAGGCGGCGTCGTCGTAGAGCACCTGGTCGTAGATCTCATCGACCATCAGCAGCAGGTTGTGCTTGCTGGCGATGGCCACGATGCGCTCCAGCAGTTCGCGCGAATAACTGGCGCCGCTGGGATTGTTCGGATTGATCAGCACGATGGCGCGGGTGCGCGAGGACACCAGCGTCTCGATTTCCACCGGGTCCGGCTGGAAGCCGTTTTCCGGTGCGCAGCGGTAATACACCGGCCGGCCATCGTTGAGGATGGTGGCGGCCGACCACAGCGGATAGTCGGGCGAGGGCACCAGCACTTCGTCACCGGGATTGAGCAGCGCACGCAGCGACAGGTCGATCAGCTCGCTGACGCCGTTGCCGACGAAGATGCGGTCCGGATGCGCATCCGGGTGTTGGCGCCGCGCATACGCGGTGGCGATCGCCTCGCGCGCTTCCGGCAGGCCTTGCTGATGGGTGTAGGGATCGGTGCGGCCCATGTCGTCGGCGATCGCGCGCTGCAGATGCTCCGGCGCACGGAACCCGAACGCGCCCGGATTGCCGATATTGAGCTTGATCAGCTTGCGGCCCTGCGCCTCCAGTTCCCGCGCTCGTCGCGCCAGCTCGCCCCGGATTTCGTAGCGGACTTCGGACAGACGCTCGCGGATGGCGAGCGGCTTTTGCGGGGCAGTGGACATGCGACGGGCCGGTTGTAGGCGTGAGGCTTGGCATGGTAGCGGAAATATGACAGGCGGACATGCTTGCATCGGCAACGATGTCAAGGGGCGCTTCAGCCCGGGCGCAAGGCCCGATTGCACAAGCCGCTGCGGCCAGCCGGCTAGAATCGCCCCATGAGCATTGTGTCCCCCGATTACCCCACCCTCCAGTCCATTGGCTGGCCCTGGCCTGGCCCTGCCGAGGATCCGGCCTGGCAGGCGCTCTTTGCCGCGCATCCGCAGGCGTTGCCGGCGCGGGTGGTGGAGCAGCACCGCACCGGCTATGTGGTTGCAGATACGCCGGAGGCCGGTCTCAAGGCCGAATCGTTGCCGGAGTGGCAGCGGCCGCGGTTTCCCAGCCATGAGCGGGCGTCGGTGGGCGATTGGGTGCTGATGGAGGGCAAGCGCATCGTGGCCTTGCTGCCGCGGCGCACCTCGATCAAGCGCGGAGCGGCCGGCGAGCATTACCACCAGCAGGTGATCGCGGCCAACATCGATACGGTGTTCATCGTGTGCGGGCTGGATGCGGACTTCAATCCGCGCCGCATCGAACGCTATCTGCTGCTGGTCGGCGGCGGCGGTGCCGAGCCGGTAGTGGTGCTGACCAAGGCCGACCAGACCGAATACGCCGAGGATGCATTGGCGGTGCTGGAGGAACTGGAGGCGCAGAACATCCCGTTGCGCGCGGTCAACGCCAAGGATCCGGACAGCGTGGCGGCGCTGCGGCCGTGGCTGGGCGATGGCCGTACCGCGGTGCTGGTGGGCTCGTCCGGTGCCGGCAAGTCGACGCTGACCAATACCTTGCTCGGGTCGCAGAAGATGAAGACCAATGCGGTGCGCGAGAACGATTCGCGCGGCCGGCATACCACCACCCATCGCGCCTTGATTCCGTTGCCGTCCGGTGCCTGCCTGATCGATACGCCCGGCATGCGCGAGCTCAAGCCCACCGGCGAAGAGGATCTGGCCGAGGGCGGCTTCTCCGATGTGGAAGCGTTGGCGGCGCAGTGCCGCTTCAACGATTGCGCGCATATCGCCGAGCCCGGCTGTGCGGTGCGTGCGGCGATCGAGGCCGATACGCTGGATCCGGAGCGGGTGGCCAATTACATGAAGCTGCGCGTGGAAGTGGCCGCTGCGGCCGAAAAGCTCGCCACACGCCTTGCGCAGAACAACCGGGGCAAGGGATCGGGCCGGCGGCCTGCCAGCGTCGACCGCAACGGACGCCGCTGATGCCGTTGCGCAAGGGGCCGCCGGACATCGTCCACCATGCGGCGCTGGATGCGCGCCTGGTCAAGGCCGTGCGCGGCGTGCGCCTGCTCGCGCTGGCCAGCTGGCCGCGCTCGCTGCAGGAGCCGTTCCTGCAGAGCGTGGCACGTGGGCAGCCGGAGCTGCCGCAGGTGGAGTATCCGCGACTGGATTTCGGCGATACCCGGCGCGAGCTGGCGGCCATTGCCAAGCAGGCCGATCCGCATCACCCGCTGGGCGCCTACCTGATCGACTCGACACATAGCTGGGGCCTGGCCGCCGGCCTGCTGGAATCGCTGGGTACTCCCGCAGTCAGCGATTACTCGGCGCAGCTGTTCGGCGTGCCCGACGACCCGATGCCGGGCAACGGCCCGAGCACGCGCGAGGCGGCGCGGCACTTCATCCAGATCGCGCAGGAGCTGGACCGCGAACTGCTGGCGCCGGAAGAACAGGTGCCGGTGTCGGCGACCGCCCTGCGCATGCAGCTGCAGAACGATCTGGACGCCTTCTTCGAAGGGCGCGTCATCACCGTCACGCTGGATCCGGATCTGCTGGCCAAGGCGGCGGCCGGCGCGCATCGCATCCGCCTGCGCAGCGGCGCCACCTTCAGCGATTACGACCGCGCGCAGCTGTTCCATCACGAGGCGCTGGTGCATTCGCTGACCGCGCTCAACGGGCGCGCGCAGGTGCACCTGCCCAGCCTGGGCATTTCCTCGCCACGCACCACCGCGACGCAGGAAGGCCTGGCGACGTTTGCCGAGCAGATCACCGGCAGCATCGATATCGAACGCATGAAGCGCATCAGCCTGCGTATCGAGGCGATCGCGATGGCGCGCTCGGGTGCGGACTTCATCGAGGTGTTCCGCTATTTCACCGCAGGCGGGCAGAGCGCGGCGGAAAGCTTTTCCTCTGCGCAGCGCGTATTCCGCGGCGTGCCGACCTCCGGCGGCGGTGCCTTCACCAAGGACACGGTGTATCTGCGCGGGCTGGTGGCGGTGCACACCTTCTTCCGGCATGCGCTGCAACGCGATCAGCTGCAGCTATGCCGTTACCTGTTCGCTGGCAAGATGGCCCTGGGCGATGTGGCGCGCTTTGCGCCCTTGTTTGACAGCGGCGTGCTAGTCGCCCCGCGCTGGTTGCCGCCGTGGGTGAGCCGGGTCAGCGGCCTGGCCGGCATGCTGGCGTTTTCGTTGTTCGCCAATCGCATCCGCATGGATCAGCTGCAGCCACCGGCGATGAACGTCTGAAGCCTGCCGAGCAATTTGCGCGAGGTTGCCGCGCCAGCGCGGTGGCGCGGCGAAGCAGTCGCAGGCGGGTCGGGTGACAAGGCGCAGTACGTGACGCATGCCTGGCATTGCATTGCTACCAGTGCAAGGCGCTGAACGGTAAGCATCGTGCCGACGCGTTCTACACGATGCTGCAACGGGCTGCACCGGACACTGTTCGCCTTGCCCGAGATGGGCCATGACACGAGGCGATACGATGAAAATCCTGATGGTGCTCACTTCCCACGACCAACTCGGCGATACCGGCAAGAAGACCGGCTTCTGGCTGGAGGAATTTGCCGCGCCGTACTACGTGTTCAAGGACGCCGGCGCAGACATCACCCTGGTCTCGCCCAAGGGTGGCCAGCCGCCGCTGGACCCCAAGAGCGACGAGCCCGATGCACAGACCGAGGCCACCAAGCGCTTCAAGCAGGACACCGACGCACAGCAGGCATTGGCCAGCACGCAGCGCCTGGCGGACGTCAAGGCCGATGACTTCGATGCGGTGTTCTACCCGGGTGGACACGGTCCGTTGTGGGACCTGGCCGAAGACGCGGATTCGATCGCGCTGATCGAAGCATTCGCCGCGGCCAACAAGCCGCACGGCCTGGTGTGCCACGCACCGGGCGCGCTGCGCCGGGTCAAGGGCAGCGATGGCAAGCCGTTGGTCAACGGCCGCCGCGTCACCGGCTTCACCAATAGCGAAGAAGAGGGCGTGGGTCTGACCAAGATCGTGCCGTTCCTGGTCGAAGACGTGTTGACCGAACTTGGCGGCCGCTACGAGAAGGGCGCCGACTGGGGCGTGCATGTGGTCACCGATGGCTTGCTGGTCACCGGCCAAAACCCGGCTTCGTCGGAGAGGGCTGCCGAGGCGCTGCTTGAGTTGTCGAAGCGCTGATTCTGCAGTTGTCGTCTGGTGATGCCTGGACGGCCACCGGAAGACATCGCGACGTTTGATTTGGAGCGGCCAACAAAAACGGAGCAACTAGTCGTCAGCTAAGGTGCGGACGTCGCGGAGGGACCGGAGTGTACGCGTGGTACATACCTGTGCCGAGCGGTTGCCGCACCTGTCTGACGGTGAGCGCAGTAGTTTCTAGCGTTATTCGTCGTGTTCTTTCAGAGCGCGGCAGCGTCCGACAACCGGACGCAAGCCGGTGCTCGTAACCAAACGAGCCGGCCATGGTGACTGGCCCTTGTCCGCCCACCGTCGCGGGACCTTACGCGGCATGGAGGCCGCGTAAGAGCCTACACGGACGTACTTGCGGCGTGTCCCGCGATGGTGGGCGGGCAAGGGCGCTGCTGCCAGGCCACAGATCGTCCGCCCTGCAAGCGCGCGACAGACCTGCACCATCGCGTTCAAGCAATACGCTCCAGCCAGCGCACTGCATACGCCGGCAGCACCAGCCGCATGTCATCGCCCAGCGATTCGACAGCCGCCTCGCCGCCATCTGCCACCACCTTCCATCGGCCGTCTCCGAGCGCGGCAAGCTCCACCGTCAGCGGTTGGTCGCCAAAGTTGTGCACGGCCAAGAAGCGATCGCCACGCGTCAATGCAAACAGGCGTGCATCGCCCAGCGCAAGGCTGCCCAGCGCCTGATCGGCTGCCAGTGCGGGCAGCGCGGCACGTTGCCGGATCAATCCACGTAGCCGACGATACACCGTGCCGCTCAGGCTGGCTGCATCTTCGCGCTGTGCTGCAAGCTGCCAATCCATCGCCGGGCGATGCAACCAGCGACCTTCGTGCCGACGCTGCGGATCGTCGCGGTAGCTGCCGTCGTTGGGAAGGGCGAGTTCGTCGCCCATGTAGATCAACGGCACGCCCGGCATCGCCAGCGCGATGGCATAGAGCAACACCAGCCGATCCACCGCCATGCGCAACGCCGCCGTATCGCCCGATGCCTGTGCGGCCTGGATCCCGGCCAGCGCCGCGGCCATGCCGTTGGTGCCGTGCACGCCGTCGCCATTGCTCTGGAAGCTCTCGCCGCGCGCGTAACTGCCCGGCACCTCGTTGGCATAGAAGCGCGCGACATCGCGCAGTGCGAATGGCGGCTGCGCGGCGTTGCCGGCGGCTTCGTGTTGCAGCACGTTCCAGCCGATGTCGTCGTGGCAGCGCACATAGCTCAGCCATGCGCAGTTGGCCGGCAAGGGGGGGCTATGCGCGATGACGTTGTGCAGGATGTCGCCGCGTTGCAGCGCCAGCGCCGACCAGCCGGCCG
Organism: Xanthomonas sp. CFBP 8151; assembly: GCF_011761885.1. Classification (NCBI taxonomy): domain Bacteria; kingdom Pseudomonadati; phylum Pseudomonadota; class Gammaproteobacteria; order Lysobacterales; family Lysobacteraceae; genus Xanthomonas; species Xanthomonas sp. CFBP 8151. Next base: position 418,436 of record NZ_JAASQZ010000001.1, read on the forward strand.
CCATCAGCGTGCTGTGATAGGCCAGGTGGCATTCGTGGCCCTGGTCTGCACCGCTGCCGAAGTAGGGCGGCAATTGCGTCATCGGCACGATGGCTTCGGCCTTCATCACCACCGACGGCGCAACGATGTCGGTGACCGCGCGCAGCGCCACCAGCAGGGTATGCGCCTCGGGTTGATTCATGCAGTCGGTGCCGGTGCGCTTCCACAGATACGCGGTGGAATCCAGGCGGAAGGCTTCCACACCCAGGTTGGCCAGCTGCAGCATCGCCAGCGCCATCTCGCCGAACACCGCCGGGTTGCTCCAGTTCAGATCCCACTGATAGGGATAGAACGTGGTCCACATCCACTGGCCGGTGGCGTCCACCCAGGTGAAGTTGCCGGGTGCGGTATGCGGGAAGACCTGCCCCAGCGTGGCTTCGTACTGGTCGGGCTGCGTGCGATCGGCGAAGTGATGGTAGTAGTCGAGATAGCGCGCATCGCCTGCCCGTGCCGCCTGCGCCCAGGCGTGATCGTCGGCGGTATGGTTGAGCACGAAATCCGCGCACAGGCTGATGCCTGCCTCGCGCAGGCGTGTGGTCAGTGCGACGAGATCGTCGTTGCTGCCCAGGCTCGGCTCCACCTGGCCATAATCGCTGACCGCAAAGCCACCATCGTTATCGCCGGCGCGTGCGCGCAGGAACGGCAGCAGGTGCAGATAGCGCACACCTAGTTCCTGCAGATACGGCACGCGTTCGGCCACGCCCTGCAGCGTGCCGGCGAAGCGGTCCACGTAGGCGCTGTAGCCCAGCATGTGCTGCTCGCCGAACCAGCCGGGCTGACGCGTTGTGTCGAGCTGTTGCAGTGGCTGTGGCCGCTGTTGCGCGCTGCTGCCAAGCGCGCTCAACCACTGCGTCAGCCACGACGCATAGTCCGGGCGTTGCCCATACAGCGCTTGTAGCGCGTCGAGCAGGCGCGACGCATGCCGGTCGAAGCGCGACATCAGCACGCTGGCACGCTGCGCATCCAGGGGCGCGGCAAACGCCGCGCGCAATGCAGTGAAATCGGTGGGGGAGGTGCTCATTGGCAAGCGCCGGGACGAACCCGGCGAGGGGTCCTTAGAAGTCGTAACGCAGGCTGATGCTGGTGGTGCGGCCGGCGATCGAGCGTGCGCGGATGATGCCGTTGGCCGGGATGCTGGCTTCTTCGGCCTCGGTCAGGCCGAAGGTGTTGAACAGGTTGTTGACGTTGAGCGCGACAGTGAGTGCGTCGGTCACGCGGTAGTCGCCGAACAGGTTCACCTGCGTATAGCCCGGCATCTTCAACTGGTTGGAGTCCTGGGTGTAGGCATCGGTGGTGCCGATCAGGTTGACGCCGAACTGGTAGCCGTCGCCGCGATAGCTGGGTGTCAACTGCCACACCACATCGGCCTGGCGACGCGGCACGTTGCCGGTGTTTTCCGGAGTGATCTGGTCCTTGGAAATCTCCGCATCGGTCCAGGTCAGGCCGCCGTTGACGGTGAAGCCCTCGTAGCGGTAGCTGGCTTCCAGCTCCACGCCGTGCGCCTCGTAGCTGCGGTTGAAGAAACGCTGGCTGGTGACTTCGAAGTTCTGTTCCTCGGTGCGCGCCGAGAACGCGGTGGCGAACAGGCTCAGGCCGTCGCGGCGCCACTTCAGGCCGGCTTCGGCCTGGCGGACCACGTTGACGCCTTCATCGGAGGAGACCGAGCCGTCGTCGCGGACCACGCCGAACAGCAGGCGGTCGGCATTGGCGCGTGCGCCGCGGCTGATGCGCGCGAACGCGCCCAGGTCGTCGTTGATCAGGTAGTTGCTGCCCAGCGAATACGACAGGTAGTTCCAGTCGTAATCCACCGGCCGTGCGTTGGCGGTATCGACCGTGGCCACGCGTTGTTCCACCGGCTGGATCACGCCATCGCCGTTGACGTCCAGGTTCTGCGCGATCGCGGTGCCGGCATAGCTGCCGCGTGCATCGCCCATGTCGTAACGCAGGCTGCCGTCGATGCTGAACTTGCCGCTGTCGAAGGTCAGTGCGACGTACGGCGCGTTGACGTCGTAGCGCACGTCGTAGCTGCGGGTGATGCAGCAATCGCCCCAGAACGGGGTGCCGTACGCATACAAGCCATTTTGCGAGCGCGACACGCCGCCAGCATCGACCACGTTGAGCAGGCGCGAATCGCGGCCCAGGCTCTGCACGTAGGAGTTCCAGGTCCAGTCCATGTCGATGGTCTGGCGCGAGCTGTAATAGCCCATGCGCAGGTTGAGCGTGCGGCCGTCGCCGCCGAACTCGCGCGAGACGCTGAGATCGTTAGTGACGTTGCCCAGGTCGTTGATCGCCACGTTGAACAGATGCGTGCGGATCGCGTTGCCGGTGTAGGCCTGTCCGGCGTCCGGGCCGCTGGCCTGCACCAGTTGCGCGCCGGCGCCGCCGATGGACGCGGCCAGCGTGGCGGCATCGGTGACCTCGGCCGGGAACGGGCTGACGAAGCGGCCGCTGTTGTCGGCGATGCGGAACTTTTCGCTCAGGTTCCAGCCGCTGCCCAGGTCGAACCAGGCCTCGGCGCCGATGGTGCGCGAGATCGGGTGCATGCCGTCGCCCAGGTCGGTGCGGCGCGGCTGGTTGTTGCCGTCCAGGCCGACATCGCTGCGGAAATTGCGGCTGTACAAGGTGTCGTTGCCCGGATCGAAGCCGGCAAAGCCGCCCAGGTCCGGCGAGCCGTCGCGGCCACGCACGGAGGTCGGCACCGGCAGATAACCGGCGGCGCGATCGTTGAGGTATTTGCCGTAGACGCGCACGTAGCCGTTCTCGAACAGCCGGGTCAGGTTGGCCTTGAGCTGGCCGCCCTTGTCGGTGGTGTAACCGGCATCGCGCACGCCATCGCCCTGGCGGAAGAAGCCGCCGATGTTGAATTGCCAGTTTTCCGCGAACGGCGCACCGTAGTCGAAGTCCACGCGGGTGTTGTCGTAATCCAGGCCGCGGCTCACGCCGACGCTGCCGCCTGCGGTGTCGCCGGTCTTGCTGATGAAGTTGATGATGCCGCCGGGCGCGTTGCTGGTGAACGTCGATGCCGAGCCGCCGCGGATGGCTTCGATGCGGTCCAGGGTGAAATCCGAGCGCAGGAAGATGTCCGAGTTGCCGAAAGCGATATCGCCGAATTCCATCACCGGCAGGCCGTCCTCCTGCAGCTGCAGGAACTTGGCGCCGCCGGAGGCGACCGGCAGGCCGCGCACGGCGATGTTGGCATTGCCTTCGCCACCGCTGGATTCGGAGCGGATGCCGGGGATGTTGCGGAAGATCTCGGCGGTGCTGCGCGGCGCCGATTGTTCGATCGCCTCGGCACCCACGGTGCTGACCGACACGCTGGACTTCAACTTGGTGGTGGCAGTGGAAGTACCGGTGACGAACACCGAATCCAGATTGACTGCGGCGCTGTCGGCGGCCGGCGGGGTGACGGGTGCGGCCGTGGTCGCGTCCTGCGCCAGCGCGGCAGGCGCGCACAGGCAGGAAGCGACCGCGCAGGCCAGGGCATGCAGGCGCAGGGTGTGCAAGGTGGACATTGCGGTTCTCTCTCTCACGGATGGTGGTGTGCCGACGCCTGCATCGTCCCCTCCCAGGGAGTGGCCGTGTGGCCTGCAGTGCGAGCGCAGTAATACGCCCCAATACAATCGATTGCAATCTTGCGCTGCAGCATCATTCCTAGGCTTGCGAGCCTTTGTTTCGGTAAGCGAAAACGTGTTGCGGCGCAGCGTTACAATCGATTGCAAAGACGGCAGGGTACAGTGCGCTGCGGCCACTGGGAGCCGCACCGATGCCCAGGGTTCTGCATGTCGTCGACCGCCACTCCGTTCTCCTTCGCGCGCATCCTGGCGCTCAATGCCGGCTTCTTCGGCGTGCAATACAGTTTCGGCCTGCAGCAGAGCAACATGAGCCCGATCTACAACTATCTGGGCGCCGATCACGCGAGCCTGCCGTACCTGTGGCTGGCCGGGCCGATCACCGGGCTGGTGCTGCAGCCGTTCGTCGGCGCGTGGAGCGACCGCTCGGTGACCCGTTGGGGCCGGCGCATGCCCTACATGGTGCTGGGCGCGCTGGTGTGCAGCCTGTGCCTGCTGGCGATGCCGTTCAGCACTGCGCTATGGATGGCGGTGTGTCTGCTGTGGATCCTGGATGCGGCCAACAACGTGGCGATGGAGCCATACCGTGCGCTGGTCAGCGATGTGCTGGCGCCACCGCAGCGGCCGCTGGGCTATCTCACCCAGAGCGCGTTCACTGGGCTGGCGCAGACGCTGGCCTATCTCACCCCGCCGTTGCTGGTGTGGATGGGCATGAACCAGGACGCCGCCAATGCGCACCACATTCCCTACGTCACCATCGCCGCCTTCGTGATCGGTGCGGGGTTTTCTGCGGCCTCGATCCTGCTCACCGCGCGCAGCGTGCGCGAGCCGGCGCTTGCCCCGGCAGAGATCGCGCGGATGCGCCAGACCGGTGCCGGCCTGGGCGCCACAGTGCGCGAAATCCACGGCGCCCTGCGCGCGATGCCGCCGACCATGCGCCAGCTCGCGCCGGTCATGCTGTTCCAGTGGTACGCGATCTTCTGCTACTGGCAGTACATCGTGCTGTCGCTATCGACCAGCTTGTTCGGCACCACCGAAGCCGACTCGCATGGCTTCCGCCAGGCCGGCCTGGTCAATGGGCAGATCGGCGGGTTCTACAATTTCGTCGCGTTTATGGCCGCGTTTGCGATGGTGCCGGTGGTGCGCCGCATCGGCCCCAAGTACACGCATGCGGCCTGCCTGGTCGCGGCCGGGATCGGCATGTGGGTGTTGCCGGGCATCCAGGACCGCTGGCTGATGCTGCTGCCGATGATCGGCATCGGACTGGCCTGGGCCAGCATGATGGGCAACCCGTATCTGATGCTGGCCGACAGCATTCCGCCCGAGCGCACCGGCGTGTACATGGGCCTGTTCAATCTGTTCATCGTGTTGCCGATGCTGATCCAGATCGTCACCTTGCCGCTGTACTACGAGTGGCTGTTGCACGGCGACCCGCGTAACGTGATCCGCCTGGCCGGCGCACTGATGCTGGCCGCCGCAGTGGCGATGCTATGCGTACGCGTCCGCAAGCCCAAGACAGCAGTGGTGTAGTCGCGACGCGTTACATCTGTGTCGCTGCGTACCGAAGCAACCGACCGCGACCACGCCGGCGCCAGTGCGCAGTTGCGCAACGCACGCCATCGCGTACGCTCTTACGATTCCCGATTCCCGATTCCCGATTCCCCAATCCCGGCCTCACGCCGACTCACGCACCACCAGCTTCACCGGCATCTCCACCGACTCCACCGCTTCGCCGCCGATCAACGCCAGCAGCCGATCCACCAGCAGGCGCGCCGCCAGCCCCAGGTCCTGCCGCACCGTGGTCAACGGCGGTTGGCTGTAGGCGGCCATCGGAATATCGTCGAAGCCCACCAGCGAGATGTCCTGCGGCACGCGATGCCCGGCCTCGACCAGGGCGCGGATCGCACCGACCGCGATCACATCGGAGGCGGCGAACAGCCCGTCCGGCGGATCGGTCTTCTTGAGCATGGCGCGGGTCAGGCGGTAGGCGTCCTCGCTGAGAAAGTGGCTGCGCGCATGCAGGCGCGTATCGAACTCCAGCCCGTGCCGCTGCAGCGCATGGCGATAGCCGGCAAAGCGCGGTGCGACCTCGGGCAACTGGTCGTCGCCGAGGAAGGCGATGCGGCGACGGCCGCTGGCGATCAGATGTTCGGTGGCCAGCGCGCCGCCCTGGAAATTGTCGCTGCCCACGCTGATGTACGACTGCCCGTCGATGCGGCTGCCCCAGACCGCCATCGGCAGACCATCGCGCGCGGCCTCGTCCAGCGCGACATGTTCGGAACTTTGCCCCAGCACGATCACGCCATCGGAGCGGCTGCCGCGCGCAAGTTGTTCCACCCATCCGTCCTGATGCCGGTCGAGCTTGGACAGCAGCATGCTGTAGCCACGCCCGGTCAGTTCTTCGGCCAGCAGCGCCAGCATCGTCATCATGAAAGGATCCGACAGCGGCTGGTCCAGCGCATGCATCATCGGCACCGCCACGCTCACGGTGTTGGAGCGTTTGGCGCGCAGGCTGCGCGCGATCGGATCGACCTGGTAGCCGGCATCGGCGGCAATCTGCTTGATGTAGGCACGCGTCCGCTCGGCCACCACCGGACTGCCGGCCAGGGCGCGCGACACGGTGGATTCGGACACGCCCGCCATGCGGGCGATGTCGGCCATCTGCGGGCGGGCACCCGGCGTGGCGCGTTCTGGAGGTTTGGCCATGTCAACGCAGTGCGGAAAAACCCGAGTGTAATCAGTTCACGCTGGAGGCGGGTTGATCGACGCAGTGGCGGCCGCTTGTGCGCGCCGGTCAGACGCAGTCGCGCACATGCATGCAAGTGCCGGGTGCGCGTGGCGTGCATGACAGCGGCCACGACTAGCGTGGCGCTTTAGCGCGGTGAGGCTGCACGGCAGTGGGGCTTCAGAGCAGTCAAGCATCAGAGCAGTGAGGCATCAGAGCGGTGAAGCTTCACCGCGGCTATCGAGGACTGCGCTCACCGCCAGGCTGGCGCGCTCGCAGTGCGGAGCCGGCAAGTATCGTTCGCGCAGCAAAACACCGGCGTGCCGTCCGCACCGATATGACGCCCGCGTGCCACATGCTGTCAGCGGCTCTCAGCCCATGTACAGACCGCCGTTGACCGCATAGTCGGCGCCGGTCACATAGGCGGCCTCGTCGGAGGCGAGCCAGGCGCACAGCCCGGCGACTTCGGCCGGTTTGCCGAGCCGACGAATCGGCACCGAGGTGGCCAGGCGGTCGAGCACGTCGGGCGGAAAACTGCTGATCGAGGCGCTGGCGATGTAGCCCGGGGAGATGGTGTTGACGGTGACCCCGCGCGAGGCGACTTCCTGCGCCAGGGCGCGGCTGAAGCCATGCATCGCCGCCTTGGCGGTGGCGAAATTGATCTGACCGATCTGGCCCTTGTGCGCACTGACCGAGCCGATGTTGACGATGCGCCCCCAACCGCGCGCCGTCATGCCGTCGACCACCTGCTTGGTGATGTTGAACAGGGAATGCAGGTTGCTGGCGATCACCACGTTCCAGTCGTCGCGGCTCATCTGCCGGAACAAGGTATCGCGGCTGCCGCCGGCATTGTTGACCAGCACATCGATCTCGCCGACCTCGGCCTTGACCTTGGCAAAGGCGGCCACGGTGGAATCCCAATCGGCGGCATTGCCTTCGGAGGCGACGAACTCGAAGCCCTGCTCGCGCTGCTCGCGCAGCCAGGAGGTCTTGCGCGGCGAATTTGGCCCGCAACCGGCGACCACGGTATGCCCGCTGCGCGCCAGTCTCTGGCAGATCGCGGTACCCACGCTGCCCATGCCACTGGTGACGTATGCGATGCGAAGTGTCATTGCTTGAACTCCTTCGGAGTTTGGGAATGGGGAATCGGGAGTGGGGAATCGGTAGAGCAGGAGCCGCTTTTGCGGCTTCTGTTTGCCATGTGGAACTCAGGAATCGACATGACAGCACAGCGCCGCCCTTACGATTCCCCACTCCCGATTCCCCATTCCCGGCGCGCGGCTAGCGCGCCAACGGAAACAGGCCAAACAACAACCCGCCCGCCAACATCAACAGGGAAATCAGCACCGCCCACTTCAGCGTGAAGCGTTGATGGTCGGCGAAGTCGACCTTGGCCAGGCCGACCAGCAGATAGGTCGATGGCACCAGCGGGCTGAGCAGATGCACCGGTTGCCCGGCCAGCGAGGCGCGCGCCATTTCCACCGGGGTGATGCCGTAGTGGCCGGCGGCTTCGGACAGGATGGGCAGCACGCCGAAGTAGAACGCGTCGTTGGACATGAAAAACGTAAACGGCATGCTGACGATCGCAGTGATCACCGCCAGATACGGGCCCCAGCTGTCCGGGATCACCGCCAGAAAGCTGCGCGACATCGCTTCGACCATGCCGGTATTGGACAGGATGCCGGTGAAGATGCCGGCGGCGAAGATCAGCGACACCACCGACAGCACGTTGCCGGCGTGATTGACCAGGCGACGGCGCTGCTCGGCCAGGTTGGGATAGTTGATCATCAGCGCCAGCGCAAAGCCGATCATGAACAGCACCGGCATCGGCAGCACGCCGACCACCAGTGCGGCCATCAGCGCCAGGGTCAGCAGCAGGTTCACCCACAGCAGCTTGGGCCGCTTCATGTCTTCGGTGTCTTCCACGCGTGGCAGCGCATCGCTTTCCTCAGGGATGCTGGTGTCCAGCCAGTTGCCGTCGGCGGGCAGGCGCACCACGCCCAGGCGGCGCCGTTCGCGCATGCCCAGATACCAGGCCAGCACGAGGATGCCGGCGATCGCCATCGCCATCGCCGGCACCAGCGGCACGAACACGTCGGCCGGATCCACGTGAAGGGCGGTGGCGGCGCGTGCAGTGGGGCCGCCCCACGGGGTCAGGTTCATCACGCCGCTGGCCAGGATGGTCACGCAGGTGAGGTTGAGCGCGTTCATGCCCAGGCGCTGATACAGCGGCAGCATCGCCGACACGGTGATCATGTAGGTGGTGGAGCCATCGCCGTCGAGCGAGATCAGCATCGCCAGGATCGCCGTGCCCATGACGATCTTCAGCGGATCGCCCTTGACCAGGCGCAGGATGCGGCCGACCAGCGGATCGAACAGGCCGGCATCGATCATCACCCCGAAGTAGAGGATGGCGAACATCAGCATCACACCGGTGGGCGCGATCTTCTTGATGCCGTCGAGCATCATCTCGTTGATGCCGGTGCCGAAGCCGCCCAGCAACGCGAACACGATCGGCACCGTGATCAGAGCCACCAGCGGCGACAGCCGCTTGCTCATGATCAGGTACATGAAGGTGATCACCATTCCGAAACCGAGCGCGGTCAGCATGCGGGCAAATCCTTTGAGGCGTACAGCAGGGGGAGAGTGGAGCGCGCGGCGGCGGGTGCACTGCAGCAGCGGTAACGCGTCATGCGAAGGTCAGGCAAACCGGTCAGAAGTCGTACTGGAACCGGCCGGTCACCGCCAGCGTGTGATCGACCACCGCATCGACCATGCGGTCGCGGTTGCGGCTGTCGATCACGTTGAGCATCACGCGCAGGTTCGGCTTGAAGTACCAGTTGCCGCCCAGCGTCCACGACTGCGTGCTGGCATCGATGAAATCGGGTTGGCCATCCAGATGCTGATCGCCGCGCATGTAGTCGTAGCGCAGGGCCAGCTCGAACGCGCCGGAGGGACGGTTGGGCGTCTTGATCCTGCTGAAACGCCCGGTCTTGCGGTCGTAGCCGCGCGACTCGCCGGTGACGAACCAGCTGACCAGGCCGTAGCCGGCCAACACCTTGGCATGCTGGGAACCGTCGTCGAGCAGGCCGCCGCTGAATTCGCTCTGCCACGACCATGGGCCCAGCACTTCGGCGTATTCCAGCGACCATTTGTCGAAATCGGTATCGCGGCCATCGGCAAAGCGCGCCAGGGTGATGCGGCTGTTGTTGGCCAGATCGTTTTCCGGGCGTGGCCGGATCAGCAGGGACGCCGCGCCGCCGCTGCCCGGATGCGAATAACGCTCGTGCGCCAGCGACACGCCCAGGTGGCGCAGCCGCGCCTGGCCCATCTCCGGCGCGAAGGTCAGCCGCGTGCCGAGCGCGCCGCCCTTGGTCGAGGAATTGTCGATGCTTTCCAGGCTGTAGGCCGCGGTGGACCAGGTCGCATCGGGGCGATTGGCCTGCCAGGAGATCGCCTTGCGATAGATCGGCGCCAGCGTGGTGGAGGCATAGCCGCGTTCCAGGAACGGGCCGTAGTTGGAGCCGGTGCGATCGTCCAGCGAGAAGTACTGCTTGAACTGGCCCACGGTCAGCGTACCGGCGGAGAACTTCTTGGCGATGTACACATCGCGCGCCAGGATGCCGCGGCTGCCGGATTCGTATTGCAGACCGGCAAATTCGGCCTCGGCCTTGTAGGTGAAGCCGTAGAACTTGCCCGCCACATCCAGCCACACGCGGCGGAACTGGGTGTCGTTGCGCTCGGGCGTGCCGCGTTCGTCGTTGTCGAACACGGTGAAGTCCCAGTGCACGCGCCCACCCACCTCGGCGGTGACCGGGCCGTCGCCCTCGGCCGCATGCGCCGCCGGTGCCAGGCACAGCGCAGCGCAGGTGGTGAAGACGCGCAGACGCAAGGTGTCGTTGCTCACAGACCCTCCCAGGTACATGTGTGAATCACGTTCAGCGATGCACCGCACAAGCACGCTGCGGCGCGTTGGCAGCAGCCTAGTCCGGTGAAGCTGTCATGGACCTGTCAGGGCGGGCGAATCGGGAATCGGGAATGGGGAATCGCAAAAGCCCAAGAGCTTTTGTCCGCGTTGCCTGTTACCTTCCGGCCGCGGCCAACTGCTGTTCCGATTCCCCATTCCCCATTCTCGATTCTCGATTCCCCGCCTCATGCGCCTGCTGCTAGTCGAAGACAACGCCGACCTCGCCGATGCCATCGTGCGGCGCATGCGCCGTAGCGGGCATGCGGTGGATTGGCAGTCCGATGGCCTGGCGGCGGCGAGTGTGCTGCGCTATCAGAGCTTCGACCTGGTGGTGCTGGATATCGGCCTGCCCAAGCTGGATGGGTTGCGCGTGCTGGCCGGGATGCGCGAGCGTGGCGATACCACGCCGGTGCTGATGCTGACCGCGCGCGACGGCATCGAAGACCGCGTGCAGGCACTGGATGTCGGCGCCGACGACTACCTTGGCAAGCCGTTCGATTTCCGCGAGTTCGAGGCGCGTTGCCGGGTGTTGCTGCGGCGCAACCGCGGGCAGGCCAGCGAGGTGGTGCAGATCTGCGGGTTCGTGTTCGACAACGCCGCGCATACGCTGGTGCTGGACGGCGTGCCGATCGAGTTGCCCAATCGCGAATACCGCCTGTTCGAGATCCTGATCGGACGTCTGGGCCATGTGGTGGGCAAGGACGAGATCGGCAATGGCTTGTTCGGTTTCGACGACGATGCCGGGCCGAATGCGATCGAGCTGTATGTCGGCCGCCTGCGTCGCAAGCTGGCGGGCGCGCCGTTGCGCATCGTCACCGTGCGTGGGGCTGGCTACAAGCTCGAAGAAGCCGATCCGCATGCGCCGGTGGAGCCGGGCGTCGATGGCTGAGCCGCGGATGGTGGCACCGTCGATCCGGCGCACCTTGCTGCTGTACCTGGGCAGCCTGTCGGTGCTGGGCGCAGTGGTGCTGTTCTTTGCCGCACGCGACTACGGCGAGCGGGCCGCCAACCGCTCCTACGACCACCTGCTGGTGTCCTCGGCCCTGTCCATCGTCGACAGCGTGGCGCTGGTCGGCGGCGACTGGCAGGTGGATCTGCCGTATGCCTCGCTGGACCTGCTCGGCATGGCACCGGAAGACCGCGTGTTCTACCGCGTGTTCGATGCGCAAGGCCGCACCATCACCGGCGAAGAGAGCTTGCCGTTGCCGGCGCGCGCGCCCGGCGACGAGCGCCCGGTGCTGTTCGATGCCGACTACAGCGGCGAGCCGGTGCGCTTTGCGGTGGTGATGCATCGGGTGGCATCAGCCTCCGGGCAGGGCGAGGTGCGCGTGCAGGTCGGTCAGACCCGGCGCGCGCGCGATGCGGTGGCACGCGATGTGGTGCTCAACGCGCTGGTGGCGATCGGCGTGCTGTCGCTGCTCGCCCTGGGCCTGGTGTGGCTGGGCGTGTATCGCGCACTGCGCCCGTTGCAGCGTATCGAGCGCGACCTGTCGCGGCGCGAGCCCTCCGACCTGAAACCGCTGAGCGTGCCGGCGCCACAGGAGATGCAGTTGATGGTGACCGCGCTCAACCGCTTCATGGCGCGGCTGTCGTCCAGCAACGAAACCCTGCGCGCCTTCATGGCCGAAGCCGCGCACCAGATGCGTACGCCGCTGGCCGCCTTGCGCGCGCAGGCGCAACTGGCGATGGACGACGACGACCCGCGCGAGATGCAACGCAGCCTGGTGGCGATCGAGCGCAATGCCAGCCATATGAGCCGGCTGCTCAATCAATTGCTCAGCGACGCCAGCGTGATCCACCGTGCCAACCTGCAGCGCTTTGCCACGGTGGATCTGGCCGAGGTGCTGCACCAGGCCCTGCACGAGGCCTTGCCGCGCAGCGACGGCGCCCCGCGCGTGCACCTGGCGATCGACCCGCAACCGGCACTGTTGCGCGGCGATGCATTGCTGCTGCGCGAGGCGCTGAAGAACCTGATCGACAACGCCTGCAAATACGGTGCCGGGGCGCCATTGCAGGTGGCGCTCACCAGCGACGGCAGCCATCACGTGCTGACCATCGCCGATCACGGCCCCGGCATTCCCGCTGCCGAAGCCGAGCGTGTGTTCGAACGTTTCGTCCGCGGGCCGGATGCACCGGCCGGCGGCGCGGGGCTGGGGCTGGCCATCGTCAAGCGGGTGGTCGAAGCGCACGGCGGGCGCATCGATCTGAGCAACCGCGTCGGCGGCGGGCTGATCGCCTCGTTGCATTTTCCTGGAGGAGCGCGGTGATGCGCGTGCTGTTGCTGATGGTGGCGTTGCTGGCGCCGGTTGTTGCGCGTGCCGCGCCCGGCGATGTGCGGGTGTTTCCCGCGCATGGCCCGAAACAGGCGCAGTTGCGTGTGCAAGGCTCCACCGACCTGGAAGTGTTCGGCGCGGTCATCCAGGACTACCAGCGCCTGCATCCGGGCACCGAGGTGATCTACGAGGACGTGATCGCCTGGGACATCTACGAGCGCTATCTGCATCCGGGCAAGGCCACGGCTGCCGCCGACATGCTGATCAGCGCCAGCATGGACCTGCAGACCAAGCTGGTGAACGACGGCCACGCGCTCGCGCATCGCTCCGCGCAGACCGAAGCGCTGCCGGCGTGGGCGCAGTGGCGGCACGAAGTGTTCGGCATCAGCTACGAGCCGGTGGCGATCGTCTACAACACGCGCAAGCTGGCGGCCGCGCGGGTGCCGCGCACGCGCCGGCAACTGCTGGCTCTGCTGCGCGCGCCCGACGCGCCGCTGCGCGGCCGGGTCGGCACCTACGATGTCGCGCGCAGCGGCGTGGGCTATCTGTTCGCCACCCAGGACGGGCAGGTCGGCAGCATCGCCGGTGCGTTGCTGGCCGCGTTGGGGGCCAACCAGGTCGGGCTGGAAGAACGCACCGGCACCTTGCTCGACCGCGTCAGCCGTGGCGAGCTGCTGCTGGCCTACAACGTGCTCGGTTCCTATGCGCAGACACGTATCGATGCCGGCGCGCCGCTGGGCATCGTGCAGCCGCAGGACTACACGCTGGTGGCCTTGCGCACTGCAGTAATCCCCAAGACCGCACCGCATGCGCCGGAGGCGCGCAGGTTCCTGGATTACCTGCTCTCGCCACGCGGTCAGCAGGTGCTCTCGCGCGAGGCGCGGCTGATGCCGATCCTGCCGGCCGCCGGAGGCCGCGGCGGCTCGGCGCAACCGCCATTTCGCCCGATCCCGCTTGGCCCCGGCCTGCTGGTGTACCTGGACAGACTCAAGCGCCGGCAGTTTCTGGACGCCTGGCGGGCCAGCACGCAGCCACCGCGCTAGGGCGAGCGCTGACGGCCTGCGCGAACGGCTACGCATCGGCGCGGCGTGGGCTGCAGGCCTTGCGTGTACGAGGCGTTGGGCGCGGCGATTTTCCACGCACGTGCTGGCTGCCCGACAGACCCGATACCTGCGCAACGGGGTGGAGGCGGACGCCCGGGCGCGGGAAACCGACACGGCCATGTGCCAGACTTGGCGCATGGCCGATCTCACCATCCTCGTCGCCGACGACCACCCGCTGTTCCGCGCCGCCGTGATCCATGTGCTGCAGCAGACCCTGCCGCAGGCCGACGTGGTGGAGGCCTCCAGCGCCGCCACGCTGAGCGCGATGCTGCGCTCGCACCCCCAGGCCGAGCTGGTACTGCTGGACCTGGCGATGCCGGGCGCACGCGGCTTCTCGGCGCTGTTGCACGTGCGTGGCGAGCATCCGGACATCCCGGTGGTGGTGATCTCCTCCAACGATCACCCACGCGTGATCCGGCGCGCGCAGCAGTTCGGCGCAGCCGGCTTCATTCCCAAATCCACCCCGGCCGAATCGATCGGCACCGCGGTGGCCAGCGTGCTGGAGGGCGGCACCTGGTTCCCGCCGATGACCGCCGAGCGCTCGGAGGCCGACGCGCAACTGGCCTCCAAGCTCGCCCAGCTCACCCCGCAACAGTTCCGCGTGCTGCTGAGCCTGGCCGACGGCCTGCTCAACAAGCAGATCGCACACGAGCTGGGGCTGGCCGAGAACACCGTCAAGGTGCACGTCACCGCCATCCTGAAGAAGCTGGACTGCTACAGCCGCACGCAGGCGGCAGTGCTGGTCAAGGCGCTGGAGCCGGAAGGCGAGGGCTGAGGTTGCTCCTAGGATCGAGCCTAGATTTGATACGGCGGTTGAATTGAATTTTTCAATTAATTTAATCTGCGCTTAGGTGACGGGAAACGATAAGCAATGAAACCCTTGATTGAATATTTCCGGGCGGTGGTCAATGCGCTGAATGCGCAATATGAAGCTACCGCTGTGCTGGGGCATTCTGTTACTGCAGGGGCGGCGCGGGAAAGGCTGATTCAGGATTTTCTGAAATCGCATTTGCCAGAAATGACAAGTATTGTGAGTGGAGTCATTATAGATTCTGACGGTCGTCGTTCGAAGCAGCAAGACATAGTGCTAACGCTGAAATCCATGCCGCGGCTGCCTTTTTCCAGCGGGCATGATCTTATTTTTCAAGAAGGCGTTGTGGCAACATTTGAAATAAAGACCGAAATTAGACCGGCAAAAATAAAAGAAATAGCTGAAAATATTCGGAGTGTGAAACGATTGGTGCCAAGCAGCCTTGGTGGCGTTGAGTTAGGCGATTTGACATGGCCTTACGACCGGATACTGATTGTCGTTGTCACATACGGCGGCTCTGATTTGAGCACAATTAAAGATGCGCTCTTGGATATGGAACCGTTAGGGCGACCAGATGTATACATTGATTTAAAAAGGGGGGCGTTGATTGCGAATGAGGGTCTGCTTTTAGATCAGGATGGCCTGGATGAGTATCTTCGCTTTGATGGAGCGGAAGTGGGTGTTGCCAGACTCTTCGTGTTGTTATCCAGGATGACAGGGCGCTTAGTAATGCGTACTGTGAAATGGGAGCGTTATATTTCATAACCTGCAGATGAATTGGTCTATTATCGGTGGCGCGCCGAGATTTTTTGACACAGATCTTTTATTGGTCAGGAAGTAACTCCTTGCCGTAGCAACATCTGCGCGACCAGCGCGGTCGCTGAACGGGTACACCACATTATCGAGCGATGCATCGCGACGATGAAGTGTGCTCGCATTCGGGCCGGAGCCTTCGAAGATCCGCACCACCTCAGGTGCTAATAGCTCGTTGAACACACCGCTGATGCCAGCTTCCCAGCACGTAAACGGGGCGCCTACGATGTGCTTATTGCACGCTGATATCGGCCATCCGATACAGGACGTGTAGGTGGTGTCGGAGGGGGGCTAGGCGTTTGCACGAGCGTCGTGGCGACAATGCATAACGTCGTGGCAATGGTCATGTTCTGGTCGTGTGCGCTCCGCTTGGTTGCGCAGCTGCAGTTTGTGCGTCCCGTAGATGAGCTGCTGCGCCATGGGCCGGCCGATGAAACGCTCCGGAAAGATCGGCGCCAGCGCGCTGATCTGGTTCAGCCGCTGCAGTTGCTCCACGCTCAGGTCGATGGCGAGCGCACCGAAGTTGTCCTCGGCCTGCTGCAGCGTGCGCGCGCCCATCACCGGCGAGACCACGGCCGGATTGCGCAAGGTCCAGGCCAGTGCCACCTGCGAGCGCGAGGCACCCAGTTCCTCGGCGACCGCACCGACCGCATCGGCGATCTCCAGCGAGCGTGCATTGAGATGCCCGGTCGAGGCGATCACGCCCTTGCGGCTGGTCGAGACCTCGGCCGCGTTGTCGGCGGAGAGATCGGCGCGGCTGTACTTGCCGGTCAGGATGCCACCGCCCAGCGGCGACCAGGGCAACACGCCCAGGCCCAGCTCGCGTGCCATCGGCAGCAACTCGTGTTCGACGCTGCGCTCGACCAGGCTGTATTCGATCTGCAGCGCCACCAGCGGCGACCAGCCGCGCAGGTCGGCCAGTGTCTGCAACTGCGCCACCCGCCAGGCCGGGGTGTTGCAGATGCCGATGTAGAGCACCTTGCCCGACTGCACCAGATGCTCCAGCCCGCGCATCACTTCCTCCGGCGAGGTGGTGAAATCCCAGGCGTGCAGATACAGCAGGTCGATGCGGTCTGTGTCGAGCTGGCGCAGGCTGGTCTCGACCGAGCGGATCAGGTTGAGGCGATGGTTGCCGCCGGCATTGATGTTGTCCGGATCGCGCGCCATGGTGAACTTGGTGGCCAGCACGAAGCGCTCGCGGCGGTGCTTGAGCAGCGTGCCGAGGATGCGCTCGGAGCCGCCGTTGGTGTAGTTGACCGAGGTGTCGATGAAATTGCCGCCGCGGTCGGCATACGCATCGAAGATGCGCCTGGCTTCGTCCGCGTCCGCACCCCAGCCCCAGTCTTCGCCGAAGGTCATGGTGCCCAGCGACAGCGGCGAGACGCGCAGGCCGGAGCGGCCAAGCAGGCGATAGTGGTCCAGCGACAGTGTCTGACTCATGCGGTGTGTCTCCGGTAGTGGCGGTGTGCGTGTTGCGATGCACTGTGCCGCGGGCCGCAGGGTCGGCGTGAGCCTGGTGATCCGGCATCCTTGCCCGATCGTCCGGATCGTCCGGATCGTCAAATCGGCATCGTCACGCAGCCGCAGTGAATTGCATGCATTGCAGCGTTCGGTTCGATGTGCGTGGTGCGTTGCAGCGCCGATTGCAGGACGCCAACGAATACGCACGCAGCGGGCGCATGGGTGCGAGTATCAGAGACACGCAGGCATGCGCCCTTCTGGGGCACGATTGAGCGACCAAGACGCTGATGTCTGCGACTTCGTTGCAGGGCCCTTGCCCGCCCACCATCGCGGGACACGCCGCAAGTACGTCCATGTAGGCTCTTACGCGGCATCCATGCCGCGTAAGGTCCCGCGACGGTGGGCGGGCAAGGACCCGTCGAGATGGTTGGCGGGTATGGTTTTCAGCAAAGCAACCGACAGGCTCCCTGGTGCGGTGGCCTTGCCGCTTGCGGGACCGTGTGGCGGCATGGATGCCGCCACCGAGCCTCCACGGACGGATTCACGGCGTGTCCCGCGGGCGGCGAGGGCACCGCGCCCGCTGTTGACTGCATCTAACGACGCGACGACTCGACATCCCGGCGCAGCAGCATGCGTGCGCAGGCGTATCGCGCGCTGTTGGCAACCACGCTACGCCATCAGAAATCCAGCGAATAACCCAGCGTGATGGTGCGCCCGCGTCCGGCGAAGTAGCGCAGCGGTTCGACCAGGGCCGATTGCGAGTAGTAGGTGATGTACTGCTTGTCGAACAGGTTGGATACACCCATGCGCATTGCGCCACGCGGCAGCGCGTAGTTGAACGTCGCATCCACCAGCGTGTAGCCGCTGAAGCGCTTGTCGGCCTCGTCGAAGGATTGGCTGAAGGCATGCTGGGCCTGCACGAACGAGGAGAGCTTCGGCGTCCACTGCGCCGACCACGAGGCGATCACCCGGTTGGGCGCCACGTTGAGCCCATCCAGGCGCGCGTCCAGTTGCCCATCGTTATCGCTGTCGTAGCGGCCATGGGTGTAGGCGTAGGACAGGCGCAGGCGATGCGCAGAATCCAGGCGATAGCCCAGGCTGGCGTCCACGCCCTGCACGCGGGTCTTTTCGCGGCTCATCATGAAGGCGCCGTTGATCGGCACCACGCGCGTGCCCAGGTCCGAGTTGGACTGGAAGTAGCTCAGGTCCGCGTCGAACGCGCCGCGCGTCAGGCGGGTGCCTGCTTCCACGCTCTTGGTCAGGATCGGTTCCAGCGTGCTCAGGCTGGCCACGCGCGTGCCTGGCGTGTTGATCGCGCGCAGCACGCGGCCCACGTCCGGCATGCCGAAGCCTTCGGAATAGCTGGTGAAAAAGCTCACCCCTTCGACCGGCGTGTAGACCAGGCCGGTGTTGTAGAGGGTCTGATTGAAATCGAGCGTGCCGCCTTCGACAGCGACCCGGTTGTAGCGCCACAGCGTCTGGTAGCTATCGATCTTCAGCTCGGCTTCTTCGCGACGCACGCCGGCATGCAGGGTCAGCTCGGGCAGCAGCTTGTATTCGCCCTGCACGAACAGCGAAAGATTGCGGTAGTCCGATTCGGGCACATAGGTGCGCCCGGTGCCGTAGAGATCCTGCTTGCCGGTGTCGGCCAGCAGGTCGACGCCGCCGGTGAGCTTGAGCCGGCCGTCGAGCAGGTCGTCCTTGGTCAGGCTGATCTTGCTGCCCCACTTGGAGGCGACCGACCGCGATTGGTCGTACAAGCTGCCGACCGGGGCAATGCGTGGATCCTGAAACGTGGAAGAGTTGTCGGCGCCGAACAGCCCTTCGAATTCCTGGTTGAACACCATCGCGCTCAGCTGCATGCCGGCCAGATCGTCGTGGGTATACGATAGGCTGGACGTCAGCACATCGTTCCAGGGCGCGGTGCCTTGCGGGGTGCCGCGCACCGAGCTGGTGGGGAGGCCCTGCGCACGGTTGCCGGCGACGCCGATGTAGTCGTTGTCGTTCTTGATGCGGTAGCGGTTGACGCTGACGCTCAGACGCTGCGCGTCGGTGAGCGCGTAGCCGAGCTTGGCAAGCACGTCGTAGCTCTTGGACGTCATCAGGTCGCCCTGGGTGTTGTCGGCGCCGATCGGACGGCCTTGTCCGTCCACATACAGGCCCTGGTCGCTGTAGCTGGCCGAGAACAGGTAGTCGAGCCTGTCCGAGCGGCCGTCCACGCGGTAACGGGTTTCAACGCTGGTGGTTTCCGCGCGCGTTTCGGAGCTGGGCGCGGTGGCCTGCACGTCGATGTGCTGGTTCAGCGAGCCGTCCTGCGGCCGTCGGGTGATGATGTTGATGGTGCCGCCGGTGGCGCCCAGCCCGTTGATGGCATTGGCGCCCTGGATGACTTCGATGCGCTCGACCATCGCATAGTCGATGGTGTGCG
Organism: Xanthomonas sp. CFBP 8151; assembly: GCF_011761885.1. Lineage (NCBI taxonomy): Bacteria > Pseudomonadati > Pseudomonadota > Gammaproteobacteria > Lysobacterales > Lysobacteraceae > Xanthomonas > Xanthomonas sp. CFBP 8151. The sequence continues at coordinate 437,625 of NZ_JAASQZ010000001.1, forward strand.
CTTCGCGCCCGGTGGGGCGGATCGGATTGGACTGCGGCACGCCGTCGATCAGGATCAGCGGCGTGCGCCCGCGCAGCGTTTCGCCGCTGCCATTCATCTTGCCGCGGCTGGGCGTGTACGAAGGAATCAGGTTGGCGAGCACGTCGGAGGAGTTGCTGGAGATCGTCAACTGCTGCTGGATCTGCGCCTTGTCGATGATCAACACCGTCTGCGGCGATTCGGCCACGGTCATGTTGGAGCGCGAGGCGGCCACCACCACGGTGTCCAGCGTATCGGTGACGTCCGATTGTGCGGAAGCGGTGGCGGAGGCGAGCAGGCAGAAGCTGACAACGAACGGCATGCTGGCCGATCCGGAGACGGGAGATTTCATCGGGCAAGGAACTCCAAGGCGTGGCCGGCACAGGGGCAAGGCCTGCACGGCACCACGAAAGCGACGGTCAAATGCGAATCATTCGCGCTATTGTAGCAGGCGCGAGCGTCCCGGCGTCGGGGCAGGCAGGCGCGGGGATGCGTCAGCTGCGGCCAGCGATCTTGTCAGGCATGGGCGCTTGTCGATCGACGCTGTAGCGGCAAGCGTTGCATCGATCCACCGATGCGCCAGTCGGTCCCGACCGGCGTGCGCTGCCGGTTCGATCAACTGCGATGCAGCAGTGCTGGCAACCGTGCAACTACTGGCGCCGCAACAACATCTGGGTGACCAACGCGCGCAGCGCGGGCGGGCGCACCGGCTTGGTCAAGAATCCCCAGCCCAGGTCGAGCGCATGCTCGCGCAGCGCCGGGTCGGGTTCGGCAGTGACCAGGATGACGCGCGGTTCGCGTTGCCAGCGTTCCACCAGCTGCGGCAGCACCCTGGGGCCATAGTGTTCGCCCATGCGCACGTCCAGCAACAGCAGTTCCGGCACCTCGTCGGCGTTGGCAGCGGCCAATGCCTCATTGGGGCCGCCGGCAAAGTCCACACGGCATTCCCAGCGCTCCAGCAGGGCGCGGCTGGCCTCGCACACGCGCGGGTCATCGTCCACGCACCACACGCGGCACCCGTGCAGGATGGGGTCGTTGGCATGTTCTGCGGTTGTGGTGGGCGGCGGCAATCGCCTGACAATCGCGGCACGTTCGCCCAGCGGCACGGTCACCGAAAACACGCTGCCGCTGCCCAGTGCGGAACGCAGGCCGATCCGGTGACCGAGCAGACGTCCGATGCGCTCGACGATGGCCAGGCCCAGACCGGCGCCGCGATCATTGGCCACGCCGTCGTCCAGGCGCCTGAATTCTTCGAAGATCTCTTCCTGCAGGGCTTCGGGAATGCCAGGTCCCTGGTCGTGCACTTCGATGCGCAGCCAGCCGCCGCGACGACGGCAGCCGATCAGTACGCGCCCACGCGGGGTGTAGCGGATGGCGTTGGACAGGAAGTTCTGCAGGATGCGCCGCAGCAGGTTCTCGTCGCTCAACACCACGGCGGACGTTGCCACCCAATCCAGCACCAAGCCGCGGTCTTCGGCAAGGATGCCGAACTCGCGGGCCAGGGTTTCCAGCAGTGGGGCGATGGCGAAATCGCGCACCTGGGTCTTCAGGCTGCCTGCCTCCAGGCGCGAGATGTCCAGCAGGCTGTTGAGGATGGCGTCCTGCGCGGCGAGCGCGCCTTCGATGTTGTCGACCACGCGCGCGCCGCCGGTCTGGCGCACCTGCCCGCGCAGGACCGAGACGAACATGCGCGCGGCATTGAGCGGTTGCAGCAGGTCGTGCACGGCCGAAGCGACGAAACGGGTCTTGTAGCGATTGGCGCTCTCGGCCTCGCGTTTGGCCGCAGCCAGATCGCGGGTCCGTTCGGCCACGCGGTGTTCCAATGCGTCGGCCAGCGAACGCAGTTCGCGCGCGGCGTTCTTGTAACTGGTGATGTCGGCATAGCTGGTGACGAATCCGCCGTCGGGCAGCGGATTGCCGCGGATTTCCAGCACGGTGCCATCTTCCTTCTCGCTCTCGCGCATATGCGGTTTACCACTGCGCAAATGATTGAGGCGGCGTTCGATCGCCGCTTCGATCGGCCCGGGTCCGAGCAGGCCGCGGCGTGCGTTGAAGCGAAACAGGTCTTCGATCGGCCTGCCGATCTTCAGCAGTTCGGGCGGGAAGCGGAACAGTTCCACGTAGCGCGAATTCCACGCCACCAGATCGAGCGCTTCGTCGATCACCACCACGCCCTGCGGCAGGTGTTCCAGGCTGCGGCTCAAACCGGCATTGGCCTGTTGCGCGGCGGTCACCACGCCATCCTGCGCGGTACGCAATTCTTCGGCGTGTTGTTGCAGCAGCGTTTCCAGCTCGTGCCGGCTGCGCTGGCGCAGGGCGGACAGGCGCCGCCGCTGCTGCACGAACAACCACAGCAAGGCCAGCGCCAGCCACGCACCGGCTGCGGCGATCGCAGCGGCGCGGCCGGCCGCCGCGCTGGCGCGGGTGTCGTGCAGCAAATGCAGGCGCCAGCCGCTTTCGGGCACCTGCAGGGTCTGCCACAGCACCGGGCCGGCGAGCGGTGGGTCGTTGACCTCGGCCAGCACGCCACCGTTGCCGGTCTGCTCGATCAACCGGCGGCGCAGCGGCAACAAGTCCTGGTCGGCATACTGGCGGGTGCTGCGCAATTCGCTGCGGTCGCGCAGGCTCAGCGGTGCCAGCATGCGGTAGCGCCACTGCGGGCGGCTGGCCAGAAAGACCACCGCGTGGGCGTCGGAGGCCAGCACGATGTCCGGGGTCTGCAGCCACTCGCGTTCCAGCGCGGCCAGTGCGATCTTGATCACCACCACGCCCTGCACCTGGCCGCCGGCATCGACGATGGCCTGCGACAGGAAATAGCCCGGCTCGCTGGTGGTCATGCCGATGCCATAGAAACTTCCGCTGCCGTTGGACAGTGCCTGCTGGTAATACGGGCGGAATGCGTAATCCACGCCCACGTTGCTGCGCGCCGCGCGCCAGTTGCTGGCAGCCAGTGCAATGCCGTCGCGGTTGATGAGCGTCAGCGTGGAGGACCGGGTGACGTTGTTGGCGCGCTCCAGTTTGTGGTTGAGCTGATCCACCTGCGCGGGGGACAACGGGCCGGAAACGGCGGCGCGCAGTTCCGGGTCCAGCGCCAGAATCTGCGGCAGGGTGCGATAGCGATCGATACGTTGCTGCAACGCCTGCGCGTACAGGCGCAGCTGACGCCGCACGGTGGCGCTTTCCTCGTGCAGGGCGTTCTGCTCGACGAAGTGCCCGGCGGCGAACATGGCAACCAACATGCCGCCCAGCACGATGGACAGCGTGGACAGCAGGCGGCGGCGTTGTGAGGCGTACATGGCGACAAGTATGGCGGTGTGCCGATGCATCGTGCAGCCATCGGCGCGGTGGCCTGCGCCCTTCGCCGCCACGGTGCCCCCCAAAAACGACTGCGGCCGCATCCCCTGAAGGATGCGGCCGCAGCGACCCGCACATTGGCGTGCGTTGCCGGGTTACGCGTCGAAGCGGTCAACCGACGCCAACTCGCGGCCGACGAGTCCCGCGTCACCGCTGCGCGATAACGCCTAGAACTGTACCTGCGCGCGCAGTTCCATCACGTGCGGGGTTTCATGCACGCCGTTGCGCGTGGCATCCACCCAGCTGTAGTTGGCCTGCATCTTGAAGTGGCTGGTGAGGTACCAGTTGGCGCCGATGGTGGTGTCGTGCTGGCGACCGCCGCTGACGCGGTTGTCTTCCAGATCCAGGCGGCTGTAGCGGGCGGTCAGCTCGACCGCGCCGTAGTCGTGCGCCGGCTTGATGTTGCCCGGTACGCCGCCGGCATAGCTGCGCGACTCGCCGGTCAGCGTCCAGGTGCCGTAGAGGTACTGGCCCTGCGCGATGTAATGCGGCAGGTTGTCGTTACGCGCCACTTCGGCGCGCAGCGCTTCGCTCTGCAGCGAGAACGGGCCGTGGATCCAGACCGCTTCCACGCCGGCGCGGATCACGTGGTCCACATCGAGAATGGTACCGGTGTCGATCAGGCGCACGTCGGTCAGGCCGGCTTCCGGGCGGGCACGCAGGCGCACGCGCGGGCTGAACGACACGCCACGGCCGTCGCTGAAGCCGCGCGGGTTTTCCACCGAACCGGCCAGGCCCAGATGCAGCACATTGCCTTCGGCCTTGAACGGGGTCCAGGCAGCATGCACGGCCTGGGTGGTGCCCGGGTTGTCGCCCTGCAGATCCTTGCCGCCATAGGCGCCGGCCTGGAGCAGATACTGCTGGCGCTCCAGCGTCCATTCCACGCCGGTGCGGCGGCCCTGGAACACCGCCTGGATCGGCAGGCCCAGTTCCATGAAACTGCCCGCACGCGAGCTCTGTACCGCTTCCAGACCCACCGGCACCTTCATGTAGCCCAGCCGCACGCGACCGTAGTCCTGACCGAACAGGGCCTTGGTCTCGACACGGAAGAACACGTCCAGCCACAGCTTGGATTCGAAGTCGAAATACACCATGGCGTCGTAGACGCCCTTCTTCTTGAGGGTGGCGCCGAATTCCTTGCGGCGGAAGTCGGTGCGGTCTTCCAGGCGGTCGTCGCCGGAGAAGTTGTTGTCGTCGTAGGCGTAGTTGCCGGTCAGGCCGAGCTCGGTGCCATCACCGAAGGTGTACTTGGTGGGCCAGTTTTCCAGCGAGGTGGCCGCATTGGCGGCAGCGGGCGCGGCGGCGATGGCCAACGCGAGAACGAGCGGATTGAGGCGCATAGGTGTGGTCTTCGGCAATGAGAAGGGGCCGGGCGTCCTGCCATGGCGGTCGCACTGAACAGCTTCAGCAAGCGCGCAGGTTCCGGACGGCCAACAACACGGGAATCGGTGTCTGCGTTAAACGGATTTAACGGCCGGGGGTGGCGCGGCTGAAGTGTAAGGCGACGTTCAGCCCGGGGACAGTGGTTAGTACCAATGGGCTATCGGCTCGAGCTGTGACGTACGGCCAGAATGCCGCACCGGGTACCGCTCAGGCACCCTCTATGTTCCCTCGGAGTGGCGTCATGCACATCAGCAAGCCTGCCGGCCCTTTGCCGGCGCCCGTTCCCTTTTACCGTCAGCTGTATTTTCAGGTGGTGGTGGCGATCGTCCTGGGCGCCCTGCTGGGCCACTTCGAGCCGGCGTTTGCCGAAAGCCTCAAGCCGCTGGGCGATGCCTTCATCAAGCTGGTGAAGATGATCATCGCCCCGGTGATCTTCCTGACCATCGTCACCGGCATCGCCGGCATGACCCACCTCAAGACGGTGGGCCGGGTCTTCGCCAAGTCGATGACCTACTTCCTGTTCTTCTCCACGCTGGCATTGATCGTGGGCATGATCGTGGCGCACGTGGTGCAGCCCGGCGCCGGCATGAACATCAACCCGGCCGAGCTGGATCAGAGCGCGGTCAACACCTACGTACAGAAATCGCACGAGCTGAGCCTGGTCGGCTTCCTGATGGACATCATCCCGGCCACGCTGATCAGCGCGTTCGTCGATGGCAACATCCTGCAGGTGCTGTTCGTGGCGGTGCTGTTCGGGATCGCGCTGGCCCTGGTCGGCGAACGCGGCCGCCCGGTGCTGAGCTTTCTGGAGGCGCTGACGGCGCCGGTGTTCCGCCTGGTGCATATGCTGATGAAGGCCGCGCCGATCGGCGCGTTCGGTGCGATCGCCTTCACCATCGGCAAGTACGGGGTGGACTCGCTGGTCAATCTGGCCTGGCTGGTGGGTTCGTTTTACCTGACCTCGCTGTTCTTCGTGCTGGTGATCCTGGGCATCGTCTGCCGTCTGTGCGGCTTTTCGGTACTCAAGCTGATCCGCTATCTCAAGGCCGAGTTGCTGCTGGTACTGGGCACTTCGTCGTCGGAGTCGGCGCTGCCGTCGCTGATGGAGAAGATGGAAAAGGCCGGCTGCGAGAAGTCGGTGGTGGGCCTGGTGGTGCCGACCGGCTACTCGTTCAATCTGGATGGCACCAACATCTACATGACCCTGGCCGCATTGTTCATCGCCCAGGCCACCAACGTGGACCTGAGCCTGGGCCAGCAGATCACTCTGCTGGCGGTGGCGATGCTCAGCTCCAAGGGCGCGGCCGGCGTGACCGGCGCCGGCTTCATCACCCTGGCGGCCACGCTGTCGGTGGTGCCGGACGTGCCGGTGGCCGGCATGGCGCTGATCCTGGGCGTGGACCGCTTCATGAGCGAGTGCCGCTCGCTGACCAACTTCATCGGCAACGCGGTGGCCACCGTGGTGGTGTCGCGCTGGGAAAATGCGCTGGACCGCGATCAGCTCAAGCTGGTGCTGGATGGCGGCTCGCCGCCGCTGCAGGCGCCGGTGGCCTCGACCGACGTCGTCGCCCCGATCAGCGCACGCTGATGCTTCCTACGGCCCTGTATTCCGTCGGCGTTGCCGGCGGGGTACAGGGCCGTTTTCGCTTCTAGCCAAAACTGGCCGCGGCGCACGACGCGTTGCAGCATGCGATCTTCCTGCCGCGCCGACAGCTGCGCGACAGGCCCTTGTTCAGGCAGGAGGGTAGAATTCAGACCTCCTGCGCCTTCGAGACCCACACAGCCGATGTCCAACGACGACTTCAAACAGGCCGCCCTCGACTACCACCGCCAGCAGCCGGCCGGCAAGATCAAGGTCACCGCGACCAAGCCGATGCTGACCCAGCGCGATCTGTCGCTGGCGTATTCGCCGGGCGTGGCTTTCGCGTGCGAGGCGATCGTCGAGGAACCCACCCAGGCCAGCGAGCTCACCGCGCGCGGCAATCTGGTGGCGGTGATCACCAATGGCACCGCGGTGCTGGGCCTAGGCAACATCGGCCCGCTGGCCTCCAAGCCGGTGATGGAAGGCAAGGGCGTGCTGTTCCAGAAGTTCGCCGGCATCGACGTGTTCGACATCGAGATCAACGAGAACGACCCGGACAAGCTGGTCGATATCATCGCCAGCCTGGAGCCGACCTTCGGCGGCATCAATCTGGAAGACATCAAGGCGCCGGAGTGCTTCATCGTCGAGCGCAAGCTGCGCGAGCGCATGAACATCCCGGTGTTCCATGACGACCAGCACGGCACCGCGATCATCGTCGGCGCCGCGGTGCTCAACGCGCTGGTGGTCACCGGCAAGAAGATCGAAGAGGTCAAGCTGGCCACCACCGGTATGGGCGCGGCCGGCATCTCCTGCGTCAACATGCTGGTCTCGCTGGGCCTGAAGCCGGAGAACATCCTGGCGCTGGACCGCGATGGTGTGATCCACACCGGCCGTACCGACCTGGACCCGGACAAGCAGCGCTACGCGCGCGATACCGACAAGCGCACCCTGGCCGAGATCGTCGAGGGGGCGGACATCTTCCTGGGCCTGTCGGCGGCCGGCATCCTCAAGCCGGAGATGGTCGCCAGCATGGCGCGCCAGCCGGTGATCTTCGCGCTGGCCAATCCCAACCCGGAAATCACCCCGGAAGCGGCCAAGGCGGTGCGTCCGGATTGCATCATCGGCACCGGCCGTTCGGACTACCCGAACCAGATCAACAACGTGCTGTGCTTCCCGTATCTGTTCCGCGGCGCGCTGGACGTGGGCGCCACCGGCATCAACGAAGACATGAAGATCGCCTGCGTCAAGGCGATCGCGGCGATGGCGCGGCGCGAGGCCTCCGACCTGGGCGCGGCCTACGGCGGCGAAACCCCGAGTTTCGGCCCGGAATACCTGATTCCGCGTCCGCTGGACCCGCGCCTGCTGGTGGAGCTGTCGTCCGCCGTCGCGCAGGCGGCGATGGATTCGGGCGTGGCCACGCGCCCGATCACCGACATGGAGGCCTATCGCGACAAGCTCGGCCAGTTCGTCTACCGCACCAGCCTGATGATGAAGCCGGTCTACGACCGCGCGCGCGCCGACAAGCAGCGCGTGGTCTATGCCGAGGGCGAAGAGGAAGTGGTGCTGCGCGCGGTGCAGAACGTGGTCGACGAAGGCCTGGCGTTCCCGATCCTGATCGGCCGCCCGGATGTCATCGAGGCGCGCATCGAGCGCATGGGTCTGCGCCTGACCGCCGGTGTGGACTTCGAGATCACCAATATCCTCGACGATCCCCGCTTCAACGAATACTGGCAGTACTACCACGCGCTCACCGAGCGTCGCGGCGTGACCGACACCGCCGCCAAGGAGCTGATGCGCTCGCGTCCGACCCTGATCGCGGCGGTGATGGTGGCGCGTGGCGAAGCCGATGCGATGCTGTCCGGTGTGGTCGGCCGCTTCCACAAGAAGCTGGGCTACGCACGCAGCGTGATTCCGCTGGAACCGCGGGTGAGCTCCACCTCGGCGATGACCGGCGTGATCAACCAGCTGGGCGTGTTCTTCTTCCTGGACACGCATGTGCAGGAAGACCCGACCGTGGAGCAGGTGGTCGAAGCGACGCTGCAGGCCGCGTATCGCCTCAAGCTGTTCGGCATCGAGCCCAACATCGCGCTGCTGTCGCACTCCAACTTCGGCAGCCACGACTCGCGCGATGCGCTGAAGATGCGCCAGGTGCGCGAGGCCCTGCTCAAGCGCAAGCCCGAGCTCAACATCGACGGCGAGATGCAGGGCGACACCGCCTGGGACGAGGCGCTGCGCAAGCAGATCATGCCCAACAGCACGCTCAAGGGCCGCGCCAACCTGTTCGTGCTGCCGAACCTGGAGGCCGCCAACATCGCCTACAACTTAGTGCGCGTGTTCACCGACGGCGTGGCGATCGGCCCGATCCTGATGGGCATCTCCAAGCCGGTGCATATCCTCACCACCAGCGCCACCTCGCGCAGGGTGATGAACATGACCGCGATCGCCGCGGTGGATGCGCAGATCCGCCGGCAGCGCGATGCCGAGAAGGGCGCCAGCGAAAAATAATAGCGGTTGAGATTCTGCCACCGGCAAACCCCCGAAACCCTGCCCGCCAGCGGCACCAGACGCGTCGCGCCAAAGCCCTTCTCCCCCCGGGGCGACAAGGCACTGCTTGCGCGCCACTGGCGCGCGTGCCTTGAAGCGCCCGCGCCGCAAGCGCGGGCCGGGGGTGGGGTGAGGGTACGGCTTACCAGCGCTGCTGACGTTGCAGTGAAACCCTACTCCGGCAGCAGTCGCGAATCCACCGATTGCGTGAGCCAGTGCCTGCATCCTGCAGTCACCTGCCTCCAGACAAGCAGCGCCATCAGCGATGCGAGACCTCCGCTTCAACGCACCGCAGGCTCCGCCGCCAACAATTCGATCTCCGCCAGCTGCAGTTTGGCAGGCGCGCTGAATCGCAACCGATACTCCGCATACGCACCAGGGGAGGCAATGCGAAACGGCCGCGTCTGCAACGGCCAGTCAAACGTTTCCTCATGGCGCTGATCGACGACCTTCCACGCACCACCGGCCGCACGCGCTTCCAAGGTCCATCCACTTGTCGCAATCGCCGCATTGCCGCTGGTCAGGGTGTAGAGGATCGGCGTGCCGCCCACCATGCCGCTGAACGTCAGCGCCGATGCCGATGCAACTGAAGCGACCGTCCCCGCATCGTCGTCATGCAATGCGGCGACATCGCCACCATCGGCCGGCGTGATGCGCGCCGTGTCTCCGAGTACATCGTGCAACGGGGCAGGGCGTTCCCCCGCAGGCGTCAGCGACGGTGGTGCATCGTCCGGCCCGGTGCCCCAGCGCGAGGGCACCGGCCCCATCACGAAGTCCAGCGTCGCACCCTTGGCGATGTCTGCATGCGGCAACCAGGTCTTGCGCCAGGGCTTGCCGTTGAGCCTGAGCGATTGCACGTACACGTTCTGCGGCGAATTCCGTGGCGCGTTGACCGTCAGCGTCCCGCCACCGGGTAGACGCACGCTGGCATGCTTGAACAGCGGCGAGCCGATCACATAGTCCGGCGTGCCCATGCGCAACGGATACAACCCCATTGCTGCGAACAGATACCACGCCGACATTTCGCCGTTGTCCTCATCGCCGGGATAGCCCTGGCCGATCTCGCTGCCCAGGTACAGGCGCGCCAGGATCTCGCGGGTCAGGCGTTGCGTCTTCCATGGCTGCCCGGCGTACAGATACATCCACGGAATGTGGTGCGCGGTCTGGTTGCTGTGCGCATACATGCCCATGCGCACGTCGCGCGCTTCGGTCATCTCGTGAATGGTGGTGCCGTAAGAGCCGGCGAAGCTGGCCTCGGCGGTCTCGGGGGTAGCGAAGAACGTATCCAGTTTGGCTGCCAGACCCGCGCGCCCTCCATACAGCGCGGCCAGGCCTTGCCCATCGTGCGGTGCGGTGAACGCAAACGTCCAGCCGCTGGATTCGGTGTAATCGTGGCCCCAGACGCGCGGATCGTACCGTGCCGCGTCCACGCGCCAGGTGCCGTCCGGTGTACGGCCCTGGAAGAACCCGATCGCCGGATCGAACAACGCCGAATAGCCTGCCGCGCGATGACGAAAATACAAAGCCTCGGTCGCGTAACGCTCGCGCGCCGTGGCTGTTTTCGCCTGCGTGGCCAGCGCATCGGCCATATTGGCGATACCGAAGTCGTTGAGCGCGCCTTCCATCGACCACGACATGCCTTCGTGCGTGTCGGTATCGGCGTAGCCGCGAAAGGTCGAACGCGCCATGCCCTTGCGGCCGACATGCCTGTCGGGAGCCACCACGGTGGCGTTCTTGCGTGCGGCAACATACGCCTCGACCGGATCGAAGCCCTGCACGCCCTTGAGCCAGGCATCGGCAAAGGCCACGTCGGAACTGGTGCCGACCATCAGATCGGCATACCCGGGCGACGACCAGCGCGCCACCCAGCCGCCCGCGCGCGACTGCTCCAGAAAGCCCTGCACCAGCGCACCGGCATCGTCGGGCGCGAACAAGGCGTACGCCGGCCACGCAGTGCGAAAGGTGTCCCACAATCCGTTATTGACGTAGACCCGGCCATCGCGGATGGGCGCAAAGCTGCGCACCGCGCTGCCATCGATGTTGTCGTCCGACCAGCTGCTCTGGCTGGCGTAACGCCAGTCCGGTGCGCCGGCGCTGCCGACATTCTCATGCCCGGAGTTGGGATACAGGTGCAGTCGGTACAGGTTGGAATACAGCGTGGTCTTCTGATCGGCCATGGCGTCGGGCACGTCCAGGCGCCCCAGCAACGCATCCCAGGCCTGCTGCGCCCGCGCGGCGACCTGCTCGAACGTTGCCTGGGGCGCGATTTCCAGTGCCAGGTTGTGCCTGGCCTGATCGAGCGAGATCAGCGAGGTGGCAATACGCATCTGCACCTGCCGGGTGCTGCCTGCATCGAACTTGATCCAGCCGGTGGGCCGGCCGGTGTCGCTCAGGCCGCTGGTTTTCCACGGCGTGTCGAAGCTGGCATAGACATACATGCGCGTGGCCCCGGTCGATAGCCCGCTACGCACGTCGGTGTAGCCGCAGAGCGTCTGCGTTGCCGCATCCAGGCGCAGCCCGCCGCGCGCGTCCACATTGTCGAACACCAGATTGGCATCGCCCTGCGCCGGGAAGCGAAAGCGGAACAGCGCGGCATGGTCGGTCGGTGCGATCTCGGCGTGGATCCCGTTGTCCAACTGCACCGCGTAGCGATAGGGGCGTGCAGTTTCGTTGGCATGCGAAAACGCCAGCGCACGCTGTTTGCGATCGGCTGGCGGCACGCCGGCGGCCAGCGACGGCATCACCTGAAAGGTCTGGCGGTCGCCCATCCACGGGCTGGGCTGATGGCTGAGCGACAACGCCTGCAGGCGCGGGCGATTGTCCGTGTCGTTATGTTCGTTCCAGCGATACAGCCAGGTCAGCGTGCCCGCATCGGTCACCGGCGTCCAGAAGTTGAAGCCATGCGGCACGGCCGTTGCAGGAAAATTATTGCCGCGCGAGAACGTGCCATTGGATTGCGTGCCGCGCGTGGTCAGCACCCAATCCGACGGATGCGTTGCCGGCGTCAGCGGTACATCGGCAAGCGCGATATCGTCGATCCAACCGGTACTGGCCGCGCCTGCGGGCGGCGCAACGTCCAGCTCGATCGCACGCACATGGCGCCCACGCAGACCGGGCACCTCGCCCAGCCGCACCGCCTTGCGCGCCCATTGCTGCGGATACAGCGTCTTCGACTCGCCCTGCGCGCGCGCGCCGAGCGCGACGCCGTGTTGATCCCGCGCGGGGCTGGCAGACACGCGCGTGCCGTCGTCCAGCAGCAGATCCAGGGATACATAGGTCGAGGCCGCATGCTCGCTGCCCACGCTCTCCGGCAATACCAGCCATGACAGCGTCGTATCGGCACCGATCCGGACATCTGCGGTAAACAGGGTGCGCCGCGCCCCCGCAGCACGACTGTCATACCGCAGCGCATGTGCACCGCTGTAGCCGGTGCGCGGCTTGGCCGCATAGGGCGCGGCCGGACCGGTGCCGATGGCAATCTGCACATCGCCTGCAGCGGCGCCTACCGGTAACGGCTGACCAGCTTCGAACGAACTCGAAAACCCGGTCGCCGCGCTCGCCGACAGCGGCGCAGCGCAGCCCAGGGCAACCGCCAGCCGAAGCCACAGGTCACGCGGATGCAGCAAGACGACAGATGAGATCACGTGGCGATGTCTCCTTGGGGGCGATGCCGCAGGGCAGGTCTGGCTGACCGCTGCGTGCGATCGGGACACGGGGCGCAGGCGCGGGGCGGTGCGTCATGGTGAGGCGATGATAAGCGCGATGTCCGGGTGTGGTGGCCCGGCGCGCTCGCGCCAGCAGGGGCAAGGCGATGCCGGACCTGCCTTAGCGTCCCGGGGTTGCGGACGCCCGGGCTGGCGCCGAGACCATCCCACCCGAACCGGTGTCGCCCGGTCGATGGGCCGATCCCCACGCAGGCTGCTAGAATCCGCGCTCTGCCTTTGCCTCTACGATCGTGCCGCCATGAGCCAGACCGCCACCGCGCCCGCCAATGCCGAATCGCGCTACACCGTGCATCGCGGCGATCTGCCGCTGAGCTGCCCGACGCCGCAGATGGCATTGTGGAACTCGCATCCGCGCGTGTATCTGCCGATCGAAGACGAACCCAACTGCGAAGCCAAGTGCCCGTACTGCGGCGCGCTGTTCGTGCTCGCCGACTGATCCTGGCCGGATGCACCGCCTGACCGTGGTGCAACTGCTGCCGGCGCTGCAGTCCGGCGGCGTCGAGCGCTCCACCCTGGAAATCGCCGCTGCGCTGGTGCGCGCCGGCCACCGCGCGGTGGTGGTGTCGGCCGGCGGCCGCCTGGTCCAGCCGCTGCTGGAGGCGGGTGGCGAACATCTCACTCTGGACATCGGGCGCAAGTCGCTGCTGACCTTGCGCCATGTGGTCGGCCTGCGCCGGCTGTTCGCCGAACTGGGCGCCGACATCGTGCATGCACGTTCGCGCCTGCCGGCTTGGCTGGGGTGGTACGCGCTGCGCGGCATGCCGCAGGCCACACGGCCGCGCTTTGTCACCACCGTGCATGGGCTCAACTCGCCCAGCCGCTACAGCGCGGTGATGACCTACGGCGAGCGGGTGATCTGCGTTTCGCAGACGGTGCGCGAGTACGTTTGCACGCACTATCCGCAGACCGACAGCGCGCGCTTGCGCACGATCCCGCGCGGAGTCGATGTTGCCCAGTTTCCGCGACGCCCGCATCCGGATCGCCGCGCGCGCACCTGGGCACAGACCGTGCTGCCCGGCTTGCCGGCCGATGCGCCACTGCTGCTGCTGCCCGGGCGCGGCACCCGCCTGAAGGGGCACACCGACGGTCTGCAACTGCTCGCCGATGTGCGCGCTGCCGGCGTGCCGGCCTGGTTGTGGCTGCCGGGCGCGCGCGCGCCGGGCCGCGAAGCCTACCTGCGCGAGCTGGAGGCCGAGGCCGCCAGACTGGGCGTGGCCGAGGCGGTCGTCTTCACCGAACCCACCGCACGCATTGCCGAGGCCTATGCCGCCAGCGATCTGGTGCTGCAGCTGTCGCGCAAACCCGAGGCCTTCGGCCGCACCGTGGTGGAGGCCTTGTCGGTGGGCCGGCCAGTGCTGGGTTGGGCACATGGTGGCGTGGGCGAGTTGCTGGCCGAATTGCAACCCGGTGGCGCGGTGCCGGCCTTCGATGCCGACGCCTTGCGCACCCAGGCGCTCCATGTGCTGCAGCAGGCGCCGACACCGCCCGCCGTGCTTCCCTACACGTTGCAGGCCACGCAAGCGGCCACCCTGAAGGTCTATGACGAACTCCGCCGCTGAGGCCATCCCGCCCGCGTCCGTGCTGACGCCCGATGCCGGTCGCTGGGCGCCGCTGTGGGTGATCCTGTTCGTGGCGCTGTGGCCCACGCCCGGGCTGGCCGAAACGGTGTTGTCGCTGGGCGCCCTGTTTGCGGCGTATCGCCTGCTGCATGCGCGGTTCCGCGGCGGCACCCGGCTGCTCAGCGGTGCCGCCTGGGCGCTGACCAGTGTGTTGTTCTTTGCGTACTGGTTGCCGCAGATGCTGTCGGCGTTCGATGCGGTGGACGTGGGCCGCGCGCTGCGCAAGTCGGCCACCGATCTGCGCTATCTGCCTTTCATGTGGTTGTGCGCGATCGCGGTGGCCAACGCGCAGCGGCGTCGCCGCACCTTCACCGGCCTGGCGGTGATCGGCGCGGTATGGACGCTGGATGCGCTGCTGCAGGCCGCGTTCGGCAACAGCCCGTTGTTCTTCGGCCTGGATCAGATCAAGCAGCTGATCAGCGGGCATGGCCTGTGCACGCCGCAGGAGCTGGCCCTGGTCGACCGCCTCAGCGGCGTGCTGGGGCCGTGCAACCTCAAGTTCGGTCAGACCCTGGCCAGCCTGTCGCCCTTCCTGTTGCTGGCGCTGGGCCGTCGCCATGCCTGGGCCTGGGCAGGCGCTGCGGCGGCGGTCGGGGTGGTGTTGGTGCTGGCCGGTTCGCGGGCGTCGTGGATCACCTACGGCGTGATCGTGCTGCTGTCCGGCTGGCAGTTGCTGGGTGGCCGTCGCCTGCTGGGAGTGGCGCTGGTCGGCGCGCTGCTGGCGGCGGGTGTGGTCACCGTGGCGCCGCAGGCGCGCGAGCGGATCCAGCGCACCGCCCTGGCCTTTAGCGATGGCGAGCAGGGTGTGGATCAGGCATTGTCCGGGCGTGCGCAGATCTGGGGCGCGGCGCTGTGCATGATCCGCGCGCATCCGCTCAATGGCGTGGGCGCACGTGGATTTCGTCAGGCCTACCCGGCCTGCAATCCGGCACCCGCGCAGGCGCCGGCCTGGGGCGACGGGCCGGCCTTCCATGCGCACCAGATCGTGCTGGAAATCCTGGCCGAAACCGGGGTGGTCGGTTTGCTGCTGTGGCTGGCCGGTGCGGCGCAGGCCTGGCGCGCGTGGCGCTATTCCAGCCTGGCCGCGCGCGCGCAGGCACGCCCGGCGATGATCGCGCTGGTGGCAACCGTGTTCCCGCTCAACACGCATCTGGCGTTCTACTCCAGCTTCTGGGGCGGGCTGAGCCTGATGCTGGCCGGCCTGTATGCCGGTGCCTTGCTCAACGACGACGCCGATCAGCCGCCGCCGCGCTGACTCGCCGCACATCCTTGCGCTGCTGCGGCTGCACGCAGCGCAGGCGTGAGACCCCCCCGACATCAGCGATAGAACGCGCTGCGCCCACCCGGCTGGCGCTTGAAGCGGCGATGGATCCACAGGTACTGGTCCGGCGCCTCGCGCACCATGTCCTCGATCGCCGCATTGATCTGCGCGGTATCGGCGATCACATCGTCGGAGGGGATGTCTGCCAGCGGCGGTGCGATCTTGAGGATATAGCGGCCACCTTCGCGCCGATGGAAATACGGCACCACCGCGCAACCGGTCAGCCGCGCCAGCTGATGGGTGGCGGTGATGGTGGAGGCCGGATGCCCGAAAAACGGCACGAACACGGTGTCCTTGCCGCGCATGTCCTGATCCGGCGCGTACCACAGGAAACCGCCGCGCTTGAGATGCTTGATGGTGGCGCGCAGATCCTCGTTGGCGAACATGTGCGTGGCATAGCGCAGCCGCCCGCGCTTGACCGCCCACTCGAACACCGGGTTGCGATGCCTGCGGTACATGCCGGCCAGCGGCACGTAATCGCATAGCAGCCGCCCGCACATTTCCAGCGTCATGAAGTGGCCGGACACCAGCAATACGCCGCGTTTTTGCTCCTGCAGACGCTGCAGATGTTCCAGGCCTTCGGCCTGCACGCCCGGCCGGATGGTATCGATGCTGCCCCACCAGGCGCGCGCGAATTCGAACAGGCCCACGCCCAGCGCATCGAAACTGTCGCGCAACAGCCGCGCCCGCCAGGCATCGTCCTGTTCGGGAAAACATAGTTTGAGATTGACTTCGGCAGCGCGCCGACGCGTGCCGGCCAGGCGCATTGCGATCCAGCCCACGCCACGGCCGAGCGCACGCTGCAGCATCCAGGGCAGACGGCCGGCCATTACCATGACGGCAAGGCCCAGATACATCGGCCAGTGCCTGGGGTTACGCAGGGAAGGGCGGACAGCGACGTTGGCGGGCTCGGACATGCGCCAATTCTAAGGGATCATGCGCGCGCGGCAGCGTGCACATGCGCACGCCGCAACGCTCCCGTATCCTGCACCGATGCGGAAAGACCCGATCGAATGGCTGTTGCGCGGACTGTACTCGGCGCTGTTGTACCTGTTGCTGCCGGTGACGGTGTACCACCTGGTGTGGCGCGGTTTTCGCGTGCGCGAATACTTCAACCGCTGGAACGAGCGCTATGCCTCCTACACGCATGCCTGCGGCCGTCCGCGCGTGTGGGTGCATGCGGTGTCGGTGGGCGAGGTGAATGCCGCCGCGCCGCTGGTCAACGCCCTGCGCGCGCAGCGTCCGGACATCCGTTGGGTCATCACCACCATCACCCCCACCGGGTCCGAGCGCGTGCGCGCGGTCTGGGGCGATGCGGTGGACCACGTGTACCTACCCTACGACGTACCCGGCAGCGTCGGCCGGTTCCTGGAGCATTTCCGCCCGCGCTTGGCGTTGATCCTGGAAACCGAGCTGTGGCCGAACATGTTGTTCGGTTGCCGCGACCGCAAGATTCCGGTGTACATCCTCAATGCGCGCCTGTCGGCGCGCTCGCTGCGTGGCTATCGCCTGCTGGCACCGTTGATCAGCCGCGCGCTGCGCAGCGTCACCTGCGTGGCGGCGCAGTCGCACGACGATGCCGAACGCTTCATCACGCTGGGTGCGCGCTCCGACCAGGTGATCGCACTGGGCAATCTCAAATTCGATATCGCCGCGCCTGCGCAGTTGCAGGCCCTGGTCGCGCAGTTCCATACGCACGTGCCGGCAACGCGGCCGGTGTGGATTGCCGCCAGCACGCACGAAGGCGAGGAGGCGGCCGTGGCCGACATCCATGCGCGCCTGCTGCTGCAGTTTCCTGATCTGCTGATGTTATGGGCGCCGCGCCACCCGGAGCGCTTTCCCAAGGCCGAGGCAATGGCGCGCGAGCGTGGCTGGGCCGTGTCCACGCGCAAGACCCGGCAATGGCCACAGGCGCGCGACAAGGTGTTCGTCATCGATACCCTGGGCGAACTGATGAGTTTCTACGCCTGCGCGCAGGTCGCCTTCGTCGGCGGCAGCCTGCAGCCGATCGGCGGGCACAATCTGCTCGAACCGGCGGCGGTCGGTACGCCGGCAGTCACCGGCCCGCATCTGCATAATTTCGCGGAGATTTCGCGGCGCATGCGCGAGGCCGCTGCGGTGACCATCTGCGAAGATGCCGACGGCGTGTATCACGAGCTCGCGCGCTTGCTCGGCGACCCTGCCCAGCGCGAGACGATAGCCGCAGCAGGACTGGCATTGGTCGCCAATGGCAAGGGCGCGGTAGCGCGGACGCTGGTGCAGATCGCGCCGGACCTGCCGCCGGTGGTGAGCGAGGGCGTGGCGTCCTGAAAGTATGCCGAAAACATATTTGCATCCCCGCGTCTAATTGTGGCGTGGGTCACTGGTGCGCACTATGCCGGGGGGCTAAGTCGGTTAATGTAATCCCTTGTCTTTCGGATCTAAATATTTAAGACGCATAGGTTGGGGGGGGTATAGCCATGCGCTTAGCTAAGTATGTGGCAGGTGCCGGAAGTGGTGCTATCTAGGCGCGTAAATCATCAGGTGGAACAAAGATTCAAAAAAGAGGTGATAACTGTGAAGCAGATCGGACTAAGCGAATCGGTGAGCTCCACAGTCACTAGGTGGCTGGGCTACGGCTAATCATGTCTGGGTGAATGTGTGGCTTAGATGCGAGTTTTTAGCTGGAAGCACATACAGTATATATATTTACAACAACTGGACCATTGGTGTAACCGTAAGTGCGCCACCCATTCCCTGATGGATAGCTGCCAACGATAGCAAAACGACCGAGGTTCATGTTTTCCTGTAAGTTGCTATTCTCGGCTCGCCTTCCCCAAAATCTCACTGAGTTAGGGTCTCCTGTATTCCATCCCCCAGATACTGGGGTGAATCCAGCTGGGCACTGGGGAGTTGCATCAACAGTTCCTTGAATATCGCGCGCGTAGCCCTCGGTAACAGTCTGGTAAGTTACCGCTTGGGCCATAGGGGAGATCAAGACGGTAGTGGCGGCTACTAAAACGGAGGAAATAATTTTTTTCATGTCAGCTCCATAGTTAAAGATGCCGTGTTTTATTCAGTAATTATTGTGAATCTACATCCGGCTCCATGATGTTCGGGCTCAATGCAGCGCCGAGCTGTAATGTAATGTCTGGTTGTTTGGTAGGGATTCCCCTACTTTTTATGTGGGAGTTAGCGCCATGCGCTGTTGATTGTGGTTTGCTTGGCGCCAAAAAAAGGTGGGCTTAAGCCCACCTTTTGCTTTTGCCTTGTTTAGCGCCTTACTGCAGCGAGCCACTACCCTGCAGCTTGGACTCGGCATCCTGCGACAGCAGGCGGTTCACATCCTGCAGGTCGGTGATGTCGAGCTTGCCGATCGCCTGGCCCAGCAGCAGACGGTTCTGCAGGAAGTTGTAGCGCGACTGTGCATAGTTCAGCTGCGCCTGGAACAGGGTGCGCTGGTTCTGCACAACGTCCAGCACGGTGCGCGTACCGACTTCCAGCCCCACCTGCGAGGCGTCGTACGCGGCCTGCGCGGAGACCACGGCCAGGCGGCGTGCTTCCACTTCGCTGATGCCGGCGACCACGGTTTGGTAGGCATTGCGCGTATTGCGATCCAGCGCGCGCTTCTGCTGCTCGTAGGTGTCCTGCTGGATATCGCGCTGTGAGAGTGCTTGACGTACTGCGGACTGCGTTGCACCGCCGGCAAAAATTGGAATTGACACGCTGATGCCGATCGAATCGGTATCGATGTCGCGGCCTTGGGTCGTAAACACACCGCTTTCCGCAGCCCCTGTGCCCCAACTATTGCTGCGTCCCACGCTGCCGGTCAGATTGACGGTGGGCAAATGGCCGGCACGTGCTGCGGTAATGCTGGCCTCCGCCGCGCTGACCTGCAATTGCTGCGCCTTCAACGCCGGGTTGTCTGCGATGGCGGTCGCCACCAATTGGTCGACATCACTGTAGGCCGCAGGAACCTCCGGGCGAAACTCTTCCGGCAGTGCACGCAGACCAACTACCGGCTGGCCGGTCAACTCGGTGAGCGCCTGGTAGTAGTCCTTCAGCGTGTTGCGGGCGTTGATCGTATCTGCACGCGCCTGGTCGTATTGAGCGCGCGCTTCATGCACGTCGGTGATCGGGGCCAGGCCCACCTCCAGGCGTTTGTCGGCGTAGTCGAACTGCTTCTTGGCGGCCGCTTCGTTGGTCTCTGCAGCCGCCAGCGACTCGATGCCCACCAGGACCTGGAAATACGCCGCCGAGGTGCGGGTGATCAGGTCGTTATTGGCAGATGCCAGTGTGAAGTCGGCTGCCCTTGCAACTTCGCGCTGCGCGCGCAGGTTGGAGAACTGCGCCCAATTGAAGATCGTCTGAGAGCCTTGGATTTGAGTGGAGCGCGACGAGGTGGTGATGCGGCCATCTTGGCCTTCGATTTCGCGGTGGGATTTACTGTAGTCGTAAGCACCGTTCAGCTGCGGCAACAACGCCGCACGCGCCTGCACCTGACCTTCCCGGTTGACCAGGCGGGTGGACTCGGCCACGGCCAGCTGCGGATCGCCGTTGCGGGCCATTTCGTAGACCTGCAGCAGATCGGTGGCGTTCGCAGCCATCGGAGACAGGGCGGCGGCCAGCGCCAGGACGAGGGATCGGCGGATCATCGGGGAAGCTTCCTTGGGAATCAGAATTGGAATCGGGGCGTCGGTGCGGCGCCCTGGAGATAGGCGAGGTCGGTTTCGAACAACGATTCGATGCGCGGAGCGTTGACGTCGCCACGGACCAGGACTGCTTCCATCACCGGATCGTGACCGCGGACCACGAACAGACGCCCGTTCGGACGCAGCCACTGCAGCCACTGCGTCGGCAGCGACTCGACCGCGCCGGTCACGCAGATCGCATCGAAGCGGCGCTCGCTCTGCCAGCCGAACACATCGGCGGTTTCGATACGCACGTTGCTGCCCAGGCCGCTGCTGTCCAGACTGGCGCGCGCGGCGGCGGCCAGTGCCGGGTCGATCTCCAGGCTCAGCACCTCGCGGGCAAGCGCAGCCAGGCAGGCGGTGGAGAATCCGCTGCCGGTGCCGATTTCCAGCACGTCCTCGCCCGGCTGCAGATCCAGCGCCTGCAACATGCGGCCTTCCACCACCGGCTTCATCATCTTGTGGCCTGCCGACAGCGGGATTTCCACATCGACATAGGCCAGGGTCTTGTAGGCCTCGGGCACGAAGGCTTCGCGCGGCAGGCGCGCCAGCACCGCGAGCACACGCAGGTCCAGCACGTCCCACGGCCGGATCTGCTGTTCGACCATCTTTTCGCGGGCCTGGGAGAAATCGATCGTCATGGTGCGGTTATCCAACGCGGTGGGGCAGGCATTTTACCGGTGCACGGGGCCACTGGCGCATCTAGCATCGCTGCGCGCCGCCAAACGGCGCAGTGCCGGAAGTCATCGCCACCAAAGGCCGGGGGCGTTCAACGCGGTGCATACGCCCTCAAAAAGAAATCCACGCTGGCTTGCAGGTGTTCGTCCACCTGCGCGCGGGTGGGCTGGCCATGCAGGCCGCACATCATCAGCGCATACAGCTCGCCCTTGAGCAGGCAGAAGAACTGCGAGGCCGCACGTGCCACATCGTCGATCTTCAGCTGACCATCGGCCACGCGCGCAGACAGGAAATCCGCCAGCGCCTGCTGGGTTCGCTTGGGGCCGGCAGTCCAGAACATCTCGCGCACATGCACATCGCCGGTGCCGGGCGCCATCATCATGCGGTGGGTGGCAATGGCCGAGTCGGTACTGACCATGGCGAAGAAGGCATTGGCAATTTCGATCAGCTGATCGCGCAACGCGCCCTTGGGAGCATGATCGAACAGGTCGTCCGGCATCATCTGCTGGCATTGCGCACGGATCGCTTCGGAGAACAAGCTCTCCTTGTCGCCAAAATGGCTGTAGACGGTGAGCTTGGATACACCCGCCTGCGCGGCGATGCCATCCATGCTGACACCGGCATACCCCTGCTCCATGAACATGGCGCGGGCAGCGCCGAGGATGGCGGCGCGTTTCCCAAGATCCTTGGGCCGTCCGGGGCCGTTGCTTTTGGCCTTGGACTTGAGGGGGGGCGGGCTGGACATGCCGTCAATACTAGACCATCGGGTTCTATATTTATACTCGCCGCCCGTGGAGCGCCTTGAAGCGCTCAGGAACGGTGGTGCCTACGCGTCAGCTGCGCACTAACTTGGTTATTGGCGTTAATTGTTTCAACTGAATGCCTCCCGGTGTCATGGTGCGTCCCATCCTTGTGGGGAATCCACCTAGGGCGTTGCAAAACCCCCGGTGATAGATTGACTAACGGTCTGCCGACGCACGTCGGCAGCACTCTTGGCCAGCACAACGAGGGGGTCGAAGCGTGGACAGGGTCGGGGCGCATGCGCATGCAGGCTGCGTCCGCAGCACATGCGTGCGGCGGATCGGACCGCTGTGGCGATGGGCGTTGCTGGCCTGCGTGCTGCTCGGCGTCTGGCCGGCCCACGCCCAGCCGCCGACCCATACGACGCATCACACCGTCACGCGCTGGAGCATGGACGACGGCCTGCCGCACAATCTGGTCCATGCGGTGGCGCAGGGCGCCGATGGCCTGATCTGGCTGGGCACCTGGGAAGGCGTGGCGCGCTTCAACGGCCGCGACTTCACCGTGTATGACCGCCAGAACACACCGGGTGTCGAGCTGGGGGGCGTGTTCGTTGTGGCACGCGACAGCAGCGGCGGAATGTTGTTCGGCACCGCCTTCGATGGGGTGTACCACTACCAGGACGGTCACTGGCAGCAACTGGGCGACGCTTCGGCGCGTCACCTGGCGGTCAGTGCATTGCTGCGACGCGCCGATGGCGCATTGTGGGTCGGCACGCCGCAGACGCTGTACCGCATCGAGCCGGACGGGCGGGTGGTGGACGTCGGTCGCCAGGCCGGCCTGCCGCGTGCGCGCATCACTGCGCTGGCGGCCGAGGGCGATGGTGAGGGCGACTTGTGGGTGGGTACCGAAGTCGGGCTCTATCGTCTGCCGCGCGACGGCAGCGCGGCCGAGGCTTGGGGCAAGGCCCATGGCATGCGCGCCGCTCCGGTACGACGGCTGGCCAGCGATCGTCAGGGCGGCCTGCTGGTCGCCGGTGACGACGGAGTGTGGTGGTGGAGCCGCGGTGGCGGGCTACAGCGTTTCCGCCAAGGCCAGCGTGTGGATGCATTGCTGCTGGATCGGCGCGGGCATCTATGGATGAGCATGCCGTCGGGCACGCTGGTGGTGCACAGTGGCGCGGATGCACCGGACGAACAGATCGCCATTTCAGGAGTCGCCAGCCCGGCGCTGCTGGAAGATGCCGAGGGCCTGATCTGGGTCGGCAGCACACATGGCCTGTTCCGCATTGCCGAGGGCGCCGCGCACGGCGTCACCCACGAAGATGGCCTGGCCTCGGACTACGTACGCACGGTATTGCAGACCGGCGACGGCACCGTATGGGTGGGCAGCGCGGTGGGCCTGGACCGCTGGCGCGCCAATCAGATCAGCCGCGTATCGGTGGTGCCGAACCAGGGCGGACGCGTGCTGGAGCAATCGGTACTGGCCCTGGCCGATGCCGGCGATGGCGGCGTCTGGGCCGGCACGTACAGCCAGGGCGTGGTGCGTCTGGACGCGCAAGGTCACGTGCTGGCGCGCATTGGCGCGGCCGACGGCCTGCCGTCACTGTCGGTGCGCGCGGTGTTGCCCGATGGCGAGGCGCTATGGATCGGTACCACGGCCGGATTGGTGCGCTGGCGTGATGGCAAGGCACGTCGCTACACCGCCGCCGACGGCGTACCCGATGGCTCGGTGCAGGTGCTGTATCGCGATACGCAGGGCAATGTGTGGATTGGCACCGATCGCGGTATGACCGCGCTGTCGGCAAACGGCAGCACGCGCGCATGGCTGGGCGAGCAGGATTTTCCCGGGCAGAACGCATTCGACTTCCTGCGCGATCCCAACGGCGATCTGTGGATCGCCAGCGATCGCGGCTTGCTGCGCCTGCGGGGAGAGACCTTCCGCGTCTACGACCATCGGGTGGGGCTGCCGCGCGACAAGGTGTTCCGGGTAATCGACGATGGGCGCGGTTATTTCTGGTTGTCGAGCAACCATGGCGTGTTCCGCATCGCGCGCAGCGATTTCGATCAGCTCGACGCCGGTACCCGCGAGCAGCTGAGTGTGGAGGTGGTGGATCGCAGCGACGGCATGCCCGGCAATCAGGGCAACGGCAGCAGTGCGCCAGCCGGCTGGATGACGCAGTCCGGGCAGCTGCTGTTTCCCACCGCTGCGGGCCTGGGCGTGATCGACCCGTCGCGCGTGGGCACCCTGCAAGGCCATCGCGTCCCGATCGTGTTCGAGCGCCTGCTGGTCGACGGCATGGTGCAACCGCTCAATGGTCTGCATCGCTTCGGTGCGGAGACCCGGCGCATTGCCATTGGCTATGCGGGGCTGAACTTTCGTGGTCCGGACAAGGTGCGCTACCGCTACCGGCTGGAAGGCTTCGACCCGGACTGGGTGGACGCCGACAGCGCCAGCGAGGCGGTCTACACCAATCTGCCGCCGGGCCGTTTCCGTTTCCGCGTCCAGGCGATGTCGCTGCCGGTGGACTGGCGGCGGACCGCGCTGTTGGGCGAATCCAGCCTGGTGATCGCACTGGCGCCGCCGTGGTGGCGGCGTGGCGAAGTGATCGCCTTGGGCATCCTCGGGCTGGGCAGCCTGATCTACGTGTTTTATCTGTGGCGCACCGCCAGTTATCGCCGTCGTCAGCGCCAGCTCAATACGGTGATCGACGCACGCACGCGCGAGCTGAGCGACAAGAACCTCGCGCTGCAGCAGGCCAGCCAGGAGCGCGAAGCCCTGATGCGCCAGCTCGAATACCGCGCCAGCCACGACGTACTGACCGCCTTGCCGAATCGGCGTGAGGCCGAGCGTGTCCTGCAGCAATGGTTCGACGACGCGCGCGCCGGTGGTGCCCCCTTGGCGCTGGTGCTGATGGACATCGATCACTTCAAGCGCATCAATGACGAGTACGGCCATGAGGTCGGCGATGCGGTACTGCGTGCGATCGGCGAAGCACTCAGCGAGCAGGATCACGCGCAGTGCTTTGCTGCACGTCACGGTGGGGAAGAGTTTCTGCTCGCGGCAGTCGGCGTGGATGCGGCACAGGCGCGCGCGCTGTTCGAGCGCATGCGCCAACGGCTCGCCGCGATCGGTGTCCAGACGCAGGGCACCACGGTGCGCTGCACTGCCAGCATGGGCATGGCGATGAGCGATGAAGCACCGAGCCGGCGCGAATTGCTGGCACTGGCAGACCGCCGTCTGTACCAGGCCAAGCGGCTGGGGCGTGATAGATTGGTGGATCAATAAGGCTGACGCGTTGCCGGGTGCGTGGAGCTGCCGGGCTCACTTCTGCAACTGGTCCGCCTGCGCATGCAACAACGCGACAAACGCCTGCGCGGCGCGCGACAGGGTGCGCCCGCCATGGGTCACGCAGCCCAGCTCGCGTGACAGCGTCACATCGCGCAGCGGCAGCGCCACGATCTGATGATCGATCATGCGCTCCGGCAACACGCTCCACGCAAGGCCCACCGACACCAGCATCTTGATCGTTTCCAGATAGTTGGTGGTCATGCGCAGGCGCGGCACTAGTGCGCGCCCGGCGAACAGGCCGGCGACGATGCGATGGGTGAACGTGCCCGGATCAGGCAGCACCGCCGGATGCGCCACCACATCTTCCAGCGCCACCGCGCGCAATGCGGCCAACGGATGGTCCGGCGCCACCACGAACTGCAGGCGGTCGTGCCAGATCGGTTGCGCGCGCAGCGGCGCACGCGTGTCCGGCGCCAGCGTGGTGACCGCCAGCTCCACCTCGCCGCGCAGCACGGCGGCATAGGCCAGCTCCGAATCCAGAAACCGGATGTCCAGCGCTGCCTGCGGGTGCTGTGCAGCGAAGCCGCGCAGCAGGGCGGGCAGGCGGTGCAGGCCGACATGATGGCTGGTGGCCAGGCTCAGGCGCCCGCCGACCGCCGCGCCAAGATGCTCCAGCACGCGGCGGGTGTCCTGCAGTTCGGCCAGGATGCGTTGCGCGCGCGGCAGCAAGGCCTGGCCGGCCTCGGTCAGCACCACCTGGCGGCCAAGTCGGTCGAACAGCCGCGCCGACAGTTGCCCTTCCAGCAAGGCGATCCGTTTGCTGACCGCCGGCTGGGTGAGGTGCAAGGCCTCGCCGGCTGCCGAAAAGCTGCCGCTCTCGGCGATCGCCACGAAGGCGCTGAGGCTTGCCAGATCCATTGCCATTCCTGAATTTCATTTGTTGAATAGACAATATGAATTTGTGTTATCCAAGGCAAGCTCCTAGCATCGACTTCAGCCAGGTGGATTCTCCCACCACCCGCCAACCGGATCGCCGCAATGACTGCCAAGACGCTGTACGACAAGCTGTGGGACCTGCACGAGGTCACGCGCCGCGACGATGGCTCGTCGCTGATCTACATCGACCGCCACATCCTGCATGAAGTGACCTCGCCGCAGGCGTTCGAAGGCCTGCGCCTGGCCGGGCGCAAGCCGTGGCGCATCGACGCCAATATCGCCACGCCCGACCACAACGTGCCGACCACGCGCGCCGAGCGCCAGGGCGGGCTGGAGTCGATTTCTGACGAAGTCTCGCGCCTGCAGGTGCAGACCCTGGACGAGAACTGCGACGATTTCGGCATCCTCGAGTTCAAGATGAACGACGCGCGCCAGGGCATCGTGCATGTGGTTGGCCCCGAGCAAGGCGCCACCTTGCCGGGCATGACCGTGGTCTGCGGCGATTCGCATACCTCAACGCATGGCGCGTTCGGCGCGCTGGCGCACGGCATCGGCACCTCCGAAGTCGAGCACGTGCTGGCCACGCAATGCCTGATCGCCAAGAAGATGAAGAACATGCAGGTGCGCGTGGAAGGCACGCTGCCGTTCGGCGTGACCGCCAAGGACATCGTGCTGGCGGTGATCGGCAGGATCGGCACCGCCGGCGGCAATGGCCACGCGCTGGAATTTGCCGGCAGCGCGATCCGCGCGCTGTCGATGGAAGGCCGCATGACCATCTGCAACATGTCCATCGAAGCCGGCGCGCGCGTAGGCATGGTGGCGGTGGACGAACAAACCATTGCCTACGTCGAAGGTCGCCCGTTCGCGCCCAAGGGCGCCGACTGGGAGGCAGCCGTCGCGCTGTGGCGCACGCTGGTCTCCGATGCGGATGCGCACTTCGACACCGTGGTGGAGCTGCGCGCCGAAGACATCAAGCCGCAGGTCAGCTGGGGCACCTCGCCGGAAATGGTCCTGGCGGTGGACCGGCAGGTGCCGGACCCGGCAACCGAACAGGATCCGACCAAGCGCGATTCGATCGAGCGCGCGCTGAAGTACATGGGCCTGCGCGCAAATCAGCCGATTACCGAGATCCGCCTGGACCGCGTGTTCATCGGCTCGTGCACCAACTCGCGCATCGAAGATCTGCGCGCGGCCGCTGCGGTGGCCAAGGGTCGCAAGGTCGCTTCCACCATCAAGCAGGCGCTGGTGGTGCCGGGCTCGGGTCTGGTCAAGGCGCAGGCCGAAGCCGAAGGCCTGGACAAGGTGTTTCTGGATGCCGGTTTCGAATGGCGCGAGCCGGGCTGCTCGATGTGTCTGGCGATGAACCCGGACAAGCTGGGCAGCGGCGAACACTGCGCCTCCACCTCCAACCGCAACTTCGAAGGCCGCCAGGGCGCCGGTGGGCGCACCCATCTGGTCAGCCCGGCAATGGCGGCAGCGGCGGCGGTCAGCGGGCATTTTGTCGATGTGCGTGCGTTGCAGGGAATCGAGAATCGGGAATAGAGAATCGCAACGTCCGTCCCGTCTCCGCTCTGCCAATTCCCCATTCTCCACTCCCAATTCCCGGCATCCCGATGACCCCTTTCACCCAACACACCGGACTGGTGGCGCCGCTGGATCGCGCCAATGTCGATACCGACCAGATCATTCCCAAGCAATTCCTCAAGTCGATCAAGCGCACCGGTTTCGGGCCGAACCTGTTCGACGAATGGCGGTATCTGGATATCGGCGAGCCCGGCCGCGACAATAGCCAGCGCCCGCTCAATCCGGAGTTCGTGCTCAATTTCCCGCGCTATCAGGGCGCCAGCGTGTTGTTGGCACGCGAGAACTTCGGCTGCGGCTCCTCGCGCGAGCACGCGCCGTGGGCGCTGGACGAATACGGCTTCCGCACGGTAATCGCGCCCAGTTTCGCCGACATCTTCTTCAACAACAGTTTCAAGAACGGCCTGCTACCGATCGTGCTGGCCGAAGCAGAAGTCGATGCCTTGTTCGAGCAGTGCATTGCCACCGAAGGCTACCAACTCACCGTGGATCTGGCCGAGCAGCGCGTGCGCCGCCCCGATGGCGTGGAATACGGCTTCGACGTCGACGCATTCCGCAAGCACTGCCTGCTCAATGGCCTGGACGACATCGGCCTGACCCTGCAGGACGCCGATGCGATCGGTCGCTTCGAGCAAGGCCATCGCGCGCGTCAACCGTGGCTGTTCGGCGCGCTGCAGTGAGTGCGGTTGCCACCGCCACCGCCGATGCGGGTGCGTTGAGCGAGCATGTCGCTGCGCAGTTCGGGCCGCAGGCGCAGGCTTATCTGCATAGCGACGTGCATGCGCAAGGCGCCGAGTTCGCCGAGCTCCGCGCTGGTCTGCAGGATCGTCGCAACGGGCGACTGCTCGACCTGGGCTGCGGTGCCGGGCATGTGAGTTTCCAGCTGGCGCCGCTGATGGCCGAGGTGGTGGCCTACGATCTGTCTGCCGACATGCTCGAGGTCGTGGCGGCCACCGCCGCAGACCGCGGGCTGACCCAAGTGTGCACGGTGCAAGGTGCCGCCGAACGCTTGCCGTTCGAGACCGGCAGCATGGATGCAGTGGTCAGCCGCTACTCGGCGCACCATTGGAGCGACTTGGGGCAGGCACTGCGCGAAGTGCGGCGCGTGCTGCGTCCGGGCGGGATTGCGGCCTTCATCGACGTAGTGGCGCCTGGCCTGCCGCTGCTGGATACGCACCTGCAGGCGATCGAGTTGCTGCGCGATACCAGCCATGTGCGTGACTACAGTGTTGCGCAGTGGTTGCAGACGCTCGGTGATGCCGGCTTGCAGGTGCAGCGGCATCATTGCCAACGGCTGCAGCTGGACTATCTGAGCTGGGTAGATCGCATGCGCACGCCGGAGGTGTTGCGCGCGGCCATTCGCGCATTGCAGGGCGCAGCGGTAGACGAGGTGCGCGACTACTTTCAGATTGCGGCCGATGGCTCCTTCAGCACAGATGTGCTGGTGGTATGGGCAGCACGTTGATTTTTTGGGCGCTACGGCGCCAACTCACGAGGATTGCATGAGCAAGCAGATTCTGATTCTTCCTGGCGACGGCATTGGCCCGGAGATCATGGCCGAAGCGGTCAAGGTGCTGATGCGCATTGATGCGCAGCACGGATTGGGCTTCAGCCTGGTGTACGACGAACTGGGCGGCGCGGCCTATGACAAGTACGGCTGCCCGCTGGCCGACGAAACGCTGGAGCGGGCACGCGCTGCCGACGCGGTGCTGCTGGGCGCGGTCGGTGGACCGCAATGGGACACCATCGACCCATCGTTGCGCCCGGAGCGTGGCCTGCTCAAGATCCGCTCGCAGCTTGGGTTGTTCGCCAACCTGCGTCCGGCACTGCTGTATCCGCAGTTGGCCGACGCCTCCACGCTCAAGCCGGAGGTGGTGTCCGGGTTGGATCTGTTGATCCTGCGCGAGCTCACCGGCGGCATTTACTTCGGTCAGCCGCGTGGCACGCGCACGCTGGAAAATGGCGAGCGTCAGGCCTACGACACGCTGCCATACAGTGAGGGCGAGATCCGCCGCATCGCCAAGGCCGGCTTCGAGATGGCACGTTTGCGCGGCAAAAAGCTGTGCTCGGTGGACAAGGCCAATGTGTTGGCGTCGAGCCAGTTGTGGCGTGCCGTCGTCGAAGAAGTGGCCAAGGATTATCCGGACATCGCGCTGTCGCACATGTACGTGGACAACGCGGCGATGCAGCTGGTGCGCGCGCCCAAGCAGTTCGACGTGATCGTGACCGACAACATGTTCGGCGATATCCTGTCCGACCAGGCGTCGATGCTCACCGGTTCGATCGGCATGCTGCCTTCGGCCTCGCTGGATGCCAATAGCAAGGGCATGTACGAGCCATGTCATGGCTCGGCGCCGGACATCGCAGGCAAGGGCATCGCCAATCCATTGGCCACCATCCTGTCGGTGGCAATGATGTTGCGCTATACGTTTGCGCAATCTGCTGCAGCTGATGCGATCGAACAAGCGGTCGGCAAGGTACTCGACCAAGGCCTGCGCACCGCCGACATCTGGTCGGAAGGCACCACCAAAGTTGGCACCATGGCAATGGGTGATGCAGTGGTGGCCGCACTGTAACAGCGCTCGCTTCTCCTCTGCTGTCATGTCACCAGCGACGGTGACACTCCGAAAGACCTGCAGACCAGCAGGTCCCCTGCATTTCTTTCCGCAACCGACAACAACCGGTGGTGCTTGCGCGGGTGCCGGTGTGGGACCTTGAGCGGCATGGATGCCGCGCCAGAGCCTACACGGACGTACTTGCGGCGTGTCCCACGCCGGCGCGCGTGCAAGCGCCCGCAGCAGACCGGAGCATTCGCATGAAAACGCCAGATGTCGTGCGCAAGATCGATCGGTGTGCGGAGTTGGTCGGCAGCGCGGCGCCGCATCCGGTGTCGGGACACGCCGTGAATCCATCCATGGAGGCTCGGTGGCGGCATCCATGCCGCCACACGGTCCCGCCCCCGGACGCGACACCACGCTCCCAACATTGCCACCGTTGATCGGCAAGCAATGCTTTCAAGCAAGCGTTTGTGCCTGCGGATTTCTTGGTCGACGTGATCGGTACGCCATCCATCTGCTGTCATGTCACCAGCGACGGTGACACTCCGAAAGACCTGCTGACCACCAGGCCCTCTGCATTTCTTTCAGCCACCGACAGCAACTGATGGTGCTTGCGCGGGTGCCGGCGTGGGACCTTGAGCGGCATGGATGCCGCGCCAGAGCCTACACGGACGTACTTGCGGCGTGTCCCACGCCGGCACGCGTGCAAGCGCCCGCAGCAGACCGGAGCATTCGCATGAAAACGCCAGATGTCGTGCGCAAGATCGATCGGTGTGCGGAGTCGGTCGGCGGCGCGGCGCCGCATCCGGTGTCGGGACACGCCGTGAATCCGTCCGTGGAGGCTCGGTGGCGGCATCCATGCCGCCACACGGTCCCGCCCCCGGACGCGGCACCACGCTCCCAAGATTGCTACCGCTGATCGGCAAGCAATGCTTCCAAGCACGTGTGGATGCCTGCGGATGCCATGGCTAACGTAATCGGTAAGCCATCTATCTGCTCTCACGGCGCCAGGATGGACGCTACGAAGGACCTACAGGTCCGCAAACCCTCGGCATTTCCGCAACCGACAACAACCGGTGGTGCTTGCGCGGGTGCCGGCGTTGGACCTTGAGCGGCATGGATGCCGCGCCAGAGCCTACATGGACGTACTTGCGGCGTGTCCCACGCCTGCACGCGTGCAAGCGCCCGCAGCAGACCGGAGCATTCGCACAAAGCCGGCAGACCTCGTGTGCGAGATTGTTCCGTGTTCTGTTTCCGGTGTCGGTACGCGTGCAATCGCCCGCAGCAAACCGACGCATTCGTACACAACCCGGAGACGTCGCGCGCAAGGTCGGTCACCGGCGCAGCACCGTTTTCAGTGCCGGTATCCCACAGGCGCGGGGAGCAAACCGACGCACTTGCAAAGAAGTTGAAACACCAAGCACCAAAACGGCCGGCAGATCACTCTGCCGGCCGTCTGGTTTGCATCGTCCAGTGAATGACCGGCGTTACGCCACCGCAGCAGTCTTGCTGGCGACCACGCCGCGCTCGCGCTGACGCAGCAGGCGGTTGGCTACATCCAGCCATGCCAGGGCGCTGGCTTCGATGATGTCCTTGCTGGTGCCGGTGCCTTCGTATTCCACGCCATCGTGGCGCACGCTCAGGCTGGCTTCGCCGCGCGCGTCCGCGCCGATGCCCACGCTGTGCACCTGGTAGCTGTCCAGTTCCAGCTTCACGCCGGTGGCCGAGGCCAGCGCGCCAAAGAGCGCATCTACCGGGCCATTGCCCTGCGCGGTTTCGGCCACGCGATTGCCTTCCGGATCGGACAATTCCACCAGCGCATTGGCACGGCTGCCGACATCGCTGATGGTCATCGACGCCAGGCGATAGCCTTCCTGCACGGTGGCGTCCTGCATCAAGGCCTGCAGGTCCGCGTCGGTGACCACGCGCTGTTTTTCGCACAATGCCTTGAACTGCTCGAAGACCAATTTGACCTCTTCCTCCTCCAGCAGGTACCCCAAGGCGCGCAGGCGCTGTTCCACTGCCGCACGGCCGCTGTGGCGGCCCAGCACCATCTGCGAGGACTCCCAGCCCACGTCTTCCGGGCGCATGATTTCGTAGGTGCCGCGATGGCGCAGCATGCCGTGCTGGTGGATGCCCGACTCGTGCGCGAACGCGTTGCCGCCGACCACCGCCTTGTTGCGCTGCACCGGCATGCCGACCAGGCGCTGCAGCAACTGCGAGGTGGAGACGATGCGTGGGGTGTTGATGTCGGTATCGATGCTGTAGAACGCACCGCGCACCTTCAGTGCCATGGTGATTTCTTCCAGTGCGCAGTTGCCGGCGCGCTCACCGATGCCGTTGATGGTGCATTCGACCTGCCGTGCGCCGCCTTCGATCGCCGCCAGCGAATTGGCCACCGCCAGGCCCAGATCGTTGTGGCAGTGCG
The DNA here is from genome assembly GCF_011761885.1 of Xanthomonas sp. CFBP 8151. Taxonomy (NCBI): domain Bacteria; kingdom Pseudomonadati; phylum Pseudomonadota; class Gammaproteobacteria; order Lysobacterales; family Lysobacteraceae; genus Xanthomonas; species Xanthomonas sp. CFBP 8151. Next base: position 470,054 of record NZ_JAASQZ010000001.1, read on the forward strand.
CACTGAAGATCACGGTGTCGGCACCTTCCACGCTGGCGATCAGGCGCGAGAACATGCCGCGGATTTCTTCCGGCGTGGTGAAGCCCACCGTGTCCGGCAGATTGATCGTGGTGGCACCGGCGGCGATCGCCACGCGCGCCACCTCGGCCAGGAAATCCTCTTCGGTGCGGGTGGCGTCCTCTGCGGAGAACTCGACATCGTCGATATAGCCGCGCGCCAGCGTCACATGCTTGTGCACCGACTCCAGCACCTGCTCGCGGCTCATGCGCAGCTTGTGCTCGCGGTGCAGCGGGCTGGTGGACAGGAAGACATGCAGGCGCGGATTGGCGGCCGCCTCCAGTGCACGCGCGGAGGTCTCGATGTCGGCCTGCAGGCAGCGCGACAGCACCGCCAGCGTGGGGCGGCGCAGCTCGCGGCCGATCATCGCGACGGCCTCGCGGTCCGAATGCGAACTGGCCGGGAAACCGGTTTCGATGATGTCCACGCCGAGTTCGTCCAGCGCGCGCGCCATCACCAGCTTCTGCTGGGGCGTCATGCTGCAGCCGGGGGATTGCTCGCCGTCGCGCAGGGTGGTGTCGAAAATTCGGATACGCGGGGTCTGGTTGGATACGGTCGTGTTCACCAGGAAGACTCCTCTACGGCGATGGCGGTGACAGGCGTTGGAGCGACTGCGGATGGGCGGGAAAGAACGGGTGTTTCGGGAAGTGACTTGGCGCTGCGTTCGTTGCGAAGTCGCTCGGTATTGCGACGACGCGGCTTGCGTGGCGGCCGCGGCCGTACCTCGGACAAGAGTGTGGCCAGAACAGTTGCGTCGATATTACCGCCAGAGACCACCGCGCACTTGCGTTTCCCTGCAACGCGGCGACCGGCGGCCAGTGCCAGCGCGCCAGCGCCCTCGGCGATGACGTGTTCTTCCAGTGCCAGGCGCACCAGCGTTTCGCGTAATTCGGCCTCGCGCACGATCACCACATCGTCGAGCAGGCTCGAGCACAGGCGGCGGGTCAGAAAGCCGGGAATCTTGACCTTCACGCCGTCGGCCAACGTGGGGACGGGAGTGATTTCGCGCAGATCGCCACGTACGGCGCGCGCCATCGAATCCACCCCTTCCACCTGCGCGCCGACGATGCGCACGCCTTGCGATTTCAGCGCCAGCGCCACCCCGGAGGCCAGCCCGCCGCCGCCGATCGGCACGATCACCACGTCCGGCGCATGCGCGGCCAGTTCGATGCCGACCGTGCCTTGCCCGGCGATTACATCCGGGTCGTCGAAGGCAGACAGAAAACGGTAGCCATTCTGGTCGGCCAGCTCGCGCGCGAACGCAAACGCCTCGTCGTAGCTGTTGCCGTGCTGGCGTACGGTGGCGCCCCAGTGTGCGACGCCGGCAATCTTGGTCTGCGGCGCGCCGTAGGGCATCACCGTGATGGCCTGCACGCCCAGCCGGTATGCCGACCACGCCACACCTTGCGCATGGTTGCCGGCCGAGGCGCAGATCACCGGGCGCTCGTCGCCGCGTTCCAGCCCCGCCAGCAAGGCGTTCAATGCACCGCGCACCTTGTAGGAACCGGTGCGCTGCAGATTTTCCAGCTTCAACCACACACCGAAGCGTTCGGCGTAATGCAGTGGCGTGGGCGACAGGTACTTGCGCAAGCGTGCCTGCGCAGCCAGCACGTCGGCCACGCTGACCGCCACGTCGCCTACGTCTGGCTCCTGCGGGGAGGGGCGGCCGGAATCAGGCATTGCGGCACGCGCACGGCCGATCCGGGAGAAGACACCTCCGGACAGCGGTTTCATGGTCGCGTGAGGTCTGGGCGTTCATGCCGCGACCTCGACCGAGTCCAGCGCGGTGATCACCACCGACTCGCAGTCGTACACCTTCTCCAACTGCAGGCGCAGCGTTTCCGGCGGGCGGGCGCTGTCCACCTCCAGTTGCATATGCCAGCGGCCGGCATCGTCCGGGGCGCTGGCGCCCTGGATGGCGCAGGGGCGGAAGCCGCGTCGCTCGGTCATGCCGAGCACGCGCACCAATGCGCCTTCGGCCGGCTTCAGCACCAGATCAAGCCGGTAACGCATGCGATGTCTCCTTGGCCGCATGTGCGGGATTGCTGTCCAGCATGGTGCTGTTGGCGTTGTTGGGCGGCACCAGCGGCCACACGTTGGCACGCGCGTCGATGGCCACATGCAGCAGGCCGGGGCCGGGCTGTGCCAGCAGTTCGGCCAGCGCGGCATCGACATCGCCGCGCGCGATGATGCGCTTGGCCGGGATGCCGAAGACCCGCGCCAGGGCCGCAAAATCCGGGTTGTCGGACAGATCGATTTCGCTGTAACGCTCGGCGAAGAACAGTTCCTGCCACTGCCGCACCATGCCCAGCGAACTATTGTCCAGCAGCACGATCTTCACCGGCAGCTTGCAGCGCGCGATCGTCACCAGCTCCTGCACGTTCATCATGAAACTGCCGTCGCCGGAAACCAGCACCACGGTGCGGTCGGGACAGGCGAACTGCGCGCCCATCGCCGCCGGCAGGCCGAAGCCCATCGTGCCGAGCGCGCCGCTGGTGAGGTGATTGCGCGGATCGTTGAAGCGGCAATGCTGGGCGACCCACATCTGATGCTGACCCACATCGCAGGCGATGATGGTGTCGGCCGGAGCCACTTCGCTCAGGCGCTTGAGCAGCGCCGGTGCGTAGATATCGGTACCGGGCGCATCGTAACGCGCGCCGAACTTCTCGCGGTTGGCAAAGCAGCGCGTGCGCCATGCCTGGCAATTGCCGCGTGCCGCACTCAATGCCTTCAGACTGACTGCCACATCGCCGGGCACTGCGATGTCGGCCGTGCGCAGCTTGGAGATTTCATACGCATCGGCATCCAGATGGATGACGCGTGCGAAGGGCGCGAATTCGCTCAACTTGCCGGTGGCACGGTCGTCGAAGCGTGCACCGACAACCACCAACAGATCGCATTCCTGGATCGCCATATTGGCCGCACGGGTGCCGTGCATGCCCAGCATGCCCAGATAGTCCGGATGCGCATGCGGCAACGCGCCCAGGCCGCGCAAGGTCAGCGCGGTGGGAATGCCGGTGACTTCGACAAAGTGCCGGAATGCCTCCACCGCCCCGGCCAAGGCGATGCCGCCACCGCCGTACACGACCGGGCGTTCGGCACTGGCGATGGCCGCCAGGGCCTGCGCCAATTTCGCATCGTCCGGGGCCGGAGGCGGCAGCACTACCGCCGGCACATGATCGGGCAGGTGCGAGGCGTCGGCGATCTGCACGTCCTTGGGCAGGTCGATCAACACCGGCCCGGGACGTCCCTCGCGCGCGATGCGGAACGCCTCGCGCACCATCTCCGGAAGCTCCTCCACGCACCGCACCAAAAAGCTGTGCTTGACGATCGGCATGGTCATGCCGAACACGTCCAGTTCCTGGAACGCATCGGTGCCCAGCAGGGGCGTGGCGACCTGGCCGGTCAGGCACACCATCGGCACCGAATCGAGCATCGCATCGGCGATGCCGGTGACCAGATTGGACGCGCCCGGGCCGGAGGTGGCCACGCACACGCCGACCCGGCCGCTGGCACGGGCGTAGCCGTTGGCGGCGAGCGCGGCGCCCTGTTCGTGACGGACCAGGATGTGCTTGAGCCTGGAATCCACCAGGGCGTCGTAGAACGGCATGATGGTGCCGCCCGGATAACCGAACAGCGTTTCCACGCCTTCGGCTTCCAGGGCCTGCGTCAGCCAGCGCGCGCCGTTGCGGGGCGTGCTGTGTGCGGAGGTGTTCATGCGTTGCGGACCTTCGGTGTTAGCGGTGGGGGTGCGGCGGCATTACGCCGCTTGTTGATTCGCAGGTGCGGCGGCGGCTTGCTGCTGACCGTTGAGCCACACCATCTTGGCGCGCAGCTTCTTGCCCACTTCCTCGATCGGGTGCTCCAGATCGGCCTGCTTGAACTTGTTGTAATTCGGCAGGCCGGCTTCGTATTCGGCCACCCAGTTCTTGGTGAAGGTGCCGTTCTGGATATCGGTCAGCACGTCCTTCATGCGCGCCTTGGTGCTGGCGTCGATCACGCGCGGGCCGCTGACATAATCGCCGTACTGCGCGGTTTCGGACACGAATTCCAGCATGCGGGTGATGCCGCCTTCGTAAAACAGGTCCACGATCAACTTCAGTTCGTGCAGCACTTCGTAGTACGCGATTTCCGGCTGATAGCCGGCTTCCACCAGCACTTCGAACCCGGCCTGCACCAGCGACGAGGCGCCGCCGCACAGCACGGCCTGCTCGCCGAACAGATCGGTCTCGGTCTCTTCCTTGAAGGTGGTCTTGATGATGTTGGCGCGCGCGCCGCCCAGACCGCCGGCGTAGGTCAGCGCGAACTGCTCGGCCTTGCCGCTGGTGTCCTGGTGGACCGCATAGATGCACGGCACGCCACGCCCAATCTCGTATTCGCGACGCACCAGCGCGCCCGGACCCTTCGGCGCGACCAGCACCACATCCAGATCGGCACGCGGGGTGATCATGTCGAAATGCACGTTCAGGCCATGCGCGAACAGCAGGCAGGCGCCTTGCTTCATGTTCGGGGCGATGACCTCTTCGTAGAGCTTCTTCTGCACCATGTCCGGGGTCAGGATCGCGACCAGGTCGGCACTCTTGACCGCCTCGGCCGGCGCCACAACGGTGAAGCCGTCGGCCTGGGCCTTGGACTCGGTCGGGCCACCGGCACGCAGGCCGACGGTGACGTCGAAGCCGGAATCGCGCAGGTTCAGCGCATGTGCGCGGCCCTGGCTGCCGTAGCCGATGATCGCGATTTTCGGTTGGGTGTCATTGCTCATGGAGTAGTCCTTGCGGGGTTGGCAGTGGGAAATGAATCAGCAGGCAGCGTCGAAGGCTGGCCGGCCGAGCAAAGCGGGGATGGACGACGGCACCGGCCATGCAGGCATTGCACCAGCGCAGTGGTCGGCGCGGGTGGGATAGATGGTGGCGATGTCGGTGATGTCGTTCATGTCATTCGAAACTTTTGGTGGTCCCTGAAACGCGAAACCCCGCGCCGTTGCCGGTGCGGGGTCTGATCGAAGCCTTGTGTGTCTGTTGCCTACACGAAGTCCCGTCCCGCACCGGTTGGCGAGGTAATAAGTACGAGCACGAGAAGCGACGCTGCCGACGCGCCGAAGGGCGCGGACACTGGGGCGTTCGAGGTGGTGTGGCGGTGCGACATGTGACTGAGATAACCATCGCAGCAGGTGGGGTGTCAACCCTTGCGCCTGAAACGGCCGCATCAATGGGTGTTATGTCGCGCGAAACCGCGTGGCAGCAGCATGGTTGCTGTTGAAACCGGATCGACGCGGGCCAGTGTTGGAGGATATGGGCACCTAAATGCGCGGCATTTGTGCTGACACGCAGTGCTCACCGAGCGACACCGCCCGACCCGCTGGTATGGTTGGCAACTCACATGTGCTGTCCGGGGATCTCCTGTCATGCGTCGCGTACCTGTGTTGTTGGTGTCTGCCTTGGCGCTGCTCGCGCCGCCCCTCAGTGCTGCCGACCGGATCACCGGGCAGCCGTTCGCCACCCGCTCGGAAGTCATCGCCCCGCATGCGATGGCGGCGACCTCGCAGCCGTTGGCCACCCAGATCGCGCTAGATGTCATGAAGGACGGCGGCTCGGCAGTGGATGCGGCGATTGCCGCCAATGCCGCACTGGGCCTGATGGAGCCGACCGGCAATGGCGTCGGCGGGGATCTGTTCGCCATCGTCTGGGACCCCAAGACCAGCAAGCTCTACGGCTACAACGGCTCGGGCCGCTCGCCCAGGTCGCTGACCCTGGCCGAGTTCCAGCGCCGTGGGTTGAAGGACATTCCGCCGACCGGCCCGTTGCCGGTATCGGTGCCGGGCGCGGTGGATGGCTGGTTCGCGCTGCACGGGCGCTTCGGGCGCAAGCCGATGGCGCAGAACCTGGCCCCGGCGATCCGCTACGCCCGCGAAGGCCATCCGGTGGCCGAGACCATCGCCTATTACTGGGACCGCTCGGTGCCGCGCCTGTCGCAGTACCCCGGCTTCAAGGAGCAGTTCACCATCGACGGCCATGCCCCGCGCAAGGGCGAGCTGTGGAAGAACCCGAACCTTGCCAACACCCTGCAGCAGATTGCCGACGGCGGCCGCGATGCGTTCTACAAGGGCGACATCGCCCGCACCATCGGCGCCTATTTCAAGGCCAATGGCGGCTACCTGAGTTACGAGGATCTGGCCAGCCACACCGGCGAATGGGTGGAGCCGGTGTCCACCAACTACCGTGGCTTTGATGTCTGGGAGTTGCCGCCCAACAGTCAGGGCATCGCCGCGCTGCAGATGCTCAATATCCTGGAGGGCTACGATTTCTCCAAGATCCCGTATGGCTCGGCCGAGCACGTGCACCTGTTCACCGAAGCCAAGAAGCTGGCCTTCGCCGACCGCGCGCGCTTCTATGCCGACCCGGCGTTCCAGCCGGCGCCGCTGGCCAGGCTGATTTCCAAGGACTACGCCGCGCAGCGTCGCGCGCTGATCTCCATGGACAAGGCGCTCAAGGAAGTGCAGCCGGGCACGCCAAAGCAGCTGGAAGAAGGCGACACCATCTACATGACCGTCGCCGATGCCGACGGCATGATGGTGTCGTTGATCCAGTCCAATTACCGCGGCATGGGCAGCGGCATGGCCCCGCCGGGGTTGGGCTTCATCCTGCAGGACCGCGGCGAGATGTTCGTGCTGAAAAAGGATCACCCCAACGGCTACGCGCCGGGCAAGCGGCCGTTCCAGACCATCATTCCCGCCTTCGTCACCAAAGACGGCAAGCCGTGGCTGAGCTTCGGGGTGATGGGCGGGGCGATGCAGCCGCAGGGGCACGTGCAGATCCTGATGAACCTGGTGGACTTCCATATGAATCTGCAGGAGGCTGGCGACGCGCCACGCATCCAGCATGAAGGGTCCACCGAACCGACCGGCCAGGCCACCGCGATGAGCGATGGTGGCGAGGTCAACCTGGAAACCGGCTTCTCCTACGACACCATCCGCGCGCTGATGCGCAAAGGCCACCGGGTGATCTTTGCCGATGGCCCCTATGGCGGGTACCAGGCGATCGCGCGCGACCCGGCCAGCGGGGTGTATTACGGCGCTTCGGAAAGCCGCAAGGACGGTCAGGCTGCCGGTTACTGATGACTGAGCAATCGCTTGTGGGTGCGTGGTGCGGCTCAATTGCAGTCGCAGCGCGCCGCTAATGATGGTGATGGATTAGGAATTGCCATGAACTCGATGCAACAGCCCGATCGGCCGTCGCAAACGCATGCGGCGCTGCTCCCCGATGCACCGGTCGCCCTGCTGCGGCTATCAGCCGAGGCCTGCGTGGTGGCCTGCAACCGCGCAGGCCTGGACGTCCTGGGCAAGACCGCCGGCGAGCTGCAAGGCGCGTCGGCGTCGGTGTTGTGGGGATTGAGTGCAGCCGATCTGGTCGGCGAAGATGGCGTATGGGCCGCCGCAGGGGACGACCCGGCCCGGCGCGTGCGTTATGTGCGCGACCGCGAGCACGGTGGCTGGATGCTGTCGCTGCCGCATGTGGAAACCGCGATCCTGCTGCGTGAGGCCACCCGTCTGGCCGAAGACAGCCGGCCGGTGCCGATCTCGCCGCTGCTGCAGCCGCTGGTGGCGCGCCTGCAGGCCGAACACGAGGACCGCACCGTGCTGGAGCGCACTGCCCAGGCGCTGGCCGGTTGCGAGCTGGAACTGTTGCTGCCGCCCGGTCTGGCGGAGACCTGCATGGGGCGCCGGCTGCAGTCGGGCTTCGGCAACCTGGCCGAGGCGATCCGGCAGGCAGTGGCGTTGTCGGTGCAGATCGCCGCCGAAGTACCGCCGCTTGTGGCCGAGAACGACGAGATGGTGCGCCAGTCGCAGGCGCAGACCGACGCGCTGGATGGCGCCCGCACGGCGGTGGAGCGGCTCTCTTCGAGCTTGCAGGACGTCAATGCCGACCTGGCTCAGGTGATTGCGCTGGCCGCCAGTGCCGACGAAAGCGCACGTCAGGGCGTCGCCGCCGCACATGCGCTGGGCCAGGCCATGCACGAAGTGGAGCGCCGCGCCGCGCGCGCCGGCGAGGTCATCGAAGTCATCGACTCGGTGGCGTTCCAGACCAACATCCTGTCGATCAACGCCAGCATCGAAGCTGCGCATGCCGGCGATGCCGGGCGCGGATTTGCGGTCGTCGCCACCGAGATCCGCCGCCTGGCCGAACGGGCGGCCGCGGCAGCGCGCGACGTGCGCACGATCCTGGCCGAAACCAGCGCCGCGGTGGGCGAGGGCGCGGCCTCCGCGCGCGGCACCGAGGTGGTGCTCGATGGCATCACCCGCGTGCTCGGCCAGGCCAGCAGCGCCATGACCACGGTGGCCGGACGTATCCAGGCGCAGGACGGCGAGATTCGCGGCATCGAAAGTGCCGTCGATGGCGTGGTGGCGCTGGGCCGCAGCAACCTGCAGCATGCTGCGCATGTGGCCGAACGTAGCGAAGCGCTGGAGCGCGGCACCGAGACGCTGCGCGATTGCGTGGGCCTGTTCCGTCTGCCGGCCGACCCGCTGAAAGTGCCCAGGCACGCGCGCGTCAAGGAACTCGCCGTGGCGACCGCCGCTCGCATCGGCACTGCCCTGGCGCAGGCCATCGCACGCGGCCAGATCGACGAAGCGGCGCTGTTCGCGCGCAGCTACACGCCGATTGCCGGCGTGGAGCCTGCCAAGTTCAGCACCGACTTCGATGCGCTTTGCGACGAGGTGTTGCCGGCCTTGCAGGAGCCGCTGCTGGATGCGCATCCGTGGATCGTGTTCGCCATCTGCGCCAATCCCGACGGCTATGTGCCCACGCATAACCTGCGTTTCAGCCAGCCGCTGACCGGCGATCCCAAGCGCGATCTGGTCGGCAATCGCACCAAGCGCAAGTTTACCGACCGCGTCGGCCGTAGCGTGGGCGCGCATACCGACCCGTATCGCCTGCAGGTCTACCGCCGCGATACCGGGCAGATCATGTTCGACCTGTCGGCCCCGATCTATGTCGGCGGCAAGCACTGGGGCGGTTTGCGAGTGGGCTATACGCTGGAGTAGCTTGCGTCGTTAATGCGGCGTCGCTGCGGAGACGGCACTGGGCGCCGCCGCCGCAGTGGTGCCCCCCAACTGCTCGGCAAGAAAGCGTTCGAGGGTGCGATAGAACGTCACTTGATTGGCTTCCTTGTAGAAGCCGTGCCCTTCCTTGGGAACGGCCATCCACTGCGGCGCGTTGCCGCTGCGCGTCAATGCCGCACGCAGACTCTTGGCCTGGGCAAACGGGGCTCGTTCGTCCTCTTCGCCGTGCACGAGCAGCACCGGCACCTTGATGCGGTCGGCCAACATCACCGGGGAATGCGCGGCCAGTTCGGCGGTATCGCGGCCGATGGCGCGCTCCAGATAATTCAGGCCGTAGTCGCTGCGATTGATGTCGCCCTTGCTGTACATCATCTGCAGATCGTAGATGCCGGCTACGCCGACCGTGCAGCGGAACAATTCCGGCGCCTTGACCTGCACCATCATGGCGGCATACGCGCCGAAGCTGGCGCCATAGCTGCAGATGCGCGTCTGATCGGCGAGTCCCTGGTCCACCGCCCAGCGAACGCCGTCGATCAGATCCTCCTGGATACGCTCGCCCCACTGGCGATACCCGGCGCGTTCGAACCGGTTGCCACGACCCAGTCCGCCGCGATAGTTGACCTGCAGTACCAGATACCCGCGGCTGGCCAGGAACTGGGCGTCGGTATCGAAGGCCCAGCCATCCCCATCTGCATGCGGGCCGCCGTGCGGCAGCAGAATCATCGGCAACCGCATCCCGTTTGCAGCGGTGCCGGGGACGGTGAGCACACCGTCCAGGATCAACCCGTCGCTGGCCTGAAAGGTCACCATGCGACGCTCGCTCATCTGCGCCGCCTGCAATGCACTGCGTGCCTTGATGACAAGTTTCAGCGTATTGCTCGGCCGGTCGAAGATGTACCAGGCCCCGGCATCGCGGTCGCTGTAGGCCCTGAGCAGCAGGCTGTTGCCGTCCTCGGTGAAATTGATGAAGTCCACGTACTGGCCGGCCAGGGTCTGGCTCAAGCTCCGGTGCAGCTGCGCTTCGGCAGTGTCCTGCTCGACATAGCGCAGTGTCGGCCGCCCCGGTCCAAGTCGCGCAGCAAATGGCGTTTGCTGCGCCGTGCCCCACTGCAGATCGTCCACGCTGTAGAACGGGTCGGACGCGAGCACGCTGCGCTGCTGGCCGTCGGGATCGGTGGCCACCAGGACTGCAGGGCCGCCCGCCTCGCTGTACCAGCCATACAGGCGACCTGGTTGGCGTGCAAATGCGATCGGTCGCCAGCTGGCCTGGACCTGGGTCATCGACGACCAGCCGTTGCCCGATCGGCGGAACAGCAACGGGTTATCGTTGTCGTCGCTGCCGTATGCGTATTGCGCCACGCCATCGTGGTCCAGTACGAACCGCAGATCGGGGACGTCGATGTCGGCCATCAGGCGATGGGTGGTGGTGTTGGCGTCGACGTCGTAGAGCATCGAGTGGCGCGAATCCAGCGACAGACGCCGCATGTAGAAATGGCCGTTGCGGCGACTCGGCAGGCCCTCGATATAGCCGAATCCGCGCTCCAGACCCGCATTGCGGGTGCTTTGCAGGTAGCCATACACATAGCGCTGATTGCTGCCATCCAGGTCGGTGGCGATGATCTCGCCCATCGGCATGGGCTCTTCCAGCGAGCCGAGTTTGCGCCCCTTGCCGATCACCAGCCGGCGGTCGCTGACCCAGGCGATGCGCACCGGCAACTCATAGCGCGGCAAGCGCAGCATCGTGGTGGATTGCATGCCGGCGATGCGGTAAACCACCAGCGCGTAGTTGCCATCGCCCAGATCCGCACTGACCGCCAGATGCTTTCCATCGGGTGACATCGCCGGCGAGGAGATCGGACCGGACTCGACGAAGGCCTCTGCAGGCGGCGTGGAGGCGGCCTGTGCGGTCCCTGAAAACAACCCCATCATCAGCAGCACTGCTGTCCAACCAAACCGGTGCATCCCCTGCATCTGCATCGTCCATCCCCTGTTTCACAGAAAGATAACGAAGTGGCAATGGATGTGGCAAGTGGGTTTACCAAAAAAAAAGCCGCCGAAGATCGGCGGCAGGGAGAGAGAGCAGGTTTCTTGTTGTAGTGACTGCAGGCTAGCGCTGCGATGTGCCGTGGAAATGTCCCCGCATGGCGCCGCTGGCGTGCTGCGTGCCAGCCGACCGGTTGCGTGTCAGCCCTGGCACATGCACAACGACCTCCCGAAGGAGGTCGTTGTGACAACCGGCGTGTCCAGGCAGCGGACCGGCGATTCAGGGGCCGCGATCAGAAGCGCTGGGTGTACTGCAGGTAGCTGTAGCGTCCCGGGATGGCATAGGCCGAATCGAACGAGTTGGCAGAGGCGCTGAGGGCCACCGGCGGGTCGCGGTCGAAGACGTTGTTCAGACCCACGCGCACGGTCGCCTTCCACGGCAGCTGGTAAGACACCTGCATATCGTTGAACGCAGTCGCCGCGACGTGGCGATAGTTGCCGGTGTCGTCCAGCTCCGAGTCGTAGTCCTTCATGCCCGAGTAGTAGCGCACGGCCCAGTTGGCGGCCAGGTTGCCGTAGCTCCAGTCCAGGGTGAACGTGCCGCGCGTGCGCCAGTTCGGGTTATTGGTGTGGTAGATGCCGTTGTAGCTTTCCCACGCCGAATTGTCGTCCTGCTTCTGTTCGTTGACGGCCACGTAGGTCGAATCCAGCGTCAGCATGAACTGGCCGATCGCGGTCTGCGGCAGCTTGTAACGCGCGGTGAAATCGTAGCCCTGCATGCGTTGCTCGCCGACGTTCACTGGCTGGATCACCAGGCCGGTGATGGTGCCGGTGGCATCGCGCGTGACCAGGTCGCAGAACGCCGAGACATTGAACTGGTAACACTGCGACAGGATCTGGTTGGCGCTGAATTCAGTGATCGCGTCGGTGATCTTGATCTTCCACCAGTCCAGCGACACGTCCAGGCCTTGCACCGAGGCGGGGCTATAAACGAAACCGAGCGTGGCGTTCTTGGATTTTTCCGGTTGCAGATTGGCGTTGCTGGTGTAGGTGAACGGATAGATGGTCTGGCCGGAGTTGCCGCTGGCGCTGTTGTACTCGGCCACGTAATTGGCCGGCACGCCGCCGGCTGCGCATGCCGCGGCAATCGCGCTGGTGTAGGAGGTGCTGTTGGTCGAGCAGGGGTCGGAGTAGGTATCGAAGCTGTCCGATGCGCCCAGGTACAGGTCTTCGATCGATGGCGCGCGGAAGCCGGTGGCGTAGTTGCCACGGATCAACAGATCGGCGACCGGCTTCCACTTGAAGCCGAACTTGCTGTTGGTGGTGCTGCCGAAGGTGTTGTAGTCCGAGTAACGCACTGCTGCGCTCAATTCCAGCAACTGCGCACCGGCCACATCCTTCAGCAGCGGAATCGCCACCTCGGTGTAGTAGTCGTTGAGCGTGTACGAGCCGGAGGTCGGGGTGAACGAATTGCCCGAGGTGTAACCGGCCGAAATCAAGGCATCCGGCGAAGAGAAGCCGCTTTCTTCGCGATGTTCGACACCGGCGGCAAAGCTCATCCAGCCGGCGGGAAGCTCGAACAGATCGCCGGTGAGGTTGGCGGTGAAACTGCTGTTCTTGTACTGGTAGGTGTTGTGCGCGGTGAACAGGATGTAGTCCAGCATTTCCTGGGTCACGCCACCGGCCGGCGACAGAGGATTGAACGGCACGCAGCCGGCAATGACGGCGCCGCCGCTGTCCAGGCACGACAGGGTGCCATTGACGATGGCGGATGCACCGAGCGCATTGCCCAGGTTGAGCAAGTTGACATCGCCGTACTGGGTTTCGGTCTGGTCGGTCTGATTGTGCGCAAAGCCCACATCCCAACTGAACTGCCTGTCCGCAAACTGGAAGTCGCCTTCCAGCCCGGTGTACACGTGCGAGGTCTTGACGTCCTGCTGGTAGGTGCGCGCGAATTCGGTCAACCGATGCGACCAACCCACATCGCGCCCGTCGCCGCCGTAGGCGCTGTTGTACGGGTTGTAGTAGCTGTCCCCGCTCATCAGGATGCCGGTGTTGACCGAGGCCAGTGGAAAGCCGGCCAGTTGCTGCGACGATTGGCGGCGGTTGTACAGCCCGTCGAACTTGAAGCGCACGTTGTCGGTGAGTGCGTAGTTGCCTTGCACGTACAAGGCATCGCGCTTTTGCGGCGTGACCAGGTAATTGTCCTTGGCGTAGTTGTAGCCGTATTCGGAGGTATTGAAGGCGGTGTACTGGTCCAGGCCGTAGCGCGGATAATTGCTGTCGCCGCTGGCCGTTGCGCTCCCGGGCAACACGGTCCAGGCACCGCTGTTGCCATTTGCACGCAGACGGCCGCTCGCCGAGTAGCTGCTGTAGGCCGACGACCCTGCGCCATACACCGGCTCGGCCGAGATCTCGCGGTCGCCTGCCATCACCGCATCTTCCTTGACGCTGGACAGCCCGATCACCAGGTTGCCGCGCTCGCTGGTGGCGCCCACGGTGGCATCGAACGAGGTGCGTTGACCGTCGCCTTGGCCGTACTGGCCGACGTAGGCGTTGACCTCGGCACCATCGAAATCGGAACGGGTGATGATGTTGACCACACCGGCAATGGCATCGGAGCCATAGATCGACGAGGCGCCGTCCTTGAGCACTTCCACGCGCTCCACGATGGCCGACGGAATGGTGTTGAGATCCACCGAGCCGGACAGGCCCGACACCCAGCGCCGCCCATTGACCAGCACCAGGGTGCGTGAGGCGCCCAGGTTGCGCAGGCTCACCGTGGCCGAGCCGTCGCCGCCGTTGTTGACGGTGGAGTTCATCGTTGCGCCGTTGGAGGGGATGCGCTTGAGCACATCGGCCACCGAGGTCAGGCCCTGCTTTTCGATGTCCTGGCGCGTGAGCACCAGCACCGGTTGCGAATTTTCCACATCGACCGAGCGGATGCGTGAGCCGGTGACTTCGATCTTGTCCAGATTGGTCGGACTCTTGTCGGTCTGTTCCTGAGCGACAGCACTGGTGGTGATGCACAGGCCGATGGCGATCGCGAGCGAGCCCCGACGCAGGGTCGGGTGGAGCGGGAGCATAGTCATGTGTACGGCGATTCCCGGTAGAGGAGGAGCGACAGCGCGATCCCCGTTGGATGGCACCTGCATGCATGCAATTTCATCGGCACGACACGTAGGCTTAGCGGGAATTTAACGAGCGGATTTCGCCGCCGTTTTTCACCAGACGGCGTCCTGTCGCGGTGTGACGCGCGCAGTGCGTGGACGCGCCATGCAATGCCGGCGCGACGTTGCGCGTGTGCGTTCCTGACCTGCGATGCCATGCACCGACATATGTCGCTGTCGGGCGCCACAACTGCTGTGCTTGCAGCCAGGCAGGCGCGGCGAATGTCCGGCACGGAATGGGCCACTGACGCAGCTCGGCGCCGAGCGCGTTGCCGACGCCCCGCAACATTTTTCAGCCGCGCAAGGGGCGATGTGGTTTAATCGCCGCCGAAGTGGGGGTACCGCAGTGCGCTGCGGTTGAGATAGTCCCTTCGAACCTGATCCGGCTGATACCGGCGTAGGGAAGCTTCGTTAGATGCGATGGTCCGTGCCTGCACGGGCGCATCGCCATTGAGCGCCGCCGCTTCGTCCGCCTGCGAATCCTTCGCAGAGCCAGCGCCGTGGGTGCTGGTCTTCCAGCACACAGGACGAACGCCATGCATGCCGCGCCTACCGTTTTGCAGCAACAAGCCCAGTCGCTGTCCGGGGCTGTGACCCAGCCGATTCCAGGCTCCCGCAAGATTTTCGTGCAGGGCTCGCGCGCCGATCTGCAGGTGCCGATGCGCGAGATCGCATTGACCCGCACACCGACCCTGTTCGGTGGCGAAGACAATGCCCCGCTCAGCGTCTACGACACCTCCGGGCCGTATACAGACCCGCATGCCCAGATCGATCTTGTCGCGGGTCTGGCGCCGCTGCGCGCGCGCTGGATCGACGAGCGTGGCGATACCGTGGCCCTGGAAGGCCTGAGTTCCAGCTTCGGCCGCGGCCGCGAGCGCGATGCGCGCCTGGATGCGGTGCGTTTTCCTGCACGGCGTCTGCCACGCGCGGCGCGCGCCGGCGCCAACGTCACCCAGATGCATTACGCACGGCGCGGCATCATCACTCCGGAAATGGAATTCGTGGCGATTCGCGAAAACCAGCGCCTGGAAGCGGTGACCGATGCGATCCTGCGCAAGCAGCATCCGGGCGAAGCCTTCGGCGCCGCGATCCAGCAACGCATCACGCCGGAATTCGTGCGTGATGAAATCGCACGCGGTCGCGCGATCCTGCCCAACAACATCAATCACCCTGAAGGCGAACCGATGATCATCGGTCGCAATTTCCTGACCAAGATCAATGCCAACATCGGCAACAGCGCCGTGTCGTCCGGTATTGCAGAAGAGGTCGAAAAGCTGGTGTGGGCGATCCGCTGGGGCGGCGACACGGTCATGGACCTGTCCACCGGCAGGCATATCCACGAAACGCGCGAATGGATCATCCGCAATTCGCCGGTGCCGATCGGCACGGTGCCGATCTATCAGGCGCTGGAAAAGGTCGACGGGCGTGCGGAAGAGCTCACCTGGGACATCTTCCGCGATACCTTGATCGAACAGGCAGAGCAGGGCGTGGATTACTTCACCATCCACGCCGGTGTGCTGCTGCGCTACGTGCCGCTCACGGCCAAGCGGGTCACCGGCATCGTCTCGCGCGGCGGCTCGATCCTGGCCAAATGGTGCCTGGCCCATCACAAGGAAAATTTCCTCTACACGCACTTTGAGGATATCTGCGACATCATGAAGGCTTATGACGTCGCGTTTTCGCTGGGAGATGGCTTGCGCCCGGGCTGCATTGCCGATGCCAACGACGCAGCCCAGTTCGGCGAGGTGGAAACGCTGGGCGAATTGACCAGGATCGCCTGGAAGCACGATGTGCAGACCATGATCGAAGGTCCGGGGCACGTGCCGATGCAGCTGATCAAGGAAAACATGGACAAGCAGCTGCGCGAATGCGGCGAGGCGCCGTTCTACACCTTGGGGCCGCTAACCACCGATATTGCGCCCGGTTACGACCACATCACCAGCGCGATCGGTGCGGCCATGATCGGCTGGTTCGGCACCGCGATGCTTTGCTATGTCACGCCCAAGGAACATCTGGGCCTGCCCAACCGGCAGGACGTACGCGACGGCATCATGGCCTACAAGATCGCCGCGCATGCGGCGGACCTGGCCAAGGGGCATCCCGGTGCGCAGGTGCGCGATAACGCCTTGAGCAAGGCGCGCTTCGAATTCCGTTGGGACGACCAGTTCCATCTCGGACTGTATCCGGAAAAGGCCAAGGAGTTCCATGACGAAACCCTGCCAAAGGACGCGCACAAGCTGGCGCACTTCTGCTCGATGTGCGGGCCGCATTTCTGCTCGATGAAGATCACCCAGGACGTGCGCGATTACGCGGCCGAGCACGGCATGGGCGAGGCGCATGCCTTGTCGGCGGGAATGGAAGAAAAATCGGCGCAGTTTCGGGCGCAAGGCGCGCAGGTGTATCGCGCCACCTGACATGCAGCATCGTCGTTGCGTGCAGCAAACCGATTGGTTGCTTAGGAAAAATTCAGCTTCGGCTTAGGCAGATCGCGGCGCGGCACGCAAGTGCCGTGCTGCGACTGCAATGCAAGCGGTTACAGCCCGCAAGCATTTCGCGGCATTTTTATGAATCGCAGATAAAAAAATCGCGCCAGAGGCGCGAAGGGGACATCGTAATTATTTGAATTCGTCGGCGAGAGAGAGAGAGCCTGACGTCGCCACCTGTCGTAGGGAAGCAACGAGGCATAGAGTAAAATTTGCACCAAATGGATGCATGACACAGTTGGTCGTGGTCCTTTGCTGAATTTGGCGTTTCGTGCGAACTGCGTGATGCGTTCTTTGTGGTCCTTGCATGCCGATGCGTGTCTTTGCCGATGAGTGTTCCTCCCGCTAATGCGATGCCATCTGGCCGGTTATGTGTCGGCCAGTGTGTGGTCGACGTCGCCTCACGCGAAGTGCATGCGCCGGGCGCCAGGCGCGCCGCGCGGCTGGCACCGAAATCCCTGGCAGTATTGCTGACGCTGGCGCGGCAGCCGGGCCAGGTGGTGACGCGCGATCAGCTACTGGCCGAGGTCTGGCCCGACACCCTGCCGACCAACGACGTGGTGACCCAGGCGGTCACGCAACTGCGCAAGGCATTGGCCAGCAACGACAGCCAGCGCTTCGCACATATAGAGACCATCGCCAAGACCGGCTATCGTCTGCTGGCCCCGGTTGCGTGGGAACAGCAGGCCGACAGTTCGGCCGATGCTGCCGTGCGTGCAACGGCTGCAACCGCATCGAATAACGTGCCTGGCGAGCGCGATCGCACAGTCGGCGTCACGTCCACTGCCGCATTGGAGCGCAGCCCGGCAACCCCGCAGATTCCACCATCGGTTCGGCCCGCGCCGGCTGCAGTGCAGCAGCGCCGTTGGATGGCCCTGGCGGTGGCCGGCGTGGCCCTGCTGGTGGTGCTGGGGCTGGCGGCGCGGACGCTGTGGATGCGCGCGCCAGCCCGCGACGCGGCGACCTCGGCAGTGCTCGGCAGCCCCAAGCGCCCCTATCAGATCATCACCGCAGGTGGCAGTTTCGACCTTACGCCCAGCCTGTCGCCGGACGGAGCGATGGTGGCGTACGCCTCGCTGACCAGCGATCGTGCGGGCACCTCGATCCTGGTCAAGACCACCAACAACGCCTATCCGCGCGTGCTGGAGACGCCGGCGGCCGGCATTTCCGATCGGCTGCCGGCCTGGTCGCCGGACGGACGCGAGATCGCCTTCTCGCGGCAGGCGCCCGATGGCACCTGCCGCATCATGATTGCCGCCGCCGCCGGCCCGGCGTCCGCACGCGAGGTGGCGCGCTGCGACGGCGCGGACATGCTCAGTTTCAGTTGGTCGCCGAACGGCCGCGGCTTGCTGTTCGGCAGCATGACGGGTGCATACGGGGCGTCGCGCATGCGTCGGCTGGATCTGGAAACCGGCCAGTGGCAGCCGTTGGGCTATAGCGCGCAGCCGACCGACTTCGACTACACGCCGCGCTATTCGCCCGACGGGCGCTGGATCGTGTTCGTGCGCAATCCGCAGCTTGGCGATCTGTGGCGCGTTCCGGCAAGCGGCGGAACCGCCGAACGACTGACCCACGACAACGCCGATATCCGCGGCTGGAGCTGGTTGCCCGACGGCAGCGGCCTGATCTTCGGGCGCCGTGTGGACAGCGAAGCGCGGCTCTACCGGCTCGATCTGGTCGACCGCAGCCTGCATGACCTCGGGGTGGACGATGCGCAGGCACCGGATGTGGCGCACGGGCATCTGGTGTTCGTGCAGCGCAAACCGCAATTCGGCGTGTATCAGGTCCTTCACGACCCCATGAACGGCGGCTACATCCGCCGCCGGCTGTTTCCCTCCAGCGGGCGCGACGACCAACCGATGATCGCGCCGGACGGGCGCCAGCTGATCTTCGCCTCCAACCGCTCCGGTGCGTACGGCCTGTGGTGGGGCGATGTCGGCAAACCCGGCTCGGTGCGCCTGATCGAGGGCGTGCGGCCGGATGCGCGTCAGGCCGCTGACTGGTCGGCCGACTCGCAACGCGTGCTGGTCAGCGGCAGCGACGCGCAGGGGCATGCGGCACTGTTCGAAGTGACCCCGAGCACCGGCAAGGCGCTGCGGCTACCGGTACCGCAGCCGCGACCATTGCAGACGATCCATCTTCCCGATCCCGATCGGTTGTTGGTGCTGGCCGCCGCCGATGACGGGCGTACCTTCGCCACGCTCTACGACAGACGCAGCGCTCCATGGCGCGCGCTGGCGTCGCTGCAGGACGTCTCGCAGCTGCGGCTGGACCGCGTCAGTGGCCAGGTCCTGCTGACGCGCTTGACCGGCGGTGGGGTATGGCAGGTCGCCCCGTCGCTGGCGGCCGACACCTTGCAGCCGGTCGATCCACAGCAGCCATCGCGCTGGCGCTATCGCAGCTGGGCGCCCGGCGCGCGTGGTCAGTTGCATTACCTGGCGTCCACCGACATCTGTGCCACCTATGACAGCGACCTGCGCGGTGGTGACGGGCGATGCCTGGACGTGGCCAAGTACACCACCATCAACGGCTTCAGCGTGGATCAGCGCAGCGGTGCGCTGTATGTGGCACTGGCGGAGGAAGATGGCAGCGCGATCGCCTTCATGCCATTGCCGGAACGCCTGGCAACGCCCCTGGGCGTGATGCCCAACCTGTTGATCTTTCTAAAAAACATCGCCTCGTAAGTTTTTCGGAAAGACTTCGTGGCAATTTCGGCAGACTTTCGTCGGAACTTCCTGACTGACGCCAGATTCGGCAAAACACTACGCCTTCTTTTGTACAGGGGGCTGCCACCATGCAACAGGTCATCACCGCAGATCGCGGGCTCGCACTTTCATTGGACGGTGCCAGCGAGCCGACGTCGACGACCTGTCTGGCGGTCTCGCGCCTGGGCAGCATCCGGACCGCCGCCGCCACCTTTACGCTATGGGTGCAGTTGCGCGGCCGCGCCTGGGTAGAATCCAAAGAAGGGCGCTTCCGTCTGCGCGCCGGCGACTGGATCGCCTTCGACAAGGAATCGCATCCCACCGTGCAGGCCGACCGCAGCGCGCTCTGTGTCGGCGTCAGTCTCGATGGCGACAGCCTGCAATCCCTGGCCGAGTTGACCGACGCCACGCTATATCCGGGACGCAGCCAGCTGTCGCGTGGCGATCTGCGCATTGCACTGCGTTTGTGGCGCAACGCGGCTGCGCAGAGCGGGGGGGCATCGGCACGCCCCCTGCTGTTGCACCTGGCTGCGATGCAACGCGACTTCATCGCGCAGGAGCAGCGCTGCCCGGGTCGTTCGCGCAGCCGTCGCCGTCAGGTCTTCGGCCGCATGCAACGCGCCCGGCTGTATCTGGAAGGCAACAGCGACCGGGTGGTGCGCATCGCCGAACTGGCGCAGCTGACCAACTTCTCCAGCTGGTATGTCTCCAAGACGTTCCAGAGCCTGTACGAAGAAAGCCCGCAGGCCCTGTCGGCACGCCTGCGGCTGGAGCGCGCCTCCGATCTGCTGCGCGACACCTCGATGATGATCGGTGAGGTTGCCGCCGCAAGCGGCTTCGACAATTGCTGCAGCTTTGCGCGTGCGTTTCGTGCGCGCTTCGGTGTCTCCGCGTCGCATTACCGCGACCAAACGACAAATCCGCCAGATTCGGCAAAGCCACGGAACGTGACGCGCAAAGCGACGATGTTCACGCAATCGTAATTTGCACAGGGGCGCTTAACGCGCCACTAACGAACCTTGGAGAGATTGATGAACCTTCGCACTTCCGCAGTGCGGCTGGGCCTGTTGCCCGCCGGTATTGCGATCGCGTTGACGCCGGCATTTGCCGTCGCGCAAGAATCGACCACCACGCTGGACCGTATCGAGATCACCGGTTCGCGCATTCGCAGCGCCGATGTCGAGACCCAGCAGCCGATTTTGACGCTTGACCGTCAGGCACTGGAAAAGCAGGGTCTGACCTCCGTCGCCGATGTGCTGCAGAACCTGACCTCCGCTGGTTCGCCGGCGATTTCGCGTGCTGATGCGCTGTCGTCAGGCGAAGACGTCGGCGGTTACTACGTCGATCTGCGTAACCTCGGTGCGCAGCGTACGTTGGTGCTGGTGAACGGAAAGCGTCTGGGTGCATCGACCTCCGGTCTGCAGGATCTCAGCCAGATTCCGATGTCGGCAATCGAGCGTATCGAAGTGCTCAAGGATGGCGCCTCGTCCATCTACGGCTCCGATGCCATTGCCGGTGTGGTCAACGTCATCACCCGCAAGCGTTTCGACGGCGCTGAAGCCAGCGTGCAGTTCGGCCAGTTTGGTCAGGGCGACGGCGATACCACGCAGTACTCCTTCACTGTCGGTTCGCAGGGCGAACGCGGTGGCGTGACGCTGTCGGCTGAGTATTCCAAGCAGGATCCGGTGTTCGCCAAGAACCGTTGGTTCAGCCGCGATGGCTCGCGTGGTCCCAACTCCACCCCGAACAGCTGGAGCCCGATCAGCCAGAATGGCTCCTGGTGCAATCCGCTGCAGGTCGACTGCGCGGATCCGGACACCGCGGTGTGGCAGACCCTCAATGCCGGCGGTAACCCGAACAACCCGGCCGACTATCACCCCATCACCCCGGCCGAGTACGCCAACTCGAACCAGCAGATGATGGTGCAGACCGGTATCGAGCGGAAGTCGGTGTTTGCCAACGTCAACTATGACGTTGCCGATGCCATCACTTTCAATGCCGACATCGCTTACAACGAGCGCACGACCGACGGGCAGATCGCGGGTTATCCGTACCAGTCCGGCTCGTTCGGCACGCCGCTGGAAGCCGGCAGCGCGTTCAACCCGGTTGGCCAGGACGTCGATTTCCGTCGCCGTCTGTGGGAAGTGCCGCGCACCACTGAAAATCAGCTCAAGACCCTGCGGTTTGCGCCGACCTTGAGCGGCTACTTCGATCTCGGTGGCAAGACCTGGGATTGGGACGTTGGCGCGTTGTGGAATCGCAACGAGAACACCAAGCGCAGCCATGGCGACATGAGCCTGATCGCATCGCGTCAGGCACTGGGCCCGTCCTTCATCAACGGCCAGGGCGTTGCACAATGCGGCACTGCTGCCAACCCGACCCCTCTGTCGGCTTGCCGTCCGTGGAATCCGTTGCTGCCGTATAACGTTGCAGGTCAGGGCTCGCTTGCCGATCCGGCATTGCAGGAATTCCTGTTCCCCACCTTCACCGATACCGGCCTGACCAAGACCACCAGCTTCACTGCCAACCTGTCCGGTTCGGTGGTTGAACTGCCGGCTGGCGATCTGGGCATTGCCGTTGGCTATGAACACCGCAAGGAAGAAGGTCGCTTCTCTCCTGATGCATTCGCGCAGTCGGGCGAGAGTACGGGCCTGGGTGCCAAGACCACGCAGGGCCAGTACTCGCTGGATGAGGTCTACCTTGAATTGAATGTGCCGCTGCTGAGCGACGTCGCATTCGCCAAGGAACTGACCTTCAACGCTGCGACGCGTTATTCGGACTACAGCAACTTCGGCAATACGCTGAACTCGAAGTTCGGCCTGACCTGGCGTCCGCTGGAAGACCTGCTGGTGCGTGCGACCTATGCGGAAGGTTTCCGCGCGCCGACCATCAGCGACCTGTACGGTGGCCTGAGCAGCAGCTTCGAGGATTACATCGATCCTTGCGGCGTCGGTGCTCCGAACAGCGTCAACGGCAATGCGGCTTGCACCAATGCCGGTGTACCGTTGGGCTATACCCAGCTCGGCCAGGGCTTCGTGCCTTGCACGACCTATCCGTGCCAGACGCCTGACGAATTCGTCAGCGGTGCCAACCCGAACCTCAAGCCGGAAACCTCCACCAGCAAGACCGCTGGTCTGGTGTGGAGCCCGCGTTGGGTGCAGGGCCTGGATATCTCGCTGGATTGGTACCGCTACGAGATCAACGACATGATCATCGCCGATAGCGTCGACCGCATCCTGCGCGACTGCTACGTGCTCGGCAATTCGGAACGTTGCGCAGGCGTGACGCGTGCAGCTGACGGCCATATCTCGTCGATGACCTACGGCGTGGCCAACCTCGGCCAGATGGAAACCGAAGGCTACGATCTAGGCGTTAAGTACCGGTTGCCCGAAACCGCAATCGGCTCTTTCACCCTGGATTGGCAGACCAGCTACGTCAGCAAGTACGACGAAGCCGGCCAGGACAGCGCGGGCAACGCCATCATGATCGGCCGCGTTGGCGAGCCAGGCATCTTCCGCGTGCGTTCCAATGTTGGCGTGAACTGGGCGCTGGGTGATTTCGGCGTCAACTACACCCTGCGTTACTACTCGGGCATGAAGGAAAGTTGCATCACGCTGGCCGAGGGCTATTGCGATGCACCAGACCATTTCGCCAACGGCGAATCCGATCCGCTGCGCCACACCGGCTCCAACACCTTCCACGACCTGCAGGTCAACTGGAAGGCGCCTTGGGACGCGACGGTTGCACTGGGCGCGAACAACGTGTTCGATCACCGCGGTCCGCTTCAGTACTCCGCACCGAACAGCAGCTTCGCCTATTACGGCGGCTTCGAAATCGGTCGCTTCGTGTACATGAAGTACACCCAGCGTTTCTGATCCATCGACGCGCTGTAACACAAGAAGACGGGCCGCAAGGCCCGTCTTTTCTTTTTGCGGAGGTGGATGGGATGAATGAAGGCACTGTCGGCCTTTCCGATCGTCCGCTCGCCAAGCGACCTTACTGACGATCCGGACACGACCGCCATCACTGATGACATCTGCGTGGATATGGCAAGCCGCCGATTGGAAGGGATGTGCCAGCCGCACCTCTGCGACGGTGTTCCAGTGCAGCCTTGTTGCAGCGGAGCGGCAAAAAAAAAGCGGCTTTCGCCGCTTTTTTTTTGCAGGCAGCTCAAGCCTCAGCAAGCCCCAGCAAGGTATCGGCCTGTTCGCGCCAGGTCGGCAAGCGTGTGAGCACGCCCACCTTGGACAGGTACTCCTCGTCCACGGTTTCGCCGCTGGCCAATGCAGTCGCCACATGCACCGCGCCGGTCACCCAGAAACTGCGCAGGCTGGAGCGCTGCGGGTGGCGATGGAAGGCCACCGCTTCGATGATCGGCATCGGCAGGCCCCACAAGCCGAGCAGGTACGCGCCGGCTTCGGTATGGCCCAGACGATCGTCGCCGCCTTCCAATGGCGGTTCGCGCTCGTCGCGCACGCCAGGGAGCAACAGGCCGATATCGGCCAGCAGTGCGGCGGTGGAGCCGAGTTCTGCGCTGGTGGGCGGCAACACCTTGGCTGCCAGTCGCGAGGAGAGCAGGGCGCGGCGCTGCATCGCATTGCGCTCGGCCGGGGTCAGGGTCTGCACCGAGAACACTTCGCTGGCCAGCACCAGATCGCGCAGCGTTGCCACGCCCAGGCGGGTCACTGCCGTGCGCAGATCGGTGATGCTGCGTCCGCCGGAGAAGAACGCGGAATTGCACAGCTGCAGCACCTTGGCCGCAATTGCCGGATCGCCGGCAATCAGCTTGGCGATATCGGCCGCGTCGGCGCCCTCGTCTTCTTCCAGCGCATGCATCAGGCTCAGATACAGATGCGGCGGCGACGGCAGTTTTTCGATCCGGCCGATCGCAGCGCGCAAGCGCGGATCGCTGAGCAGGTCACGCAGTTCTTCCAGGCTGGTGATGGCTTCGAGCAGGACTTCCGGGGCCAGCGGCATCGGCAGGAAGCGGTGCGCCACGCCAATGATGCGCGCCGGCGGCGTGCGCTGACCATCCTGGGCATCGATCAAGGCGATGCGGATGGTGTCCGGGCGCAGCGTACGGATCTGTCCCAGCAACGTGGCGGACGTGAGATCGGGCAGGACGGGGGCGACGATGACCGCATCGAACGGCGACAACGCGGCCGCCTCGATCGCCGAGTTGCCGTCGGCCACCTGCTGCACTTGCCACTGATCACCCAGATCGGCGACATAGTCGCCCAGTTCGGACGGAAGGCTGGCTTCGTCCCCAACAAACAGAATACGCAAGACACTTCCCCAAGAGTCACCAGTGACAGACACCGGCCAAACGCTGTCGGCAATGTACCCAATCCGCCGCCGGCAGTCATCGGGATCACGCCGAAAGCGTGATCCCGATCGCCCCGCGATCACGGGGCTGCATCACGGTCGTTGGATCAGGGTGCGTCGGAATTATAGCGTTCCACCGACTCCACCAGGATGCGCTTGGCCTCGGCCGCGCCACCCCAGCCATCCAGCTTGACCCACTTGCCCTTCTCCAAGTCCTTGTAATGCTCGAAGAAATGGCCGATGCGCTCCATCCAGTGGCTGGACACCTGGTCGATATCCTCGATATGCGCGTAGCCGGAGAAGATCTTCTCGATCGGCACCGCCAGGATCTTCTCGTCGCTGCCGGCCTCGTCGCTCATGCGCAGCACGCCGACCGGACGGCAACGCACCACCGAGCCGGGTACCAACGGTAGCGGCAGCACCACCAGCACGTCGGCCGGGTCGCCGTCGCCGCACAGGGTGTTGGGCACATAGCCATAGTTGCAGGGGTAACGCATCGGCGTGGACAGGATGCGGTCGACGAAGATCGCGCCGCTGGCCTTGTCCACTTCGTACTTGACCGGCTCCGAATCCTTCGGAATTTCGATGACGACATTGATTTCTTCCGGCAGATTCTTGCCGGAGGTGACCAGTTCAAGACCCATGCGCGTAACTCCCGAGGCGTCATCCAGTGTGGAGCGCGATTCTACGCGTTCGGCTGTTGCGGTGCAGCGACACTGAATGGGCAATGTTCTGACCGCCGTGTGCGGCATAGCCCGCATTCATCCAAGGGAGTTGCCCGATCGTCGCAGCCCAGGGCACGGAGCACGCTGCAGACTCATCCACTGCTCGGGAACTGCCATGTTCAAGCCTGTGCGTTTGCTCGTTGTGCTGCTGCTCTCCGGTGTCGCCCAGCTCGCCACTGCGGCGACACCGGCATCCTTGCCGACTTTCGTCGATGCGGTGGACTGGCCCTCCAACGGCGAAGGCTGGGAAGCCTTTGTTGATCTGGAACAGCGGCTGGAGCACGACTTCGACCAGATCTGCGGCGACACCTTCTGCGGCGGCGAGTTCAGCGACTACCAGCCGCTACGCTTCCGCTGCTCGGTGCACCGGGTGAGCGGCGTGGTGCGCAGCTGCATCTGGACCTTCGGTGCCAGCGAAGTGAGCGTCGATCCCGGCAGCGGGTACCTGCGCTCGGACAGTCGGGTCTGGCGCTGCACGGCACCCCTGAAGGCTGGGACGCATCTGGACGAGATGTACCGCACCCTGGCGGTGACCAACCCGCTGTTCGAGCCGCTGCCCGGTGGCGCGCCGCCGATCTATGACGGCTTGATCGGTTGCCTCTGAGCGGCCCGATAAGCGCTGCAAGCAATCGCAGGACCTGGCGCGGCGCCTGGGACCCGGAGCGCGGGTTGGCACGTGCCGGGTCCCGGCTTCCATCACCTTCGATCGGCCCGCAGCTTGCGGCACGTGGTCCTCAAAGCAGCGGCACCAGTAGCAGGGCCACGATATTGATGATCTTGATCAATGGGTTGATCGCCGGCCCGGCGGTGTCCTTGTACGGATCGCCTACCGTATCGCCGGTGATGGCGGCCTTGTGCGCCTCGCTGCCCTTGCCGCCGAAGTGGCCGTCTTCGATGTACTTCTTGGCGTTGTCCCAGGCCCCGCCGCCGGTGGTCATCGAAATCGCCAGGAACAGGCCGGTCACGATCGTGCCGATCAACAATCCGCCCAGTGCACGCGGGCCGAGCAGCAGCCCGACCACCACCGGCACCACCACCGGCAGCAGCGAGGGCAGGATCATTTCGCGAATTGCCGAGCGAGTCAGCATGTCGACTGCGCGGTCGTATTGCGGTTTGGCAGTGCCGGCCATGATCCCCGGGATCTCACGGAACTGGCGACGCACTTCTTCGACCACCGCGCCTGCCGCTCGCCCAACCGCCTCCATCGCCAACGCGCCGAACAGATACGGGATCAAGCCGCCGATCAACAAGCCGATGATCACGCTGTGGTCGGACAGGTCGAAGGCGAAGACCTGGCCGGGATTGGCCGCCTGCAGGTTGTGCGTGTAGTCGGCAAACAGCACCAGCGCGGCCAGCGCGGCCGAGCCGATCGCATAGCCCTTGGTAACTGCCTTGGTGGTGTTGCCTACCGCATCCAGTGGATCGGTGATGTTGCGCACCTCCGGCGGCAGTTCGGCCATTTCGGCGATGCCGCCGGCGTTGTCGGTGATCGGCCCGTACGCATCCAGCGCCACGATCATACCGGCCATCGACAGCATTGCAGTGGCTGCGGTCGCAATGCCGTACAAACCACCGAAATGAAACGCGCCCCAGATTGCCGCGCACACCGCGATGACCGGCAGCGCGGTGGATTTCATCGAGACGCCCAGCCCGGCAATGATGTTGGTGCCGTGGCCGGTGGTGCTTGCGGCGGCCACGTGCTGTACCGGCTTGTACTGGGTGCCGGTGTAGTACTCGGTGATCCAGACGATCAGGCCGGTGAGCACCAGGCCGATCAATGCGCAGGCGTACAAGGCCATGGCGCCATGCGTGTTGTCGCGCATCAGCGACTGGGTGATCGGCCAGTAGGCGAGTGCGGCCAAGAGGCCGGAGACGATCACGCCTCGATAGAGCGCGCCCATGATCGAGCCGCCCGCGTTGACCTTGACGAACGAGGCGCCCACGATCGAAGCGATGATGGAGACACCGCCCAGCACCAACGGATAAAGCACCGCATGCGGCCCGGTTTCGGTCAGCGTCAGACTGCCGAGCAGCATCGTGGCGATCACGGTGACCGCATAGGTTTCGAACAGATCCGCTGCCATGCCTGCGCAGTCGCCGACGTTGTCGCCGACATTGTCTGCGATCACCGCCGGATTGCGCGGGTCGTCCTCGGGGATGCCGGCTTCCACCTTGCCGACCAGATCCGCGCCCACATCCGCACCCTTGGTGAAAATGCCGCCACCCAGGCGCGCGAAAATCGAAATCAGCGACGAGCCGAATGCCAGCCCCACCAGCGCATGCAGGTTGCGCTCCAGCGGCAGGCCCATCGCCTGCAGCACCGCGTAGTAACCGGCTACCCCGAGCAATCCCAGCCCCACCACCAGCATGCCGGTGATGGCGCCGCCACGGAACGCCACGTCCATCGCACGGCCGATGCCATGGCGTGCGGCCTCGGCCGTGCGCACGTTGGCGCGTACCGATACGTTCATGCCGATGTAGCCGGCCAACCCGGACAGCACCGCACCGATCGCAAACCCGATGGCGGTGTACCAACTCAGAAACAGCCCGACCAGGACGAACAGCACGCCGCCGGCAATCGAAACGGTGAGGTATTGCCGGTTGAGATACGCGCGTGCGCCTTCCTGGATCGCGGCGGCGATCTCCTGCATGCGTGCGTTGCCGCTCGGCTGCGCGACCACCCAGCGTGCCGACACACCGCCATAGACGATTGCCAGGACCGCACAGCCCAGCGCAAGTGGTAACCCGTAGTGTTCCAGCATGACCCCTCCCAGAGAATGGATGTCGTCCGGTCGGGACGAACCAAGGGCGATGCACGCAGCGAGTGGAGTGGCGAATACGGACTCGACGGCCATGGCAGCCGTAATGCGCGTCGCGATGTTCGGGTGGCCGGATTGCGGGCGAGTATGCGCCGGCGCTGGCGCCGCTGCCAGCACCGCGGCTTTGGCGCGTCGTTCAGTCGCGGCATGACAGCCTGCGGCCAACGTGATCGAGCCGATCCAGGAGTGACTATGTCGAACCATGCCGCGTCAAAATATGCCGTGACGATCGCTGCAGTACTGCTCAGCGCCCATGCGCTCGCTGCCGAACCGACACCGGAACTGAAACAACGCCCAGCCGGCACCGCCCAAGCGGTCGGCGCCGTGCACACCCTGCGCCAGATCCCCGAAGCCTGTGCGCGCCTGGAAGGCGTGTTCACCGGCAATGCTGCGCAGCCGTATACGTTGTCGATTGTACGCAGCAGTCCCACCTGTCAACCGCGCGCGCGCTTCGTGGATTTCGCCAAGGCCACCCCCAGTGTCGCGTCGGGCTGGATCTTCAACGACGTGATCCGCGTCCCCAGCGCTGCCTGCCCTGCGCAGCAGGCAGTGGTGCGCGTCTGGCGCAAGCCGGTGGATGCCAAGCCGCAGCTCGATGGCCAAGGCCAATCGCGCATCTACCTGGAAGATGCAAAGCAACAGGCTGCCGCCGGAAAGATCCCGCAGGTGCCGATGTTCGCTGCGCAGATGACGGTGGAAGGCAAGGCCTGTCGGTAACCCGGGCGTTCGCGTCAGTCACTCTATTGACAACAAACCCCGGCCAGGCCGGGGTTGTTTGCATGACGCTTCATAAAACGCATGCATCGTCGCAGCGGCGTATCCGTCAATCAGCGTCGTCAAACACCTGGACCACGACGGTAAGCGCTGTATCGATGGCCCGCATCCCGTGTCGCGGTGCATGAGCACTGAGACAGATGTGCGAGCGGGTGTATGGTTTTGCAGTGTCCACCACCCCTTCCGATCGCCCACGCCGACGTTTATCCCTCCCACTTCGGCAATTTCTTCGCCACTGCCGCATTCTTCAACGTCACATATTTCGGCAGGCCATCGCTGCCGTAGGCCAGTGGGGCCTGGCCCTTGATCAACGGGGCGAAATAGCGACGGGCGCGTTCGGTGATGCCGAAGCCGTCCTTGCGCAGGAAGCTGGGCGGCATCTTCTTTTCGTGATTGGCCACCTTGTGCAGCGGGGCCGGCACGATCTTCCAACGGTACGGCACGTCGCTGACGCGTTCGATCACCGGGATCACCGCGTTCATGCCCTTGAGTGCGTACTGCACCGCGGCCTTGCCGACGGCCTGCGCCTGTTCCCAATCGGTCCCGGATGCGAGGTGGCGTGCGGAACGCTGCAGGTAATCGGGCAGCGTCCAGTGCACCTTGTAGCCGAGTTCCTGCTTGACCTGCGCAGCGAGAAACGATGCAACGCCGCCCAGTTGCGCATGGCCGAACGAATCGGTCGCGCCGCCGGCATCGGCGACGAAGCTGCCGTCTGCGTCCTGGATGCCTTCGCTGGCCACGACCACGCACCAGCCGACCTTTTCCACCACCTGCTTGACCTTGGCCAGAAACCGGGCCTGGTCGTAGGCACGCTCGGGCAGCAGGATGATCTGCGGCGCATCGTCCGGGCCCTGGCCGGCCAGGCCTGCGGCGGCGGCGAGCCAGCCGGCGTGGCGGCCCATCGCCTCGTAAATGAAGACCTTGGTCGAGGTGTCGGCCATGGCGGCGACATCCAGAGCGGCCTCGCGCACCGACACCGCGGTGTATTTGGCCGCAGAGCCGAAGCCGGGGCAGGTATCGGTCACCGCCAGATCATTGTCGATGGTCTTGGGCACGCCGATACAGTGCAGCGGGTAGCCATAGGCCTTGGCCAGCTGCGAGACCTTCCAGGCGGTGTCGGCCGAGTCGTTGCCGCCGTTGTAGAGGAACCAGCGCACGTCGTGCGCACGCAGCACATCGAGCAGGCGCTCGTATTTGGCGTTGTCTTCCTCCAGCGATTTGAGCTTGTAGCGGCACGAGCCGAACGCGCCACCGGGGGTCTGCGCCAGTGCGGCGATCGCGGCGGCAGACTCCTTCGAGGTATCGATCAGCTCCTCGCGCAATGCGCCCAGGATGCCGTTGCGTGCGGCCAGTACCTTGATCCTGCGCGCGCGCGCCTCGGTGATCACCCCGGCGGCGGTGGCGTTGATGACGGCAGTGACGCCGCCGGATTGGGCATATAACAAGTTGCCAGTAGACATAGGGGGCGGACTCCTCACACGGGACATGGCGCAGGGGACAGTGCCGGGACATTCCCCGGATGCGGTAAGCTGCAGGACCATACGGTCAGCGCTGGCGAAGACCTGAGTCTAACGCCGCCTACCGCAACGCGTTTTTATTCGAAAGTGGAGTCCACTGATGCGATTGGTTCTGTTGGGACCGCCCGGTTCGGGCAAGGGCACCCAGGCGACACGTCTCAAAGACAAGTTTGAGATCCCGCATATTTCCACCGGCGATCTGCTGCGCGCCGAAGTGGCCGCCGGCTCACCGCTTGGCCTGAAGGCCAAGGAAGTGATGGCACGCGGTGATCTGGTCTCCGATGAGATTCTGCTTGGCATGCTGGAGGCGCGGCTCGGTCAGGCCGATGTCGCCAACGGTTTCATCCTCGACGGCTATCCGCGCAACGTGGCGCAGGCCAATGCGCTGGATGACCTGCTCGGCAAGATCGGCCAGCCGCTGGATGCAGTGGTGCAGCTGGACGTGGCCAGCGAGTTGCTGGTCGAGCGTATTGCCGGCCGCGCCAAGGCCGAGGGCCGCGAGGACGACAATCCCGAGTCGGTGCGCAAGCGCCTGCAGGTCTATACCGACTCCACGGCGCCGGTAATCGGTTTCTACGAACAGCGCGGCAAGCTGGCACGCGTGGACGGCGTGGGCTCGCTGGATGAAGTGCTGGAGCGTATCGGCACCGCGCTCGGTCGCTGAGTCGGTTGGGGCCGGGCAGTGTGCCCGGTCCGCCGAGCCGCGCGCTGGCAGCTGGTGCGGCTCGCGCGACGTTGCAAAAACAGACGCCCCTGGCGTATGGGACGACCGGGGCAGAACAACGCCGGTAACGAGCTTGCTCAGCGCTCCACAGCATGAGTTGCCTGGGAAGTTTGGCCTGTCGGGGGAGTAGGACTAAAGGGGTCGCGACTGGCGTTCAGCATGGTGATGAAGGTGACGCAGTTCGCACATCGGGACATTTATGACGATGTGGCAGGGGCTTGCCGATACCGCGCTCGGCAGTGAGCGGAATGGCCCGCACCTCCGGCGATCGGCGACAATGCGCTCCATGACCAAACTCCACATCCTCGGCATCGCCGGGACCTTCATGGGCGGTGTCGCCGCCCTTGCGCGCGAGCTGGGCTGGCAGGTAGAGGGCAGCGACCAGGCCATCTATCCGCCGATGTCCACCCAACTGGAAACCCTCGGCATCGCGCTGGCACAAGGCTACGCGCCGTCCAATATCTCGGCAGATGCCAGCGATGTCGTCATCGGCAATGCCTTATCGCGCGGCAACCCGGCGGTGGAAGCGGTGCTCGATGCCGGGCGTCGCTATACCTCCGGTGCGCAGTGGCTGGCCGAGCAGGTGCTGCCGGGCCGCGACACTCTGGCTGTCGCCGGCACGCATGGCAAGACCACCACCACCACCATCCTGAGCTACCTGCTGGAAGCCGCCGGGCGCGCGCCGGGTTTTCTGATCGGTGGCGTGGCCGAAGACTTCGGCGTGTCTGCGCGGCTGGGCCAGGGACGCGAATTCGTGGTGGAAGCAGACGAATACGACACCGCGTTCTTCGACAAGCGCAGCAAGTTCGTGCACTACCGGCCGCTGGTGGCGATCCTCAACAACCTCGAGTACGACCACGCCGACATCTTTCCGGACGTGGCCGCGATCCAGCGCCAGTTCCATCATCTGGTGCGCACGGTGCCGGCGCGCGGGCGGCTGATCGTCAACGGCGAGGATGCGCGCCTGGCCGAGGTGCTGGCGATGGGCTGCTGGACGCCGGTGGAGCGCTTCGGTTTCGATGCCTCCCTCGACTGGAGCGCGCGCTTGATCGCCGCCGACGGCAGCGCGTTCGCGGTGTTGCGGCATGGGGTGGAGATCGGCCAGGTGCAGTGGCCGCTGGTCGGTCGGCACAACGTGCTCAATGGATTGGCGGCACTGGCGGCCGTGCATGCGGTGGGCGTGGATCCGGCGACGGTAATGCCGGCGCTGGCGCGCTTTCAAAGCGTCAAACGGCGGTTGGAGCTGTTGGGGCAGGCACGCGACATCACCGTGTACGACGACTTTGCCCATCACCCCACCGCGATTGCGACCACCTTGCAAGGCTTGCGTGCGAAGGTCGGCGCGGCGCGCGTACTGGTGGCGATGGAGCCGCGCAGCAATTCGATGCGGCTGGGCGCGCATGCGCAGGCATTGGCGCCGTCGTTGCGCGATGCCGATGCGGTGGTGTTTCTGCATCGGCCCGAGTTGGCCTGGGATGCCGCACCGATCATCGCGCAGGTGCGCGGTGAAGCGCATGTGGCGCATGACGTGGAGGCATTGCTGCAGACGCTGGGCGAGATCGCGCAACCGGGCGACCATGTGGTGTTCATGTCCAATGGCGGTTTCGATGGCGCGCCGCGTCGCTTCCTGGCGCAATTGGCCCCATGACCGACCTCACAAGCACCGCCGACACCAGCGCCTTGCCGCTGTTTCCGCTGCACAGCGTGTTGTTGCCGGGTGCGGCAATCGGTTTGCGCGTGTTCGAGCGCCGCTATCTGGATCTGGTGCGCGAGAGCGGCCGCACCGGTAGCAGCTTCGGCGTGTGCCTGATCCTGGATGGCACTGAAGTCGGCGTGCCGGCGACACCGGCTGCGTTCGGCACCGAAGTGCGTATCGAGGATTTCGATGTCGGTGCCGATGGCGTGCTGGTGTTGCGCCTGCGCGGCACGCGTCGCTTTCGTGTGCAGCGCTCGCGCATCCGCGACAACGGGCTGGTGGTCGGCGAGGTAAGTTGGTGCGAGCCCGACAGCGACGATGAACTGCGGCCCGAGCATGGCCTGCTGGCAACCGTGCTCGAGCGCATGCTCGAACAGGTCGGCGGCGAATTCGCCTCTGCCGGGCCGCAGCTGCTGGACCAGGCGGCATGGGTAGGCTGGCGGCTGGCCGAGCTGCTGCCGTTGACCGAACAGCAGCGTCTGTCGCTGTTGCAGCAGGACGATCCGCATCGGCGTCTGGACCAGTTGCTCGCCTGGATGCCGTGACGCGGTAAGACAAGCGCGACCCATCACCGCGCTTGCACCCTCGCAACGGCACACTCGCCACGCTTGAGTGCGCTCACGATGGCATCCATGCAGTGGATGTGTGCATCGGCGTCATTCGTTATCGCTCCATGGGGTGTGCCTTGATCATCGATGTCAAACCGCGTGTGGCGGATGTGTTCAGTCAGGTCTGGCGAACCCTGGCGGTCTTGTTCGTATGGGACGTATTGATCACGATCATCTACTACGTGCTGCCGTTCCGCGCGCCCGCGTTGCCGTTGACCATCTTCGGTTCGGCTTTGGCGTTGTTCCTGGGCTTTCGCGCCAACTCGACCTACCAACGCTGGTGGGAAGGGCGTGTGCTGTGGGGCCAGATGATCAATGCATCGCGCAATCTGGTGCGCCTGAGCGTCAGCATCCTGTCCGCGCCGGAAGCGGCAGCGCTGGGACGCACCATTGCGCTGCGCCAGATCGCCTATGTCAATGCGTTGCGGTGCCAGCTACGTCGGCTTCCGGTGGCGATGGCGCTGGAGCCGCGTCTGCATGCCGACGAAGTGGCTGCGGTGATCACGCGCACCAATGTCGCCAATGGCCTGCTCGACATCACCGGGCGCAACATCGAACAGGCGCGTCGCGATGGCTGGATCGACAGCATCCAGCAAGCCAGTGTCGAGCGCATCCTGGTGGATATCGCCAACGCACAGGGCGGCATGGAACGGCTGAAAAATACCCCATTGCCATATCAGTACCGCTTCTATCCGAACCTGTTTACGCGGCTGTTCTGCGTCTTGCTGCCGATCGGCCTGGTGGAAACGCTGCAGTACGCAACGCCTGTGGGGTCGACCGTGGCCGGCCTGATGTTCCTGGCGGTGCTCAAGATCGGCGACGAGTTGGTCGACCCGTTCGCCAATACCATCCACGACCTGCCGCTGGACAGCATGTGCCGCACGGTGGAAATCGATGTGCTGCAGGCGATCGGCGAACGGGCGCCGGAGCCGACGCAGCCGGTGGATGGCGTGTTGTGGTGAGTGCTTCGCGCCTGCACCAATGCGGCTTGTGCGTATCCAAACGGCGCTGAAGCGCAAGCTCTCGATCACCTTGAGAGGTGATCGAACGGTGCGGATGCGTCGGTTGTAGAGCCGTCGCGGGATGCTGCCACCGAGCCTCCACAGACGGATGCATGGCGTGTCCCGCCAGCGGTGAGGGCGCCGCGCGCTCGACTAACCAGGCTGGTGACCTGAACATTCGGCTGCATCCAAGCGGTGCGACCACGTTGCCGCCATCGATACAGCGTTCAAGAAGTTTTATTAGCAGGTCTTATCTACAGGACTACGCGTTCGTTGACCGATCGCTATTGCCCGATCGATCAACGGCGCTGTCGTGATGGACCCGATGCAGCCGGATTGGATGCCGTGGTTTCCGTCTGCGGTGCAGCGTTGTCTTTGTCCTCCTGCTGCATCGCATTTCCCGCCGTGCTGTCGATCAGGATCACCGGTACCTGCGAGCGTCGACGCTGTTCCAGGCGATACGGCAACGGGTCCAGTGCCTGGCGCAATGCACTCAGTGCCGGGTCGACCCCACGCAGCGGATACCACAGGCCGATCAGGCTGAAGTGCCGGCTGTAGCGCAGCGTCTGCGTGCTGCCCACCCACAACGGCTGCGCGCCGGGCTGCAGGCGTGCGGCCGCTGGCCACAGGCGCAACACATGCACATGGCCGGGCGCAGCGTGACGCACCATCAGCAGGGCTTCCACCTGCGTGTCTAGCGTGGCCGGCAGGATTGGTACCTCGTCCGGGCGGCCGCTGACATCGAGCAGATGCAGCGCCTGTTCCCAGCCAGCCTGCGGTTGCACCCGCCAACCGCGTGCTTCTAGCTGACGCTGCAGCGGTGCCAGCGGGCCGGCCAGTTGCACGTCCAGCGGCCAGCGCTGGTCGTCGTCGAATTCGTTGCGGCGTGCGGGCAGCAGGCGCCACTGGCCATTCCACCAGTCGTTGGCAGGCAATTCCATCAGTGACGGCGGCGGCGGTTCGAACTTGGCCAGCTTGGCATGCAGATCGCGCGGCGCGAACACGACCGCGCAGGTCAGGAACACGCCGTAGAAGATCCACGAGACCGGCTTGACCCAGAACGCGCGGGTGGCACGACGGCGGTAGGCGATGCCCAGCACCAGCAGCCAGAAGATGCCGAACAGCATGCCGCCGACCACGTCGCTGAGCCAGTGCGCGCCCAGATACAGGCGCGCAAAGCCGATCAGCGACACGATCGCACCACTGACCAGATACGGCCACACCCGGCGCCGGCCCGGCAGCTCGCGCGCGATCAGCAGCGCGAAGAAACCAAAGCCGATCGTGGCCATGGTGACCGCCACCGACGGAAACCCGAAGCCGCTGCTGGCTGCCGGCGGGCGTACCACCTGCACGGTGGCACCCAGCAACTGTGTCAACGCAAGGCCGAAGGCCAGCGCGATCACCCAGTGCGTCACTGCCATCCAGCGGCGCCGCCAGGCCAGGTAGCCCATCGCCGCCGCGATCGCCGGCAGCAGCACCTGCCAGTCGCCCAGCGACGCCAGCGCCACCATCGGGTAGTCGGCCAGCGGATTGCGCAGCGCCAGCATCAGATCGTGCACGGCCAGGTCCACGCGCAGCGGCTCGCCATGCGCCAGCACCACCATCAGCAACACGAACCAGCCCCAGCCCAGCAGCAACAGCATCAGCGCCATCATCGCCAGCGGTACCGACTCGCGACGGCGCGGGTCGAACACGCTCACCGACCAGTTGCCCAGCACCGGATGTCGATGCGACCACTCCAGCAGCCGCGCCAGCAAGGCATCCAGATGGCCGGCCGACCAGCGGTACGAGTACAGCACCATCGCCCAGGCCAGGCCGATCACTGCGGCCAGCAAGGTGACCACCACGAACAGACGGCCGGCGACCGCGGCCACCGCGTCGTAGGCAGTGCCCAGCACCCAGCCGGGCACCAGGAACAGCAGCGCCCACGAGATGCAGGCCAGGCCGCTGGCGACCAGATAGCGCTTGAACGGCATGTGCGCCATGCCGGCGATGGCCGGCACGAACGGCCGCACCGCGCCCACGTAGCGCGCGATCAGGATGCTCTTGAACGCATTGCGCCGAAACAGCAGCTCGCCACGCTCCAGTAGCTGCGGGTAGCGGCGAAACGGCCAATAGGTGTGCAACTGGTGGCCCCAACGATGGCCGACCCAAAAACTCAGCGCATCGCCGACGAAGGCGCCCAGGGTGGCGCAGGCCACCGCGTACGGCCCGTTGATCTGACCCAACCCGATCAGCACACCGATGGCGAACAGCAACGGCAGCGCCGGCACGATGGCACCGAGTACGATCACCGCATCGCAAAATGCGATGGCAAAGATCGCCACGCCAGCCAGGGTGGGGTGGTGTCCGATCCACTCCAGCGTGGCGTCGATCCATGAATTCATCCCGCGATTATAGGTGGGCATGGCGACGGGTGACTTGCGCCGTCCTCACATCGGCCTGTCCGCTTCACCTGAGGTTGCGAGCGGACGACGCAGCACCGGTGCGTGGCGTGCTGGCAGCGCGTGCTGTAGCGATGCAGGCGCCCCGCCTACAATGGGGGATGAGTGACGATCCTGCCGGCAATCTGCCGCTGAAGTCCGATACCTTCGGGCGCATCCTGTTGATTCGCGACGCCGACCGCCTGTTTGTGCGGCGCGACCTGAGCGTGGCGCCGTGGCTGCTGCGCGGCGTGGCCTGGTGGCTGGCGCGGCGCGAGGCATTGGCCCTGCGCCAGCTGGACGGCCTGGCGCGGACGCCGCGTCTGTTGCGCTGGGACGGACGCCATCTGGATCGCAGCTACCTGGCCGGCGATGCGATGTATCAGCGCCCGCCGCGCGGCGATCTGGCCTACTTCCGCAGCGCGCGCAAGTTGTTGCAGCAGCTGCACCGCCGCGGGGTGGCGCACAACGATCTGGCCAAGGAAGCCAACTGGCTGGTGCAGGACGACGGCTGCCCGGCGGTCATCGATTTCCAGCTGGCGGTACGCGGCCATCCCCGAGCGCCCTGGATGCGTCTGCTTGCACGCGAAGACCTGCGTCACCTGCTCAAGCACAAGCGCATGTATTGCCCGGCCGCGATCACCCCGGTGGAACGCCGCGTGCTCAAGCGCACCTCCTGGGTCCGCAAGCTGTGGTTCGCCACCGGCAAGCCGGTCTACCGCTTCGTGACCCGCCGCGTGCTGCATTGGGAAGACAACGAGGGGCAGGGGCCGAAGCCTTGAGGGGCGGGGAATCAGGAATCGGGAGTAGGGAATCGGTAGTGCGCATCGCGGCGGCTGATCGTTCATAGGCTGCTGAACATTCAAGGCGCTAAGCTTTTGCGATTCCCCATTCTCGATTCCCCAATCCCATGACCTTGAAAGGCAAAACCCTCTTCATCACCGGTGCCTCGCGCGGGATCGGGCTGGCGATTGCGTTGCGGGCGGCGCGGGATGGGGCCAATGTGGCGATCGCGGCCAAATCGGCAGTGGCCAATCCCAAGTTGCCCGGCACCATCCATAGCGCGGCCGCGGCGGTGACCGCGGCCGGTGGGCAGGCGCTGGCGCTCAGGTGCGATATCCGCGACGAAGACCAGGTGCGTGCGGCCGTTGCCGCGACGATCGATGCATTTGGCGGCATCGATATCCTGGTCAACAACGCCAGTGCGATCTGGTTGCGTGGTGCGTTGGACACCCCGATGAAGCGCTTCGACCTGATGCAGCAAGTCAACGCGCGGGGCAGTTTTCTGTGCGCACAAGCGTGCCTGCCGCATCTGCTGCAGGCGCCCAATCCACACATCCTCACGCTGGCTCCGCCACCGTCCTTGAACCCGGCGTGGTGGGGCGCGCATACCGGCTACACGCTGGCGAAGATGGGCATGAGCCTGGTGACCCTGGGGCTGGCAGCCGAGTTCGGCCCGCAGGGCGTGGCGATCAATGCGCTGTGGCCGCGCACCGTCATCGCCACCGATGCGATCAACATGATCGATGGCGTGGATGCGGCCGCGTGTCGCAGGCCGGAGATCATGGCCGACGCGGCACATGCGGTGCTGACGCGCCAGGCGGCCGGATTTCATGGCCAGTTCCTGATCGACGACCAGGTGCTGGCCCAGGCCGGCATCACCGACCTGAGCGGCTATGCGGTCGACCCGTCGCGTGCGTTGTTGCC
This sequence comes from Xanthomonas sp. CFBP 8151, assembly GCF_011761885.1. Taxonomy (NCBI): domain Bacteria; kingdom Pseudomonadati; phylum Pseudomonadota; class Gammaproteobacteria; order Lysobacterales; family Lysobacteraceae; genus Xanthomonas; species Xanthomonas sp. CFBP 8151. The sequence continues at coordinate 508,829 of NZ_JAASQZ010000001.1, forward strand.
GGATCTGTTTCTCGACTGAGCGTGGCCAACATCGCACCGCGCGCCGGCCGGACAGGAGGGGCACCCCGGATCAGCGTGCGCAGTTGCAGCGTTTTCGGCGTAAGGGGATGGCTGCCCATCGGCCGCGGCCCAGAAGCTCAACCACGTCACGCCCGCCCTGCAGTAAGCACAAAAGGTTCACAGTAGGGTTTGCTATCGTACGCGGCTGAAAACGTTTCCAACAGGGAATGTATCGCGCGTGTTTTCGATGTTTCGTGTGCTTGTTATGGCAGCTTCGGTGTCCGTCCTGGCAGCCGGCTGCGGCGGAAAGCCGCTGCAGCCTGCAACCGGTGCCGATAGCAAAACGACTGAAGGACAGCTGGATTCCTTGCAGGGCCTCAACACCAAGCTCGGCGCCTACATCGACTGCTTCAACCGCGTCAACGCGAAGGTGCACGCCGGCGCCAGGTACTACACCGGCTGGATGCAGGACCCGTTCGCCGGCCCGACCGGTCGCGAGTCCGGCATGACCGGTCCGTACGATATCGACCACGACGACATGAGGCAGTGCTATGCGCCGATCAGCGCGGCCGCCGCGGCGAAACCATCGCTGCCTGCATTGGACAAGGCGGCACGCGACTATCGCGCGGCATTGAAGGCACTGCAGCCGATCAGTCACGCGGTGGCCGATTACTACACGCGTCAGGACTACGAAGACGACCAGTTCGCCAAGGGTAAACAGCTGCACCCGGAGCTGATGGAGGCGCTGGCAAACTATGCCGATGCCAGTACTGCCTTCAGTGCCGAACTGGACATGCAAAACGACGCGGCGCAACGCGAAAAACTCAAGCTGCTGGAGCAGGGCGAGGGCCGCACGCGCGAGTACTACCGGCTGGCGATGATGCTCGACGCCAAGAAGATCGCCGATGCGCTGGAAGAAGATCAGTTCGACGTGCCGCGGGTCAACGCTTTGCTGGACGGCTTCAACCGTCTCTCCGATGAGGCACATGCCACGGTGGCCGATCAGGAGCCAGGCAGGCTGACCTGGAACAGCTTCGAAACCGCTGCGGAAACTTTCCGCAGACAAGCCAAGGCGCGGGTGAAACGCGTGATCGAAAAAACGCCCTATAGCAAGATGGAACAGGGCTGGTTGAATAGCTCTTCGCTGGCGCCCGAAGGCTCGTCGCGCAAGCTGCTCAACACCTACAACGCGCTGGTGTCCGAAAGCAATCGTGAGTAATCACCGCTGTCCTCAACCATCGCGCGCGTGCCGGTGACCGGCTGCGCCAGATGTCATTCGGCCGCACGTTGCGGCGCCACCTTCTCCAACCCATCAACGGAACCTGAAATGACCCATCGACTTCGTTATGCGCCGCTCACCGCGGCGATGGCTTTCGCCGCGCTGCTTGCCGGCTGCCAGAAAGACGCGCCCGCCGCCGCAGTGGAAGGCGCCGACAAGATCAATGCCTACATCACGTGCTTCAACGGCGTCGAGCAGCCGATCCATGAGAGCTATCAGCAATACATCGAGTGGATGCAGGACCCCGAGGCTGGTCCGACCGGCAAGGAAAGCGGTATCCATGCACCGGGCACGGTACTGTCGCATCACGTGGACGAATGCGGCGCGCCGATGACCGCGGCCTTGGCGCAAACGCCCGCCAGCCCCGAGCTCGACCCGGTGGCAAAGACCTATCAGGAACGTTTCACCACGCTCAACGAGCGTATCGGCGAGGCGGTGCGCTACTACGACCGCGAGGATTATCTGCGCGACGACGGCAACGGCATGAAGGCGCTGCACGCACCGCTGATGCAGGCCTATCACGCGTTCTTCGAAGCCGGCCAAGCCATGAATACCGCGCTTGAACATAACGAAGACACGCGTCGCCAGGCGCAGATCGATGCGATCGAAAAAGAAGAAGGCCGCAGCGCCTCCTGGTATCACTTGAAGATCATCGGCGAAGGCAAGCAGCTGGTGCAGGTGCTCGACAGCGACACGCCGGATCTTGCCGCAGCGCAGGCCCAGCTCACGCGCTACCAAAGCATTCTGGAAGAGGCGCAGAAGGCCAAGGTCGGCCAGGGCGATGCGATGTGGGGCCACATGGAACGTTCCGCCGACAAGCTTGCGCGCGAGTCGGGGCGCCTGGTCGAGCGTATCCGCACCAAGACACCATTGAACAAGAGCGAGCAGATGCTGCTGGAAAGCGGTTCGATGCCGCCGGGTGGCACCCGCCACGCCGTGCTGGCCAGCTACAACGATCTGATCGACATGAGCAACCGGATGTCGCATTGATGTTGTGCACGCATCTCTGTCGCGTTGTGTAAGCACATCGCGCAGGCGATTGTGCAAGCTTCGAAGACGCTGCGATCTAGAACTTCAGCGCCGTTGGATGCTTCCATGCAGAGTCGGTCGAGAGCGCGATGCCCTCACCGCTTGCGGGACACGTCGTGAATCCGTCCGTAGAGGCGCTTTTGCGGCATCCATGCCGCCAAGGGTCCCGCAACCGGCACAGACACCGCATCAGAGAGATTCCAGGTTGCTTCATTGAAAGCCTGCTCATTGCTCGGCTTGCCTTGGACAAGTAAGTGAGCAGGCCACTACACAAGCAACGCACCTTATTACCTGCTTGCAACATGCACACCGGCCATCTTCGATGGTCCTTGCCCGTCCACCGTCGCGGGACCTTGAGCGGCATGGATGCCGCGCCAGAGCCTACAAGGACGTACTTGCGGCGTGTCCTGCGATGGTGGGCGGGCAAGGGCCCTGCAGCAAACTCGCAGATCGGCGCGTCAGCCGTTGGAGATCTCCGGCAGCGGCTCGGCACACTGGCGGCAATAGCGTGCGTCGGGCGCGTGGCCTTCCAGTCCGCAACGTGGACAATTGCGCGCATCGCGCTTGCCGGTGTGGCCACCTTCGCGCAGCGTGCTGGCCAGTTCGGCGGTATAGATGCCGGTGGGGACGGCGATGATGCTGTAGCCGATCAGGATCAGCGCCGAGGTAATGAAGCGGCCCAGCGTAGTCTGCGGCACCAGGTCGCCAAACCCCACGGTGGCCATGGTCACGATGGCCCAGTACATGCTGGTCGGGATGCTGGTGAACCCGTGTTGCGGTCCTTCGATCACATACATGGTGGCGCCGGCGATCACGGTGATGGTGAGCACGCTGAACAGGAACACCAGCACCTTGCGCCTGCTGCGCCACAGCGCGTCCACCAGTTGCCCGCTTTCTTCGATGTAGCGGGTGAGCTTGAGGATGCGGAACAGGCGCAGGATGCGCAGCACGCGTACCACCAGCAGCGTCTGCGCACCGGGCACGAAGAACGACAGATAGCTGGGCAGAATCGAGAACAGGTCGATCACGCCCCATACGCTGAGTGCGTAATGCAGCGGGCGCCGCACCACCGCCAGGCGCAACGCGTATTCGATGGTGAACAGTGCCGTGAACGCCCATTCCAGCGGCACCAGCCAGTGCGCCGAATGCGAATGGATGCGCGGCACGCTGTCGATCATGATCACCACCACGCTGGTGAGGATCGCCACCACCAGCATCAGGTCGAAATTGCGCGACGGACGGGTGTCGTGCCGGTAGATGATGTCGAACCATTGCCGGCGCCAGCCGTGGTCGGTGGCAGGAGTGAGCTGAGGATCGGAGAAGGGGCGCATCCGTGCATTGTGCCGCAGGCCGGCGAATGCGCGAGAATGCGCGTTCTCCCTCCGCTTCTGCGACCCACCATCATGAGCACCGCTGCCGATTCGCCCCTGTCCCTCGCGCATTACTACCTGCCGGTGTACCGCCCGCGTCAGGTGGTGCTGGAGCGTGGTCAGGGCAGTCGCGTGTGGGACGATCAGGGCCGTGAGTATGTGGACCTGTCTGCCGGCATCGCGGTCAGCGGGCTGGGCCACAACGATCCGGATCTGATGGCCGCGCTGACCGAGCAGGCCGGCAAGCTGTGGCACACCAGCAATGTGTTCTTCAGCGCACCGCCGCTGAAGCTGGCCGAAGAGCTGGTCACCGCCTCGCGCTTCGCGCACAAGGTGTTCCTGTGCAATTCGGGTACCGAGGCCAACGAAGCGGCGATCAAGCTGGTGCGCAAGTGGGCCAGCAGTCAGGGCCGCCCGGCCGACAAGCGCGTGATCGTGACCTTCCGCGGCAGCTTCCATGGGCGCACCCTGGCGGCGGTCACCGCCACCGCGCAGCCCAAGTATCAGGAAGGCTACGAGCCGCTGCCCGGCGGGTTTCGCTATGTGGACTTCAACGATGTCGCTGCGCTGGAAGCGGCCATGGCCGCGGGCGATGTGGCCGCGGTGATGGTCGAGCCGATCCAGGGCGAGGGCGGGGTGATGCCGGCGGCGCCGGGCTTCCTGAGCCGCGTGCGTGCGTTGTGCGACCAGCACGATGCGCTGCTGGTGCTGGACGAGATCCAGTGCGGGATGGGCCGTACCGGCACGCTGTTCGCGCATTGGCAGGAGCAGGTGACGCCGGACATCGTGACGCTGGCCAAGGCGCTGGGTGGCGGTTTCCCGATCGGCGCGATGCTGGCCGGCCCCAAGGTGGCCGAAACCATGCAGTTCGGCGCGCACGGCACCACCTTCGGCGGCAACCCGCTGGCCGCGGCGGTGGCGCGCGTGGCACTGCGCAAGCTGGCCTCGCCGCAGATCGCCGAGAACGTAGCGCGTCAGTCGGCGGCGCTGCGCGCCGGCCTGGAGGCGCTCAACACCGAGTTCGGCCTGTTCGCCCAGATCCGCGGGCGTGGCCTGATGCTGGGCGCAGTGCTGGCGCCGGCGCATGCCGGGCAGGCCGGGGCGATCCTGGATTTTGCCGCCAAGCATGGCCTGCTGTTGCTGCAGGCCGGGCCGGATGTGTTGCGCTTCGTGCCGGCACTGAATCTGACCGATGCCGAGCTGGCCGATGGGTTGGAACGCCTGCACCTGGCCATTGCCGAGTACGTGGCGCAGAAGTGATGGAGTCCTGCGCGTTCTGCACCGTCGTGGCGGGTGCCGCGACGGTAAGCGCGGTGGGGTAAGCGGCGCGGGTCGTTGCGTTTCTTCGACGCGTTCAACGCTGCGAGCAGCGTCTTGCGTCACCCTTGAGGGTGATCAGTCTTTCGTGATGCTCAACGATTCCCAATCCCCAATCCCCAATCCCCAATCCCGGCCCTTCACCCCAGCCCATACCGTTTCAACACCCGCCGCAACGCCCGCGCATCGCGCACCGTGTCCGCATGCAGACCGGCGGCACGCGCGCCGCGGACGTTGACGAATAGATCGTCGACAAACAACGTGCGCGCAGCACTAGCATCCAGTTGTGCAAGCGCGCGCTGATACACCTGCACATCGGGCTTGCGGCCGCCGAGCGCGCCGCTGCACAGCACGCGGCCCTGCAATAGCGGAAACAGCGGCGGCACGATCCGCTCAATCGCTTCCGCCATCAATGGCCCGTTGTTGGTGAGCACCGCCACCGCGGTGGTTGCCGCCACCGCCAGCACCTGCGTCAGCACTGCCGGGTCGGCGCGGCATGCCGCCACGCGTGCGGCGATCCAGGTGGCGCGATCGATCGCGCAGCCAAGGCCGTCGCTGAGCTGGGCCAGATAGGCGGGCGTGTCGATCACCCCGGCGTCGTAGGCGCGCTCCAGGCCCTGCTCGAACAACACCTTTTGCACATGTTGCGGCGTGCGCGCCGCCGCATTGGCAAGCGCCGCCACACGGCGCGGCCGCGAGTAGCTGGCCAGCACGCCGTCGAAATCGAGCAGTAACAGGGACGGTGCTGCAGGCGGCATGGGTGCACTCGGAATGTGGCGGGGCAGCGTTGTCGATTCACCACGGGATGGCAAGCGTGCAAGACCTGGTATGTCCGGATCCACGCAGGTGGGTAGGGATGGTACCCATTCAGATCGTTGAATTCGGCAGCAACCTACCCACCCGCGCCGCCCCTACCCTCCGCGCGGCGCTTGCGGTGGAACTGTGCTGGGTATGGTCGATGCATGCCGCATCCGCGGTGTCAGCCGGTCTTGGGGAGCGGGCCCGGTCACTCAGCACGTCACACCATCCAGGGGGTCGATTGCATGCGCAAGCGCTTGAACACCGATCAACTGGCGGCGTCGGTCGCCGCCATTCTCACCACTGCCACGCGTGGTCGCACGCTGGCTTCGATGACCTTGGTGCTGGCTGGCGCACACAGCCTGCCCGTCCTGGCACAGGAAGCGCGCACGCTGGACGCGGTCAGCGTGGTCGGTACCGGCTCCACGCGCACCACGGCTTCCATCTCCGTTGCCGAGATCCAGGCCCAGGTGCCCGGCGTGGCACCGCAGCAGTTGCTGGCGAGCCTGCCCGGCGTGAATGTGCAGACCACCGATCCGTTCGGGCTGTACGAGTTCGGCGACTCGATGACCATCCGCGGCTTTTCCGCCAACCAGATCGGCGTGACCCTGGACGGCATTCCGATCGAAACCTTCGACACCCGCGAAGGCGGCCCGATCACCCGCTACGTGTCCAGCGAGAACCTGCTCGACGTCACCGTGTCGGCCGGTTCCGGCGATGTCACCCAGCCTTCGTACCACGCACTTGGCGGTGCGATCCGCTACACCAGCCTGCCCCCGAAGGGCGGCGACAGCTGGAGCGGCAATCTCACCCAGACCATCGGCTCGGACGATCTGGTACGCAGCTTCGTGCGGCTGGATACGCCGGACTGGTGGGAAGGCGGCCCCAGCGCCTATCTGTCTGCCTCGCGCACGCAGGGCGGGGTGTGGGACATGGAACCGGCCACGCAGAAGAGCGATCACTTCGAAGCCAAGATCCGCCAGGCCTGGGACGTGGGCCACCTGACCCTGGGCTGGATCTACAACAACCGCAAGGACTACGACGTGCAGTCGTACAACTCCGACGGCTCGGTGGCGTGGGATCTGCACGAACGCATCACCGGCAATCCGGAAGTGGATGCCGAGCATTACAGCGAATGGCAGAACGGCCGCCGCGACTCGCTGCTCAGCCTGCACGGCGATTTCCTGTTCAACGATGCGATCGGTTTCACCTTCACCGGCTACTACGAGAACAAGCATGGTTACGGCGTCGGCGGCACGCCGCCGAGCACGGCCACTGGCCTGTACAACGATGCCATCGCCGGTACGCCAGGGCGCACCGACATCGCCATCAACGACCCGCAGATCGTCGATGCCAACGGCAATGTCACCCGCGTCGGTGCGATGACGCGGCGCGAGGAAATCATGGGCGGCGATCGCTACGGCGTGACCACCGCGGTGTCGTGGGAGACCGAGCACAACAAGCTCGAAGTCGGTGCGTGGTACGAGAACTACGACTTCGACCAGGTGCGCCCGCTGTACAACCTGGACCCGGCCACCGGCGCACTGCTCAAGGGCTCGCTGCCGATCGTCATCTACTACGACAACCACTTCTCCACCGAGGTGAAGCAGCTCTACATCAAGGACACGCTGCGTTTGCTCGATGACCGGCTCACCATGGAGTTCGGCGCCAAGGGGCTGGATGTCAAACGCGATTACAACGGCATCGCCAATCTCGATGACTTCAATGTCGGCGTGCGCCGCGATGTCACCATCAAGAACAGCGACTGGTTCCAGCCGCAGGTCGGCGCCAGCTTCCAGCTCGCCGACGGCGTGCAGGTATTCGCCAACTACGCGGAGAACTTCAGCTCGGCGCCGCGGCTGGCGTTGACCTCGGGCGCATTCAATCCGGATATCGCGCCGGAGGAATCGACCAATATCGATATCGGCATCCGCGCCGAATCCAGCCAGTGGAGCGGCTACGTCGCTGCCTACAAGATCGATTACGAGAACCGCATCATCGCGCTGACCGACCCGGACCCATTGGTGGTCGCACCCACGATCTACGCCAACGTCGGCGACGTGCAGACCTATGGTGCGGAAGTGTCCGGCATGTGGAAGCCGGCACCGGGCTGGCGGCTGGGAGCGTCGCTGACCTGGAACAAATCCGAGTTCCAGGACAACTATTTCGGCCCGGTCAGCGGCAACCTGGTGCAGGTGGAAGGCAACGAAGTGCCGGACTCGCCCAAGGTGATGTTCAGCCTCAACGGCGGTTGGGAGGGCGAGCATTTCTTCGCCAACCTCGACACCAAATACACCGGCAAGCGCTACGGCGACACGCTCAATACCGACCAGGTGGATGCCACCTTCATCGTCAACGGCAGCATCGGCTATCAAGGCGAGGATGCCGGGTTCCTGGCCGGTGGGCGGCTGCAGTTGTCGGTCTACAACCTGTTCGACAAGGACGATGCGATCGGTGCGGTGTTCCCGAACGAAAGTTCCGGCTCGTACCAGTTGATCGCACCGCGCCAGCTGTTCGCCAGTCTGTCCTACAAGTTCTGAGGCGGTGATGCGGCCGGCGTCACTGCCGGCCGCGTCATGCGTTTTGTCAGTCGCACTCGTTCCATGACATGCAAGGACTACGCGTTGATGCAAGGCAATCATTCTGGGGCGATGACGCGGCGGCAACTGCTGGCGCGCATCGGCATGACCGCTGGCGGCGCGATGATGTACCAGGCGATGAGCAGCCTGGGCATGGCCGCCGAATCAAATTTCAAAGGGCCGCTGCAACTGGACGGCGACCCGAAAGGCGCCTCGGTGCTGATTCTGGGGGCAGGGCTGGCCGGCATGGCTGCGGCCTTCGAACTGCGCAAGGCGGGGTACCGCGTGCAGGTGCTGGAATACAACGACCGCCCCGGTGGGCGTAACTGGACGCTGCGCGGCGGCGACCGTTACACCGAACTCGGCGGGGCGACCCAGCATTGCCGGTTCGACGACGGGCTGTACCTCAATCCGGGGCCGTGGCGCATTCCGCATCACCACAAGGCGGTGCTGAGTTACTGCAAGCAATTCGGTGTGGCCCTGGAGGCATTCAACCAGGTCAACTACAACGCGCTGTTGCACAGCCAGCAAGGCTTTGGCGGCAAACCGCAGCGCTTCCGCGCCATCGATGCCGATTACAAGGGCCACGTGTCCGAGCTGCTGGCCAAGTGCACGCAGCAGCAGGCGCTGGACCAGAGCGTGAGCCGTGAAGACCAGGAGGTGCTGTTGGAGTCCTTGCGGACCTGGGGCGCGCTCGACCACAAGTTCGGCTACGTCAAAGGCAAGGACAGCAGCGAGCGGCGCGGCTTTGCGCGGTATCCCGGCGGCGGCCTGTCGGGCAAGCCGGAGTTCTCCGATCCCTTCAGCGTGGAGGACGTGTTGCGCTCGCGTCTGTGGACCACGTTGGCGGCCGGCAACAACTACGAGATGCAGACCACCATGTTCCAGCCGGTGGGCGGCATGGACCAGATCGGCAAGGCGTTCGCGAAGCAGCTTGGCGATGCGATCACCTACAACGCCAAGGTCACCAGGATCGATCAGGACGGCAACGGCGTGCGTGTGTCCTGGCAGGATGCCGCGCACGGCGGCGAAGAACGCATCGCCAGCGCCGATTGGTGCATCTGCACGATTCCGCTGTCGGTGCTCAGTCGTATTCCGGTCACCGCCGGCGACGCGATGACCACCGCGATCGGCCAGGTGCCGTACGCGGCATCGGTGAAGGTGGGCCTGCAGTTCAAGCGCCGCTTCTGGGAAGAGGACGAGGCCATCTACGGCGGCATCAGCTATACCGATCTGCCAATCACCTTGATCAGCTATCCCAGCACCAACTATCACAGCCCCGGCAAGGGCGTGCTGCTCGGTGCCTACGTGTGGGGACTGGACGCCTACCAGTTCACCTCGATGCCCCCGGAGCAGCGTGTGCGCAAGGCGGTCGAATACGGCACGCAGCTGCATCCGCAGTATCCACGCGAGTTCGAGAACGGCATTTCGGTCGGCTGGCACCGTGTGCCGTTCACGCATGGCTGTTTCGGCATGTGGAGCGAGCAGGCGCGTGCCGAGCACTACACGCCGCTGTGCCAGATCGACGGGCGCCTGGCGCTGGCCGGTGAACACGTCTCCTATATTCCGGCCTGGCAGGAGGGCGCGATCTTGTCCGCGCACGATGTCGTCGGCCGTCTGCATCGCAAAGTGCTGGCCGGAGGAGGTCGCGCATGAGTCTGTTACCACGATTGGCCGCGGCCAGCTTCGTCGTTGCGATGGCTGCCTTGCTGGTGCCGCCGGGCGTATACGATGCGCAGGCGCAGAGTTCCGATGCCACCCAGCTGTTCCCGCAGCAGGGCTTTGCCAAGGCATCCGGCCAGGATGTCTACCAGGCGATCTGCCAGGGCTGCCACATGCCGGCCGGGCGCGGCGCGCAAGGTGCCGGCGAATACCCGGCGCTTGCCGGCAATCCCAAGCTGGCCGCCGGACCCTACGTCACCATGATGGTGCTCGACGGCCACGCCGGCATGCCCGGCTTCGGCGAGATGCTCAACGACCGCCAGGTGGCCGAAGTGGCAAGTTATGTGCGCACGCACTTCGGCAACGATTACGCCGAGCGCGTCACCGTCGACGACGTCAAATCGCTGCGCCACTGATTCCCCCTTCTCTCTCATGCAAGGAGTTGCCATGTCCCGTCCAGTGACAGCCGTCCTCACTGCCGCCCTGTTGTGGTCTGCGGGTCTCACCGCTGCGCACGCCGCCGAGGTGATCCGCCACAAGATTCCCAACAGCGATTTCCCCATCGCTGCCGCCGTGGAAATTCCTGCCGGCAAGGCCACTGTCTATGTCAGCGGCAAGGTGCCGGCGGTGGTGGATGCCAGTGCGCCCAAGGATTCGGCTGCCGCCTATGGCGACACCAAGGCGCAGACGGTGAGCGTGTTGAACCAGATCAAGCAGCAACTCGCAGCGCTCGGCCTGGGGATGGGCGATGTGGTGAAGATGCAGGTGTTTCTGGTCGGCGATCCGGCCATGGGCGGCAAGATGGATTTCAACGGGTTCATGGAGGGCTACCGCCAGTTCTTCGGCACCAAGGAGCAGCCCAACCTGCCGGCACGCTCGGCCTTCCAGATCGCCGCGCTCGGCAATCCGCTGTATCGGGTGGAAATCGAAGTGGTCGCCGTTCGTCCCTGAAACCGTCGTGCCGTCCTGCTGGAGGTTGTCATGAAAACTGCTCTTTCGCGCCGCATGTTTCTGCGCGATTCCGCGCTGTTTGCCGGCGCTGCCGGTGCGAGTGCGCTGCCGCTGCTGGCCAGTGCCGCCGAACGTTCCGCCGCCGTCGAGCCGACACCGGCCAGTGCGCTGTCGCCGGTGATGATCGGCTCCAACGAGTTTCCCGATGGCCCGTCGGCGGCCGCGGTCAAGGCCATCGCACAGATCGCACCGCAAGGCGGACGCTACCTGCGCGATGTGCAGAGGGAACTGATGGATACCCTGGCCGCCGAGCTCAAGCTGCCGGTCGATCACCTGATGGCCTACGCCGGCTCCACCGAGCCGCTGGACTACACGATGCTGGCGTTCACCTCGCCCAGCGCCGCGCTGGTCACTGCCGATCCCACCTATGAATCCGGTTGGCGCGCCGCCACCCGCAATGGCGCAAAACTGATCAAGGTACCGTTGCGCAAGGACTTTTCGCACGATGTGCAGGCGATGTGCGCCGCCGACGCCAGCCCCGGCGTGATCTACATCTGCAATCCCAACAATCCCACCGGCTCGGTCACCGCACGCAAGGATCTGGACTACGCATTGGCGCACAAGCCCAAGGGCAGCGTGCTGGTGGTGGACGAGGCCTATATCCACTTTGCGCAGAGCACCAGCAGCGTGGTCGACATGGTCGCCGCGGGCGAGGACGTGGTGGTGTTGCGCACCTTCTCCAAGCTCTACGGCATGGCCGGCATTCGCCTCGGCTATGCGGCCGCGCGCCCGGACCTGCTGGCCAAGCTGATGTTCTACAGCGTCAACAGCCTGCCAGTGACCGCCGCCGCCGCAGGCCTCGCCAGCCTGCGCGATCCCGCACTGGTGCCGCAGCGACGCGCGCGCACCTCGGCCACACGCAAGGACGTGATGGAGTTTCTCGCCAAACAGGGCTACGCCTGCACCGCCTCGGAGAGTAACTGCTTCATGGTCGATGTGAAGCGCCCGGCCGCCGGCTTCAAGGACGACATGGCCACCCATGGCGTGTTCATCGGACGCAGCTGGCCAGTATGGCCGACCTGGTCGCGCATCACCGTCGGAACCGACGCGGAGATGGCACGCTTCAAGCAGGCCTTCGTGCAGGTGATCGCCGGCAAGCGCGGCCCGTTGCCGCTGCCGGACGCTACGGCCGCTGTGCATGATCCGATGGATGCTTTTTTCCGTTACGCATGAGGCGTTACTCTGGCACCACCGGCGCATGCGAACGCGCTGGTGTGGCCAGGCGCGCTGGGCGTCGCGCATCCCTTAACGCAGGAGTGTTCCCTTGAAAGTGTTTTCGACATTTGCCGTGCTTGGTCTGGTGCTGCTGGCGCCTTCGGCATGGGCGCGTACCTGCGCCGTCACCATCACCGGCAACGATCAGATGAAGTTCGACCAGAGCGCGATCAAGCTGGCGCCCGACTGCACGCAGGTGGACCTCACGCTCAAGCACTCCGGCAAGATGGCCGCCACGGTGATGGGGCACAACTGGGTGCTGACCAAGTCCGCCGACTTCCAGGCAGTGGCCAATGCCGGCATACGCTCCACCATTGCCGACAGCTATCTGCCCAAGGCCGACGCGCGCGTGATCGCACACACCAAGGTGATCGGCGGCGGCGACAGCACCACGGTGAGCTTTCCCACCAGCAAGTTGAGCAAGGGCGGCGACTACACCTTCTTCTGCTCGTTCCCCGGCCACTGGGCGATGATGAAGGGTACGCTGCATTTCGGATGAGGTGTCACGTGCCGCAGGTGCGTGCTATCGGCTACGCGAGTGACGTGGTGGAATGGAGGCGCGCTGTCGCGCCACGCTCACCTGTTCTCGTAGCCGGGCAGCTTCTGGATCACGAGCTAGACTCCCAGCTTGCTGTCGCATGCAGGGTTTACCACTGCTCCCGGCCGCCAAGCCCGTTGTATCGACGCGCGAAGGCGCGGTCGCTGGCGATCTGCGGGATGCTGAAGGCGGCAATCGTCAGCTCCATCCAGCACCGCCGATTCTCTGCGTGGAAGGCCAGCTCCCTGGTGTGCGAGCCAACGCCTTCGGCCATCACCACAGGCGCATAGCGCCGGCACCGGCGGTCAACCCGGCGCCGTCTCCGACCCGCCTGGCGTGGCCGTTGCGCGCAACAACCCGCGTTGCAAGGCCTGCGCCAACGCGCTTTCGCGGCTGCGTGCATCGAGCTTGCGATAGAGGTTCTTCAAATGGAACTTGACGGTGTTTTCCGACAGGTGCAGGCAGCGTGCGATCTGTTTGTTGGAATAGCCACGTGCCAGTTGCGCGAGCACTTCCAGCTCGCGCTCGCTGAAGATGTCGCCGGCCGGGTCCTCGTCGCCGCTGAGGCGTTCGAGCAGGGCCTGGATGGTGAGTGCGCGGGTGGTGCCACCGACGGTATGCGGGTCGTGTTGACGCAGCGAGCGCAGCATTGCCTTGGCCGGAAGACCGAGTTCGACGATCGCCTGCCAACTTTGCGTCAGTGCGACATGATCGAGCGCGCTGTACAGATGCGGCAGCGCCGCGACCAGTTCGCCACGTTGCTGCAGCACCAAGGCGGTGCGTGCGCGGGTGCGCGCGAGATGGCATAGATTGTCGCTGGCCAGGCAGGCCTGTTCGATCTGGCCCAGGATGGTCAGCGCGGCGCTGCTGCGTCCGGCCAGCCGATGCCAGCGTGCCAGCGCAAAACCCATCGCCGCGCGATCGCGCCAGCGGTGGGGCGATCGCAGCGTATGCGCCAATCCGGATTCGCCGCCGGTACGTGCGATCACTACATCGATGGCGGCATTGCCCGGATGTTCCAGCAACAGCATTAGGCGCCACGCTGCGGCCAGCTCCGACAGGCGCGTGAGCTTGCGCCCGTGCGCTATCTGTTCGACGTGTTCGAGTAGTGCCAATGCGCTGCGCCCGCTGCGGTCGCGTACACGCTCCAGCCCTAGCGCGGTGTCGTAGGCGGCGGCCAGCACGTCCATGCCGCCGTCGTGCTGTTCCAGCAATTCCAGCGCCGGATGCAGCAGGTCGGCCGCATCGTCGTGGTGGCCGCGTTCGTAATGCAGTTGCGCGAGCAGGCACTGGCCGGCGGCCTGCAGGACGCGATCCAGCTGCGGGGTACAGGCGCACCAGTTCAGGGCCTGCCGGTAACAGGCTTCGGCGTCGCCGAGTTGTCCACGATAGAAAAAGCTCTGGCCCAACGCCAACAGCGCCTGGCTTGCGCCTGGTTCGCTGCCACCGCGCTGCATCGCATCGCGTGCGTTCAGGGCGTAGCGTTCGGCCAATGCAAAGGCGCCCTGTGCAATGGCGGTGGTGGCGCAGATGCACAGCAGCATGCCGCGGCCCAGATGATCGTCCTCGTCCAGCGCGGATGCTTGCGCCGCGATCTGGGTCAGGCCGTGCGGATTGCCGCAGATTTCGTCGAGGCGGTCGCGCAACAGCGCCACCACCACCGTGTAGTCGCGCTGCAAGGGCTCGCGCAGCGCAGCCGGGAAGTCGCGGAAGCGTTCCAGCAGCAGGCGCGCATGGCTGAACTCGCCGAGCCTTGCGTGCAGGTGTGCCTGGGTGAGATTCAGCGCCGGGGTGTCGCGGATGGTGCGGTGTTCGAAATGCCGGAGCAATGCGCGCACCTCGTGCGTGCCGTGGGTCAGCACCAACTGCCAGGTGCCGGCGCGCGCGATGTAGCTGGCGGCCAGGTCGCCGCACTCGGCACGCGATGCGTGCCGCACCGCTTCGGCCAGATGCCGATGATCGCCAAACCAGCGAGCGGCCCGTTGCTGCAGTTGCGTGGCCTGACCAGGATGTTCGCGATCGAGCAGCTGCTGCAGGAAGTCGGCAAACAAGGGGTGATAGCGGAACCACTCGCGCTCGCCATCCATGGGCACCAGCAGGCCGTGGAAATGTTCCAGCCGCGCCAGCAGCCGGCCGCTGTCGTCGCGCTGGCGCACCGCATCGGCCAGCGCTGCGTTGACGCGCTCCAACGGACTGGTCCGCAACAGCAGATCGCGCGTGTCGGCATCCAGATCGTTGATCACCTGTTCGGCCAGGTACGCGGCAATCTGCGCGCTGCGGCCGGAGAAACGCGCGGCCACCTCCTGTTGACGTTGCGCGCCGCCGCCCTCCAGCCACAGGCGCGCCAGATGCAGCGCCACCGGCCAGCCTTCGGTGTAGCGCAGCAGTTCGTCCACGACCGGGGCCGGCACCCGGGGGCCCAGCACTGCCTGCGCCTCGTGCTCATCCAGCGCCAGTTGCGCACTGCCGAGACGGCTGAGCTGCGCCTGCAGGTCCAGCCGCGCCAGCGGCAGGGCCGGCACGCGCCGGGTGGCCAGCAGCAGGTGCAGGCGTCCGCCGCCGTGTTCGACCAGGCGCAGCACCAGCTCGTCGACGATGCCGCTGCCGAGCCGGTCGTAATCGTCGAAAATCACGCTGATGCGCCGGGGCGCCGTGCGCAGCGCGCGGATCAGCACCGTCACCGCTTCGCGCGGATCCTGGTCGCGGTTGTGCAGCACCGCCGCGCACAGTGCCGGATCCGCACCTGCGTGCTGGATCGCCAGCGCCAGATGGCCGAGGAAGCGCGCGGCATCGGCGTCCTCTTCGTCCAGCGACAGCCAGGCCACGGCGGTGTGGTCGCGCGCGCGCAGCTGCGCATGCCACTGCGCCAGCAGCGTGGTCTTGCCGAATCCGGGCGGTGCCAGCAGCAGGGTGAGTGGCCGGGCCTGGGCGTGATCCAGCGCCGCCAGCAAGGCGCCGCGCACCACCGCACCGGCACGCGGCAGCGGTGGCTCCAGCTTGCTGGCAAGCAGCCAATCGGGAAGGGCGGAATCGCGCGACGGTGAGGGGCGCGGTGTGAGCAACGCAACAGGCTTGAGCATGAGGCGAGGGCGGCCCTGGCAAGCGTCGGCAGCGCGCCGGCTCGACACGCTGCAGATCGTGATGAAACAGCGGCGATGCAGATGGCGTCACCGTAACCGGCGACGACGGCAGATCGGCTGCTTCGAGGGTCCCCACCCATGCCCATCCGTGGACACCTTTCAGAAAGGTATGACAGCCACAAGACAAAAGCAA
This sequence comes from Xanthomonas sp. CFBP 8151, assembly GCF_011761885.1. Taxonomy (NCBI): domain Bacteria; kingdom Pseudomonadati; phylum Pseudomonadota; class Gammaproteobacteria; order Lysobacterales; family Lysobacteraceae; genus Xanthomonas; species Xanthomonas sp. CFBP 8151. Next base: position 524,900 of record NZ_JAASQZ010000001.1, read on the forward strand.
AGCGTGTCGCCGCGCCGCCGCCTGAATGGAGCAAGCGATGGCGCAGGGTGTGCGCAGGCGCCGGGCAGCAACCGAGTCCGTCCGGACGCATGGAGCCGGACGCGATGCCGGCCCCGTGCCTGTTCAGCGTCGGCGCGGACCTGGAAAATACACGTCAGGCATCGCCGATGGCGCGTGACTCGCGGACCACCGCGCGGCACGCCTCGCTTTCACGCAACACCAGGTCTGCGTGCCCGAGCCACTTTGCAGGCAGCGCGACGTCCGAAGACGCCTCAGTGCGCCACTTCCGCAAACGCCTCGCGCGCGACGGCCAGCGTGGCCTCGATCACTGCCGCGTCGTGCGCGCTGGACATGAAGCCGGCCTCGTACGCCGACGGCGCCAGATACACGCCCCGCTGCAGCATCGCGTGGAAGAAGCGATTGAAGGTGGTGATGTCGCAGGCAGTGGCCTGCGCGTAGCTCTCCACGATCTCGTCGGTGAAGAACAACCCGAACATGCCGCCGACCTGATTGGTGGTGACGGCAATGCCGGCCGCGCGCGCGGCATCTTCCAGTCCCTCGCACAACACGCTGGTGGCCTCGCTCAGGCGGGCGTGGAAGCCCGGCTCCTGCACCAGTTCCAGCATCGCCAGGCCGGCCGCCATCGCCACCGGGTTACCCGACAGGGTGCCGGCCTGGTAGATCGGGCCGGCCGGAGCGATCTGCTCCATCAAGTCGCGCCGGCCGCCGTACGCACCCACCGGCATGCCGCCGCCGATGATCTTGCCGAAGGTGCTCAGGTCCGGCGTGACCCCGTAATGCGCCTGCGCGCCACCGAGCGCGACGCGGAAACCGGTCATCACCTCGTCGAAGATCAGCAGTGCGCCATGCCGGGTGCACAGCGTGCGCAGATGCTGCAGGTAGCCGGCCTGCGGCGGAATGCAGTTGGCGTTGCCGACCACCGGTTCGATGATCACTGCCGCCACGTCGGCGCCGATCTCGTCGAACAGGGCGGTGGCGCCTTCGAAGTCGTTGAAGCTGAGGGTGGCGGTCAACTCGCTGAGGCCGGACGGCACGCCCGGCGAGGTCGGCACGCCCAGGGTCAGCATGCCGCTGCCGGCCTTGACCAGGAACGAGTCGCCATGGCCGTGATAGCAGCCTTCGAACTTGACGATGCGGTTGCGCCCGGTGGCGCCGCGCGCCAGGCGCACCGCCGACAGCGTGGCTTCGGTGCCCGAATTGACCATGCGCACCATCTCGCAGGACGGCACCAGCCGGTGGATCGTCTCGGCCATGGTGACTTCGGCCGCACACGGCGCACCGAAGGACAGGCCGTCGCGGATCGCGCGCTCCACCGCTTCGCGCACCGCCGGGTGATTGTGGCCGGCAATCATCGGCCCCCACGAGCCCACGTAGTCGATGTAGCGGTTGTCGTCCACGTCGTACAGATACGGGCCATCGGCGCGCGCCACGAAGAACGGCTCGCCGCCGACCGACTTGAATGCACGCACCGGTGAGTTGACGCCGCCGGGCAGCAGCGTCTGCGCCTGGGCGAACAGAGCGTGGGAGCGGGTGTGGTTCATGCGCGCAGATCCTTGAGTGGTACCGAGTGGGGGCGGCGCGGCCCGACCGCGGGCAGCGCACTCGCCATTGTCAGGCTTGCGGCCCCCGTCCGCCTACCCACCAGGTGCCTGCCTACCCGTCGGAGCGGACGGGTAGGGCAACCCGGCTGCCTATGATCGAACGGGACGGTATCGACGGTTTGGCATGAGCAGATGACCCGCGGTCATTGGCCTCCTGCGGCGGATGTTCAGAGAGTGTGATTCCGGTAGCCATTGGCGCCGTTCATTTTTGTCGCGTTGCCGACAGTTCCAGACTTGGGGGAGACAGCATGAACCGTAGTATCCAGAAGCGTGCCTTGGCGTTGGCGCTGGTCATGGCCATGGGGAGCGTCCACGCGCAGTCCACCAGCGGCAGCATCGTCGGCAGCGTGGGGCAGAGCAGCGGCACCAGCGTGCTGGTGGAAAACAACAGCGGGTTCAGCCGCGAAGTACCGGTGGATGCGCGCGGCCGTTACACCGCCGGCAACCTGCCGCTGGGCACCTACAAGGTCACCGTCAAGCGCGACGGCGCGGTGGTGGAGACGCGCGAGAACGTCGCGATCACCGTCGGCGCCAACACCGACGTCTCGTTCGCTGCCGCGTCGGGGAGCGGCATGCAGACCCTGGACAGCGTGACCGTCACCGCCGCAGGCCTGACCACCATCGACGTCAGCAGCGTGGACACCCGCACCGTGGTCACCGCCGAGCAGCTGCAGCAACTGCCGCTGGGCCGCACCGCCGAGGCAATCGCGCTGCTCGCACCGGGCGTGGTGGTCAACAGCGGCGGTTTCGACAATGGCCCGCTCGGCGGCTCGCTGCCCAGCTTTGGCGGCTCGGCCGCCAGCGAAAACGCCTATTACCTCAACGGCTTCAACACCACCACCATCAGCAACAACCTGGGCGGCCTGACCCTGCCGTACGGCGCCATCGACCAGCAGGAAATCTTCACCGGCGGCTACGGCGCGCAGTACGGCCGCGCCAATGGCGGCGTGATCAACCAGATCGGCAAGCGCGGCACCAATGAGTGGAAGTTTGGCGCGGCGGTGATCTGGGAGCCGAACGGTCTCAAGGCCAATCAGCGCGACATCTATTGGCGCCCGGACAGCCAGGGCAGCACGATCAACAACGCCGCCTACCGCTACGCGCGCTCGGCCAATGGCCTGTATCAGCCGGCGAGCGAGGCCGAAGCCAACCAGACCACCTACAGCGCCTATGTCGGCGGGCCGATCATCCAGGACAAGCTGTTCTTCTTCCTGGCTGCCGAACAGGTGGATTCGGACGGCGTACGCGTCGGCACCAATCGCGACACCGACAACGGCCGCACCGGCGGTCTCACCGATTACGACTACAAGCAGAAGCGCTGGTACGCCAAGGTGGACTGGAACATCACCGACAATCACCTGATCGAGGTGACCGGCGCCAGCGACGAGGCAGAGACCAATGGGTCGATCTACCGCTACGACTACGTCAATCGCCAGCGTGGCAGCTATTTCACCGACGAGTCCACCTGGAAGACCGGCCCGACCCTGTTCACCGGTAAGTACACCGGCTACCTCAGCGACAACCTCACCGTGACCGCGCTGTACGGCAAGATGAAAACGCCCGATGAGCTGACGCCCTTCAATTACAACGCGGCCGGCGGGCCGGTCATCAACAGTGCCGCGCTGCAGAATCCGACCTACACTGGCGGCACACCGCGCATCGGCAATCAGCTGGTCACCTCGGTCAGTTCACCGGATCGCGAATACAAGAAAGACAATCAACGCCTGAATCTGGAATGGCGCATCGGCCACCACACGCTCAACTTCGGTATCGATAACCAGAAGTCCGAGGGTATCGATGTGGGCTCGGTGCTGTCCGGCCCGGGCTTTGCATGGACCTATGGCCAGACCAACGATCCCAATGGCCTGCAGACGGGCGGGCTGGTCAGCCAGTCGGCCAACGAAGCCGGCGGCATCGGCGCACCTAGCCCGGGCCTGGTCGATCCGGTCAACGGGTCCAGCGGCTATTACGTGGTCCGCAACATCAACACCAGCCTGTATTCCTACGAGGCCAAGCAACGCGCCTATTACATCGAAGACAAATGGCAGGTCACCGACAACCTGCTGCTGAGCATCGGCCTGCGCAAGGACGAGTTCACCAACTACACCCCGTTCGGCGACCCATACATCGAAGTGGATAACGCCTGGGCGCCGCGGCTGGGCTTCAGCTGGGACGTCAACGGCGATTCCAGCCTGAAGGTGTTCGGCAACGTGGGCCGTTATTACCTCGGCCTGCCGTTGTCGGCAGTGAGCCTGTTCACCCCGGCCACCACCACCGATACCTACTTCACCTACAGCGGCATCAATGCCGATGGCACGCCGATCCTGGCGCAGCAGCTGGGGTCGGCCGTGTCGGCCAACTCGCGTTTCGGCCGCATCGCCGACGTGCGCACCGCGGTGGTCAAGGACATCGAGGGCGAGAACCAGGACGAAGTCATCCTCGGTTTCACCAAGCAGCTGGACACCGGCTGGGTGCTGGGCGTGCGCGGCACGCATCGCCGCCTCAATGCGGGGATCGACGATCAGAACTACGACGTTTCCAATACGGCGTTGATTGCCGCTGCGGCCGCCCAGGGCGTGACCATCGATTTCTCGCAGGTTGCCGGTGCATCGCTGATCAATCCGGGCCAGACCAACACCTGGGGCGTGATCGGCACCGATGGCCAGTTCCATGAAGTGTCGGTGAGCCGCGAGGCGGCCGGTTTCCCGAAGTTCAAGCGCAATTACTCGGCGGTCGAATTCAATCTGGAACGTCCGTTCGACGGCAAGTGGTACGCCAAGGTCAACTACGTCTGGTCGCATAGCTACGGCACCACCGAAGGTCAGGTGCGTTCGGACCTGTGGCGCACCGGCGGCGCTTTGGGCAGCTACCAGGGCCAGGCCTCGGTCTCCACCACGCAGAGCTGGGACCACGCGGCGCTGATGGAACACTTCAACGGCGATCAATCCAATGATCACCGCCATCAGCTCAAGTTGTTCGGTTTCTACCAGTTCACTCCGCAATGGGGTGCGTCGGCCAACTTCAGCCTGATCTCGGGCGCGCCGCACAATTGCCTGGGCAACTACTACGGCGACAACTACACCGGCACCGACCCGGCTGGCTACGGTGGCAGCGCGATCACCGGCGGTCCCTACCACTACTGCTACAACCCGGAGACCGGCACCGGCGTGGCGTCGCCTCCCGGCTCGCAGGGGCGGCTGGGCTGGATCGCGCAGCTCGACATGGGCGTGACCTACAAGCCGGCATTCGCCGCAGGCAAGCTGGCACTGCGCTTTGACGTGTTCAACATCACCAACGAGCAGACCGCAACCAACATCTACCCCTTCTCGCAGCTGCCCGACAACACCACCAACCCGCTCTGGGATCAGGTGGTGGCCTACCAGGCGCCGCGCTCGGGCCGGGTGACATTGAGCTACGACTTCTGATCGCGCCAGATAACAAGGGCGGTCCCGGCAGCGACGCGTGATGGCACGCGTCGCTGCCGGGTTGTGTGTACGTACGCCGCCCTTCGTATGTGCTGTTGGAGGATTGGTCGCGCGAATGGATTGGTTTTAGAGCGGTTGATCTGCAGCTTGGCTGCGGGGCCCTTGCCCGCCCACCATCGCGGGACATGCCGCAAGTACGTCCTTGTAGGCTCTTACGCAGCATCCATGCCGCGTAAGGTCCCGCGACGGTGAGCGGGCAAGGACCAGTCGAGATAGTGGGTGTGCATGGTTTTGGATAAAGCAACCGACTGACTTTCTGGTGGGGGTCCTCGCCGCGCCCTCTACGCTGTGAGTTTGCTGCGGGGTCCTTGCCCGCCCACCATCGCGGGACACGCCGCAAGTACGTCCTTGTAGGCTCTTACGCGGCATCCATGCCGCGTAAGGTCCCGCGACGGTCGCCGGGCAAGGACCAGTCGAGATGGTCGGTGTGCGTGGTTGCAAGCAGGGCATGGCGTGCGCTGGTCGAATCACTATGCGTCAACCAGCTTCCCGTCACCTTCCTATCGCAAGCCGGGCAGTGGACAGGCTTTCAACACGCGACCTGCAAACGTCTCATCTGCCACCGTAAGCCGAGCAACAAGCTCTCAAGAAAACAGCCGGCAAATTTCCTGGTGCGGTGTCCTTGCCGATTGCGAGCCTCTTGGCGGCATGGATGCCGCCAAGGGCCCTCCACGGACGGATTCACGGCGTGTCCTGCGAGCGGTGAGGGCACTGCGCCCCCGACCCACTGAGCTTTTGACTGCATCTAACAAACAACGCTTCGACTCGAGTCTCGGTGTCTTGTGTCTTCGCTTGCGCGTGTCGCCGGTAACTTCTGTCATTTGTCGTCTGCCAGCCACGCTATCGTGCAAACCCGGCCCGATATGCCTGTACTGCTGCGAGCGGGTCCGGCGCGGCGTACACGCCGCTGACCACCGCAATCAACTCGGCACCTGCACTCACCAACTCGGGCACCTGTGCAGCTGCGATGCCACCGATCGCCACGCGCGGCACTCCCAGCGCTGCAGCTTGTTGCAGCAACGCAGGCGTTGCGCGACGTGTCGTTACCTTGGTGGTGGTCGGGAAGAACGCACCGAAGGCCACATAGCTGGCACCGGCCGCGACCGCTGCGCGCGCGCGCGCGATCTCGTCGTAGCACGACACCCCGATGATGGCCTGTTCGCCCAACAGCGCACGTGCGGCCGCCGCCTCGCCATCGTCTTCGCCCAGGTGCACGCCCTGCGCGCCCACCTGTCGTGCCAGCTGCGCATCGTCGTTGATGATCAACGGCACGGCGTGCGCAGCGCAGGCCTGGCGCAGCGCGCTGGCCTGCTCCAGGCGCAGCGCCGCGGTGGCCTGCTTGTTGCGGTACTGCAGCCAGGTGACAGCGGGCAGCAGCGGCAAGGTGCGCGCGAGCAGACGCGCGGTGTCGGGTTCGTCGGGCGTGATGAGGTAGACGCCGCGGGCGTTGTGCAGGTCGGGCATGGCAGCGCTTCCGGAAGCGGTGGGTGGGATGGGACAATGCAGCCCCACCGTTGCGTAACCGCGATTATCCGATGAGCGACACATCCACGACCACCTACCGCACCTGGATGTGCGTCGTCTGCGGGTTTCTCTACCACGAGGCCGACGGCATTCCCGAAGAAGGCATCGCTCCGGGCACTGCCTGGCAGGACGTTCCCGACACCTGGACCTGCCCCGATTGCGGCGTGACCAAGGACGACTTCGAGATGGTCGAGATCGACTGAGGTCCTGGCTGGGTTGCTGCGTTTTTCATGCCCCAACGGCGTCTGCGCACGTTTGCATGGCGCTGTTGAAGACCTGGCGGGCTGTGCCTCTTCAGTGCGCGCGCGCGCGCTGACTGTTCAGCTCGACCAGATGTTCGTGCAGATTGGCCGCGTCCTGCGCACTGGGATTGAGCTGCAGATAACGCGACAGATCGTGGCGTGCGCCGTTGCGGTGGCCCAGATGCAGATAGGCCATGCCGCGGTCGCGTAGCGCCTCGGGCTGGTCCGGTACCAGCTTCAGGATGCGGTCGGCACTGCGCGCGGCGCGGTCCCAGTGTTCGGCATCGGCATACACGCCGTGCAGATTGCGCAGGATGCGGATCAGGATCGCGCGGTGCGGCGCGGGGTCGAGGATCTGTGCCAGGGCGCGGTCGTCGGGAATCTCGCCACCCAGGTGCGGGCGCGCACGCTCGCGCAGCTCGTCCACGCCCAGCGGGCGGCCGCCGTTGAACGGGTCCATGACCAGCACGCCGTCGTCCACCGGCAAACGCACGAGGAAATGCCCGGGAAACGACACGCCCGCCAGCGGAATGCCCAGCCGGCGCGCGACTTCGATCTGCACCATCGCCAGCGAGATCGGGTTGCCCAGGCGGCGCTCGAAGACCTGGTTGAGGTAGCTGTTGCGCGGGTCGTAGTACTCGTCGTGATTGCCCGAGTAGCCCAGCTCGTCGAACAGATAGCGATTGACCGCGGCCATCTTCAGCGGCCACAGGTCGATCGCCTCCACCTCGCGGCGCAGATGCTCGACGTGGCTTTGCACCAGCGTGTCGTACAGCTCGGCGTCCAGCTGCGGATACTCGTCACGCGCGATCAGCAGCGCGGTGGACATCAACGGCACTGCGTCGTCGTCCAGGCTGGCGAGCGCGGTCCAATGGGGAAGTGGGAGCATGTCGACCATGCTGCCAAGAGTGTCGGCAAGCGGCGCGTGGTTCAAGTCCGGTACTTCCTGACAGGAAAGGCCTGTCGCGTGAGATTCACTTGAGCTTTGGGATGTCCGGGCTCAGGGTCAGGCTGGCGCCGTCCTGCAGGCTGAGTTTGGCGGCCTGGCCGGCGTTGAGTTCCAGCACGTAACGGGCCGGGCGCTTGCTGGGGTAGGGCGGGCAGGCGTCGCCGGCCGAACACGGCGGCACGTCGCGTTGCTGCGACACCAGCCGGCGCTCATTGTCGAAATACAGGATATCCAGCGCGATCTTGGTGTTCTTCATCCAGTACGCCAGCGGTTCCTGGCGGTCGTGGACGAACAGCATGCCGTGATCGTCCGCCATGGCATCGCGAAACATCAGGCCTTTGGCGCGGTCGGCATCGTTCTGCGCCAGCTCCACCTGGTAGCGCGCGCCGGCCAGTTCCACCCAGGTGTCGCCGCTGCTGGCGCAACCGCTGAGCAGGATCAACAACGCAAGGGCGAGGAGACAAAGACGGCGCATGCGGCATACCAGTGGACAGGGATGCCGCACCATCTGCCAAGCGGCTGCGTGCGTCAAGCTGCTGTGGTGCGTCGTCCCGTCATCGCATGTGACAGGCGTTCGGCCCGCTGTCGCTTCGCAACGCGGGCCGCAACTGCGCATGCGCGTGCACGCGCGCGGTCGCTCAGATCACCCGCGGCGGCTCGCCACCGACGATCACCACATCGGCCGGGCGACGCGCGAACAGGCCCACGCAGACCACGCCGGGAATCTGGTTCAGGCTGCGCTCCAGCGCCACCGGGTCGGTGATCTGCAGGTTGTGTACGTCCAGCACCACGTTGCCGTTGTCGGTGACCACACCATCGCGCCATACCGGCTGACCGCCGGTGAGCCCCAGGATCTGGCGGGCCACCAGGCTGCGCGCCATCGGAATCACTTCCACCGGCAGCGGAAATTTGCCCAGCACCGGCACCTGCTTGCTCGGGTCGACGATGCAGATGAAACGCTCGCTGGCCTCGGCGATGATCTTCTCGCGCGTCAATGCCGCGCCGCCACCCTTGATCAGGCAACGGTTCGGGTCGCACTCGTCGGCGCCATCCACGTACAGCGACAGATTGCCGGTGTGGTTGAGATCCAGCACCTCGATGCCATGGCGCCTGAGCTGCGCGCTGCTCTGCTCGGAGCTGGACACCGCCCCCTTGATGCGATGGCTGATGCGGCCCAAGGCATCGATGAAGTAGGCCACCGTAGAACCGGTACCGACCCCGACGATCATGCCGTCTTCCACGTAATCGATCGCTTTTTCGGCGGCCAGGCGTTTTGCTTCGGACATTTGGGGGCTCGGGATTGGGGAATCGGGAATCGGGATTGGGGAATCGCAAGAGCGGCTGGGCTGAGCCGGGATTTACAAATCGCAAATCCCGAATCTCTCCTCCCGGCTACTCCATCGCCAGCAACAATTTCCATTGCGCGGCGGTGACCGGCAGGATCGACAGGCGGTTGCCGCGGGCGATCAGCGGGAATCCTTCGCCCAGTGCGTCGGCCTGCTGCTTGATTTCGTCCAGTGCGATCGTGCGCTTGAGTTTGCGCTCGAAGGCCACGTCCACCAGCATCCAGCGCGGATCTTCGCGGGTGGCCTTGGGGTCGTGGTAGTCGGATCTGGGATCGAACTGGGTGTCGTCCGGATACGCTGCGCTGGCGACCTTGGCGATGCCGACAATGCCCGGCACCTTGCAGTTGGAGTGGTAGAACAACACCCCGTCGCCGACATGCATGCCGTCGCGCATGAAGTTGCGCGCCTGGTAGTTGCGCACGCCGTTCCACGGCTCGGTGCCGACGCGCTCCAGATCATCGATGGAAAACGTGTCCGGCTCGGACTTCATCAACCAGTAGCGCTTGCGGGCAGTCATACGGAAACGGCGTCGTCTTTCAGGAAGGTGGCGTGTTCGGTGCAGATCGCATCCACCGCCACGTCCCACGACTCGGCGGGCAGGGCGGGCAGTTGCTGCGCGGCGAAGCCGACGCCGACCAGCCAGGGCGGCGGCGTGTGGCGGTGCCGGAACGCGAAGCTGCGATCATACCAGCCGCCCCCCATGCCCAGCCGCCGGCACTGCGCGTCGAAGCCGGTCAACGGCGTGACCACCAGCGCCATCTCCTCGGGTGCGAGCAGCTCGGTGCGCGCCACGTCCGGCTCGGGGATGCCGTAGCGGTTGCTGACCAGCCCCTGGCCCGGCCGCCACGGCGCAAAGCGCAGGACGCGCCCGTCCAGCACCGGCAGGCAATACCGTACTCCGGCCGGCAGGCTCAGTTGCCAACGGTGCAGCGCGATTTCGCCATCCATCGCCCAGTACCCGGCCACCGCACCGGTCTGCGGCGCGAACGGCAGCGCCAGCAGGCGCTCGGCCAGCGCATCGGCGGCGGCCAGTCGCTGCGCTGCCGGCAGGCTACGGCGCAGTGCGCGCAACTGCTGGCGCAAGGCGTCTCGGTCGTCGGTCATGGTGTCTCGCAGCGATAGGCAGAGGGATATTGTCGATGGCGTGGACGCCCCTGCCTAGCGGCGCGTGTGCCGACGGATCGCCCGCTCCGGCAAATCTCCCGCCGGTCGCTGAGCGCATGCGCATGCAGCGCTGGCGACGTTGTGCTTTGCGCACGCATGCATGAGGTCTTGTTGGCGCAGTCGTTGCGGCAATGGCGCGACCGGGCTGTGCGTGCGCGTGCCGTGCGCTGCAGACACACAAAAAGAAACGACGCCCGAAGGCGCCGTTTCAGATTTGCATTCTCCGCCGTGAACGATGCGGGCGAAACGACCTTGAACCCGGGGTTCAAGTGGGGACGTTGTGAGGCCATCGGGCTTCCCGCTACAAGGCGGACTTGCACTCCCGGCTTCGTCGCGCCCCCGTGGTCGTAATTAAGGGACAAGGCGAATGTTTTGCACGCTGTCGTTTACAGCAGAGAACGCAGGTGAAGTATAGACCTCTGCTGCGCGATGGCTAGCCCATTCGTCGGCCGGCGCAATTGAAAGTTCATATTTGCGACGACAGTGCGAACTGCACCTCAACGCGGTGTGTCGGACACGCTGTCCAGGCGGCGATTCAAGCTATCCAGCGTGTTGGCCAATTCACGGTCGTAGAGCGCTTGCTGATCGCGCAGCTGCTGCAATTCGTGCGCCAGGTTGAGTGCGGCCAGCACCGCGACGCGATCCACCGCTGCCATGCGATTGCTGCCGCGGATCTCGCGCATGCGCAGATCCAGCAGGCGCGCCGCAGCGGTGAGGCTCTCGCGTTCGTCGGCGGTGACGCCAACCGTATATTCACGATCCAGAATACGCACGCTGACCGGCTCGTTGTTACTCACGTGTGCTGCTCCAGGGATTTCAACCGCACGATCATCGCTTCCACGCGCGAGCGCGCCTGTTCGTTCTTGGTCAACAGTTGCGCGCGCTCGCCGATCAACTGCTCCTGCTGGTGACGCAGGCTGCGGTTCTCGTCGGTCAGCCGCTGGCTGCGTTCGACCAGGGCCTCCACACGGGCGGCAAGTGCGCGGATCTGGGCGAGGGCAGCAGCATTGTCCATCCCCCACGATAGGGGCGCGTGCGCGCGGCGGTCAAGCGCCCCAGCGCAGCCTGCGTACCCGCCGTCGGGCCAATTCCGACAAGGCCTTGCGCGATGCCTGATCCGGCAGGCGTCATGCGCGTGGAACGCTGCATGGAACGCGCCGCTAGCGGCCGACGCCGGGTGCCTTGATACACTGGGAAGTCGAATCGCCGGCCCATGCGCCGGCATCTCCTGTTCCCAGCCTGGAAGACCCGATGGACCTGCCCGATGTAACCGCTGTGCAAAACGAAAGTCGCCAGCTCGAGTTGGCTTCCTCCGCAGCGGAGTTGCACGGCGGGCTGTGCGGGTGGCTCTCCGGTGGGGGTGCCGACAGCGGCGACTGGCTGGCGCGCATTCTGGCCGATACCGCGCAGGTGGCACCCAGGCAGGGCGGGGCGCTGGACCGGATGCGTCAGGCCACGGTGGCGCAACTGGAAGACCGCGATTTCGCCTTCGAACTGCTGCTGATCGACGACGGCGCACCGCTGGCGGCGCGTACCGATGCCTTGTTCGACTGGTGTCGCGCCTTTCTGGGCGGCTTCGGCCTGGCGGCGCAGCAGCGCCCGGCGCTGACCGAAGAAGGCGAAGAGGCGCTGCAGGACCTGGCGCGGCTGGCGCAGGCGTCCAGCGACGATTTCGATGCGGCCGACGAAGACGACACCGCCCTGGCGGAGATCGAGGAGTTCGTGCGCGTGGCGGTGCTGTTGCTGCATGGCGACTGCGTGATGGGGCCGCGCTTCCGCCAACGTCTGAACTGACCGCACGACCGCCATGAAAAAGCTCACCGGGATCGGCGCGGCCGAGTACGCGCGGCGGCGCAAGCAGCTGATGCAGATGGCCGGCGATCAGGCCATCCTGATCCTGCCGGCCGCGCCCGAGCGCGTGCGCAGCCACGACACCCACTACCCGTACCGGCAGGATTCGGATGTCTGGTATCTGAGCGGCTTCCCCGAGCCGGAAGCGGTGCTGGTGCTGGTACCCGGACGCAAGCATGGCGAGGCGATCCTGTTCTGCCGCGAACGCGACGCCGAGCGCGAAGCCTGGGATGGCCCGCGCGAGGGCCAGGACGGCGCGGTGCAGCGCTACGGCATGGACGATGCGTATCCCATCGACGATGTCGACGAGATCCTGCCGGGCCTGCTGGAAGGGCGCAGCCGCGTCTATTACCACTTCGGGCGCGATGTCGACTTCGACCTCAAGCTGATCGGCTGGCTCAAGCGCGTGCGCGAGCAGGTGCGCCACGGCGCGCAGCCGCCGCACGAATTCCTCGAGCTCGGGCATCTGCTGCACGAGCAGCGGCTGTTCAAGTCGCGCGACGAGGTCGCGTTGATGCAGCACGCCGCCGACATCAGCGTCCGCGCGCATCGCGCCGCCATGCGGCTGGCGCGGCCGGGGGTGCACGAGTACGAACTGCAGGCCGAGGTGGAGTGCGCGTTCCGCGCCGCCGATGCGTGGCCGGCGTACGGCAGCATCGTCGGCACCGGCAGCAATGCCTGCGTGCTGCACTACCGCGCCAACAACGCGCGCAGCCGCGATGGCGAGCTGGTGCTGATCGATGCCGGCGCCGAGTACCGCGGGTATGCGGCCGATATCACCCGCACCTTTCCGGTCAACGGCCGTTTCACCCCGGCGCAGCGCGCGCTGCACGATCTGGTCGGCGCTGCGCAGGCCGCCGCGCTGGCGCAGGCGCGCCCCGGCGCGGCTTACGAAGCCGGCCATCTGGCCGCGGTGCAGACCCTAACCGAAGGGCTGCTGCAGCTGGGTCTGCTCAAGGGCAAGCTGGAGCGCAATATCGCCGACGGCCATTACAAGCGCTTCTACCGGCACAAGACCGGCCATTGGCTGGGGCTGGATGTACACGATGTGGGCGACTATCGATTGGCGGGCGACTCGCGTCTGCTCGAGCCCGGCATGGTGTTCACCATCGAGCCGGGGCTCTACATCTCTGCCGACGACACCACGGTGGAAGCCAAGTGGCGCGGCATCGGCATCCGCACCGAAGACAATGTGCTGATCACTGCCGAAGGCCATCGGGTGCTGACCGATGCCTTGGCGCGCAGCGCCGACGAGATCGAAGCGGAGATGGCCAACCGCGACGCAGTGCGCGCATAACGCGGTAATGCCGTTGTGAGCGGTCGTGAGGTAGGTCGGAGCAGCAACCCGCGCGCTGAAGGTGTGGTTCCGGATGCCCGGCGCATCTGGCTGAGGCCGGCGGCATCGTTCGGGCTGCGCTCTGCTGGGCGCCTCGCGGGCAAGAGGCGCCCGGCCTTTTTTGCTGCGAGCCGTTCTACTGACCGAGTTGTGGCGCCTGGGTGCGCTCGGGCTGCTGGATCTGTTCGCCTGGCGCAGCCAGTTGCTGCGCACGCGCGAACGATTGCGCTTCCGGCGTGCTCAATGCCTGTTCGGTCTTCATGTGCGCGCGCAGATGCGCCGGGTTGGCCGGGTCGCCCTGCACCACGAACACGTTCTCGCCGCCGTGCACGCCGCGATTATTGGCCTCGCTCATCAGCACATGATCCACGCGCGACAGGCCGCCTTCCTTGGCCAGCGGCAACAGGGCCGCGCTGAGCCGGTCGCTGGTCTGGTCGGGTGTGCGTCCATGTGCCGCATCGATTGCATGCACGCCGCGCTGGATCTGTTGGTACATCGGATGGTCGGGGTGCGAGGACTGGCGTGGATCGTTCATGGCAGTGCTCCGTGCTGTGCGGAATGATTCAAGGGGCGGCAAACACCGGGCGGGTCAGGTTTTCGGGGGCGCCATCGGTGCACACCACCTCGTCTTCGATGCGGATGCCGCCGTAAGGTTTGAACTGCGCAACGCGCGCCCAGTCGACGCTGGCGGCGTAGCCGTTCTTCTTCACGTCGTCCAGCAACATGTCGATGAAGTACACCCCCGGTTCGATGGTGACAACCATGCCCGCTTCCAGCACGCGGGTCAGGCGCAGATACGGGTGGCCGGCGGGGCGTTCGATGCGGCCGCCGCGGTCGCTGGCCGCAAAGCCCGCCACGTCGTGTACCTGCAGGCCGATCAGATGGCCCAGCCCGTGCGGGAAGAATGCGGCGCTGACGCCGGTGGCGAGCGCAGCTTCCGGCGATACGGTGAGGATGCCGAAGTCCTTGAGGATGCCCATCAAGGCCAGATGCGCATCCACGTGCAACTGCTTGTAATCCACACCGCTGCGCACGCCCTGGCCCATGCGGATCTGTGCGGCATCCACCGCATCGATCAGGGCCTGGAATTCGCTGCCTGGGTCGGCGGCGTAGGTGCGGGTGATGTCGCTGGCATAGCCGTAGGCCGAAGCGCCGGCATCGATCAGGAAGCTGCGCAGCGGTTGTGGCGGCCGCTGGCCGAGTTCGGTGTAGTGCAGCACCGCGCCGTGCTCGTTGAGCGCGATGATGTTGCCGTAGGGCAGTTCGTTGGCGTCCTGACCGACAGCGGCGCAATAGGCCATATGGATGCCGAACTCGCTCTGGCCGGCGCGAAAGGCCGCTTCGGCGGCGCGATGGCCGCGCACTGCCAACTGCTGGGCGATGCGCAGCAATGCCAGTTCGTATGGCGTCTTGAAGGCGCGCTGGTAGTCAAGGTAATCGAGCACCGGCTGCGGATTGTTGGGCACATACGCACCGAGCGCGCTCTGCGCCTCGCCCAGGATGGCGCAACGGTCGATCTGCCTGGGCAGCAACGCCAAGGCCTGTTCCGGGGTGCGGATGATGTGGATGTCGCAGTGCTCCACCCACCAGCCGCTCGGTGCGTCGGGCACGACATGCCAATAGTCGAACGGCTGGCAGAAGATCACCGTCGGGCGCTTGCCGGGGGTATAGACCAGCCAGCTGTTGGGCACCCGCGTCAGTGGCACCCAGGCCTTGAAGTGCGGATTGACCGCATAGGGATAGTCGCGGTCGTCGAATACCTGGTAATGCAAGCTGCCGCTTGGCACCACCAGGTGGTCGAAGCCGCCGCGCTGCAGCGCCTCGTCTGCGCGCGCGATCAGCGTGCGCAGGTGATCGGAATACAAAGGGCTCAAGGACGGCTGGGGCATGCGGGGGCTCGATCGGCAATGCTAAAGGCAGGACGTGATTTTGCCGCAATCGTGGTGATGCTGTCCTTCAGCCCAGCATGTGTTCTTCGGCAATCCAGGCGCGCAGGCGCTGGCGATGCGGCCCGGACATGGTCAGGAAGCGGAAGCCGGCCCAGGCCTGCCCGGGTGCGTGCGCGGCTTCGGTCCACAACAGATGCACGCCGACATCGATCTCGGTGGCACGGCCGCTGCGCTCGGGCAGGTTGAAGCGCAATTGATACAAGGCATCCTCATGCAGCGGAACCGAGGCCAGCAGCAGCATGCCGGTTTCCGAGATATTGCCGACCCGGCCGATCTGCGCCTCGCTGAGCATGTCGGTGACCGGTACCAGGTCCGAAGGCTGGCGGCGCGGTGCGCGGCGGGTGTCCTGGATCATGGGTTGACCTCTGCAGCGGGCGCCCGGCCGGCCAGGCTGCGCAGCGTGCGCACGGTGGCATGCCAGGCACGGTCGATCAGGCGCGATTTCTCTTCGACCAGCAGGCGCGCCTGGCCGCCGGCCATCAGCCGCGACAGTCCATCCAGCGAGTGCTCGGCAACCTTTTGCCCACGCTGATTGACGAACAGCGCGTTGCCGGTCATCGGGCTGTACCAGGACAGCCGTTGCCGGCGCAGGTCGCCCTGTTGGTTGATCACGAACTCGAACCAGCTGCCGAACGGCAGGCTGCGCAGCTGCGTGTACCACGCCTCTTCGGCCGGCGAACGCGGGGTGTTTGTTTCTTGGTGCGATGCGCTGTCGCCCTGGTCTCCCAGCCGTGTGCGCGCCCTGAGCCTGGCGGTGAGCTCGGTGCGCGAGGTCGTCTCGTCCTCGCCGCCCGGCGTGGACAGGCGCCGCGCGATCGCTGCGGCTTCATCCTGGTGATAGCCGACCTGCAGCAGCGCGGTTTCGATATCGGCGCCGAGCGCGATGTCGGTAGGTTGCTCCTTGCTGCGGCAGGTGACTTCGGCGATGCGCGCGGTCAGTGCCTGGCGCTCGTCCCATTCGGGCGATTGCTCGCCCTGGCGCAGCAGCGTCAGCGTCAGTACGTCCGACCACGCCTGACGCAGCAGCGACTGCACGAAACGCGGCGGGGCGCTCTGCTCGCACAGCTGCTCGATGCGCGCCTCGGACTGCTGCTTGGCCGACTCCAGCCGCTCCTTGCCACGCGCCGCATCCACATGGCGCCGCTCGGCGAGGTCGGCCTTGCGCGCCAATGCGCGCAGATGCGCCTGGATATCGTCGTTGGCCGCGGCGAACACGGCCTCGTCGCCCTGGTAGTCGTTGAGGATCCTGTCGACTGCGCTTCCCAGCTTGTGCAGCAGCTGCGGGTCGACGTCGTCGTCGCCCAGCCATACCGCGCCGGACTCGGCCACGGTGTTGAGCAATTCGCGTACCGGGTGCTGGTCGCGCACGAAGAAATGCGTATCGGCCAAGGCCGCCCGCACCACCGGGACCTGCAATTTGGCGAGCAGGGCCTGCGCCGGGGTCTGCTCGCGCACTTCGCGCTGCATCTGCGCGTAGAGCAGGCCGAGCAGATCGAAGGTGTCGGTGTCCTGCGGCGACAGCGTGGCGTCGGAGCCGTGTTGCGTCCGCAGCAACGCCAGTACCTGCCGCTGCACCGCATCGATGCCGGTGGGCTGCGCTGCCGCTACCTGTTCCGCCAGCGTGCCCTGCAGGCTGGCCAGCGCGTCGCTGAGCGCGGCTTTGGGCACGGCCGTGGAGGCAAGCTGGGGAGGTGATCTTTCAGGTGTTGCCTGCGCGCCTGTCGCAGGCGCTGCGCCGTGATTTGCAGAACGGTGATGCGCAGCTGTGCTTCCCTCGCCGGCCGCCTGCGACTGACGCGCCGACGACATCAGGCCGCCGAGCGCCTGCACTGCATCGCTCAGGGCAGGGGCTGCCTGCTCACCGTATGTCGCCCCTGCCAGTGTCATCGGCATAGCCGGCGGATCCAGCAGGGCGCTCTGCCATGGTGTCGGCGCCGATTGCCCGCTCCAGCCGGTTGCAGGTCGCCCGTTGCGCGGCGGCAGCGCGCGCGCGCGGCCGGCCGCAGCATCCTTCGGTGCGGTGGCTGATGCAGGCGGTGCGCGTCGCGTCTGCTCCTGTGTGGGTTTGATCAGGTACGGGTGATAGATCAGCCCCGGCAGGATGCCTTCCTGCGCGAGCGTGCCGTTGGCGCGCTCGTACAGATCGTTCAAACGCTCGATCACCTGACGCTCGAACACGCGGTAGAGCGTCAGCTGCCCATCCAGGCTCAGTAGCAGCATCTGGCCGCACTGGCGCAGCACGCGGCACAGGGCGTAAGGCCCCAGTGGCAATGCTTCCAGTTCGAATTCGGCCACCGCGCCGATCACCGCCACTCGCTGCGCCAGCAATTGCAGCGCAGCGGCCCTGCGGGAAGTCTCGCGACGCGCAATCTCGCTGAGCACGATATCGCGATCGATATCGGTGTCTTCCACCAGGGTGAGCATCTGCGGATGCGCTGAAGCATCGGCTGCTGGCGTCAGCGACGGGCGATCGCGCAGCGTGGCCAGGTCCTGCGCCAGCTGCTGCAGGAACGCCTGCGGAAACCGATCGATGTGATCGCGCAGGCCGCGCATCTGTGCGTAGGTTTCGGCCTGGATCTGGCTGTTGCGTGCATGCTCGGCCTGATGCAGCAGCTCGCGTTCCAGTTCGACGATGGTCAGCCGCAGCGGCCCGTCGAGCGCCTGCACGCAGTGCGCGTGCAGCGCGGCGAGCAGGCGCCGCCCGCGCACGGAAACCGGCGCATCGGCGATCGGGCCGCTGAGAGTGTGCTGCAGGGAAGAGGCGGGAGTGGACATCCGGGGAGGCGGGCTCGGTGCGAGGCGTGAGCTATGTAGCATGTTTTTCCATTGGTCAGCGACCGCGCGGGCGCACGACGCGCCTTGCCAGATGCGGTCGCCGCCCTGGTGCGGAAGGCGCGCGTGGCGCGAAGTCGGCGGATCTGCGCGCCGCTGCCGTCGCGTGCGCTAACGACCACGGTGCGGTGTGATGGCTGTGTAGTGCCGCCACGCGATCGCCGCGGTCAGGCAAGAAACAGCTCGACCACGTCATTGGTGAATCGGCGGCCCAGCTCGGTCGGCACCACGTGTCCGTCCTGCGCGGTCATCCAGCCTTGCGCGATCGCACGGGCCACAGGCAACTCGATGACCGACGCCGCCAGACCGGTGGAGACTTCGAAGTCGCGCAGGGCGAAGCCCTCGTGCAGGCGCAGCAGGTTGAGCATGTATTCGAACGGCAGCCGTTCGCGCGGCACGATCTCGTCGCCACCGATCGACGCCGCACTGCCGGCGCTGGCCAGGTAACTCTGCGGGTGCTTGTGCTTCCAGCGTCGCAGCACATGCTGTTCGGCGCCGGAACTGATCTTGCCGTGCGCCCCGGCGCCGATGCCCAGGTAATCGCCGAAGCGCCAGTAATTGAGGTTGTGGGCGCATTGCCGCCCGGGCCTGGCGTAGGCGCTCACTTCGTACTGCGCGTAGCCGGCCTCGGCCAGCAGGCGCTGGCAATGCTCCTGGATGTCCCAGGCCGCATCGTCGTCGGGAATGCCCTTGGGCGGCCGCGCGAAGAACACCGTGTTCGGCTCCAGCGTGAGCTGGTAATGCGACAGGTGGGTGGGCTGCAACGCAAAGGCGCGTTCGAGATCGCGTTCGGCCTGCGCCAGGGTCTGCTCGGGCAGCGCGTACATCAGGTCGATATTGAAATTGTCGTAGCCGGCATCCTGCGCCAGCTTGATCGCACGCTCGGCCTCGGCACTGTCGTGGATGCGACCGAGCCGCTGCAGCGCCACATCGTCGAAGGTCTGCACACCGAAGCTCAGCCGGTTCACGCCGGCGGCGCGGTAGCCGTCGAAGCGGCCATGCTCGGCGGTGCCTGGATTGGTTTCCAGGGTGATCTCCAGATTCGGTGCAAAGCGCAGCCGCGCGGCAGCCGCCTGCAGGAAGCGGTCGATGGCCTGCGGCGGAAACAGGCTCGGCGTGCCACCGCCGAAGAACACCGAATGCACCACGCGTCCCCACACCAGCGGCAGGTCCGCATCAAGGTCGCGGATCAACGCATCCACGTATTCCTCGAACGGGAGTGCGCCCTTGGCCGCATGCGAATTGAAATCGCAGTACGGACATTTGCGCACGCACCAGGGCAGGTGCACGTAGAGCGACAGCGGCGGTGGGATCAGGTCGGGCACTGCATCAGGCCATCGGTCACAGCGACAGGGCGTGCAGCTTGTGCTGCAGCGTGGCCAGCGCCACCGCACGGTGACTCAGCCGGTTCTTCAACGCACTATCCATCTGCGCCGCGGTCAGGCCATGCACCGGGTCCAGAAACACCGGGTTGTAGCCGAAGCCGCCATCGCCGCGCGGCTCGGTGGCGATCACCCCTTCCCAGCTGCCTTCGGCGATCAGCGGCTGCGGGTCTTCCGGGTGACGCAGCAGCACGATCACCGCGTAGAACCGCGCGCTGCGGCGCTCGGCCGGCACGGCGCGCATGGCATCGAGCAGTTTGGCGTTGTTGGCGTTCGCATCAGTCGGGCTGCCGGCGTAGCGCGCGCTGTACAGGCCGGGTGCGCCGCCGAGGGCATCGACGATCAGGCCAGAGTCGTCGGCCAGTGCCGGCAGGCCGGTGACCGCGCTGGCATGGCGCGCCTTGATCAAGGCGTTCTCGACGAAGGTCAGGCCGGTTTCCGGCACATCGTCCACGCCGAGCTCGCCTTGCGCCACGATGCGCAGCGGCAGGCCGGCGAGCATGGCGCGCAGTTCTTCCAGCTTGCCGGCGTTGCCGCTGGCCAGGACCAGTTGTTTCATTGCTTGGGCTCCAGCAGGTCCCACTTGGTGCCGTACAGATCGCGGAACACCACGACCGTGCCGTACGGCTCCTCGCGCGGGGTTTCCAGAAATTCCACGCCGAACGCCCGCATCGCCGCGTGGTCGCGCCAGAAGTCGTCGGTGTAGAGAAAATGATCCACCCGCCCACCGGTTTGGTCGCCGATGCGCGCGCGCTGGGCGTCGTCGGCCGGCTGCGCGAGCAGCAAGGCGGCCTCCTGCGCGCCGCCTGGGCCGATCACGACCCAACGCTTGCCGTCGCCAAGTGCGCGATCCTCCAGCACCTGGAAACCCAGCGCGCCGGTATACCAGGCGACTGCCGCGTCGTAATCGGCGACCAGCAGGGTGGTCAGGGCGATGCGCCGGCTCATCCGGCCAGCGCAGCGCGTTGCAGGGCGAACAATTCGCTCATGCCTTGTTCGGCAAGTGCGAGCAGCGCGTTGAGTTCGTCACGACGGAAGGCGTGGCCTTCGGCGGTGCCCTGCAGCTCGATGAAGCCACCGCCATCATTCATCACCACATTCATGTCGGTGTCGCAGTCGCTGTCTTCGGGGTAGTCCAGATCCAGCACCGGCTCGCCGCGATAGATGCCCACCGACACCGCGGCCACGGCGCCGATCAGCGGGTACTTCTTGATGTCGCCGCGCTTGAGCAGCAGGTTCACTGCATCGGCCAGCGCCACGTAGGCACCGGTGATCGCGGCGGTGCGGGTGCCGCCATCGGCCTGCAGCACGTCGCAGTCCAGGGTGATGGTGCGCTCGCCCAGGGCATTGCGATCCACACAGGCGCGCAGTGCGCGGCCGATCAGACGCTGGATTTCCAGCGTACGCCCGCCCTGCTTGCCACGCGCGGCTTCGCGATCGGAACGGGTGTGGGTGGAGCGCGGCAGCATGCCGTATTCGGCGGTCACCCAGCCTTCGCCCTTGCCGCGCAGGAACCCCGGCACGCGGTTTTCCACGCTGGCGGTGCACAGCACGCGGGTGTCGCCAAAGCTGACCAGCACCGAGCCTTCGGCGTGACGGGTGAAGGCGCGTTCGATGCGCACCGGGCGCAGCTGGTCGGCCGTGCGGCCGCTGGGACGGGAAAAGGTCATGCGATGAGTCCGGAAGTCGGGAGGTGGGTCTGGGTCGGCGCGTGGCGGGGCGGTCAGCCAGCGCGGGCCGCTAGGGTACCATTCGCGCTTTGAAGGCACGGGACTGACGATGATTCGAAGCATGACCGCGTTTGCTGGTGGCGAACGCATCACGCCCTGGGGCACGCTCGGTTGCGAGCTGCGCTCGGTCAACCATCGGTTTCTGGAAGTGGGCGTGCGCCTGCCCGAAGAACTGCGTGCGCTGGAGCCGCTGCTGCGCGAGCGCGTGGCGGCGAAAAACAGCCGCGGCAAGCTGGATCTGGCGCTGCGCCTGCGCGCGCCGGACAACGCGCAGACCCTGGCGGTGAACGAATCGCTGCTGCAGGAACTGGGTGCACTGGCCACGCGTCTCGACGGGATGTTCCCCAAGCTGCAGGTCGGCTTCACCGATCTACTGCAGCTGCCCGGCGTGCTGCAGGTGCAGGACGTGGACGCGCCGGCATTGCAGGCGCAGGCCCTGGCATTGCTGGACGAGGTGGTGGACAGTTTCGTTGCCGCGCGCGAGCGCGAAGGCGGCAAGCTGGCCGATGCGATCAGCGAACGGGTCGATGCGATCGAACGCATCGCCGCCGAGGTGCGCACGCTGATTCCCGTCATCCGCGAAGGTCAGCGCGCCAAGCTGGCCGCACGCCTGGCCGATCTGCCGCATCCGGTGGACCCGGGGCGCGCCGAGCAGGAACTGGTGCTGTGGCTGCAGAAACTGGACGTGGACGAAGAGCTCGACCGCCTGTCCAGCCACATCGCCGAGATCCGCCGCGTGCTCAGGCAGCGCGAGCCGGTCGGCCGCCGCCTGGACTTCCTGCTGCAGGAGTTCAACCGTGAAGCCAACACGCTCGGCTCCAAGTCGGTGGACAGCCGCACCTCCAACGCCGCGGTGGATCTGAAGGTGCTGATCGACCAGATCCGCGAGCAGGTGCAGAACATCGAATAGCCGGGAATAGGCAATCGGGAATGGGGAATCGTCAAAGCAGGTACGATTCACCCTTGGCCTGCTTGCTTGGCGCGGTGCCCCATTCCCCATTCCCGACTCTCTATTCCCTAAAATGCGCGGCACCCTCTATATCGTTGCGGCCCCTTCCGGCGCCGGCAAGAGCAGCATCGTCAACGCCACCCTGGCGCGCGATCCCAAGATCGCCCTGTCGATCTCGTTCACCTCGCGCGCGCCGCGGCCGGGCGAACGGCATGCCGAGCACTACCATTTCGTCTCCGCCGACGAGTTCCAGGGCATGATCGAAGCGGGCGACTTCTTCGAATATGCGCTGGTGCACGGCGACTGGAAGGGCACCGCGCGGCAGTCGGTGGAGCCGCAGCTGGCGGCCGGTCACGACGTGCTGCTGGAGATCGACTGGCAGGGCGCACGCCAGGTGCGCCAGAAGGTGCCCGATGCGGTCAGCGTGTTCATCCTGCCGCCGTCGCGCCAGGCGCTGGACGAGCGCATGCGCAAGCGCGGCCAGGACAGCGAGGACGTGATGGCGCAGCGTCTGGCTGCCGCCCGCGAAGAGATGCTGCATTTCGAGGAGTTCGATTACGTGATCATCAACGAGACCTTCGACACCGCTGTCTCGGAGATGTGCGCGATCTTCACCGCCAGCCGGCTGCGCCGGCAGGCGCAACAGCAGCGGCACGCGGAGTTGATCCAGGCCTTGCTGGACTGAGTGGGTCAAATCCCTGATTCCAAAGGAAACTGAATAGGCCCAGGTTGCCGTGACGGCGGCTCGGGCGTACAATCCGCCCCCTTTCCCTCATTCGATGCGCGGCCGTTACCGGTCGCCGGGAGCCCGCATGGCCCGCATTACCGTAGAAGATTGCCTGGAAGTCGTGAACAACCGTTTCGAGCTGGTCATGATGGCGTCCAAGCGCGCCCGTCAGCTCGCCAACGGCGTGCAGCCGTTGATCGAAAATGCCGACGCCAGCGACAAGCCCACCGTGATGGCGCTGCGCGAAATCGCCGCACGCCGGATCGACAATGCGCTGATCGACGAAGTCGAGAAGGCCGAGCGCGAGCGCGCCGAGCGCGAAGCGCTGGAATGGGCCGCTGCCGAAGTCGTCGCCGACGAAGACATGTCCAAGAACGACGATTGATCGTTCGCATCGCTGCGATCGATCTGAACAGCCCGCCACGTGCGGGCTGTTTTCGTTTCAGGCCCGCTTCGGCGTGTGCAGTGTGCAAACGTTTGCCGTGACTGCGTTGCTGGCATAGTCTTCCGGCATGAACCCAGGCCCCACTGCCCAGGCGACCGTCGTGACGTCTCCGTCTTCCGACCAGGCCATCCCCGACTACGTCCTGCACCTCGAACGCGCGGCCAGCTACCTTCCCAAGGAGCAGCTGCCGATCCTGCGGCGTGCCTGGGAAGTGGGCGCCACCGCGCATGCCGGCCAGACCCGCAAGTCGGGCGAGCCTTACATCACCCATCCGGTCGCGGTGGCCGGCGTGCTCGCCGAGCTCGGTCTGGACATGGAATCGCTGATCGCCGCGATCCTGCACGACACCATCGAAGACACCCCGCTGACCCGCGAAGAGCTGGCGTCGGAATTCGGCGAAGCGGTGGCCGAGCTGGTCGATGGCGTCACCAAGCTGGACAAGCTCAAGTTCCGCGACCGCCAGGAAGCGGCGGCGGAGAGCTTCCGCAAGATGCTGCTGGCGATGTCGCGCGACCTGCGCGTGATCATGATCAAGCTGGCCGACCGCCTGCACAACATGCGCACCCTGGGCGCGCAGAGCAGCGAGGCGCGCAGCCGCATTGCGCGCGAAACGCTCGAGATCTACGCGCCGATCGCCCAGCGCCTGGGCATGAGCCTGATCAAGTCCGAGCTGCAGAACCTGGGGTTCCGCGCGCTGTATCCCTGGCGTCACGCCATCATCGAAAAACATATCCGCAGCCAGCCGGTCGTGCGGCGCGAATCGATGGCGCAGGTGGAGGTGCAGTTGTCGCAGCGGCTGGCCAAGGAAGGGCTGGAGCATCGTCTGGTCAGCCGCATCAAGACGCCCTGGAGCATCTATTCCAAGATGCACGAAGAGAACAAGACCTTCGACCAGGTGATGGACGTGTTCGGCTTCCGCCTGGTGGTGCGCTCGGTCGCCGATTGCTATCACGCGCTGGGCGCGGTGCATGCCACCTTCAAGCCGCTGGACGGGCGCTTCCGCGATTTCATCGCCATCCCCAAGGCCAACGGCTACCAATCGCTGCACACCGTGCTGTTCGGCCCGTACGGCTCGCCGATCGAAGTGCAGATCCGCACCGAAGAGATGGACCTGATCGCCGAACGTGGCGTCGCCGCGCACTGGACCTACAAGGTCGGCTCGGCCTCGCCCAACAGCGCGCAGAGCCGTGCGCACGACTGGATCGTGGAGTTGATCGATTCGCAGCGCGCGGCAGGCTCGTCGCTGGAGTTCCTGGACAACGTCAAGGTCGACCTGTTCCCGGACGAGGTTTATCTGTTCACGCCCAAGGGCAAGATCCTGGCGCTGCCGCGCAACTCCACCGCGCTGGACTTTGCCTATGCGGTGCATACCGACGTGGGCAACCGCGCGGTCGCTTCGCGGGTGGACAAGAAGCTGGTGCCGCTGCGCACCAAGCTGGCCAGCGGCCAGGCGGTGGAAATCATCACCGCGCGCTCGGCCACGCCCAAGCCGCAGTGGCTGGAGTTCGTGGTCAGCAGCAAGGCGCGTACCGCGATCCGTCACCAGCTCAAGCAGCTCGAGCACGAGGATGCCGTGCAGCTCGGCCACCGCATGCTCGATCGCGCGCTGGAAGCGATGGACAGCTCGCTGGAGCGGCTGCCCAAGGGCCGCCTGGACGCTTTCCTCACCGAGCATCGCTATCCACGCCTGGAAGCCTTGCTGGCCGATGTGGCGCTGGGCAACTGGATGCCGACCCAGGCCGCGCAGGCGCTGATGGCCTACGCCGAACTGCGCGGTGGCGGCCATTCCAAGCATTCGCACGAAAAGATCCTGATCGACGGCAGCGAGCGCGGCGTGATCAGCTTCGCCAATTGTTGCCAGCCGATTCCCGGCGACGAAATCATGGGTTACCACACCGCCGGCAAGGGCATCGTGGTACACCGTCTGGACTGCCCCAACCTGGCCGAGCTGCGCAAATCGCCCGAACGCTGGGTGCCGATCGACTGGGACTCCGGCGTGACCGGCGACTACGACACCGCACTGGTGGTCGAGGTGGAAAACCGCACCGGCGTGCTGGCCCAGCTGGCCGCGGCGATCGCGCAGAGCCAGTCCAATATCGAACGCGTGGATTACCTGGACCGCGATTTCAACGCCGCGGTGCTGCGCTTTAACATCCAGGTCCGCGACCGCCGCCATCTGGCCGAGGTGATGCGCCGGCTGCGGCGGCTGCATGTGGTGCAGAGCGTGGGGCGGCAGTAAAGGATTGCATGTCCTGCCGTTAGGCAGCGCTGCGGCCCACTGCCGACAGCGTGCACCGTGTCTCAGGCATGGTGCGGCGGCAGGTAGCATGCGTCGTCGTGCAGGTGCGCGGTCAAGCTCCACGCCGCCATTGCAGCGCGATCTGTTCGGTACGACGGGACGGTATCCGGCGATCGTCGCAAGCATCGTCGCAACAAGACCGTGCGCAACAGTCGAGCAAATCCGCACAAACGCCTAAACTGCTGCACACACCTTTGCAGTGGAGCTTCCATGTCCCAGATCATCCATACCGACCAGGCGCCTGCCGCCATCGGCCCGTATTCGCAGGCCGTGCGTGCCGGCAACACCGTGTATTTCTCCGGGCAGATCCCGCTGGATCCGGCCACCGGCGAAATCGTGCCGGGCGATGTCGGCGTGCAGGCACGCCGCGCGTTCGACAACCTCAAGGCGGTGGCCGAAGCGGCCGGCGGCTCGCTCGACAAGATCGTGCGGCTGGGCCTGTACCTCACCGATCTCGGCCAGTTCGCCGCCGTCAACGCAGTGATGCAGGAGTACTTCCAGGCCCCGTTCCCCGCACGTTCGACCATCGAGGTCTCCGGCCTGCCCAAGGGCGCCGGCTTCGAGGTCGATGCGGTGATGGTGCTCGACTGATCCAGCGCGGCTGATCCGAGCGCCTTGTCGTGCCGCGCGCAGCGACCGCCACCCCGCGCCTGGCCGCTGCAGGCCAGGCCTCGCTTGCCAGTCTGCCCGGCGTCGGCCCCAAGGTGGCCGAGAAATTCGCTGCGCGCGGCATCTTGACGCTGCAGGATCTGTGGCTGCATCTGCCGTTGCGCTACGAAGACCGCACGCGGCTGACCACGATCGCGCAGTTGCAGAGCGGTGTGCCTGCGCAGATCGAAGGGCGTGTGGATGCGGTGGAGCGCGGCTTCCGTTACCGGCCGGTGTTGCGGGTGGCGGTTTCGGACGCGTCGCACGGCAGCGTGGTGCTGCGCTTCTTCCATTTCCGCGCGGCGCAGGTCGCGCAGTTCGCACCGGGCACGCGGCTGCGGGTGTTCGGCACGCCCAAGCCGGGACAGAACGGTTGGGAAATCGTGCACCCCAGTTACCGCGTGCTGGCACCGGGCGAGGATGCCGGGCTGGGTGACAGCCTGGATCCGGTCTATCCGGTGCTGGACGGTGTAGGCCCGGCCACGTTGCGCAAACTCATCGGCCAGGCACTGGAGCGGTTGCCGGCCGAGGCCGCGCTGGAACTGCTGCCGCCGCACTGGCTGCAGGACGAACAACTGCCCTCGCTGCGCGCCGCGCTGCTGACCATGCATCGCCCGCCGGTGAACACCGACCCGCAGCAGCTGCTCGCAGGCGGGCATCCGGCCCAGCAGCGTCTGGCGATCGAAGAACTGCTGGCGCATCAACTCAGCCTGCGTCGCCAGCGTATCGCCTTGCAGCGCTTCCACGCGCCGCTACTGCCTGGCAACGGCACCCTGGTGCGGCAACTGCGCGCGGCATTGCCGTTCCAGCTCACCGGTGCCCAGCAGCGCGTGTTCGCGCAGATTGCCCACGACCTGGCAAGACCGTCGCCGATGCTGCGGCTGGTGCAGGGCGATGTCGGCAGCGGCAAGACCGTGGTCGCCGCATTGGCGGCGATGCTGGCGGTGGAGCAGGGCAAGCAGGTCGCACTGGCCGCGCCGACCGAGCTGCTGGCCGAGCAGCACCTCACCAACCTGCGTGGCTGGCTGGAACCGCTGGGCGTGCGCATCGTCTGGCTGGCCGGCAAGGTCACCGGCAAGGCACGCGCCGCGGCGATGGCCGAGGTGGCCTCCGGCCAGGCGCAGGTGGTAGTCGGCACGCATGCCCTGATGCAGGAGGCGGTGGTCTTCCACGATCTGGCGCTGGCCATCATCGACGAGCAGCACCGCTTCGGCGTGCACCAGCGCCTGGCCTTGCGCGACAAGGGTGCGGCCGCCGGCAGCGTGCCGCATCAATTGGTGATGACCGCCACGCCGATCCCGCGCACCCTGGCGATGTCCACCTATGCGGATCTGGATGTCTCGGCCATCGACGAACTACCACCCGGGCGCACGCCGGTGCAGACCATCGTGCTCAGTGCCGAGCGTCGGCCGGACCTGGTCGAGCGCATCCGCGCCGCCTGCGCCGAGGGGCGCCAGGCGTATTGGGTCTGCACCTTGATCGAAGAAAGCGAAGAGCCCGGCAAGGGCGCGCCCAGTGGCCCGCCAAGGATTGAAGCCCAGGCGGCGGAGGCCACCTTCGAAGCCCTGTCCGCACAATTGCCCGGCGTGCGCGTGGCGCTGGTGCACGGGCGCATGAAAGCGGCGGAAAAACAGAAGGCCATGCTGGATTTCAAGCAGGGCCATACCGATCTGCTGGTCGCCACCACGGTGATCGAGGTCGGCGTGGACGTGCCCAATGCCTCGCTGATGATCATCGAGAATGCCGAGCGCCTGGGTCTGGCGCAGTTGCACCAGTTGCGCGGCCGGGTCGGGCGCGGCGCGGCCGCGTCCAGCTGCGTGCTGCTGTATCAGGCCCCGTTGTCGATGATGGCGCGGCAACGCCTGGAAACCATGCGCCAGACCAGCGACGGCTTCGTGATTGCGGAAAAGGATCTGGAGCTGCGCGGCCCCGGCGAATTGCTGGGTACGCGGCAGACCGGCCTGGCCAGTTTCCGCATCGCCGATCTCACCCGCGATGCCGGATTGTTGCCGCGCGTGCAGGTGCTCGCCGATCGGCTGTTGGCCGAAGCGCCGGAGATTGCCGACCGCGTGGTCGCGCGCTGGATCGGCAGCGCGGTGCGTTACGCCGCCGCTTGAGCGGCGGGGATTGGGGATTGGTCAGAGCTAGCTGCGGCCTGTAGGTTCGCGTGACCGACCGATCCTTGCGAAGATGCGGCAACGAATCCCGAATGACCAATTCCCAATCCCATGACAAACAAGATACCGCTGCTGATCGACACCGACCCGGGCGTGGACGACGCGCTGGCCTTGCTGATGGCCTTCAACGATACCCGGCATGACGTCGTTGGCCTGACCATCGCCGCCGGCAACGTGGGCCTGGAGCACACCGTGCGCAACGCCTTGAAGGTCTGCGAGATTGCCGGGCGTGAGGATGTGCCGGTCTATGCGGGCTGCCCGCAGCCGTTGCTGCACCCCTCGGTGGACGCGGCGCATGTGCATGGCATCGACGGCTTCGGTGATGTCGGCCTGGCGCCGGCCAAACGCACTGCCGAGACCGAGCACGCCGCGCTGGCCATCCTGCGCCTGTCGCACGAATACGCCGGCGAGCTGTTGCTGGTCGCGCTCGGCCCGCTGACCAATCTGGCCCTGGCCCTGACGCTGGATCCGACCCTGCCGCAGCGCGTGGCGCGGCTGGTGGTGATGGGCGGTGCGCTGACCGGGCACGGCAACATCACCGCCGCGGCCGAATTCAATATCGGCTTCGACCCGGAAGCGGCGCATATCGTGTTCCGCGGCTTTCCGCAGTTCGACGTGGCCGACTGGGAAGCCACCGTCGCGCACGGTCTGCTGCATCGCGATGTCGAGCAATGGCTGACGGCCGACTCCGCGCAGGCGCGTTTCTATGAGGAGATCTCGCGCAAGACCCGCCTGTGGTCCGAAGACAGCCGCGGCGAGTACTGGTACGCCGCCGACGCGCTGGCGATGGCGTTCGCGCTGCACCCGGAGGGCGCGCAGCGGCTGGAGCAGCGGCCGGTGCATATCGAGCTGACCGGCACCCACACCCGCGGCATGACCCTGGTGGACTGGGATCGCCGGGATGGCACCCCCGACAACGCCAACCTGTTGCTGGACTACGATCGCCAGCGATTCTTCGGCCTGGTCGCAGGGGCCCTGGCGGCGGGCTAGGGCGATCTTGCGCCGGGCGCCTGGTGGCCGCTATAATGCCCGGCTTATCCAGGCAGCCCGGCGCCAAGTCCATGAAAGATAACGTTCATCCCAGCTACAACGACGTCGTCTTCCACGACGTGACGTCCGATTTCAAGATTCTGACCCGTTCCACCATGAGCTCGAAAGAGACCGTGAAGTGGGAAGACGGCCAGGAATACCCGCTGATCAAGGTGGATATCTCCTCGGCCTCGCACCCGTTCTATACCGGCAAGCACAAGGTGATCGACACCGGCGGCCGGATCGACAAGTTCCAGAAGCGCTACGCGCGCTGAGCTTGCAGGACGGGCTGTACCGGCAGCGGCCGCGCATTGCGCGGCCGTTGTTTTTTGGGGCGTTGGCAACTTCGCTTTCACGCCTTCGACGGGGGCGTCTACGACTTCTGTCCAAGCGACGGCCAAAATGTTGCTGTGCGATAATGACGTGATCCGGGGCGATGCCCTGGACTTCCATCACGTGCCTGCCCGCTTGGTGACAGGTGCCTTCCACTGAAGGAGCGTACACAGTGTCCGATCTTGATCAGGTCACGCTCAACGCCGGCGACAAGTCGGTCGTTCTGCCGGTTCTCAAGCCCACGCTTGGCAATGATTGCGTCGATATTTCAAAGCTGACCAAAGAAACCGGTCTGTTTACCTACGACTCGGGCTTTACCGCCACCGCCAGCTGCAAGTCGGCCATCACCTATATCGATGGCGACAACGGCGTGTTGCTGTATCGCGGCTACCCGATCGAACAGTTGGCCGAGAAGTCCAGCTTCCTCGAAGTCTCGTACCTGCTGATGAACGGCGAGCTGCCGACCGCGGACGAATTCAAGAAGTTCGACCACGAAGTCACGCATCACACGATGATGCACGAGTCGCTGAAGAACTTCCTCGGTGGCTTCCGTCATGACGCCCACCCGATGGCCATGCTGGCCGGTTCGGTTGCCTCCCTGTCGGCGTTCTACCACGACACGCTGGACCTCAACGATCCGGAGCAGCGCCGCCAGGCCGCCATCCGTCTGATCGCCAAGGTGCCGACCCTGGCTGCTGCCGCGTACCGTTATTCGATCGGCTGGCCGATCCGCTACCCGCGCAACAACCTCAACTACGTCGACCGCTTCCTGCACATGATGTTCGAAGTGCCGAGCGAGCCGCTGGAGATCAATCCGGTGGTCGCCAAGGCGCTGGATCTGCTGTTCATCCTGCACGCCGATCACGAGCAGAATGCCTCGACCTCGACCGTGCGTCTGGTCGGTTCGACCGGTGCCAATCCGTACGCTTCGGTCGCAGCGGGCATCACCGCGCTGTGGGGCCCGGCACACGGTGGCGCCAACGAAGCCGTGTTGAAGATGCTGGAAGAGATCGGCACCGCCGACAACGTCGAGTCCGCCGTGGCCAAGGCCAAGGACAAGAACTCCTCGTTCCGTCTGATGGGCTTCGGTCACCGCGTCTACAAGAACTTCGACCCGCGCGCCAAGATCATCCGCGAGATGACCCACAAGGTGCTGGGCGAGTTGGGTGTCAACGATCCGCTGCTGGAAGTGGCGCTGAAGCTGGAAGAAGCGGCGCTGAAGGACGACTACTTCGTGCAGCGCAAGCTGTACCCGAACGTCGACTTCTACTCGGGCCTGATCTACAAGGCGCTGAACATTCCGGTGGAAATGTTCACCGTGATGTTCGCCATCGCACGCACCGCCGGCTGGGTGTCGCATTGGCTGGAGCAGCAGGTCGATCCGGAAATGAAGATCGGCCGTCCGCGCCAGATCTACACCGGCTACGACAAGCGCGACTACACCGACGCCGGTCAGCGCTGAGCGCTTGCGGTTGTCTGCTTGAACGAACGCCCCGCATCGCGGGGCGTTTGCTTTTACGGGGTAGCGATGTGGTCGGTGCGCGCGCGTGATGACGCGCTGCGATCAGCGCGCGCGCGGCAGGGCGTCGCCGCTGTCGTCTTCTGCCAAGAGCTGACGCAGCTGGGCGGCGGAGGCGCGCTGCATCGGTTTTTCGTCCAGCGGCGACAACGGCGCCTGGCGCAGGGCGTCATACGGCAGCACGGTCAGGTCGAAGGTCAGCTCTTCGGCGCTGAACAACCAAACCGGAAACTCGGCAGTGCGCTCGCGGTCCAGTCGCAGCCGGCGCGTACGCAGTTCGGCCGGAATGCGATGTTCTTCCAAAAATCGCTGCACGGCGTCGGCATCGTCGCTGTGTAGCTGCAGCTGTACCGGCGCATTGGCGTCGGCCGTGCCATCGAGCACCGGGCCGGCCAGGCGCGGCTGGAACGGGCTGAGGAACTCCAGCGCGCGCAATGCGGCCTCGCGGCGTTGGCGCAGCCGCATCCCGTGCCCAGGCCCGGCGAACAGGCGTTGGTGCTCGCGCAATGCATCTTCGATCTCGCGATTGCGGGGCAGCGATGCGTCGTCGTGGATGCCCAACCGGCTGGCCGCCTTGAGCTTGGCCTGATGAAAATCGCGGATGCCGCCTTCGGCCATCAGCCGGGCCGCTTCGTGCGCCAGACGGTGGCGCCGTTCTCGGGTTCGCGTATCGGCGTGTTCGCGCGCGTGATGCATGACCGGGCTCCCCTAATGAACCTGGTTCGACTCTACAACAGCGGCATGAAGAGGTGGCGAATGCCCCCGTGTCTCCCTGCAAGGGCAATCACGCAATGGCGATTGCCCGGTCCCTTCTGCTGCAACCGGAAACAGTCGATGCCACGAACCCGTTCGGGGAACCGAGCGGACGAAGCCGTTCCGATTCCCCAATCCCGATTCCCCAATCCCAGCCCTCAAAAGATATCGAACGCCTTCTCGTCCTGCTGTTCCCGCAGGCCGTAGTCATAGTCCTGCAGACGATCCAGATCCTCGTTCTTCACCCATTCCACCGCGCCGTTGATTGTGGCCTGGGTCATGCCATCGGGCGGGTCAT
Organism: Xanthomonas sp. CFBP 8151; assembly: GCF_011761885.1. Lineage (NCBI taxonomy): Bacteria > Pseudomonadati > Pseudomonadota > Gammaproteobacteria > Lysobacterales > Lysobacteraceae > Xanthomonas > Xanthomonas sp. CFBP 8151. The sequence continues at coordinate 557,489 of NZ_JAASQZ010000001.1, forward strand.
TGGTAGCGATCGGCTTGTCCTTCAGCGCCACGCGCATGTAGTCGATCCAGATCGGCAGTGCCGCCTTGCCGCCGTACTCGCGATAACCGAGCGAACGGAAATCGTCGCGACCCACCCACACCGTGGTGGCATAGGGACCGCCGAAACCGGAGAACCAGGCGTCGCGGTGATCGTTGGTCGAGCCGGTCTTGCCGCCGACGTCCTCGCGCCCGAGCACCTTGGCCGCAGTGCCGGTGCCGCGCTGGACCACGTCGCGCATCATCGACACCAGCTGGTAGGCGGTACGCTCGTCGATGGCACGCGGCGCGATCTTGGTTTCGGTGGTGGCAGCCGGGGCGGTCTCCGCCGGCGTGGCCGGCGTCGCCGTGGTCGGCTCGATCGACTTGGGCAGCGCGGGGGCCCCGAAGTTGAAGCCGTCCACCACCTGGCTCACCGGCGCGACATTGCCGCCCTGCAATGCGCAGGTACGGCAGGCCACCGCCGGCACTTCCTTGAAGACGACATTGCCGTCGCGGTCCTTGACCTCGTCCACGATCCAGGTCTCCACCCGCGAGCCGCCATTGGCGAACACCGCATAGCCACGCGCCACCGACAACGGCGTCAGCGACGCGGTGCCCAGCGACATCGACAGGTTGGGCGGCAGCTCGGCTTCCTGGAAGCCGAACTGGCTAATGTATTTACGCGCAAAATCGACGCTGATCGCGTCCAGCAAGCGGACCGACACCAGATTGCGCGATTGCACCAACGCCTCGCGCAAGCGCATCGGGCCGCGGAAGCCGCCGCCGTCGTTCTGCGGCGACCAGGTCTTGCCGCGGCGGTCGCGGAACACCACCGGTGCATCGAGCACGATCGAGGCCGGGTTGAAGCCCTTCTCGAACGCGGCCGCATACACGAATGGCTTGAAGCTGGAGCCCGGCTGGCGGCGCGCCTGGGTGGCGCGATTGAACTTGTTGCCGGCGAAGCTGAAACCGCCGACCAGCGCACGCAGCGCACCGCTGTTGGCATCCAGCGACACCAGCGCGGCCTGGCCGCGCGGCAGCTGGTCGATGATCCATTCGCCGTCTTTTTCACCCGCACGGATGCGGGTCAGGTCGCCACGCGTCAGCAGCTTGGCCGGCGTCTTGCTGGTCCAGCGGCTGGCGCTGGCCGGCAGGGTCAGCTCGGTCTTGTCGCTCTGCACGACGGTCACGCCGCCATCGGCATTAGTGCGTGCCACGATCACCGCGCGCAGGCCGCCCTGGGTGAACACGCCCGACAGATGCTTGGCCAATGCCGGCGCATCCGCATCGGCGGCGACATCGAAATGCTGCTCCACCCCATGCCAGCCATGCCGGTGGTCGTACAGGCGCAGGCCTTCGGCAACCGCCGCGTCGGCGCCGGTCTGCAGCGTGGCATCGATGGTGGTGGTGACGTGGTAACCCTTGTTGAGCACATCGCCGCCGTACTTGGCGATCATTTCCTGACGCACCAGTTCGGCCACGTACGGGGCGTAGACCTCGACCGGCGGCTCGTGCGGCTTGGCGTGCATCGGCACCGCCTTTGCGGCGTCGGCTTCGGCCTGGCTGACAAAGCCCAGGTCGGCCATGCGTTGCAACACGTAGTAATCGCGACGTTCCTGCGCGCGCTCCGGGTTGCTGATCGGGTTGCCGCTGGACGGGAACTTGGGGATGCCGGCCAGCGAGGCCATCTCGTCCAGGCTCAACTCGCTCATCTTCTTGCCGTAGTAGTACTCGGCCGCAGCACCCACGCCGTAGGCGCGATTGCCGAAGAAGCTCTTGTTGAGATACAGCTCGAAGATCTCGTCCTTGCTCAGCTCACTCTCGATCTTGCGCGCCAGCAGGATTTCGGCGAGCTTGCGGGTATAGCTGTATTCGGAACTGAGGAAGAACTGCCGTGCCACCTGCTGGGTGATGGTCGAGCCACCCGGCACGCGCTTGGCGTCGGTGCTGGCCAGCAGCCATACCGCGCGGGCGATGCCCTTGTAATCCACGCCGCCGTGCTCGTAGAAGCGCGCATCCTCGGTCGCCAGGAAGGCCTGCTTCAGGCGCAGCGGCACGTCCTTCATCTGGATGGGGTAGCGCCGGGTCTCGCCATAGACGGCCATCAGGCGGCCATCGTTGGAATAGACGTACATCGGCTCCTGCAACTGGACCTGCTTGAGTGACTGCACATCCGGCAACTTGGAGGAAATGGCGTAATACAGGCCGCTGGCAGCAATAGCGCCAAGCAAAGCGAGCACCACGAACGCGGCCAGGATCCAGCCCAGCCAACGGCGAATACGGGGCATGTTGAGAGAGATTCCGATTGCAGATTTCTTGGTCACAGAGTATAGATGACGCCGGGTTTGGCTGGGGCCGAACTCTGGGGATCGCAGAAGACAGCACTGGGGGTCACGGCGCGTGGGCCATCGCCTCGCTCGTGAAGGGCTTGTCAACTGTTAAAATTTGATTATTAATACGAGGGCGCAGACAAGCGTCCAAGTGCCCATCGGCAGGGGAGTTTCCGTGGGGCTTCTACCCAAGAGTCAATCGCCACTGATTGGTGTCGATATCAGTTCCACTGCGGTCAAGCTCTTGCAGCTGTCGCGCAGCGGGAACCGCTTTCGCGTGGAACATTACGCGGTAGAACCGTTGCCGCCCAATGCGGTCGTGGAAAAGAACATCGTCGAGGTCGAGGCGGTGGGCGAAGCCATTCGCCGCGCCATCAACCGTTCCGGCAGCAAGGCCAAGAGCGCGGCGGCTGCGGTGGCCGGGTCGGCAGTGATCACCAAGCTGATTCCGATGCCGGCCGATCTGGACGAGAGCGATCTGGAAGCGCAGGTCGAACTGGAAGCCACCAATTACATTCCGTACCCGATCGAGGAAGTGAATCTCGACTTCGAGGTGCTCGGTCCGATGCCGAACAGCCCGGACATGGTCCAGGTGCTGCTGGCCGCCTCGCGTTCGGAGAATGTGGAACTGCGCCAGTCCGCGCTGGAACTCGGCGGTTTGACTGCCAAGGTGATGGACGTGGAGGCCTTCGCGGTCGAGAACGCCTTTGCCCTGGTCGCCAGCGAGTTGCCGGTGGCTGCCGATGCGGTGGTTGCGCTGGTGGACATCGGCGCGACCATGACCACGCTGAGCGTGCTGCGCTCCGGTCGCAGCCTGTATAGCCGCGAGCAGGTCTTCGGCGGCAAGCAGCTCACCGACGAGGTGATGCGCCGTTACGGGCTGACCTACGAAGAGGCTGGCCTGGCCAAGCGTCAGGGCGGTTTGCCGGAGAGCTACGAGGTCGAGGTGCTGGAGCCGTTCAAGGAGGCGACGGTGCAGCAGATCAGCCGCTTGCTGCAGTTCTTCTACGCGGGCAGCGAATTCAATCGCGTCGACTGCATCGTGCTGGCCGGCGGCTGCGCTGCGCTGTCGCGCCTGCCGGAGATGGTGGAAGAGCAGCTCGGCGTGACCACCGTGGTCGCCAACCCGCTCGCGCAGATGACGCTGGGCCCGAAGGTCCAGGCGCATGCGCTGGCGCTGGATGCACCTGCATTGATGATCGCCACCGGCCTGGCCCTGAGGAGCTTTGACTGATGGCAAGAATCAATCTTTTGCCCTGGCGCGCCGAGCGCCGGAAGGCGCGCGAGCGTGAGTTCTATTCGATGCTGGGCTTCGCCGCGTTGGGCGGCGTGCTGCTGTCGGTCCTGATCTGGTTCTACTACGACGCGCAGATCAGCGGCCAGGCCGAGCGCAATGCGTTCCTGACCGCCGAAATCGACAAGGTCAAGGCGCAGAACGAAGAGATCAAGGAGCTCGACAAGAAGAAGGACCGCCTGCTTGCCCGCAAGAAGGTGATCGAGGAGCTGCAGGCCAATCGCTCGCAGATGGTGCATCTGTTCGATTCGCTGGTGCGGACCATTCCCGATGGCGTGGCCCTGACCAACATCAAGCAGGACGGCGACATCCTGACCCTGGAAGGGCGTTCGCAGTCCAACGCGCGCGTCAGTACCTATATGCGCAACCTGGAAGGATCGGGCTGGATGACCAACCCGGACCTGTCGATCATCGAGGCCAAGAGCCAGGACAAGGCCGGGCAGCCTGCAGGATCGCCGATGGACACCAAGACGCTGCCGTACGTGTTCACGCTCAAGGTCAAGCTGGCCAATCCGAACGAGGCCGACAAGGACGGCACCGCACCGGCCGATGCGCAAGCGCCGGGTGCAGCGCCGGCCGGTACGCCAGCGGCGACACCTGCAGTACCTGCGCCTGCCGCGTCGCCGGCCGCTGCTCCTGCACCCGTGCAGCCAGCGCCGGCGTCAGCCACTCGGCCGCAGGAGGGGGCGGCGTCATGAGTAAGAAATCATTCAAACTCAGCGATCTGGATTTCAACAACATCGGCGGTTGGCCGCAGCAGGCACGCATCGTGTTCTGCGTGGTGGTCGGTCTGTTCATCCTGGTGCTGGCCTGGTTCCTGTTGATCAGCGGCAAGCGCGATGAACTCGAAGGCCTGGAAGGCGCCGAAACGCAGCTGCGTACCGAGTTCGAGACCCAGCAGGGCCGCGCGGTGAATCTGGAGCCGCTCAAGCAGCAGCTCGCGCAGATGGAGCAGGTGCTGCAGCAGATGCTGCGCCAGCTGCCCAGCAAGACCGAAATGCCGGATCTGATCATCGACATCTCGCAGACTGCGCTGTCCAGCGGCCTGTCCAACGAGTTGTTCCAGCCGGGCCCTGAGTCGCCGAAGGAGTTCTACGCCGAAAAGCCGATCGCCTTGCGCATGGTGGGCAGTTACCACCAGTTCGGTGCCTTCGTCAGCGGTGTGGCGTCGCTGCCGCGCGTGGTGATCCTGACCATGCACGACATCAACCTCAAGCCGAAGGATCCCAAGGCCGGTATCACCCCGCGCGGGGCGCTGGAACTGTCCGGCACGGTCAAGACCTATCGTTATCTGGACGATGAGGAAATGGCCGAGCAGGAGAAAGCTGCGGCCGACGCTGCGAAGAAGGGCGGCCAATGACCATGAAACTGCTCAAGATCCTGTCCTGCGTGGCGCTAATTGCTGTATTGCCGGCGTGTACACGCGGTGTCACCAGCACACCGGGCGACGCGCCGAATCTGGAAGCCTGGGTTGCCGAAGTGCGTGCACGTCCGGCACCGCCGTTGGAGCCATTGCCGGTGATGCAGCAGTTCGAGACGTTCGAATATGCGGCGCAGTCGATGCGCGACCCGTTCAGCGATGCCTGGGTCAGTGCGGAAGGCGGCAACGGCACGCGTCCGGATCCAAACCGGCGCAAGGAGCCGTTGGAGGCCTACCCGCTCGACGCCCTCGACATGGTGGGGACCATTGGCGGCGGCTCGGGCCTGATCGCCCTGGTCATGGCACCTGACAAGGTGACTTACCGGGTGCGGCCGGGCGTGTATCTGGGACAGAGCGATGGCCGGGTCACCGGGGTCTACGAAGACCGCATCGAGCTGATTGAACTTGTGCCGGACGGTGCGGGTGGATGGCTTGAACGGCCGGCCGCGCTCGCATTGGATGATCAATAAAGTGATAGGGGATAGCACGATGACGTTTTCCAATGCCCAGCGGCTGCGTCCGGTTCGGCGCCACGCGGTACTCCAGGCCTGCGCGTTGGGGTTCGCGCTGGCGCTGGCGAGTGGCGGCGCGTTCGCGGCGGCGGCACTGAAGCAACCTGTGCAGGATCCGGCCAAGACCGCTCCGGCGAGCCTGGCGGTGTCCAAGATCGATTTCAAACGTGGCGAGGATGGCGCTGGCCGTCTGATCCTGCAGTTCGATGGCCAGGGTGCCAGTCCGGATCTGCGCACGCAGGGCGATAACGTGCTGGTCGACATCAGCAACGCACGGTTGCCTGCCGAACTGCAGCGGCCGCTCAACGTCACCGACTTCGCAACGCCGGTGCAGCGTGTCGAGGTCAAGCCGTCCGGCTCGGGTTCGCAGCTGGTGCTGTCGACCAAGGGCGCGTTCGATTCGCTGGCCTACCAGACCGGCAACGAGTACGTGGTCGAAATCACGCCGCGCAAGGGACAGCCTGCGGTCGGCGGCGTCAGCGCCGCGGCAGTCACCCAGGCCGCCGCGCAGATCGCTGCGCGCGGGTACAGCGGCCGTCCGGTGACATTCAACTTTCAGGACGTGCCGGTACGCACCGTGCTGCAGCTGATCGCCGAGGAATCCAACCTCAATATCGTCGCCTCCGACACCGTGCAGGGCAATGTCACGCTGCGACTGATGAATGTGCCGTGGGACCAGGCGCTGGACATCGTGTTGCGCGCCAAGGGCCTGGACAAGCGCCGCGACGGCGGTGTGGTATGGGTCGCCCCGCAGCCGGAGCTGGCCAAGTTCGAGCAGGACAAGGAAGACGCCCGCATCGCGATCGAGAACCGCGAGGATCTGATCACCGATTACGTGCAGATCAATTACCATAACGCGGCCGTGATCTTCAAAGCGCTGACGGAGGCCAAGGGCATTGGTGGCGGTGGTCAGGGCGGCGGTCAAGGTGGACAAGGCGGCGCAGGGCAGCAGGACAACGGGTTTTTGTCGCCGCGTGGCCGTCTGGTTGCCGACGAACGCACCAACACCCTGATGATCAGCGATATTCCGAAGAAGGTCGCGCAGATGCGCGAGCTGATTTCGCATATCGATCGGCCGGTTGATCAGGTGTTGATCGAAAGCCGTATCGTGATCGCAACCGATACGTTTGCGCGTGACCTCGGTGCGCGGTTTGGCATTACTGGTTCAACCGGTCGCGGTATTTTGAGTGGCTCATTGGATAGTAATGTCAATTTCCAGAATACCTCCGCTCAGCGTGCCAATGAACTTGCTAACACAGGCACAAGCACAACGCTACCTTCGCATCTATTCCCATCTGGGTTGAATGTGGACCTTGGTGCAAGCGGGTTTACCAACAGCAGGGCGGCAGGTCTCGCATATACGCTGCTTGGTTCCAATTTCAATCTCGACATCGAGCTCTCGGCGATGCAGGAGGAAGGGCGTGGCGAAGTCGTTTCAAATCCCAGAATTGTCACTGCCAATCAGCGTGAGGGTGTCATCAAGCAGGGGCGGGAAATTGGTTATGTGACCATCAGCGGTGGCGGTGCTGCAGGTTCGGCCGCGCAAGCCAACGTGCAATTCAAGGAAGTGCTGCTTGAGCTGAAAGTCACTCCGACCATTACGAATGACAATCGCGTTTTTCTGAACATGAATGTTAAGAAAGACGAAGTCGCGCGGTTTATCATTCTGGAAGGCTATGGCACTGTGCCGGAAATCAATCGTCGTGAAGTCAATACCGCTGTGTTGGTGGGTGATGGCGAGACGGTGGTAATCGGTGGCGTTTATGAATTTACGGACCGTGAGAGCGTCTCCAAGGTTCCCTTCCTAGGCGACATCCCCTTTCTCGGAAATTTGTTCAAGAAACGTGGACGCAGCAAGGAAAAAGCCGAGTTGCTTGTCTTCGTTACCCCAAAGGTGTTACGCGTTGCAAGTGCCACTCCGTAAGGAGAAGGCATATCAAAGAGAGGCCGCGAAAGCGGCCTTTCTTTCATGGTGAAGCGTGTGAGTAACGCAGACCGGCTGTTGGCCCTACGGCGCGACCGCAAGCAGTTGTCTGTGTCTTGTTGTCAGCGACTGCTAGAACTTCCGGAGCCGTTGCCCGTCTTGGCTTTGATCGGGTTAGCCTGATCGGGTTGCCAAAACGCGATGGATACAAAGGTTCCTGCTTGTGTGACGCGCTTCATGCCGGGAGTCACTGACTGAATGCTCTAGAGCCATCGAGTGAACCAATCGTGCTCGAATCGGTCACACTGGGCCTATGAACGCACCGCCGCTGTTGCCCCCAGAAGCCGCTGCCGCGCCCGCCGAGGACCGGTTGCACCGTCAATTCACCTTGCTGCGCGAGTCACTGGCGCAGCGCATCGTGGGCCAGTCTGCGCTGGTCGAACGGTTGCTGATCGCCTTGCTGGCCGATGGTCATCTGTTGGTCGAAGGCGCGCCCGGGCTGGCCAAGACCACCGCGATCCGCGCACTGGCCTCGCGCCTGGAAGCGGATTTCGCGCGGGTGCAGTTCACCCCTGACCTGTTGCCCTCCGATCTGACCGGCACCGAGATCTGGCGGCCGCAGGACAGCCGGTTCGAGTTCATGCCCGGGCCGATCTTCCATCCGATCCTGCTGGCCGATGAGATCAACCGCGCGCCGGCCAAGGTGCAGTCGGCATTGCTGGAAGCCATGGGCGAGCGCCAGGTCACTGTCGGGCGGCACACCTATGCGCTGCCGCAGCTGTTCCTGGTGATGGCCACGCAGAACCCGATCGAGCAGGAAGGTACGTTCCCGTTGCCCGAGGCGCAGCTGGACCGCTTCCTGATGCACGTGCGCATCGGTTATCCGCAGGCCGACGCCGAGGCGGAGATCCTGCGTCTGGCACGTGACGCCGCACGCGATACCCTGGAAAAGCACGAGACGGTGCCCGACAAGATTCCGCTGGAAGATGTCTTTGCCGCGCGTCGGGTGGTCCTGGACGTGCATCTGGCGCCGCAACTGGAACGCTATCTGATCGAGATTGTGCTCGCGTCGCGCGATGCCCAGCGCTACGACCCGGCATTGGCGCGGCGGATTGCCTGGGGCGCGAGCCCGCGTGGGTCGATCGCGCTGGAGCGCTGTGCACGTGCGCGTGCATGGCTGGCCGGGCGCGACTACGTGACCCCGGACGATATTCGCGCGATTGCCCCGGACGTGCTGCGTCATCGCGTGCTGCCCAGCTACGAAGCCACTGCCGAAGGCTGGGATGGCGAACGTCTGGTCGCCGCCTTGCTGGAAAAGATTCCGCTGCCCTGATCGGGTAGCGTGTTGCTGAGGTATGCCGTCCTCTGACCAGAATCCGATGTCTTCGATGCCGTCTTCTTCTCCTGTCACCGCTCCTGCGTCGATCGTCGGCGATGGACTGCGGCCGACGCTGACGGAGCTGATCGCGCTGCGCGGCACCACGACCCACCGCGGGCAGTCAGGTCGTGGTCGCCATGGGCTGGTCGGGCCGGTGCCGGCGGCGACGCGCGGGCGCGGAATGGAATACGCCGAGTCGCGCGAGTACGTGGCCGGCGACGATGCGCGGCATATCGACTGGCGCGTCACCGCGCGTACCGGACGTGCGCACACCAAATTATTTCAGGCCGAGCGCGAACGCTTGAGTCTGATTGTGGCCGATACCTCGCCAGCGCTCTTCTTCGGCACGCGGGTGCGCTACAAATCGGTGCAGGCCGCACGTGCCGGCGCCGTTGCGGCGTGGCTGGCGCAGCGGCAGGGCGACCGGATCGCTGCGCTGCGTGGCACTGCCAGCGAGGCGCCGATTGCGCCGCGCTCGGGTCAACGCGGGGTATTGCCGGTGTTGGATGCGTTGGCGCGCTGGTACGCGCAGCCGCCGTCCGGCGATGCGGGCCTGGAGGTGGCACTGGACCATGCCGCACGGCTGTTGCGCCCGGGTGCGCGGCTGACCGTGCTGGCCGATGCGCGCAGCGCCAGCAGGATTTCTGCCACACGCTGGTCGGGTCTGGCCTTGCATCACGAGGTGGTGGTGATCGTGCTGGTCGACCCCCTGGAGCTGGCGCCACCGGCCCGCGCACTCAGCTTCGATGTACGGGGTGAGCGCATTGCGATCGACCTGACCACGCAGGCCGGACGTGCGCGTTGGCAGGCCGAATTCGTGGCGCCGCTGGAACAATTGACCGCGGTCCTGCAGGCACGCGGTGTGCGCCTGCATCGCCTGTCCACCGACGATGCCAGCGATGCCTGGTTGGGCAGCAGCGCCGCCGTGCGGAGCCGGTGACGGTGTCGCCGCAAACGCTGCCGTTGCGCGATGTCCATCTGCCGCCGTCGCCGTCGTGGTGGCCGCTGGCGCTGGGCTGGTGGCTGGTGATCGCGGCAGTGGTCCTGGTGCTGGGCACCTCAGGATGGGTGTGGTGGCGTCGCCGTCGTCAGCAGCGGCGCTGGCTGGCGGCATTCGATGCCGAGTTGCAGCGCGCAACGACCCCCGCGCAGCGCCTGGCTGCGTTGTCGGTGTTGTTGCGGCGCGCAGCGCGCAGCGTCGATGCGCAGGCCGACCGGCTGCACGGCGAGGCATGGCTGCAGTTTCTGGACGGGCGCAAGAGCAAGACGCAGGCCTTTTCGCAAGGACCGGGGCGCGCGCTGCTGGACGGCGGCTTTCAACGCGCGCCGGCGGTGTCCGACCTGGATGCGGTGCAGGCATTGGCGCGGCAGCGGTTTCTGAGTTTGATGCGAGGCCGGCGATGAACTGGCTGCAGTGGTCGCAATGGCAGGATGCGCTGGCGCACTGCGCATGGCCGTGGGCATGGTGGTTGATGCCGCTGCCGTTGCTGATGTGGTTCTGGCCGCAGCGCCGCGCCGATACGGCCGCGCTGCGCGTGCCCTACGCCGACCAACTGCATGCGGTTGCGCAGGCGAAGAGCGCGCCGGTACTGCGGGTGCCGCGCTGGCTTGCCTGGTTGGGTTGGTTCTTCCTGTGCGCGGCGCTTGCGCGCCCGCAGCAATTGGGCGATGTGATCCAGCCGCCGCGTGAGGCGCGACAGATGATGCTGGCGGTGGATCTGTCCGGCAGCATGAGCGAGCCGGACATGGTGCTCGGCGGCAATGTGGTGGATCGCCTGACCGCCGCCAAGGCGGTGTTGTCGGACTTTCTGGATCGTCGCGACGGCGATCGCGTTGGCCTGCTGGTATTCGGTCAGCGCGCCTACGCGTTGACGCCGTTGACCGCCGACCTGACCTCCGTGCGCGACCAGCTGGCCGACAGTGTGGTGGGACTGGCCGGGCGAGAAACGGCGATCGGCGATGCGATCGCGTTGTCGGTCAAACGGCTGCGCGAGCAGAAGCAGGGCCAGCGCGTGGTGGTGTTGCTCACCGATGGCGTCAATACCGCAGGCGTGCTCAATCCGCTCAAGGCTGCCGAACTTGCCAAGTCCGAAGGCGTGCGCGTGCATACGATCGCCTTCGGCGGCAATGGCGGTTATTCGTTGTTCGGCGTGCCGATTCCTGCCGCGGGCAATGACGATATCGACGAAGACGGCTTGCGCAAGATCGCCGCGCAAACCGGTGGGCGCTTTTTCCGCGCCCGCGATACGGAAGAACTGGCCGGCATCTATGCCGAGCTGGACCGGCTGGAGCCGGTCAAGGCGCCCGGCCCGTCGATGCAGCCGCGCGTGGAACGCTACTACTGGCCGTTGGGCGCTGCCATCGTGATTGCGCTGCTGACCTATGTGTTGCCGCGGAGATGGCGATGAACGCGCTGACCGAACTGGCAAGCTGGCTGCAGTCGCTGCATCTGCTGCGTCCGGGTTTGCTCTGGGCGCTGCTGGCGATCGTGCCGGCGGCAGTGCTGTGGCAGTTGCGTCGACGCGATGCGGAGGTGTGGCGGCAAAGCGTGGATGCGCATCTGTTGCCGACCTTGCTGGTGTCCGGCAGTCGGCGTGGATGGCTGGGATTCGTGCTGGCTGCGCTGGCCTATGCGCTGGCGGTGGTGGCGATGACCGGTCCGAGCTGGCGGCAGACCGAGCGGCCGGTGTATCACTCCAGCATGCCGCTGGTGGTGGCGCTGGACCTGTCCTCCAGCATCACGGCCAACGATCTGCCGCCATCGCGTCTGCTGCAGGCGCGGGCCAAGTTGGCCACGTTGTTGCGCAAGCGCGCCGGTGGCGAAGTCGCACTGCTGGTCTATGCGGGCGAGAGTTTCACGGTTGCCCCGTTGACCGAAGACACTGCCAATGTGGCGTTGTTCCTGGATGCGCTGTCGCCATCGGTGATGCCGGTGGAGGGCAAGCGCGCCGATGCAGCGATCGACGCGGCTACGCAGTTGCTGCTGCAGGCGGGTTTCAAGCAAGGCGACATCCTGCTGGTCAGCGACAGCGCCGATCGTGCGGCCGGGAGTTCCGCACGGCTGGCGCGCTCGCGTGGATTCAGCGTGTCCGCGCTCGGCGTGGGGAGCGCGCGCGGCGCGGCGTATCGCACCACGACCGGTGAGATCGCGCAGACACGGCTGGATGAAGGCAGCCTGCGCGATCTTGCCGGGCAGGGCGGTGGTCGCTATGCGCGCATCACCGCCGACGATGCGGACCTGCGTGCGCTGGGCATGCTCGATCCGGCGCAACAGCCGCTGGCCGATGAAACCGTCGAGTCCAGCGGTGGTAAGACCTGGCTGGACGAGGGTTACTGGCTGCTGCTGCCGGTGATGCTGTTGGCGCTGCTGGCGTTCCGGCGGCGTGCGGTTGTGGCGGTATTGGCCCTGGTGTGCGTGTTGCCGTTGGCCCAGCCTGCGCATGCTGCCGAGGGCACCTTGTGGCAACGCGCCGACCAGGTGCAGCAGCAACACCTGGATGCCGGCGTGCAGGCGTATCGCAAGGGCGATTTTACCGCGGCACAAAAAGCCTTCGAAAATGTGCCCACCGATGAGGGGTTGTACAACCTTGGCAACGCGCTGGCCAGGCAGGGCCAGTACGATCAAGCGATTGCGGCCTACGACCGGGCGCTCAAGCACCATCCGGATCAGCCCGACGCCATCGCCAATCGTGCGGCAGTGGATGCGGCGCGCAAGCGTCAGCAGCAGAACAACAAAGACGGTAAGGGCCAGGACGGCAAAGGCCAGTCCGACGACCAGAAGCGATCCGGTCAGAACAGCTCCGGCCAGAATCAGTCCGGGCAGAACAAGCAGAGCGCTCCAAACGCTGGCCAGGACGGGCAAGGCCAGCAGGATTCGCGAGGCAAACAGGACGGCAAGGATCAGTCGTCTGCGCAGACGCCGCAGGACGCAGCCTCGCAGGACCAGCAGTCCAAAACCGGCCAGGGCGAGCAGAGCAAGCAGGACGCAGCGCCGCAGTCGGCCGACGCCAAGGCGCAGCAGCAGGCCGATGCCGCGCAGCGGCAAAAGATGCAGCAGGCGATGGCGCAGGCTGGCGACAGGAGCGCCGATGCAAACGGCAAGCAGGCCGCCGCGGCGACGGCGAACGAAACGCCGGAGCAACGCGAGCAGCGTCAGGCGGTGGATGCCTGGCTGCGGCGGGTGCCGGACGATCCGGGCAGCTTGCTGCGCACCAAATTCAGGTTGGAACACGAACGCAGGCAACGGGACGGACGATGATCGGCACACACCATTTGCGCCGCGCGGCGATCGGCATGTTGACCGGCGTGATGTTGCTCACCTGTGCACCGGTGGGTGCCGTCACGCGCGCGTGGCTGGACCGCGACAGCGCCAATGCCGGCGACGTGGTGATGCTGAATATCGAAACCGATCAACGTGGTGTCGATCCTGATTACACGCCGTTGCGCAACGACTTCGCGCTGGGGGCCAAGAGTGCCAACCAGCAGATGCAGGTGAGCAATGGGTCGGTGGCGATGCGCGCGTTGTTCGGTGTGGTGCTGACGCCGCGCAGGAGCGGCGAGCTGATCGTGCCGGCGATCCGCGTGGGCAACGAGCGCACCGAGCCGTTGCGGCTGCAGGTGGGGGCTTCGGCAAACGATGCCGGCAGCGGCGCGCCCAGCGCAACAGCGGCGGCGCAGGGCGACGAGGATGCCTTTGTCCAGACGCAGGTGGACGATCCGCAGCCCTATGTGCAGCAAAGTGTGGGCGTGGTGGTGCGGTTGTATTTCGCCACGCAACTGGCGTCCGGCGAGTTGGACCTGGAAGCGCCCGAGGGTGCATCGCTGCAGCGTATCGGCGACGACGTCAGTTCGGTCAAGGTACTCAATAACCGTCAATACAACGTGGTCGAGCGGCGCTATCTGCTGGTGCCCGAGCGCAGCGGCCGCCTGGTGTTGCCGTCGGCGCGTTTCAATGGCCGTTCGGTCGGTGGCTTCTTCGACGACTACTTCGGTCGCGGCAATGGCGAGCTGAGCGCACGTAGCGCCAGCATCCCGCTGCAGGTGCGCGCGCAACCGGCCAACGCGCCGCAGCCGTGGCTACCGTTGCGCAGCCTGCAGTTGCGGTATACGACCACGCCGCAGCGTGCCACCGCCGGTGAAGCGGCGCAACTGGTGGTGGAAGCTAGCGCACGCGGCGCCACCCAGGCGCAATTCCCGGAATTGCCGACCCCGAGCGTGCCCGACGCGCAAGTGTTCGCCGAGCCCGCGCAGTACGAAGAGCGCTTTGTGGATGGTTCGCCGCAGTTGCGGCTGACCCGCCGCTATTCGATCGTGCCCAACCGCGCCGGTCCGTTGGTGGTGCCCGGCTTGCAGGTGGCGTGGTGGGATGTGGGCGCGGCGGCGGCCAAGACCGCGGCATTGCCGGACCTGACGCTGGATGTGGCGGCAGGCAGCGGCGCGTTTGCGGCGCCGGCGCCAACGCCTGCAGCCAATCCATTACCGGATAACGCTGCGACAACTGCTGCGGGCGGCACGCTGAGCCTGCAGCAACCCGCGGCCACGCAACGGCCATGGGGCTGGATCGCTGCGGCGATCGGCTTTGGGCTGTTGTGGATTGCCACCCTGGTGTGGGCCTTGTTACGGCGTCGCGGCGGTTCGCACGGCGCGTCGGTGATCGACGCCAGCGATGCAGCTGCGCCCTGTCGGCGTGTGACGCACGGTGTGGCCGAGCTGCGACGCGCGCTCGATACCGGCGGCATGGACGACGTGGCCGCGGTGCTGTGCGGCATGGCCGGCGTTGCCGATATCGACAGCGTGCTGGCAGCGTTGAGCGACCCGGCGCAGCGGGCAGCGGTGGCACAGATGCAGCGTGCCCGCTGGGGCGGCGATGGCGACGTGACCAGTGCACGTTCGGCATTGCGCGAGGCCTTTGCCAAGGGCCCGCGTTGGCGGCATGCCACGGCGGCGGAGCCGGAAGTATTGGCGCCGCTGTATCCGCCGGCGCCTTGATCGGTTTCGCTGCATCGGAAGTTGCTGACTGGGTCTAGATGGTCACCATGTCCAGTCCCGCTCTGACGCATTGATTCCGGTTGCACCTGGTTCTTCACCTGTGCTGCTTAAAACAAGGCGTTGGGTCTGCGACCTGGCTGCAGGGCCCTTGCCCGCCCACCCTCGCGGGACACGCCGCAAGTACGTCCATGTAGGCGCTTACGCGGCATCCATGCCGCGTAAGCGCCCGCGACGGTGAGCGGGCAAGGACCCGTCGGGATGGTCGGCGTGCATGCTTGCAAGCAAGAGCTCATGGCCGGATCCCACCGCGTCCCAAAAGCGATTGGGCATCGCGGCCCGGTACACGCAGTTCCAAGTAGCGGCTGTGCATGCCCCACGGTGGGCGCGCCAGGTTTGTCGAACGCTCCAGCGCCCGTATCGGCTGACGTGGGGAGCTGCACCTACCCTCGGGCAGGCGCACCGCGGGAGGCCGGGTAGGTGGCCGCGTCGATGGCGTTTGTTAAGCTCCGGGGCTTGTGTCCAGATCAAGGCCCGACCAGATGACTGCATCCCCCGCCGCACGCCGCCCGGGCCTGCCCCTGCATTGGAAGATGGGCATTGGCTTCGCCGTCGGTCTGCTGCTGGGACTGGCTGTCTACTATCTTGCCGGCAGCGATGCCGACTGGGTGCGCGTGGTCACCAGGTACGTCACCATCCCGTTCTCGCAGATCTTCCTCAACCTGATCTTCATGCTGATCGTGCCGTTGCTGTTTTCGGCATTGGTGATGGGCATTTCCGAGATGGGCGACATCCGTGCGCTCGGGCGCGTGGGGTGGCGCACCCTGGGCTACACCGTCGTGCTGTCCGGCGTGGCGGTGTTGCTGGGGCTGGTGCTGGTGAATGTGCTCAAGCCCGGTGCCGGCGTGGACCCGCGACTGGCCAACCAGTTGATCCAGCAGAACGCCGAGCGCACCCGCGAGATCATCTCCAGCTCCGGCACCCAGCCGCAGGGCATGGACATGCTGCTGTCGATCGTGCCCAGCAACGTCATCGCGGCAGCGTCCAGCAACGGCGCGATCCTGTCGCTGATGTTCTTTGCGGTGATGTTCGGCGTAGGCATGGTGCTCACCGCCGACGAAAAAGTGGCCACGCTCAAGCGCGGCATCGAAGGCATCTTCGAAATTTCGATGACCCTGATCGGCTTGGTGATCCGCCTGGCGCCGTACGCGGTGGCCTGTTTCATGTTCAATCTGGCCGCGCTGTTCGGCTTCGATCTGTTGATCCGCCTGGGCGCTTACGTGGGCGTGGTGGTGCTGGCGCTGGGCCTGCACATGGTGGTGAGTTACGGGCTGGCGGTGAAGTTCGCCGGGCGCTCGCCGGTCGGCTTCTTCCGGCAGACCCAGGCGGCCACGATGATGGCGTTCTCCACCGCGTCCAGTAACGCTACCCTGCCGACCGCCCTGCGCGTGGCCGACGAGATGGGCCTGCCGCCGCGGGTGTCGCGCTTCGTGCTGACCGTGGGCGCCACCGCCAATCAGAACGGCACCGCCTTGTTCGAAGGGGTGACGGTGATCTTCCTGGCGCAGTTCTTCAACGTCGACCTGAGCATCGGCCAGCAGTTCATGGTGATGTTGGTCTGCATCCTGGGCGGTATCGGCACCGCCGGCGTGCCGTCCGGCTCGCTGCCGGTGGTGGCGCTGATCTGCGCGATGGTTGGGGTCAACCCGGTCGGCATCGGCATGATCCTGGGCGTCAATCACTTCCTGGACATGTGCCGGACAGCGCTGAATGTGACCGGCGATCTGGCGCTGACGACCTTGGTTGCCAAGGGCGAGGAATAGGGAGTCGGGAATCGGGAATGGGTAAGAGCGGGCTGTAGCGATCGGTACGGGTGATGTGAGGTCCGCTGTACCGCAGCGGTAGCCTTGGCGAGAGCTGCGTCAGCGACCAACCTGCAGCATTGCACCCGATTCCCAATTCCCGATTCTCCATTCCCGATTCTCCATTCCCGACTCCCCAATCCCAGCCCCCTAACGCGCTCTGTGGGAGAATAAGCGGCTCCGCTTCCAGCGGTGTTCCCTCCGCTTCCATAGACGCTCATGACCCAGCCCACCCGCCGCCAGCTGGCCAACGCCATCCGTTTTCTCGCCGCCGATGCGGTCGAAGCCGCCAAATCCGGCCATCCCGGCATGCCGATGGGCATGGCCGATATCGCCGAAGTGCTGTGGAACGATTTCTTCCGGCACAACCCGAACAACCCGCAGTGGTTCAACCGCGACCGTTTTGTGCTGTCCAACGGCCACGGCTCGATGCTGCAGTACGCGCTGCTGCACCTGTCCGGCTACGACCTGCCGATCGAGCAGCTCAAGCAGTTCCGTCAGCTGCACAGCAAGACCGCCGGTCACCCCGAGCGCAGCGAAACCCCCGGCGTGGAGACCACCACCGGCCCGCTCGGGCAGGGTTTCGCCAATGCGGTCGGGTTCGCGCTGGCCGAGAAGCTGCTGGCGCAGCGCTACAATCGCCCGGAGCTGGAAATCGTCGACCACCGTACCTGGGTGTTCATGGGCGATGGCTGCATGATGGAAGGCATTTCCCATGAAGCCGCCTCGTTGGCCGGCACCTGGGGCCTGGGCAAGCTGGTCGCGTTCTGGGACAACAACCAGATCTCCATCGACGGCAACACCGCCGGCTGGTTCAGCGACAACACCCCGGAGCGCTTCGAGGCCTATGGCTGGCATGTGATCCGCGATGTGGACGGACACGACGCCGAAAAGATCAAGGCCGCCATCGAGACCGCGCTGGACAACACCGACAAGCCCACGCTGATCTGCTGCCGCACCAAGATCGGCTTCGGCGCGCCCAGCAAGGCCGGCAAGGAATCCTCGCACGGCGCCCCGCTGGGCAAGGAAGAACTCGAAGGCGCCCGCAAGGCGCTGGAGTGGCCGTACGGCCCGTTCGAAATCCCCGAGGAGATCTACGCCGGCTGGCGCGCAGGTGGCACCGGCACCTTGCGTCAGGCCGAGTGGGAGCAGCTGTTCGACAAGTACGGCAAGCAGTATCCGGCCGAAGCCGCCGAGCTGACCCGCCGCTCGCACGCCGAGCTGCCGGCCGACTTCATCGCCCAGGCCGATGCCTACATCGCCAAGGCGCAGCAGGACGGCCAGACCATCGCCTCGCGCAAGGCCTCGCAGCTGGCGATCGAAGCGTTCGCGCCGCTGCTGCCGGAACTGATCGGCGGTTCGGCCGACCTGGCGCATTCCAACCTGACCTTGTGGAAGGCCAGCAAGTCGGTCGCCACCGATGACCCGAACGCCAACTACGTCTATTACGGCGTGCGCGAGTTCGGCATGACCGCCATCGCCAACGGCCTGGCGCTGCATGGCGGCTTCATTCCGTTCGACGCCACCTTCCTGGTGTTCAGCGATTACGCGCGCAACGGCGTGCGCATGAGCGCGTTGAATCCGGCCCACGCCATCCACGTGTATACGCACGACTCGATCGGCCTGGGCGAAGACGGCCCGACCCATCAGCCGGTGGAACACCTGGCCTCGCTGCGCTACATCCCCAACAACGATGTGTGGCGCCCGGGCGATGCGGTGGAATCGGCGGTGAGCTGGAAGGCCGCCATCACCCGCAAGGACGGCCCCAGCTGCCTGGTGTTCAGTCGCCAGAACCTGCAGCACCAGCCGCGCAGTGACGAGCAGCTCAAACTGATCGAGCGCGGCGGTTATGTGCTGGCCGATGCCGAAGGTGGTACGCCCGACGTGATCCTTATCGCCACCGGTTCGGAAGTCGGGCTGGCGGTGGAAGCCAAGCAGACCCTGGACGCGGCCGGGCTGAAGACACGCGTGGTGTCGATGCCGTCGACCGACGTGTTCGATCGCCAGGATGCGGCCTATCGCGAGTCGGTGCTGCCGAATGCGGTGCGCAAGCGCGTGGCGGTGGAAGCGGGCGTGACCGGCTTCTGGCGCAAATATGTGGGTCTGGATGGCGATGTGGTCGGCATCGATACCTTCGGCGCCTCGGCACCGGCCGATCAGCTGTACGCGTACTTCAAGATCACCGCCGAGCATGTGGTTGCTGCGGCCAAGGCGCTGTAACGCCTGACGCGGCGCCTGGAAGAAAAAGCCGGCGAAAGCCGGCTTTTTTGTGGGGCCTCGTGCGCGCTGCGCGATGCGGCACCGTGCAACGGGGGCATTGCACGTGTCGGTGCCCGTCGTCGACCAGCGCCGATGCACGGATCCTGGTCAGCAACTGGCGTGGCCGTGTGGTGCGCCAAGCCCTGCGGCGGCTCGGTTAAACCGGGCTGATCCTCTCGATACGCCGGCTACGCAATGCGCCCGCCGGCAGCATGCGGCGGCATTTCTGTAGCGTTCGCTTGGCTTGAACGGATGCTAAAAATTTGTCAATCCACTATTTAAAATGTGAATCATTCCCATTAAAATGGTGCGCTGCCGGTGGTAAGGCACACGCTTCCTCCCCTTGTTGCCGGCGCGGCGTCTTCGCAGCGCGTGGTCTGATCCGTCTGCGTTGGAGTCTCCGATGATCCGTAGTACCGAATTGCGTCTTGCTTCCGTGGGCGCGCGTCGCCATGTCCTGCCGCGTGCGCTGTGTGCCGCGCTGTGCACCATGGCCGCCGGCCAGGTGCTGGCCGAGACGCCCGTGGCCGTCGCCGATGCCCAGGTCACCACCCTGGACCGGTTGATCGTGCAGGGCGAACAGGCCAAGGGCTATACGGTGGAGAAGACCACCGCCGGCACGCGCATGGACCTGTCGTTGCGGGAGATTCCGCAATCGGTCACCGTGATCACCCGCGACCGCATGGACGACCAGAACCTGCAGAGCATCACCGACGTGCTCAACAACGTCACCGGCATTTCGGTGGCGCAGAGCGACAGCGAGCGGCTGGAATTCTTCGCACGCGGTTTCTACATCGACAACTACCAGTTCGACGGCATCCCGGCCTACATGGAACAGGCCTGGAGCTATGGCGATTCGGCGCTGGACGTGGCGCTGTACGACCGTGTCGAAGTGGTGCGTGGCGCCACCGGCCTGCTGACCGGCTCGGGCAATCCGTCGGCCTCGATCAACCTGGTGCGCAAGCATGCGCTCAGCCGCGACTTCACCGGCACCGTGTCGGTGGGCGGTGGCGATTTCAACAAGACCCGCAGCGTGGCCGATGTCACCGTGCCGCTGAGCCCCGAAGGCACCGTCCGTGCGCGCGTGATCGGCGTGTACCAGGATGGCGAATCGGACATGGACCGCTACGGCCTGCGCAAGAAGATCGGCTCGGCGATCATCGATGCCGACCTCACCGACAGCACCTTGCTGAGCGTGGGTTACGAGTACCAGAAGAAGGAATCGAACGACGTCACCTGGGGCGGCTTCCCGCTGTTCTTCAGCGATGGCACCCGTACGAACTATGACCGTTCGTTCAATCCGGCGGCCGACTGGACCTTCTGGGACACGCGCCTGCAGCGCACCTTCGCCAGCCTGCAGCAGAGTTTCGACAACGGTTGGAATCTCAAGGCCAATCTGAGCCACGAGAAGACCGAAGCGGCCAATCACCTGTTCTATCCGTACTACACGATCTTCGGACTCGATCGCACCACCGGTGGTGGCGTGGTGCCGTATTCGGGCAACTACCAGACCGAGCGCAAGGCCGATGGCGCCGACGTCTATGCGGAAGGCCCGTTCCAGCTGTTTGGCCGCGAGCATCATTTGGTCGCCGGCGCCAGCTACAACCGCCGCGAGTACGTCAATAACGGCACCTTCGATTTCCCGGCGCCGCTGGATAGCTACCTCGGCTGGAACGGCGCGTATCCGGAGCCCAACTGGAGTCCGCTGCTGGTGCAGAGCGACGGCACGATCAAGCAGAAGGCCGCTTATGTGGCTGCGCGTTTCTCGCTGGCCGAGCCGCTGACGCTGCTGGTGGGCGCACGCTATACCGACTGGCAGATCGACGGCCGCAACCTAGACTTCACCACGCAGCAATTGCTGCCGTTTTCTGACACCCAGAACGAAGTCACGCCGTACGCCGGTCTGGTCTACGACATCAACGACGTGTGGTCGGCATACGCCAGCTACACCGAAATCTTCAACCCGCAGACCCTGCGCGATGCCAATGGCGGCTACCTGGATCCGTTGAGCGGCAAGGGCTACGAAGCCGGCGTCAAGGCAGCTTGGTTCGACGACAGGCTCAACGCCTCGCTTGCGGTGTTCCGCATCGAGCAGGACAACCTGGGCGTGGCCACCGGCGGCTTCGTCCCCGGTAGCACCGAGTCGGCGTATGAGGCCGCCAGCGGCGTGGTCAGCGAAGGCTTCGATTTCGAGGTGTCCGGGCGGGTGACCGAGAGCTGGAGCACCACCTTCGGCGCTTCGCATTACACCGCCCGCGATGACAACGGCTCCTCGATCAATACGCATCTGCCGCGCACCACCCTCAAACTGTTCAACAGCTACACCCCGCAAGGCGCGTGGAGCGATCTGACCGTGGGTGGTGGCGTCAACTGGCAGAACCGCTCGTACTATGTGGACCCGGTCTACGGCGCCTTTCAGCAGAGCGCTTACGCACTGGTCAGCGCGTTTGCGCGCTATCGGTTGTCGCCGCAGTTCTCGGTGCAGCTCAATGTCGACAACCTGCTCGACAAGCGCTACTACTCGCAGTTCAATGGTGGCTATGGCGCGTGGGGCGCATCGCGCAACGGCATGCTGACCTTCAACTACACGTTCTGATCGCAGACCGGGCTGGGCGCGATTTCAGCGCCCGGTCTGTTGCCGCTACATGCACAGGCACCTTGCAACAGGTGCCTGTTTTTTTGTGTCTGCATCCGCGGGGCAGAGCGTAGATCTGCTGCGCTTACCGCAATGCCGTAACTGCGTGCTGGTATCGCTTTGCTTGAGTGGTGTCGACGTGGCGCGCAAGCAGATGCCTCCCGCCAATGGCGCCAAGCGATAGAGACACTTCCTGCGTACGCATGCGTGCTGACGTGCCATCAGTCGCATCGAGGCGGCCCCGGGCTACAGTGGTTCCAGATGCGGCGCCATCACCTCTGCAACCCAGTCCATGAACGCTCGCACGCGTTGCGGCAGATGGCGACGCTGCGCGTAGAGCAGCGTAACCGGCATCGGTTCCGGCGCGATGGCGGGCAGCAGCTCGATCAAGGCACCGCTGTCCAGGTGCTGGCGTAACGGACTGGCCGGCGCCTGAATGATGCCCAGGCCTGCCAATGCCGCAGCAAGATAGGCATCGCCGTTGTTGACCGTCACCGGGCCGTGCATGGGCAGTAGCTGGTAGGCGTGTCCGTCGCGGTACTCGAAGCCGGGCGATCGCTGGCCCAGCGTCGGCACGTAATGCACCAGGTCGTGGTGTGCCAGATCGTCCAGGCGCTGCGGCGTGCCCCGTCGTGCGAGGTAGGCGGCACTGGCGCAATTGATGATGCGAAACGCGCCGAGCGGTCGCGCGACCAGGTTGGTGTCTTCGAGCGTGCCCACGCGCAACACGCAGTCGAAGCCTTCGCGCACCACATCGACGCGGCGGTCGGTGCCGCTGATCTCCACTTCCAGCTGGGGGTGCTGCGCCAGGAACCCGGGCAGTGCGGGAATCACGAAATTGCGCGCGATGCCGGAAGACATGTCCACCCGCAAGCGCCCGCGTAGCTGGCTGCGTTCGCGTTGAAACATGCTCTGCAACTCGTCCATGTCGTCGAGCAGATCGCGGCTGCGCTGATAGAACGCGGCGCCGTCGCCGGTGAGTTGTACGCGACGCGTCGTGCGATGCAAAAGCTGCGTACCCAGCGAAGCCTCGAGTCGCTGCACGGCGGTAGAGACGCTGGCTTTGGGCAGCCCCAGCGTTTCGGCGGCACGGGTGAAGCTGCCGAGCTCGGCGACGCGCAGGAAGGCGCGCAGC
This sequence comes from Xanthomonas sp. CFBP 8151, assembly GCF_011761885.1. NCBI lineage: Bacteria > Pseudomonadati > Pseudomonadota > Gammaproteobacteria > Lysobacterales > Lysobacteraceae > Xanthomonas > Xanthomonas sp. CFBP 8151. The sequence goes on from NZ_JAASQZ010000001.1 coordinate 580,222, forward strand.
GATTGCAGGGTGTCCATCGATTGGTCGACGTTCTTGAACGGTGCTATCAGGTTGGACCGATTTATGCGGCGCGGCAAGCGCAATAGTCTTGGCACCGTCGGGCGTTGTCACGCCCGCCCAGCGGTCACGCGCCAGCTGTGTTGATCGCTTCAAATCGCATCCCACCACACAACGGAGTCCATCCATGTCGACCACCACACCGATCACTCTGATTACTGGCGGCAGCCGCGGCCTGGGCCGCAACGCCGCGCTTGCGCTCGCTGCCGATGGCAGCGACATCGTGCTGACGTATCGCAGCCAGGCAGAGGAGGCGGCCTCCGTGGTCGCTGAGATCCACGCGCTCGGCCGCCGCGCGCACGCCCTGCCGCTGGATATCGCCGACGCCGGGTCGTTCGCGGCATTCGCCGCGCAGTTGAAGCAGGTGCTGGCCGGTTGGGACCGCACGCATGTCGATGCGCTGGTCAACAACGCCGGTAGCGGGCTGCATGCGGCCATCGCCGACACCACGCCGGCGCAGTTCGACGCCCTGGTCAACATTCATCTCAAGGGGCCGTATTTCCTGACCCAGGCGTTGCTGCCGCTGATCGCCGATGGCGGACGCATCCTCAACGTGTCCAGTGGCCTGGCACGCTTCGCGCTGCCCGGCGCATCGGCTTACGCGATGATGAAAGGCGGGGTGGAGGTGTTCACCCGCTATCTGGCCAAGGAACTGGGCGCGCGGGGCATTCGTGCCAACACACTGGCACCGGGTGCGATCGAAACGGATTTCAACGGCGGCAGCGTGCGCGATAACGCACAGGTCAATGCGATGGTGTCGTCGGTCACGGCGCTGGGACGCCCAGGACTGCCGGACGATATCGGGCCGGTAGTTGCCGCGTTACTCGCGCCGGGGACGGGGTGGATCAATGCGCAGCGCATCGAAGTATCGGGCGGGATGTTGATCTGAATGCACAGGCCTGCCCATTACACGCAGGCCTGTGCGTGCATCGCTGCTCGGTGCATCACTGCAGGGTTTGATCGCCATGCAATACCGGGTAAGGATTCAAGACCTCGCCCTTCCACCATTGTTTTTCCGGCCCCAGGCGATGGATCTCGAAGTGCAGATGCGGTGCTGCAGGATCGGCATTGCCGGTACTGCCGACGTAGCCGATGACCTGGCCGCGCGTGATCTGCTGCTTTTCTGCCAGGCCGTCGGCATAACGCTCCAGGTGGGCGTAGTAGTAGCAGTACGTCCCGTTCGGGTCGAACTGGTACACGGTCAGGCCACCGCGCTCGCTGTTGAACATTTTCTCGACCGTGCCATCTGCAACTGCAAGCACCGGTGTGCCGGTCGGTGCAAGAATGTCGATGGCATCGTGTACGCGGCCTTCGCTGCGTGCGTCGGTAAAGGTGTCCTGCAGCTGGCCGCTGCCGATGCCTTGTACCGGAATCAGCAGGCCGCTGCCTGAAATTGCAGCCCCAGGAGAGGGTGCGGATGCCGGTGCGGTTGGCGTGTCTGCAGCAGGCGTCATCTGGCTGGATGGCGCCGACGCGGCAATGGGCGGCGCAGCGGCGGAAGAGGCTGCCATTCCAGCCCCTGCCGCGTCGGGTTGCGCTGTTACAGCGGGTGCAGCGTTGGACGCTGCGGCCACCGTTGCCTGCGGCGCCTGGCGTTCCAGCCACCAATAGCCGGCCGCACCGAGCAACACACCGACCACCAGCATCATCAGCAGTCTCATGCTTACTCCTGCATCACCACCGGCATGGATGGACCGACCACGCCTGCCAGATTGACCACGTCCCAGTTGGTCAGACGCACGCAACCATGCGATTCGGTCTTGCCGACATGACCCGGCTCCGGCGTGCCGTGCAGGCCGTAATGCGGCTTGGACAGATCGATCCACACGCGTCCGACCGGATTGTTCGGGCCGGAGGGCAGGGTGGCTTTTTGATCACCCTTCTTGGCATCCCAGAACAGCTTGGGGTTGTACTTGAACACCGGGTCGCGCGCGACGCCCAGCACCTTCCAGCGGCCGATCGGCAGCGGATCGTGCTTGCTGCCGGAGGACACCGGGAACTGCGCATACACCTTGCCGTCGGCGTCGAACAGGCGCAGCGTCGACTCGGACTTGTCGACCACCAGCTTGGCCGGCTTGGCCAAGGGGGAGGCGCCGTCGATGTTCGGTACCTGGATCACGCCGCCGGCCTTGCTCAAATCCACGCCGGGGTTGAGTTGGCGCAGCAGTTCCGGATCGGCATGGAAACGCTCGCCCAGCGCCTCGTCCACCGAGGTATAGCCCAGCGACGTCAGCTTGGCTTGTTCGGCCGGTCCCTTCGGAATCGGCTGGAACGGTCCGGCCACATCGGCATCGGTGAGCGTGTACTGCACCAGCGCCGGCGTGGTGTCGGCCTGCAAGGCCTGCCAGGTGGCGTCATCCAGCTCACCGGTGACCTTGATCTTGTGCGCTGCCTGAAACCCCGACACCGCACGCTTCTGATTGGAACCACGCTCGCCGTCGATCTGCCCCGGCGAGAAATGCGCGCGATCCAGCAGCACCTGTGCATGCAGATCCGAACGCGGGCCAGTCGGCAAGACCGTCGCAGCCGGGGTTGCTGTCGGCGCAGGTGCCGCAGGGGGCAGCGGCGCTTGCGCCTGTGCGGACAGGGAGGTGCCCAGGGCAAGGGAGAGCAAGCAAACGCGAGCGTAAATACGTGATGGCATGAGCAGGTCCGGAGGAGACATGCGCGCACCTTGCCCGAGCCGCCTGCGTGGTCTGCGTGAAATGGCTGCACCGAGACTGACTGAGGATGCTGTAGCGATACGAGTCGGGAGCGGGTATCTGCGATCTCATCGCCGCCCAGTTTCCGATCGCCTGCTGCTGATGCTTCTACCCGGGCGGCGGCGCAGGGTGTAGATGCGCTGCAGCAAGTTCTTTCTCAGTCGATCGCGCTGCGTGTGCTGTCCACTGCGCTGTGTTGAGCGTGAGGTTGGCGGTAACGTCTAACGCCAAAGGCGCTTCACGGCCCCGGCAATCCTTGCAAGCGCTTGCTCGCTGCCGGCTCCGATCCGCGCTGGGCCATCCTGCACATGCATGCCCTTGCAGTGCAGATCGGTGAGGCGAGGAGCGGCATGCGCGGTCATGCCGGTCATCACAACGGGCCAAAGACTGCGGCACCCCGTGGGTTGTTCGCTTCGCGCACCCCGGCATCGCTTCTTGCGGTACGGATGTTTCAATGCACTCCGGTTTTCCGCAAGGCGTACGCCAGCAGCCGGGCCTGCACGTGTTCGGCGATGCTGCGCGGCGCATCCAATGCCATCCGTTGCAGACAGGCGCCGTGGCTTGCATCGCCGGTATCGCGTGACAGCAGTGCGCGCCAGACGGTCGTCAGCTTCGCGCTGTTGCCGGCAGTCGCGCGTTTGAGCCAGGTCAGGGCACGCAGCACACGTTGCTCGACCTCGGTGAAGTCGCTACCGAGTGGGTAGTCGGGCAGGCTGCCATCGCGACGGAACGGCGCCAGCGCCTGTTCCAGCGCCTGCGGCGTGTTGCGTTGTGCACGCGCGGGCAGTGCAGGGTCGCCACGCAACTTGCGCGATGCCTTGGCGGCCGCCAGCAATGCGTTCTGGAAGCGTGCATCGCAGATGCCGGCCATCGCCAGTACGCAGTCCTGATCGGTCTGGTGGCGCAGGTCGGCGATGCCGTACTCGGTGATGTACAGATCGCGCAGATGGCGCGGGATGGTGGTGTGCCCGTAGTTCCAGCGCACATTGCTCGCTGCGTGTGCACCGGCGTCACGCGTGGCCCGCAGCATCAACGCGCTGCGGGCCTGCGGCAAGGCATGTGCCATCGCCACGAAGTTGTATTGGCCGCCGACACCAGAAACCACACGGCCGTCTTCCAGCCCATCGGACACCGCCGCGCCGAGTGCAGTGGCCATCATGCAGGAGTTGAAGAAGCGCGCATCGCGGCGTTGCAGGCGCTCCAGTGCTTCGTTGCCGCCGTACAGCTGGTTGATCTCGCTGATGCGGCGCATGCCGATGGCATCGCGCGTGCCCGCATCCAGATCGCGTAGCCATCGGTAGAAGTCCGGCGAGCCGAGATAGAACGCGCCATGCAGAAACTCGCCTTCGCGTGCCAGGCGCGCATGATCGGCCGCGTCGGCACTGCTGTCGGCGATGCGCTGCATCAGCGCCAGATCGTCGTGCACCTTGCGGCGGATCACACCGCTGTCCACCAACTGCTTGAACCCTTCGTTGAGCATTTCGCTGCAGCCGTACAGGCCGATCTGGAACGGCGCCAGGCCACCGCTGGCGCGCACGGCAGGATGCTGTTCCAGTTCCGGGTCCAGCGCCTGCAGCACGCGTCGATAACTCGTGTTGTCGGTATGTCGCAACACCAGCGCATGGCTCAGCGCATCGGCCAGGGTGCCAATGCCGATCTGCAAGGTGCCGCCATCGCGGACCAGCGCGCTGGCATACAGACCGATGGCGTAGTCGACGGTGTTCACCGGTTGCCTGGGCAACCCGAACAGGCGCGGCGACTGGCCTGGCAGGTCGATCACCAGGTCGAAGAAGGTTTCCTCCACTGCCGCGGTTCCGCCGATCCACGGCAGTTGCGTGTCGACTTCCGCCACCAGCATGGGGCGCGGCAGGCCCAGTGCCTGCACCGCATCCAGCGTGTCCTGGGTGATGTCGTTGTTGCACGACAACGACAAGCGGGTGCCGCCGGGCTCGCGTGCCACCTTCTGCACGATCAGGTTCGGCGCGCGTTGCGCCACGGCTGCGGCAGCGTGGGTGTAGTTGAGGCTGGTGTAGTCGGCCTGCGCCTGGGTGGAGTGCAGCAGCCCGCCGGACTGCATGTAGAACTCTTCCACCTGCACATGCGCCGGCAGCGCATCGCGCAACATGTCATCGACGTAGGCAAGACGCGGGAAATCCGCACCGAAATGGCGCGCAAGGAAGGGCGCAGCAAAGCGCGCTTGCAGTCCCGCGCCGGGCTTGGGCGGATTGAGCGACAGCGCCGTATACAGCGCCAGCGGCCACGTCGGCGTGTGCTTAAGCTGCGCATACAAGGCGTTCAACAACCGGTGCGGCTTGCCGATGCCCAACGGCGCGCCGACGCGCAGCGGGCCATCGAGACGTTGCAGGATATGCGCAACCGCGCTGGGCAGGTCGGTGAGGTGTTCAGTCATCGGTGCAGGGTAGCCGAGGCGATGGTGGGGCAGGTATCTGGATCGCCGACAAGGCCGGGTCGATGCATGCGTCTCCTGCAAGGCAAGCGGGAAGGGCTTGACAGACGCAAGTTTTACATGCGTAATCGATAAAAATTACGGATGTAATCGCATGCCGATCAGTGACGCCGAAGCGGTGGTGATGCAGGTGCTCTGGGATGCGGCGCCGCGCAGCGCAGACGACGTGGTCGCCGCGCTGGCAGGGCACAGCGACTGGGCCGAGCCCACCGTCAAGACCTTGCTCAACCGCCTGCTCGGCAAGGGCGCAATCCGCGCGGTCAAACAAGGGCGACGTTATCTCTATTCGCCGGTGCTGGCGCGCGAGCAGTGGGTGCAGCAACAGAGCGAGGGATTGCTGCAGCGCCTGTTCGGCGGGCGGGTGGCGCCACTGGTGGCGCATTTCAGCGAGCGCGGAAAACTCAGCGCGTCCGATATCGCGGAACTGAAACAACTGATCAAGGAGCTGGACGATGAACCCTGAGGCCTGGATCCTGTTATCGCGCGCAACGCTGTACATCACCGCTGCGTTGCTGGTCTGCCTGCTCCTGCGTCGCCCATTGCGCCAGCTGTCGGGTGCCGCCGCGGCGTATGCGATCTGGCCCTGCGTCCCGCTGGCCCTGGTGGCGGCCTTGTTGCCCGGCCCGTCTTTCGGCATCACAGTGCCGGGACTGCCGGCGCCGATTGCCATGCCAGCGCCCTCCGGCGTGCATGGCGAAGGTCAGGCGTGGGCAACATGGCTGGTAGCAGCGTGGCTGGGCGGCGCGGTAGTGATGGCGATCGGTTTGTGGATACGGCAACGGCGTTTCATGCGCAGCCTGGGGCCGTTGCAGCGGCTCGACGACCGGCTCTGGTCTGCCACGCGCGATGTCGGTCTTCCTGCATCGTTGGGACTCTGGCGTCTGCGCATCGTGGTGCCGGCGGATTTCGGTGAGCGCTACAACGTCGATGAGCGCGCCCTGATCCTGGCGCACGAGCGCCTGCATCTGCGCCGTGGCGACCTACATGCCAATCTGCTGGCGGCATTGATGCTCTGCATCGGCTGGTTCAACCCGCTGATGCATCTGGCCTGGCGTGCGTTCCGGCTGGATCAGGAACTGGCCTGCGATGCGGCCGTGCTGGCGCAACATCCGGGCAAGCGCCGCAGTTACGCCACCGCCATGCTCAAGACCCAGCTTGGTGCCGGCTTTACGCCGCTCGCCTGTCATTGGGCTGCATCGCATCCGTTGACGCAACGGATCGCGGCGCTGCGTGCTTCGCCAGTAGCTGCCGGACAGGCGCGCTGGCGCGTGGCGATGGTACTGCTGCTCGCGGCGACGATCAGTACCACGGCCTGGGCCCTGCAGCCGGCGCGCATTGTGTTAGCGGCACAACCGACGCTGGCGGCCGGCAATGCGGTGGATTTCGCCACGATGCAACCGCCGAGGTATCCGGCAGCCGCGTTCGACGGCGGTATTGAGGGCTTTGTCGAACTGCAGATTGAGGTCAACCCTGGCGGCGTACCGCAGCACATCGCTGTCGTGCGGAGCGCGCCGGCCGGCGTGTTCGATCAAGCCGTGCTGGAGGCAGCGCGCCAGTGGCGGCTGAAGCCTGCCTATGCACATGGCAGGGCGATTGCTTCCAAGGTGCGCGTGCCGGTGAAGTTCGCACTGGATGCGCCGGAGCAAACGTCAACCGTTGCGGATGCAGGCGCTGCGCTATCGGATCCGGCAGCGTCCAGCCGCCTTGCAGGTTGTGCTTCAGTGGGCTGCGCGATACAGGAGGGGCCGTGATGCGATTCAGAGCGACCGGCAAGACGGCAGCACAACTGTCAGGTAGGCGCGGCCGGTGCCTGGAATCGGCAGATACCACTCTTACAGTTCGGTTCCTGCGCGCCGGCCACGCCTACCTGACGACTGCTCGCCACATGTTGTCAGCCGTTCCTAATTCGATCTGCGCCGCAATCATGGCGCTGTCGCTTGGCGCATGTGCAACGCAAGGCGTGCAGGAACAGCAGCGCAGCCAGCGCGAAGATTCGGTGGACCAGCGCATGCTGAGCGCGCAGTCGGGCGGCGACGGCGGCGGCTCCATCCAGCCTTACACACTGGCGCCGGCGCAGCGCTTCCGGATGCCGCGCGCGCTGCGCAGCGACGCGCCGGTGCTGCCGGCCGATTCGCCACGGCAGAGTTTGTCGCCGACCACTGTGTGCGCGCATGTGATCCTGACCGCTGAAGGTGCGGTACAGCGCGTCGACCCCATGTCCGATCGCGACGAATGCGCGGCCGGTCTGCTGCCGGACAACGCCGATCTGGTGCAGTCGGTGCGTACCACGGTGCAGCAATGGCAGTTCGTTCCGGCCGCGCTGTGCACGTTTGCCGCAGGTGTGGCGCAGCCAGCCGCGCTGGACGATTGCAGCGGCGCCAGCAGCCAGGTACCGGTACCGGTGACGCTGTCGTTCGCGTTCACCTTCGAAGTGCGGCAGGGCAAGGTCAGCGTGCGCACCGGCAAGGTGGCGCATTGAACGCGCGCATCGCTGCGATCAGAGCATGTCGGGTGCGAACAGGCGCCGCCGCGAGACTTCGTCGCCGGACAGCATGAAGCGGCCATCGCCGCGGTAATGCACCGTCCTGGGAAGCGCAGGCCGCCTGGCCACCTGCGCGTTCACCACTTCCCAGACAAAGAGGGCATGGCGGTTGATCTGCCGGCCGTCGTGCAGGCGGCATTCGAAACTGGCGTAGCACTCGGCGATGGCTGGCGCTGCGACCCGTTGGCCGGGGACGGCAGTCAGTCCGAAGTGGTCGAACTTGTCGATCTGTGCACCGCTGCTGTTGCCGATGCCGATCACGGTGTCGAGCAGCTCGGCTGTCGGCAGGTTGATCACGCATTGCTTGCTGCGCCGGACCAGTTCGAAACTGTGGTTGCCGCGAGCGATGCAGCATGCGATCAGCGAGGGCGAAAACTCCAGCACCATATGCCACCCCATCGTCATGATGTCGCGCTGGCCCTTGTGGGCCGAGCTCACCAGTACCACCGGCCCGGGTTCGAGGAAGCGGCGCGCCTGCTCCACCGGGAATGCATGCTTTCGGTACTGTTTCATGGACACACCAGTAGATTGGATGCGGTGGTGGACTGTGCCGATGCGCTCATTCCAGCACATGCACGCTATCTGCGATGCGCTGTACTTCATCGGGATTGTGGCTGACATACAACATCGGCAGGCGGATCTCGTCGCGCACGCGTTGCAGGTAGGGAATCAGTTCTTCGCGGCGCGCCTGATCCAGTGCCGACAAGGGCTCGTCGAACAGCAGGATCGCCGGTTGCGACAACAAGGCGCGGCCGATCGCCACCCGCTGCGCCTCTCCCCCGGACAGATTGCGCGGCCGGCGTTGCAGCAACGGCGCGATACCCAGCAGCGTCACCACGTCGTCGAAGCCGAATGGCGCCGTGCCCCCGGCGTGCCGGCCGTAACGCAGATTGCGACGCACATCCAGATGCGGAAACAGCCGCGCATCCTGAAACACGTAGCCGATCCTGCGTTTGTGCGTGGGCAGGTTGACGCCTTGCCGGGCGTCGTACAGGCAGCGCCCGTCGATGCGGATATGCCCGGCCTGCGGCCGCACCAGCCCGGCGATCGCATTGAGCACCGTGGTCTTGCCCGCGCCGGAAGGCCCGACCAGGGCCACCACGCGCGCCTGGTCCTGGATATGGAGATGCCGTTGAAAATTGCCGCGCTGCAGCTGCAGATCGATATCGAGCATCAGCTGTCCTCGCGCGGATGCGGTCTGCGCACCAGCCACTCGGACAGCAGCAGCGCCGCCAGCGAGATCGCCAGCGCAACGCCGGCCAGTCGCCACACGCCCGATTCCATGCCCGGCACCTGCATCAGCCCGTAGATGGCCGACGACAGGGTCTGGGTTTCGCCAGGGATATTGGACACGAAGGTAATGGTCGCACCGAATTCGCCCAAGGCCTTGGCAAACGCCAGCACCATGCCGGCCACCAGGCCCGGCCAGGCCAGCGGCAAGGTGATGCTGAAGAACACCCGCAGCGGACCCGCACCAAGCGTGGCGGCAGCCGCTTCCAGGCGACGGTCGGTCGCTTCGATGGACAAGCGGATCGCGCGCACCATCAACGGAAATCCCATCACCGCGCACGCCAGCGCTGCCCCGGTCCAGCGGAACGCGAACTGGATGCCGAGATGTTCCAGCAACCAGCGACCGACCGGCCCCTGCGTGCCCAGCACCACCAGCAGCGCGTAGCCGGTCACCACCGGCGGCATCACCAGCGGCAGATGCAGCAAGGCATCCAGCAGCGCCTTGCCCGGAAAGCGCCGACGCGCCAGCAGCCAGCCGCAGGCGATGCCCGGTGGCAGGCTGGCGATGGCCGCAACGATGGCGACCTTGAGACTCAGGCCGATCGCGGTCAGCTCCTGCGGGGTGAACATCGACAACGGTGCGCCTCAATCCTTCAGCGAAAAACCACGGCGGACGAAGATCGCCTTGGCCGGTTTGCTGCCCAGCCATTGCACGAACGCGGTCGTGCCGGCATTGCTGCTGTTCTTCAATGCAGCAACCGGATACACGATGGCATCGTGGCTATCGTCGGGGAAGGTCGCGACCACGCGCACCTTGGGTTCGGCGCGTGCATCCGAGCCGTACACGATGCCCAGCGGCGCCTCGCCGCGCGAGACCAGCATCAATGCGGCACGCACGCTTTCCGACTCGGCCAGGCGATTGCTCACGCCATCCCACTGGCCGAGCTTGCGCAGCGCTGCGGCGGCATACTTTCCGGCCGGCACGCTGTTGGTCTGGCCGACCGCCAGCCGGCCGCTGTCGCCGAGCGCCTTGACGATCGCGCCCGGCTGGCGCGGATCCACGCGCAGCTTGCTGGTGGCCGGAGCGACCAGTACCAGGGTATTGCCGAGCAGGTTGTGACGCTGCGCCGGCACGACCAGGCCACGCTGCTGCAGATAGTCCATCCATTCCAGGTCGGCCGAAAAGAATACGTCAGCCGGTGCGCCTTGCTCGATCTGGCGTGCCAGTGCAGAGCTGGCAGCGTAGGAGACGCGCACGGGCGTGCCGGTCGCCTTCTCGTAAGCGGCCGCGGCCTCGTCCATGGATTCCTTCAGGCTGGCTGCAGCAAACACCGTCACCGGCGCGGTCTGCGCAATGGCCAGGGCGGGCAGGGCAAGCATCAGCACGCAGAACGCGCGCTGCCAGAAACCGATCGTGCGCATAGGGAAGCTCCAACGGGATAAGGCGCCGATCATAGCGGCTGTGCCATGCATCCCGCGTAGCGAGCACAACCAACGCTACGCAGATACTCCGCCACAGCGGCCGGCCTGCAGATTGGCCTGCAATGCGGGCCGGATCAGCTTGGGCTCGGGCAGCGTGGCATCGCGTGCCTGACGCTGCGCCACGAATGCATCAATCTCCACCCCATCGCGCACGTGGATATTGCTGCGCCGCTGCTCGCCGATACTGGTCTGGTACGCCACCTCACGGCCGCCCGGGCCGTAGTCGTGGCAGACGAACACGCGCGTGTCCTCGGGGAGCGCGTACATGCGCTGTATCGAGGCGAACAGTTGCCGTGCATCGCCACCGGGGAAATCGCAGCGCGCAGTGCCGGCGTCCGGCATGAACAATGAATCACCGGGGAACAGCGCATCGCCGATCAGGTACGCGATGCTGTCACTGGTATGTCCAGGCACCGCGATGACACGCACCTGCAGCTTGCCGAGTTCCAAGCGCTCGTCATCGGCAAACAGGTGATCGAACTGCGAGCCGTCGGCACAGAAGTCATCCGGCAACGCATAGCGTGGCGCGAGCGTCTGCTGCACATCCCGGATGCCGTCGCCGATGCCGATGCGCGCCTGTGGCCAGTGCCGTTTCAGCCATTGCGCGGCAGACAGGTGATCGGCATGCGCATGGGTTTCCAGCAGCCACTGCACCTGCCAGCCATGCTGGGCGATGGCATCGACGATGGCTTGCGCGGCGTGCGTGCCGACCTCGCCTGTGTCTGCCGCATAGTCCAGCGCCGGGTCGATCACCGCTGCCGCCCCGGTTGCCGCGTCGGCGACCACATAGGTGAAGGTGTTGCTGTCGGCGTGAAAGAACGCAAGCACCTCGGGCTGCATCGGCGTCTCCATCTCAGGGCGCGGCCAGCGCCGCGTTGAGCACGGCGGCCAGTCGGTCGCCGGCCTCGCGCAATTGGGTCTCGGCGAGCGGACGATAGGTCGCGATATAGTCGTCCGGCAACAAATGTTTGTCTGGATAGACGCCAGGCGTGATTGCGATCTTGCAGGAAGCCTGCGCCCATGCCGCGGCCGGCGGTGGCAGCACCGACGATGTCGCAGCGGTCGCCGGCAACGCCAGCAGGCGTTGCAGATACGAATCGTCACCAAGATGACGGTCGTTGAGCATGCCGCTGTCCCACAGCGCATGCAGGTTGCTGCCCTTGCCAGCGACCTGCAGCTGGAACTCATTGCCGCCCTTGTCGTGCGCGTAGCCGGCATGCATCGGCTGATGGATGTCGCCGACAAAATGCACCACGAACTTCAGGGCCTGCCGGCGCACCTCCAGGGGCTGGCTGCGGTCGGCAAGCAGCCCAATCTGTCGGTCGAGGGCGGCGATCACGCAGTTGCCGTCCGGGCAGTCGCGCGGCGGCGCATACGTACAGTCGTGTTCGCCAAGATTGACGTAATGCCAGGGCCCGGAGCGCTTGCCCAGCTCGGGGTCGTGTTCGCGCAGCTCGTCGGCCCAGCTGGCGACACCGGCCAAGGTCGGATTGGCTTCGCCCTTGAGCAATTGCGCCACCTGCGCTTGCGCCTGCGGGCTCAGTTCGGTCTCGGCAATGCGCGCCACCAGACGGTGGCCTTGCGGCCCCCAGGCGACGGCGCTGATGGGTTGCAGTGCCGCGACAACGGTCGCGGCAAGAACGATGATGCGAGGGGAGAAGGTCTTCATCCGGCAATTGTACGCATCGGCCCGGGACGGTTCGATGGCCGTTTCCTGTCGAAGCACAGCCTCGGCTCAGCGTGGCGTCTGCGGCATGCTCAGAAGTACACCAGGTACGACACGCCGTAGGTCAATGGATCGATCCGTGCCTTGCCCAGCCGGCTGCCATTGAAGTCGACGTTGCTGCGCGAATCGGTCCAGCGCGCATCCACCCGCAGGCCGCTGCGATCGTTGAAGATGAAGTCCACACCGACATGCGCGGTGGCGCCCACCGAATCGTCGAAGCGCAGATCGCCATTGCCGAAGGCGTCATCGACGTCTTCACCGACAAACGTGGTGTAGTTGATGCCGACGCCCACGAACGGCGACACCGTGCCGTAGCCGTTGATGTGGTACTGCAACAGCACGCTCGGCGGCACCGACCAATAGCTGCCCACCTTGCCGACGCCTTCAAGCTCCAGATCGTGCTTGCCCGACACCGCGGCATGCACCTCGATGCCGAGATTGTTGCGCAGGAAGTATTCGTAGGTGAACGAGAGCGTCGGTGCGCCCTTGATCTCCGCACGCGTGCCGCCGAAGCTGCCGCTGTCGGACTTGGGCGCGACATAGCCGGCGCCGTAGCCCGTGGTCCAGTGGCCGGCCGATTGTGCAAGGGCGGGCGCGGCCGAGGCGGCCAGTGCGATGGCGAGGGCGGTACGGATCAGCATGCTCATGGAATCCCCGGATAGGTCGGACAGGCGGTCGACGTGACCAACCTGTCCGCAGCTCCGGCGGTGGATTCACGTCCCTGGACGCCAAGTGTGCCAGAGATGCATCGCGCACGCTGGCTGGGTCAGAACCGGTGCACGTAGGCCACGCCGTAGACCAGCGGGTCGATGTTGACCGTGCCTATGCGGTTGCCGTCGAGGCGCGCTTCGGTGTCGATGTCGATCCAGCGCAGATTCACCCGCAGCGCGCCGCGGTCGCTGAGCTTGTAGTCCAAGCCCGCGTGCAGCGCCAGGCCCCAGGAATCGTCCAGTTCCAGCTCGCTGCCGGCCAGCGCGCCGCGCGTGTCGGTACTGAAGAAACGGGTGTAGTTGATGCCCGCGCCAACGAACGGCGAAAGCCTGCCCTGGCTGTTGAAGTGGTACTGCAGCGAAATCACCGGCGGCAGATGCTTGGTGCTGCCGACACGTCCCAGGCCGCGCAGCGCGATGTCGTGCTCGAACGGCAGCGCAGCCAGTACTTCGATGCCCAGGTTGTCGGCGATGAAGTATTCCGCGGTGAAGGTCGGCTTGATGTCCTTGCCGACGTCCGCCTCCAGCGTGCCGCCGACCAGACGGCCGTTATCGGACTTGGGAGCGACCTGGTGGGCACCGACGGCAACGGTCCAGTCGCCTTTGGATTGAGCCAGTGCGGGAACGCTGGCGAAGGTGGCGGCCAGGCCGGCGAGCAGAAGGGTAGAGCGCATGCGCATGGAAACTCTCGTTGTGTGCAGAGGATGGAGGAAGTCTTGGGGCTTTGCCCGATGGATGCCTTGATCCTGATCAATCCGTCCGCGCAACGACGCTGCAGGTCATGCGTGGATGCGAGCAAGCGTGGATGCGAGCAAGGGGCCGGCACCGACACCAGCAATCCGCGCCGTGCCGGTGATCGCACCGGCGCATTGCGTCGGATCTGTCATGCCATGCGCTTGGCGCGAGGGGCACCCGAGGAGTAACGCGATGCCTGCATGCGCGGTGGAACAGTCAGGGTGCGCCGCGTGGAGAATCTCGGTTGTGATCGATGGGTGCCTCGGCAGGCAGGGCCAGCAGCGACATTCGCGGCACGCCGACATGCCGCGGTTCGGCAGATGCATGAATACGCCTTTCAGCCTATCGGCGTAAATATCAAGTTGTTGAAATAACTGGATATATCGAAAATCAGGCGCTGTGCCGATCGTCGCTTCCATGCAGTGGGCCAGATCGTCATGGGTCGCCGAATCAGAAAACATATCGGCGCGCAGTGCCGCGCCTGCGCTGCCGCGCGCGCATCGCATCGCCGGTTGACGGCAAAGCCACGCAGGTTTGTGCAGTTTCCGATTTCCCACCACGCATGCACCGTGGCACAACGTCCTCGCGCCACATGCTGCAACGCCGGCTGCAGCACGGCCGTGCGAGTGCGACGCTGCTAGAATGGGCGTCCCTTTCCATCCGCCGCGCCATCGCGGCCGCAGGAGCTAGTGAACATGGCAATCAAGGTTGGCATCAACGGGTTCGGTCGCATCGGCCGCAACGTGCTGCGCTCTGCGGTGCAGAACTTCGCCAATGACATCGAGATCGTGGCCATCAATGACCTGCTCGAGCCCGATTACCTCGCCTACATGCTGCAGTACGACTCGGTGCATGGCCGCTTCAAGGCCGATGTGTCGGTCGACGGCAACACGTTGATCGTCAACGGCAACAAGATCCGCCTCACGCAGGAACGCGACCCGGCCAACCTCAAGTGGGACGCGGTCGGCGCCGATGTGGTGATCGAGTCCACCGGCCTGTTCCTGACCAAGGAAACCGCGCAGAAGCACCTCGACGCGGGTGCCAGGAAGGTGATCCTGTCGGCACCGTCCAAGGACGACACTCCGATGTTCGTGTTCGGCGTCAACGACAAGACCTACAAAGGCGAAGCGATCGTCTCCAACGCCTCGTGCACCACCAACTGCCTGGCGCCGTTGGCCAAGGTGATCAACGACAAGTGGGGCATCAAGCGCGGCCTGATGACCACCGTGCACGCGGCCACTGCGACGCAGAAGACCGTGGACGGCCCGTCGAACAAGGATTGGCGCGGTGGGCGCGGCATCCTGGAGAACATCATTCCCTCCTCCACCGGTGCCGCCAAGGCCGTGGGCGTGGTGATCCCCGAGCTCAACAAGAAACTGACCGGCATGAGCTTCCGCGTGCCGACCTCGGACGTGTCGGTGGTCGACCTCACCGTCGAACTGGAAAAGCCGGCCACCTACGCCGAGATCTGCGCCGAAGTGAAGGCGCAGAGCGAAGGCGCCTTGAAGGGCGTGCTGGGTTACACCGAAGACAAAGTCGTGGCCACCGACTTCCGCGGCGAAACCTGCACCTCGGTGTTCGACGCCGACGCCGGCATCGCGCTGGACTCGACCTTCGTCAAGCTGGTGTCCTGGTACGACAACGAGTGGGGCTATTCCAACAAGTGCCTGGAAATGGTGCGGGTTGTCGCGAAGTAAACCTCGCGCTCAGGCGATGCGTAGAGGCCCCGGCATGCCGGGGCCTTTCGTTTTGTGTCTGCCGGAATGTGATGCGTGCATCTACCGTCGCCGCGTCGTCGTCAGTACGGGAAGTGGACTTTGGGAGGCCTACGTGCGCTAATTTGCGGGCACGGCGGTCGTTCCCGTGTCGTGTACGAAGGATCGGGGAACTCCATGGATCGAGAGAACAAAACTCATGAGTAAATTTCTGGCGGGCGTACTGGCGCTCGGTGTGGTGTTTGCGGTGTCGGCTCCGTCGACCAGTTGGGCGGCGAAGAAGCAAGCCGGTACGCCGGCCTGGATGAACGCCGATGGCGAGGTGATCAAGTCGTCCGACGTCGAGGCGGGCTACGGCGAAACGGTCAAGGGCGTCAACGATTACGAAGGCGAGATCACCGGCAAGCCGGCGCCTGACAGCAAGTTCACCCAGCTGAAGATCGGCATGCCGATGAAGCAGGTCACCGACCTGATTGGTCAACCGAACGACCAGGGTTCTTACGTGACCGGCAAGGCGTTCATCCCGTTCTTCTTCGGTGGCGACCGCTACCGTTATGAGATGGCCTACAAGGGCCAGGGGCGCCTGGTGTTTGCCGGCAAGTCGATGGACACCGGCGGCAACCTGATCTGGATCATCCATAACAAGAACGACAGCGGCTACCGCGAATAAGCGTCAGACGCCCGGTTGTTCCGGGCGTTTTTTTTTGGGTGGATGTGCGTGCATGTGGCCAGCATGTGCGGGTGCCGCTAACGGCATCGCGTCGCTGCGCTTCAAGCAGTGATTGGCTGCCAGATGCGTCCTGAGCCTGTATGGTTCGCGCATTCGGCCGGATGCCGACCCAGGGGTTGTGCGTTGGAAACGATGATTGTGTTGGTGGTGCTGTTGTTGCTTGCGGTGCCGGTAGGGTTGGTGATCGCCCTGGTGTGGATCGCCGGGCTGCGGCGGCGCGTGGATGCGCTGGAACAGCGGCTTGCGCAATGGCAGGCCAGCGACACCGGAGGCGCGGACGCGGCGGCGGTGCACAGGTCAGCGCCCACGCCACCGCCTGCCGGGGCGTGGGAGCCGCACGCGACGTCCGACGTCGGCATGTCTGCGTCTGGCGAGCCTGAGCTGCCTCGCGCAGCAGATCTGCAAGCCGCGCCGACGCCGGCCTCGGTCGCACCACTGCCAGTGCCGCCATCATTGCCGGCAGAAGCTCCCGCATCGTCGCCGGCGCGCAGCGCAGCCCAAGCACCGCCGCTGACCGCTGCGCCTGCCGAGTTCGCACAGCCAGCGCACGCCGTCCCATCCGGGCCAGGCCCGCTGACGCGCGTGGCCAGCGCAGTGAAGCGCTGGTTCACCGAAGGCAATGTGCCGGTCAAGGTCGGCATGCTGGTGTTGCTGGCCGGTGTGGCATCGTTGTTGAAATACGCCAGCGACCAGGGCTGGATGCGCATGCCGATCGAGCTGCGGCTGGCCGGCATCAGTGTGCTGGCGCTCGCCGGCCTGGTTTTCGGCTGGAAGCAACGGCTGCAGCGGCCGGGCTTCGCGTTGGCGTTGCAGGGCGGGGCCATCGGCGGCTTGCTGCTGACGGTGTTTGCCGCGTTCAAGTTGTACGGGCTGCTCGGCGCGGGTCTGGCGATGGGCATCAGCGTGGTGCTGATTGCCGGCATGTGCGTGCTGGCGGTGATGCAGGATTCGCGCACGCTGGCGGTACTGGGCGTGCTGGCCGGCTTCCTTGCGCCGATCTGGCTGTCCACCGGCAGCGGCAATCATGTTGCGCTGTTTTCGTACTACGCAGTGCTCAATGCCGGCATCGTGGCGATCGCCTGGACACGTCCGTGGCGGGTGCTGAACCTGCTCGGATTCGCCTTCACCTTCGGCATCGGCACGCTATGGGGCGCGCTGCAGTACACCCCGGCGAAATTCGCCACGACCGAACCTTTCCTGCTGTTGTTCTTCGTCATGTATGTGGCGATTCCGGTACTGCACGCGCGTCGCGGCGATGGCAGTGCGGGCAAGCTCATCGACGGTAGCCTGGTGTTCGGCACCCCGCTGGTGGCCTTCGCATTGCAGGCGCGCCTGCTGGATGGCGAGCGCTTGCCGCTGGCGCTGTGTGCGCTGGCGGTGGCTGCGCTGTACGCAGGCCTGGCCAGCTGGTTGCTGCGGCGTGCCTCCACGCGCCTGCTGGGCCAGGCGCATGCGATGCTGGCGGTCGGTTTTGCGACATTGGCGGTGCCGCTGGCATTGTCGGCGCGCGCCACTGCCAGCGTCTTCGCACTCGAAGGCGTCGGTTTGTTGTGGCTGGGGCTGCGGCAGCAGCGTCGGATCTCGCAGTTCAGCGGGGTGGCGTTGCAGTTGCTGGCGGCGGTCGGCGTCGCGTTCGGCGTGGATGCATGGCGCTACGACGCGGTGGCCGTTGCCAACGCCACCTGCATGAGCAGCTTGCTGCTTGCGCTGGCCGGCTGGGCCAGTGCCTGGTTCCTGCGCACTGCGGGGCAGCCGCGCCGCGCGCTGGTGGCGTATCTGTGGGGGCTGGGCTGGTGGGCGCTGTGCGGTGTGCACGAGATCCTGCGCTTTGCCGGCGATCTGCGCAGCGAGCCGGATCTGCTGTTGGGCTTTGTCGCGCTCAGCGTGTGGCTGGCAGCCGAGGTGCACCGCCGTCGCCCGGCAACGGCGCTGGTGTGGACGGCGATGTTCGGGCTGGCGCTGGCCGCGCCGTTGGCGCTGTGGCAGAGCCATGCGCATACGCAACCGTTCGCGCATTGGGGGGCGCTGGCCTGGCTGGCGTTCGCCGTGGCAGGCACGCGCGCGCTGTGGTGCCTGCGCATGCAGCACGGTGCCGGCGCGGTGGCCGCACAGTTCATTTGGTGGCTGCTGTGGCCGCTGGTGGCCTCGTTGGGCGTGGCCTGGCTGGCCGATACGTTCATGCTGGCAAATGGCTGGCGGTGCGCCTTGCTGGCCGCGCCCTGGCTGATCGTGGCGGCAGTGGGTCTGTTGCGCTGGCCGTGGCTGGCGTGGCCGCAGGGTGCGGGTTTCGATCGGGCACGCAATGCCTTGCTGGGCTGTGTGTTCGCGGTGCTGGGCATCGGCTGGTTGATCGTGCTGCTGGACCCGGTGAGCGCGGCGCCATTGCCATGGCTGCCCGTGCTCAACCCGGCCGAGCTGGCGCAGCTGGCGGTGCTGGCCTTGCTGGCGCGTTGGGCCTGGTCTGCGCAGGCGCCGTTGGCCGTGCAACGGTGGCGGGTGACTGCGCTGGGCGTGTCGGGCTGGGCCTTGATCACCGGCAGCACCTTGCACAGCGTGCATCACTGGGGTGGCGTGGAGTGGGATGCCGGGTTGATCGGCGCGACCCTGTCGCAGACCAGCCTGACCATCGTCTGGAGCGTGCTGGGCGTGCTGGGCTGGGTGATCGGCTCGCGGCGCGGTCAGCGTGGACTGTGGCTGGGTGGTGCGTTGTTGATGGGCCTGGTGCTGGCCAAGCTGGTGCTGGTCGACCGCCAGCATCTGGGCGATCTGCTCGGCATCGGCTCGTTCGTGGCCTATGGCCTGTTGTGCACCGTGGTGGGCTATCTGGCACCGGCGCCGCCGCGCCAGCCGGTGGCCGAAGAGCAGGCTGGCGGAGACGATGGCGTGGACAAGGATCAGGCATGAAATCGAGGCAATGGGGATGGCTGCTGCTGGTGCCGCTGCTGGCGCAGGCAGCCGATGTGCGCCAGGACTATCGTCAACAGTGGCCGCTGCAGGTAACCGGCGCGGACGCCGGCATGTATCAGCTGCGCTTGAACGCGGCGATCTATCGCAGCGCCCATGACGCGGGGCTGGGCGATGTCACCGTGATCGATGCGCGTGGCGAGGAAATGCCGGCCGCGCTCTTGCCGGTGGATGCCGCGCCGGCCGCCGCGCCGCGCCGGCAACGCCTGCCCTTGTTCGCGCTGCCGGCCGGTGCGGCGCCTGCCAACGGCGATCTGCAGCTGATCGCCGAACGCGATGCCAGTGGCGCGGTGCGTCGGCTGGAAGGCCGCTTCGCCACCGGCACCGCTGCCGTTGCGGGCGCCGGGGGCAGCTGGCTGATCGATGCCAGCGCGTTGCGCGATCGTCCGCGCGCGCTCTGGCTGGACTGGGACGGCAACACGCCGGTGCAGGCCCGGCTGCGCGTGGAAGGCAGCGACGATCTGCGCGACTGGCACCTGCTCGCCGCAGATGCCACCGTGATGGCGCTGGACAACCAGGCGCAGCGTCTGCAGCAGCGCCGGATCGCGTTGGACGATGGCGCGCGCTATCTGCGCATCGTGCCGGTGTCCGGCGAACTGCCGGCCTTGCGCGTGGTCGATGCGGAACTGGATGGCGTCTCGGCGCCACTGCAATCGCAGTGGCTGGAATTGCCGGGCACTGCGCAGGACAAGGCAGTGGTGTATGCCTTGCCTGGGCGCTTTCCGATCAGCCAGGTCGATGTCAGCGGCGGCCAGGCCGAGGCGGTCGAATGGACCGTGGCAAGCCGCGATGCCGATGACGCGCCGTGGCTGCAACGTGCCGGGCCGTGGTTGGCGTATCGCCTGGGTACTGGCACCGCCGCCGCGTCGCCACCGCAACAGCTGTCGGCCCCGGTGCGTGATCGCCAGTGGCGATTGTTCGCCGCACAGGGGCGCAGCACTGCGCTGCCGACGCTGCGTCTGGGCTACCAGCCGGAGCGGATGATGTTCCTCGCACAGGGGCAGCCGCCGTATGCGGTGGTCGCCGGCAGCGCGCGGCTGCACCGTGGCGCCGCGCCGCTGGCCTCGATGCTGCAGGCACTGCGCCGCGAACGCGGAGCGCAATGGCAACCGGCGCAGGCCAGCGTCGCTGCGCAGGCACAGCCGCTGGCCGGCGACGCCGCACTGCAGCCGGCCGCTTCGCCGCGCGACTGGAAGCGCTGGTTGCTATGGGCGCTGCTGATCGGTGGCGCCCTGCTGGTCGGTGGTTTCGCAGCGAGCCTGCTGCGCAGCTCGGCGACCGATCGCAGCCCCTGACGCACGCGCGCGCCGCACCGCGGTTTGCCGCTGCGGCGCGAAGGTCCGACAATGGGCACCCCCCGTCGCCAAGGCAGCCGCATTGCCCGTCGTCTTCGACCGACCATCTCCCGCATCGCCAGCCGTATGGGCAGCGACATGCGCGGCAGGCAAGCTGCAATCTCAGCGACCTGCATGCGGGCGCAACGCCAGCGTGCCACGGCTGTCCCAAGCCATCCATCCGCGCAGCGCCCAGACACTGGCGCCACGTGTACCGGCTGCTTTTTCGATTCCCCATTCTCCATTCCCCAGACCTAGCGAGCTGACCCCATGTCCATCATCCGCATGACCGACCTCGATCTCTCCGGCAAGCGCGTGCTGATCCGCCAGGATCTCAACGTGCCGATCGACAACGGCCAGATCACCTCCGAGCAGCGCATCACCGCCTCGGTGCCCACCATCAAGCTGGCGCTGGAAAAGGGCGCTGCGGTCATGGTCACCTCGCACCTGGGCCGCCCCAAGGAAGGCAGCTGGACCGAAGAAGATTCGCTGGCGCCGGTGGCCGCGCGCCTGACTGCGCTGCTGGGCGTGGACGTGCCGCTGGTGCGCGACTGGGTCGACGGCGTGGAGGTGGCGCCGGGCCAGGTGGTGCTGCTGGAGAACTGCCGCATGAATGTCGGCGAGGGCAAGGACGACGAGGCGCTGGCGCGCAAGTACGCCGCGCTGTGCGATGTGTTCGTCATGGATGCCTTCGGCACCGCGCATCGCGCGCAGGCCTCCACGCATGGGGTGATCCGCTTCGCGCCAGTGGCTGCCGGTGGTCCGCTGTTGATGGCCGAACTCGACGCGCTGGCCAAGGCGCTGGACAACCCGGCCAAGCCGCTGCTGGCGATCGTGGCCGGCAGCAAGGTGTCCACCAAGCTGGAGCTGCTGTCCAACCTGGTCAACAAGGTCGACCAGCTGATCGTCGGCGGTGGTATCGCCAACACCTTCATTGCTGCGGCCGGGCATGACGTCGGCAAGTCCCTGAGCGAGCCGGATCTGATTCCCACCGCCAACCAGATCGTCGCCGATGCGAAGGTGCGCGGTGCGGAGATTCCGTTGCCGACCGATGTCGTCGTCGCCAAGCAGTTCCTGCCCGATGCGGAGGCGACGGTGAAGTCGCTCGAGGCCGTGGAGGCCGACGACCTGATTCTGGACATCGGCCCGCAGACCGCCGCGCGCTACGCCGAGCTGATCGCCAGCGCCGGCACCGTGGTGTGGAACGGGCCGGTCGGCGTGTTCGAGTTCGAGCCCTTCAGTCACGGCACCGAGACGCTGGCGCGTGCGATCGCCGGCTCCAAGGCGTTCTCGATCGCCGGTGGCGGCGACACCCTGGCGGCCGTGGACAAGTACGACATCGCCAAGGACGTCACCTACATCTCCACCGGCGGCGGCGCCTTCCTGGAATTTCTGGAAGGCAAGACCTTGCCGGCGGTGGCAGCGCTGCAGGCGCGCGGCAAGTGAGTGCAGCCACGCTGTTCTTCGATCTGGACGGCACCCTGGTCGATTCGGAGCCGGGCATCGTCGCCAGCATCGTGCATGCCTTCGACGAGGTCGGCCAGCCGCGTCCGTCGCCGCAGACCCTGCGCGCGTGGATCGGCCCGCCGCTGCGCGACAGCTTCACCGACTGTTTTCCCGAAGATCCGGAGCTGGTGCAGCGCGCACTGGCGGCGTACCGCGGGCGGTACGACGCGGTGGGCTGGACCGAACTGAGCGTGTTCGACGGTATCGGCGAGGTCGTCACCGACCTGCACCGCGCCGGCCATCGCCTGGCGGTGGTGACCTCGAAGAACGAGCGCTACGCGCGCCGCATCGTCGAGCATCTGCCGTTCGGTGCGTGCTTCGAGGACGTGATCGGGGCCAGCGAAGACGGCGAGCGCCGCTTCAAGCCGGACCTGATCGCCGAAGCGCTGCGGCGCCTGGACATCGCCAAGACCGGCTGCGTGATGATCGGCGACCGTCGGATGGATATCGATGGTGCCAACCACCACGGCATTCATAGCATCGGCGTATTGTGGGGCTTCGGCGACGAAGCCGAGCTGCGTGCCGCAGGTGCCGGTGCGATCGCACGGACGCCCGCCGGGTTGCGCGCCTTGATCAATGCATAGGACTGACGGACAACGCAGTTGCGCCCATCGCCAGGCGAGCGCGGCCGGCGCTCGTCGGTGGATGGCGCTACGCGCACGTTGCGAGAGGGGTGCAGCATCCGCGCCACGCTGGCCGTTCGCCGCCGTCCGATCGCCGCTGCGCCCCGTGCGACCTTCACCGCTGCCGCGTTAGGGTGGCAGCCCACCCATCACATCCCGCCGCGTGCCAACGCGCTGCGGAAGGCGTACGTACTGTCCCGCACTGTCTACAGGACATGCCGGAATACGAGGATGGCTATGCCGCAATGCCATCGTTGGTAGGTGACGCGTGTGTTAAGTTTCGCGGCTTTTACAGGGAGGCCCTCATGAAAGAACGTCAACGCCGCACCAAGATCCTCGCCACGCTCGGACCGGCGACGGATCCGCCCGGTGTGCTGGAAGCCTTGTTCAAGGCGGGCGTCAACGTGGTGCGCCTCAACTTCAGCCATGGCGACCCGTCCGGCCAGGCCAAGCGCGCTGCCGAAGTGCGCGCCGCGGCCGTGCGCGTCGGTGCCGAAGTCGGCATCCTGGCCGACCTGCCGGGTCCGAAGATCCGCGTCGAGCGCTTTGCCGAAGGCAAGATCAAGCTGACCACCGGCGAGCGTTTCGACCTGGTGGCCGACCCCAACGCGCCTGCGGGCGACCAGCACCAGGTCGGCGTCAGCTACCTCGGCCTGCCGCAGGACGTAGCCCCCGGCGACGTGTTGCTGCTGGACGATGGTCTGGTGCAGTTGCAGGTAACCGAAGTGCAGGGTCAACGCATCGTCACCACCGTGCTCAACGATGGCGTGCTGTCCGATCGCAAGGGCCTGAACAAGCAGGGCGGCGGCCTGTCGCTGGGCGCGCTGACCGAGCGCGACAAGGAACTGATCGGCATCGTCGCAAAGATCGGTGTGGACTTCATCGCGGTGTCGTTCTGCCGTAACGCCGAAGACATGAACGACGCGCGCCGTATCGCCCGTCAGCACGGCTGCGATGCCGCGCTGGTGTCCAAGATCGAGCGCACCGAAGCGATCGAGAACCTGGTCGAGATCGTCGAAGCGTCCGACGTGGTGATGGTGGCGCGTGGCGATCTGGGCGTGGAAATCGGCGATGCCGAATTGCCGGGCCTGCAGAAGAAGATCATCCGCGAATCGCTGGCGCAGAACAAAGTGGTGATCACCGCCACGCAGATGCTGCAGTCGATGGTGGAAAGTCCGATCCCGACCCGCGCCGAAGTGCTCGACGTGGCCAATGCGGTCATCGATGGCACCGATGCAGTGATGCTCTCGGCCGAAACCGCTGCTGGCGCCTATCCGGTGCGTGCGGTGGAAGCGATGGCACGCATCTGTCTGGGGGCCGAGCGCCAGTTCGAGTTCGACACCGATTTCGAAGCGGCGCAACGCAACCTGCAGCGCGCCGACCAGGCGATCGCGATGGCGACCATGTTCCTGTCCGAGCACATCGGTCTGGCTGGTGTCGTTGCACTGACCGAGTCTGGCGGCACGCCGCGGTATCTGTCGCGCTTCCGTTCCAACATGCCGATCTACGCCTTCACCCGTCACGATGGCGCACGCCGCCACATGGCGATGATGCGTGGCGTGTTCCCGATCAGCTTCGACAGCCGCGGCCTGACCCCGCGCGAAGCCGCACGTGCGGCGATCCGTCTGCTGGTGGAGAACGAGCGCATGGGACCGGGCGACCGCGTGGTGTTCACCAGCGGCGAGCATATGGAAACCCATGGCGCCACCAACACGCTGCGTCTGCTGGAAGTGGGCGAAGACGGCCGCGCCAGCGGCCTGGGCGAGCTGTAACGCCTGGCCTGAGCAGCCCGTGCGTCGCAGGTCGACGCACGCGGTGAATCAAATCGTTGCGTGCAAGCACAGCGGCGGCCTGCGGGTCGCCGTTGTGCTGTGCGGCGGATGGTCTGTCGTGCGAATGCGCCTGCAGGAGCACGCAGCGCGCAGCGTGTACATCACGCTGCGCGCCGCGCCACGCATCCTGTCATGCAGGACAGGTGTAATCGGTTGCAGACATTCCGTGAAGGAATGTCTGCGACTTTCGTCGCTATACTTTCGTTCTCCCCCGCAGCTGCCACAGGAACCACATGAGCATCGAACAGCTTGCCGAAACCGCCCAGGCCATGGTCGCCCCGGGCAAGGGCATCATCGCCATAGACGAATCGACCAGCACGATCGCCAAGCGTTTTGCCAGCGTCGGCATCGAGAACATCGAAGAAAACCGCCGCGCTTACCGCGAACTGCTGCTGACCACGCCCAAGCTGAGCGACTACATCTCCGGCGCGATCCTGTTCGACGAGACCATCCGTCAGAAGACCAAGGACGGTGTGCCGTTCGCCGAGTACATGACTGCCCACGGCATCATCCCGGGCATCAAGGTCGACAAGGGCGCGCAGCCGCTGGCTGGCATGCCGGGCGAGCTGGTGACCGAAGGTCTGGACGGTCTTCGCGCGCGGCTGGAGGAGTACTACACGCTGGGCGCCCGCTTCGCCAAGTGGCGTGCGGTCATCAACATCGGCGAAGACATCCCGTCCGGCACCTGCATCGAGGCCAACTCGCATGCGCTGGCGCGTTATGCCGCGCTGTGTCAGGAGCAGGGCCTGGTGCCGATGGTCGAGCCGGAAGTGATCATGGACGGCAACCACGACATCGAGACCTGCTACGAGGTCACCGAAGCCACGCTGCGTTCGCTGTTCGGTGCGCTGTACGAGCAGAATGTCGTGCTCGAAGGCACCATCCTGAAGGCCTCGATGGTCATTTCCGGCAAGGGCTGCGATGAACAGGCCGGCGTCGAGGAAGTGGCCGAGTCCACCGTGATGTGCCTGAAGTCGACCGTGCCGGCGATTCTGCCGGGCATCGTGTTCCTGTCCGGTGGCCAGACCGACGAGCAGTCCACCGCGCATCTCAACGAGATGCACCAGCTCGGCAATCTGCCGTGGCCGCTGAGCTTCTCGTATGGCCGCGCGATGCAGCAGGCGGCACTGAAGCTGTGGGCCAAGGACATGAGCGGCAACTTCGCCAAGGCGCAGCAGATCATCTATGAGCGTGCCAAGGAAAACGGCCTGGCCGCGCTGGGCAAGTGGAAGGGTTGATCGGCGTGCCGGCCGTTCTAGGGCCGCATCACACCTAGCAAGAAACGCCGGCAGCGATGCCGGCGTTTTTGTCTGTGTGGATTGCCCTGCGCCCGAACGACTTCCCAAACGCAACGAGCGCCTTGCGGCGCTCGTCATCTCAACCTCTACCTCGCACAGGTGTCAGGCGGCAGCGGTTTCCTGCGCCGCCAGCGCTTGTTGGTAGGCCTTGTATGTTGCCTCGTTGTAGGCCACCAGCACGATGTGCTTGGGCACCTTGTGCGAGCGCTGCCAATCGCGGGTTTCGGTTACGGCGATGCGCGCGGCCTGATACAGCGGATAGCCGTAGATGCCACAGCTGATGGCCGGGAAGGCGATCGAATGCAGCATCATCCGCTCGGCCAGTTTCAACGACTGCCAGTAGCAGTTGGCCAGTTGTTCCGGCTCGTTGTGCTTGCCGTCGCGCCAGACCGGGCCGACGGTATGAAAGATATGGCGTGCCTTGAGATCGAAACCGTCGGTGATGCGGATTTCGCCGGTGGGGCAGCGCACACCCGGACGCACTTGCGGCAACGCCTCGCAGGCCTGCAGCAGGCGCGGGCCGGCAGCGCGGTGGATGGCGCCATCGACACCGCCACCGCCCAGCAACGATTCGTTGGCGGCGTTGACAATGACGTCAACGTCGAGTTCGGTGATGTCGCCTTGCCAGACTTCGATCTTCATGGCGCGATAATTAGGGGATTTGCATGAGGAACGCGTGATGGGGCGCGCGTTGCGGAATAGGCACGCTATCGCCCATTCATCTCATCGGCTGAGATTGCCAAAAATGGCTACAGCGGTGGCGATACGGCAAGCGCCTAACCCGCAGATGCGATTGATCGGCTCAATCGCCGCTCCGCGATCTTCCGAGGTCGGGCGCTTACAACCAGCGTCGCACGCGCGCGCAGTAGGCGCTGTATTGGCGGCCGAATTCGTTGCGCAGACGCGCTTCTTCGAACGGAATCACGTACAGCTGCAGGGCCAGCCATGGCAGCGGCAACAAGGCGACTGCCCACAGCAGGCCGAGCTGCAGGCACAGGCCGACATAGCTGAGCACCAGCGCCACGTACATCGGGTTGCGGGTGAAGCGATACGGGCCATCCAGCACCAGCAGCGAGGGATGGCCGCTGGGCATGATGGTGGTGCGCCGACGCGCGAACAGGATGAAGCAGCGCACCGCCAGCGCCAGCCCGAGACAGGCGATCACGCCGCCGACAAGTTCGATCCAGGCCAACGGCGTTGGCGCAGGCAATGGCAGCTCCAGTGCGCTCTGTAGCCAGGCGCCCAGGCCCATGGCCAACGCGAAGTGCGCAGGCGAGGTGATCTTGACCAGCCATGGCGCCCGCCAAACGCGGGTGTCGCTGTGTCCATACGGCTGGTTGCTCACGACGGTTCTCCTTGCATCCGCCGTTATCTTAACGTTTCCTTGACATGGGCGGGAGTGCACACTGCACTGCATACGCAGATCTGCAAATGCGAACTGCCATCGGGCGTCTGTGCGGCAATAGGGGGTTACGCGTCGAGGAGGCCGGGGCAATGGCTGGATCGACCATGGGCACACAGGCCGCGCCGTGGGCGCGGTCTGTGCGTGCAAGCAAACGATGCACGAGCGTCAGGGCAGACCGGCCAACCAATCGTCGTCGGAGCCTTCGTTGATGTCGGCAAACAGCGGCGTGGAGAAATAGCGCTCGCCGGTATCGGGCAGCATCGCCAGCACCACCGCGCCGGGCACCGCGCTTTCGGCCACGCGCAATGCGGTGGCGACGGTGGCGCCGCCGGAGATGCCGGTGAAGATGCCTTCTTCGGCGGCCAGACGGCGCGCCACGCTGATCGCGTCGGTGTCTTCCACGCTCAGCACTTCGTGGGCGACCTCGCGGTTGAGCACCTCCGGCACGAAGTCCGGGGTCCAGCCCTGGATCTTGTGCGGCTTCCAGTCCTGGCCTTGCAACAGGGCAGCGCCGGCCGGCTCGGTGGCGGTGATGCGTACTTCCGGGCGGGCCACGCGCAGCACTTCGCCCACGCCGGTGAGCGTGCCGCCGGTGCCCCAGCCGGTGACGAAATGGTCCAGCCGGTGGCCGGCGAAGTCGCGCAGGATTTCGGCTGCAGTGGTGTTGCGGTGGTAGGCCGGATTGGCCGGGTTGGCGAACTGGCTGGCCAGGAACCAGCCATGCTGCTCGGCCAGCTCCTTGGCCTTGCGCACCATGCCGCTGCCGCGTTCGGCCGCCGGGGTCAGGATGACCTTGGCGCCATAGGCGCGCATCAGCTTGCGGCGCTCGATGGAGAAGGTTTCCACCATGGTGGCGACGAACTTGTAGCCGCGCGCGGCGGCCACCATCGCCAGCGCCACGCCGGTATTGCCGGAGGTGGCTTCGACAATGGTGTCGCCGGGCTTGAGCAGGCCGCGCTGTTCGGCATCGAGGATGATGGCCAGCGCCAGACGGTCCTTGACCGAGCCGCCGGGATTGAACGACTCGACCTTGACATACAAGGTCACGTGATCCGGCGCAAGCCGGTGGAGTTTGACCACCGGAGTGCGGCCGATGGTGTCGAGGATGTTGTCGTACAGGGCCATGGGGTCTCCGTCGGAATCAGGCTGCGTGGGCGAGTGTGGGCGTGTCGGGCGTTGCGATGGGTGAGCGCGCAGGCGACTGCCCGGTCAACGGCGCCGCCCCGAACCAGTGCAGGCTGGCGGCCAGCCCGGCGACCTCGCCCAGGAGCAGCAGGGCCGGGGCGCGCACGGCATGCCGCTGCGCGGTGGCGGCCAGGCTGGCGAGGGAGCCGGTGATCACGCGTTGCTGCGGGCGCGAGCCGTTTTCCACCAGCGCGAACGGGGTGGCGGGCGCGCGGCCGGCCTGCAGCAGGCGTTGCTGGATGCCGTCCAGGCCGGCCACGCCCATGTAGAACGCCAGGGTCTGGCGTTCCTGGCCGAGCGCCTGCCAGTCCAGCGTGTCCAATGAATCCTTGCAGTGCGCGGTGATCAGCCGCAGCGATTGCGCATGGTCGCGATGGGTCAGCGGTATGCCGGCATAGGCGGCGCAGGCGATCGCGGCGGTGATGCCGGGAATGACCTGGAAGCCGATGCCGTGCGCGCGCAGGAATTCCAGCTCTTCGCCGCCGCGGCCGAACACGAACGGGTCGCCGCCCTTGAGCCGCACCACGCGGCGACCGGCGCGCGCGTGCTCGCGCATCAGTGCGTGGATCTGCTCCTGGCGCGTGCTGTGGCCCTGGGCGGCCTTGCCGACTTCCACGCGCAGCGCGTCGCGACGTGCCAGTTGCAGGATCTGCGGGCTGACCAGGCGATCGTAGAGCAGCACATCGGCCTGACGCAGCGCGCGCAAGGCATGCCGGGTGAGCAGACCGGGATCGCCGGGACCGGCACCGACCAGGGCCACGCTGCCGGGAGAGAGCCGGCCGACCGTGGTGCGGGGCGCCGCGGGCGGTGCAGGTGTCGCCGCCGAAATGGCGGGCGTGGCGTCGTGGGTGAGCAGGCGGCGCGCGCTGGCCGCGGCACGCAGGGCGTCGTTGAGGTCAGGCGCAGTGCTGGCGGCGATTGTGAGCCAGACCGGTTGATCGGGTAGTTCCAGCCATGCCGGCTCGAACTGCCCCACCAGCCAACGCAGCTGCCCGGTCTGCGCCCAGTCGCGCAGTTGCGGGCTGAGTTCCGGCGCACCCAACAATGGCAGTGCGCCGGCTTGCAGCAGGGCGGCAGTGGCGCGCTCGGCCGCGGCGTCGCCGCCGATCACCAGGACGGCACGGCCACGCAGGTCGGCAAGAAGCGGGAACACAGAGGGCACGGCCAGCGCATCGAGAGGGGAGGGCAGACCGTAACGCCGGCATATAGCCGTCGGAAATGACTTCATACACCCTGAAAATAGCGTTCGGTTATAAGCTCGCACGCAGAACTCCTCTACAGTCGAGTCCTTCGTGGCGCCTCGCGCTTTTTTGGATATAAGCCCATGACGCTGACCCAACTTCGCTATCTGGTCGCCATCGCCGATGCCGAGCTCAACATCACGCTCGCCGCCGCGCGTGTGCATGCGACCCAGCCCGGTCTGTCCAAACAGCTCAAGCAGCTGGAGGACGAACTGGGCTTTCTGCTGTTCGTGCGCAAGGGGCGCAGCCTGGATGCGGTGACGCCGGCCGGGGTGGAAGTGATCGAGCGCGCGCGCTCGGTGCTGTCGGAAGCCAACAACATCCGCACCTACGCGGCCAACCAGCGCCGCGAGAGCCAGGGCCAGCTGACCCTGACCACCACCCACACTCAGGCGCGCTTCGTGCTGCCGCCGGCGGTGGCGCAGATCAAGCACGCCTATCCGCAGGTCAGCGTGCATCTGCAGCAGGCGGCCGAAAGTGCGGCGCTGGATCTGCTCAGCCAGGGCGATGCGGACATTGCGGTGGTCAGCACTGCCGGTGGCGAACCGAGCGCCGGCATCGCGGTGCCGCTTTATCGCTGGCGCCGGCTGGTGATCGTGCCGCGCGACCATCCGCTGGATCAGGCACGCACCGCGCCGGACATGCAGGCCTTGTCGCAGCACCCGTTGATCAGCTACGAATCCTCCACGCGGCCGGGCTCGTCGCTGCAGCGCGCGTTCGCCCAGGTCGGGCTGGAGCCGAGCATTGCGCTGACGGCCCTGGATGCGGACCTGATCAAGACCTATGTGCGTGCCGGGCTGGGCGTCGGGCTGGTGGCGGAGATGGCGGTCAGCGCCAGCGACGAGGACCTGCGCGCCTGGCCGGCACCGGCGCCGATCGCCGAGTGCATCGCCTGGGCGGTGCTGCCGCGCGACCGCGTGCTGCGCGACTACGCCCTGGATCTGGTGCACGTGCTGGCGCCGCAGATCGACAAGCGCGACCTGCGCCGCGTGCTGGACGGCAACCAGGCCCCGGCCTGGCCACTGCCGCCGACCTGGGAATCGCTGACCCAGACCATTACCAGCTGAGCTGCCTGTCGAAGCCTGCCGCGCGCCTGGCCCCACACCTGCTCACGACGTCTGCGGTGCCTGTGAGAGCGCTCCGGTCTGCTGAGGGCTGCTTGCCCGCGTACCGATGGCGACTGTGATTACACTGCGGTCTGCGCGATATACCGATTCGGTTGACTGCACGCGCGCCCCCGTTCGCCACTGTGAGGTGCTGCAAGCGATGACCGAGCCACTGCGTCCGC
Source organism: Xanthomonas sp. CFBP 8151 (assembly GCF_011761885.1). Classification (NCBI taxonomy): domain Bacteria; kingdom Pseudomonadati; phylum Pseudomonadota; class Gammaproteobacteria; order Lysobacterales; family Lysobacteraceae; genus Xanthomonas; species Xanthomonas sp. CFBP 8151. Next base: position 610,994 of record NZ_JAASQZ010000001.1, read on the forward strand.
CCCTCAGCCGGCTGTGGTCGCCCGACCAGGACGGCGGCATGTCGTTGCAATTGTCGGCCAGTGTCGAGGGACATGAGCACGCAGTGCTGACGGTGTTGGCCGATCCCCAGGACGAATCGTTGTGGGTAGAACTGCTGGCCGACGGTACCCAGGTGCAGATTCCGCTGGCGGTGCTGCACCAGCTGCTGGAGGTTGCGGCGGAAGAGGTGCATTCGGCGGACTGGTTCGCACGCCAGGATGCGGGCGATCCACAGGTCTGAGACGGTCGATGGTGGTCTGCGACGGCCTATCAAATGCGGTGCTGCATTGTCCGCTTTACCGAAAATCGTCGGGTACCAATGGCCTGCGCGGCCGCCCGCGCTGGCCCGAGCGCGCGCTGTCAGTGATTCTCCCTGCTGCCGCCGCGCCGGTGGGGTGGTCTGCGCGCATCCAGTGGCACGCTGCGCTGTCGTAAATCCTTGGCGCAACCGCACCTTGACGCGGCGCCGTAGAGCCATCGTCAGGCCAGCGGGATGCGTACCGAAAAGCAGGTGCCGCCGCCCGGGCGTGGGCGCACATTCACTTCGCAGCCCAGGGTCTCGGCGGTGCGGCGCACGATCCACAGACCGATGCCCAACCCGTCGCTGCGCGGGTCGGCCTGGCGGAAGGCCTGGAATACCTGTTCGGGGTGATCCAGGTTCAGGCCGATGCCGCTGTCGATGATTTCCACCACCGCATGGCCGGGGCGACGCCGGACGCCGACCAGCACGCGCCCGCGTTCGGTGTACTTGACCGCATTGCCGATCAGATTGCCGAGCAAGGTGGTCAGCAGCGTGGGATGGCTGCGCACGCGTAACGAGGTGGCCACATGGCGCAAGGCCAGACACTTGTCGATCGCCGGTTGCCGCCATACGCCAAGCACCGCATGCAGCACGTCTTCCAGCGCCAGCGGCTGCAGGTCCGGCGTGGCGGTCTCGCTGGCGGCGGCCAGGGTGGCCAGCTCGTCGAGGTTGCGCGCCACCAGATTGATCGCATCGCGCGCGGTGACCAGGGTCGGGATGGAATCGACATTGGCATGCCGGCGCATCTTGTCGATGGCGTAGGCGGCGGTGCGCAGCGGGGTCTTCAGGTCGTGCCCGGCGATGGCCATCAGGCGACTGCGGTAGCGGTCGGATTCCTCGGCCACCTGCAGTGCGCGGCGAAGTTCCAGCTGCGCCATGGTCTGGCGCGCAAGTGCGCGCAGGGCATCGACCTGTTCGGCGCTGAGCTGGCGCGGCTGGCGGTCGAGCACACAAACTGTGCCCAGCGGCAGGCCTTCGCTGGTCTTGAGTACGGCACCGGCATAGAAATGCAGCGGCGTCTCGCCGGTCACCAGCGGATTGCGTGCGAAGCGGACGTCCTTGCGTGTGTCTGGAACCACCAGCACGTCGCTGTCGAGCAGCGCGTGCGCGCACATCGACTTGAACAGCGGCGTTTCGCGCTCGCCCATGCCGAGTTCGCTCTTGAACCACTGACGATCGGCATCCACCAGGCTGATCAGCGCGATCGGGGTCTGGCAGATGATCGAGGCCAACCTGGTGATGTCTTCAAAAGCGGCCTCGCGCGGCGTATCGAGAATGCCGTAACTGCGCAACGCCTGAAGGCGCAATGCCTCGCTCGGCGGCTTGGCAGCGCAGGGAAGGGGCTCGGCCGCTGGATCGGACAGGACGGTGCTCATGCGCGCGCAGTGAATGGGATGACGTATAAGCATAGGGCATGCCAGGGGCCGCCATGTGCGCGCCGTCACGCCCACTGCCGGAACCGTGACTACCGACCTCGGCAGTGAGGTGCATTGACCGTGCAGGGCGGCACCTGTGCGTCGGCGGGGTTCGGATCGTGTCGGCAAATTCCGCCGCCCGTTGTCGCGGCTGGCAAGGGCCGCTGTTGACGGGTGCGACATGCGGTCGCGCACCGGCCGCCATTGTCGCCCCTGCGGCATGTGGCGGCTTACACTCGCGCGATGCGTTCGCTCCGCTGCCACCCTTGCCTGCACCTGCTTGCCTGCCTGGCGGTGCTGTTGATGCTGGTGGCGCCACTGATCAGTCGTTGGAGCCAGTCACAGGCGGTCGAGCCGATGTGCACGAGCGGGCCGGCGCCGGACGCGGGCGGTTCGCTGCATGCGGGCCACCCGGGCCTTATGACGCAGACGGCCGCGCACCAGCATGACGTCGCTGTATTGCCCTTCAAGCCGCACACCGGCGACCACGCAGGCGCGCATGGCGAGGCCTGCGACTACTGCGTGCTGGCCGCGCGGCTGCTGCCATGGCTGGCGCTGCTGGTGCTGTGCCTGCTGCAAGGGCGGCCGGCGCCGGCGCTGCTGCACAGGCAGGTGCGCGCAGCATCGATGGTGCGCTGGGCCGCACTCGGGGCGCGTGGGCCGCCGCTGCACGCGTGAGTCTGGCCCCATCGCGGGCGTCCGCTGCGTCGTAGCGATTGCATGCCGATCTTCCGGCGCGCCTGCACGCAGCTGCATGGACGACCCGTTTTTCTGAAGTGATGCCTGTGCCCGCTGTGTTGCCGCGGCGCACGGCGGTGCTGCCGTGCCGGCACGGCGAAGGGTTGGTCATGCGGTTGCGATTATTGAAAACGCTGTGGTACGCGCCATCGTTGGCGCTGGTGTGGGGACCTGCCTGCAATGTACAGGCGCAGGATGCGGCATTGACCCTGGGCAAGGTGCAGGTGAACGCGCAGCCCCGGCGCAGCCCGAGCACCGCACGCGTGCTGAGTTCGGTGGATGTGATCGGTGGCGAGCTGCTGCACGATCAACACGTGGACTACAGCTGGGAGCTGCTGATGCGCGCGCCGGGGGTGCAGGTCATCCAGTTCCGCATGGGCACCGACGCGGGGCGGTTTTCGTTCCGTGGTTTCAATGGCGAGGGGCGCATCAATGCGGTGAAGCTGCTGATCGACGGCATCCCCAGCAACGACAACGCCGGCGGCATGCCGTATCTGGATGCGGTGTTTGCGCAGGACATCAGCGCGATCGAGATCGTGCGCGGCACCAACGATGCGCGCTACGGTCTGCATGCGATCGCCGGCAGCGTGGATGTGCTGACCCGCACCGGTGGCAACGATGGCCGCCTGAGCGTGACGGCCGGCAGTTTCGGTGCGCGCGAGGTGCAGTTGGGCAAGGGCTTCGAACATGGCGCATGGAGCCAGAACTATGTGCTGGCCTGGCGCGATTCCGATGGTTATCGCGAGCACGCCGACGCGCGCAAACGCAGCGTGGCCGGCAAGTGGTTCTATACCGACTCCGATGGCGGCTTGCGTGCCGGGCTCACCACGCGTTACTACGACAATCACGCACTGGAACCCGGTTATCTGGATGCGGCGAGCGCACGCGCGGCGCCACGCAGTTCGCCGGCTTATGCGCAGGACGATCGCAGCGAACGCCAGTTGCGGCAGACCGCATTGCATGCGGACGGCACGCTGGGCGCCGCTGCGCAGTGGAGCGCCAAGGCCTACCAGAACGACTACCGCAATCGGCGCTGGGTGCGCTTTTCCGCAGCCGGCCTGCAGCAGGAACGCGATACCGACGAGACCCATCGCGGCCTGCTGTTGCGCGGCAACTGGCAGCCGGATTGGGGCGCGCTGGCGGCCAATCTGGAAGCCGGCGTGGATGCGCAGTGGCAGGACAATCAGTCGCAGCGTTACCGCACGGTGGTACGGGTGCGCGGCGCGCAATTGCGCGATTGGGATTACGACCTGCGCACGCGCGGGGCCTACGTGCAGGCGGTGCTGACCCCGATCGAGCGGCTGCAGCTGGTGCCGGGCAATCGCATCGACCGTGTCGATGGGCAGCTGCACGATGTGCGTGCCGGCATCCACGCACCCACTTACGACTACGGCACCATCAAGCAGCCCAAGTTCAGTGCCAGCTATCGGCTGGCCGGGCAAAGCAGCGTGTACGCGAACTGGGGGCGCAGCTTCCAGATCGGCAGCGGCGACGGTGCGTACCGGCGCCAGCCGGCAAATCTCGGCCCGTCGATCAATGACGGCTGGGAGGCCGGTTTCAAGTTCGCGCCATCGGCGGTGATGGACGGCCGCCTGGCGTATTGGGAGCAACGCGCTTCTGGGGAAGTTGCCACCATCCTGGGCGTCAATGGCGTGGCCGGTGTCGGCGATGTGGCCAATGTCGGGCGCACGCTGCGGCGCGGCTGGGATGCGCAACTGAATCTGCAGCCGGCCGAACACTGGCGGGCCTGGATGGCGTATTCGCGGCAAAAGGCCAGCATCGCCACGCCGGACCCGAGTGCGCCGGCCACGCGCGGCAAGGAGATCGAGAACGTACCGCACTGGCTGGCCACTGCCGGGCTGGAATGGCAGCTCACTGCGGCCGTGCAGCTGAGCGCCTGGGGCAATGCGCAAGGCGATTACTATCTGGAGCGCAGCAATACGCTGGGCCGCACCGGTGGTTACGCCCTGCTCAATCTGGGCGCGCGCTGGAACGTGGATGCACGCAATGCGCTCAGCTTGCAGCTGCGCAATGTCACCGATCGCGCGTATGTGTATGCGTGGTACGACACCGGCAGTTCCGGCTATTCGCCGGGCGATGGACGTGCGTTGTCGCTGTCGTGGGACTGGAGCTTCTGATGCGCACAATCATGGGCGATGGCCGCGTCACCGATCCGCACCGCGACGGCCGCTGGCACTTCTATCGCGCGGTGTGGCGCTGGCATTTCTATGCCGGGTTGCTGGTGCTGCCCTTCGTCGTCTGGCTGGCGCTGACCGGTGCGGCGTTCCTGTATCAGGACGCGATCGACCGCAGCGTGCACCATGGGTTGAAGGTCGTGCCGGTGGGCGAGGTGCGGGTGTCTGCGCAACGCCTGGTCGATGCAGCGCAGCGCAGGTACGGCGGCAGCTTGTTTCGTTACACCACGCCGGCACGCGCCGATGCCAGTGCCGAGATCGGGCTGGTCGACACGCATGCTGTGCGGCAGGTGGTGTATGTCGACCCGTATCGCACACGCGTGCTCGGCGCGCTTGCCGAGCACGGCACCCTGGCCTGGACGATTCGCCGGCTGCACAGTCTCGCGTTGATCGGGCCGTTTGCGCGCGGCTTGATCGAAATGGCGGCGGGCTGGGCGATCGTGCTGGTGTTGACCGGCGTGTATCTGTGGTGGCCGCGCGGGCGCCGCGGCGGGGTGGTCAGCGTGCGCGGCAAGCCGGGGCAGCGGCTGTTCTGGCGCGACCTGCATGCGCTCACCGGTGCCAGCGTCGGTGCGGTGTTGCTGTTCCTGGCGCTGACCGGGATGCCGTGGTCGTGGCTATGGGGCGCGCAGGTCAACCGCTGGGTCAATGGGCAGGATTTCGGGTATCCGGCCGGGCTGCGGGTACAGCAGCCGATGTCGCAACAGCGCTTGTCCGAGACGACCGATCCGGCGTGGTCGTTGCGGCAGGCGCGGGTGCCGGCGTCTGTGGTGCCTGGGCGTGGAGCCGCGGGGGTGGATGAGGGTCTGCATGACGGGCGGGTGGGTGTGACGCTGGCGGATGCGGAACACGCGGAACACGCGGAACATGCGGAACAACCAAGCACATCGGAACATGCCGCCCACGGCGACACCGGCAGTGGCGCTGCGCCCGGGCACGGTGCGATCGGGCTGGATGCGGCGATGGCGCGGTTCGAGGCGCTCGGCATCGTGCCGGGCTACAGCGTCTCGCCACCGCGTGGCGCCACCGGGGTGTACACCGCCTCGGTCTATCCGGCCGACCTGCAGCGCCAGCGCGTGATCCATCTGGACCAGTATAGCGGCGCGGTGCTGCTGGACATGCGTTATCGGGATTACGGGCCAGTGGGGCGCGCGCTGGAATGGGGCATCAACGTCCATCTGGGCCAGCAATACGGCACTGCCAATCAGGTGATCCTGTTGCTGGCGTGCGTGGCGATCGTGCTGCTGTGCGTGAGCGCGGCGGTGATGTGGTGGAAGCGTCGCCCGGTCGGCGGCCTGGGCGTGCCGCCGTTGCCGGCCAATCCGCGCACGCTGCGCGGTCTGCTGGCGCTGCTGGTGATCTGCGGGCTGATCTTCCCGCTGGTCGGGGTGTCGTTGTTGCTGATGTGGCTGTTTGACCGCTACTGGATGCAGCGCAGTCAGGCACGCGTTCTCGCGCCATGACTACGTGCGCGTCACCTCAATGCGCTGCAGACCCGCCGAGTCAGGGACGCGCTCGGCGGTGTGCCTACCGGCAAACTCGACGCGTCGTGGTGCATGCCAGCTTCGTAACGAGCGCGCACTGCGCCGCGCTCAGATGTCCTCGTGGATGCCGCACTCGCGCTTCAACCCGAAGAAGCGGGTGTCCTCTTCGCGCATGCCAGGTTCCCAGCGCCGCGTGGTGTGAAAGTCGCCGATGGACACGTAGCCTTGTTCCCATAGCGGGTGATAGGGCAGGTCGTGCGCCTGCAGGTATTGCCACACGTCGCGATCGGTCCAGTCGGCAATCGGGCTGACCTTGTAGCGCTCGCCGCGCTTTTGCACGATCGGCGTCTGCGCGCGGCCGCCCGACTGGCTGCGGCGCAGGCCGGTGAACCAGGTGCCCACGTTGAGCTCGTCCAATGCGCGCCGCATCGGCTCGACCTTGCGCAGGTTGTTGTACTGGTCGATGCCGACCATGCCCTGTTCCCACAGGCGGCCGTGGCGCGCCTCCATCCAGGCACGGCTGACCAGCGGGCGGTAGACCCTGAGGTTGAGCTTGAGCCGGTCGGCCAGCGCGTCGGCGAACCGGTAGGTTTCCGGAAACAGGTAGCCGGTATCGATCAGGATCACCGGAATGTCCGGGCGCTGCTGGGTGAGCAGGTGCAACGTGACCGCCGACTGCGCGCCGAAACTGGACGACAGCGCCGCCTCCTGCGGGCCGTGTTGCAGTGCCCAGGCCACGCGCTCGTCGGCGCGCAGTCCTTCCAGTTGCGCGTTGAGCGCCTCCAGATCGTCCGGCGCCGAAGCGGTGATCGGTGTTGCGGGCAGCGCGGTCATGCGAGCAATTCCAGGTCGAGGTGACGGTGTGTGGGGTAGGGCGGCAGGGCGATCAGGCCGCTGCGATGCAGGAAATCGCCGAAGCCTTCGTCGCCGGCCTGATCGCGTTCGGCCGCATAGCGCGCCAGCAGCGGTTCCAGTGCGGCGAGGATGTCCGCTTCGGTGATGTTTTCGCGGTACAGCGTGTTCAGGCGCTGGCCACGGCGGTCGCCGCCCAGCATCAGGTTGTAGCGGCCGGGCGCCTTGCCGACCAGCGCGATCTCGGCCAGATACGGGCGCGAGCAACCATTCGGGCAGCCGGACAGACGCAGCACGATCGGGGTGTCGGCCAGCCCGTGTTGCTCCAGCACCGGCTGCAGGGCCGCGCTGAAGTCGGGCAGGTAGCGTTCGGCCTCGGCCATCGCCAGCCCGCAGGTCGGCAACGACACGCAGGCCATTGCGCCGCGTGCCAGCGCGGTGGGGGCGCGGTTGCCGGCATCCAGGCCGTACTGCGCGACCAGGGCATCGACGCGCGCGCGCTCGTTGGCCGGCACGCCGGCGATGACCAGGTTCTGGTTGGGCGTCATGCGGAACTGGCCGACGTTCAATTGCGCGATCGCGCGCAGGCCGCTCAGGTGCGCAGCGGTGTCGGTATCGGCGATGCGCCCGGCAGGCAGGGCCAGGGTCAGATGCGACAGCCCGTCGCCGCCCTCGACCCAGCCGTAGCGGTCGCCGTTGTGCTCGAACGCAAACTGCCTGGCAGGTTGCAGCGCAAAGCCGGCACGCCGCTCGATCTCGGCCACGATGGTGTCCAGGCCGTGATCGTCGATGGTGTACTTGAAGCGCGCGCGCTTGCGCACCGTACGGTTGCCGAAGTCGCGCTGGGTGGTGACCACGGCGGTGGCCACCTCCAGCAACTGATCGCGGGTGACAAACCCGACCACATTGGCCACGCGCGGCCAGGTTTCCGCATCGCCATGGCTGGCGCCCATGCCGCCGCCGATGCTGACGTTGTAGCCGCGCAATTCGCCCTCGTGCAGGATCGCGATGAAGCCCAGATCGTTGGCAAACACGTCCACATCGTTGAGCGGCGGCGCGGCAAAGCCGATCTTGAACTTGCGCGGCAGGTAACGGTCGCCGTAGATCGGCTCCTCTTCGTTGCCGGAGCCGGACACGCGCTCTTCGTCCAGCCAGATCTCGTAATACGCACGGGTGTTGGGCAACAGATGCTCGGACACCCGCGCGGCATCGGCATACAGCGTGGCATGCGCCTGCGACAGCAGCGGATTGGCGGCGACCTGCACGTTGCGATTCACATCGCCGCAGGCGGCGAGCGTATCGATCAGGGTGGCATTGATCGCCTGCATGGTCGCCTTGAGTTCGCGCTTGATCACGCCATGAAACTGGAACGCCTGGCGCGTGGTGATGCGCAGCGAATGATTGGCGTACCGCGTGGCGATGCCATCCAGTGCCAGCCACTGCGTGGGCGAGATCACTCCGCCCGGCGTACGGGTGCGGATCATGAACTGATACGCCGGTTCGAGCTTCTGCCGACGCCGCTCATCGCGGATATCGCGATCGTCCTGCTGATAGCTGCCGTGGTACTTGATCAGGGTCTGATCGTCCTCGCGCAGCGCACCGGTCACCGCATCGGCCAGGCTCTGTTGCAGCGACCCGCGCAGACGGCGACTTTCGGATTTGATGTCTTCGACGGAGTGGCTCATGGGAATCGGGAATGGGGAATAGGGAAACGTAAAAAGCTGCTTGGTCTGCCAGGTGAGGTCAGTTGCGGGCTGTACCGATTCCCGATTCCCCAATCCCGATTCCCAGCACTAATAGACATCGCGCGCATACCGCCCCTCCACCTGCAGCTGGGTGAGATACGCCGCGGCGGCTTCCGCATCCAGGGCGCCGTGGGTGGCGACGATGTCGAGCAGGGCGGCGTGCACGTCCTTGCCCATGCCGATGGCGCCGCACACGTACAGATGCGCACCGCCTTGCAGCCAGGCGTAGACCTCGGCGCCGCGCGCGCGCAGGCGATGCTGCACGTAGATCTTTTCGGCCTGGTCGCGCGAGAACGCCAGCTCCAGCGCGTGCAGTTCGCCGCGCTGCAAGGCCTGTTGCCATTCGGCCTGATACAGGAAATCGGTGTTGAAATGCTGGGCGCCGAAGAACAGCCAGTTGCGGCCTTTGGCGCCGGTTTCGGCACGTTCCTGCACGAAGCCGCGGAATGGCGCCACGCCGGTGCCCGGGCCGATCATCAGGATGTCGCGGTCGGTATCGGCCGGCACCCGGAAGCGTTCGTTCGGCTCGATGTAGACCGGTGCGGTATCGCCCTCGTGCAGGGCGGCAAGAAACCCGCTGGCCGAGCCCAGGTGCGCATGCCCGTGCGCCTGGTAGGTGAGTTCGTCCACCACCAGATGCACTTCCTCGCCCACGCGCTTGCGGCTGGAGGCGATCGAGTACAGGCGCGGGGTGAGCGGACGCAGCGCGGCCAGCAGGCCGGCATGGTCCCAATCCGCCGGCCAGCGCCGCAGCACGTCGATCAGCTGGTGATCGGTGAGCAACGACGCCAGGCCGGCGGTCTGGGTCGGGGTGAGCAGCGCTTGCAGCTCGTCGGCGCGCGCACGCTCTGCATGGGCGGCCAGCAGCGGCCGCGACAGCTTGGTCAATTCGCGCCGGGTGGCCAACCACTCGTGCAGGGCCAGCGTCTCGGCGCCGACGGTGACCGCGGCACGACCATCCAGGCGCAGCGTCTCCAGCACCGCATCCACCAGCGCGGGCGGATTGCGATGGCGGATGCCCAGCGCATCGCCGGGCTCGTAGCTCAGCCCGCTGCCTTCCAGCGAAAATTCCAGATGGCGCACGCGCTTGCTCGGCAATGCATACACGCGGAACTGCGGGCCCTTGAAGTCGCGCCCGCTGACGATCTGGTTGGCCAGCAGTTCGGCAGGGAAGGGCTGCTGATGCGACCACGCCGGTGCGGCTGCACTGCTGCGCAACGGCGTGATGGTGGCCGATGGCGGGCCGCTGCCGAGCTGCTCGCGTGCGTGCTTGAGCGCCTGCGCGCGCCAGGGCGCAGCGACGCTGTCGATCTCCAGATCGGCTTCGCCGCGCGGCTGCACGCGGCTGCCGCCAAGTTCGGCCAGGCGGTCGTCGATGCGGCGTGCGATGCCGCAGAAATCCGCGTAACTGGAGTCGCCCAGGCCGAGCACCGCGTACTTGAGCTCGGGCAGCTTGGGCGCGCGGCGGCCGGCCAGAAATTCCACCAGCCCGATCGCATCGTCCGGCGGGTCGCCTTCGCCCTGGGTGCTGATGACCACGTAGAGCAACCGCTCGCTGGCCAGTTCGCGGGTGGGGTACTGGTCGGCGCGCAGCAGACGCACGCTCAGGCCGGCGGCCCCGGCCTCGGCTGCCAGCTGCTCGGCTTCCCGACGTGCGTTGCCGGTCTGGCTGCCGTACAGCACGGTCAGGCGCCGGCTTTCCTGCGACTGCACATGCGGCTGGCCGCCCGGCAACACCGCCAGCGGCCGCGGCAGTTGGCCTTGTGCCAGGCCGGCGGTGTAACCGGACAGCCACCACAGTGACGCGGCATCCAGGCCGTCGACCAACCGTTCCAGCAGCGCCTTGCGCTCGTCGGGCAAGGGGCTGGGCGGTAGCGCGGAACTGGCGGCGGTCATTCGGATCCAGGGCGGTTGATGAGACCAGTGAGGTTATGGAAGCGCCGCCGCGTCCAGAAAGGATGAGCCGTTATCGCGTTATGCCGGCCGCTTATTTGGGTGCGGGCTGCCCGCGCCACACACTGCGGCGCCTTGCCCTACCATCGGCTGGTCCGCCCGCCGACGCCCACAAACCCCGATGACCCTGCTGCCCCTGTCACACCTGGATCGGCTCGAGGCCGAAAGCATCCACATCCTGCGCGAGGTCGCCGCCGAATTCCGGGTTCCGGTGATGCTGTATTCGGTGGGCAAGGACAGCTCGGTGCTGCTGCATCTGCTGCTCAAGGCGTTCGCGCCGTCGCCGCCACCGATCCCGTTGCTGCACGTGGACACGCGCTGGAAGTTCGGCGAGATGATCGCCTTCCGCGACCGCCGCGCAGCCGAAACCGGCGTGGACCTGCGCGTGCACATCAACCCCGATGGCATCGCCCAGGACGTCGGCCCGATCAGCCATGGCGCGGCGGTGCATACCGACATCATGAAGACCCAGGGCCTGAAGCAGGCGCTGGAGCAGGGCGGTTTCGATGCGGCGATCGGCGGGGCGCGCCGCGACGAGGAGAAGTCGCGCGCCAAGGAGCGCGTGTTCTCGTTCCGCAACGCGCGTCATCGCTGGGACCCCAAGAACCAGCGCCCGGAACTGTGGAATCTCTACAACGCGCGCACCAAACCCGGCGAAAGCGTGCGCGTGTTTCCGCTGTCCAACTGGACCGAGCTGGATATCTGGCTGTACATCTACCGCGAGCGGATACCGGTGGTGCCGCTGTACTTCGCCGCGCCGCGCCCGGTGGTGCAGCGCGACGGCGCCTGGATCATGGTCGACGACGAGCGCCTGCCATTGCACGACGGCGAGATGCCGCAACTGCGCTCGGTGCGCTTCCGCACCCTGGGCTGCTATCCGCTGACCGGCGCGATCGAATCGACCGCAGACACGCTGGAAGCGGTGATCGCCGAAATGCTGGTCAGCACCAGCTCCGAACGCCAGGGCCGCATGATCGATCATGCGCCAGGTGCGTCGATGGAGCAGAAGAAGCTTGAGGGGTATTTTTGATGGGCAGGGAATCGGGAATCGGGAATGGAGAATCGAAACAGCAGTTCGCCGCAAACGTGATGAGGGAAGAGGTCGCCTTTGCGATTCCCGATTCCCCACTCCCGATTCCCGGCGCCATCAGCGCTTACCTGCATCAACACGAAGCCAAGCCGCTGCTGCGCTTCATCACCTGCGGCAGCGTGGACGATGGCAAGAGCACGTTGATCGGGCGCTTGCTGTACGACAGCAAGCGCCTGTTCGACGATCAGCTTGCCGCGCTGGAGGGCGATAGCCGTCGGCATGGCACGCAGGGCGAGGGTATCGACTATGCGTTGTTGATGGATGGGCTGGCCGCCGAGCGCGAGCAGGGCATCACCATCGATGTGGCGTACCGCTATTTCGATACCGAGCGGCGCAAGTTCATCGTCGCCGACTGCCCCGGGCATGAGCAGTACACGCGGAACATGGCCACCGGCGCATCCACTGCCGATGTTGCGGTGGTGCTGGTGGATGCGCGCAAGGGGTTGCTGGCGCAGACGCGCCGGCACAGTTACATCGTGTCGTTGCTGGGCATCGGCCACGTGGTGCTGGCGGTCAACAAGATGGACCTGGTGGACTACGACGCACAGGTCTTCGCCGACATCGCCGAGGGCTATCGCGCGCTGGCCGCGCAGCTGGGCATTGCCGATGTGCAGTGCATTCCGTTGTCGGCACTGGCTGGCGAAAATCTGTCCAGCCCATCGCCGCGGATGCCGTGGTACCGCGGCCCGCATCTGCTGCAGCATCTCGACACCGTGCACGTGGAGACGCCGGAAGCCGGCAGCGGCTTCCGGTTGCCGGTGCAGTGGGTCAATCGCCCCCATCAGCACTTCCGTGGCTACGCCGGCACCATCGCGGCCGGGCAGGTGCGCGTGGGCGATGCCGTGGTGGTGGTGCCGTCCGGGCGGCGCACACAGGTGGCATCGGTGCTGAATGCCGACGGCGAGGTGGACAGCGCACGTGTCGGCCAGGCGGTCACGCTGACCTTGCGCGACGAGATCGATATCAGCCGCGGCGACATCATCGCCGCCGTCGACGACCCGCCGGAAGTGGCCGACCAGTTCGCCGCGCATCTGCTGTGGATGGACGATGCCGCCTTGCTGCCGGGCCGCCCGTACTGGCTCAAGATCGGCACGCGTACGGTCACCGCGAGCATCAGCGAGATCAAGCACAAGGTCGATGTGAACACGCAGGAGCGGCTGGCCGCCAAGCGGCTGGAGCTCAACGAGGTGGGCTACTGCAATCTGGCGCTGGACGAGCCGATCGCGTTCTCGCCGTATGCGCGCAACCGCGTGTTGGGCGGCTTTATCCTGATCGACCGGCAAAGCAATGCCACGGTGGCCGCAGGCACGCTGGAGTTTGCGTTGAGGCGCGCCGGCAACGTGCACTGGCAGCATCTGGACGTGGATCGCGCCGCGCGCGCGCGCATCAAGGGCCAGGCCCCGCGCGTGCTGTGGTTCACCGGCTTGTCGGGTGCGGGCAAGTCCACTGTCGCCAATCTGGTCGACAAGCGGTTGCATGCGCTGGGCTATCACACCTTCATCCTGGACGGCGACAACGTGCGCCATGGGCTCAACCGCGATCTGGGCTTCACCGACGAAGACCGCGTGGAAAACATCCGCCGCGTGGCCGAGGTGGCGCGGCTGATGGCCGATGCCGGCCTGATCGTGCTGGTGAGCTTCATTTCGCCGTTCCGCGCCGAGCGGCAGCTGGCGCGCGAGCGCTTCGACGCCGGAGACTTCGTCGAGGTGTTCGTGGATGTGCCGCTGGCGGTCGCCGAGGCGCGCGATGTGAAGGGGCTGTACCGCAAGGCGCGGGCCGGGCAGATTCCCAACTTCACCGGCATCGATTCGCCCTACGAGGCCCCGGAGGCGCCGGAGGTCCATCTTCACGCCGATGGTGAGAACGTAGAGGCGCTGGCGCGTCATGTGCTCGCGTTTCTCGGCCTGGAACGCTGAGCGTGGCTGACAGGACATAGCGGCAGGGGTCAGGTGGGTGTGGGCAACGCAAAGCCACGCATGAATGCGTGCATGCAGCGCCGAAGCGGCGGCCACACCCCGTCCGGCACCACGCCGCCATGTTTGTGGCTGCGCTGGCCAGCGCATCGCGCCGACGACAGCAAGGGTCTTTGGTCATGGTGCAAAGCACGCCCTTTCTGTCAACTCCATGGCGGCTAGGTCGTTAAACTTTCGACGTACCCCGCCAGGATGTTCCGATGCTTGTTCGACCCAGCGCGCGTTTCGGCGCAGCGCTCTTGTTGGCCGTCGCGCTGGCCGGTTGCAGCCGTCAGGCCGCCGCGCCGGCCGCCGCAAAACCCATCCCGGTCTCTGTGCAGGCGGTGACCACCCAGCCCTGGAACTCGACCGTGCAGTCGATCGCCACCGTGCGTGCGCGCGAATCGGTGGCGCTGACCGCGGCGGTGAGCGATGTGGTGGAGCAGGTCAATTTCGACAGCGGCGACGAGGTCAAGGCCGGGCAGTTGCTGCTGCGGCTGCGCGGCAATTCGCAGCAGGCGGCGCTGACGGCCGCCCAGGCCACCTTCGAAGAAACCGATCAGCTGTACCGGCGCCAGTTGAGTCTGGTTGGCCAGCAGCTGGTGGCCAAATCCACCGTGGATACGCAACGCGCGCTGCGCGATGCGGCGCAGGCACGCGTGCAGCAGATGCGCGCGGAGATCACCGACCGCGAGGTGCGTGCGCCGTTCTCCGGCGTGCTCGGCATCCGTCAGATCAGCCCGGGCTCGTTGATCACCTCCAGCACGGTGATCGCCACGCTGGACGATGTGGCGCGCATGTACGTGGACTTCCAGGTGCCGGAGTCGCAGTTCGGCCTGGTGCAGCTCGGCAACCCCGTCAATGGCACCGCGGCGGCGTATCCGGGCCAGCAGTTCGAAGGCGTGGTGGCGGCGATCGATTCGCGCATCGACGAGACCACCCGCTCGGTGACGGTGCGCGCGGATTTCCCCAACGGCGATCGCCGCCTGCGCCCGGGCATGCTGCTGGATGTGCGCCTGTTCCAGCCGGCGCGGCAGGCGGTGGTGATCCCGGAAATTGCGGTGGTGCAGGTGGGGCGCGAGTCCTACGTGTTCCGGGTCAAGCCCGACAGCAGCGTGGAGCGCGCCGACGTGCGCCTGGGCGAGCGCCGCGACGGCAAGGTGGAGATTCTCGACGGGGTCAAGGCCGGTGAGCGCATCGTGGTGGACGGCACCGGCAAGCTGCGTCCGGGCCTGAAGGTGGTCGATCAGGCCGCCCCCGCATCTGCAGCGGCGCACCCGCAGGCAGCACGATGAAGCTCTCCGACCTGTCCATTACCCGCCCGGTGATGGCGGTGGTGATGAGCCTGCTGCTGATCGTGCTGGGGGTGATGTCGTTCACCCGGCTGACCTTGCGCGAGTTGCCGGCGATCGACCCGCCGATCGTGTCGGTGGATGTGGAATACACCGGCGCCTCGGCGGCGGTGGTGGAAAGCCGCATCACCCAGGTGCTGGAAGACGCACTGGCCGGCATCGAAGGCATCGAGACCATCGAAGCGCGCAGCCGCAATGGCGCTTCCGATATCAGTATCGAATTCGTGCAGTCGCGCGATGTGGAAGCCGCCGCCAACGATGTGCGCGATGCGGTCAGCCGCGTCTCCGACCGCATGCCCGACCAGGCGCGTCCGCCGGAGATTTCCAAGGTCGAGGCCGACGCCGACCCCATCCTGTGGCTCAACATGAGCTCCAGCACGATGGATACGCTGCAGCTGTCCGACTACGCCGAGCGCTACGTGGTGGACCGCTTCTCCAGCCTGGATGGCGTGGCGCAGGTACGTATCGGCGGGCGCCAGCGCTATGCGATGCGGATCTGGCTGGACCGCGATCAACTGGCCGCGCGCGAACTCACCGTGGCAGACGTGGAAGCGGCGCTGCAGAACGAGAACGTGGAGCTGCCGGCCGGCAGCATCGAATCGGCACAGCGCGATTTCACCTTGCGCGTGGAGCGCAGTTATCTCAAGCCCGAGGACTTCGCCAAGCTGCCGCTCAGCAAGGGCGAGGGCGGCTATGTGGTGCGCCTGGGCGACGTGGCCAGGGTCGAGCTGACCTCGGCCGAGCGCCGCGCCTACTTCCAGAGCAACGGCGTGCCCAATGTGGGCCTGGGCATCGTGCGCAACTCCACTGCCAACGCGCTGGACGTTGCACGCGAGGCGCGCGCGCAGGCCGAGGAGGTGCAGAAATCGCTGCCGCAGGGCACCAACATCTTCGTCGCCTTCGACACCACGACCTTCATCGATGCGGCGGTGGAGCGCGTCTATCACACGCTGATCGAAGCGGTGGTGCTGGTGCTGGTGGTGATCTGGGTGTTTCTGGGCAGCGCACGTGCGGCCCTGATTCCTGCAGTGACGGTGCCGGTGTGTCTGATCGCCGCGTTCATCGCGCTGTACGCGTTCGATTTTTCGATCAACCTGCTGACCTTGCTCGCGCTGGTGCTGTGTATCGGTCTGGTGGTGGACGATGCCATCGTGGTGGTGGAAAACATCCAGCGCCGCATCGACCTGGGCGAGCCGCCCTTGGTGGCCGCCAAGCGCGGTACCGGCCAGGTCGCCTTCGCAGTGATCGCCACCACCGCGGTGCTGGTGGCGGTGTTCCTGCCGGTGGGCTTTCTGGAAGGCAATACCGGGCGCCTGTTCCGCGAGCTGGCGGTGGCACTGGCGGCAGCGGTGGCGATCTCCGCCTTCGTGGCGCTGACGCTGACGCCGATGATGTCGTCCAAGCTGTTGCGCTCGCATGGGCAGGCCAGACCCAATCGCTTCCATCGCTGGTTCGATGGCCGCATGCAGGCGGTGTCCGGTGCGTACGGTCGCTCGCTGGAGCGGCACGTGCATCGCAGCTGGATCTTCGCGCTGTTGATGCTGTTGGCACTGGGTGCCAGCGCATGGTTGATGAGCCGGATTCCCTCCGAGCTGGCACCGGCCGAAGACCGCGGCAATTTCCAGATCATGATCGACGGGCCCGAAGGCGCCGGCTTCGATTACACGGTCGGGCAGATGCATCAGGTCGAGGCGATGCTCGGCCCCTATGTGGGCCCGGACAAGCCCATCGTGCGCGCCAACCCGCGCGTGCCGGGCGGCTTCGGCAGCAGCGAGGAAATGCACACCGGCCGGGTCAGCGTGTTCCTGCAGGACTGGGAGAAACGCACCCGCCCGACCACCGAGGTGGCCGACGAACTGCAGCAGAAGCTCAACGTGCTCAGCGGCGTGCGCGCACGCACGCAGGTGAGCGGCGGGCTGGTGCGCAGCCGCGGGCAGCCGTTCCAGCTGGTGCTGGGCGGGCCGGATTATGCGGAGATCGCGCAGTGGCGCGACCGCATCCTGCAGCGCATGGAAGCCAATCCCGGCCTGGTCGGCCCGGACTCGGACTACAAGGAAACCCGCCCGCAGATGCGCGTCAACATCGACCGCCTGCGTGCGGCCGATCTGGGCGTGCCGGTGACCGCGATCGGTGGCGCGCTGGAGGCGATGATGGGCTCGCGTCGCGTGACCACGTTCGTGGACAACGGCGAGGAGTACGACGTGATGCTGCAGGCCGGCCGCGAAGGCCGCATGGCGCCGGAAGACCTCACCGCCATCCGCGTGCGTTCCACGCGTGGCGAGCTGATTCCGCTGTCCAACCTGGTCACGCTCAGCGAAGTGGCCGAGGCCGGCACCCTGAATCGCTTCAACCGCCTGCGTGCGATCACCATCAGTGCCGGCCTGGCGCCTGGCTACCCGCTCGGCGAGGCGATCGACTGGGCGCAGCAGACCGCACGCGAGGAATTGCCCGAGTATGCGCAGGTGGACTGGAAGGGCGAATCACGCGAATACCAGCAATCCGGCAGCGCGGTGCTGCTGACCTTCGGCATGGCCTTGCTGGTGGTGTATCTGGTGCTGGCCGCGCAGTTCGAAAGCTTCGCCCATCCGTTGGTGATCATGCTCACGGTCCCGTTGGCAGTGCTGGGTGCACTGGTCGGGTTGTGGGTCACCGGCGGTACGCTCAATCTGTTCAGTCAGATCGGCATCGTGATGCTGGTGGGGCTGGCGGCCAAGAACGGCATCCTGATCGTGGAGTTCGCCAATCAGTTGCGCGACGAAGGCCGCAGCGTGCATGAGGCGATCGTGGAATCGGCATCGGTGCGCCTGCGTCCGATCCTGATGACCTCGATCGCCACCGTGGTCGGCGCGATTCCGCTGGTGGTGGCCGGCGGGCCCGGCTCGGCCAGTCGCGCCACGATCGGCGTGGTGGTGATCTTCGGCGTGTCGCTGTCCACGTTGCTGTCGCTGTACGTGGTGCCGGCGTTCTACAGCCTGATCGCGCCATTCACCAAGTCGCCCGAAGCGGTGGCGCGCGAACTGGAGACCCTAGAGGCGCAGACGCCGTCGGTGGGTGGGCACGCCTGAGTGATACCGGCAGCGGTGCGCTGCTGCCGGTTGTCGGCGACGCGGGATGCTGCGGCCGGCCTTGATCGCGGCGTTTGCATGCGGCTGCATTGCGAACAAAATCCAACAGCGGGGCGCAGGCTGTGCCCAGCGGGCGCGGCAGCGCCAGGCCAGCGCGATTGATGCGACGCCGCAGCGCGGCCGGTTGCCCTTGCGGGCGGCGCGCCCACCGCGTCGGCAGCGCAATGACTAAGGTCACATGACAGGCATGCCCGGCTGTGGTCGACTTCGGCGGTTACCCTGCCCGGAATCGCCAATGCGTCGTCTCGCCTGCCTGCTTGCACCCTCTCTCCTTGCGCTGTGCTGCGGCACCGCGCTGGCGCAGTCCTCCGGCGAGCCGGTGCCCAATGGCCGCCTGCCGACCTGGGCGGTGCCCGAGCGCTACAGCCTGTCGTTCAAGATCGATCCGGACCAGAGCGAGTTCAGCGGGCGCACCAGCATCCGCGTGCAGCTCAAGCAGGCCTCCGATCACCTCTGGCTGCACGGCAAGGAGCTGAAGGTCAGCAAGGTCACGGTCAAGCCGGTCAAGGGCAAGGCGCTGACCGCCCGCTATGTGGAAGCCGATGCGCAGGCCGGTGTGGTGCGACTGGATTTCGGCCGTACGCTGCAGCCGCAGACGCTCACCGTGGACATCGTCTACAGCGCACCGCTCAACCAGCAGCTGCAGGGTCTGTATCAGGTGAAGTACCAGGGCCAGGCCTATGCGATGACGCAGATGGAGCCGATCAGCGCGCGCTACGCGTTCCCCGGTTTCGACGAACCCGCATTCAAGACCCCGTTCGACCTCAGCCTGACCGTGCCCACCGACGACCAGGCACTGGCCAATACCATTGCCACCTCGACCAAGCCGGCCGGCAAGGGCTGGAAGATGGTGACCTTCGCCCCGACCGTGCCGCTGCCGACCTATCTGGTCGCCTACGCCGCCGGACCCTGGGATGTGGTGGACGTGCCGGCCATGCCGGCCACCCCGCAGCGCCCCAACCCGACCCCGTTGCGCGGCATTGCCGCCAAGGGCCAGGGCCCGCGCATCACCCCGGCGCTGGACCAGACCCCGGCGATCATCGCCGCGCTGGAGGACTATTACGCTTTCGGTTATCCGTTCGACAAGCTCGATCTGGTCGCCGCCCCGGACTTCAGCGCCGGTGCGATGGAAAACCCGGGGTTTGTCACCTTCCGCGACTGGCTGCTGTTGCTGGACAAGGACTCGCCGGCCGAGAACGTGCAGCGCTCCTTCAACACCAACGCACATGAGCTGGCCCACCAGTGGACCGGCGACGCCGTCACCATGGAATGGTGGGACGACCTGTGGTTGAACGAGGCGTTCGCCACCTGGATGCAGCAGAAGATCACCATGCAGCTGCACCCGGAATACCGCGCCAATCTGGACCGCATCGGCGGCGCGCAGCATGCGATGGACAACGACAGCCTGGTCAGCGCGCGTAAGATCCGCCAGCCGATCACCGGCAACGGCGATATCGAGACTGCCTTCGACGGCATCACCTACCAGAAGGGTGCGGCGGTGCTGGCGATGTTCGAGGCCTTCGTCGGCGAAGACGTGTTCCGCCAAGGCATGCGCGCCTATATCGCCAAGCACACCTTCGGCAGCGCCACTGCCGACGATCTGGTCGATGCGATCGCCGATGCCGCCGGTAAGGGCGAGGAATTCAAGGCCGCATTCCGCAGCTTCCTCAATCAGCCGGGCGTACCGTATCTGCAGACCCAGCTCGCCCGCGAAGGCGGCAAGACCGTGGTCAAGCTGCAGCAGCAACGCTACCTGCCGCTGGGCTCCACCGGTTCCACTGCGCAGCAATGGGGTGTGCCGGTGTGCGTCAAGTACGGCAAGGGCAAGAACCAGGTCGGCACCGCCTGCCAGATGCTTGCAGACGGCAGCGGCAGCATCGTGCTGGACGGCGCCGGCAAGAACACCTGGGTGTTCCCGAACGCGCGTGGCGCCGGCTACTACCGTTTCAGCCTGCCCAAGAAGCAGCTGGCTGAACTGGGCAAGCAGGTCGGCCAGCTCGACGACAACGAACGGCTGGCCTACGCCGATGCGATCGATGCGGCCTACCGCCACGGCGATACCGACGGCGACGCCGTGCTGGCAGCGCTCCAGCAGTTGGCGCCGTCCGAATCTTCAGATGTGTCCACGGCGCTGCTGGACCGTTTCGTGTGGATCTGGCGCTACCAGGCCACCAGCGAGGCCCAGCGCGGCGCGCTGCGCAAGGCGGCCGAACAGGCGTATCTGCCGCGTCTGCGTCAGCTGGGTTACACGCGGCGTAGCGGCGAGTCGATCGACGACACCAGCTTGCGCTCGGCGCTGGCCGGGCTGATGGCGCTGCGTCTGCAGAATGCGGAAGTGCGCAAGGCACTGCTGGCGCAGGGCGATGCGGTGCTGGCCGGCGGCAACGGCACACTGGACTTCTCCAAAGCCAATCCGGATCTGCTCGGCACCGCACTGGCGGTGACCGCGCAGGAGCGCGGCGCACCGGCGGTGCAGAGCCTGATCGGTGCACTGCGCACGCATGCCGACCCGGCGCAGCGCAACGCCATGATCGCCGCCTTGGGCACGCTGCAGGACCCGGCGCTGCTCAAGCAGGTGCGTGATTTCGCGCTGACCGATGCGATCAAGGTGGGCGAGATGAAGAGCCTGCTGATGCGCGGTCATAGTGACGAGGCCTCGCATGCGTCGATGTGGCCGTGGTTCACCGCCAACTTCGACCGTATCGTGCAGCGCAGCGGCTCGTTCGACGGCGGCGGATTGCCGGCGCTGGGTGCGTCCGGCGGCTGCAGCGTGGAAGAAGCCGACCGCCTGGATGCGTTCTTCAAGCCGCGCCTGGCCACGCTCAGCGGCGCCGACCGCGGCATGGCGCAGACCGGCGAGACCATCCGCCTGTGCGCCGCGCTCAAGCAGGCACAAACCGCCAGGCGCTGAGCCGCGGCCTGCGGCCCGGGTGTGCGGTATCGGCAGTGTCGATACCGCGCACATCACATCAAGAACGGCGACAAGCAACTGCATGTTCCGCCAGCGGGCGCGGCGGGACCATCCGGCATCGGCCAAGGTGCTGCTGCGCAACGGCTTGGTCGAAGAAGGCTGTAGCCGCTGCGCGATCTTGCGGCCGGATGGGCTGCACGATTTGCGCGTGTTCGCGCGGGTGGGGTTGCCGGACGATCTGGACTGATCCCGGCCATGTGCGCTGGCGAACGCGTCGGCCAGGCGCGTTTGCGCGCTGCAGGCTGTCGCAGATCCGTCACCGGCATCGGCGCCGATCGCGCGTGTCCTGCATGGCGTCAACGTCAACCGAGTCACCCGAACTGCAGGGCCTCGAAGGCTGCGCTTGGGCTGCTTCGTATACGGCGCGTTGCGCCAGTGGCTTACCATCGTCGCCAATGCGTCTGCACCGCCGGCTGCGCCGGCCCGCAGGATGACGAACACCGCTGGTGGCAGAAGGGGCGATACCGTCCCCGCAGAGCCGGCAAGCAACACGAACCTTGGATACGACGATGACACAGCATGATGGACGGGGCGGACGACCGCCGCGCGATGGCGGCAGCTCCGGCGCCTCGCACAATCCCTGGGGTCGCGCCGCGCCGCGCACACCGGCAGCGCGGCCGCCGGCACAGCAGGCGCCAACGGCTTACACGCCTGCTGCTGCGCAGGCCGCGGCGTCATCGTCCGGCGGCAACGCGCGCGAACTGCGGCTGTACGGCATCAACGCCGTGCAGGCCGTGTTCAAGGCGCGCCCGGAGGCAGTGCGCAAGCTGTACTTGAGCCAGGCGCGCATTCCGCAGTTCAAGGCCTTGCTGGCCTGGTGCGTGGCCCAACGCATCGGTTACCGCGTGGTCGAGGAAGCCGATCTCAGCAAGCTCGCCGCCAGCACGCACCACGAAGGTGTGGTGGCCGATGTGCTGCGCGTCGCCCCGCAGCCGTTGCAGGACTGGCTGGCCGCGTTGCCGCAGGGGCCGGTGCTGGCGCTGTGGCTGGATGGCGTGGGCAACCCGCACAACTTCGGCGCGATCCTGCGCTCGTCCGCGCACTTCGGGGTGGCCGGCCTGCTACTGCCTGCCGGCGCCACGCTGGGTCTGTCCGGCGCAGCCGCGCGCGTGGCCGAAGGTGGCGCCGAAGCGGTGCCGCTGGTGCAACTGCCCGAGACCGCAACGGCGATGGCGCAGCTGCGTCAGGCCGGTTTCGCGGTGGCGGCCACGCTGGTGGAGGGCGGTCAGGACGTGTTCGCCGCCGCGCTGTCGCAACGGCTGGTGTATGTGATGGGCGCGGAGAGCGAGGGCATGGACCGCCAGTTCGCGCGCGATTGCGACCTGCAGTTGTCGATCCGCGGCAGCGGCAAGGTCGAAAGCCTCAACGTGGCCTCGGCCACCGCCGTGTTCCAGGCCGCCTGGCGTGCCCGCGCGCTGAGTGGAGAAGCGTGATGCGCCTGTGTGCCGGTCTGCTTGCCGCCGCTTGCGCGTTGAGCGTCAGCGCGCATGCTGCAGCGGCATCCACGCCCGCGGCACCGCCACAGGTGCGCACCGATCACGGTCTCGTGCGCGGGCAGTGGCAGGACGACGGCAGTGCGGTGTTCCGCGCGATTCCGTTTGCCGCACCACCGCTGGGCGCGCTGCGTTGGCAGCCGCCGCAACCGGCTGCCGCCTGGTCGGACGTGCGCGATGCCACCCAGGCCGCCACCCCGTGCGTGCAACCGGCGCTGGGCTGGAACAACGCCATGGCCAGGCGCGGCAGCGAAGACTGTCTTTACGTCGAAGTGCAGACGCCAACGCTGCAGCCGGCCAAGCCGCTGCCGGTGTTCGTCTGGATCCACGGCGGCGCCAATGTGGCCGGCGGCGCCGATGGTCATCTGCCGACCAACCTGGTCGCACAGGGCATGCTGGTGGTGACGCTGCAGTACCGGCTCGGCGCGCTCGGCTTCCTGTCGCTGCCGGAACTGCGCGATGGCGACCATCAGGCCGCCGGCAACTACGCCTTGCTCGATCAGATCGCTGCGCTGCGGTGGGTGCGCGACAACATCGCGCAGTTCGGTGGCGATCCTGCGCGGGTCACCATCGCCGGGCAGTCGGCCGGTGGCCAGGATGTGGGCTTGCTGATGCTCAGCCCGCTGGCACGCGGCCTGTTTTCGGCGGCGATCGAGCAGAGCGGCACCGCCGGGTTCGGATTGCCGGCGCGTTCGCTGGAGGACAATCGCGCGCTGGGTGTGGAGATCGCCAAGCGCGCCGGCATCGATGAGCCTGCCACGCGTCTGGCGCAGCTGCGCGCGCTGCCGGTGGAGCAGCTGATCGAGGCCGGGCAGGATGTCGACGTGCCGGCACTGGATGACGATGGCTACATCTGGCTGCAGGCGGTCGTCGATGGGCGCGTGCTGCCGCGTGCGCCGGCCGCGTTGCTGGCCGACGGTGCACAGGCCAGGGTGCCGCTGTTGATCGGCTATGTGGTGCAGGAGCTGGAATACGGCGGCAAACAGGGCGCGCAGGCGCGGCTGCGTCGCGACTATCCCGCGCAGGCCGACGCCGTGCTGCAGACGCTACGCACGCATGCGACGCAGCGTGCCGCACGGCAGGGCGACGCGCCGATGCAGCTATCCACCGATCTGACCTTCCGTTGCCCGGCAGTGACCGTTGCCCAGCACCAGGCCGCGCTCGGCGTGCCGGTGTGGCAGTACGTGTTCGATACCGCCGCACCGGGCGGGCAGGTGACGCATAGCGCCGAGCTGCCGTTCCTGTTCAAGGGCCTGCCGATCGGCCAGCCGCCGGTGAGTCTGCAGCGCTACTGGGCCGCCTTCGTGCAGCGTGGCAATCCCAACACCAGCGGCTTGCCGGACTGGCCGGCATTTGCGCCCAAGCATGCGGCATTGCAGTTCGACGCCAGCGGCGTGCGCCAACTCAAGGATGCGCGCCCGGCCGTGTGCGCAGGCATGGACTTGCCCTGACGGATCGCGCGCACTGCGCGCGCGGTCAACGCACTTCAACGTGCGCAGCCCCGCCCGCCGATGCAGAAGCCGCCGTTGCGCATTTCCGACGGCACGCTGATGCGGGCGACAACCGCACCCGGGGCAGACGGATAGCTGTAACCGGCCATTGCCAGCGTGCAGCAGGGCGGCTGCTCCACTCTCAGTGACGGCCGGCGTTGCATGGGAGGGGTGGCCACCGCTGCATCGCACTCCACCATACACATGGCTGGTGTTACCTTTTTTGCAGCCGCACGGCGGCACCGCCGTTTGCAGCCAATGGCAGCTTCAAGCTGTCGTTGGAGGTGAGCTTGCGCGTGTCGATGTGCACGTCCGTCGGGGCTGCGCCATCGGTGTAGATGGTTGCGGTCCAGCTGCCCTTGCCCAGGAATGCCAACGGCAAGGTCAGCGTGCGTGCCTGCTCGTTGGTCATCGCGCCTACGTACCAATCCTTGCCGCTGCGCCGCGCCAGCGCGATGTGCTCGCCGATGGCGCCATCCAGTGCGCGCGTCTCATCCCAACTTGCCGGCACATCGCGCAGGAACTGCGCTGCCGGCACGTTTTCGTACTGCTCCGGGCTGTCGGCGACCACTGCGAACGGGCTTTCGTAGACCACATACATCGCCAGTTGCTGCGCACGCGTGGTCATCACCTGCGGGGCGATGTGCTGCATCTTGAACTCGGCCGGGCGCACGTTGCGGAAGCCGCCCGGCGTGTAATCCATCGGCCCGAGCAACATGCGCGTAAACGGCAGCGTGAGGTTGTGAGTGGCAGTGATGCGCGTGGTCCACTTGTTGTACTCGGCGCCGAGCACGCCTTCCTGGGTGAGGTAGTTGGGATAGGTGCGGGTCAGGCCGGTGGGGTGATAGGCGCCATGCAGGTCCACCAGCAGTCTGTGCTCGGCGGCCTTGACTAGCAGACGGTGATAGAAATCCACCATCTGCTGGTCGTCGCGGTCCATGAAGTCGACCTTGATGCCCTTGATGCCGAGTTGCTGATACCAGGCGAGTGCTTGGTCCATGTGCGCATCCAGTGCGCGCCAATGCGCCCACAGCCACAGCCCGACATCGCGCTGCCGTGCGTAGGCCACCAGGCCGGGCAGGTCGAGCTGCTCCACCGGCCGGCGGATGTCGGCATCGACGTTGTACTGGCCATCGCCGGTGCTGCCGAAATACCAGCCGTCGTCGATCAGCATGTATTGCAGCTTCAATTGCTGCGCGTGATCGATGTAGCGCTCAATCGTGGCGGTGTTCATGCCCGGCTGCGCCACGCCGCTGGCCAGTGCGCCGGACCACCAATCCCATGCCGATTTGCCCGCGCGCACCCAGCTGGCATCGAAGGCCGGCGGCGGGTTGAGCGCAGAAATCAGATTGGATTCGATCAGGCTGGCCGGGCTGTCACCCAGCATGATCACCCGCCACGGCGTGGCGAAATCGCGGCCTTTGGCATTGAAGCGCACGGCCAGCTTGGGGTTGTCCAGACGTGGCGACAATTTCGCCGACACGCCCAGGCCGCCATCCTCGCGGCCGGTGAGATACAGGCCGGCATAATCGCGCAGGTTCGCCTCGGCAATCGCCAGCGTGGTGCCGCCGGCATCGGTCTGGCACACCAGCGGCAACTCGAGCAGGTTGTGCGGGCGCAATCTGGATGCGGCGATCGCATCGTATTCGCCCTCGTGGCTGGTGCCGAAGCGTCCCAGGTTCAAGCTCCAGCATGCGTAGTCGCTGGGGAATGCAAAGCCGGTGAGTTCATTGCGAATCCGCACCTCGCCGGCGTCGGGCAGCACGTAACGCAGCGCAACACCGTCGTCGTAGGCACGCAGTTCCACCGTCAGGCGGCGTTGCTTCGGGTCTGCCAACTGCACGCGCAGTGCGCGGTAGTGATCGCGCGCCTGGCGCGTCTTGCCCACGGGCAGGGCGAACCGGCTGTCATGCGTTTCGGTCGTGCTGCCCTGCAGCGTCATCGCCTTGCCGAGCGTATTTGCGCGGCCCAGATCCAGTCCGAGCGGGGCATCGTCGAGCACGACTTTGTTGCGATACAGCACGCGATAGGTCGGCACGCCGCCCTCGCGCAGCGAGAATTCCACCTGCGTACGTGCGTCGGGCGACTGCACCTGCAAACGCTGCGCAACTGCAGGCAGCGCGATCGAACACAGCAGCGCGCACGCCGCCGGTAATGCGGAATGGATCAGGTTTGGCATGAGTCCCTCCTCCTGGAAGCGCCAACCCTAGCGCAGAACGGTTGTCGTCGATATCCACCTGGGGTAACGTTACCTCGCACCATGGCCGCTGAAACAGGGGCGGCAGCCACGGGCGGCATCACGACAGATGCAATGACAGGGCGACGACGCGTCGCTCTGGCGGCTGTGTCGACGCGATGTACACCGTTGCTTGGCAGTAGAGCTTGGGAGAGGCCTCTAATGCTGATGGTTCGCAAGGCGTTCCGCCGTGGAGCGCTATGGTTGTTGTGTGCCTGCATCGCGTGGAGTGCAGTGCAGGCTGCACCCGCAGATGCCGATCCGCCCGGTCCTTACGACGTGCGCGTGCTCGCCGGCGGTGGCGGGCTGAGCAAGAAGCTCGCCGCCGGGACACCGCTGCTGGCCGCCGATGCGGATTGGAGCGTGTCCGGTTGGGTGCGGCCGTCCAGCGGGACCACCGGCCCAGCGTTGATTGCCGGCCTTGGCGATCCGCAGGCGGCCGGCCGTTTCTTCGTCATCGACAACGGCCTGCTGGGCTTTGCCCAGGGCGCCGAGCATGTGCTGCGCAGCAAGCAGCCGCTACGCGTCGGCGTCTGGACGCAGGTCGCCGCGATTGCACAGGGCACGCGCTTGAGCCTGTATGCCAATGGCCGCCAGGTCGCCAGCGGCAGCGTGCAGCAAAGCGCGGTCGCGCCCACGCTGGTGTTCGGTCCGCGCCAGCAACCGGCGGCGTACACGCAGCATTTCGGCGGCCAGATCGCAGCCTTCACCGCGCAGGCCGGTGCACTGGATGCGGCGGCCATCGCACGGCTTGCCAGACAGACGCCGGATCCTGCGCTGCAGCGCTTCGAAGACGCATCGCCCGGCTGGCCTGTGCAGATCAAACAGATGGCGGGTCAACTCGCACCGCAAGCGGCGGCGACCCTGCCGCGCAGTGCGGCGCCATTCTCGGCGCCGGTCGCCAGGCCGGTGTCGGATGTGCCTGCGTTGCAGGCGCTGGATGCCGCGTCATGGCGGGTCGGCGCATGGCAACTCGCTGCGGCACCAGAGCTCGGCCAGGCCAGCGGTGCGACGCTGTCGCGCAGCGATGACGCGTCCGGCAAGACCCGCTGGCATGCCGCGACCGTGCCGGGCACGGTGCTCACCACGCTGGTCGATCGTGGCGTGTATCCGGATCCGGATATCGGCCTCAACAACATGGCGATTCCCGAATCGCTGAGCCGGCAGGACTGGTGGTACCGCAGCAGTTTCGATCTGCCTGCAGCGTTGCAAGGCAAGCGACTGGAGCTGCTGTTCAACGGCATCAACTACGCCGGCGAGATCTGGGTCAATGGCACTCAGGTCGGCCGCACCCGCGGCGCATTCGCACGCGGCCGCTTCGATGTCAGCAAGCAGCTCAAGCCGGGCAGGAATGTCATTGCGGTGCGGGTGTCGCCGCCACCGCATCCCGGCATCGCGCACGAACAGTCGATGACGGCAGGCGTCGGCGAAAATGGCGGCATGCAGGCGCTGGACGGGCCGGCCTTCATCGCCAGCGAGGGCTGGGACTGGATTCCGGCGGTGCGCGATCGCAATGCCGGTCTGTGGCAGGACGTGCAACTGCATGCGACGGGTCCGGTGGCACTCGGCGACACGCAGGTCGTCACCGCACGGCTGGCACCCGATCACCGCCGCGCGGAACTCGAAATCAACGTGCCGCTGCGTAACGACACCGTCGCAGCGGTGCGGGGCACATTGCAGCTGGCCTTCGGTGATGTGCGCATCCGGCGCGAGGTCAACGTGCCGGCCGGTGGCAGCACGCTCAAGCTCACCGCCGCCGATACGCCGCAGCTGGTCATTACCAATCCGCGCCTGTGGTGGCCCAACGGCTATGGCGAGCCGGCGCTGTACACCTTGCAGGCCAGCGTCGAGGTGGCCGGTGCGCCATCGGATGCGCAGCAGCTGCGCTTTGGCATTCGTCAGGTGACCTACGAACTGTCGTTGTTCGACGACGATGGCGCGTTGCGCCGCGTCTTGGTCGATCTCAATCAGGCCCGGCAACGCGGCGAGCGCATCGTCGACGTGCGGCATGCGGCGATCCGGCCGGTAGCGGGCGGCAATGCACAATCGTTGTATCCCGGCGCGTTGTCTTCGCCGGCCGTGCAGCAGCTCGACGACACCAGTCTGGCCCCGCATCTGGCGCTGCGCATCAACGGTGTGCGCATTGCGGTGAAGGGCGGCAACTGGGGCATGGACGACTGGCGCAAGCGGGTCTCGCGCGAGCGGCTGGAGCCCTACTTCCGCCTGCAGCGCGATGCGCATTTCAATGTGGTGCGCAACTGGGTGGGACAGAACACCGAAGCCAGCTTCTTCGAGCTGGCCGACGAGTACGGCATGCTGGTGTTCAACGACTTCTGGCAGTCCACCCAGAACTACAACATGGAGCCGGCCGACGCGGCGCTGTTCCTGGACAATGCCGCCGAGGTGATCAAGCGCTTCCGCAATCATCCTTCCATCGTGCTGTGGTTCGGGCGCAACGAAGGCGTGCCGGCGCCGATCCTCAACGAGGGCCTGGACACCCTGGTTGCCGAACTCGATGGCACGCGCTGGTACACCGGCAGTTCCAACGAGATCAATCTGCAGGTCAGCGGCCCGTACAACTACCGCGAGCCGGTGGCGTACTTCAATAAACTGGCGCAGGGCTTTTCGGTGGAAGTGGGCACGCCTTCGTTCTCCACCCTGGAGTCGTTCAAGGCTTCGGTACCGGCGGTGCAGGACCAGTGGCCGATCGGCGATGCCTGGGCGTACCACGACTGGCACCAGTCCGGTAATGGCGACACTGCCAGTTTCATGCGCTCGCTGACCGACAAGCTCGGTGCGCCGACCAGCCTGGCCGACTTCGAACGCAAGGCGCAGCTGCTCAACTACGAAACGCATCGCGCCATCTTCGAAGGTTTCAACGCGCAGCTGTGGAGCAAAAACAGCGGGCGGCTGCTATGGATGAGCCACCCGGCCTGGCCCAGCAACATGTGGCAGATCTACAGCCACGACTACGATACCCATGCGGCCTACTACGGTGTACGCAACGCGGCAGAGATGCTGCATGTGCAGATGAACCTGCCCGGGCACGAGGTGGTGGTGGTCAACAACGCGGCCGAGCCGGTGAGCGGCCTGCGTGTACGCGCGGACGTCTATGCTGCGGACGGGAGGCTGCTGCAGCAGCGCGAGCAGGCGCTGGAGGCTGCGGCGGTTTCGGTCTCGGCACCGGTGCTGCAACTGGCGCCGTTGCTCAAGGAGACCAATGGCCTGGGCTTTGTGCGGCTGCAATTGCTCGATCGTAATGCGGCCGTGCGTTCGCGCAATTTCTACTGGGTGGCGCGCGATGCGGCCGCGATGCGCGGCCTGGATGCGCTGGCGGCAGTGCCGGTGCAGCTCAGCACGCAGCTGCAGGAGGGTGCGGAACCGGTGCTGCGCGCCAGCGTGCGCAATGCCTCGCAACAGGTTGTGCTCAACACCAAGCTGACCCTGGTGGACGCGCAAGGCCAACGCATCCTGCCGGCGTACTACAGCGACAACTACCTCAGCCTGGTGCCGGGCGAGCAGCGCGAGGTCGAGATCCGCGGCCCGTCCGCGGCGAGCTTGCGCAATGCCACGCTGCAGGTGCGCGGCTGGAATGTCGAACCATCAACAGGCGTTGCCAACGGGCTTCCGTAGCGGCGCCAGCGAGCTGCCACGCCGTGCCTGCACACGGCGTCCGCACTGACGCGCCGATTGCGCGTCAGCCAATACCGCATTGCCGTTGCTGCAATGCCATTCGAAACGGTCGTGGATTGTCGTCATCCCTGGGAGGGGACCATGAACAAGCTGCATTCGAACACCCGCCACACCCCACTGGCCGCCGCGCTCGCGGCTGCACTCACCCTGCTTGCCGGCAGCGCAGGCGCACAGGACGCCGGCACCGCCGCCGAAGTCACCGACCTGGACAAGGTCATGGTCAAGGGCGTGCGCGGCGCGCAGGCCGAGGCCATCGAGAACAAGCGCACCGCCGCGCAAATCATCGACTCGATCTCTGCCGAAGACATCGGCAAGTTGCCCGATGTCACCATCACCGATTCGCTGCAACGCGTGCCCGGCGTGCAGATCCGACGTTCGGCCGGCGAGGGCTCGCAACTCAATATCCGCGGCATGCCGCAGGTGCAGACCACCATGAACGGCGAGTTGTACCTGAGCGCCGGTGGCGGCGACCAATACGGCCAGCCGAACATCGGCCGCGCGCAGCCGGATTTCGTCGACATCCCACCGACGCTGTTCAGCGGCGTGGACGTGATCAAATCGCCGACCGCCGCCGATCTGGATGGCGGCATCAGCGGTACCGTCTCGCTGAAGACGCGGCGCCCGTTCGATTTGCCTGAAGGCTGGACCTTCAGCGGCCAGGCCGAAGGCTCCTACGGCGACCGCGTGCAGGAACTCAACGAGCTGTACTCGGGCCTGGCCAGCTTCCGCACCGAGCGTTGGGGCGCGTTGCTGGCCGTGTCGTACTCCGATGCCACGCTGGAAAACAAGCATCCCAGCGTATATTCCAATGGCGCGCAGAAATCCACCGAGCAGAATGTGGGCTTCGATTTCAACGGCGACGGGCGCATCGGCAGCAACACCGACCCCAGCAATCTGCCGCGCGATTATTTCTACAACTGGGTCGCCACCGAACTGGACAACCGCAGCACCGATCGCCAGCGCACCGGCATCAACGGCTCGTTCCAGTTCAACATCAACGATTCGTGGACGGTGTTGGCCGATGCGGCCTACACCAAGCTCGAAGACCAGGACACCTCGGTCGCCGCGCAGCTGCACACCGGTTGGGCCACCAACCAGTTGCAGCCCGGGTCGGTGGTCGATTCCAACGGCGTACTGGAATACGGCCAATTCCGCTACAACCGCTTTCAGGCCCATTCGATGGCCGGCGTTGCCGACTCGGACGCGCTCAACACCAATCTGGAGCTGCGCTTCGATGATGGCGGCCCCTTGCGTGCCTCGCTGCGCTGGGTACATGGCGATGCACAGCGCACCTACGACGAAGCGCGTGCCGATGCGGTGGTGACGCGTGGCGATCAGATTACGCGCGCCGGCGGCGTCACGCAGTGGGCGAACGCCAACGGCTTGCCGACAGTGGATGCCGCGGTGGATTTCCGCGGCACCTATCCGGCAATCGACCTCGGTACCGACGTGTCCAACCCGGACAACTGGCAGCTGATGTCGACCTGGGCGCAGGGCAACAAGATCGAGGCGACGATGGACGCGTTCCGCGCCGATGGCACCTTCGAGTTCGACGAGGGCGTGGTGCGCGGCTTCCAGTTCGGCATCCGTTACGGCGAGCGCGAGGTCAAGCTGGACACTTATCGCTATCTGTCGCCGGTGTCGACCAGCTGCGCCGACCCGAACCGCTCGCTGTACTACTTCAAGGATCCGCTGATCGTGGACACCTGCAGCGGCGTCTCCGAAGCGCGCCTGCTGCCGTTCAATTCGATTCCCGGTTACTGGGCGTATTTCAACGACTTCGATCCGCTCAAGGTCACCGGCCTGGGCAGCCAGGGCCTGCCGGCGATCAACCCGCAGGTCATGAAGGACCCGGTGGGCTATCTCAACAGCCTGTACCCCGGCAACGTGGCCTACCAGCAGGCCGCCGATTCGTACAAGGTCGCCGAAAAGAGCACCGCGGCGTACTTTCTGGCCAACCTGGAAGGCGGTACCGGCAGCGCGGTCCCGTGGACGGCCAACATCGGCGCGCGCATCGTGCAGACCAAGCTGGCGATCGACCAGTACCTGAGCAGCGGCAACGTGTTCATCGGCAATGTCGAATGGAATGGCGTCAGCCCGGCGATCGGTACCAATCGCCTGAACCGCCAGTACACCGACGTGCTGCCCACCGCCAACCTGTCGCTGGACATCACCGACGCGCAGAAGCTGCGCTTTGCCTACAACAAGGCCGTTGCGCGCCAGGACCTGCCCGATCTCGGGCGTGGGCTGGTGAGCTTCTATGCGGTCAACGGCACGCCGCCGCGTAACCCTTCCTTGCCCTCGGATGCGGTGTTGTTCCTCAATGGCCGCTCCGGCAATCCGGATCTCGATCCGTATCGCGCCACCAACTACAACGCTTCGTGGGAATGGTATTTCTCCGATGCGTCGTTGGTCAGCGTGGGTGCGTTCCTGATCGATGTGAAGTCGTTCCCCACCATGGTGACCAATATCGAGCTGTTGCCCGACGCCGATGGCGTGGCGCGGCTGGGCGGCCCGGTGGAGCGCATCGTCAACGGCGGTGGCGGCAAGATCAAGGGCTTTGAAGTCGGCTACCAGCAAGCCTTCGACTTCCTGCCCGGCTGGTTGAGCGGCCTCGGTACCAACATCAACTACACCTTCTCCGACGCTGATACCGACAACACCGATATCGAAGGCAACACCTTGCCGATCGGCGACAACTCCAAGCACCAGGCCAACGCAGTGCTGTGGTACCAGAAGGACAAGCTGCAGGCGCGCGTGGCCTACAACTGGCGCAGCAAGCGCTTCAGCCAGGTCAACAGCGGTGCGTGGGGCGACGAGCTGGCGATCTGGAACGACGACGTGGGCTATCTCGATGCGTCCTTCAGCTACGACGTCAACGATCACCTGACCCTGTACGCCCAGGCGACCAATCTGACCGGCGAAAGCGAGCGGCGCTACGCGCAGTGGACCAACCACTACTACGACCAGAACATCTTCGAGCGTCGTTACTACGCCGGCTTGCGTCTGCGTTTCTGATCCGGCCGCACCGTCGTGCGACACGGCGCACCCCCGCGCCGTGTCGCGCATGTTCCGCTGTCGTCACTCTCCAAGCGGTCATTGCGTGTTCTTCCCGTCGCCGTTGATTGCGGCGCTGCAGTACGCCTGACGGCAGCGTCAGGCACCCTCCCATTCGGCCGCATCGTCGGGAAGCGATGCGGCCGTTTTTTTGTGTGTCAGGGCGCAGGCGTCACACGATGCGGATCGACGCACCGCTTACCGCGCCGGCGGAGCCGCCGTCGAGCCGCGCTTGACCACGGTGTACTTCATCACCTGGTGCACGCCCTGCGCGGGATCGCCCCTACGTCGCTGGCGGATCGCATCGGCTAGCAGCGACACCGCCGCGCGGCCCATCGCGGTGACCGGTTGATGCACGGTGGTGAGCTCGGGCCAGATGGTGGTGGCAACCGGGGTGTCGTCGAAGCCGGCGACCGACACGTCCTCGGGCACGCGCAAGCCCAGGCCGTGTGCGACCGCAACGGCCGCAGCCGCCATATCGTCGTTGCTGCAGAACAGGGCGGTAGGCGGTTGGGCCTGTGCGAGCAGGCTGCGCGCGGCGAGCAGGCCGGAGCGATAGGTGAACAGACCGTCTGCCATCAACTCTTCGGCCACAGGCAGGCCGGCAGCCTGCAGGCTGTCGAGATAGCCATTGGCACGCAACGCGCTTGGCGTGTGCTTGGGGTCGCCCTTGATCAAGGCGATGCGGCGATGGCCCAGTTCGATCAGGTGGTCGACGATGGCGCGCGCGGCCTGGTAATCGTCGATGCGCACCGAGCTGATTTGCGCCATCGGTGCGCCGCTCGCCACCGCCACGACCGGGATGCCGCGTGCATCGAGCTCGGCGATGGTCTGGCGCGAATCGCATAACGGTGGCGGCAGGATCACGCCGTCCACGCCGGCCGCCAGCAAACGTTCGGTGGCGGCGCGCTGGCTGCGGATGGCGCCGCATTTTTCCACCAGCACCTGGCTGCCATTGAGGCTGCTCTGCTCGAGCAGGCCGAGCATGAACTGATTGAGATACGCCGCGCTGGGATTGCTGTACAACACCCCGATGCGCAACAGGCCGCTGGTGCGCAACGAACGGCCCGCCAGGTTGGGGCGGTACCCCAATGCCTGGACCGACGCCTCCACGCGCCCACGCATCTCCTTGCCGACATGCGGGTGGCGGTTGATGACGCGCGACGCCGTCATCGGCGAGACGCCGGCGTGCTTGGCGACATCCAGCAAGGTCGCTGCGGTGTTCGCACTGCGTTGGCGCTTGGCCGCCATTGTGTGTGCTCGTCCTGGAGGGGAAGCGAAGTGCGGGGGTGTGCTTGGGCCCGCGGCGCACCAGACATGCCCGGCCGCTGGCAATCGTCACTGCCGATGTCGGGTCTCGGCACAGACAACGCGCGCCCTGCGCCCCCTGTGCCGCGCGCACTCAACCGAGGTGCGCCCGCGGCGTCGTCAAATGCAGTTACTCGCTCGGCGGCTGCACACCCTTCGCGCGGCTGCCGAAATCGCCATCGGCTTCGGCCGCCAGGTACGCAAACACCGTGTAGGCCGCGACATTTTGCGCAAGCGCCTTGGGGTCGATCTTGTCCAGCGTGTCGTCGGCGGTATGGTGCAGATCGAAGTAGTCGGTGCCGTCCTGCGCCAGCCATGCCCAGGCGCCACCCTTGGCGGAAATCGGCCCGACGTCCGGGCCAGGGCCGCCCTTGCTCGGCTCATACGCGATGCCCAACGGCGCGAGGACCTCGGCAATCTGTCTGGTCGCTGCGCGCGACTCGTCCGGTGCCGCCGAGCCGGTGTTGAACGCATAGATGCGCCCGGCACCGAAGTCGCTCTCTGCACCGATCTGATGCAGCGCCATGTCCTTGGCGTCCTTGCCGTGCGCGGCCGCATACGCCTTGCCGCCGTACAGGCCCTGCTCCTCGTTGGCGAAGGCCACTACGCGGATGCTGCGCTTGGGCGCCTGCTTGAGTTGGCCGATCAGGTGGCCTGCGGCCATGGTGATCGCCACGCCGGCGCCGTCGTCGATCGCGCCGGTGCCCAGATCCCACGAATCCAGATGCCCGCCGATCACCACCACTTCCTTCGGCTTGCTGCGCCCGGTGATTTCGCCGATGACGTTGTACGAGGTCGCCGTGCCATCCCAGCCGCAATCCAGTGCCAGCCGCACACGCGTGCTGCCCAGCGCGGTCAGGCGCGCAAGCTGGTTGGCATCGGGTACCGACAACGCCGCTGCCGGCACCGGCGTCACGCCTTCATCGAAACGGGTGATGCCGGTATGCGGCACACGGTGCGAGTCGGTGCCGGCCGAGCGCATCACGAAGCCGATCGCACCCTTGCGGATCGCTTCCGACGGGCCTTTGCTGCGTACTGCGCCGCCATTGCCGTAATCCTTGCCGTCGCGCGCCTTGGTCATCTGGTAATCGACGAATGCGATCTTGCCGGCCAGCGAGCCGGCCGGTGCGGCCTGCAGTGCGGCCAGGCTTTCGAAGCGCACCACCTCGCCTTCGACGGTGCCGCCCGGGCTGCCACCCAGTGCGGTGATGTGCAGGGGCTGCGCATGCGCGCCGATCACCGCGGCCTGTTCGCTGCGCCGCTGCCACTTCGGAAAGCTCACCGGCTCGGTCCACACCTTGTCAAAGCCCAGCGACTGGAACTTGGCCTTGGCCCAGGCCACCGCGCGCGGGTCGGCCTCGCCACCGGCAATGCGTGGGCCCACTTCGGTGGTCAACGATTCCACCACCGCAAAGCCGGTGGTGTCGGCCAGGGCCTGCTCGCGCAGCTGCGCGGCGGTGCGCAATGCGCCATCGGCGATGGAGGTCTGTGCGGCAAGTGCGGGCGCGCAGGCGAGGAGGGCAGAGATGGCAACAGCGAGGCGACGCATGCAGGGCGGCTCCAACGACAAGGGGACCCCGAGCTTATCAGCGCGAGGTCCCCCGTCTGCGTGCGAAAGGTCATCCTCCTGCACGAAGTCGCGCAGCGGACGTGTCCGCTTACGGCACGCCAGGTGTCTTGAGCGTGTCGTTCTTCAACGCATCGCGGATCTCGCGCAACAGCAGCACTTCTTCGCTCGGGCCCTTGGGGGCATCAGGCTTGCGGTGGGTCAGGCGGTTGATCAGCTTGACCACCATGAAGATCGCGAAGGCGATGATCACGAACTGCACGACGGTGTTGATGAAATCGCCGTAGCCGATCGCCACCGCCGGAATTTCCTTGCCGGTGGCATCGACGCCGGCTGGCTTGAGCACCCATGC
Source organism: Xanthomonas sp. CFBP 8151 (assembly GCF_011761885.1). Lineage (NCBI taxonomy): Bacteria > Pseudomonadati > Pseudomonadota > Gammaproteobacteria > Lysobacterales > Lysobacteraceae > Xanthomonas > Xanthomonas sp. CFBP 8151. The sequence continues at coordinate 647,382 of NZ_JAASQZ010000001.1, forward strand.
CAGGCGCGAAAAATCCACATTGCCGACGGCCCAGCCGATCGGCGGCATGATGATCTTTTCCACCAGCGCAGTGACGATCTTGCCGAACGCTGCACCGATGACGACACCGACCGCCAGGTCGATGACATTGCCACGCATCGCGAATTGCTTGAATTCGCTGACCATTCCCATAGCGCACTCCAGATGCGGTCGCGGACCAACTGCCGCGGCGTGATCGTAGCGGGCTGGGTGTCAGCCCGCGATGATGCCGTGGCGCTCGGCGACGTTTTCCAGGCGTGCGCTGAACTGATCGCCCGGCAGCAGCGGGCCGACACCGGCCGGCGTGCCCATGAAGATCAGGTCGCCCGCGCGCAATGCGTAGAGCTTGGAGAGCTCATGCAGGATCTCGGGCACGTTCCAGATCATCTGATCCAGCAACGACTGCTGACGTACCTGGCCGTTGACCTCCAGCGACAGGTTCAAGGCTTCCAGCGCGCCTACTTCGCCGGCATGCACCAACTCGCTGATCGGCGCGGAGTGGTCGAATCCCTTGGCGATGTCCCACGGCAGGCCCTTGGCCTTGGCGGCCGCCTGCAGATCGCGTCGGGTCAGGTCCAGGCCCACGCCATAGCCGTAGATCAGCGCTTCTGCCTGCTCCACCGGCAATTCACCGGCCGGCGCATCGCTGCCCAGTGCCACCACCAGCTCCACTTCGTGGTGCAGTTCCCTGGTGCCGGGCGGATAAGGAATGTGGTCGCCATGACCGACCACGATCGCATCGGCAGGCTTCATGAAAAACGTCGGCTGGCCACGCTCTGCCTTGGAGGCTGGCGCAGTGGCGCCCATTTCGCGCGCGTGATCGGCAAAGTTGCGGCCGACGCAGTAGATGCGGTGCACCGGAAAGTTGCCGCCACCAACCACCGGAATGCGCGGAACATCGGCGGCGGGAATCACATCGTGGGTCATGCACGCATCCTTGGGGAACAGGGCACGTGAGTCTAGCCGTTTGGCTGTGCATGACGGAACCGCCGCGCTGCAGCGTGCAGTGCGGCACAACGTCTGGCTGGCAGGTCTGCTATCACGGCTTGCATCGGCGCACGCAAACTCGCGCAGACCGGTCAATACCTGCGCGACTGATTCGGGATTGGATGTTCACCGCGCTGGAGGCGGTGGAATGACGCCTCAGTGCGACAACGGCAGCGCGGGCTTGCGCACCACGCGGTACTCGGCCTCGACCACGCGTGCCTGCTGCGGCGTGCGACGGTTCGACTTGCTCAACAGCTTCCAGGCGATGCCGCCCAGGATCATCGCCGCGCCCACGAACACGCTGAAGAAGATCAGCACCGCAAGGATGACCAGACCCGCCAGGCCGGCGGCAACCCGCACCAGCGGGTGACGCGGCTTGCGTGGGGCAAACAGATGGTGGAGGTTGCCGAATTGGAAGAGACGTGCAGGCATGGCGGTGGGCTGCCGGGCAGGAAACAGGCAGGCAGTATCGTTGCGGTTGCATGTCATTGAGTGAAAACTTCGTTAAGCTCAGGGTCGTTTTGTTAAATCCATCACATCCGATGTGGTGATGCACGCCGCCTTATAGGCCCGTAGCAAGGCCGGTGGGGCCAGCAACGGCGCGGGCGGTAGCCACCACGTCAGAGCGATGCAGACGCGTGCCACAATCGCAGTCCGTTGTCGCACAGCTAACTGCATGTCCTCTTCATCGTCATCGTCTACCACGCTTGCCGAACTGGCGCAGATTCCCGATGCCGGATTTCTGGAAGTCGAGGCGGTCTGGGACGGCGGCCCGGAGTCGCTGGTGCTGTATCGCGATGGCGCCCAGGTGCGTGCCTGGTTGAACGTCTGCCCGCATGCCGGCCGCCGCCTGGATTGGGCGCCCGGCCAGTTCCTCAAGACCAAGGATGGCCATCTGGTGTGCGCAGCGCACGGCGCAGCGTTCGAGCTGAGTGGCGGCGAATGCATCAGCGGCCCGTGCCGCGGTCAGTCGCTGCTGGCGGTACCGGTGCGCATCGAGGGCGAGCAGGTGGTGCTTGGGTGACTGCTGAAGGTGGTGCGGCTCAGCGCGCTGCCCACCAGAACATCAGGTTGATCATCGACACCATCACCACGATGTAGATCAGCGACAGCGGTGCGCCCACGCGCCACAGCTCGCGCGGTTGATAGTTGGCCGGGCCGGCCACCATCGAGATCACGGGGTTGGACGCGGTCATCAGATTGTTGGATGCCGACAACGCTACGATCAGTGCGAACGCGGTGGGGTTGCCGTTGGCTGCCAACGCCAGATTGACCGCGATCGGCACCATCACGATGGTGGCGCCGACATGGCTGATCACCAGCGAAAACGCGGTGGTCAGCAGCGCCAGACTGATTTCCAGCGCCCACACCGGAATGCCCTCGGGCAGGCGGTCGATGGTGTGGCCTGCAACCCAGGCCGCAGTGCCGCTGCTGTCCATCGCCCAGCCCAGTGGAATCAGGCCGGCCATCATGAAGATGGTCTTCCAGTTGATCGAGGCGTATGCCTCGTCCATGCGCAGCACGCCGCTGACCAGCATGCAGGCCACGCCAGTCATCAACGTCAGCGCCACCGGCAGCCGCGAGGTCAGCGCGATCAGGATGGTGAAGGCGAAGATCGCCATGGCGATCTTGAACTTGTGCGGGCGCTGCTCGCCCTTGGGGAAGTCGGTCACCGGCACGAAATCGCGGCTTTCCGCTGCCTGCGCCAGGTCCTGCCAGATGCTGTGGAACACCAGCATGTCGCCGCCGCGCAGCGCCACATTCCGCACGTCCTCGCGGATCACCTGCTTGTCGCGGTTGATCGCCAGCAGGCTGATGCCGCTCTGCTTGCGCAGACGCAACTCGGCGGCGGTCTTGCCGATCAGCCGCGAGTTGGGCGGAATCAATGCTTCGGAAATGCCGGCCAGGCTGGGGTTGAACAGGTCGCCCAGGTTGCGCAGGCGCGAGGACATGCGCAGGAACTGGTTCTGCGCAAAGTCGGCCACTTCCTGGCGCGGGCCCATCGCCCCGAGCACGCTGCCGACCCAGATGCGCATGTCGGCCGGCGGCGCCAGGCGAGTGTCGTTGCCGGTCTTCAAGGCCAGCAGCAGCGGCGCGTCGTGCAGCGCTTCGGCTTCGCCCAGGGTCATGCCGACCAGCGGGCTTTCGGCGCTGACGGTGAGCTCGAATACATCGCCGTCGATGCCATAAGTCTTGGCGAAATAGCTCTCTGTGCGCGAGGGCGTGACGCCTTCGTTGATCAGGCGTTCTTCTTCGATCAGCTTGCGGTCGCCGTAGAAACGGAAATACAGCAGTGCGGCGATCAGCAAGGCCACGCCGATCGGCAACGGCGCGAACATCGTCAACGGCTCGATGCTGGCCATGCCCGAGGGCAGGTTGTTGTTGGCGGAGACCAATAGATCGTTGAGCAGGATCAACGGCGAATTGCCCACCATGGTCAGCGCGCCACCCATCACGATGGCCGCGGCGATCGGCAGCAGCATGCGTTGCAAGGTCAGCCCGGTGCGCGCAGCCAGACGCGAGGCGACCGGCAGGTACAAGGCCATCACCGACGGGTTCTGCATGAAGGACGAGTTCAGGCCGGAGATGGCCAGCGTCATCATCATCAAGCGTTGTTCGCTGCCGTGCGAGCGCCGCAGCAGCCAGGTCGCCAGCCGATTCAACGCACCGGTGCGCTCCAGCCCCGCACCGAGGATGGTGGTGGCGATGATGCTCATCACCGCGTTACCGGAAAAGCCACCGAACAGTTCTTCCGGCGCCACCAGCCCGGTGACGCCCAGCACCACCAGCACGATCAACGCCACCACGTCGGCGCGGATGCGCTCGAACAAAAACATCGCCATCGTGAAACCGACCAGCCCGAGGACGAGCTTCATATCGTTGGTCAGTGTCAGCGCGGTGTCCATCGGGTGCCGGGAATGGGGAGTCGGGAATAGGGAATTGGCAGAGCGGGAAAGCGCTGATGCTGTGAGTTATCCGGGGGGCACCGCCGTTTGCTCTTGCGATTCCCGATTCCCGATTCCCGATTCCCGGTCGTACAGCAGATCCCACACGCCGTGACCGAGCTTCTGGCCGCGGGTCTCGAAATGGGTCTGCGGGCGCCAGGCCGGGCGCTCGACGTGGCCGCGCGGGCCGGCGCGATTGACCAGGCCCGGGGTGGCGTCGAGCACGTCCCACATCTGTTCGGCGTAATCGGCCCAGTCGGTGGCCGCGTGCAGGCGGCCGCCATCGCGCAGCTTGCGCACCACCAGCTGCGCGAACGCCGGCTGGATCAGGCGACGCTTGTTGTGGCGCTTCTTGTGCCATGGATCGGGGAAGTAGATGCGCACCTCGTCAAGCGCGCCATCGGCGATCTCGTGTTCGAGCACTTCCACCGCATCGTGGTGGTAAAGGCGCACATGCGTGCTGCCGTCATCGTCCAGCGCATTGAGCAGGCGACCGACGCCGGGCGCGTGCACCTCGATGCCGATGTAGTCGCGGCTGGGGTCCTGCTGTGCGGCGAAACGCAATGCCGCCCCATTGCCAAACCCGATCTCCAGCACCTTGGGTGCAGGACGGCCGAAGGCCGCATCGAGATCGCGTAGCGCACCGCTGTAGTCCAGGCCGAAGCGCGGCCACAACTCGTCGAACGCCCGCTGCTGCGCCGGGGTAAAGCGGCCCTGGCGCAGCACAAAGCTGCGCACCTGCCGGCGGCCCTCTTCGATGGTGAAGGGCTTGGGCGGCATCTTGGCGCCGTCGCTGGTGAAAGGATCAGTCATGAGGAAGTCACATCAAAAAACAAAAGCCCCTCTACCTTGGGGAGAGGGGATGGGGTGAGGCTACGGCGTGAGGGAGCACTTGCAGCAACGCGCGATCCAGCAACGGCCACATCCGCCACGTCACACGGCCAAGCATTGCGCATCGACTGCAATGTCAACGCAGCACACCCGCTCATCCAATCACGCCATCCACCGGACTCGATGCCGAGGCATACCGCTTGCGCGGAATCCGCCCGGCCAGGAATGCCTCGCGTCCGGCCTCGATCGCCTTGCGCATCGCGCTTGCCATCAGGATCGGATCGCGCGCACCGGCGATGGCGGTATTCATCAGCACGCCGTCGCAACCCAGCTCCATCGCGATCGCCGCATCCGACGCCGTGCCCACGCCGGCATCGACGATGATGGGCACCTTGGCGTTCTCGATGATTTCCAGCAGGTTGTATTTGTTCTGGATGCCCAGCCCGGAGCCGATCGGCGCGGCCAGTGGCATCACCGCCACGCAGCCGATCTCTTCCAGGCGCTTGGCCAGGATCGGGTCGTCGGAGGTATAGACCATGACGTCGAAGCCGTCGGCGACCAACTGCTCGGCGGCCTTGAGCGTCTGCACCACGTCCGGATACAGCGTGCGCTCATCGCCGAGCACCTCCAGCTTGGTCAGGTTGTGGCCATCCAGCAGCTCGCGTGCCAGCCGGCAGGTGCGCACTGCGTCTTCGGCGGTGTAGCAGCCGGCGGTGTTGGGCAGCAGCGTGTAGCGCTCCGGCGGCAGCACATCGAGCAGGCTGGGCGCGCTCGGGTCCTGGCCGATGTTCACCCGGCGGATCGCCACGGTGACGATCTGCGCGGCGGCCGCTTCGGTGGCCAGGCGGGTTTCGTCCAGATCCTTGAACTTGCCGGTGCCGGTCAGCAGGCGCGAACGGTAGGGCTTGCCGGCGATGATCAGCGCATCGGAGGGGGCGGTATTGGTCATCAGGCAATTATCACCGATCGCGCGCAGCTGCGCCGGCCTGCGCGCCACATCAACCGCCGCCCAGCGCGTGCACGATCTCCACCACATCGCCGGCACGCAACCGGTGCGTGGCATGCTGCCCGCGCGACACGATTTCGCCATTGACCTCCACCGCCACGCGCCGCTGTGCAAGGCCTTCCTGCTCCAGCAGGGTTGCCAGTGGCACGTCGTCGGATACCTCGCGCGGGGTGCCGTTGAGTTGAATGTTCATGTCATCATTGTGGCACCGCGTGCCGCCAGGGCGCGCGTTTTTGCGTTATGCGGCAATGCAGCGTGAGCGCGGGCGGCGAGGGTGAAACCATGTGCCATTCGCCGGCGTACGTCAGCAGGTCCGGTCCAGTTCCACCCTACTTTGAGCAGGCACTCCCATGGCTTCAACCTTTCGCCCGATCCGTTCCCTGATGGCCGTGGCCATCGCCATTGCAGCCACCCCGGCCATGGCCGCGTCTGCGTTCGACCAGACCGTGTTCTTCGGTGACAGCCTCACCGACAGCGGCTACTACAACCCGTTGCTGCCGGCCGCCTCGCGTGCAGTCACCGGCAAGTTCACCACCAACCCGGGCTGGGTCTGGGCCGAATACGTCGCCGACCATTACGGCACCAATGCCGCCCCCAACGGCAACGGCCAGACCGGCGACAACTACGCTGCCGGCGGCGCCCGCATCCAGGCCAGCTCGACCAGCGTGCTCGGTGCCGCGCCGTCGGTGACCAGCCAGATCAACACCTACCTGAGCGCCAACGGCGGCCAGGCCAACCCGAATGCGCTCTACACCGTGTGGGGCGGCGCCAACGATCTGCTCGCCGCTGCAGCCGCGCCGGCCCAGGCGCAGGCCATCATCGGCAACGCGGTCACCGCGCAGGTCGGTGCGGTCGGTGCCTTGCAGGCCGCCGGCGCGCGCTATGTGATGGTGCCGACCATTCCGGACGTGGGCATCACCCCGCGCTTCCGTGCCGGCGGTGCCGCCGCGATGGCGCAGGGCACTGCTGCGGCAACCGCCTACAACACCGCATTGTTCAATGGCCTGCGGTCGGCCGGCCTGCGCGTGATCCCGGTCGACACCTTCCACATCCTGCAGGAAGTGGTCGCCAATCCAGGCACCTACGGCTTCAGCAACGTCACCAGCACCGCCTGCAACCCGGCCGTGCCGCTGCCGGCCTGCAACCCGACCAGCCTGGTCGCCGCCAATGCGCCGAACACCTATGTGTTCGCCGACGGCATCCACCCCACCACCGCCACCCACCAGATCCTGGGCCAGTACGCCATCTCGCTGCTGGAAGCGCCACGTCTGCAGCAGGTGCTGACGCATTCGGCGCAGGCGATCGGCCGTGCGCGCGCCGACCAGGTGGCCTGGCATCTGGACGGCAAGCCGGACGCCGATGGCCTGCGTTGGTGGGGCAGCGTGCGTGGCGACATGCAGCGTTACGACCACGCCGATCTGTATGACGGTATGGCTCCGGCCGGCCTGTTCGGTGTGGACTGGACTGCGGGCGACCTGGTGTTCGGCGGCTTTGCCGGATTCGGCAGCATGGACGCCGACTTCGGCAACCGTAACGGCAGCTTCAAGCAGGACGACACCACGCTGGGCGGCTTCTTTGGCTGGTACACCGGCCCGGTCTGGGTCAATGCGCAGGTCAGCTACAGCTGGCTGAGCTACGACGTCGACCGTGAAGTGCAGCTCGGGCCGGCCACCCGCGTGCACAGCGGCTCGCCGGACGGCAGCAACCTTACCGCCGCGCTCAACGCCGGCTATTCGCTGGGCGAAGGCAACGTCAAGTACGGCCCGGTGGTCGGCCTGACCTGGCAGAAGCTCAAGCTCGACGGCTATACCGAGAGCAACGAAAGTTCCACCGCATTGGGCTACACCGATCAGGACATCGACTCGATGGTCGGCCGCATCGGCTTCCAGGTGCGCCTGGACGGTGCTGCGGTCAAGCCGTATCTGCAGGCGACCTACGACCACGAGTTCAAGGACGGCACCGAAGCCAGCGCCTGGCTGCAGTCGATGCCGGAAGTGGGCATGTACACCGTCCCGGGCCAGAACTTCGATCGCAACTACGCGACCGTCGTGCTGGGTGCCCGCACCGGCCTGTGGGGCCTGCAGAGCAATGTCGGCCTGAGCACCACCACCGCCCAACGCAGCGCCCGCGATGCAACGCTGTTCGTGAATTTCAGCGGCAACTTCTGATCCACCCACCACGCGCGTTGCAAACGAGGGCCGGGCAACCGGCCCTCGTTACGTCTGCGCATTGCGCCTGACACCGCACCCGCCTAAACTCTCACAACGCCGCGCGGGCGTAGCTCAATGGTAGAGCTGTAGCTTCCCAAGCTACTGACGTGGGTTCGATTCCCATCGCCCGCTCCAAGATAGCTTCCATGGAAATCCACTGAGTTCCATAAGCTACTGTCAGAAAAGGATTTTTCGACTGACAGTCGTCCAGTGAGATCCACTGAAATCCATCCGCAGCTACGGCATTTAAGTCCAGCCGTAAGTCCAGCAAAGCGGGTTGGTTCAGAACCGGATTGTTGCTGGGAGTGAGCGGGCCAAGGGATGAGCATCTGACTTCTGACTCTGTTCAGGAGCAGACATGGCACTCACTGATGCAGCCGTCCGGCAGGCCAGGGCCACCGGAAAGGACTACACCTCCCTGACTACGACGGTCTCACCCTGGCCGTCTCCGCGACCGGCACCAGGTCGTGGTACTTCCGCTACTACTGGCTCGGTCGGCAGAAGCGGATGTCCCTGGGGACCTATCCGGAGATCAGCCTGCGCGAGGCGCGCACCCGCCGCGATGATGCGCGCTCGCTCGTGGCCCAGGGCATCAATCCTCTGCGACAGCGCGAGAAGGACCGTCGGAACGCTACCCAAGCCGAGGAAAACACCTTCGAGGCGGTCTATGAGAAGTGGTACAAGTTTCGCCAACAGGGCCGCCTCAAGAAGGGGCGGCAGACCACCCTCTCGCAGATCCCACGTACCTTCGACAAGGACATCCTGCCGGCGCTGCGCAAGCGGTCGATCCACGACATCACTCGCGCCGATCTCCTCGAAGTCGTCGGCCGCATCGAGAAGCGGGGTGCGCCGTCGGTGGCCGAGAAGGTCCGCACCTGGCTCAACCAGTTGTTCCGGTACGCCTTGGTGATCGTGCCTGGCCTGGAGCGCAACCCGGCCTCCGACCTGGACGTGGTCGCCATGCCGCAGCCTCCCGTGCGTCACAACCCGTTCCTGCGCATGCCCGAGTTGCCTGAGTTCCTGCAACTGCTGCGCAAGTATCCCGGCCGGCTGCAGACCCAGCTCGGCGTGCGGATGCTGTTCCTGACCGGGGTGCGCACCGGCGAACTGCGCCTGGCGACGCCGGACCAGTTCCACCTCGACGACGGCCTGTGGATCATCCCGCCGGACGTGGTGAAGCAGTTGGAACTGAAGATGCAGAAGGAGAACCTGCGGACGGAGGACATCCCGCCCTACATCGTGCCGCTGTCGGCGCAGGCGGTGGAGATCGTTCGCCACATGCTCGATCGGATGAAGCCGGCGCAAAAATATCTGTTCCCCGGGGAGAAGGATCTGAAGAAGCGCATCAGCGAGAACACCCTCAACCACGCAGTGAAGCGCTTGGGCTACGATGGCCGGCTGACGGGTCATGGCATCCGCGCCACCATCTCGACCGCGCTGCACGAGTTCGGCTATCCCGAGAAGTGGGTCGATGCGCAGCTCTCCCACGTCGATCCGAACCCGGTCCGAAGGACCTACAACCATGCCGAGTACGTCGAGCAGCGGCGCCGGATGATGCAGGACTGGGCCGACCGGCTGGATCTGTTCGAGCAAGGCCAGGTCGAAGCGGCCAGCGCCCACCTGACCGTCCGTCTGGAAGGATTCCCGGCGGCGGCTGGCGATACCGATGAGCCTGGATCGCTGTCGATCACCGCGACGTCGGCCTTGGTGCTGAGCAAGCCCCAGGAGGGCTCCCCGCAGATCACCGCCCCGATGCAGCGGCTGTCCGCCGTGCGCGCCCCCAGGACGGAACCGGCCATCTCCAACGCCCAGCGCGAGCGGATGATCCTGCTCGACATCTTGGAGGCGCCGCACAACCTGTCGGTCGCCGATTACGGCAAGCTCGCCGGCAAGTCGCGGCGCTGGATCACCTACGAGATCACCGCCGGCAATCTGTTGTCGATCAGCCTGGGCAACCGGGGCCAGCGTGTGCCGGACTGGCAACTCGATCCGCTCAAGCGCCGGCTTGTCCAGGCCATCCTCAAACAGACGGCCCGAGGCGTGGACACTTGGGAGATCTACCACGCACTGACGCGGCCATGCGATGTGTTCGGAGGGCTGCCGCCGATTGAAGCCGTCACCTCGGACAATCTTCAGATGGCCGTCCGCGTGGTGTGCATGGCAGTACAGGAAACGACAAGAAGGTCTGACAGTCAGCCGGTAGGCTTGCAAGCTTATGGCTAGCGGCCAGGTCGGTTCGTGTGGGTTACTCTGAGAAGGAATCAATAGGCAACAAAGGATTTGATCACGCCTGTCCGGCGTGTCGCGAATAGGCAAAGCAGATGAAGCACGTTTCTCAGTACCTAGTCGCCTTTGCGGCCGCCGCCGTGGCCACAGGCGCCATCGCCAGCATCGTCCAGACGCAGATTAATCTTGCTCAACTGATTGAACTTGGTGTGCCTGTTTCTGCTGCAATTCGAGCGCTGACCACACTGGAAGACGTGGCGCGGTTCGGTCCCGTCATGGCCGGCATCGCCGCAGCGGCACTGTTGCCCGCATTCCTGGTGGGGCACGTGGTGGCCCGGGCCGCACCGCCGGCCTGGCGCATGGCCATCTTCGCCGCGATGGCTGTTGCCGGATTATGGGTCGCGTTCTGGATGATGCGTTCGGTGATTCCGATGCCTGCGATCGCTGCAACGCGCGGGCAGTTCGGCCATGCCCTGATGTCGGTGACGGGCATCCTCGGTGGTGTGCTCTATGCCGCGATGACGTCGCCCACGCGGCTGCATGTCGCCGCTCCGGCAACGCTTCGTCGCCACGTCCTGGCAGGAGCGACGCTGGTGCTTGTCCCCGCGGTTCTGTTCTTCGTCATGGCGCCTGGCGGCGGCGACCGGCCCGATCTGGTAGATCCCCAGACCTACAGCGTCCAGACGATAGCGACAGGACTGAATCGGCCTTGGTCGGTGGCGTTCCTGCCGGACGGCCGCACGCTCGTGACGGAGATGGGGGGACGTCTGCTGGCGGTCGCGACTGATGGCTCGTCTTCGGCGATCGCGCTCGGCGGGTTGCCCCTCACCTTCCGTCAGGGCGGTGTCGCCGGGCTGATGGAGGTCGCGCTGGACCCGGAGTTCGATCGGAACGGTTGGCTGTACTTGACGATGGGCTATGGCGAGCCAGGCGCGAATGGTACGCGCCTGGTGCGGGCGAGGCTGGCCGGCGACAGGATTGAGGACGTCCGTGTGCTTTTCAGCTCCACGCCGAAGCCGCGCGCCGGCAACAACGGAGGACGTCTCGCGTTCCTCGACGATGGCACGCTGGTCCTCACCCTCGGGGACGGCAGCGCGCGTCGGGAGGAGGCGCAGAACAGCGCGAACCATTTGGGCACGCTGGTCAGGATCGACCGGGAGGGCCGGCCGCCGGCCGACAACCCGTTCCACGGGCAGCTTGGCGCCGCGCCCGAGATTTACAGCCTCGGCCATCGCAACGCACAGGGAATCGCCGTCGATCCAGTAACGGGCGATGTACTGATCAGTGAACACGGCGCGCGCGGAGGCGACGAGATCAACCGCATCGTGCCAGGCGGCAACTACGGCTGGCCGGTCGTGACCGGCGGCATCGACTATCCCTTCGCGCGCGTGACGCCGTTCCGCCGCCTGGAGGGTTACCAGGAAGCAGTGCTGGAGTGGACCCCGTCGATCGCGCCTGCCGGCCTGGCGGTCTACGACGGCGTGCTGTTCCCGGACTGGCAAGGCGATCTGCTGGTGCCCGCGCTCAAGGAGCGCACGGTGCGCCGCGTTTTGCGGGATGGTGGGCGGATCGTCGGACAGCAAGTGCTGCTGGCCGACATGGACGAGCGCATGCGCGACGTCAAAGTTGCACCGGACGGCTCGGTCTACGTCCTGACCGATGGTCCCGGTGCCAGGCTGCTGCGTCTCGTTCCGCCATCCCCGGGCTGAAGGCTGCGCGCGGGTTGCCGTTGGCCGACGTGGTTAGCGCATGCACGACGTCAACCTCGCACGGGGCACCAGGTGGTGCGTCGCGGGTCGCCAGTGTTCAGCAGCGCGTGACCATCACCGATGACGGTCGAGGCCAATGTCACCCGCCACTTTGCTCGCACGGTCAACGAACCGCTCTATGGCGGGTGAGTCGCCAAGCTCGGATCGGAACAACTGCGTTCCGATCCAGCAGGTGCCTCCGGCCAACGGCCGCATCACGACACCCAAACCCCGGAGCTGCACGATGCGCGAGCGGGGGGCGATGCCAACACCGTAGCCGGCGGCCACCAGCACGGTCATCAACTCGTGCGAAGTGATCCGGCAAAGCGCTGGCGGCTCGTGACCGAACAGCACTTCGCTGGCTTGGGGGCTGGACGGGAACAAGGAATACGACAGAAGCGCTGTCACGGGGATCGCGGCGTGGCACAGCAAGGTCGATCGGACGGGCACCGCCACCGCCAGCTCATCGCGCCAGAGCGGCTTGCCAATGGCCGGTGCCGTGATCCCCGCCAAGATCATGCCCATGTCGTAGCGGCCATCCTGCACGCCTTCGACGAGATCGTCCGGAGAGGCTTCCTGCATCCGAATCGGTGTTTCCGGCTCCTCCGCCCGATGCAGCGCGAGCAGTGCCGCCAATCGCGGCGAGGGTACGCCGGGTGAGACGCCGAGCTTGAGCACCGGAGGTCGACTGGAGGCGCGCATGGCTGCCATCTGGAAGCGTTTCTGGCGGAGGAAACAGGCCGATATCCTATCAAGAGTTAAATTTAACGTGGTTTAATTCGCGGCGATATTCGACGCTTTTGCTGATGCGAAAGCGTACTGTTCAACGAGGCCGCCCGGCTGGCACGACCACCTATGAACCTGAGCCAGCATTGGCCTTCGGCGTCGCGGTGCGTGCTGCGCGTATGGAGCAAGGGATCGCTCAGGAGGAACTTGCATCTCTCGCAGAGATCGAGCGCTCGCACATGGGAAAGATCGAGCGCGGAGAACACATGCCGACGCTGGCCCTGATCCTCAGAATCTCCAGGGCACTGAAGATCAGCGCAGCCGACCTGATGGCTGCAACCGAAAGCAACCTGCATACTGGCCTCAAGATGTAAGTCAGGCGCCGCCGTCGCGCCCCATCAATCGGTCATCTGCGCATGCAGGCGTGCAGTGAATCGGTCCAGTGGAATGGACGGGTTCTCGCTATCCAGCCTGAGCAGATAGGTCGTCAGCAGCGCCGAATCGACCGCCAGTGGCCGGATCACCACACCGGGATGACGGCAAATCGCGATCCTGGCGGCCGTCGAGAAGCCGATTCCATACCCTGCAGCGACCAGCGTGAGCATCATGTCCAGCGAAACCACATGCTCGACGATGCTGGGTTCCCGTTCCAGTGTGCGCAGTAATCGGGTCAGTTCTCTGCTGTAGCCTTCGCATGCTTGCGGGTCGCACATCACCAATGGATTGCAGGTCAGTTCGTGCAGCGGCACTTCCTTGTAGGCCAAGAGAGAATGGCGCGCTGGCACGGCTACGACGAGCGGGTCACACCACAGCGGCTCAGCGATGATTCCATCGCCGACATCGGCCGTGTGTGCAAAGCCGATGTTGAAATCACCGGATCGGAGTCCGCGCAGCTGCTCGGCAAGCGGCACCTCGGACAGGCGTATCTCGATCTCCGGCTCCTCCTCGCGGCAGCAGGCAAGAAATGCGGCCAACCGGGGGTCAATCGCGCCATCGGACACCGCGATGCGCAGGCTGCCCCGATAGCCTGCGGACACGGCTCTCACGTTCTCTCGTGCCTGGTCCAGCGTCGTGAACACCCTGCGGACATCCTGGAGGAAAACAGAGCCGGCTTGGGTCAGTCGGGTTCCTCGGCGGTCGCGATAGAACAGCAATGTGCCCACCTCGTCCTCAAGCTCTTTGATGGTTCGAGACAGCGGCGACTGCTCGATGTGCAGGCGCTCGGCTGCGCGCGTGAAATGCAATTCCTCGGCGAGGACGACAAAGCAGCGAAGGTGTCGCAACTCCATGGTTGCACTCCTCTTCTAGTCAGTAGACCTCCCGTGTATTCCTCCATGGACGACAGAGCTATGGACTGGGCACTAGACACGCAACTTGGCCACCTCACTGGCTGAGAGCGAGGCGATCACAATCGGTTAGAGCACGACCCATTGCCGAGAGGGGGCGAACGTGCCATGTAAAGAAAATCTACCCTACCTATTGGCTAAGATTAGTGGGCAGAATTCGCATGGCTTTGTGAGCCAAACTCATAAGTTGAGTCGACTCGGGTCCTATAAGTTGCGTTGAGCCCGTAGTGGCGGCTGACAACTCGCTATGCGATGTCACCTTCGTGACAGCAGTTAAAGGGCAGCCGTACCTTGCCAGACCTCTTGGCTTGCCTGCCACTTCGCGTCTCTACTTGGATCGCGTTCCCTTTGTTTCCGTGGGCAGGGCAATGTGCTCATGAATGCGCTGGTAGATCTCTTCGCGATGTACTGCGATGTCCTTCGGTGCAGCGATTCCGATTCGCACCTGGTGTCCTTTGACGTCGAGCACAGTGACCGTGACGGTGTCTCCGATCATCAAGGTCTCACCAGTACGTCGGGTCAGAATCAGCATCGGCACGCTCCAAGGTCAGCGAGCTATCGTGGGTTGGCACAGGATGATTGAACATGTTATGCACGTCCGTTGCGCGCAGTGCGATCTGGCGCGCTTCGTGCGCTAGAGTCTGCCAGCTTTTCCGAGAACCGGCCTCTCGGCCTGCGACGATGGCGCGGTAGCAGTGGCCACCGCGCCATCGTCGCGTCATCGGCTTGGCAGTTCTTCTATCTTGGCTTGGCCTCGGTGCCGGGCTCGAATGGCGCTGGCGCCGCCCATGCAGCCCAGACCCAGCGGCGAGACGTCCAACGCACCCAGTCTGCGGCGGCGCACGTCGGGCGACTGCGCGCCGACGGGGGGCGCGGCCGGGTTTGCGGCCGGGGATGCCGTCGGGAGCAGCGCCGTGGCGGCGATGCCCATGCCGGTCGTGAGAACGCTGCGACGGCTCATGCCAGTTCGGTTTTTCATCGGGTCAAGGTCCCTTGCAGGGTGGGTGCGCCACAGTCCGTCCGATCGGATGCAGCACGTGGATGTCCGCAGACCCGCAGACCTTTCCGAACTGTAGTCGCTCGCGCGTACCGCGATCAGTGAGTTCCGGCTTCACAGATTTTTATACGGGCTACATCGACAACAACAACGGAACCGGCACTTCGTGCAGCAGCGTTTCCGTCACGCCTCCGACCAGGCGCTGGATCATGCGCGCATGGCTGTAGGCTCCGATGACCAGGAGATCGACGTCGGATGCAATCGCATGGTCGAGGATCGCGTCGGCGACAGGCGAGCCATCCGAGGCGATCCGGTCGACGACGACGTCCGTGTTGTGGCGTGCGAGATAGGTGGCAATGTCCGAGCCGGGTTCCGACCCATGCTGTCGTGGATGCCGGTCGGCATCCACGATCAGGACGATCACGGACTCGGCGTTGGCGATGAACGGCATGGCGTCGGTGATGCCGCGACGGGCTTCGCGGCTACCGTTCCACGCCAGCATGACCCGTTCGCCGATGTAGTCGTGATGCGAGCTCTCGGGAATGATCAGTACCGGTATGCCGCTGGCGGCCAGTATGTTTTCGGGCAGCCAGGAAGCCGGCCATCCCGAGGGCAGGGGATGACCCATGACCACGAGGTCGCAGTGCAGCGAGTGCGCGACGATGCTCTGCTCGACGTGGTCGCTCCATATGATCCTGAATTCCGCGCTTATTCCATGCTTTCGAGAAAGCTCGGCGATATGCCTGCTGATGATCAGCGCCTGCTCTTCGCGATGACGTGCGATCCTGCTGGCCACGTCGTGCATGGCGGCAGTGCCGCGCACATAGCTGCCGTCGGAAGGTCCTGAAGAGGATGCCCGGTATATCCCGATCAGATGCGCCCCATGCAACTGGGCAAGCGCGGCTGCGCGATTGACGAGTCCGGAGGACGTCTGGTGCTGGGTCTCTCCGACGATGAATGCGATGCTTTTCAGGTTGGTCAACACGCGAGCGGCCTCAAGGGTGGGTGGGAAGCGTGTGCCTGGGAGGATTCGATGTCGCAGTGAATGCGTGCCGGACCGTGCCGCCCGGATCGTCGGGGCCCAAGGACGTCAGTGCTACGGAAAAGTCGCCGCCCAGCGCCTTGTACAGCGTGACCAGATTCGACTGCCGGGCAAGGCGTATCCCGATCCAGTTCTGCTGTGCGGCATACAGGGTGCGTTGGGCGTCGAGCACTTCGAGATGGCTCGAAACACCGTTCTCATAGCGCGCGCTCATCAGGTCGTAGGCGCGCTGCGCGGCTTCAACTTGTCGTTGCTGCGCGGACGTTCTTCCGTCCAGGGCCGCATGCACTGCCAGCGCATCGGCGACCTCGCGGAATGCCGACTGGATCGCGCGCTCGTACTCGGCGACGGCGATGTCGCGCTCGATCTTGGCCACCTTCAGATTGGCGCGCAGGCGACCGCTGTTGAAGATCGGAAGATCGATCCGTGGAACGAAGCTCCATGCCCGGTTCCCGCTGTCGAACAGGCTGGACAACGAGTCGCTAGCGCGGCCGACACCGCCGGTCAGCTGGATGCTGGGGAAGAACGCTGCGCGAGCGGCGCCGATGTTCGCGTTGGCGCCGATCAGCGCATGTTCGGCCGCCAGGATGTCGGGTCGGCGATGCAGCAGGTCCGATGGCAGGCCTGCCGGAATCTCCTGCTGCGACAGCATCGATTCCAGCGTTGCCGTCGGGCGGAGCTCCGGCGGCAGCGGGCTGCCCACGAGCAGTTCCAGGGCGTTGCGGTCCGACGCCACGAGGCTTTACAGTTCCAGCATCCGGTCCCGTGCGCTCTCCAGTTCGGCCTCGGCCTGGCGCAGGGCGAGCTCGGAACTGTTGCCGATCTCGAGCAGCTGACGTTGCAGGTCGTATGCCTCCTGCCTGCCCTGCAGCGTGCTGCGCGCCAGCGCCAGTTGCTCGTGATCGGCGGCCAGGTTGAAGTAGGCATTGGCGACTCCGGCGATCAGGCCGAGTTCGACGGCGCGATGCGCGGCATTGGTCGCCAGGAAGTCTTGCAAGGCCTGGTCCCTGAGGCTGCGCAGGCGTCCGAACAGGTCCAGTTCCCAGGAGGCGATGCCCAGTTCGGCGCTGTAGACGCGGCTCACCATCGAGACGCCTGTCGCCGAGATCGACGCCGGCGTGCGTCCCGAGTCGCCGGCCACGCCCACGCCGATGTCGGGACGCAGTTGCGAGCGCTGGATGCGGTACTGGGCAAGGGCGCGCTCGACGTTGAGCGAGGTCACGCGCAGGTCGCGGTTGTTGTCCAGCGCCAGTTGCACCATCTGCTGCAGTTCGGGCGCGGCGAACAACCACTGCCAGGGCAGATCGCTTCGCGCCTGGGAGTCGCCGGGTACCGGTTGCGTGGGCCATTGCGCCGCGATCGGCGTTTCGGGCCGTTCGTAGTGGGGCGCCAGGGTTGTGGCACAGCCGGCGAGTGCCACGGCCAGCACGCTGGGGGCCAGCCATCGGAAAGAGGCAGGCGGCAAGCGCAGGAGTTTTGGAACAGTTCGGAAAGGACGCTCGGCGGACTGCCCCGGAGCGAGAAGAGGCGGTTCGCGTCGTCCACCCCTGCCTGCCACGGCGAAGGCATGTCCGGCGTCGCGTGCGGTTTCGAAGATGCCGAAAGGAAGGCGTCCTGCCTTCTCTTCGGCAGGGTCGTCACATCGGACGACCGGATCCTCCGTTGCGGAGGCATGAGCCAACCGGAAGGGGGCCGGTTGGATTGACCCGCCATCGCTTGGGGACAGCGAAGCGGGACACGCCGGTGGGAGTCCTTCCCCGGTGGCGTGCGTGGCGGCGGACGACACCTGGTCGGCTGCAACCGGAGGGGTCGATGCAGGATTCACGGCGAGCCCTCCGTGACGGACGCTGCGTGTTGCTCGTTGGCAGCATCCCGCCGCTTCTTCTGGAACAGCTGCATTACTACTACGTAGAACAGGGGGATGAAGAAGATCGCCAGGAAGGTCGCCGTCACCATGCCGCCGATCACGCCGGTACCGATCGCGTGCTTGCTGCCCGAACTGGCGCCGCTGGACACGGCCAGCGGGATCACGCCCATGGTGAAGGCCAGCGAGGTCATGATGATCGGCCGCAGTCGCAACCGCGCCGCCTCGGTCGCCGCCTGGACCAGGCTGCGTCCCTCGTTCTCGTACAGATCCTTGGCGAACTCGACGATCAGGATGGCGTTCTTCGCCGCCAGCCCCACCGTCGTCAACAGGCCGATCTGGAAGAACACGTCGTTCTCCAGTCCGCGCATCAACGTCGCCGCCACGGTGCCGATGACGCCGAGCGGTGCGACCAGCAGCACCGACAGCGGCACCGTCCAGCTCTCGTAGAGCGCGGCCAGGCACAGGAACACGGCGATGATCGAGAGCGTATAGAGCGCGGGGGTCTGCGCGCCGGACAGGCGCTCCTCGAACGACAGGCCGGTCCACGCGACGCGGGCGCCGGCGGGCAGTCCGGCGGCGATCTCCTCGATCGCCGCCATCGCGTCGCCGGAACTGTAGCCGGGGGCCGGTTCGCCGAGGATTTCCGCCGCCGGGACGCCGTTGTAGCGCTCGAGCTTGGTGGCGCCGTAGACCCATCGCCCGGTGGCGAACGAGGCGAAGGACACCATGCGTCCCTCGGCGTTGCGCACGTACCACTTGTCGAAGTCTTCCGGCGCCATGCGCGAGCCGGGCGTGCCCTGGACGTACACGCGCTTGATGCGGTCGCGGTCGATGAAGTTGCCGACGAAGGACGAGCTCCAGGCCGCGGTCATCGTCGTGTTGATGTCGCTCAGGCTGACCTGCAGCGCGCGCGCCTTCTCGTCGTCGATGCGCACCTCGTACTGCGGCTCGTCCTCCTGCCCGTTGGCGCGCACCAGCATCAGTTCGGGTCGCTGGGCGGCGGCTTCCAGCAACTGCCGGCGCGCCTGCACCAGCTGTTCGTGGCCGCTTCCGCTGAAATCCTGCAGGAAGAAGTTGAAGCCGGTCGCGTTGCCCAGCTCCATGATGGCGGGCGGGGCGAAGGCCAGGACGGTGCCGGCCTTGATCTGCGCGAAGCGCTGCATGGCCCGCCCGGACAGGTCGAACACGCTGTCGTCGCGCTCGCTCCAGTCCTTGAGCTTGACGAACGCCAGGCCGGATCCCTGGCCGCGGCCGGCGAAGTTGAAGCCGCCCACCGAGAACACCGATTCCACCACCGCGGACTCCTCTTCGAGGAAGTACTCGGTCACTTCGGCCAGGACGCGGTCGGTCTGCTCCAGCGACGCGTTGGGCGGCATCTGCACCTGGACCAGCATCACGCCCTGGTCCTCGTCGGGCAGGAACGAGGTCGGCATCAGCGGGAACAGCAGGGCCAGGCCGCCGACGATCAGCGCGAACACCAGCATGTAGCGGCCCCGTCCGGCGAGCATCCGCGAGACGCCGCGCTCGTAGCGGGTGGCGCTGCGGTCGAAGCTGCGGTTGAACCAGGCGAAGAACCGGCCCAGCGGGCCCTTGGGCTGCGCATGTTCCTTGGACGCAGGTTTCAGCAAGGTGGCGCACAGCGCCGGCGTGAAGATCAGCGCGACCAGGACCGACAGCCCCATTGCGGTGACGATGGTGACCGAGAACTGCCGGTAGATCACCCCGGTGGAGCCGCCGAAGAAGGCCATGGGCACGAACACCGCCGACAGCACCAGGCCGATGCCGACCAGCGCGCCGGAGATCTGGTCCATCGACTTGCGCGTGGCCTCCAGCGGCGAGAGCCCTTCATCGTGCATCAGGCGCTCGACGTTCTCGACCACGACGATGGCGTCGTCGACCAGCAGGCCGATCGCCAGCACCAGGCCGAACATGGTCAGCGTGTTGATGGTGAACCCGAACGCGGCCAGCACGCCGAAGGTGCCCAGCAGCACCACCGGCACGGCCAGCGTCGGGATCAGCGTGGCGCGCCAGTTCTGCAGGAACAGGTACATGATCAGGAACACCAGCGCGATGGCTTCCAGCAGCGTCTGCACCACGCCCTTGATCGACGCGTTGACGACCGGGGCGGTGTCGTAGGGATAGACGACCTTGACCCCCGGCGGCAGGGTGGGCTCGAGCTCGGCGATCGTGGCGCGGGCGGCCGCGGTCGCGTCCAGCACGTTGCCCCCGCTGGTCAGGCGCATCGCGATGCCGGCGCTGGGCTGGCCGTTGTAGGCGACGCTGAAGAAGAACGTCTCGGCGCCCAGCCCGACCTCGGCGACGTCGCGCAGCCGCACCTGGGCGCCGTCGGGCTCGACCTTGAGCAGGATCTCGCCGAACTGCTCCGGGGTCTGCATCAGGGTCTTGCCGATCACCGTCGCGCTCAGTTCCACGGTGCCCGCGGTGGGCCGGCCGCCGATCTGGCCGGACGAGACCTGCACGTTCTGTTCCTGGACCGAGGCGATGACGTCGCCCGGGGTCAGGCCGTAGTTGTTGAGCTTGAGCGGATCGAGCCAGATCCGCATGGCGTTCTGGGTGCCCAGCACCTGGTAGTCGCCGATGCCCGAGGTGCGCGAGATCGGATCCTGCAGGCGCGAGACGATGTAGTCGCCCAGCGCGAACTCGTCCAGGCTGCCGTCCTCGGAGACCAGCGCCGCCACCAGCATGAAGTTCTGCTGGAACTTCACCACCCGGACGCCCTGCTGCTGGACTTCCGGCGGCAACTGCGGCGTCGCCAGCGACAGCTTGTTCTGCACCTGCACCTGGGCGACGTGCGGGTCCACGTCCTGCTCGAAGGTGACCACGATGGTCATGCTGCCGTCGGAGTTGCTTTCCGAACGCAGGTAGCGCAGGCCGTCCAGGCCGCTGAGCTGCTGCTCGACCACCTGGACCACGGTGTCCTGCACGGTCTGTGCCGATGCGCCCGGATAGTTGGCGGTGATGGAGATCGCCGGCGGCGCGATGTTCGGATACTGGTTGACCGGAAGCGAAAGAATCGCCAGGGCGCCGGCCAGCATGACGATGATGGCCAGAACCCAGGCGAAGATCGGCCGGTCGATGAAGAAACGGGACATGGGGGCGTTTCCTCAGTTGGCCGCAGCGGCGGGCGCCGCCTCGGCTGCGGCGGTCGCGGCGGCGGTTGCGGCCACCGGCGTCACCTCGGCGCCGGGCCTGGCGAGCTGGACGCCATCGACGACGATCCGCTCGCCCGGTTCGAGGCCCGCACCGATCAGCCAGCGATTGCCCAGCGTCCGTTCCGTCTCCACGTGGCGCAGCTCGACCTTGTTGTCGCTGCCGACAACCAGCGCGGTGGCCTGGCCGACGTTGTTGCGGGTGATGCCGCGCTGGGGGACCAGCAGGGCCTGGTTGCGGACGCCCTCCTGCAGTTGCGCGCGCACGAACATGCCCGGCATCAGCAGCCCGTCCGGATTGGGGAACACCGCACGCAGCGTCACCGCGCCGGTGCCCTGGTCGACGCTGACCTCGGAGAACTTCAATGCGCCGGCATGGGCATAGGGACGGCCATCCTCCAGGGTGAGCGCCACCTCGGCGGCATCGTCGCCGGCACGCTGGATGCGGCCGCTGGCCAGCCCTTCCTTCAGGGCCAGGATCGCGGTGGAGGGCTGGGTGATGTCGACGTAGATCGGATCGAGCTGCTGGACGGTTGCCAGGGGGGCGGCCTGGTTGGCGGTCAACAGCGCCCCCTAGGTGACCGACGAACGGCCGATGCGCCCGGAGATCGGCGCGATGATGCGGGTGTATCCCAGATTGATCCGCGCCGCGTCCGCGGCGGCCCGGGCTTGGAGGTACTGCGCGCGCGCGTCGTCGCGGTCCTGCTGGCTGATGGCGCGGGTTTCGATCAGCCGGCTGTAGCGCTCGTCGAGCAGGCGCGCCGCTGCCAGGCTCGCCTCGGCCTGTGCCAGCGTGGCGCGGTAGGGGGCCGGATCGATCTGGTACAGCACCGCTCCCTGTCCGACCTCGCTCCCTTCCTCGAACTGGCGCCGGAGCAGGATGCCGCCGACCTGCGGACGGACTTCGGCCACCAGATACGGGCTGGTGCGCCCGGGCAGTTAGGTGGTCAGTGCCACGTCCTCGGGCTGCAGGGTGACGACCCCGACCTCCGGCGGTGGCTGCGCCTGGGCGGCGTCCTGACTGTTGGAGGAGCAGGCTGCGAGCGAGAGGGCCACCGCGGCGGCGGCGACGAACTGGGTAGTTGGATTCATTGGGCACGCACGGGTGGGAGAGAAGGCAGTCCAGAATAGACTGAACGTTCACTCTAGTGCGTTTACAGTAGAGTCGCAAGCATCGCGCAAGGCATCGACGGAGGGACGAGAATCATGGCGAAAGACAGTGCCGAGCCGGGCAAGGGCGAACTGCGCCGCGAGCGCCTGCTCGACGCCGCGGCCGAGTGCTTCCGCAAGGAGGGCTTCCACGGCAGCAGCATCGCGCGGATCTCGCAGATGGCCGGCATGAGCCCCGGCCACATCTATCATTTCTTCGCAAGCAAGGAGGAGATCGTCGAGGCGATCGCCGAGCGCGAAGAGCACGAACTGTCGGAAATCCTGCGCAGGATGGAACAGGACCGCGATGGCGGCGATCTCGCCGACCGGCTGATCCGGCAGGTGCCGGATACCATCGCCCGCAATGGCGACCCGTCGCGCGTCGGCCTGTCGCTGGAACTGGCCGCGGAAGCCGCCCGCAATCCCGCAGTGCGGGACATCCTGCAGCGATCGTACGGAAGCGTGCGCCAGCAGTGCCTCCCGCAGGCGCGGCGGATGGGCGTGCCGGAGGGAATCGACGATGCGGAACTGCGCCTGCGCATGTCGGCGATCAACGCGCTCTTCCACGGTGTGACGCTGCAGGGCGTGGTCGATCCCATGCCCGACAAGGAAGGCATGGCCCGCCTGATCAGCCAGGTGGTCCGCTTCATCCTGGACGACGCCGACTGACGGCGGTGTGCGTTCGAACGGGTTCCGGGCCTGGACGGGAATTGGCCGTGTACTGACGTGTGCCGGCGCCGGAACGTCCGAGGCGGCGGGGTCCGGCGGTCTCAGTCCGCGGGCGAACCGCTCCCGGACTCTCGTGTCCCGTCACGCCAATGCCCGGCCCGGGTGCGCGATTCACTCGGCTGTGGCGTGCGACATCGCGCCTCCATGCGCGGGCGCGCCGCGCGCGCAGAGCGCGGCCGCAAGCTGGGACGCGGCCCGTTCGATGCGGTCGAGCACCGCAGGGTCGGCGATCCGGCCATCGACGAATTCGCCTTCTGCCGCATAGATCGACGTCGCGACAGTGGCGGCAGAAAAGAAGCCGAACAGGGGGCGCAATTGATGCTCGGGAACGAGCGCATGCCGGTGGCCGCCTCCGGTTGCACCGATGACGACCGGCTTGTCGATCAATGCGCCGGGGTCCACGAGATCCATCAAGTGCTTGAACAGGCCGGGATAGGCCGCCTTGTGGACGGGCGTCACCACGACGAGCGCATCGGCGCGCTCCACGGCATCCACGACCGCGCCTGCCCGCCGGTCCAGTGCGTCGCGGGTGAACGCAGCGCCGAGGCCGCTCCCGGCATCCACCAGATCGAGCACCTCGATTTCCGTGAAGACCTTCCCGACGAGCCGCGCGGCGATGGCCTCGCCCAGCGCGCGCGACTTCGACGGACGGCGCGTGGATCCGGAAAGGACCAGCGTCCGCGGCCCGCCGGGGACAGGCGGGGAACGGACTGCGTGGCCGCCGCTCGCGGACCCGTCCAGCGCCACTGCGCCCTCCGGATTCAATGTGCGGCGTGCGCGTCGCGCACCGGCCCGATGCCGAGGGCCTCGGCGATCAATGCGTGGGAATGGCGCCGGGCCTCCTGGTCGGGCAGGATGCTCTGCAGCATCAGCTCGGTGGCGCCGCTCTGCTCGATCATCTGCAGCAGCTGGCCGCGCAGGGTGGCGGGGCTGCCCGCCAGTTGCCGGGGCCAGCGGCCGTCGACGATGCGCGAGGGCTCGTCGCGCTGGCTCGGGGTGAGTTGCTTGGCGGCCTCCTCGATGGTGGGCACCTCCACGGTGCCGCCGGCACGCGCCAGGTTGGCGTAGACGGCGCGCGTGGGCCAAGTCATGCGATGCGCTTCCTCGTCGGTGTCGGCGGCGAAAATGCTCATGCCCAGCATCGCCTGCGGGGTCTGCAGGCCGTACTGGGTCGGCCGGAACGCCTTGCGATAGGCCTGCAGCGCCTGCGCGGCGATGTCCGGATTGATGAAGCCGGCGAACGAATAGCCCACGCCCAGCGCCGCCGCCAGGCCGGCGCTGCTGCCCGAGGAGCCGAGCACCCACGGGTCCGGACGGGCATTGACCGTGGGCATCAGCCGGACCTTGCTGAACGGGTGGTCGGCGGGGAAGTCGCGGTGCAGGAAGGCCAGCACCTCCTGGACCTGCTGGTCGAAATCGTTTGGCGGCGCGGCATCGCGTTTGCGCCGGAGCGCGGTATCCACCAGCTGTCCCGCGGTGGCGCGTCCCAGCCCCAGGTCGAAGCGGCCCGGCGCCAGCGTTTCCAGCTGCAGGAACAGCTCGGCGACCTTGAGCGGGCTGTAGTGGTTGAGCAGGATCGCGCCCGACCCGATGCGCAGGCGCCGGGTCTCGCGCGCCACCACGCCCATCAGCACTTCCGGTGCGATGGAGGCGACCGCGTCGATGGCGTGATGCTCGGCCAGCCAGAAGCGATGGAAGCCGTGGGCCTCGGCATGCCGGGCGGTGGTCAATGCCTCGTTGATGGCGTTGTGGGCGGTGGTGCCGGTCGGCACGGTGGCCTGCTCGACGATCGAGAGTCTGACTGCCGGAATATTGCTGTTGCCCGCCATGGGGTGATCTCGCCTTTCTGGTGATGTTGTAGATTCACCGCGCCGCAGGGCCGGCCTGGGGGCGTGGGCGGTAGAAATCGCCCGGGTGCCGTGTTCCGGCAGGATGTCCGCCGCGATGAAGGTTGGTTTGAATAAACAAACTATTTCGGCGAGACTACACGCGCGCCGGATGCACTGTCAATCCACTTGGTTTTGACAAGCAAACTATCAACGACAAGGTGATGCAGGGTGGCAGAGACAACAGGTGACACCGTTCGGGCGCGGCAGACACGCAACGCCAAGTCCATTGCGGGTGACATCCGGCGGTTCGAGCGTTCGCTGGCCGCCCTGACCCGGCTGCTGGGGCAGCGCCTGATCCTGGGCGACATCGCGGCGCGCTGCGGGTACAACCTGCCTCCCGCCTCATGGGCGCTGCTCGAGTACCTGGATTCCCGGGGCGCCATGCGGGTCTCGGAGCTGGCGCTGTGCTATGGCGTGGACGTCTCCTCGGTCACCCCGAGGATCAAGTCGCTGGAGAAGCTGGCGTTGATCGATCGTGGCACCGAGCCGGCCGATGCGCGGGTGTCGGTGATCAGCATCAGCGCGCAGGGGCAGGCGGCGCTGGAGAGCGTGCATGCCGCGCAGAGCGAACTGATCGCGGGGACGATCGCCGAGGCGGGGATCGACCCTGCGCCGGTCTCCGGCGCCGCAACGCTTCTGGAGCAGTTGGTCGCGCAGATCGATGGCGCATTGGCCCGGCGCGACGCCGGGGGCGGGAGCGGAGCCGCCGATTGATATCGAGCCTCCGGGGTAACGCGCCCGACGCCGGGATCCCCGGTCGGGCAGCGGAGGTCGGGTCTCGACCCGCCATCGCGTGGACTTGCCTGGCGCTTGTCTCGGCAGATGAAGCAGATCCCTCGCTGCGCTCGGGACGACGGACGGCTGTCTGCAGGCACTCCTGGAGTGCGCCTTTCGCCCCGTGAATTGGGCGAAGAACATGTTTTCTTCGGCCCCTTTGCCGGGGGCCGAAAGTGCAGGGCGCAGCGAGCGGGTTCAGCGCGTGTACTGCTCGTCCGAGACCTTCTCCATCCATTCCACCGATTCGCCGTCCAGCGCTTCGGCGATCGCGATGTGGCTCATCCCGGTGGTGGGCGCGGCGCCATGCCAATGCTTGACGCCCGGCGGGATCCAGACCCTGTCGCCTGGACGGATTTCCTGGCGGGGGCCGTCCCACGACTGGACGAAACCAACGCCCGCGGTGACGATCAGCGTCTGCCCCAGCGGGTGCGTGTGCCAGGCGGTGCGCGCGCCGGGCTCGAAGGTGACAGTGCCGCCGCCGACCCGGGCGGGCGCAGGGGCGCGGAACAGCGCGTCGACGCGGACCGAGCCGGTGAAGTTGCTCTCCGGTCCAACGGCGGAAGGCTGCGAGCCCACGCGGGTGACGCTGATCGCGGGGGCCTCCTGGGCAGATGCCGTTGAAGACAGCATCGTCATTGCGAGAGTCATTGCAGCAAGTGGCTTCATTGCGTTTTCCTTCATGGAGCCTTCCGGGGAAGGGGGTAGCTCTGTCATGACTTGATCGGCGGCTTGGCTATACGATCCTGCCATCGGCGACACGTGCGCAGCGGTTGTCCATCGTGATCGAAGCTGCCGGCGGCATGGGGGGCCTGATGCCTCTCCGTCGCGCTCAGCGCTTCGGCGGTGCCTCGACGCCCGACATCTGCAGCACGCCCGCGGGCAGCCGCTCGCCCTGGATCGGGACCGCGGTCACGGCCGCATTGAGTTCGGCCAGTTCCTCGCCGCTGAAGGTGATCGCGGCGGCGCCGAGGTTCTCCTTCAGGTGGGCGATCCTGGTGGTGCCGGGAATCGGCACGATCCACGGCTTCTGCGCCAGCAGCCAGGCCAGCGCCAGCTGGGCCGGGGTGGCGTTCTTGCGCTGCGCCCAGTCCTTGACCACCTCCACCAGCGCCATGTTGGCGGGCAGGTTGTCGGGGGCGAAGCGCGGCACCGCGGCGCGGAACTCGCGCTGGCCGTCCTCGACGAAACGGGTGTCGGCGGTGATCGTGCCGGCGAGGAAGCCCATGCCCATCGGACTCCACGGCACGAAGCCGATGCCCAGTTCCTCGCACACCGGCAGCACGTCCGTCTCCGGCCCGCGCCAGAGCATGGAGTACTCGTTCTGGATCGCCGCCAGCGGATGCTCGGCATGGGCGCGTCGGATGGTCTGGATGCCCGGCTCGGAGAGGCCGTAGTGCAGCACCTTGCCTTCGGCGACCAGGTCCTTGATCGTGCCGGCCACGTCCTCGATCGGCACCTGCGGATCGACGCGGTGCTGGTACAGCAGGTCGATGCGGTCGGTGCGCAGGCGCTTGAGCATGCCCTCGACCACCTGCTTGATGTGTTCGGGCCGGCTGTCCCGGCCGCCGCGCGCCTGGGTCTGCTGTGGATCGAAACTGAAGCCGTACTTGGTCGCGATGACGACCTGGTCGCGCATGCCCTGCAGGGCTTCGCCGACGACTTCCTCGGACAGGTAGGGGCCATAGGCTTCGGCGGTATCGAACAGGGTGACGCCGGAATCGACGGCC
Source organism: Xanthomonas sp. CFBP 8151 (assembly GCF_011761885.1). Classification (NCBI taxonomy): domain Bacteria; kingdom Pseudomonadati; phylum Pseudomonadota; class Gammaproteobacteria; order Lysobacterales; family Lysobacteraceae; genus Xanthomonas; species Xanthomonas sp. CFBP 8151. Next base: position 674,772 of record NZ_JAASQZ010000001.1, read on the forward strand.
GTCCTGATCAGGTCGATCGCGGTCTTGCGCTCGATGGTGCTGCCATAGCGGTCGGACACCGATCCCTCGACCGCCGCGGGCACCCACTGGCAGCCCAGGCCCAGGCTGGAGACTTCGAGGGAGCCCAACCTGCGGCGTTGGCTGGCCGGCAGGATGCCGGCGGTGGCGGCGTTGCCGGTTCCAGCTGGTTGCGCCGGTTGCGAGGCGGCGTCGCCGCCGGCCGGCGACGACGGCGCGCTGCAGGCCGAGAGCAGCCAGGGGGCCACGCCGAGGGCCGCGGCCGTCGCCAGCAACTGGCGGCGCTGCGGATTGACTGGCGCATGGCCGTGCATGTCGTTGTTGTCGTTCTTGGGCATGAGGCTGGGCTCCTGGGTTCTCGAGGGAAGGGGGCCACGGCGACGGCCGTGGCCTGGTTCATTCGTGCCACACCACGCTTTCCTCCAGCCGGACGCGGCCCTCGCGATAGCCGGAGGAAGGATGGGAACTGTCCGGCATCCCGAAGGAGATACCGAACAGCAGCTTGAAATCGCCCGATACCCCCAGCGCCTGGCGTACGGTATCGGCGAAGAAGCCGAGGATGGTCTGCGGCACGCCCGCATAGCCGCGCGCGGCCAGGGCGAGCAGGAAGGTCTGCGCGTACATGCCGACATCGGACGCCACGCGGACGTTGTCGCCGACCGCGGGCATGAACAGGAAGGCCGCATGCGGCGCGCCGAAGAACCTGACGTTGCGTTCGACCACGTCGGCCCGGGTCAGGGCATCGCTGCGGGCCACGCCGAGCGCCCGGTAGTACCGTCCGCCCTGCTCCCTGGCGCGCGTCCGGTAGACGCCCGGGTAGTCGTCCGTATCGAAGCTGAAGTCGAAGCTGTAGTGCTCCGCGGCGAGCGCCTCGACCAGGGTCGCGCGCAGTTCAACCAGCCTGTCTCCACCGACGATGTGGACCTGCCAGGGCTGCGTGTTGCAGTTCGACGGCGCGTACTGCGCGTCCGTGAGGATGTCCTCCAGCACGTCGCGGGGAATCGGCGTGGGCAGGAATCCGCGCACGGAATGGCGCGACCGCACGACCTCCTGGAATGACGGGGAACACGGCTTCATCTTTCCTGCATCTCCAATCCTTCCAGTGATTCTTCGCGGCGATGGTGTCCCGGCATTGCCACCGCCGGTTGTCCGTTGCCGGCCCTCCAGGTCAGAGCCCGGTCATCTTGAGCGCGGCTTCCGGCAGGCGCTCGCCTTCCACCTTGATCCTGGCGACCTCGGCATCGAGCTGGGCGATGTCCTGCGGCTCCAGGTCGAGCGTGACCGCGCCGATGTTCTCTTCGAGGCGACTGAGCTTGGTGGTGCCGGGAATCGGTACGATCCAGGGCTTCTGCCCCAGCAGCCAGGCCAGCGCCACCTGGGCGGGCGTGGCGCCCTTGCGGTCGGCGACGGACTCGACCACCTTGACCAGCGCCATGTTGGCCTTGCGTGCTTCCACAGAGAAACGCGGCACGTGGTTGCGAAAATCGCTCGGGTCGAACGTGGTCTTGTCGGTGATCTTGCCGGTCAGGAAGCCGGCGCCGAGCGGGCTGAACGGCACGAAGCCGATGCCCAGCTCTTCCAGTGCCGGCAGCAGTTCCGCCTCCGGCCCGCGCCAGAACAGCGAGTACTCGCTCTGCACCGCCGTCAGCGGCTGCACGGCGTGGGCGCGGCGGATGGTCTGCACGCCGGCCTCGGACAGGCCGAAGTGCTTGACCTTGCCCGCGGCGATCAGCTCCTTGACCGCGCCGGCCACGTCCTCGATCGGCACCGCCGGGTCCACGCGGTGCTGGTACAGCAGGTCGATATGGTCGGTGCGCAGGCGCTGCAGCATCTTCTCGACCGCGCGCTTGACGTGCTCGGGACGGCTGTCGGTGCCGGGGCCGCGCGCGCCGGTCTCCGGATCGATGTCGAAGCCGAACTTGGTGGCGATGACCACCTGGTCGCGGATCGGCTGCAGGGCCTCGCCGACCAGTTCCTCGTTGGCGAAGGGGCCGTAGGCCTCGGCGGTGTCGAACAGGGTGATGCCGCGATCGTGTGCGGCGCGGATGAGCCTGATCATCTCCTGCTTGTCGGAAGTCGGGCCGTACACGGCGGTCATGCCCATGCAGCCCAGGCCGAGGGCGGAGACTTCGAGGTCCTTTCCGAGTGTGCGCGTTTTCATTTCGATTCCTTGGGTCAGTGTGGATTGTCGTTGCGGCCGGCATTTCCGGTGGCCGTGGTCCGCATCGTGTTCCCGCAGCGCCTGGAACAGGCCGGACGGGTGTTCGGCCCGCTCACGTGTAGCCGGCGGGTACCGAGCCTTGCCCTGCGTCGGGGAAGTCGGTGCGCGTGCTCACGCCGGCCCATTCCCCGATTTCCTCGAGTTGGGCCTTGACCTCGGCGGTGACGATCCGGACCGCATCGCTGCCGAGCAGCAGCCGCACCGGCAGTGTCCCGCCCTCGATCAACTCGACGAGCACGCGTGCCGCCCGCGCCGGGTCGCCGGGCTCGGTGCCGCTGGTCTTGTCGTTCTCCTTGCGGCGCAGGCCGGCCGTTGCGGCGTAGTCGGCGATCTCCGTCGCCGAGCCGTGCAGCGAACGCCCGGCGAAATCGGTCCGGAACGCGCCCGGCTCGACGATCAGCACGCCGATTCCGAGCGGGCCGACTTCCTTGCGCAGCGCGTCGGACACCCCTTCCAGCGCGAACTTGGCCGCCGAGTAGTAGCCGGAGCCGGGCGCGGCGAGGCGCCCGGCGATCGAGGTGACGTTGACGATGGTGCCGCTGCGCCGCGTCCGCATCGCCGGAAGCACTGCCTTGATCATCGAGACGGCACCGAAGAAGTTGCTGGCGAACAGTCCGGCCACCTGGTCGTCTTCACCCTCCTCGACCGCCGCGCGATAGCCGTGGCCGGCATTGTTGACCAGCACGTCGATGCTGCCGAAGCGCTCCTCGGCCCGCTTGACCGTGCGTTCCACGGCATCCTGGTCGGCCACGTCGAGCGCGGCCGCCAGTGCGGTCTGCGGGTAAGCGGCGACGATGTCCTGCACCGTGGCGGGATTGCGCGCGGTGACCACGGCGTTGAAGCCCGCCTTGAGCACGGCCTGCGCCAGATGGCGACCCAATCCGCTGGAGCAGCCGGTGATCAGCCAGGTTTTCATGATCTTTCCTCCTGAATCAGGGTGCCCGCACGCCGATGTCCAGAGTCAAAGCTCCTGGCTCGTGGGCCGGAACAGGATTTCGTTGATGTCCACGTCTTCCGGCTGGGCGATGGCGAACAGCGCGCAGCGTGCGAAGCTCGAGGCGGGGATGGCGGTGGCGGCGTAGAACTGCGCGACGCCCTCGGCGACCCCTTGTGCCTTGACCGAGCCGGGCAGTTCGGTATCGACCGCGCCCGGCGAAAGAATGGTGGTGCGGATGTTGTAGGGCTTGACCTCCTTGCGCAGCGCCTCGGAGATCACGCGCACGGCGTACTTGGTGGCCGAGTAGATGGCGCCACCGGCGCTGATCGTGTGGCCCGCCACCGAGGAGACGTTGATGAACTGGCCGCTCTTCTGTTCCTTGAAGTGGGGCAGCGCCGCGGCGATGCCCCAGAGCACGCCCTTGATGTTCACGTCGATGCACTGGTTCCAGTCATCGAAGTCCAGCAGTTCCAGCGGCGCCAGCGGCATGATCCCGGCATTGTTGATCATCACGTCGATCCGGCCGAAGGTCGCCACCGCGTGGTCGACGAAGGCCTGGACCTGCTCGCGCTCGCTCACGTCCACCTTGAAGACGGTGGCCTTGTCGCTGCCCAGTTCCTCGGCCAGCGCTTCGAGCCGGTCCAGCCGGCGCGCGCCGAGCGCGACCTTGGCACCGGCCTCGACCAGGTGGCGGGCGGTCTCGGCGCCCAGGCCCGAGCTGGTGCCGGTGATGACGACGATCTTGTTTGCGACGTTTTCCATGGGGATGTCCTTTTCTTGAGTTCGGTGGGGTGTGGCGGGCGGCTACTGCGCGGCCTCGACGCCCTCGAGCCAGTCGTTCACCTGGTCCATCGTGCGCCGCTCCTGGTCGGCCTCCATGACGAAGCCCCGGCGCAGGCGCGCCTGGGGCGCATGCCGGGCGAGCACGGACTGGCTGCTGCCCAGGCCGTAGCCGCCGTGGGTGACGAAGGGGATCAGGGTCTTGCCGGCGAGATCGTGCGCGGACAGGAAGGCGCGGATCACCGGCGGCGCGGTCTCGCCCCAGATGGGGAAGCCGAGGAACACGGTGTCGTAGCCGGCCATGTTGGAAACGCGGGCCGCCAGCGCCGGTTCGTAGCCGCTGTCGCGTTCCTTGCGCGCCTGCTCGACCGTCTGCAGGTAGTCCTCGGGGTAGGGCGTGGCGGGGCGGATCTCGAACAGGTCGGTGCCGAGCCCGCGGTGGATCAATCCGGCGATGACGTGGGTATTGCCGGAGCGTGAGAAATAGGCGACCAGCGTCGACGATCCTGTCTGCCGCGTGTCGCCGCTACCGTCGGGCGCTGCCGCGGCGCAGCCCAGGGGGGCCGCGGCCAGGGCGGCCATCATCGCGCGGCGGAGCGGATCGTGGGAAGGCGTCGTCATGGGTCGCTCCCGGGTCAGCGCCCGACCAATGCCTGCATGGCCGGGGCGTAGCGGTCGCCCTGTATCTGCACCTGGTGCAATGCGTCGGCGATCCGGGCGAGGTCGGCCCCGGACAGCGCAATGGCGGCCGCGCCGAGGTTCTCCTCCAGCCGGTGCAGCTTGGTGGTGCCCGGGATCGGCACGATCCACGGTTTGCGCGCCAGCAGCCAGGCCAGCGCGATCTGTGCCGGCGTGGTGCCCTTGTCGGCGGCGATGCGTCCCAGCAGGTCCACCAGCGCCTGGTTGGCCTCGAGCGCCTGCGGCGAGAAGCGCGGCACGCTGCTGCGGAAGTCGTCGCTGCCGAACGTCGTGCCGGCCTTGATGGTGCCGGTCAGGAAGCCCTTGCCGAGCGGGCTGAACGGCACGAAGCCGATCCCGAGTTCCTCCAGCGTCGGCAGGATCTCCTGTTCGGGCTCGCGCCACCACAGCGAATACTCGCTCTGCAGCGCGGTGACCGGCTGCACCGCGTGCGCGCGGCGGATGGTCTGCACGCCGGCCTCGGACAGGCCGAAGTGCCTGACCTTGCCCTCGGCGATCAGTGCCTTGACGGTGCCGGCGACGTCCTCGATCGGCACCGCGGGGTCGACCCGGTGCTGGTAGAGCAGGTCGATCGTCTCGGTGCGCAGGCGCCTGAGCGAGCCTTCGACCGCCCGGCGGATGTGCTCGGGGCGGCTGTCCAGGCCGAATGGCTTGTCCTTGTCGCCAGCAGTGAAACCGAACTTGGTGGCGATGACCACCTGGTCGCGCACCGGCGCCAGCGCCTGGCCGACCACGTCCTCGTTGAGGAAGGGGCCGTAGACCTCGGCGGTATCGAAGAAGGTCACGCCGCGATCGACCGCGGCGCGGATCAGCGCGATGGCCTGCGCGGTATCGGTGGCCGGGCCGTAGGCGTGGCTCAGGCCCATGCAGCCCAGGCCGAGGGCGGAAACTTCCAGCCCGTTCTGTCCCAGTGTGCGTGTTTGCATCGTCGGTTCTCCCGTACCTGTGGAGCGGCATCAGGCCGTTGCCTGCGGCATGCAGGGCAGCGCGTCGATGACGAGCGGAGCCGGGTGGCGGTTGCCGTTCCGGCTGCCGGACAAGGCGGGGTGGCGCACCCCGGCAACCTTGGCTGCCTTGGCTGTCCGGACCCGCCCAGCATCCGGTCTGCCGTGTATCGCGGTCAATGTAGCGGGCGCTTTCCGAGACGACTAGATGGTAAAATCGGCAAAGACTTTTGAAGCTGCCTCATAAATGCCGAGAGAGCGCTACAACGACCTGCTGGCGTTCATCGCCGTGGCGCGAGAGCGCAGCTTCACCCGCGCGGCGGCGCAGCTCGGCGTCTCCCAATCCGCGCTGAGCCACATGGTCCGGGCGCTCGAGGCGCGGATGGGCGTGCGCCTGCTGATGCGGACCACGCGCAGCGTCTCGCCGACGCAGGCCGGCGACCGGCTGATGCGCAACGTCGCCCCGCTGTTCCAGGAGATCGCCGGCGAGCTGGCCTCCGTGGGGGAACTGCGCGACAAGCCCGCCGGCACGGTGCGCATCACCGCCATCGAGGACGCCGTCGACAGCATCATCTGGCCCAGGCTTCCGGCGCTGCTGGAAACGTATCCCGACATCAAGGTCGAGATCGACTGCGAATCGCGCTTCGTCGACATCGTCGCGGAGCGCTTCGACATGGGCGTGCGCCTGGGCGACGGCGTGGCCAAGGACATGACGGCGGTGCGCATCGGCCCCGACATCCAGATGGCGATGGTGGGCGCGCCGGCCTATCTTTCCAGGCGCCGGGCGCCGGCGAGGCCGCAGGACCTGGTGGATCACGACTGCATCAACCTGCGCCTGATGAGCCAGGGCGGCCTGTATGCGTGGGACCTGGAGAAGGGCAGGCAACAGGTGAGCGTGCGCGTCGAGGGGCGGCTGGTCTTCAACGGGATCAGGCAGATCCTCGCCGCGGCGCTGTCCGGCTGCGGAATCGGCTATGTCCCGTTCGCGCTGGCCGGGCCGCATCTGGACGCCGGGCGGCTGGTGCCGGTGCTCGAGGACTGGTGGCCGGCCTACCCGGGCTATCACCTCTACTACCCCGGCAGCCGCCAGCCCTCGCGCGCGATGTCGGTGCTGATCGAAGCGCTGCGCTACCGGCCCTGAGCCGCGAAGGCCGGGATCGCCGGCCGCCGATCGAACGAGGACACCGATGCCCATTGAAAGCTTCAACGACGCGCTGGCCTTCGTGCACGTGGTGCGCGAAGGCAGCTTCACCCGCGCGGCAGCGCTGCTGGGCGTGTCGCCGTCCGCGCTCAGCCACGCCATCCGCGGGCTCGAGGGCCGGCTCGGGGTGCGGCTGCTCACGCGCACGACGCGCAGCATCGCCACGACCGAAGCGGGGGAGCACCTGTTCTGCAGCGTGGCGCCGCGATTCGAGGACATCGACGCGGAACTGAGAGCCGTGCGGGAACTGCGCGACAAGCCGATGGGGACGATCCGCATCACCACGGCCGAGCACGCGGCCAACAGCCTGCTGTGGCCGAAGCTGTCCAGGGGCCTGCGCGACTATCCCGAGATCAACGTCGAGATCACCGTCGACTACGCGATGGCCGACATCGTGTCCCAGCGCTATGACGCCGGCGTCCGCCTGGGCGACCAGGTGGCCAAGGACATGATCGCCGTGCGCATCGGCCCCGACCAGCGCATCGCCGTCGTCGGCACGCCGAGGTACTTCGCCGATCGGCCCGTTCCGCGCACGCCGCACGATCTGCTTCGGCACAACTGCATCAACCTGCGGCTTCCCACCCACGGCGGGCTGCTGCCCTGGGACTTCGAGAAGGAGGGGCAGGAGGTCAAGCTTCGGGTCGCGGGGCAATGGGTGTTCAACAACAGCTCGTCCATCGTGCGAGCCGTGCTGGCCGACCAGGGCCTGGCCTACGTTCCGGAGGACCTGGTGCTCAGGCACGTTGCCGCCGGGCGGCTGATCCGGGTGCTGGACGACTGGTGCGACACCTACACCGGCTACCACCTCTACTACCCCAGCCGCCGCGAATCCTCGCGCGCGCTGGCCGTCGTGGTCGAAGCCCTGCGGCATCGCGACGAGCGTTGATCCGGCCCGCGGATGGGCGCAGGTCAGGGCCGCGCCCCGGCGTGCCATGTTCGGATGCGCAGCGTGTCGGGGCGTGCCCGACCTACGCGCTCCGGATCCCCTGCCTGCGTTGCCATGCCGGTAGCGCGCATGCCGCAGCGCGGCTTTGATGGGTTCATGAGTTGAGTTCATCAGTACATGCGCAATATGGGTCTTAATGTGAATGTCCGGTCTCTGTACGATGGCTCGATCGCCCGCCGGAGGGTCGAGGCTGCGGCACTCGCCCGGCGGCTGCGCCGTCTGCGGCGTGCGGACCGGCTTCACCTCACCCTGGCCGAACTCTTCCCCCCTTGGAGCATGCCCATGCAGACCTTCGGCTACGCCGCCCACAGCAACGACACCCCGCTTGCCCCCTATGCGTTCGAGCGCCGCGCGCTGCGTCCCGACGATGTCGCCATGGAGATCCTCTACTGCGGCGTGTGCCATTCCGACCTGCACACCGCGCGCAACGATTGGGGCATGAGCTACTACCCGATCGTGCCGGGCCACGAGATCATCGGCCGGGTCATCGAGGTCGGCGCGCAGGTGACCGGCTTCAAGGCGGGCGATCACGTCGCCGTCGGCTGCATGGTCGACAGTTGCCGCGAGTGCGACCAGTGCCGCAAGGGCGACGAGCAGCTGTGCCGCCAGGGCCCCATCTACACCTACAGTGGCTATGACCGCATCAGCGGCGAGCCGACCCAGGGCGGCTACTCCAAGCACCTGGTGGTGCGCGAGGAGTTCTGCCTGCGCATGCCTGAGGGGCTGGACCTGGCCAAGGCCGCGCCGCTACTGTGCGCCGGCATCACCACCTACTCGCCGCTGCGCACCTGGAACGTCGGCCCCGGTAGCCGGGTCGGCGTGATCGGCCTGGGTGGCCTGGGCCACATGGCGGTCAAGCTGGCGGTCGGCCTTGGTGCCGAGGTGACCGTGCTCAGCCGCAGCGCCAACAAGGAAGCCGATGCATTGGCGCTGGGCGCCGACCGCCTGCTGGTGTCCTCCGACGCCGAGGCGATGGCTCAGGCCGCCAACGGCTTCGACCTGATCATCGACACCGTGCCGGCCAAGCATGGTCTGGACCCCTATCTGCCGCTGCTGGACGTGGATGGCACCCTGGTCATCGTCGGCCAGCTCGGCGCGATGGACGGGCTCAGCACCGTCCCGTTGCTGTCGGGCCGCCGCCGCGTCGCCGGTTCGCCGATCGGCGGCATTCGCGAGACCCAGGAGCTGCTCGACTTCTGTGCCAAGAAAAACATCCTGCCGGACTGCGAAACGATCCGCATGGACCAGATCAACGAGGCCTTCGAGCGCATGGAGAAGGCCGACGTGCGCTACCGCTTCGTGATCGACATGGCGTCGCTGGACGCCTCCCAGGCTTGATCCCCCCGTTACAGGAACCTCCCCCTTGGCTTACGCAACGATCAATCCCTACACCGGCGAAACGGTGAAGACCTTCCCCGATGCCTCCGATGCCGAGGTGTCGCAGGCCCTCGACCAGGGCCATGCCGCGTTCCAGGCCTGGAAGGCCAGATCCATTGCCGAGCGGGTCGCGGTACTGCAGAAGGCGGCCGAGCTGCTGCGCGCCAAGCACACGGAGTACGCCAGGCTGCTGACCCTGGAGATGGGGAAGCTGCTCGTCGAGGCCGAGGCCGAGGTCGAACTGTCCGCGGCGATCTTCGAGTACTACGTCGAGAACGCCGAGGCGCTGCTGGCACCGGAGAAGCTGCCGTCCAAGGATCCGGCGGTGACCGAGGCGTGGCTGGTGCACGAGCCGCTGGGCATCATCCTGGCGATCGAGCCGTGGAACTTCCCCTACTACCAGATCGCCCGGATCATCGCCCCGCAACTCGCCGCCGGCAACGTGGTCGTGCTCAAGCACGCCTCCAACGTGCCGCAGAGCGCCGATGCCTTCGAGAAGCTGATGCTGGAGGCCGGCCTGCCGACAGGCGGTTTCAAGAATCTCTACGCCACCCGCGGCCAGCTCGAGACGATCATCAACGATCCGCGCGTGCACGGCGTGGCGCTGACGGGCTCCGAAGGCGCCGGCGCGGTGGTCGCGGCGCAGGCCGGCAAGGCGTTGAAGAAGTCCACGATGGAGTTGGGCGGCGCCGATGCCTTCGTGGTGCTGGCCGATGCCGACCTGGACAAGACCGCAAGGTGGGCGGTGTTCGGCCGCCACTGGAACGCCGGCCAGGTGTGCTGCTCGTCCAAGCGCATCATCGTGGTCGAATCCATCTACGACGCGTTCGTCGAGCGCTACGTCGCCGGCGTGGCCGAGCTCAAGGCCGGCGACCCGCTGGATCCTGCCACCACGCTGGCGCCGCTGTCCTCGCAGGGCGCCGCCGACGACGTGCGCAAGCAGGTCGAGCAGGCGGTCGCCCATGGCGCCACAGCCGCCGTGATCGGTGCCGAGGTGCCGTCGCAAGGCGCCTTCGTGCGCCCGGTGATGCTCACCGGCCTGACGCCGGACAACCCGGCCTACTACCAGGAATTCTTCGGGCCGGTATCGCTGGTCTTCAAGGCCGCGGACGAAGCCGAGGCGATCGCCATCGCCAACGACTCACCCTTCGGCCTGGGCGGTTCGGTATTCACCCAGGACATCAAGCATGGCCTCGACGTGGCCGCGAAGATTTCTACGGGCATGGTCTACATCAACCATCCGACTGCGGTGAAGGCCGACCTGCCGTTCGGTGGCGTGCGCCGCTCCGGCTACGGTCGCGAGCTGATCGGCCTGGGCCTGAAGGAGTTCGTCAACCACAAGCTGATCGGCGTGACCGACATCGACGGCGCCTTCTGAATCGTACTGGGCAGAACCTGTTCTGGAGATCTCCACCGCAATGGCTTCACGGCAACCGCCATCCGCCTACGCATCCACTACCGATCCGGTAGCGGTGGGCGGTGCCGTGGCCGGGCGGGGCAGCGAACTGCGTGTGCTGCTGATCCTCAGCGCGCTGATGTCGTTCGCATCCGTCTCCACGGACATGTACCTGCCGGCGCTGCCGACCATCGGCCGCGCCCTGCACACCAGCACGGCCGGCATCGAACTGACCTTCTCTGCCTTCCTGGTCGGCTTCAGCCTGGGACAACTGCTTTGGGGGCCGATCAGCGACCGCTACGGACGCCGCCTGCCGATCGCGGTTGGCCTGGTGCTCTTCATCGTCGGCTCCGTGGGCTGCGCCCTGTCGACGAACGTGACCCAGATGATGGTCTGGCGCGTCGTGCAGGCGCTGGGCGCTTGTGTGGGACCGGTGCTCGCGCGCGCCATGGTGCGCGATCTCTATGGCCGCGAACAGTCGGCGCGGATGCTGTCGACGCTGATCCTGATCATGGGCGTCGCGCCGCTGCTGGGGCCGCTGCTCGGCGGGCAGATCCTGGCGTTCTGGTCCTGGCAGGGGATCTTCTGGACCCTCGCCGGTGTTGGGCTGTTGACCCTGGCCTCGCTGCGGCTGCTGCCCGAGAGCCTGCCGCCGTCGCGCCGCGCGACCACGCCGCTGCGGCATACCTTCGCCGATTACCTGGAACTGCTGGGCGATGTCCGGCTGATGGGCTATGCGCTGGCCGGGGGCTTCTTCTACGCCGGAGCCTACGCCTTCATCGTCGGCACCCCCTTCGTCTACATCGAGTACTACCACGTCTCCCCGCAGGCCTATGGCTGGCTGTTCGGCCTGAACATCCTCGGCATGATGGTCGCCAACTTCGCCAACGGCCGCTTGCTGCGGCGCTTCGGCAGCGAGCGGTTGTTCCGCATCGGCACCTGGATCCTGGCGGGATCCGGCATCGTGCTGGCCGTCAACGCCTGGTTCGGCTGGGGCGGGTTGCTCGGTCTGGTGGTGCCGATCTTCCTGTACATGTCGATGAACGGGCTGATCGTGGCCAATTCGGTCGCTGGCGCCCTGTCCTCGTTCGCGGACAAGGCCGGGGCGGCGTCCTCGCTGCTCGGCGCGATGCACTACGGCAGCGGCATCCTGACCGCGGCGATGCTGGGCTGGTTCTCCGACGGCACCCCCTGGACGATGGCCTGGATCATGGGCCTGACCGGGCTGGGCTGCGTGGGCACGTCGGTGATCGCCACCCGCATCCGTACGCGCCATTTCGCGACAGAAGCCCTGGGGCGATGACATCTCGTACTGTTCAAGGAGATACACAACCATGAAGTTCCTTCCATCCCTGATACCGGCCTTGCTGGTCGCCACGTCCCTGCAGGCGAATGCACAGAGTTCCGTGCCGGACACGCCCGCTGCGCGGCAGGCTCGGGAGACCGCGCCCCAACTCTTTGCCTACACCCAGGACGTGCTGTTCGGCGATGTGTGGAAGCGCCCCGAGCTTTCACCGCGCGACCGCAGCCTGGTGACGATGTCCTCGCTGCTGGCGAACGGCCAGAGCGCGCAGATGACCTCGCACATCAACCTGGCGCTGGACAACGGCGTCAAGCCCGCCGAGATCATCGGGCTGATCACCCATCTGGCCTTCTACACCGGCTGGCCCAACGGCATGAGCGCGGTCGGCGTGGCCAGAGAGGTGTTCACCCAGCGCGGCATCGATTCAGACCAGTACCGGCCCGCGTCGGAGGCGCTGTTGCCGATCGATGCGGCCGCCGAGGCGCAACGCGCAGCGACGGTCAAGGAGAACGTCGCGCCGATCGCGCCTGAACTGGCGCGCTACACCGATGACGTGCTGTTCGCCGACCTGTGGCGGCGTCCGGACCTCGCGCCGCGCGACCGCAGCCTGATCACGATGGCCGCGCTGATCGCACGCGGCCAGCTCGACCAGGTGCCGTTTCACCTGAATCGGGCCATGGACAACGGGTTGACACAGGCGCAGGCCGCCGAAGCCGTCACCCACCTGGCCTTCTATGCAGGCTGGCCACGCGCGATGTCGGCCCTGCCGGTGCTGCAGGCCGTGTTCACGGAAAGGAAGTGATCCCATGAGGAGCGCAAACATGCACAACAAAGCACTGAGGCGATGGCTGGCGACCGTGGTCGGCGTTGTCGCGCTGCTCGCCGGCGTTGCCGCAATGGCGGAAGACGCCGCCAACCCGGCCCCGCTGGTCATCCAGGAACAGGGTAGCTTCGCCGCCGGCGGCACGGTCGCCACCGCGCCGGGCAGCTTCGATCCGCGCAAGCCGATGGACCCGGCCGGGCAGACCTACCACGGCGACCACGCCTACGCCTTCTACCAGATCCCGGCGAACGCGCGGACGCTGCCGATCGTGATGTGGCACGGCGCCGGCCAGTCCGCCAAGACCTGGGAGACCACGGCAGACGGCCGCGAAGGCTTCCAGAACCTCTTCCTGCGTCGCGGCTTCGGGGTGTACCTGATCGACCAGCCGCGCCGTGGCGATGCCGGGCGCAGCATGGTCGAGGCCACGCTCGCGCCGACCCCGGACGAGCAGCTGTGGTTCAACCAGTTCCGCATCGGCCTGTGGCCCGAGACCTTCGCCGGCAGCCGGTTCCCGCAGGGCAAGGACGTGCTGGAGCAGTTCTTCCGTTCGATGACGCCCAACACCGGGCCGTTCGACATGGACGTGGTCTCCGATGGCGTGTCCGCGGTGTTCGCGCGGATTGGCCCCGGCATCCTGTTCACCCATTCGCAGGGCGGCGGGCCGGGCTGGCTGACCGCGATCAAGAACGCCAACGTCAAGGCGGTCGTGGCGTTCGAGCCGGGCAGCAGCTTCGTCTTCCCCGAGGGCGAGGTGCCGGCGCCGATCCCCAGCGCGTTCGACACGGTGCAGGGTGCGGCGGTGCCGACGGAACAGTTCATGGCGCTCACGCGCATCCCGATCCTGGTGCTGTACGGCGACAACATCCCGGCGCGGTCCATCGACCTGCCGGCGCAGGACAGCTGGCGCGCCCGGCTGACGATGGCCCGGGCGTGGCGCGACACCGTCAACAGGCATGGTGGTGACGTGACCCTGGTCCATCTGCCTGAGATCGGCATCGAGGGCAACACGCACTTCCTCATGTCCGACTTGAACAACGTCGAGATCGCGGACCTGGTGTCCAGGTTCCTCGCCGACAAGAAGCTGGACTGACGGACCCGCATGCGCAGCGGCCCGGCATCGCGCCGGGACTTCCGCCGCGGACAAAACGACAGGAGCTGGATATGCGCAATGACGTCATCGACAAGAAAAGACGCGATTTTCTCGGAGCCACCGCGCTCGTTGTTCCTGCTGCATTGATGGGAGTTTCCGCCATGACCACGACCACGGCCGCTTACGCGGGCGACTACCGGAAGAACCCGTTCACCCTGGTGTACGGCGGCGCGATCACCCGCAACGAACCGGGCAAGGTCAACATCCACCCGGTCAACTACGACCTGCATGGCCTGAACATCGTGGCCAACGTCTACACGCCGGCCAACTACGATCCGGGCAGGCAGTACGCGGCGATCGTCGTCGCGCACCCCAATGGGGGTGTCAAGGAGCAGACCGCGGGCCTGTATGCCCAGCATCTGGCCGAACGGGGCTACATCACCATCGCAATGGATGCCGCGTATCAGGGCGGCAGCGGCGGCGAGCCGCGCAGCGTGGACAAGCCGCAGTTCCGCATCGAGGACATCCACGGCGCGGCAGACTACATCAGTCAGTATCCAGGCGTGGATGCCAACCGCCTGGGCCTGATGGGCATCTGCGGCGGCGGCGGCTACTCGCTTGGCGCGGCCAAGACCGACAAGCGCTTCAAGTCGATCGCGACCCTGAGCATGTTCAACTCCGGGCGGGTACGCCGCAACGGCTTCCAGGATTCGCAGCTGGACACGATCCAGCAACGCCTGCAGCAGGCCTCGGCGGCCCGTGCCCAGGAGGCGGCCGGCGGGGACGTGCTCTATTCGGGCGATGCCGACCTGACCGATGCGCAGATCGATGCGCTGCCGTTCGACCTGTATCGCGAGGGCTACCACTACTACTGGCGGACCCACGCGCATCCCGGCTCGACCTTCAAGTACACCACCAGCAGCCTGCTGGACCTGATGCGTTGGGATGCCACCGACCAGATCGAGCTGATCGACGTGCCGCTGCTGATGCTGGCGGGCAGCAAGGCCGACACCCTGTACATGACCGAGGATGCCTTCGCCAAGGCCACCGGCACCCAGGACAAGGAACTGTTCCTCATCGAGGGGGCCACGCATATCGAGACCTACTGGGTGCCCGAGTACGTGGAGGCCGCGCTGGGCAAGCTGGCCCCGTTCTACGCGCGGACGCTGTAGTCCTCCGGCTGGAAGCGCGGCATGCGGCGGGCCTCGCACATCGGGGCCCGACCGTCGCGGCGCTGTGCCGCTGTCCCGGCCACTCGCAACAACCCGGCAAACAGGAAGCAGACCCATGAACCCGAACGACAACCGGGCCGTCCACCAGCCGCTGCTGGCGGCAATGCTTGCGGTGGCGGCGCTGGCGGGCATGTCCGGACCGGGCCCGGTCGCCGCGCAGGCGCTGCACGACATCCGCCCCGCCGACGGCCCGCTGGTGCTCGCCTCGCGCGGCAGCTTCTTCGTCGGCGGCGAGCAGGTCGACAAGACCGCGGTCGAGCTCGGCAGCATGGGCCCGGACGACCGCATCACGATCGAGCAGATGTACGTCGAGTACATGGTGCCGGTCGATGCGGACAAGGTGCCGGTGGTGATGGTCCACGGCGCCACGCTCAGCGGCAAGACCTACGACACCACGCCGGATGGGCGCATGGGCTGGTACGAGTACTTCGTGCGCAAGAGCCATCCGGTCTACGTCGTCGACCAGATCGGGCGGGCGCGTTCGGGCTTCGATCAATCCGCGTTCAACAATGTCCGCGCCGGGCGGCTGGCGCCGGAGCAGCAGCCCAACCTGCTCCGGCTCGCCGACGGCTTCGGTGCGTGGACCAACTTCCGCATCGGGCCGGAGCCGGGCACGCCGTTCCCGGACACCCAGTTCCCGATCGAGGCGGCGGACCGGCTGTCCAGGCAGAGCATCCCGGACCTGCTCGGCACCTCGCGCGCGCAGAACCCCAACTGGAAGGCGCTGTCGGACCTGGCCGGGCAGCTCGATGGCGCGGTGCTGCTCACCCATTCGCAGTCCGGCCCCTACCCGCTGGAATCGGCGATCATCGACGACAAGGGCATCCGCGGCGTCGTGATGTGGAGCCGGGCACCTGCAACGCGCAGGTGCATACGGATGAGGAGATCGCGATTCTGGCGCAGACACCGATCCTGATCCTGTTCGGCGATCACCTGTCCTCGCCGACCGGGCTGCCCGGGCCGACCTGGCAGGACCGCTACGATGACTGCGCGGCGTTCAAGCAGCGCATCGACGCCGCCCACGGCGACGTCCGCCTGATGAGCACGGCGCAGACCGGGGTTCGCGGCAACAGCCACATGATGATGATGGACCGGAACAACCTGCAGATCGCCGACCTGATCCTGGACTGGATCGACGGGAAGGCCGATTGATGTCACCCGGAGGAGAATGCCTTATGCGTCGTTTCAGCATCCACGGGCTCGTCGTGTTGCTGCTTGCCTGTTCGCTGCTGCCTGCAATGGCCATCGCCGGACCGGCGCAGGCGCGGGCAGCGTCCGTATCCAACGATGACAGTAGCGCCGCCGGGCGCGATCCCGGGAAAGAGGAGAATCCCATGAGTACAGACCAATCCGTCGTCCTGTTCGTCGGCGCCAGCGGCAGCATCGGCAGGCTCGCCGTGGCCGAAGCGGTCAGGCGCGGCTACACGGCGCGCGCGCTGGTGCGCGACCCCGCGCAGGCGGGGCTGTTCCCGGCCGGCGTGCAGGTCGTCGTCGGCGACCTGACCCGCGCCGACACCCTGGACGAGGCCGTGGCCGGCGTCACCGGCATCGTCTTCACCCATGGCATCGGCGGCAACGATCCCAAGGGGGCCGAACAGGTGAACTACGGCGCGGTGCGCAACGTGCTCAGCGTGCTGAAGTCGCCGGCGCGGATCGCGCTGATGACCACCGTCGGGGTCACCAAGCCCACGGTGGGGCACGACTGGAAGCGTCGCGGCGAGCGCCTGGTGCGCGCCAGCGGGCTGCCCCACACCATCGTGCGGCCGGGCTGGTTCGACTACAACGAGGCCGACCAGCACCGCCTGGTGCTGCGCCAGGGCGACACCCACTGGGCCAGTTCGCCGGCCGATGGCGTGGTCGCCCGTGCCCAGATCGCCCAGGTCCTGGTCGCCTCGCTGACCTCGCCGGCGGCCGAGCGCAAGACCTTCGAGCTGGTGGCCGAACGCGGCGCCGCACAGGCCGACCTGGAGCCGCTGTTCGCGGCGCTGCCGGCCGATCCGGCGGGCGATGTCGACGCCATTGGCGACCGCGACAACCTGCCACTGGCCAGCGAGCCGGCCGCGGTCGTGGGCGAACTCGAGGCGATCCGCGGGCGCTTCGATGACTGACAAGGCGCCGGGCACTGGCCGCAAGGAACGACGTCGATGAAGCGGTGGCTTCGCCGCGCCGCGCTCGCACTGCTGGTTCTGGGCGTCGTCCTGGCCGGTGGCGGCTATGCCTACCTGCAGCATCCCAAGTTCGGCGCGCTGCCCGAGGGTGCGCGCCTGCAGGTGGTCGAGCGTTCCCCGCACTATGCCGACGGGCAGTTCCGCAACCTGGTCGACACGCCGATGATGACCGACGATGTCGGTCTCGTTTCCAACGTGCTGTCGCTGCTGCTGGATCGCAACCCCAACCTGAAGCCCCCGGCGCCGCTGCCGTCCACCCGGGTCGACCTGAAGGCCCTGCCGCCCGGCGAGGACGTGGTGGTCTGGCTCGGCCATTCCTCGTTCTTCGTCCAGCTCGGCGGCAAGCGGGTGCTGGTCGATCCGGTGTTCAGCCTCAACGCCGGGCCGTTCCCCCGCACCAACGTGGCCTTCGCCGGCACCACGCCGTACACCGCCGAGGACATGCCCGACATCGACCTGCTGCTGGTCACCCACGACCATTGGGACCACCTGGACTACCCCAGCGCCAGGGCGCTGCGGCCCAAGGTCGGCCAGGTGGTGGTCGGGCTGGGCGTGGGCGAGTTCTTCGAGCGCTGGGGCTATCCGGCCGAGCGCGTGCACGAGGCCGACTGGAACGACAGCCTGGACCTGGTCGAGGGCCTGCGCGTCCACGTGCTGCCGGCGCGGCACTTTTCCGGGCGCATGCTCACCCGCGACAAGACGCTGTGGGTCGGCTTCGCCCTGCAGACGCCGCAGCGCAAGCTGTTCTTTAGCGGCGACAGCGGCTACGGCCCGCACTTTCGCGAGATCGGCGAGCGCTTCGGCGGTTTCGACTTGGTGGCGTTGGACATGGGCCAGTACGACGCGCGCTGGGCTTACATCCACATGTTCCCCGAAGAGGCGGTGCGGGCCGCCGAGGACTTGGGTGCCGGCGTGCTGCTGCCCGGGCATGTCGGCCGCTTCAGCATCGCCGCCCACGACTGGGACGAGCCGTTCGAACGGGTCGTGGCGGCGAGCGAGGGGCGGTCCTTCCGGCTGCTGACCCCGCCGATCGGCGCCGCCGTCCAGCTGGGCGACGACAACGCGCGCTATCCGCGCTGGTGGTGTGCGCGGGACGCGATGGATCCGGCTTCGGGGGATGTCGAACCGAGCGCGCTGCCGCCTTGTCGGACGTAGTAGCCGGCTGAATCTGCGCCGGGCTGGACCCAGGCCCGGCGCGTTCGCTTCGCCGGCGGCGGGAGATGTTCCATCAGCGAGCCTTCTTAAGGAGACAGCCATGAGCGAGCTCAGGATTTCCCGCCGCCAGATGCTGGCGCTCGGCGCTTCCGCCACGGCGGGCGCGGTGGCGTCGGTCGCCGCGCCGGGGGCTGGGGCGACCGCCGACAGCCGTCCCAGGGAAGCGGTGGGGCTGCTGCCGACCTCGAACGTGTCGTTGGAGATCAACGGCCGCGCGGTCGTCCTGCAGGTGGACAACCGCACCACGCTGCTCGACGCACTGCGCGAGCAGCTGCGCCTGACGGGCACCAAGAAGGGCTGCGACCAGGGCCAGTGCGGCGCCTGCACCGTGCTCCTCGACGGACGCCGGATCAACGCTTGCCTCACCCTCGCGGTGATGCACGAGGGCGCGTCGATCACCACCATCGAGGGGCTCGGCACGCCCGAGCGGCTGCACCCGCTGCAGGCCGCGTTCGTCAAGCACGTGCTTCGTGCGAACGCCACTCTCCAGCGGCCGGCGAGCGGGTCGCCGATCCTGTCGCAGATGCAGGGCACCGACCAGGCGAGGTCGTTGGCGGCAGCGGCCTGCCACGTTCTGCACAACGCTTCTCTCGCTGGCTGACCGGCTCGGGAGCGCATTGACTCCAGAGCGACACTCCGCTCGCCCGCGCCGAAACGGGAGATGGCAAGCGGCGTCCGGTGACGAACGGCCCAGACCGGCCGAACGAGGCGCTTTCGGCTACCGGAGCAGGAGCGTGGCAATGCGGGATGAACGCAGCAGTTCGGTCGTCTTGCTGCCGAGCAGCAGGCTGCGTAGCGCGGAGTGGCCAAATGCGCCCATGACGAGCATGTCGATGGCCTGTTCCTTCACTGCCGTGGCAATCACTGTTTGCGCATCGCCGGGCACCAGCGCGACCGTCGTCTCGAAACCCGCGGCCTGCAGGGTGCTGCTGGCCCAGTCGAGCTGCTTGCGCGTATCCGGCCTGTCCTTGCCGGACATCAGCAGGGAGATCGGCAGGCCCCGCAACAGTGGACTGCCTGCAACCATTTCCACGCCGCGCCGGGTGACGCTGCCGCCGTCGAAGGCGATCATCACGCGCCGCGGTTGACGGAAATCCTCGGCAATCGCCAGGATCGGCCGGTTCAACGCACGCACGACGCGTTCCACGTTGCGTCCCAGCTCGCGCTGCGTTGCGTCCGCGGACTCTCCACGACGGCCCAGGACCAGCAGCCGTACGCCTTGCGCCTGCTCGGCAAGGGTTTCCTCCAGTTCGCCGTGGCGTTGCCGCACATCGACTTGCGTCGCGCCGGCGGCCAGGGCCCGCTCGCGCAAGCGGTTGAGGAAGATCCGTCCCTGCTCGCGGGCCTGCCTGGATCGGGCCTCGTCCTGTTCCGCCAGCCTGGCCAGCAGATCCTGCTGGGCGTCGATGCCGATGGCGCCGCTATGGTCCTGCGCAGAGTCCTTCCCGGGGTCGCGGTCGATGACGTGCAGGAACTCCAGCGGCGCGTCCATGCGGCGGGCGGCCCAGGCCGCATGGTCGGCCACATACTCGGCGAACCGGGATTGGTCCACGCATGCCAGTACCTTGTTCTCGTTCTTCATGATCTGCGCTCCCTTCAGTGGCCCTCCATCAGGTCTGCACCGCCGTCCTTGTCATGCATGGCGAACCTGTCCACCATCGTGGCGCTGGCCTCGTTCAGGCCGACGACGTCCACGTCGGTGCCCTCGCGACGGAACTTGATGACCACCTTGTCCAGCGCGCTCACTGCGGTGATGTCCCAGAAATGCGCACGGCTCACGTCGATGCGCACCTTCTCGATGACTTCCCTGTAGTCGAAGGCGTTGATGAAGCGTTCCGCCGAGGCGAAGAAGACCTGACCGGTGATGGTGTAGACGCGCACCCGGCCTTCGTCTTCGGTGTGCGAGCTTGCCCGGAAGATCCGGCCGACCTTGTGCGCGAAGAAGAAGCCCGACAGCAGCACGCCGACCAGCACGCCCTTGGCCAGATCATGGGTGCCGACCGTCACCGCCACGGTGGCCAGCATCACCGCGCTGGAACTCCTGGGGTGGTCGCGCAGGTTGCGGATCGACGACCAGTCGAAGGTGCCGATGGATACCATGATCATCACCGCGACCAGGGCGGCCATGGGGATGCGGCTGACCCAGTCGCCGAGGAAGACCACCAGGATGAGCAACGTCACACCGGCCGCCAGCGTGGACAGGCGGCCGCGGCCGCCGGACTTCACGTTGATGACCGACTGGCCGATCATGGCGGATCCGGCCATGCCGCCAAGGAAGCCGGTTGCGACGTTCGCCACGCCCTGGCCCACGCACTCGCGGTTCTTGTTGCTGCTCGAGTCGGTCAGGTCGTCGACGATGGAGGCGGTCATCATCGATTCCAGCAGGCCCACCACCGCCGGGGTCGCCGAAACCGGGAAGATGATCTTCAGCGTGTCCAGGTTCAGCGGCACGTCGGGCAGCAGGAACACCGGCAGGCTGTCGGGCAGTTGGCCCATGTCGCCCACCGTGCGGATGTCCAGGCCCAGAACGAGGGCCACGGCCGTCAGTACCACGATGGCGACCAGCGGCGACGGGATCGCCCTGGTCAGATGGGGGAACAGGTAGATGATGCCCAGGCCGGCCGCGGTCATGGCGTAAACATGCCAGGTGACGTTGGTCAGCTCCGGCAGCTGCGCCATGAAGATCAGGATCGCCAGCGCGTTGACGAAGCCGGTGATCACCGAGCGCGAGACGAAGCGCATCAGTGCGCCGAGCCTGAGCCAGCCGGCGACGATCTGGAGCACGCCGGTCAGTACCGTGGCGGCCAGCAGGTACTGCAGACCATGCTCCTTGACGAGCATCACCATGACCAGGGCCATCGCCCCGGTGGCTGCCAAGATCATCCCGGGTCGGCCCCCGGTGAAGGCGATGATCGTGGCGATGCTGAAGGAGGCGTACAACCCGACTTGCGGATCGACGCCGGCGATGATCGAGAAGGCGATGGCCTCCGGAATCAGGGCCAGCGCGACGACGATGCCGGCCAGCAGATCGTTCCGGACATTGGACAGCCAGTCCTGCCGCAAGGATTTCAACATGGGGGTGTTCCGGGAAACAGGCCCGGTCGGAGGCTGGCGCGGATACGCGCCAGTGCGTCGTTCCGGTCCCGGAATGGAACGCCGCCCCTGCAGGAACCCAGGGGACGACGAAAGGCAGCCGGGCGGAGGCGCAGCCTCGTGCGAGCGGAGGGACGAAGGACCGCGGACTCGCAGCGAACTGGACTTACACCGGAATGAACCCCAAGGAAACGACGGCGCAGGGACTGCGCAGGCAGGCATTCTAGCTCGATCTCCAGTCGCCGCAACTGCGGAAAAGCCTTGACGACCGCGGGCTGGCTGGACATCGTCGAAATGCCTTTCGGCAGCGGGCGTGGTTTGCAGCGCCGCCGCGGCGGCACCGTTCGCGAAGCGGAGCCGGGGTGAGAGCGAAGCCGGCGCACGCTCGCGCGCGATACCCGGGCTGGATCGGATGTAGGGCGGGTCTCGACCCGCCAAGGCGCGCCGACGTGATGGCGCGTCGAGACCCGCCCTGGCGCGGATCGACCGGAAGTGCCGGCGTCGGGGCGCCCGCTCCCTGCCGCCTGCAGGCAGTGATCCCGCAGTCTGTTGCGCTTGACGGGGGCCGAACCGGCGATCCGCATCGGCCGCCGTTGTGAGGGGAAAGCGGCGGTCGGAAGGGCCGGGCTGCAGCGCTACATGCCGGCGTAGTTGGGCCCCCCGCCGCCCTGCGGCGCCACCCAGACGATGTTCTGGGCGGGGTCCTTGATGTCGCAGGTCTTGCAGTGCACACAGTTGGCGAAGTTGATCTGCAGGCGCGGCCGGCCTTCCTCAACGCCGACGAACTCGTAGACGGCGGCCGGGCAGTAGCGTGCTTCGGGGCCGGCGTACTCGGCGAGGTTCACGTTCACCGGCACCGACGCATCCTTCAGCGTCAAGTGGCTCGGCTGGTCCTCGTCGTGGGTCGTGCTCGACAGGAACACCGAACTGAGCCGATCGAAGGTCAGCACGCCGTCCGGCTTTGGGTAGACGATCTTCTCGTGCTTTGCGGCCGGCTCCAGGCAGGCGTGGTCGGGCTTGTCGCGGTGGATGGTCCACGGCGGGTTGCGGATGCCCAGCTTCGGCAGCAGCCACTGTTCGATCCCGGTCATCAGCGTGGCGAAGGTCCTTCCCTTCTTGAACCACTGCTTGAAGTTCTTCGACTGCCGCAGCTCGGCGTGCAGCCAGCTCTTTTCGAAGGCGTCCGGGTAGGCGGCCAGTTCGTCGTGGGCCCGGCCCTCGCCCAGCGCCGCGAACGCGGCCTCGGCGACGAGCATCCCGGTCTTGATCGCGGCGTGGCTGCCCTTGATGCGGCTGGCGTTGAGGTAGCCGGCTTCGCAGCCGACCAGCGCGCCGCCGGGGAACACGGTCTTCGGCAACGACAGCAGCCCGCCGGCGGTGATCGCGCGCGCGCCGTAGCCGATGCGCTTGCCGCCTTCCAGGTGCTTGCGGATCGCCGGGTGGGTCTTGAAGCGCTGGAATTCCTCGAACGGGCTCAGCCATGGATTCCTGTAGTCGAGGCCAACGACGAAACCGACCGCGATCTTGCCGTCCTCGGCGTGGTACAGGAACGAGCCGCCGTAGGTGTCGGATTCCAGCGGCCAGCCGGCGGTATGCACGACCAGGCCGGGCTGGTGCTTGGCCGGATCGGCCTGCCACAGCTCCTTGATGCCGATGCCGTAGCTCTGCGGATCCTTGCCTTCGTCCAGCTTGAACCTCGCGATCAGCTCACGGCCAAGCTGGCCGCGCGCGCCTTCGGCGAAGATCGTGTACTTCGCGTGCAGTTCCATGCCCAGCTGGAACTGGTCGGTCGGCTGGCCGCCCTTGCCGATGCCCATGTTGCCGGTGGCCACGCCCCTGACCGCGCCTGCGTCGTCGTACAGCACCTCGTCGGCGGCGAAGCCGGGGAAGACCTCCACGCCCAGCGCCTCGGCCTGCTGCGCCAGCCAGCGCGTTACCGCGCCGAGGCCGACGATGTAGTTGCCAGCGTTGTGGAAGCACTCGGGCAACAGCCAGCCCGGCGTGGCCTTCGCGCCGGTCGCGTCGAGGAACAGGAACTCGTCCTTGGTCACCGCCTGCTTCAGCGGCGCGCCCTGCTCCTTCCAGTCCGGGAACAGCTCGGACAGCGCGCGCGGATCCATGATCGCGCCCGAGAGGACATGCGCCCCCGGCTCCGAGCCCTTCTCCAGCACGCAGACCGAAACCTCGCGGCCCGCTTCGACCGCCAACTGCTTCAGCCGGATCGCCGTCGCCAGCCCGCCCGGCCCCGCGCCGACCACGACCACGTCGTAGTCCATTGATTCGCGTGGGCCGTGCTGGGCGAGGAGGTCGTCTGGAACCATTGCGATGCAATCCGGAGAGGTTGTCGATGCCGGCGAGAGGGATGCGACCACCCGCGTCGCAGGACGGTCCGCCGGCAACCAGCGTAGCAAGGAACGGCGTTAATATTGCACAAATACATTTTTTGTGCATAAATTTTATGGCATTGGTGTGCCGTCATGCATGCCGGAGCTGGGAGGGAGGTATGAACATTTCGAGTCGGACGCTGCTGCCGACGTGCGATCTGCCGGATACCCGATGCCGTTGCACCGTGCCGTTGGTACCGGGCGTCGATCGAGGCGGGCATCCCGTTCCTCCACCGACCGGAAGCGATACCGGTGCGACAGCGCGTGGCGCGGTCGCCATGTACTGGCTCGCGCCGGTGCGCGGTGTCCGCGTCATGACGCCCACGCTGGGCGGTGGTGGATGCGAGTGCGGCTCACGCGTGCATCCGCGCCGTTCGGCCGGCGGGGACGTCGCGGACGGACAAGCCGTGATCGCGACCGCCCCAGAGCGCGCCCCTGGATTCGGACACGCGCCAAGCGGGGGTCGATAGAGAACCGTCGGCCATGGCGTTCCGCGAATACGCGGGAGCCGGCCATTGCGGCCGATATGGAGCAGGTGCCGTTTTTTTTGCGGAGAGATTCTTCAAGAAAACAGAGTCGAATAAAAAAAGAATTTTTTAGTGGAGGGACTAAAAGATGCATGAATCGAAGCCATGCGAAATGGCTGGGCCCGCGTGCGTTCCGGCGGCGGGGGTCCGGTGGCCGGATGAGCACGTCCTGCCGAAGCGTCTCGACGCCGCCGTCGCGAAGCGCGAGCGCCAATCTGGCCGCGCACAGCGTGCGCGCGGCCGCGTCAGCTTGCTGCGGAATGCCGTCAGCATCTGCACCGCTGTACCTCTGGCCGCAATGGCCGAAAACGTATCCCTGGGCAGCTACATCCCCGCGCCTCCCGGGACGCATCTCGGCCTGCTGTACGCGGCGAACGGCAGGGCCACGACCTACGTTCCCGGGAGCGGTCCTTCGATCCGGGACGGCACGGAGCTGTCCACCACGTCCGGCATCGCCCGCTACCTCTACTTTCTCGATGCAGGTGGGACGCGCGTCCAGTTGCAGGCCGGGTTGCCGTTCATGTCCCAGGAAGTCGAGCTTGGCGGCGCGCGGGTCGGGGTCGACAGTGGCTTCATGGACCCGTTCGTTGGCGTCAGCGTCTGGCCGGTCAACGACACGACCAAAGGCGAATATCTGGGAATTACCGCAATTGCCTATGTTCCGCTTGGATCCTATCACCACGACAGCGCCGTGAATGTTGCGGCGAATCGCTACCACGGCGTGCTGCAGGCCGGTTACTCCCGGGTGCTGGGGCGATGGCAGTTCGATCTGGTCGGCGATGTCACCGTCTATGGCGACAACGACGATTCCGGTCCGGAGCGCGCGACGCTTTCGCAGGAGAACAGGTACTCGCTGCAACCATGGATGGGCTACAGATTCACCGAGAAACTGACCGGTTCGGTCGGCGCCATCAATGCCTGGGGTGGCCGGATCCACGTTGACGGAGTGGACACGGACAGGCGCACCAGATCGCTTCGAGGACGTCTGGGGCTTGCCTACTGGGTGGCGCCGAGATTCCAAGTCTATGCCGAACTGACCCGGGACATAAGTGTCGAGGGTGGCTACAAGTTCGACCACTCTGGATTCATCCGCCTCGGCTACATCTTCTGATCGCCGACGATGTCCGGCTGCATGCACAACCGGAGTCTGCTTGATCGAATCATCCGCGGTGGCTGCTGTCCACTGCCCGGCATACGGCTGAATGCCACTGCCGGAAGTGCTCGATGGGAGGGAGAATGAAAAAGTGGATGGTGGTATCCGGGTGTGCCTTCGGCATGGCCATGTCGGTGGGGCCGTTCTTCTGGCTGACGTTCGGCCTTTACATGACGCCGATGACCGGGGAGTTCGGGTGGAGCAGGACCGAGTTTTCGTTCGCCTACTCCGCCGCCAGCGTCGTGAACGCGGTCATGCTGCCGATCGTCGGCTATTTCGTCGACAGGCATGGTCCGAAACGGGTGATACTGGTCGGAATCGTGGCCGGTACCCTTGCGTACGCCCTGTTCTCGCAAGTCGATTCCTACTGGTCGTTCGTCGTCATCGCATGCCTGGTGGCCGGCACGGGGTGCATCGCCTCCTATCCATCCTACCTGGCGGTCCTGCCGAGATGGTTCGATCGCAACCTCGGCCTGGCCCTGGCCCTGGCCGGGTCGGGCGTCGGAATTGGCGGGGTCCTGTTTCCCTACGTCATCAACGCGGGCATCGGCTACGGCGGGTGGCGTTCGGCGTTCGTCTACACCGCTCTGTTCGCGCTGGTGCTGGCGCTGATCAACTACTTTCTCCTGATCCGGGTCAACAAGGGGCAGTTGCCGCACAGCGAGGTGAAACGGCGCAACGAGGCCGACGATGCGCCGCCGGTGGCCAGCGTGCCGTTCGCCGCGGCAGTGAGGACGCGCGATTTCTGGCTGTATTCGGTGGGATTCGCGCTGATCCTGCTGGTGACGATGGGTATCAGCTTCCACATCGGGGCAATGGTGTCCGATGCCGGCGGCGATCCCGCGCACGCCGCTGCGGCCCTGGCAACGATCGGGATGTCGACGCTGATCGCCCGGGTCGTCACCGGATTCCTGCTCGACCGGTTCTCGTTGCGGCTGGTGGCCGTCATCTTCTTCCTGAGCCAGGCCATCGGCTGTCTGCTGCTTGCCACGACGGGAATCTCCGCATTGATTCTCGTGGCGGTCATGCTGGGCGCCGCGCAGGGCGTCGAACTGGACATGCTGCCCTATGTCGTCGCGCGGCGTTTCGGATCGGCGGCCTATTCGCAGATTTTCGGTTCGGCCTATGCCGTGCTCGCAGTGGGCCAGATCGTCAGTCCGATCATTCTCGGTCGGGTGTTCGACTGGACCGCGTCCTACACGGTCGGCTTCTATCTGTTCGCCTGCCTTTCGATCGTCGGCCTGGTGCTGGTGCTTCTGGCGCGCAGCAAGCCCGACCCTGCGGAAGCAGGCGCCGATCTCCCGTCGGCGGCATCCCCGGTGTCCTCCCGATGACACGCGACAGCCCAGCCCGGCGGCAGCCTGGAAACGCTGGCCGTCGACCCCTGAAAAACGGCCCGGGTCCGGGCCACGGGCGCCCGCCGCCCGCGTCAACTCGCATCCCTCGATGCTCGAACGAGCAAGGAGACTGAATATGTATCCGCTTTCCGAAGGAATGTTCGCGCCGCTCAACCAATGGTATGTGGCAGCCTGGTCGTCCGAAGTCACCCGCAAGCCGATGGAGCGGTGGCTGCTGGACAAGCCGCTGGCGTTCTACCGCAAGCAGGATGGCGGCGTGGTCGCGGTGGACGGGCGCTGTCCACATCGCCACTATCCGCTGGGCAAGAGCGAGGTCGTCGGCGACAATCTGCAGTGCGGCTATCACGGGCTGACGTTCAACCCCGACGGGCAATGCGTCCGGATCCCTTCCCAGCAGCCGATCCCCTCGTCGTGCAACATCCGCTCCTATCCGGTTGCCGAGCGCTGGCAATGGATCTGGATCTGGATGGGCGACCCGGCGAAGTGCGACGAGTCGCTGATCCCGGACCACGACGCGATGGACCTGGGCAATCCGGAGTTCGACACGTTTCCGAAGGCGTACTACCTGATCGAGGGTCGGCACATGCTGATGCATGACAACCTCCTCGACCTGACCCACCTGGCCTATCTGCACAGCAAGTCGATCGGCTCGCCCGAGATCGCCGAAGCGAATCTGGAACGCAGCCAGACCGAGCGCACGCTGCATTGCCGCAGCGTGGTCCCGGTGAAGGACCTGCCGGCCTACTTCAGGAGGCTGATCGACTACGACGGCGACGTGGACCGGTCGTGGGGCAGCAACTGGTTCGCGCCGTCGCTGCACTTCATCTACGAGGACTTCCAGCGCTCGGCCAACGATCCGCAGGCGCCGGGCGAGATGCTGCTGCGCGGACGCATCTTCCACGCGGTCACCCCGGCGACCCGGCATACCTGCCATTACTTCTTCGCCTCGGGCCGGGACAAGTCCTCGGGCGAGGACCGTGAGGCCGTTGTCGCCGCGGTCAGGCCGGTCCTGGACGAGGACATCTTCGCCGTCGTCGAGATTGAGAAGATGGTCCAGGCCGCGGGCGGCAACCCGAAGGACGTGCTGCTGCGCGCCGACGCGCACTGCGTGAGCGGGCGGCGGCTGATGGAACGGCTGATCCGCGGCGACGAGGAGCCGGCGCAGGCGCCCAGTCGTGCCGAGGCGTGAAGGGGTGAGATCATGAACGCCAGACGCATCGTCGCAGGCAGCAACGATCAAGGCAGGGCGGACGTCTTCGCCGATGGCGTGCCGCCGCGCCGCGTCACCATCGAAGCCATGCCCGGATTCGAGGCCGCGCTGCTGTGGTCGACGCCGGCCGCGCCCGGGGTCGGCAACGGCGCGCCGTTGGACGCCACCGCGCAGGACGGCTTCATCCCGGCGCCGGGGCAGACCCGGCTGGTGCGGGTCACGCTGCCCCCGGATTCGGTGATGACCGGGGCGCAGTTCGACGCGGCCGCGTTCGGCGAGGAGCTGGCACGCAAGCTGCCCGACTTCGCGGCGCGCTTCGAGTCCGATGCGCTCGGCTCGTACCGCACCGACTCGATCGACTATGGCGTGGTCCTGCAAGGCGAGGTCGTGCTGGCGTTCGACGACGGCCGGCAGGTCGCGCTGAAGCCGCACGACGTCCTGGTCCAGCACGGCGAACGGCATGCCTGGCGCAATCCCGGGACGCAGCCGGCGGTGCTGTTGTTCGTGCTGATCGGCGCGCAGCGGGTCGAAGCGCGCAGCGAGCCGGTCGATGCGCCATCGCCGCCGGCACCGGTCGCCGCCCGCGAGCAGGGCAGCGAAGGCGCGGTGCGCACGGTGCGGGTGGCGCGCAAGACGATGGAGGCGCTGGACATCTGCAGTTTCGAACTGGTCGACCCCGACGGTGCCACGCTGCCCGCGTTCTCGGCCGGATCGCACGTGGACGTACACCTGGGCGACGGCCTGGTGCGGCAGTACTCGTTGTGCAACGACCCGGAGGAGAACCACCGCTACATGATCGCGGTGCTGCGCGATGCGGCCTCGCGCGGCGGATCGGCAGCCATGCACGCGCTGCGTGAAGGCGACCTGCTGCGCATCGGCGAGCCGAAGAACCACTTCCCGCTCGCCCACGCCGCGGCGCACAGCGTGCTGCTGGCCGGCGGCATCGGCATCACCCCGATCCTGTGCATGGCCGAGCGCCTGGCCAACACTGGCGCGTCCTTCGAGTTGCACTACTGCGCGCGTTCGGTCGAGCGCATGGCGTTCTCCGAGCGCATCGGCGCGTCCCGCTTCGCCGAGCACAGCCACCTGCATTTCGACGACGGCCCCGATGCGCAGAAACTCGACGTGACGGCGCTGCTGGGCACCGCCCCGGCGCAGGCGCACCTGTACGTCTGCGGTCCTTCCGGTTTCATGGATTGGGTGCTCGACAGCGCCCGCGCCGCGGGCTGGCCGGACGAGCGGCTGCATCGCGAGTACTTCACGGCGGCGGCGGTGGACACCAGCGCCGATGGCAGCTTCGACATCCAGATCGCCTCCAGCGGCGCGGTGGTCCGGGTCGGCGCGGAGGAAACGGTGGTGGCGGCCCTGGCGCGCGCGGGGATCGAGGTGCCGACCTCCTGCGAGCAGGGAGTCTGCGGGACCTGCTTGACCCGGGTGCTGGAGGGTGAGCCGGAGCATCGCGACCTGTACCTGACGCCCGACGAGCAGGCCGCAGGCGACCAGTTCACGCCGTGCTGTTCGCGCGCCCGCAGTGCGCGCCTGGTGCTTGACCTTTGAAAGCCCCGCGGCCGGCCAGGCTCCCGGGGCGGTCTCTACTACTTAAGTATAATGCGCAAAACTTTATTTTGTGCATAATTCGATGCGACGACAACGCGCGTCGCGCCTGGGAGGGCAGTGTGAATAGCGTGAACATGCGCATCTCGAGCATGGCGGCCCCGGTCCGGGCATCGGCACAGCCCGGTGGCTTGGCGGACGGGCAGGCCACTGGCTCCGCGCTACGCCGGTTGTCCGGCGCGTCGCCTGCTCTTTCCGGGGTGCGGGCGTGACCGCGGCGACCTTCGTCCTGGTGCATGGCGCGTTCCATGGCGGCTGGTGCTGGCGTCCGGTGGCCTCGGGGCTGCGGGCCCTCGGGCACGAGGTGCATACCCCCACACAGACCGGCCTCGGCGAACGGCGGCACCTGCTGGGTCCGGACATCACGATGGAAACTTTCGTCCAGGACATCGTCCAGCTCATCGAGATGGAGGAACTGGACGACGTGGTGCTGGTCGGGCACAGCTTCGGCGCACGCACGGCGCTGGGCGTCGCCGATCGGATCCCGCATCGCCTGCGGCGCCTGGTCCTGATCGATGGCGGCATCCCGTTCGACGGCGCCAGTCGCCTGGAGGCCATGTCGCCGCAACAGCGCGAGGAGCGGCTGGTACGGGCCGTAGCGACGGGAGGCGTGGGCATCGCGCCGCCGCCTGCGGCGTCCTTCGGCGTATCGGACCCGGCGCTGCTGGAATGGTTGGAGCGTCATCTCACCCCGCAGCCGGTCGGGGCGGAAAACACCCGCCTGGCGCTGACGCATGACCTGGGCAATGGCCTGCCGGTCAGCTACGTCCGCTGTACCTCTCCCGCGCTCGCGGCGGTGGATGCCAGCGCGGACTATGCGCGCGCCCGCGAGGACTGGAGCTACGTGGAGGTCGCGGCCGGGCATTCGGTCATCGTGACCGATCCGGACTGGGTCGTCGCGTATCTGGATGCATTGACGAAGGAGGACTGATCACCCGCCGGTAAACGGGCGGCGCATCGTTCGGACGATGAAAGAAACCAAGACGGGATGCTCCAAGAGAAAAGGCTGCGCGCCTTCCGGGAGACTCCCCCCATTTTTTAGTGGAGGGCTAAAGAATGAAAATGGCGCCAGTACGGTGTCGTCACCGATTGCGGACGGGTCTCGGCTGCTTGGCCGTTGCCGTGTCCCTGTCGTGCGGGGCCTTGGCCAGCGAGAACGGGCAGACCCATTACCCGGTCGGGGTCGATACCATCATGAGCGGCGTGATGCCGGCACCCGGCCAGACGCAGTTCTATCTCTACACGCAGCACTACCGGAGCGACCGCACCAACGACAGTGCGGGCCGCTCGCTGGACCCCGGGTTCAACGTGGAGGTGCAGGCGTTCGTTCCCCGGGTCATGCACACCTGGCAGCGCCGCGCCGGTCCGTTCCAGATGAGTTCGGGGGCCCTGCTGCCGTTCACGCGCGTCCGCCTGCGGGCGTTCGGACAAGAGGGCAGCAGCACGGGCGCGGGCGATCTGGTGCTCTTCCCGCTCTACCTGGGCTACGTCAATCCGACCGGCACCGTGTTCGCCTACGGCGGTCCGGTGATCTACGCGCCGACCGGGAAGTACGACGAGAACCGCCTGGCCAACAACGGGCTCAACTACTGGTCGATCGCGCCCACGATGGGGGTGACGTGGCTGCCGCATCCGCGATGGGAGCTGTCGGCGGGCGCGAACCTGGAGTTCAACCGGAAGAACTCCGCGACCGACTACCGCTCCGGGCACAGCGCCATGCTGGATTTCGGCGTGGGTGTGCGCCCGCTGGCGGGTCATCCGAAGCTGAAGATCGCGGCGCAGGGGTTCGGCTTGGTGCAGTTCACCGACGACCGCCAGCACGGCGCCGTCGTGGGCGACGGCCACAGGGGACGCGCGTTCGGATTCGGCCCGCAGGTGTCCTACGACATCGCCGGCGGCAGGGGCGGCATGGTGCTGAAGTACCAGCGCGAGTTCGGTGTCGAGAACCGGACCGAAGGCGAGCGATTCTGGTTCATGTTCACCATGCCGCTCTAGGAGGTTGCGTTGGCGCCTGCGATTCCGCTGGGGCGCCGGGATGCTGGGTGCGATGCAGCAACGATGCGGCTGCTCGCAGGATCAAGTCAGTTATCAAAGTACGGTCGAGATCATTCGTCAATTCTGTGGGAGGGATCAAAGAATGAAGATGCGAGCAGCGAGATTGCACGAAGTGGCCACGCCATTTCGTCTGGATGAGGTAGAGGTGCCGGGGCCGCAGGGCGACGACGTGCTGGTGCGCGTGCGTTCCTGCGGGGTCGTGCCGAACCTGCGCAACGTGACGTACCACTATCCGGAATGGTTTCCGTTCCTGCCCCTGCCGCCATTGCCGGCCATCTTCGGGCTGGATCCGGTAGGGGTGGTGGAGGCGCTGGGGCCGGATGTGGCACCGGGAGGGCTGCAGGTCGGCCAGCGCGTGTACGTCAATCCGCTGCGCTCGTGCGATGAGTGCGACCACTGCGCGGCCGGCAGGAAAACGCTTTGCCTGGACCAGACCATGGCTGGCTACTTCGGCCTGAGCAAGCGCTCGAACGAGATTTACGCGCGCTATCCGTGGGGCGGATTCGCTGACTACATGATCGCGCCGGTGGATGCGATGGTGACGCTGCCGGACAACGTCAGCGACGAGGACGGCGCGCGCTGGGGTTATCTGGGCACCTGTTACGGCGCGTTGCGCAAGGCCCGGGTCGGGCCCGGGACGACGCTGCTGATCAACGGCGGGACCGGCACGCTCGGCGTGGGCACGGCGTTGATCGCGCTGGCAATGGGCGTGCCGAGAATCATCGCCGTGGCCAGGACCCAGGCGCTGCTGGAGCGGGTGAAGGCATTGGCGCCGGACCGGATCGAGATCGTCAATGCCACCGAAGGGAACGTGCCCGAACGCGTGATGGCGATCAACGGCGGCAAGGGCATCGATGCCGTGGTCGACTGCCTGGCCGCGGGCGCCGAATCGCAGGCGATGCTGGATGCGCTGATGTCGCTGGGCAAGGGTGGGCGCCTGGTGGTGATCGGCGGCATGGACAAGACGATGAACATCTTCCCGATCCACCTGATGAACTGGCAGATCGCGTTCATGGGCTCGTGCTGGTTCACCAGCGCCGAAGCCCAGGAGATGACCGCGCTGGCGGAGTCGGGCGCGCTGGACCTGTCGGCGTTCGAGCACAAGGTGTTCGCGCTGGAGCAGGTGAACGACGCGGTCGAGGCGGCCTCGCACCGTTCCGGCGGCGGCTTCGAGAACATCGTGGTCAGGATCTGATCGCCGTGCCGCGGTACGCCGCCCCGCCCCGCGGCGGTATCCGTGAGCCGCGTCTGCGTGCGCGGATGGCCGCGCCGCGCTCTCAGCGGGTGCGGCACCACAACAGAATTCGGAGTGCCTATGAAACTCAGACGCATCGTGGCCGGCACGGACCATGACGGGACCAGCCGGGTTTTCGCCGATGGCGATCCGCCCCGCAGTGTCACCTTCGATGCCGCGCCGGGATTCCATGTCTCGCTGCTGTGGTCCGCCCCCGCGCTTCCCGCCGTCGGGCGCGGCGAGCCGGCGGACACCACCCGCACCGATGGCGTGCTGCCCGCGCACGGGCAGAGCCGCCTGCTCGTGGTCACCCTCCCGCCCGATTCCACGCTCACGCGCGCCGACTTCGATGCGGCCGCCTACGGCCAGGAGCTTGCCGCCAAGCTGCCCGGGTTCGCCGAGACCTTCGAGCCCGACTGCCCGGGCATGCATACCACCGACTCGGTCGACTACGACGTGCTGCTGGAGGGCGAGATCGTGCTGGAGCTCGACGGCGGCCAGCAGATCCCGCTGAAACAGCACGAGATCGTGGTGATGCACGGCGGGCGCCACGCCTGGCGCAACCCCGGGCAGCGCCCGGCGGTGCTGCTGTTCGTGTTGCAGGGCGCGCGGCGCGGCGATCCGCCCGCGGCGGAGCGAGCGCCATGACCGCCGCAGCGGGGAACACAGGAGAGTGCAACATGCAAAGCGCGCATCAGTTCTACATCGACGGGCAGTGGCAGCCCGCGCGCGGCGGCCAGGTCGTGTCGGTCCTGGATCCGGCCAGCGAGACGCCGATCGGGGAGGTCGCATGCGCCACGGCCGCGGAGGTCGATCTTGCGGTACAGGCCGCCAGGCGGGCGTTCGCGTCCTTTTCGCGGACCCCGGTCGAGCAGCGCGCCTTGTTGCTGGAGCGGATCGGCGCGGCCTTGCGCCAGCGCGCCGATGAGGCGGCGGCCTGCGTCAGCGCCGAGATGGGCGCGCCGCTCGCATTCGCGCGCAGCTTCCATGTGCTGGGCGCGGCCCAGCGCTTCGAGGAAATGGCCGGTCTCGTGCGCGGCTATGCGTTCGAGCAGCCGCAGGGCAGCACGCTGCTGGTACGCGAGGCGATCGGAGTGTGCGCGCTGATCGTGCCTTGGAACGTGCCGCTGGTGTCGCTGGCCGGCAAGCTGGCCGCGGCGCTGGCGGCCGGATGCACCGTGGTGGCCAAGCCGAGCGAGGTGGCGCCGTTCAGTGCACTGGTCCTGGCCGAGGCCCTGCACGAGGCCGGCGTGCCGCCGGGCGTGGTCAATCTGCTCAATGGCGACGGCGCGCTCACCGGGACGGCGCTGGTCGAACACCCGGAGGTGGACATGATCAACTTCACCGGCTCCACCCGCGCCGGCGTGGCCATCGGCAAGGCCGCCGCCGAGTCGGTCAAGCGCGTGCTGCTGGAGCTGGGCGGCAAGTCGCCCAACCTGCTGCTTCCCGGCGTGGACCTGGAGGCGGTGGTGCCGGCGAGCGTGCGCCGCGCCTACGTCGGCAGCGGCCAGTCCTGCCAGGCGCCGACCCGTCTGCTGGTGCATCGCGCGCAGGCCGCGCGCGCGGCCGAGATCGCCGCCGCCACCGCCGATGCCATCGTCGTCGGCGATCCGCGCGACCCGACGGCCGAGATGGGTCCGCTGGCCAGCGCCGCGCAGTTCGACAAGGTGCAGGCACTGATCGGCTCCGGAATCGAGCAGGGCGCGCGGCTGGTGGCCGGCGGTCCGGGCCGGCCCGACGGCCTGGCGCGGGGCCTGTTTGTCCGGCCGACGGTGTTCGCGGACGTCGAGCCCTGGATGCGGATCGCGCGCGAGGAGATCTTCGGGCCGGTGCTGAGCATCCTGACCTACGAGGAGGTAGAGGAAGCGATCGAGATCGCCAACGACACCGAATACGGGCTGGCTGCGTGGGTTTACGGACCGGAATCGGACGCATGCCGGCGCATCGCCGGCCGGCTGCGCGCCGGGCGGGTGTATCTCAATGGCGCCGGCCCCGACCCGGCGGCGCCGTTCGGCGGCTACAAGCGCTCCGGCAACGGCCGTGAAGGCGGCGTCCACGGGTTGGAGTCGCATCTGGAGCTGAAGGCGGTAATGGGATGGAGCGGATAGTTTCGTTGCGCAAAACAATATTTTGTGCATAAAATCAAACCAGCCTCGAATGGAACCGCGACAACGCGGCCGGCGTGCGGTCCTGCAGGGAACCGCATCCCCCCTGCCCCGGCGGGGTTCCAGGAAAGGACAAGAGGAGGACGACGATGGGTAACGCCAATGCTGTCAACGATGTTCCGACCCGGCTGCATCATTACGGTTCGGTGGTGCGCGACCAGGCCAAGGTGCGCCAGTTCATGGAGGGCGTGCTGGGCTTTCCGCTGATCGCCACCTGGATCGAGCGCTCGCGGCTCAGGGAGATCGACGAGGAGCACAGTTTCTGCCATACGTTCTACGGGCTCGACGATGGCGGTGCGCTGGCCTTCTTCGAGTTTGACGATCCGTCGGTGTTCGAGCGCTGCCAGCCGGCGCAGCGTGCGGTGATCGAGCGCTTCGACCATCTCGCGCTGCGCGTGGGGGCCGAGCGCTACGAGGACCTCCGGCTGCGGATGAAGAGCGCCAGCGTGCCGTTCCGGGAAATCGACCATGGCTACTGCCGCTCGCTTTACACCAAGATGGAGGACGGGCTGGAGCTGGAGTTCACCGTCGATCCGCCCGACATCGACGAGATCATGGCCTCGCAGCGCGAGCATGCCGACGAAGACCTGAAACGTTGGATCGACGGCGAGCGGGCGCCCAACAACCGGTTGCGCGCGCGCTACCGCGAGGCGGCCCACGCTTGACCGGGCCCGTGGGCAGACGCTGCAGCGCGCCGCGAAGACCGGCGCGGCGGCGCTGCACGGCGCCGCACGGCCGAAAGTACCGACAAGGAGACACATGTGCGATTGATCAGCTTCGGCATTGAAGGGCGCTCCTCATGGGGGCTGTGGACCGAGCGTGGCGTCGTCGATGTGGGCAGACGCCTGCCCGGCTGTCCGACGCTGCGCGCGGCACTGGAGACCGGTGCGCTGGCGGCGGCGCGCGATCTGCTGCGGGCCGGAGTGGTCGCCGACTACGCCGCCGACGCGGTCGTGCTCGCGCCTGTGGTGCCCGATCCGGGCCAAGTGCTGTGCATCGGCCTGAACTACGAGGAACACCGGGCCGAGACCCGGCGCGAGCCCACCGGCCATCCCACGGTGTTCGCGCGCTATCCGTCGAGCCAGGTCGGGCACCTGGGCGCGATGCTGCTGCCGCCGGAGTCGACCATGTTCGACTACGAGGGCGAACTGGCTGTGGTGATCGGCCGCGACTGCCGGCGCGTGGCCGAGGCCGACGCGCTGTCGGTGATCGCCGGCTACAGCTGCTACAACGACGGCAGCATCCGCGACTTCCAGCGCCATACGACCCAGTTCCATGCAGGCAAGAACTGGCCGGCCACCGGCGCCTTCGGCCCCTGGCTGGTGACGCCCGACGAGGTGCCCGACCTGGAGTCGCTGTCCATCCAGACCCGCCTGAACGGTCAGGTGGTGCAGTCCGGCACGCTGGACCAGCTCATCTTCACCATTCCGCGGTTGATCGCCTATTGCTCGACCTTCACGCCGCTGCGGGCGGGCGACGTCATCGTCACCGGCACCCCGGGCGGTATCGGCGCGGCGCGGACGCCGCCGTTGTGGATGAAGCCCGGCGACCGGGTCGAGGTGGAGATTTC
The DNA here is from genome assembly GCF_011761885.1 of Xanthomonas sp. CFBP 8151. Classification (NCBI taxonomy): domain Bacteria; kingdom Pseudomonadati; phylum Pseudomonadota; class Gammaproteobacteria; order Lysobacterales; family Lysobacteraceae; genus Xanthomonas; species Xanthomonas sp. CFBP 8151. The sequence continues at coordinate 711,485 of NZ_JAASQZ010000001.1, forward strand.
GGGTGTCGGCACCCTGGTCAACACCGTGCGCGAGGAGGCGGTCGCGGCATCTGGCGAGCGCCGCCAGCCGGTCGCCGCCGCCGTCGCCGGCGCTTGATCCGCCAGCGGCGGGTGCGCGCATTCAGCGTGGCCATCGTGCCGCATTCAACCCCGTCGGGACAAGGAACAACAGAATGGATCTAGGGATTGCCGGCCGTACGGCCCTGGTCTGCGCATCGACGCAGGGATTGGGCCGCGCCTGCGCCGAGGCGCTTGCGCGCGAAGGCGTGCGCGTGTTCGTCAACGGACGCGACCAGGAGCGCCTGGACGCCGCGGTCGCCGACCTGCGCGCCAGCCTTGGCGTGGAGGTCCACGGCATCGTCGCCGACGTCACCACCGAGCAGGGCCGCGATGCGTTGCTGGCGGCTTGCCCGCAGCCGGACATCCTGGTCAACAACAACGCCGGGCCGTCGCCGGCCGCGTTCCAGCAGCTCGAGCGCGATGCCTGGCTGGCCGCGCTGGAGGCCAACATGGTCGCCCCGCTGCAACTGGTGCGCGCGGTGCTGCCGGGCATGCGCGAACGCCGCTTCGGCCGTATCGTCAACGTGACCTCGGCGATGGTCACCACGCCGCGGCCGCACATGACGCTGTCCTCCGGCGCCCGCGCCGGCCTGACCGCGGCGATGAAGGGGCTGTCGCTGGAAGTGGCGCGCGACAACGTGACGATCAACAACCTGCTGCCGGAACGCTTCGACACCGCGCGGCAGGAGCAGATGGCCAAGGTGGCGATGGCGCGCGACTCCATCAGCTACGAGGAGGCGCGCCGCCGCCAGGTCGAGAGCATCGCGGCGCGGCGCCTGGGGCAGCCGCGCGAGTTCGGCGCCATGTGCGCCTTCCTGTGCAGCGACCTGGCCGGCTTCGTCTCCGGCCAGAACGTGCACCTGGACGGAGGATCGTATCCGGCGCTGATTTGAGAGGCTGGGAGTAGTTCGCCCGCAACGGTCCCGCTACGGCGTTCGATCTACTCTCAACCTCCTGAGTCGCCGACGAGATGGCCATGACCCGACTGACCCTGACGTTCGACAACGGCCCCACGCCGGGCATCACCGACCACGTGCTTTCGGTACTGGACCGCTTCGGGGTCAAGGCGACCTTCTTCCTGGTCGGCAGCCGGCTGCGCACGCCGGACGGCGCCCGGCTGGCCCGGCGCGCGCACGAGGCCGGGCACTGGCTCGGCAATCACACCCTGAGCCACGGCGAGCCGCTGGGGCTGCAGCATGTCGCCGGCGCGGCGCAGCGAGAGATCGGCGAGATGGAGGCGCTGCTTGGCGACCTGGCCCATCCGGATCGCCTGTTCCGGCCCAACGGCAAGGGCAGGCTCGGCCCGCATCTGCTCAATCCCGAGGCGGTCGTCTACCTGCGCACGCACGCCGGGACGGTCGTGCTGTGGGACAGCGTGCCACTGGACCGCAAGGTCGATGTGCCCTCGCCCGACAGCTGGCTCGCACAGGCCAGGCGCGACGTGCTGGTCCGTCCGTGGACGCTGATGGTGCTGCACGACCGGCCCAGCGGCCACCAGCCCGAGGGGCCGATGAACCACCTGGCCGATTTCCTGGGCTGGGCGCGCGACCAGGGCGTGGAGTTCGTGCAGGAGTTCCCCGACCATTGCGTGCCAATCCGGCGGGGCGAGGTGCGGTTGCCGCTCGACGACATTGTCGCCCAGGCCCAGGACAGCGTCGCCTCGCAGTAAAGAGGCGGCGGGACGGGTGCAGCACCCCGCCGCACGAGGTGAGGGTCGGCGTGTGGGCTTTGCGCTCGAATGCGGCCGCGGACCGTACCGTGCCGACCTACTGCGCCGTGAGGGTCTGCTGCTGCAGCGCGAGCAGGCTGTCGATAACGTTGCGTTCGGTCCGGCGCACGTGCTGTTCCAGCAAGCTGGCGGCCTTGTCCGCTTCCCGGGCCAGGATCGCGTCGAACAGATTCTTGTGTTCGTCGTGCTTGGAGCGCTCGGCCTTGCGGAAGCTCGACGAGAACCAGCGGAAGCGTTCGGCCTGGTCGAACAGGTCCTCGACCATCTCGCGCAGCAGCGGCGAGCTGCTGGCCGCGTAGGTGGTCAGGTGGAAGGTGCGGTGCGACCGCGACCACTCGGTGTTCAGCAGCATGGGCTGGGTTCCCATACGCGTCTCGATCAGCGACAGGTGGTGGAAGGCGGCCACAAGCGAGGCTTCCCAGCGATCATCGCCCTGGCGGATGGACTCGCGAAGGGCCTCGGTTTCCAGCAGCAGGCGCACGCGCGTCAGGTCGGCCACCGCCTCCACCGTGATCGGTGCGACGCGGAAGCCGCGGTGTTCCAAGGTCCTGACCAGACCGTCGCGTACCAATCGGTTCAGTGCTTCGCGCAGCGGGCTACTGCTGAAGCCCAGCCGCCGCTGCAGTTCCTCCACGCGCAGGCGCTGCCCGGGCTCGTACTCGCAATGGATCAGAGCGCGGCGCAGGGCGTGATAAGCCTGCTCGACCAGAGGCGCATCCTGCTCGGCAGGGACAGCGAGAGCATGGCTTCTCATGCGCGGAGGGGCCTTGTCGCCAGATTAACGTTCATTGTGCTCCGGATTGTGCATAAAGTAAATTAGTAAGCAAATAATCCGCGCGGCTGCATCTTGCAACGCCTGGCTCCCGGCGCTCGAGCGCGGCGCCTTGGCGCGGCACTGCGTCAGGGGGATTCCTCCGCTTCGGCGCGTAGCCATTGGCTGAACACGTCCAGCGCGGCGTTGCCACTCTTGCGTTCCGGCCAGATCAGGTAATAGCCGCGATCGCTGGGCGCCGCATGCCCGGATGCCAGCGAGAGGGTGCGCTGCGCCAGTTCCTGCTCGACCAGGATGCGTGGCACCAGCGCCACGCCCATGCCGAGCTGAGCGGCCTCGATCAGCATCGAGAACAACTCGAAACGCGGGCCAGACATGTCGCCGTCCAGGCGCATGCCGCAGCTGTCGAACCAGTGTCGCCACACGTAGGGGCGGGTGCTCTGCTGCAGTAGCGTACAGCGGGACCAGTCCGCCTCGCCGGACTCGCGCCGGCGGCTCTGCAGATAGCCGGGACTCGCGACCGGGACCACCTGCTCGCACATGAGGAACATGCCGCGGGTGCCCGGCCAAGGGCTCTCGCCTGCCGCGATGGCGGCATCCATCGGTGACTCGTCGAACATGAAGGGCCGCGTACGGGCGTTCAGGTGCACCGTCACGCCCGGATGGCGGGCATTGAAGTCAGCCAGCCGCGGCAGCAGCCATCGGGTGGCGAACGTGGGCACCACGCCCAGTTCGAGCGCGCCGCCCTGGCCGCCGGTGCTCATCAGGTTCAGGGTGTCGCGCTCGACCTCGTCCAGGCGCGCGGCGATCTGCCGGCCATAGGCGGCCCCGGCCTCGGTCGCCGTCACCCCGCGCGTGCCGCGCCGGAACAGTTTCACGCCGAGGAAGGCCTCCAGCGCGCCGATCTGCCGGCAGACCGCGCTCTGCGTCACCGCCATTTCCTCGGCCGCCTTGGTGAAGCTCTGGTGCCGCGCCGCCGCTTCGAACATGGCCAGCGCGGCGGTGGAGGGAAGCTTGCGTCGCATACCTTCAAGTGAGTAATTGGAACAGGTGACTGAGAATATATCGTTTGCGCCTGGATTTCATCCGCGTGGATGATGTGCTATCCAAATGTTCCGGGGTCCATGTATGAGTGTTTCGCACACCAAGCCCGTTTTCCACTGGGATGATCCACTGCTGCTGTCGCGCCAGCTCGGCGACGAGGAACGGGCCGTGGCCGAGTCCGCGCGCGACTACTGCCAGGAGCGGCTCGCCCCACGCGTGCTGGAGGCCTTCCGCAACGAGCACACCGACGTGGCGATCTTCCGCGAGATGGGCGAACTGGGCCTGCTCGGCGCGACCATCCCCGAAGCCTACGGCGGCGCCGGCCTGGGCTACGTGGACTACGGCCTGATCGCGCGCGAGGTGGAGCGGGTGGACTCGGGCTACCGCTCGATGATGAGCGTGCAGAGTTCGCTGGTGATGGTGCCGATCCACGCCTTCGGCAATGAAGAGACCAAGCAGAAGTACCTGCCCAGGCTGGCGACCGGCGAATGGATCGGCTGCTTCGGCCTGACCGAGCCCAACCACGGCTCCGACCCGGGCAGCATGGTGACGCGGGCCCGCCGCGTGGACGGGGGCTATCGGCTGTCCGGAAGCAAGACCTGGATCACCAACAGTCCGATCGCCGACGTGTTCGTGGTCTGGGCCAAGGACGACGAGGGCAGCATCCGCGGCTTCGTGCTGGACAAGGACTGGAAGGGGCTGAGCGCGCCGGCGATCCACGGCAAGGTGGGTCTGCGCGCCTCGATCACCGGCGAGATCGTCATGGACGAGGTGTTCTGTCCGGAAGAGAACGCCTTCCCCGAGGTGCGCGGCCTGAAAGGCCCGTTCACCTGTCTCAATTCGGCGCGCTACGGCATCGCCTGGGGCGCGCTGGGGGCGGCGGAGGATTGCTACCAGCGTGCGCGCCAGTACGTGCTGGACCGCAAGCAGTTCGGCCGGCCGCTGGCCGCCAACCAGTTGATCCAGAAGAAACTGGCCGACATGGCCACCGAGATCACGCTGGGCCTGCAGGGCTGCCTGCGGCTGGGGCGGATGCGCGACGAGGGCATCGCGTCGGTGGACCTGACCTCGATGATGAAGCGCAACTCCTGCGGCAAGGCACTGGACATCGCCCGCGCCGCGCGCGACATGCTGGGCGGCAACGGCATCAGCGACGAGTACGGCGTCGCGCGCCACCTGGTGAACCTGGAGGTGGTCAACACCTACGAGGGCACCCACGACGTCCATGCCCTGATCCTGGGGCGTGCGATCACCGGCATCGCCGCGTTCTCGTGACCTCGGCTCCGACCGCGGTCGCCCCCGGGGCCCTGGATGGGCTGCGCGTGCTCGACCTGTCGCGGGTGCTGGCCGGCCCGTGGGCCGGCCAACTGCTGGCCGATCTCGGCGCCGACGTGGTGAAGGTGGAGCGGCCTGGCCGCGGCGACGACACCCGCGCCTGGGGTCCGCCCTGGCTGGCCGGTGCCGGGGACGCCGAGGCCGGTGCCGCGCAGTCCGCCTACTACCTCAGCGCCAACCGCAACAAGCGCTCGATCGCGGTGGACATGAGCCAACCGGATGGGCAGGCGCTGCTGCGAGCGCTGGCCGGCGAGGCCGACGTGCTGATCGAGAACTTCAAGGTCGGTGGGCTGGCGCGCTACGGCCTGGACCAGGCCACGCTGCGCGCGGCCAACCCGCGCCTGATCTACTGCTCCATCACCGGCTTCGGCCAGGACGGGCCATACGCCCACCGCGCCGGCTACGACTTCATGATCCAGGCCATGGGCGGGTTGATGAGCCTGACCGGCAAGCCGGACGACGCGCCCGGCGGCGGTCCGGTCAAGGTGGGGGTGGCGCTGACCGACGTGATGACCGGCATGTACGCCGCCGTGGCGATCCTCGCCGCGCTTGCGCACCGCCAGCGCAGCGGCGAGGGCCAGCACATCGACCTGGCGCTGCTCGACGTGCAGGTCGCCAGCCTCGCCAACCAGGCGTCCAACTACCTCGTCGGCGGGCAGGTGCCCGAGCGCATGGGCAATGCCCATCCCAACATCGTGCCCTACCAGGAACTCCCCACCGCCGACGGCTACATCGTCATCACCGTGGGCAACGACGTCCAGTTCACGAAGTTGTGCGACTTGCTCGGGCATCCGGAATGGGCGTTGGACCCGCGTTTCGCCAGCAACCCGCAGCGGGTCCTGCATCGCCACGAACTGATCGCGCTGCTGTGCATGGCTACCGTCGCCCGGACCACGTCCGCCTGGCTCGAGGCGATGGAAGCGGCCGGGGTTCCCTGCGGCCCGGTCAACACGCTGGACCGGGTCTTCGCCGATCCCCAGGTCCAGGCCCGGGGAATGCGCGTGGAGCTGCCGCACGCGGTGGCAGGCCAGGTGCCGCTGGTGGCCAACCCGATCCGTCTGTCGGCCTCGCCCGTGCAGTACCGGCAGGCGCCGCCGACCCTGGGGCAGCACACTGGCGAGGTGCTGGCGCAGTGGTTGGGACTGGAGGAGGTGGCGCTGACCGATCTCTGGCAGCGACGGGTGCTGGAGTAGCCCTGGTCGGCCGGTTGCTCGCTCCGGTCGTCGATGTCACCCGGCGCGGGACGGGCCTGCCGTCCTGTCGCGTGATGGTCGCTTGCCCGGCACCGCGCTTGGTGCGGCGCCGGGCAATGTGCAGCGACGGGAGCCGGGTTGCCCGGGATTCGGGTGCCCAGGACCCGCTCCCGCGCTTAGCCGATCTCTCTTGCGAAATCCCGGATGGCGCCCAGCGCGAACTTCAGCGTCGCCTCGTCGGTCAGCCGGCCGTCATGGATCTTCTTGTGGACCTCTCCGATGACGATCTGCGGGCATCTTGCCAGGCGCGACATCGTCGAGCTCAGCGTTTCGATGAGTTGGGCCTGGGCGCGCACGCCGCCGGTGAAGGCGGGCGAGGCGCTCATGATCAGCACGGGTTTTCCGAGCAGCGCGGCCTGGCCATACGGACGGGACGCCCAGTCCAGGGCGTTCTTCAGCACCCCGCTCATGCCGTAGTTGTATTCCGGTGAGCAGATGATCACGCCCTCGGCCTCGGCAATGGCATTCCTCAGGGCCAGGACGCTGGCCGGCGGCGCGTCGGCGTCCACATCCTGGTTGTAGAGAGGCACGTCGTCCAGCGGATGTATGTCGAGAACGATGCCCTTGTCCAGGGAGTGCTGGATTCCGCGAAGCACGGCCGTACAGAAGGACGCTGCGCGGATGCTGCCTGAAATGCCTGCGAGGCGAATTGCCGCCATATGCGCTCTCCTTTGGGGCGTCGAAGTGTAATCGCTTCTTCGGGCTCCCCTCGCAGGAGCATTCGGTCGCGATGGGGTCTTGCCGGTCGCCGCAGGCCGCGGACGAAGGCGCTCCCGGCTTGCCGTAACGCTGCGCCTGCGTCACTCCGCGGTTGCGGCAGGCGGTCGCGGCGACGCCGCCGGCCGCTGCGGCCCTGCCAGCGCCTTGTCGGTCAGCAGCAGCCGAGCCTGCGAGCGCCAGCCGCCGATGAACACGTCCGGCTTGCCGTCGCCGTCCAGGTCGCCCTGGGCCATGCTCCAGCTGCGGCCCACGGTGGCGCTGGGCATTGCCTGCAGGGTGACGTCGGTGAAATTGCCATGGCCATCGTTCTGCCAGGCGCGCACCTGCAAGGGGACGAAGCCCGGCACCTGGATCGCGCTGACCAGCAGGTCGGGCGCGCCGTCTTGGTTGAAGTCGATGACCGTCCCGCCCCAGCTGGAGAAGCGGTGCACGGGCAGCCGTTCGGCGGTCTGGTCCTTGAATCTCCCATGGCCGTCGTTGATCAGCAGGCGCGTCTGCGGGTCCTTGTCCCAGCCGTGGTTGTTGCTGGTGAGGTTGAAGAACACGATGTCCGGGTGGCCGTCGCCGTTGGCGTCGAACACGTGCACTTCGCGGGTTTCCAGCGGCACCGGCAGGTCGAGGCGGTCGCTGGCGTCGGTGAACCGGCCCTGGCCGTCGTTGAGCAGCAGCCGGTTGGGCGGAGACTGGTTGGCGACCACCATGTCCAGGTCGCCGTCGCCGTCGATGTCGGCCAGCGCGATGCCCTGGGTGTGGTCCTCGCTGGCCGGCAGGTGGGTGGCGGTGACGTCGATGAAGTGACCCGGGCGCTCCCTGTCGTTGAGCCAGAGGAAGTTGCGGGCCGGGCCGGGCTTGTCCTCGGGGGTGTTGCCGACCACGATGTCCGGCAGGCCGTCGCCGTTCACATCGCCCACCGCCAGTCCGTTGCCCTGGCTGCCGCTGGGCAGGCGCTCGTTCATGGCGACGAAGCCACCCTTGCCGTCGCCGAAGAACAGGTTGTGCACCTCGTCGGCCTCGGCGATGAAGATCACGTCCATGATGCCGTCGCCGTTGAAGTCGGCCGCGCGCACGTGTTCGTTGTCGTTGGCCCTATCGCCGAACACGCCGGGGATCCACGTCAGCCGGCCCGTGCCATCGTTGAGGTAGAGCACGTTGGCGCCATGCTCGACGGCGACCACCACGTCCAGGTCGCCGTCGCGGTCGACGTCGATCATCACCGCGTCCACGGCGTGCAGGTCGGGGGCCTGCGGCACGTGCGTCGTCGTCACGTCGACGTAGGCGGCCGAAGGCCGCCCCTGGCCGAGGGCCTCACCCGTTCCCATGCAGGCAATGAGGGCGGCGCCCAGCGTCGTGATACCCCTGTGCGATCGATTCATCGAGATGGCTCCTTGGTCAAAGCGGGTGGCGCATGCATCACTACCGGGTAGGTGGAGCGGCAACCTAAAGGCCCTCGCCGGATTCTTTTGCCAAATCCGTTGGCGATCCGGAGAAAGCCCATCGCCTCATGATACGTACGGCGGGAGTTCGCATTAACCCCCGGAGCCCACATCCTGTCTTGAGCAAAGCTCATGAATCGACGGCACGCGGGCGGATGCGCCTGATGGCCCATCATGCAGAGGACTTGAGCGACAGATACGGATTGTTTGGCGGCACCTCGTCAAACAGTTGTTGAGGGTGCAGGAGCAAGTAACCGTGCAGCTTCCTGGACTTGCGCGGCCCCGTCACTTCGCAGATCCAGATGTTCAGGCCGCTGCGTTGCTTGCGATGGAGCTGCATCTTCTCGAAGCGCTTCTGCACCCACTGCCAGTCGGCCACGTCGTCCTGCCTGGCGAGGACCGCGACGCGCGGATGTTCCTGGGCGTAGCGCTGGAACACGCCGGGGCTCACCAGATACACCGTGTCGTCCACCGTATGCACCAGTGCCTTCGCGTCGTTGAGGATCAGCTTGCGTGACTGCAGGCCATGCTTGAGCCAGGCCAGGAAATGTTCCCCGGATGGCGGTGCCTGGAGCGAAGGAGGCTCCTGCACCGGCTCGCGTTCCGGCCCGTGGCCGGGGGTATCGGGGCGCGAATCCTCGACCTGCGCCGAGGGAGCCGACGCGGGCTTCGCGGCGGCGGAAGGCGGTTCGGGTGTTGCGAGCATCGACAGCAGCTCATCCACCGCATCCGCATGATCGGCTGCGCCACGGGGACCGCTGCGTTCGGCTGGCGCGGCGGCGTCCGGCTCCGCCGGCGTGGCAGAAGGAGATACCGCCATCGCGACGGCGGGAGCGTCGGCTGCGCCGGCTTCCCCGGTCTCGGACGACGGCTCGATGACGACGGTGCCGGCAAACGCCTCGGGCATCTCGTCGGCGTTCCAGATCAGCGTGGGCACCAGGCGCAGCAGCGTGAAGGTGTGCGACCAGCCCGAATCGCTGGTGACCGTCGCTTTCCAGATGGCCTTGCCGTCCGGGGTGGGCTGCAGCAGGCCGTGGTCCTGCATCACGTTGAACAGGGTCGTGTTGTTGGCCGGGATGCCGTCGATGCCCTGCGACAGCAGATGCGCCCTGAGCTTGTCCGAGACCGTCTTGGAGACGAGCCATAGCGCATCCGTCAGCCAGCCGTCCGCCGGACCGGCCTGGTTGAGCTTCAGTTCTTCCTTGAGCAGGTAGCGCAGGCCGTCCAGCAGCTTGCGCTGCAGCGCGTGCTTGGGCGCCTGCATCGCGCGGCTCGGGTCGCCGCCCATCTCCTGCGCCACCGAGGCCCGATCGGCCTGGACGACGAGTTCGCCCAGCACGCCCGCATGCTCGTACTGCCCGGCCAGCACATAGAGCAGGGACGCCCACGGCTTGGGGTATCCGCTGAGCCAGTCGAGAATGTCCCGGTCGAGCAGCCGGTGGTACAGCAGCCCGGTGGCGGCGCCGTGCAGCCGGTATTCCCGATCCTCCCGGTAGCGGAAGCGATACGGCCTCTGAAGCGGCCCATGCCAGGGGGGTGCCAGGTCGTGCCGTCCGCCAGCTCGACGTGCAGGTCGACGGCGATCTTGCCGATGTCGTGCAGCAGCGCGGCGTAGGCCCCGGCAGCCGTCCAGACCTCGGCCTGGGCGGCCTGGTCCTCGGGCGGCGTGCCCACGGGCAGCAGGTGCGCCTGGCGCAGCTTGAGCGCGTAGGCCACGATTTCCAGGCCATGGTCGAGCATGCCCCCGGGGTATGCGTGATGGTGGCTTTCCGAGGCGGGAAACTGCTGCACCAGCTCGGCGTAGCGTTCCAGCGGCGCGAGGTACAGGGTGGCGAACTGCTTGCGCGACAGAGAGGTCCGCTGCCAGATGTGTTCCAGCAGGCGCTGCCTGCGCGGGGTGGCCAACAGCGACGCGGACGACTGCGGCCGCGTCAGCCCGGTGGGCATCGCGGTTGAGGGAGCGGGCTGTGCGCCAGCGGTTGGCGCCCCCCTTTTGCGCTGGAACAGCGAAAGCATGGCGTATCCCGGATGACGGGCTGGCAGGAGCGCCTTTTGGCCTTTTCGGGTAGGGCCTTTCCCCTTGCCCCCCGTTCCCTTGCCCCTTGCCAGCCCTTTGGCCTTTGTGACCCTTTGCGTATAGAGCCACGGCGGGCCGGATGCCCTGATCAAAGCGATATCGGACGGCCCGGCATCTTGGCTGGGCCAGTTGCCGGCCCGAGGCGCCCGGCAGCCGGATTGACATGGTAAGGAAATTTCCTTACCATGCAGCCGTTGAAACAGGAGCCCGACCATGCCGACCATCCGCGAACAGGCCACCATCACCTCCAAGGGGCAGATCACCCTGCCCAAGCCGATCCGGCAGGCGCTGGGCGTCGATGCCGGCGGCAAGGTGGACTTCGAACTGCGCGAGGACGGCCAGATCGTGGTCACGCGCGCCGAGGCCGGGCACGAAGATCCTGCCATCGGCGCCTTCCTGGGCCTGCTGGCGCGCGATATCGAGGCGGGTCGGAATGTCCGCGGGCTGCCGGAAGACCTGGCCCGCGCCATCCTGGAGCAGGCGGGCCACGGCGCGAATCTGGATGAGGAGATCGACGGCGAAGTGGCGCTCTGATGCAGCGGCATGGCTGGACGCTGCTGTTCCACGCCTGCGTGATCGAGCAGTTGCAGAAGCTGTACGCCGCCGCGCAGCGCGCCGAGCAGAACGATCCGGAAGGCTTCGCGTCGAACGCCAACGTCAAGCTGTTCCGGACCTTGAGCCAGCTGATGCTGGAGACCGTGCCGGGCGATCCGGCCCGGGACGAGTACCGCCAGGGCAACACCCTGGGACCGGCCCACCGCCACTGGCGGCGCGCCAAGATCGGGAGACGGTTCCGGCTGTTTTTCCGCTACGACTCCAAGGCGAAGGTGATCGTCTACGCCTGGGTCAACGACGAGCAGACGCTGCGCTCGTCGGGCAGCAAGTCCGACCCGTATGCGGTGTTCGAGAAGATGCTGGGGCGTGGAAATCCGCCCGACGACTGGAACGCATTGGTGGCCGCAAGCCGGCAGGATTGGAGCAAACTGGAATAGCCGTCCAACACATGTAGCAGGTGAACGACGATGAACACGAAGAACCGCATCAGCACTGCAGAACGCCTGGGCCGCCGGCTCGGCGGGATGTGGCGCGGTTACGTGCGTCGCGAGCGGCAGGTGGCCGGCTGGCTGATGGCGCACGGCGTGCCCGCGGGCGCAGCGACGGCCTTGCTGTGGGTCGTGAAGCTGGCCGTGCTGGGCGTGCTGCTGTACGCCGCGTTCTGGCTGGCGCTGCTGCTGGTGTTCGCGGTTGTCGCGGCCTGGGTGGCCGGGAATGGGGCGCCGGACGATGGAGACGACTACTCCTTCACCACGCTCGACGAACTCCGCAATACCCCCGGCTACGACCCGAACCTCTACAACGACCATTCGCACGAGCTGTACAAGGACGACGACTGAGCCCGCCAGCGGCGGCGTCACTTCAGCTTAGATGAAACAACGCCGGCGCCCTTGCCGCCGGCTTGCGTCGCGCCCTTGGTGCCCTCCGACATGCCTTGAAGCGCGTAGCCCGCACGAATGCCGACCCAGCTCAACCCGGCCAGCCAGAAGCTGGGCAACACCACGAACATCGTCGCCATGACGAAGTTCAAGAGCATATCCCCGAACGTGTTGTTCAACCCGATCAGCGGGTCGAAGTTGGTGTGCGGCCGATTCCAGCCGAATCCCCATCCGTACAACGCATCGAGAATCGTCGAGTCGATCCAGCGCGCCAACTGGAACCAGAAGTCGATGAAGAACATCGCGAACTGCACCACGCTCAAGGTCACCAGGGTCTTCAGGTCGTAGGTGCCGATCATCAACACGAGCGGGATGCAGATCACCAAGGCCATCTTGAGCATCGCCAGCACCATCGGCAGCGCCTGGCGCATCACGTCCATCGCCGGGAAATAGCCCAGCGCTCCCACGGCCAGCCCCACGTCGCCGGCGGCGCGCGTTATGACATTGGGCAACGTCATCTCGATCTGGCCGCCGTAGTCCGTGTAGACGGAACCCTGGTTCAACTTCTGCTGCCGCGGCGAGGCGATCGCGCGGATCACCGAGTCGTTCACCTGGTCCTGGCTCAGGAAGCCGGCCCAGCCGCCGAGGCGCGTCAGCAGCCCGGGATCCACCTGGTCCAGCAGCCGCGCGCGCAAACCGTTGCCGTCGGCCCACCACTGCCGGCAGGTCGGATAGCCGGCGCCGCGGGGGACTTCGGCCAGGCCGGCATCGCGGGTGGCGTCATAGGGCCAGCCTTCACGCGGAGTCCTGGCGCGGTAGGTGTCATAGAAGCCCGGCGTGTCGACGAAGTAGCGCGAACCGATCCACGTCACGTCGTGCATCTGTTCCTCGTCCAGATCCGGCCGTGACATGAACAGCCGTGCCCGGGCGGGCCCGTAGCAGTTCTGGCTGAAGTCCGCGACCTCCTGGGCCAATACGGGGTCGTCGATGCGCGTGGCGTCCACGTCCATCCGCATCTGCCGGAGGTCGGTGCCGCAAGGGATCGCCGCCACCGAGGCGCCGGTAATCGCCCGGGAGATCGCGTGTATGAAGAACCACCAGACCGGCACCTTTGCCGACTGGTTGTTGATCGTGCTGAAGGATTGCGACCAGCCCGTCTCCGAGGGCTCCGGCACGTTCACCTGGCACTGCGTGGATCGGGAACGGTCGAACTGGAGCGTGCTGAAATCCACGTCGATGAAGGGAATGCCCGCGAACATGATGACGACGATAGCCACGAACACGCGGTTCTCGATGCGGGCCGCCGACAGCAGGCCCTTGTTGCCCTCGTCCGCGCCTTCCGCGCGGGCCTTCAGCCATTCCTGGATCACGATGGCGAGGAACGGGATGGCAAACACGCCGCTCGCGACGAGCACCGCCCACACCCCGTTGTGGACGATCCACGAGACCAGCGTCAGGTAATACTCCAGATAGTCGGTCGTATAGAGCGTCATCGCGGACTCCGCATCACCCGGCCTGCGCCAGCAGGCTGATTTCCAGTACCAGCAGCGCGGCCACCGCCGCGACTTCCAGACGCACCAGCCGCTGCATCCCGGCGCCTTCCGGCTCCCGCGCGCGCACGCGGCGGCGCATCCAGATCCAGCCCCAGGCCGTGCCGCCGTACAGCAGCAGCCGCCAGACCAGGAAGACGTTGGCGTGCGCGTCCATCCAGCGCTCCCAGCCGTCGATGCCGCCGGCGATGCGGATGCCGACCACGTTGACGGCGACGGCCAGCACCAGCACCGCCACCAACAGCAGCAGCGCCACGAGCAGGCGCGAGCCGTAGCGGCGGACGGTGGCCCAGCTCATGGGCGCCCGGTCGCGATGGCGTGCGGCCGCCCGGTGCGGCGGCCGTGCGGGGTTGCCAGGGCGGCGAGGGGGAGCCTGAAAGCGGCCATGCCTGGAGTCCGGTGGGTCGAAGGCACTAGTTCAGTCGCGATCGCCAACCGGCGCCACGAAGAATCGGGACGCCGCAGACCCCCGATTCCACCGGCCGCGCGCCGGCGGACATACGGGGTTCGCCTTCCCCGTCATCAAGCCTCTATAGGGGCCGCGCGACCGCGACTCTGTCCCGTCGTTCGTCCGGAGCTCGCCTTGACCCGTCGCCACGATCCACCGCCCGTCGCTGCCGCCCCCGAGGGCCGCCGCGCTTGCCTGCGAGGAAAGGCTGGTGAATGCTGACGGCATCGTGCTGCCGTACGCCGTGGACGGGCCTGCAACGGGCCCGGGCGCCGCGCCGTCCGGCACGCGAACCGCACCCGGCATGACCCCACTGCAGCGCACCGGATCCGACGAACAAAGGCCACGCGACGAGGAGGACACGCAACGCGCCGACTTCGACGCCGCCGTGTCCCGGCACCGCGACGAGCTGCTCGCCTTCATGCACAGACGGCTCGGCGACCGCGAGACCGCTGCCGACCTGACGCAGGAAACCTTCTCGCGGATGATGACCTACCGCGACGCGCCGGAGATCGAGGATCACCGGCTGATGCTCTTCCAGATCGCCAACAACCTGATCCTCGAGTTCCTGCGTGCGCAAAAGCGTCGCCAGGCCGGCCGCCACCTATCGCTGGAGGACGCCGGACAGATCTCGGAGAGCCAGCCGGCCGTCGAGGAGATCGCGAACGCGCGCCAGGTGATCGACCTGTTGCTCGAACAGACCATCGCGGATCTACCCCCCAAGTGTCGCATCGCCTTCGTGCTCAACAGATTCGGAGGCCTCTCGCAGCCGCAGGTGGCCGAGGAGATGGGGATCTCGCAGAGGATGGTCGAGAAGCATATCCAGCGCGCACTGCTGGCCTGCCGCGAGGCGGTGGGCGATTGGGAGTTCTAGGCATGGACATGGACCAGGAAACCCGCCGCATCGCCGACCAGGCCGCCGAGTACTTCTCCCGGCGCCGCGCCGAATCACCGCAGCAGCGCCGGCAGCGCGAGGCGTGGCTGGCGGCCGATCCGCGCCATGCGGCCGAGTACGACAAGATGCAGCGCCTATGGGATCGCACCGGCGAGCTGCGCGACCGGCCCCGCCTGCAGGCGCTGACCCAGCGAGATCGGGCGTCGCTGCGCCGACGGCGGTGGATGGGCTGGCCGCTGGCCGCCGCGGCGACGATCGGCCCGCTGTTCGGTGGTGCCTTCTTCTTCCTGTGGGTCACGGCGCTGGAGCCGGTGACCTACGCCACCGAATTCGGCGAACGCCGTACCGAGACCCTGGCCGACGGCACCGAGGTCGTGCTCAACACGGACTCGTCGGTGGACGTGCGCTACAGCCGCCGGCAGCGCGACGTCGAGCTGCTGCGCGGTGAGGCGCAGTTCGAGGTGGCCCGCGACGCAGGTCGGCCGTTCGTGGTGCACCTGGGCGGCAGCACGGTGACCGCCATCGGCACGCGCTTCCAGGTGCGCCGCGATCCCGACGCGAGCGCCGTCACCCTGCTGGAGGGCAAGGTGGAGGTGGCGCACGGGCAGGAGCGCCACGCCCTGCTGCCCAACGAGCGGGCCACGCTGACGGCCAATGCCGGCATCGTGGTGCAGCCCGTCGACCTGGAGCAGGCGAACGGCTGGGTGGACGGCTGGCTGCGCTTCCGCAGCGCCCCGCTGAGCCAAGTGGTGACCGAGGCCAACCGCTATTCGGCCCGCAAGCTCAGGCTGGGCGACCCGATGCTGGCTGATACCCCGCTGAGCGGCGATTTCAAGGCCGGCGACAGCGCCTCCCTCGCCGTCGCGGTCGGGCTGATCCTACCCGTGCAGGTGGACGACAGCGGCCAGGACATCGTGCTCCGGCCGCAATAGGCCGGACACAGGAGCGACATCACCCTGCAACGTTCGGGGTTCGCCTCGACCGTCATCAATCTTCCTTTAGGGGCGCACACAGGCAACTCCGCCGAGCGCTACAAGGGGAAGAGGACACGACATGCGTAGTGGAACCCGGCTCGGCCGCTGCAGCCAATCGCTCGTGCGCGCAACGCTGGCCGTCGCCATCGCGGCGGGCTTGCCGGCGTACACGGCGGCCGCCCAATCCACGCCTGCGACGGACGTGTCCGCCGAGTTCAACATTCCGGCGCGGGACCTGGCGGGGGCGCTGAGCCGCTTCAGCACGCAGACCGGCATCCAGGTCATCTACCAGCCAGAGCTGGTGGCCGGGAAGCAGTCGCGGGCACTCATCGGTCGGCTGACGTGGCGTGAAGCGCTGGGCTCGCTCCTCCAAGGAAGCGGCCTCGAGTTTCGCCAAGCCAACGACACCACCGTTGTCATCCGGAGGTCGGGGAACTCAAGCAGTCCGTCGGCGGCAACGTCAGCCGCCGCGGCGCCAGTGTCGTCTGCACAGCGGGAGGAAGAGCCAGTCACGGACATCCAGGGAATGACCGTGACCGGCACGCGTATCCGTGGGGGCACGACGCCATCACCGGTCGTCACGATCGGCTCGGAGCGGATGCAAGAGGAAGGCTTTTCGGATTTGGGTCAGGTGATCCGATCAGTTCCGCAGAATTTCACCGGTGGGCAGCATCGTCGCCGCCGCCAGTCCGCCGGCCAGGAACGCGCCCAGCGAGAATGGCAATCCCAGCATCCATGCGCCGGCCACGCCGGGCACGATCGAATGCGACAGCGCATCGCCGATCAGCGACCAGCCCTTGAGCATCAGGTACGCCGACAGGAACGCGCACACCGCTCCGACCAGCGCGCACACCCAGATCGCGTTGCGCATGTAGCCGTAGCTGAAGGGTTCGAGCAGCCAGCCGACTATCTCATTCATGGCGTTTCCCGCGGTCCGCGCGCGGTCGGCTTGCCCTCGACCAGTACCAGGGGGCGCTCGTCGTCGGTCAGGATGCCCAGGCCGGCGGCGCGCTGGTCGCCATCGGCGAACACGAAGTGGCGCAGCACGCCGCCAAAGGTACGTTCCAGGTTCTCGCGGGTGAACACCTCGGCGGTCGGGCCGCTGGCCAGCACGGTGCGGGCGAGCAGCACGGTACGGTCGCAGAATTCCGGCACGCTGCCGAGGTTGTGGGTGGACACCAGCAGGATCCGGCCCTCCTCGCGAAGCTCCCGCAACAGGGCGACGATGGCATCCTCGGTGGTCACGTCTACGCCGGTGAACGGCTCGTCGAGCAGGATGACGCGCCCGTCCTGGGCCAGCGCCCGCGCCAGGAACGCGCGCTTCTTCTGCCCGCCGGACAACTCGCCGATCTGTCGCTTGCGCAACGCCGACATGCCCACGCGCTCGAGCGCGGCATCCACACTGCGGTGATCCTCTCGCGAGGCGATGCGGAACGTGTTCATGTGGCCATAGCGGCCCATCATCGTCACGTCCTCGACCAGCACCGGGAAGTTCCAGTCCACTTCCTCGCTCTGCGGCACGTAGGCGACCTTGCCGGCCTTCAGCGCGGCGCGCACGCCGTGGCCGAGGATGCGGATCCGCCCCGAGGCCATGGGTACCAGCCCCATCACCGCCTTGAACAGCGTCGACTTGCCGCTGCCATTGATACCTACCAGGGCGGCGATCGAACCGGCCGGGATCGAGAACGAGGCCTGCTCCAGCGCAACGTGGCCGTTGCGATAGATGACGCTGACGTCATCGACCTCCAGCCCGGGCGCGCCATCGTTCGCCGGCGTGCCTGCGCTCATTGCGACAGCTCCGTGGCGATGCGGTCGGCGGTCACCCTCAAGAGGTCGAGATAGGTGGGCACCTCGCCGTCCGGGCCACTGAGCGAGTCGACGTAGAGTACGCCGCCGTAGCGCGCACCGCTCTCGCGTGCGACCTGCTGCGCCGGTGCCGGCGAGACCGTGCTCTCGCTGAAGACCACCGGGATGTCGTGTGCGCGCACGCCGTCGATCACCTTGCGCACCTGCTGCGGCGTGCCCTGCTGATCGGCGTTGATCGGCCACAGGTACAGTTCCTTCAGCCCGAAATCGCGGGCCAGGTAGCTGAAGGCGCCCTCGCTGGTCACCAGCCAGCGGCGATTCTCGGGCAGGGCGGCGAAGCGTGCACGGATCGGCACGAAGGCCGCGTCGATGCGTGCCTTGTAGGCCTCCGCGTTGGCCCGATAGGTGCTGGCATTGGCCGGATCGTGCGCGACCAGCGCGTCGCGGATGTTGTCCACGTACACGCGCGCCGCCTCGGGCGACATCCAGGCGTGTGGGTTGGGCTTGCCGGTGTACGGTCCTTCGGCAATCCCGAGGGGTTCGATGCCGTCGCTGACCACGACGCCGGGTACGCCGTCCATGCGTGCGAAGAACTTCTCGAACCACAGTTCCAGGTTCAGGCCGTTCCACAGGATCAGCCGTGCGCCGCGCGCCCGTGCCAGGTCGCCGGGCGTGGGCTGGTAGTTGTGGATCTCGGCATCGGGGCGGGTGATCGATTCGACCACCGCCGCGTCGCCGGCGACGTTGCGGGCCATGTCGGCGATGACGGTGAAGGTGGTGACGACCTTGAACTTTGCGTCCGCATCGGCAACGTTGCCGTCCGCGGGCGGCGCCGAAGGGCCGCATCCGGCCAGCAGCAGGCAGGCGAGCGCGAAGGCGGATGTCCAGCGCATGGCGTGGTGTCGTGACGGATTCATCGGGAAGGTTCCCTCGGGGAAGACATGGCGTTGGCTGGGTGGCCCTCGCCACCAAGCGATGTGGCAGATCGCTGCATCCATGTATCCAGTACCGGTTGCAGCCCGGTGTAGCGCCGCCGGTCCCAGCCACTGGCCAGCACGCGGCCGTCGCGATCGACCAGGACGAGGTTGGGCGGCGCCATGCCTCCCAGCGCGCGGATCGCCGGAAGGGCGCGCAAGCGGCGATGGTCGATGGCCGGCCACGGCATGTCCTGCAACCGCATGTAGCGGCGCATGTCGGCCTCGCTGGTATCGAGGCTGACGTAGACCACTTCGGTATCGGCGCCGGCCGCGCGCAACGCGTCGCGGACTTCGCGCAGGGTCGGCACGAAGGCATGGCAGGGGCCGCACCAGTCGGCCCCGAAATAGAGCGCGACGATCTCTGGCTCGCGCTCCCAACGGAACGGGACGAAGCGTGCGCCCTCGGGACGGACGAGATGCCGGGCGATGCCGTCGCGCAGGCCGGGTTCGGGCGACGAAACGTCGCCGGCGACGGTCGCCAGCGAGACGAGCACGGCGAACAGGCCGGCCAGCACCGCGACGAAGCGCGGCTGCCTAGAAGTTGAACCGTGCGCTCGCATAGACCGACCGCGCGAACCGCGGGCCATAGACGTAGTCGCTGTCGCGGCCGGCGCCGGTTTCCAGATCCTTCTGCCGCTGATCGAACAGGTTGCGCACGCCCAGCGCCAGATCCCAGTGGCGGTCGCCCTGGCCCAGGTGCCAGGTGGTGCCGGCATCGACCACCCAGAACTCGCGACTGCGGTTGAGGCTGGCGGTGTTGTTGTTGAGCACCCACATGTGGTCGGTGTACTTCAGCCCCACATAGGCATCGAGCAACGGCGACGGCGACCAGGTCAGCTGTGCCTGCCCACTCCAGCGCGGGGTCTTGAGATAGTCGCGCGTCTCGATCACCGTGTCGCCGCCGTCTTCGGTGTCGTCGAATACCACCTGCGCCTCGTCGAAGCGCGAGCGGTACCAGGCCACGCCGGTGCTGACACGCACGGTGTCGCTTGCCTGCCAGCCGAGGTTGCTCTCGAAGCCGGCCACCTGCGAGCCGGAGGCGTTCTCGCGGACCTGGTACAGGTCGCCGGCATCTTCGCGGATCTCGCTGAGCACGAAGGTATCGCGCAGTTCGGTCAGCGACACCGTGGCATCCCAGCTCAGGCGGCCGTCCGTGCCGGGACGCCAATCCACGCCGAGCATCGCGGTGGTCGCGCGCTCCTCGGTCAAACCGTCGGCATTGCGGATGCGGATCGGATCAGCGCCCAGCGTATCCACGTGCAGGTCTTCGCTGAACACTTCCGGGGCGCGGAAGCCGGTCGAGATGCCGGCGCGGACCTTCAGTGCGTCGCTGGCCTGCCAGGCCAGCGCCATGCGCGGCGAGAAGATCGCATCGTCCAGCCCCGAGTGCTTGTCCACGCGTACGCCCAGCACCAGATCCACCGCATCGCCGACCGTCCACTCGTCCTGGACGAAAGCGCCGAGGTTGCTGAACGTCTCGCGCTCGCCCCGCAGCACGGTGTCGCCGTCGCCGTTGCGCTGGTCGTCGCGCACCGATTCGCGCTTGTACTGCAGGCCGAACGCCAGGGCATGCGCGCCGCGGCGAAGGTTGAACTGGCTGTCGAGGTAGTGCAGCGGATTCTCGGTGTAGCCGTACTGGTTGAACGAGGTTTCCGCTGCGCTGCCAGGCACGCCAGGGTCGAGTTCGTCCGGGTCGAAATCCGGATCGGTCGCAACCTCGCCGAGCCCGCCGTAGAAGCTCTTGCGCTTGATGAAGGCGAACGAGTAGCCGACGGTGAAGTCGACACTGTCGCTGATCACGTGATCCAGATGCACGCCACCACGGTGGTAGTCGGTCTCCAGCGACTCGGCGATGTTGGCCAGCCATTCGGGCTGGTCGAGACGGTTGCCGCCGCGGCGTTCCTCGTGGGTGAACAGGTAGTTGGCGCGCAGCAGGGTGTCCTCCCCCGGCGCATACCAGCCTTGTGCGCCGGCGACCTGCTGGTCTTTCTCGACGATCTCGCTGTAGCCGTCGCCGTTAAAATCGATGGCGTCGGTGGTCGACCACTGGCCGACCACCGACAGGCCGCCGCGCCCATCGGCCGACACCAGGTCGCCGCGGCCATCGATGCTCCACGCCGGTTCCCCGTCCTGCACGTCGGTTCCCAGCTGCACGAAGCCGCCGTTGCGGGTCGGCTGCTGCGGGATCAGGTTGACCACGCCGGCCACCGCGCCCGGCCCGTACAGCGATGAACCGCCGCCCTTGACCACTTCGACACGGTTGATGAACGCCGCGGGGATCTGCTCCAGGCCGTACACCCCGCCCAGCGTGGACAACAGCGGCGCGCCATCGAACAGCAACTGGTTGTAGGCGCCGCCCAGGCCCAGCAACTGCACCTCGGAGGTGTTGCAGTTCTGGCAGTTGCTCTCCACCCGCAGGCCGTTGATCAGTTCGGCCACGCGCGAGAAGTCGGTGACCGCGCGCAGGGCGATGTCCTCGCCGCGCAGCACTTCGGTGCGGATCGGCGCATCGGACAGCAGGCGCTCGGTGCGAGTGGCGGTGCTGACGGTCACTTCGACGGCATCGAGCTCGGTTGCGACCGGCGGTCGGCCGGTAGCAAGGGCCAAGGATGGCACCAAGAAAAGCAGGGGGGGCGCATGGCGCAAATGGCGCGGATCGCGGAGTGCAGAAATGGACATCAGGGGTACGACCAAGGACAGGACGGAAGGAGGGTTGTCCAGCGCGGCGAAGGCTGCTGAAACGGTCGCGGAAATATAGCAAGTGCTATCATAGGTAGCAATTACTTCAAGAACGAGAACGCCCTATCATTTCTCCCCGGGGTCTAAAATAGCCGACAATAGCCGGATCCGGCCCCGTGGCCGCCACTGGCTTCGTATCAATGCCTCGCAAGTCCGCCCCGACTGTCGACGCTGCCGACGCTTCCGGGCTGCTTGACGCCAGCGTGCAGGTCGAGAGCTTCCGGCAAGTTCGCGAGGCGCACCGGCTGGAACTCATCGAGGACTATGTCGAGCTGATCTCGGATTTGATCGCGCACGAGGGCGAGGCCCGGCAGGTGGACATCGCCGAGCGCCTGGGCGTGGCCCAACCGACGGTGGCCAAGATGCTCAAGCGGCTGGTGCGCGAGGGTTTTGCGGTGCAGCGCCGCTACCGCGGCGTGTTCCTGACCGAGGCCGGAGAGGCACTGGCGGCCGCTAGTCGCGAACGGCACCGGACGGTCGAGGAGTTCCTGCTCGCCCTCGGTGTGCCTGCAGACATCGCCCGCCGTGACTCGGAGGGCATTGAGCACCACGTCAGTCCTGAGACGTTGGAGATCTTTGCCAGATTCACGCAGGAGCGTGACAGCTAAACTGTCCGGCAGACTCGGAGCGACCAACCGAGAGAACAGCGAGTTCTGCTGACCATGTAAAGAGGTCGCTCTTTGGCTGCGTAGCCAATTGAAGATCAGGCAGATGCACAACAGTTGCAGGAGAGCGACGGCCATCTGGTGGGGTATGGGCCGAGATTGCCGGCTTGTTGCGGCAGCGGCAGGAGCTGGACTCAAGCCCGTAAAGGTTCGGCTTGAGCGACAGCGCTGGCTATCTGTTGGCTTGCGTTGGAACAAGCGCATTGCCCGTTCTCAGGCAGGTGACTAAACTAAGTCCACCGACAAGTCCAAGTACCGTGTGGGTTGTTTGGAAAATCGTTTAGAATCATCGCGTTAGAGGTTTGATTCGATTCCCATCGCCCGCTCCAGAGCTTCTACTCAGTCCGTAACTGCTTGATTGAGTTGGATGTTTCGGCCGATTGATGATTCCGAGCGATGCCCTCCGAGGTATCAATCGAGGTATCAATCTTGCCCAAGCCGCTGATGATGTCGCGCCCGGCCGGCCTGGTGGTGAAACTTCCGAAACGAGTGCCCGAGTATCCGCATCGCTGGTTTGGCCCGATCCTGGGCCTCTATCCGGGCGCTCGCATCAATCCAATCGCCCAGCTCCGACTGGAGGACATCGAGACCATCAGTGGGGTGCCTGGCTTCTTCGTACGCCAGGGTGCAAAGGGTCAAAACGTCAATCACCAAAACGGCCGGCGCTTCACTGCGTCGGCCCCGGCGGGGTGATCTTCCCTCTGGTTCTTGGACTGCGTAGAAGAGGCAAGCTCGGGTAGAACCGCTCTCGCCAGACTTGTCGGTCTCGCTTTCCACTTATAGTCGCGGAAAATTGAAGGGCTCTCGGCAGTAACCAGGTGGCGGACAGATGATGGTCGGATTAATGACCAAGGCCCTGATTCTCCTGCAGGACACAAACCAGTGATGTGTCCTGCTGTTTGGCCACTTGACAACTCTGACAGTTAGTTCAACGCCGTTGACGCGCAGAGGTTTCGCCGCAAGGACAACGTTCTGGCCCTAAGCCAATGGCGGAACGACATCGATATACGTGCTTTGTTGGATTCCCGGAAAATGTTGAGTGGCCTGTCTGGCCGCATCTCGTGCGGAATGCGAAGGTGTTACTCCACTATGGCAAATACTCCGTTGTGAGGCGCAGCGCCACGCGCCGTGTCCGTGGGCCTATTTACCAGAAGCCAAGGATTTTCCACCACATGCTTCCGACGAGCCCGAAGATGAGGAGCTCAAGCAAGCACATGACGAGTCCGATCTTCCACCAAGTGCCCAAGCTGACGTAGCCGCTGCCGAAGACGATGGGCGAGGTGCCGGTGGCGTAGTGAGTCAGTGTCATCATGATCGCCGAAGACGCAGTCATCATGAGCATGAAGGGAATGACGTAGTCCGGGGGGATGAGCAGTGCCCCCACGCCTAAGAACGCAAGCAGCATCGCACTGATGTGGGCGGTCGTGCTTGCGAACAGGTAGTGGGAAAAGACAAAGGATAAGACGAGCACGCCGGCAATCGCTTTCCATCCCATTCCACTCGCGATGATGGCGCCCTTCATTGCCTCGGTAAACCAGCCAACCACGCCCAGCTTGTTGAGCTGCTCGGCCATCATCACCAGTGCGCCAAACCACACCAGCGTATCCCAGGCACTTTTTTCGGAAAGCACATCGTCCCAGTCCAAGGTGCCGGTGATGATCAGCGCAAACAAGCCGACGAATGCGACAACGGTGGGATCCAAGGTCCACCAGGCACCGAAAATCATCGCGGGCACGTTGGCCCAAAGGACCAACAGCAAGCCAAAGGTCCCGATCATCACTTTTTCTTTCGCCGTCAGCGCGCCCATCTGCCTTAATTGGCCCTTGGCGAAATCGACTGCGTTGGGAGTGACTTTCAGTTCCGGAGGAGAGAGCAGATAAATGGCCAGAGGCATGATGATCAAACAGGCCAACCCGGGTAGAAACATGCAGAGTGCCCAAGTCGTCCAGGACAGGTGCAGCTGTTGGTTGGTCGCTTTGGCGACATAGTCGACCACCAGCGGGTTGGGTGCTGTGGCGGTGAGGAACATTGCCGATGTGATGGGATTGGCATGGTAATTCACCAACGCCAAGTAGGTTCCGACCTTGCCCTGCGTGCCTTTCGCCGGGTCAGAATCGAACGAGTTGGCAATCGACCTCATGATCGGGTGAACAATGCCCCCGCCACGCGCGGTATTGCTGGGTGTAAAGGGGGCGAGCAAGAGTTCGCAAATCGTCAGGCCGTATCCGATGCCCAGGGTCCGCTTGCCCAGCAACGCAATGAACAACATTCCGATGCGGTTTCCCAAGCCCGTCTTCTTCAGACCACGCGAAATCAAGATCGCAACCACGATCAGCCAGATGAGTGGACTCGAGAAACTAGAAAGCGCGTCAGTGATCGCACCCTTCGAGTTGGTTGAGGTGACTTGGGACAGTGCGACGATGACAAGGGCCATCATCGCCATAACCCCAATGGGCATTACCTTGAGGATGATTGCGATGATCGTGGTCAGGAAAATGGCGACCAACCCCCACGCCTTGGGCGTCAGTCCTTCAGGACATGGAAGCAATAGCAATGCGATAAGCACCGCCGTTGTCACCAAGGCCTGAGGAAGCTTGAACGGAACCGCTTGATTGAAATACGTAAATGCTGCTTTGAAGCGACTTGGCATGACCGGCCCTCTTTTGACTGTCCAACAAGCGGAGAACGCTTGAAGCGATATGCGCAGTGGTTCCAGTCATCAAGGCTTGGCGCGTGGGCTTGCCCCGAAGCGATGCATAAGCTCGGTACGCGTTTGAGCATAAGCGTCATCCGTGAAAGATGTCGCCATGGGAGAGTTCGCAGCATTTCTGGCGACTTCGGCCCTCGCCTTGTCCTGGTCTTCGCTTCTCAGCGCCAAGTCAGCCAGAACGGTGACGTGAGTCGGTTGGACCTCGACGAAGCCCCCTGATACATACAGCTGGAAAGGCGGCTCGCTCGTTTCCGGATAGATGAGGATCATGCCCTCGCGCAGCGTGCTCAGCATTGGCGTATGTTTTGCCATCACGCCAAATCGACCCTGTTCCCCAGGAAGACTGACCTCCCGAACGTTCCCCTCCCACTGGGCTCCCGTCAGACTCACTACGGTCAGCGCGAACGTCTGCTGTGCGTTGGTGATGAAGTCGGGTCTGGGGTGAGCTGAGGTGCGCGAGTGCATGTCGTACTCGTCAGAGGCCTTAACCGAAGAGGCTTCGCCGCTCTGGGCAGCACCTGCAACGAGTGATAGGTTTCCACCAAGCTTCATTTCAAAACTCCTTGAACGGTCTGGCACTGTTGTTTCACAACAGCCTTTCTTTCTTGCTGCGGCACGACTGGGCACTGCAGGGAACGCCCAACGATGTCCATCTCATGTTCTATGGTGCAGTGCACCATACACTTCTGCCTTGATCTCGATCAACTCAGCTTGGAAGATGGAATGTGCGGGAAACCAGGTGAGCTTGCTTGCAAGAGAGAACGTGAGCGATGCGGGTCTAGTTATATGAGTTACGTAATACTTGCCATTCGAAGAACTGACATCCAACCGCAGCGCGTTTTGGAGATCGGGTCCTGGGCATAAGAAGATCGGCTTAGCTCTGGCTGGAACGCGCTCGCGACACAACAAAAAATTGATTGAACTCAAAGCAGCTTTGAGTCTGAGTCGTTAGGCTGCACTCCACGCCTTTGCTGCTGAGGAGGATCTGCTCCAATACGACTACGGCAGCCATTTCTCGGCGCACGGCGGCAGATCTGTCGCCACGCGCGTCGCCAGCACAGACCCATAGCCATTGCAGACGACGTGTTTTCTATCAAGACACCGGCTGCGCGGTTCGCGGTAATGGCAGGTCGCGCTACTGCAGATCACCCAACCAATCAGAAAACGCGGCACAACACGCGTGTGGAAAGCACCTCTCCCAGCAACAGGGAGTAACCAAGCATGGTGTATGCAGCGACGAATGTTTATGCCGATGCAATGGTCATGTCATTTGCTGCCCCGGTGACCGTGCGGGGATCGCTCGTCGGCAGTCGTTTGGATCTGCAAGAGTCGCTCAGCTTCGCAGAGCAGGGCAAGGTGGCCGCGACGGTCCAAACCGACCGGCTTGAGAACATCAACGATGTGTTTACCCGCATGCACCAAGGCACCATCGAAGGTCGCGTGGTTTTGAGCTTCGCGGATTGAGCAGGCCTGTGGTAATTGGCGGCGCGCACGCCGGGGACGTGGGGGGATGCAACGTGTTGCGAAGATCAACAGGCTTCGTTTCAGTTGCATCCTGCCCCTTCTGCGCCAGGTCTTGATGCTCATGACCGTCCCGGCACGTTCGTACCGCAGCCGATCAGGGCACTACTCAGACAGCGGGAGCATCGTGGCCAAGGTCCGGCGCGGTGCGGGTCTGTCGACCTCAGAGGGCATCGACATCGGGCTGACCCGCACGCTGTCGGCCGAACGGGGAGCGCTCGATCTCATCAAGGACCATCTGACTCGGTAGGACCACGGAATCCCTTGCGCAGGACGTTGCACATCCAACGCCAACCGTGGCCATTGTGACCTGCACTGGGTGGGCTCGCGTCGATTGGGGCGAGTGTCTAATTTCACATGGGCGGACATAGCCGTGGCCAAAGGGAAGTGGGGGTTTCCTTGCTGTTCCCGTCACGCAGCTCGTGCAAGAAGGGCCTATCGGCTGCCAATCCATTAGGCAGTCATCGAACGCTTCATTCACGCATCGGGAGAGCCACATGCGCCGTATCTTGTCCGTAACACTGCTCGGCTTGTTGGTAGGTCATGCACACGCGCAGCAGGGCGATGGCACTGACGTGCAGGCGCAAGTCCACACGTTCAAGCCCGACAAGGTCGACGCTACGTCCAAGCAGATCGCTGGCCTGAAGATCCCTGCCGGCTTCCAAATTAAGGCGTTTGCAACCGGACTCAAGAATGCGCGCATCATCGCGGTCGCTCCGGGCGGCAACATCTACGTTTCCCGTCGCGATCAGGGCGATATCTTGCTTCTGAAAGATGCCAACGACGACGGCAGGCTGGACGCACCTCCCAAGGTAGTCGCCAGTAGATCGGGCGCGCATGGACTGGCTATTCGCGATGGCCAGCTTTACCTGGTCACGGTCAAGGAGTTGTTCGTTGCTCCGATTCTGAAAGACGGAACCTTGGGGCCGCTGACGCTGCTGGTGGGCGATCTGCCGGATGGCGGGCAGCACCCGAACCGGACGATGGCATTCGGCCCTGACGGCATGCTGTATTTGAGCATCGGCTCGACCTGCAATGCTTGCAACGAAACCAATCCCGAGCACGCGACGATGCTGCGGGTGTCGCCCGACGGGAAGTCCCGCACCATTTTTGCGAGCGGCCTGCGCAACACCATCGGCTTCGATTGGGACCCAGCGACCGGCGAGTTGTGGGGCATGGACCAAGGCATTGACTTCCTGGGAGACGAGGTCCAGCCTGAGGAACTCAACCACCTCAGCAAGGGCAAGCAATACGGCTGGCCCCATATCTGGGGCAGGGACGGGGTCAACCCGCAGAGCACGCCGCAGGGCGAGATGACGAAACAGCAGTGGGCGGCCATCAGCGAACCGATGGTGATGGGCTATACGGCTCACGCTGCGGCCATGCAGTTCCACTTCTACCATGGCAGTTCCTTCCCGTCCGATTACAGGGGCGACGCGTTTATCACCTTCCGTGGATCGTGGAACCGGAAGCCGGCATCCGGGTACGAGGTGGTCCGAGTGAAGTTCGAGAACGGCAAGCCCGTTGCTTTCGAACCATTCGTTACCGGCTTCCTGACCGAGGGCGGCACGAAACATTTTGCTCGGCCGGTAGGTCTTGCTGAAACGGCCGGTGGTGCTCTGTTGGTCTCTGACGACGCCAATGGCATCATCTACCGTATCTCCGCGACGGGCGCACCAGCTCGCGCTGGTGCAGCAGCGGGGCAGTCCATCGAGGCGCCGTCGGCATCGATGCAGGCGCAGGTCAACCAGGGCAATGGAGTGCCACTTGCCCTTACTCGTGCCGAAACCGACAGCAAGGGGACACTGGCCGTTACGGTACCCGCATTCGCCAATGGCGCTAGGATGGACAAGCGTTTTAGCGACTATGCGGATGGCGTCTCGCCCGCACTGTCTTGGAAAGCGGTCGCCAACGCCAAGTCTTACGTCGTCATCGTGGAAGACCCTGATGCCAAGCCCATCACGCCGTTCGTCCATTGGGTTGCTTGGAACATTCCCGCCAACGTCACCAGGTTGCCGGAAGGCCTGCAGGAGCAAATGCGCCTGACCGAGCCTGAGGGTGTGCTTCAGGGAACAACGAGCCGCGGTTCGGTTGGCTACTACGGACCCCACCCGCCGGTGGGCGATCCACCGCACCACTATCACTTCCAGGTCTTCGCGCTCGACACGATGTTGGACGTCAAGCCCGGCGCGACACGAGACCAGATACTTGCCGCTGCGGCGGGCCATGTGCTGGCAAAAGGCGAAACGGTAGGCACTTATGCGCAAGCCGTTGCTCCGCTGAAATAATCGTTGGCCAGAAGCCTGTTGCGTTACGGGCAGAATTTGCTCGGATCGAGCAGGCACCGAGCGAACTGTACTCGTTGGTAGCGCGACAGTTCCACGCTGGGGCTGTTGTATCGGCACGGTTTCGATCCGCCTGTTTCCGGTCGCGCGCATGCCCGTGCAGTTAGTACTTGCGCAACACCGGACATGCTCTCTACCTGACGTGCTCTCTGGGATCTGTGCGAGGCCTGAGGCGCGACGGCGGCAGGCAATACGGCGAGTCAGTCGTTGATACGACAGCGCCGTTCAAGCAGTACATGGCGTGTATTGGCACAACGCAGCCTTGGCCGGGTTGGTAAGCATGACTGCCGTGGCCAGTCGAACGACGACCACACGACGACTACAGGGGACAACACGCAGGCCGAGTTGCTGCGTCGCCCCCAGCCGACAACCACGTGCGCGAAGGGCGGAAAGCTTGAGCTGGGCATTCGATTGGATGGACGCGCCCGTCGACGGGCCGGGCATAGCATCTGCAGCACTGAGGCGAGAGCGGTGGCCATTTGTCACCCCGGCACCTGTCCTCGCCATTAAATATTAACGATTTATGCGGCTTCTGGCTCTTGAGCTCGTTGCCTGCTAAATACCTGCAGGGGGATCTGTCTACTCAAGAACATCATCCATCTATCGGACGATGCAGCGGAGGATTCTTGATCAAAGTCCTGCAAATCCTAGAGAAAACACAGCAGCCCACCCTGGTGGAGCGACATCGCCATGTGGATGTGGTTACGGGAGATGGGCTGCTGACACGCGCGTTTCGAGCAAAGTTCGGACGCAAGAAAATTCGACGGACACCTTTTATCTATGACCAAGCGTTTGAGGATTTGAATCCCGATGACCGTGCGCTATGGGATAACAAGAGATACTTCATCAAAGTGTTCGGATTTGCCTCTCTGTTTCCCTCGTCAGGTAAATCCTCCATGGGGCAATGGCATACCTCGATCGACAAGCCAAGATTCTGTCCGGTCATTGTCTCCAGTAGGATGATAGGCGGAGTGTCGACATTCGAGTTTTCGTTATTGACGGCGCTGTCAAAGTCGGAGCCTCTCGTTCGGCCGCTTTGCATTTACGGGGATCCGCGGGATTGGCTGACTGTGTCGGCAGACGAGGCCTTTGCGCGGTTATTCAAATGGCAAGTAGGTGATCCGGATCTGGTCTTTCCTGCATAAGCCAGTCGGTACGAATGATAAAAGCGACCGTCGGCGGCTCAGCAATGACAAAGTGCGCATTCGGATTCGTGTCAGGACGGTAACGCTGCACTTTCGTTTCCGATCATTTCTCGGATGCGCATCTCCAACTCAGCGATATTGAAGGGCTTGGTCAGCACTTGCATCCCCTCGTCCAAGTGCCCGGCGCCCACGGCTGCGTTGGCGGCATAGCCAGTGACGAATAGAACCTTCAACGCCGGCCTAACGACACGTCCAGCATCGGCAACCTGCCGGCCGTTGAGCCCACCCGGAAGTCCCACATCGGTAATGAGCAGATCGATCCGCTCCTCTGATTGCAGTAGTTTGACTCCAGCCGGGCCGTTCGGGGCCTCCAATACGCGATAACCGGCATCGCTAAGAACGTCGGCGACGAGTTGCCGGATTGCGATTTCATCCTCGACGACCAATATCGTCTCGCCTGGTAGCGCCTTGCCGGCGTCAGCATTACCCGCCTCCTGCTCGGTAGCTGCTACGTCTCCCAGGTATCGCGGCAGGTAGAGGCACATTGTCGTGCCCTTGCCCACTTCGGAGTAGATGCACACCTGGCCGCCGGATTGCCTCACGAAACCGTAGATCATCGACAGTCCAAGCCCTGTGCCCTGACCGATGGGCTTGGTGGTGAAGAACGGATCGAAGACACGCGCAATCACTTCTGGCGGCATGCCGATGCCGGTGTCGGTAACGCAAATTGAGACGTATTCGCCCTCCGGTAGATCCTGGTCGGCTGCGGCGCGTGCATCAAGCCGCTCGTTGCTGGTCTCGATCGTTAGCAGCCCACCATCGGGCATGGCGTCGCGTGCGTTGATGCCCAGATTAAGAAGCGCATTCTCCAACTGCGGAGCATCTACGAGCACTGGCCACAAGCCTGGGATCGAGACGACCTTGACCTCGAACTCAGGTCCGAGCGTATGGTCGATCATCTCCTCCATGCTCGCGATCAGTCTGTCGACATCGGTCGGGATTGGGGCCAGGGTCTGCCGGCGCGAGAAGGCGAGAAGCCGTTGGGTCAATGCCGCGGCCCGGTTGGCGCCAGTTTGCGCCATTGCGATATAGCGGTCGAGCTTGCCGTATTCGCCCTTGGCAACCTTCGCCGCGAGCATCTCCAGACCGCCGGTGACGGCCGTCAGAAGATTGTTGAAATCATGCGCCAGGCCTCCGGTCAACTGGCCCACCGCCTCCATCTTCTGCGATTGCCGCAGCGACTCCTCGGCTTGCATCAGTTCGGCAGTACGTGTGGCTATTCGGGTTTCAAGCGTATTGCTGAGGGTGCGCAGCTCAGCCGTGGCCCGGTCACGCTCCGCTTCAAGGCTCACGCGTTCATCGACATCGATGATGAAGCCGGGAAAGTTGGTGGATTTGCCGGCGGCATCGAATTCGACACGGCCGTTCGCTTCGATCCAGTAGTAGTTGCCGTCCGCACGCCTGACCCGATACTGCCGCGCGTAAGCGCCGCCGCGCTCTATCGTCTGGGCGATCGCTGCGTTCAGCCCAGGTCTGTCTTCGGGGTGCACGTGAACGAGCACTTCGTCGATCGGCAACCCCGTCTGCGCTGAACTGAGGTCGTGACCGAACGCAAACGCGAACCCCTCGTCAAACGTGAAAAAGTCATCCTCAAAGTTCCAGTTCCAAGTGCCAATGATGGCACCAGCAGCGAGTGCGGCCTGCACGTGCTTGTTGGTCTGCTGACTTTCCTTGAGAATGATCGCTTGTTCGACCTCTAGCGTGACGTCACGCGCCGAACCGTAGACTTTTCCTTCATCCGGGACGGCGACCCAGGCGAGCCACCGCCAACCGCCGTCTTTGTGACGATAGCGATTTCGAAAGTGCAGCACAGGCAATCGACGTTCGCTGGCATCCGCCCAGGCCTTTTGCGTGTTGACCAGATCCTGCGGGTGCACGAACCTGAGAAAGTCCGATTGGGTCAGTTCCTTCTCAGACCAGCCAAGCGTGGCTGTCCAGGCCGGGTTTACCGATTCGAAGCATCCATTGCCGCCGATGACGACCAGAAGGTCAGGGCTGACCTGCCAGGTCCGCCCGCGTGCAAATGAGCGCTCCAGCACCTTGCGTTCCAGGTCTGCATTGAGCTCGCGCAGCGCAGCGATGGCGTGTTCTCGCTCTGCTTCGACAGCACGCCGCTCCTCGACGTCAATCAAAACGCCAGGAAAGCGCAGCGGGGTGCCGTCCGGACCATGCTCGACGTGGCCGTTGGCCTCCAGCCAATGATATCGGCCATTGCGGCGACGGACACGGTACTGGTGAGCGTAACGCCCCCCTTTGCTGATTGCATGGTTGATGGCCACTGCCAGGCCGGCCTGATCGTCCGGGTGAACCGTGGCGACGATCTGGGCGAGCGGAATGCCCTCCCGGCCGAGGGCCGGATCAAGCCCGAAAGCAGTGGCAAAAGCCTCGTCCACGGTGAATTGGTCAGTGGACAAGTTCCAGAACCACGTGCCGATGATCGCTCCGGCCGCAAGTGTCAGTTGCACGCGCTCAGCGTCGGTTTTTGCGACAGCAACCTGCGAACGCAGCCGATCCTCGCTCAAGGCCAACGCGGCCTGTTCCTGGTCGAGGCGACGCTGAAGCAGGACCCGGCTACTTGTTTCGGGGGTAATGTTGAGGACCGCAGCGATGCTGCCATCCTCATCGCGCAAAGGAGACAATGAGTAGTTGAACCAGGCGGTTTCCGTTCCGCCGCCTTCCAACCGTGCCATGACGAAGGGTGCATCCTCGTGGTAGACCGGTTCCCCTCTCGCCCGCACGCCATCGAACTGAGGTTGAAGCTCCTCCCAGATTTCTGCCCAAACCACGGCCCCCAGAAGACCAAGCGCTGCAGGGTGCTTCGCCGCCAGAATCCTGCGATAGGCATCGTTGTAGATCAGCGCGTAATGTGGGCCCGACCACAAGCAGATTGGAAATGGTGAGTCGAACATCGTCCGCACCATCGTGCGGATCGCCGGCGACCAGTCGGTCGTCGGTCCCAAAGGACCCTGCGACCAGTCCAGTTCACGTGCGACTGCGCGCACCTCGCCAGGACCTGCGAACAGGGCCGCAGCATCCAGAGAAGCGTGGCTACCAGTTGGATTATCTTCGCTCGCCACGCTTACCTGCACCCCGGACTTGATGGCTGTTGTCTGCGTCTGAAAGACGACAGTTCCCCGCCCAAATTGTCTCAGACGCCGGGCGGCGGCGGGCAGATAATTTCTTGCTTGCTAGTTGATCGGGCGTCGACTTGCGGACACCTTTGCCAGGACCCTTGCCAGCTCCTCGAGCGAGTAGGGTTTTTGCAGAAGCTCGAACTCGTGGCGGTCCTGTTCGGCAAGGACGTTGCTATACCCGCTGGTCAGCACGACAGGGAGGTGCGGCATCCGGCGGTGGATCTCCTGGCCGAGTTCGATACCGGACATACCCGGCATCACTACGTCTGAAAACACCAGGTCGAAGCCGGCTCCATCGCTCCCGAGCTCGACAAGCGCGCTTGCGGCATCGACTGCCAACTGCGTCCTGTAGCCAAGCTCTGCGAGGGCCCGGGTCGCGAACGATCCCACTTCGCTATTGTCCTCAACAACGAGGATAAAGGCGCCCTTGGGCAGCGGCGAAACCGCTTCCGGCACTAGCGTGGACTGCAACTCGTCCTCATGGGCCTTGGGGAGATAGAGGGTGAAGGTAGTGCCCCGTCCTACCGTGCTGCGCACGAGGATGTCGCCACTGGATTGCTTGGCGAAGCCGAACACTTGGCTCAGACCCAGGCCGGTACCATGCCCCACGCCCTTGGTGGTGTAGAACGGTTCGAAGATGCGCTCAATCTGGTCGTCCGCAATGCCAATGCCCGTATCGGTGATCGAAACGGCAATGAATTGTCCGGGGACGACCGGATGCGTGCGGTGCGGCGGTATCGCGTTTGCTGCGCGAACGTCGATGGTCAGCGTGCCTGTGCCCGACATGGCATCGCGCGCGTTGACCGCCATGTTGACGATGGCAGTGTCGAACTGGCTTCGATCAACTCTGACGAGAGAGGGACCGGAGTCCATCTCGATCTCGACCGCCACACGCGAGCCGGTCAATGTCCCGAGCATCTCTCGCAGGGTTTCGATGCTGGCCCCGGCATCGAATGTCTCGGGTTTCAACGCCTGGCGGCGGGCGAAGGAGAGCAACTGGCTGGTCAGCCGGGCGGCCCGATCGGCGGTATCGGAGATGGCGTCGAGGTAGCGGGTGCGCTTCTCTGGCGCCAGGCCGGGTCGACGCAGAAGATCGATTGACCCTCTGATCACCGTCAGCAAGTTGTTGAAGTCGTGCGCCACGCCGCCGGTGAGCTGGCCTACCGCTTCGACTTTCTGGCTCTGACGCAGTCGGTCTTCGGCCTCAAGGAGCGCGGCATCACGCTGCTTCTGCTCGGTCACGTCCTGCGCAACGCAGTAGAGGCGATCGGCGACCGCGACGGCAGACCAGGACAGCGACCGGTAGTCGCCGTCGATTGTCCGAAAGCGGTTCTTGAAGAACATGGTCGGATTGCCATCCGCAATATTCCCGATCTCTTCCCGTGTTTTCGAACGATCATCGGGATGCTCCAGCCATTCCGAGGTCTTGCCGACGAACGCCTTTTCGGGCCAGCCAAGGATGTCGCACCAGGCAGGATTGACGCTAAGCCAGACCCCGTCCGTATCGGCAACGCCCAGCATGTCCCGGCTGACCTGCCACACCCGGTCGCGCTCATGAGTGCGCTCCTCGACCTGTTGCTGCAACGTCTCTGCCAACACATGGAGCGCCTGTTCGGCCCGGCGACGTTCCACTGCGACCCGAGTACGCTCGGCGACATCGCGGACGATCGCGATCTCGTGCGGCGTCCAGGTGTGAGGCGTTGGGCAGTTCAGAAACAGCATGGCGACGAACTGGCCGCGCTCCATGACCGGCAGGTTGAGAAGCGATCCCACCCCTACTGCCTTCAAGGCGTCTGCGCTTGCGGCGGTGGCCCTATCGGTGGCCGTATCATTGATCGCGACGAGGTTGCCCTTCTTCAGTTCGTCGACAAAGCTGCCGAAGTCACGGTAGCGGTGCGTGCCGACGAGGGAGATGACATTCTTTGCGTTCCAGTCACGCTCGATCTTGATGGTTTCAGCTTGCTCATCGACGTCGCCGTAGCCGGCGCGGCTCGCGCCAAGCATCTCTCCCAACACCTGCGCGGCAGCAAACGCGATTTCGCCGGGATCGCTCAGGTCGCGGATGCGCTCGTCCAGCGCCAACAAGGTGTCGCGTCTCGCATTGTCCTTGCGACGGTCGGTCACCTCGAAGCATAGGCAACCGAACCGATCGTGGCCAAGCGGAAAGCTGCGACCCTCGAACCAACGCGACCAGACACCGACCTCGCGTACGAAAGCTGCCGGTTCGCCCGTATCGACAACGTTGGCAAACTCGTCTATCCACGCATTTTCGACACCCGGGATGACGTCACGGACGGTTCGACCGAAGACCTGCTCACGCGTCGCGCCAACCATGCGTTCCCACGCCGGATTGACCTCGAGATAGCGCCAGTCAATTACCTGGCCTTGGACGTCACGCACTACCTCGCCGATCATCAGTGCTTCCACGAGACGATCGAAGGTGCTACGCCACTTGGCTTCGCTGGCGTGGACCTGTTCGGTGACCAGCCGGGCGCTTGTTTGATCGCGCAGAATCTTCAAGAAGCCGATGTGGCGCGCATCCGCGTAGAGGGGCGTCAATCTGCCGCTCGCCCAAAAGCGCGACCCATCGGCACGCATGTGCCAGCGCTCATCCTCGGCACTGCTGTGAGCGATCGCCGTAGCCATTTCAACCTCGGGACGATTCTGGGCTCTGTCCTCGGGAGTGAAAATGCGGTCGATCGTCTGACCCACCATATCAGTCTCGTTCCAGCCCAGGACGTTTTCGGCTCCGCTATTCCAGTCGGTGATGCGGGCATCCAGATCGGTCGCGATGATCGCAAAGTCAGTGGCACTGTCGAGAATGGCCGCATGGCGAACAGCAGGGGGCAATGGCATGGAGGTTGGTGTCGTCTTGAAATGTGTGGTCATGCCATGAACGGCGTGCTGAGCGAAACGCCGCCGTCACGGCGTCGTACGATCCTGAGCATATCGCGACGCTGGTGGTCAGCACGTCATCGAGACGATCTCCCCGGGCCGACGCCTAGGGCGCCTCGCTAGCCATCCCCGGGGGAAGCACAGTGTCCAGAATCTCCGTCAGTTAGAAGACGCCTCAGACAGGCTGTCCGAGGTCGGTCGTCTGAACCAGGGCATCGCCCGAGGCGGGTGTCCGCCTCAATAGCGAGATGTCGCCTTGCTCGGTACTACGACGATGATGCGTGGTTGCCATAGGGTGTCACGGAAGGTTGCTTGGTTCTGGGCGCCATTCACCCCTCTGCATCGTGCAAGCCAGACGACCTGAGCAAAAACAACGGGTCTTCAGCAGGGTCGGCTCGGCGAGACGCTCAGGCAGTTCGCTCGGTGTCTGCCCGTCCCGAGAAAGGGGCTGGGTCCTGGGCCGAAATGGCTTCTGCTGAACCGCTCATCTGCAAGATTGCACGCTTGAGTGCATGGTCTGCCTTGTCGAATTGGTCCAGATCGTTGAACCAACTCGCGCCCCATTTGGAGTTGATCCCACATGCAGCGAGAGACACACGGATACGACGCGCGACGGAAAGCAATCCCGCTTCACTGATACCAGGCAAATAGATGGCGAAACTTCCGGGTGCTACATGCGCGAGCCCATCTTGTGGGCGCGTTGCGGCCTGAAGGATGCCTGCAGCCGTCTCGATTTCGCTTTTTGCGGCAACGTGATTCCCTGCGCTGCCTGCATTCATGCTGAAAAGTAGGATGCCACCTGGCTCGTTTCGATTTTTCCTTGCTGCGCTATGCACCAATTCCCTAAACGCGCTGAAATCATGCAGGCCAGTCAGCTGGTCTGCCGTTTTCGCAGAAGGTGTGTCAGTAGTTGGCTGTTCCTCCGAGAGGTGCTGCGCCCATGCGCCGACAAGCACTCTGCCAAAGGTTTCCGCCAGCGGCAGGAACTTGCTCAGTTCGTTGTCTGCTATGTGCTTGTCGATACCGCAGAGCATTCCTTCCATCTGGCCGGGGATTCTGACCGGCACTCCGAGGTAGCTTGCAATGCCAAGGCCAAGCGCGGCTGGAGCCTGAGCAAGATGGTCGACCTTTTTTAGATCTTCGGCGCATTGCGGCCCGCCCATTACGATCATTTGCCGACACACCGACTCCGACCATGTAAGGAACTGATCTACTTTCAACCCAAACGCAGAATCCGTGCAGGCACGAATGATCCAGTGATCGTTCTTGATCTCTGCAAAGATCCAGGTCTTGAGCGGGGTGAGTTCCGCTAGGCGCACGAGCAACTCGTCCAACGTCTCGCTTATCGAAATGAACGGAAGTTGGGTTTTGAGGGAACCGGGCATCGGATTGCTCCTTGGGTTCTCCTTTTAGCGGCAGGTAGAGACTGGTCTGAAGACATAGTGCGCATGTGCAGTTCGCGACGCGCGCCATGTGTTCCACGTGCGCGTCGTTGGCATTGGCGCTGAACTTCAGGTCACACGCTCTGAAGAAATGGCCGTAATAGCGCAGGCCCTATGCACGCCGACAAACGATCGGCTCAATCCCTATTATCTAAGCTTAGCCTGAGGCAGCGCACGGCGCTGCCTCAGGCATGTTCTCGCTGTAGCGAGCTCAAGAGGATGTCAGTCGCTCGCGACTATAACTGGGCAGTGCTTGTTGTCATGATTGCAGGACGCATGTGGCCCTTCGGCGCGTGGCAACAGTCAAGGTGTCTTGGCACATAGTGGCCGCCCTTCGGCATCGTGCAGCGCTTCGCTGCGAATCTGTCCATCTGCAGCGACGCCTTGATAAACGGCGCATTGCTTTGCATCCCATTCAATACGCGCATCTCTGTAACGTAGTCTCGCGTCCGTCTTCTCAAACGCTACGCTCTCGGCGCTCGGCAGTGCATCGTTACCATAAGCGCGTTGTTTGGGCTGCTCTGTATGGGCACAGCTTGCGCACAGGGCTGCCAGGGAAAAGAAAAGGACACGTCGCATGGTGATCCTCAGAAGTGAAAGTCGTTTGACCATCGCACAATTCGGGTTGATGACCAATGAAGAAGGGGGACCATGCGCACTGCAGTGCAGAGCGCCAGTCGACTCGCCCGCTGTTTATACGCGGCGGCTGATCGGCTGGACTGATGTTGCCGTGTCGCCCCAGGCACTTCACTGTGGTGCGCTAGCAACGAGGAACAGGGATGCCCGCTCTGTGGCACGCGGGCTCCGCGGTAGAGGAATTGGCAGTCCATAGGCCTGACGAGACAGGTCTATGGACCGGCTCCTGACGCAGCCGGACAACCGCGGCTTCTCCAGCAGCTTGCGCGCGCAGGCCTTGCAAAGGCAACGCCTGCGAACGGCGCAGCTTGGCTTTATGGCCTGCCGGAAAGTGCAGCTAGGCTCGATCTTGGAAGTCAGCGCGCAGCGTTGGAGCCGGACGCGACTCGCACTGGGTGCTCTCGGGGAAAAGCCCGAGGTCATTCAGCAGTTGCTGGCGTTTTGGGAAGGGGCCGAATCGAGCATTGGGTGCGATCGTTTCACAACGTAACGCGTTGCCGGTGTTCGAGCAGATCGCAGCATGCGCAGAGCGAATCGAACGCTGCCTTCTCGCGCGAGAGGCATGTCCTGGATCTGGCCTCTAGGTAGTGCCTAGGTGGCCTTGTCCCACATATGTGGTCATTCGGGGGCCTGGTGGATCCATATGACGCTCTTTGATCGGCAGTAGCTGGATGGCGCATGCCTGGGTCCCAGGTCGCTGCCTAGCGGAGAAAAAAGTGCACGGGCACATTCAGTTCTGCCGGTACGGTCGCTCTAGGGGGAGGGGGAAGCGGCTCGGCCCTGGTAAACGTCGCCAAGGCTTCGCGGTCCAGTAGAGCCGAGCCACTGGTTTCCTTTACTTGGGCGGACAGCACATGTCCGCTGCCATCGATCAAGGCTCGAATGAGCACTGTCCCTTCCTCACGGCGAACCCGGGCGGGCCGGGGATAGCGCTTGAATTTCTCAAGTCGCGTGAGCACTTCGCCCTCCCAATCGGGATCGACCTCTCCTCCCGTCTGCGCGCTCGGAGGCAACGATAGAGACGGCGGTGCCGACGCCGGAGACGGTATCGGAACGCTTTCCGAAGTCGAGCTGTCCTCGTCGAGGGCAAGCGTCTCAACAACGTCTTTCACCGATTGCGACTGAGTAACAGGCGCTGCCTGCCTACTCTTTTTGACTTCTGGCGATGATGATGTGTCTGGTTTCGGCCTCGCCTCGGTCCCCTTCAGCGGCTCGGCTGCAATTTCCTCGACCACGGGGACAGGTGGAGCGGCGGGGGGCAAGACCGTGAGCCGAACCCGGATCTGCTCCGTTGCCGCTGGCCGTGCAGGTTCGGGCCAGTGACACAAGAGCACGTAAAGCACCAGGGCGTGGCCGCCCCAGGACAGACCGTGGGCGAAAAGCTTGGCTGTAAGCTCAGCCTTGTCCTGCGAGGGCTGCTCTATGCGCGGCAGCGGCCTGGTTTGGATCCAGAGCGTGCAAAGCCCTAGTCCGAGCGCAACGCCGATGCCCAACGGCCAGGACGGTCTGGCGGCAAGCCAAAAGCAGACCGCTCCGAACGCGATGCCGAGCGTGGCGTAGCGCTTTGCCCTGCTGGAAATGGCTCTCTCCTCAGACCACGCCCGTAGCGCCGAGCCATAGCGTGGATGGCTCAGAAGTGTGGCCTCAAGCGCCGGCGACGAGCGGGCAAAGCACCCGGCCGCCAGGATCAAGAAAATGGTCGTCGGCATGACAGGCAGCAAGGCGCCGATGATGCCTAGGCCCACCAGCACAAAGCCCAAGAAGAGCCAGGCCAGGCGTTTCAATCACCAGACTCCGTTTCGGAGCGGCACCCGAACAGATGCATCTCTTGTTCAACCAACGCCTGCATGGTTGAAAACGCCTGCCGTGCGCCCTCGACCATGTGGCGGAGCTCGGGTTCCGTCCAGGGGAGTTGATCCACCGCATTGACGAACGAGCGCCAGTGCCGGGCTCTGCCATCGGCGTGGGCGGCCAAGTGGCGTGCGCCAGCGGTTTCGCTCAGGCCGAGCCCTCGGGCGTGTTTGAGCAAGATGGCAGCGCCGAGCTTGGAGCCCTCTGCGACATAGAGCCAACCCCAGGCTGTGGCCGGAGAGGAGAAATCGACGTCCACGGCACCCCGATGCGCTTGGATGCCGAGTGACAAGTCGCCAATATCCTGTTCGATCTCATGCAAGCGACGACGCCCGGTAAGTTCCGGGACTAGATGTTGAAGGATTGGATCCTTGAAAAGGGGATCGATGGTGGCGTGAAAGCGGCGCTGCGCGTGTAGAAACTGGACGTAGCGCGTGATGGATGAAAACGGGGCACTCGCCATGATGCGCTGGTCAAGCGCCTCATGGGCATCGTGCGTCTGGGATTTGAGATGTCTGGCGACGCTTTGGCTTGGGTCGGGAGCCGTCATGAGGATGCTCGAAGGAATAGGTTTACAGCGCATGTTCGAATTTCAGGCTCACTGCATCGCGGTCGTAGCTATAAAGCCAGTCGATGTTGCTTTTGACCTGGTTTCGCCGGAACGTCAGCAGAGGGCTGAAACCCGCCCACGATAGATGTTGGGCACGAAGGATGAGGGTGTAGCCTTGTTCGTGATCCCTGCGACGTGCTTCCAGCACGGCGCTATACGCTCCGTAGCTGCGCCAGCGCGACGAAGCAAAGAGGGTCATTTGGGCACCCTTCGGCCATTGCAACGAACCGCCAAGGCGAACGCCGCGCTGAAAAAATCCATCTGCCTCTTCCTCCGTTTGGCTTTTGACCGCGTCAATGCCGGCAAAGCCCATCCATCTCTCGCCGAAGCTCTTGAAGACGTTAGCAAAGACCGAGGTGGTCTCGCCATTGAGGTAAGTGCCGTAGTCTTGTCTTCGGTAGCCCAAGCGCTTCCAGTCCCCCTCGAGTTTTATCAAGGACGTAGGGGACATGGTCCATGACCACTCTGCATGGAGTCCTGGCGCGCCATACAAGGTGTGGTTGCCTAAGCCGTAATACTCGAAAGAAGGCGCAAGCACGAACGCGTTTCGGCCGGACTTGAAGCTGTATCCGGACTGCATCACGGCGGTGACTTCGTTGAACTGGCTATTGTCTCGGTAGCCTTGGCCAAACAGGGTCGTGCGGGCATAGACGCCGTGATGACCCTTCATGCTCCAACGCTTCTCGATGGCCGCGTCGTATTCGAAGCCAAATGACTTCGCCGCATCGGGGGTGCTGCGATTGAAGTAGCACTGTCCATCAAGCGAAATCAGGCAGTTGGAACTGGCCGAAGTGCGATTGACATTGTCACTCCACGCCGGGCCGAGCGCCGCAGTGCCTTGCCAGCGGTCGCGCTCGACAAGGGCCTGCTGGAAGTTGTCGATGCTGCCGAGCACGCCCACGGTTTTGGGGTCACTGCGGTCGATCGACTGCTCGATGGCATCAAACAGCGCCCTCGCTTCAGCGTTCTGTTGATCCTCAAAGAACACGCGGGCCAGTTCCAGCCGCCCCGGCAGGAAGTCGGCTTTCAGGTCCAGAAGGGCGGCGTATTCCGCTTGGGCTCGGGCGTAGTCGCCATGGAGTCTTGCGATCGCGCCCTGGGCATAGTGGACCAGCAGCGGATCGCGGTTGGCAAGTGTGAGATATTCATCCAGCAAGGATTGAGCTGCCGACCATTGTTTGTTCTGGAGCGCGATATAAAGCGCGCGCCCCACGTCGTTGGCATTGTGCGCAACGGTGTATTCGTGCCCCTCCACGACCATCGTTGGTCTGGCCTTGTCTGTCTCCTCCTTCATGATTTCTCGCTCGCGTACGTCGGACTGCGCCTGGTTGCGCTGTTCCAGGAGGCGGCGAATGTCGTCTTGTTGCTGCTGCGCAAGCGCCCGCCCGGGGAATGTCATGATGACAAGCGTGAGTAGGACACCCCAGGTGGGGGATGTCTTGATTGCATGCATAGGGAATCGGCCAAAAAAGAGGAACAGGACTGGCTTGGCCTGGCTTGTCCTGTAGTTGCAATATCAAGCGATCAGCCGATCAACTCACTTCTTCGAGCCGCCAAAGGCGGTGTCGTATTGCACACCAGTGAAGTTGGCAGTGCCTGCCAGTGCGGTTTGCCCGGCGTAGAACTGGCCCGACACCACACCATTGGAACTGACTAGCGTTCCGGACTGGCGTGCTGTGGCATTGGTGCCTGAGATACTGGCGTTGGTGTTGATGGTGGCGGTGCCCACATTGACGGCAAAGCCGGCGCCATTCTGGATCGAGCCGGTCAGGCGACGTGTGCCGAAGTTTGCATCAAAGGTGCCGGTCAGTTGATTGCCGGAGCTGTAGTTATTGATGCCAACGACGTTGTAGCTGGCCGTACCAGAGGCTGGAATGGCGGTATCGGCGTTGTCGCCCATGAAGTAAACGGTATGGGTGTTCAGCCCTTCTGCGTTGTCCTTGCGCGAATACCACTCCCCGAACCAGACGTCCTGCGTCCCGACCTGCGCGAAGGCAAAAACGCCCAGGCTGTCGTGACTGCTCGGGGCACCGCTGTACGGGAAATTCAACACCTTGACCGACCCGGTGCCGCCATAGGACGCCAGGCCCTTGAAATCGACCGGCTTGTCCAGGCCCGTGGAGTTGACCGCAACGCCCGCAAAGCCCGCTTGATGCGGACCGCCACTGACCGTGGAAACGCCTACCTTGACATAGCCTTCGTTGGTCGAGCTGCCGACAAAATTCGCCGCTTGCGCAACACCGCCCAGCAGCAAGACGGTGACGCCTACGGCAACGGTTAGCATTGGTTTCTGAATTTTCATTTATTCGGTCTCTTGTTGGAAGGAAGTGGACATCCTTGCCCCGGTTACTGTCCATGATCGTGAGCTCAGAAGCGGCCCGTTAGGCTCAGCTTGATAGTCCGGCCAGGTGCTGCCATGAGTGATCGCGTCGCCGGATCGACGTAGTAGCGATCTGTGAGATTGGTGCCCGTAAGTTCCATCGTCAGCCTGGGGCTGAGCTTGTAGGTGGCATAGGCATCGACGAGCATCGTGCTGGCCCAGGAGAAGGGGACATTGAAGGTATAGACCAGTCGGCCGTCCCCGCTTTGAATCGAATTTCGTCTAAACCAGTCGAGATCGGCATTTTCGTACTGCTTGTAGTAGCTCAGACGTGTGCCGAGCTCCAGGCGCTTGTCCATGAAGCGTCCGCCCAATGAAACGCTGGATGAGAACTGTGGAGCGCTCTGCGTCAGCAAGTAGCCGCCCACAAATCCATAGTCGACACAACTGGGCACGCTGACGCCGCTGCCGACGACATAGCCATTCGTGCTCGATAGCAACGCTGCCGTCTGTTCGTCGCAGACTTCGTTTTTGAAGTTGTAGTTGATTGCAAGATCCGCAAACACGCGCCCTGAGTCATATCGGCCCTGGAACTCCACGCCTTCGATGATTTGCTTGTCGATGTTGCGGAACTTGAAACTGGGGTCGCGTTCGATCACATCACGCGTCTTGTTCTTGTAGTAGGCAAATTTGATGTCTGCAACTGATTCTGGCGACAGCAGCTGTGCCAGGTCGTAGACATAGCTCACCTCCACGTTATGCGCATGCTCCGGT
This sequence comes from Xanthomonas sp. CFBP 8151, assembly GCF_011761885.1. Classification (NCBI taxonomy): domain Bacteria; kingdom Pseudomonadati; phylum Pseudomonadota; class Gammaproteobacteria; order Lysobacterales; family Lysobacteraceae; genus Xanthomonas; species Xanthomonas sp. CFBP 8151. The sequence goes on from NZ_JAASQZ010000001.1 coordinate 754,838, forward strand.
TTGACACCTTCGGCGTCCAATGAGGCCGAGAAAGCGATCGTGCTTTCGAACATGCTCGGATAGCGAAGCGTCTCACCGTAACGAACATAGATGCGGCTGTAATCATCCAGGTAGAGCGTGGCAGCGTAAAACGGCGTCCAGCCGTGGTCTTTGCGCTTTGTCGCCGATGCCGGCCTGATTTCAGAAACGGCGGAGGTCTGGCAAAGCTGACCCACCGCTGCCGGATCTGTCTCGAGCGAGCCATTCAGGCAGACATTGCCGGCTTTGGTGAACCGGCCGTCTGCATCGGCTTGCCACACGCCTTGGTGATCCACACTGTAAGTGGTCGGCACATCGGTCAGAAGCAGTGCGGCAATCTCGTCGAACTCTTCTTGCGTAATGATCTCCAGTTCGAGCAGTTCGCGATTGGACGCAAGTTGGTCTTCGATCAGCGCTTCGCGCTCAGCCTGGGTGTAGGTACCCACGGTGGTGTAGCGGGTGGTGTAGCCCGTGGTGACTGCTTGGCGAATGTCATCCTGGTGGCTGTCGAGGAAATCGTCAAAGGCCCAGTAAGACGAGTAGCGTGCGCCGGCACTGAGCGCGAGTGCTTCAAATGGACGCCACTCGAATTGGAAGTTGCCTTGTCGCTCTTCGCGTCGGCCTGCACGCGGATACATACGCCAGCCATCGCTTACGCCAAAATACGCGTCCGTGGAGGTGAGGCTTTCGTGCTGAAAGCTTCCTCCCACAGTCAAGTCCAGCTGATCAGTCAAATGCAGCGTGTTGCTCAGTGTCACACCATTGCGGGCATTTTGGGCGTTGGCAAGCGCCGTGTTCCTCAGCAGGGGAAATCCCGGGCCTTGCGCATAGTTGGGGAAGCCACCTGCGGTGTAGGTGTCGCTCTGGGTGTCGGTTCGCCAGAAATTGGCATAGAAGTCGATGACGCGGCTGTCCTGAGGTTGCCATTTGTATTCGGCGTTCCAAGCCTGGGTATCCACCCGACTCAGTGGCCATTGAACGGCGCTGCGATCTTCTGACTCGATGATGCGTGACGGCATCACCTCGCCGTAATGCGACGAGCTGCTTCGGTAGCCTAACTGCAGCACTTGATCGGGCGTGATGCGCCAAGTGGACTTAAAGAGCCAAGATTCCATTTTGCTCGACGTATTGGCTACCTCATTGCCTGGCAGCCAGTAGTTGGCCATGGACAAGATGTAGTCGTCGGCGTTGCTGCTGCGCGGGTGTGAGTAGTAGCCTGCGCCACGCTTACCGGCAAAATAGTTGCCACGCTCGCGATAGCTGTACGCTGCCAGCAGATCGAGATCCTCCGTGGCCCTCCATCCCAATGCCAAACGATAGGCGTAATCCTCGCCACCGAGGACATTGACGCCACCTCCGCCACTTCGCGGTTGGAACATCAAGGTGCGGTCGGTGTAAGGGATGTTGGGCGTTTGCTGTGGGAAGCTGTCCACCGTTCGATAGTCTTCGCCCGTGTGGAGCGTCGGCAGGCGTGGCCTCACCGCATTGCTGCTGCCTTCCAGGCGAAATTCCGCCCCAATGGTTTGACCTCCGTCCAGGATGTCTTCGACATCTAGCGTGTTCACCACCATCGCGCCACCGATGCCTGTGGTGACATGACGGGTCAGCGACGGACCTTTGAGGATTTGGATGCCGCCAATCAGAAACGGGTCGATGTAGTTGCGGTTGCTCGCGCCGTTATAGCCACGCCAGACAGTAAGCGCCTGCTCGGTGCCATCAATGGTGACAGGCACGCGTCCTGGCCCTTGGATGCCGCGAATGTTGAGGTCCAACGCGCCGCTGTTGCGCGCATCACCGCTGAAAACCCCCGGGATCCCGTTGACAAGATCTGACGGTGTCTTGCCCTTGAAGCGTTCAATCGTGGCACGATCGATATAAGAGGTGGAAATGTCGAGGTCGTAGACGTCGTCGGCACCCCGGCGGTCCCGTTCCTTGCCCTGGCTCGCCCCCAAGTTTCCGCCGACCCGCAGCATATCGGTGGTGCGTGCTGACGAGCGAACTGCGCGCACGATCAGGCTTTGGCCCTGCTGACTGGCCTCCAGGCCTGTTCCGCTCAGAATCCGCGCCGCGCCGTCATGGGCGGTGAAGTTGCCCTTGAGGCCATTGCTCCTCAGGCCTTTGGTCAGCGATGCATTTACGACGACCCCAAGTCCTGCCTGGCGGCCGAAGCTCAGCAGGGCTTGATCGAGCGGTCCTTCCGAGACATCAAAGGCAATGGTGGCCTGCTGGGCGTGCGCGGGCGGCGCAAGGGCAGTCAGGGCCGTCGTGCCAGTGGCAAGTTGAGCCAGCAGAACGGCAAGGGCAAGTGGGTGGCGTCGAGCGCGCCGGGTGGTGGAGGCGGGAAAGGGGCGTTGTGCCGCCATGGCGAAGGCAATCCTCAGAAGTGAAGGCTTGCCCGCTTTGCTGATCAAAGCGGGTGTTCATGAGGTTTGCCAATCGAGATCGCCAAATCTGCCACCATGCAGCGAAAATTATTCGCTATCTCACGAAAATGGCTCAGTGCTTTGCCGGGCCAACCAGGATCAGCCAAGGCGACACACGTCGGATGGAGACCTGAAGGACTTGAGGCAGGGTGTCCAGGATGGCATTGACCGGGTCGGCCCCGACCAAGGTGTAGAGCGCAGTGAGACGAAGCTGCGCGACCGATGCCTCGCAGCGGATCCAGCCGCGTCGGTAGCGCGACAACTCGGCTAAGAAGTCGTGAAGAGTCATGCGATTGGCTCGGATCAGGCCAGCCGTCCAAGCCACCGCGCTTTCATCGAGGGGCGTCAGGCGTCCCGAGTGCTGATGATCGAAAAACACCTGGTATCCGGCGGGAACCCGCAGGGAGGATGTTGTCTCTCTCGTTAGGTCGACAGCGCCTTCTTGTACCGTCAAAAGCACGCCGCCGTCGCTCAGGCGGACCCCGAATCGCGTGCCAATGGGCACTAGCGTTGCCGACGGCATTTCTACGACGAAGCGCCGGCCCAACGCGTCTGGTGCGGTGACGATGTCCACTTCGCCTTCGTGAAGGATGATGCGTCTGGTCGCTTGGTCAAAGCGCACATCCACCGCGCTTGCGGTATTCAGGCGAAGCACGGTGCCGTCGGGTAGCGTGAGACGCTTCTGTTCGCCGACCTGGGTTCGAAGATCAGCGGTGGCGATATGCCACTGTCGCGAAAGGCCGAGAGGTCCTGACAATAGACAGCTGCCCGCCAGCCCTGTGCCACCCCAGAGCAGGACTTTCAACGCGTGGCGTCGCTGCGGCGAGGCATTCGCGCTGCCGAGCACCTCACGTGAGACGTTGCTTGGAATGGACGCGAGGCGGTCCGTCATGCTTCCACGGAGCGCCTCGATCCGTCGCCAGGCCTCGGCATGATCGGGATCGGCCCGTTGCCACTGTGCAAAAGCGTCCTGCTGTTGATGGTCAGGCTGGCCGGAGGCCAAGCGCACATACCAATGGATCGCTTTGTCGATGACCTCTGGTGGCAGGACGCGTGCGCGAGCGTTACCCATAGCTGGCGCGGTAACAGCCTTGAAGCGCGCGGATCATGGCTTTCTGGACCATGTTGACGGTGATCCCGAGATGCCTGGCAATCTTGGCGTAGGGCCAGCCATCGAGTTGAGAGAGCAAAAACGCCTGCCGGGATCGTGCAGGAAGCCCATCGAGTAAGACATCGATCTCCTCCAACGCCTCTAAAGCAAGCTTTGCCTCTTCAGGAGAAGGGGATGCCATCTCGCCCCGGGCAGCCAGCGCATCTAGGTAAGCCCTCTCGATGGACTGGCGACGCCAATGATTGACGACCAAGCCATGTGCAACGGTGGTGAGGTAAGCGCGAGGCATGCGAATGGCGTCGGTCGGTATGCGCGAGCAGATCAAGCGCATGAAGGCGTCTTGGGCCAGATCCAGTGCCAAGGCGTCGTTGCCGAGCTTCCTGATCAACCAGGATTTAAGCCAGCTGTGATGATCAACATAGATGTTCTGGAGCTGAAGGCGAGCCTCACCTGTCAACACAAGGGCGGAATCACGCATCATCCTGTCGCCATAAATGAGAATCATTCACATCTTAGGCCAAGGGCCCTGCTAGTGCAAACAGATGCAGACCGCACAAGGCGGAGTGAAGAACCGCGCATCCTGGTCGAAGTCGCGCCGTCTCCAAATAGCATCGATCGGCTGGGCCTGGGGGCTTCCCTGTAGATGGTGGATGCAGCGAAGGGCTCTGCAGAAAACAGGTGTGAGCAGCGGTAACGCAAGCCGTCCTAAGAGGCGGAGCGGCGAAATCAGGGCGTTCTTCTCGTCGATTGCGACTGTGGCCACCAGTGACCTGGCTCAACGCGCTGGGCGTCCAGCGGACCTCGGCGCGTTTCAGGATCTGACGTCTCCCGGCGCGTGCGATAGCCGTGCTGCCGGCTAAATCCACCAGTCCGAGGGCACCAACGGTGGTGTGCGAGCTGCCTTACAGCGGCGCCCACGGCGACAGGACCGATCCTCCCCAAAGAGGCGCTCGGCAGTCCCACTACCAAGGCGGAGCAGGGCAGGCGAGAATGAGTGGCCGGCACTTTGCCCCGGACACTTATCGGCTCCGAGCATTACTGTCCATGCGGGCGCGCACCTCTTCCATTTCCAACCCTTCATCGGTTTCGGCGCGCTTCCGCTACGCGGGCGTAGCGGTGCCTTGGCTCATGCTTGCGCTCGCTTATACCCCTGCAGTAGCCATGACATCGCTGGCCGAGGACCCGCAAGGCGCTCCCGGCTTGTTGAAGGCTTTCCTGTTTCTAGTCGGCAGCTACGTGCCCTGGGCAGTGGCCACCCCAACGCTTCTTGGACTCGCCAGGCGATGGATCGTTGGAACAGGGGACAGCATTCGCCATCTGGCATTGATCGCCTTGACTGGACTATTTGCCATACCGGTGCTGACGGCGCTGGGCTGGGTGCTTGGGCATGGTCTCCTGCAACTAGCAGGGTTCGTGGGCGCGGGAGGGCTTGATCTTCGCAGCGGTCAGCGCGCACTCGCTGCCACGACGCTGTTCGCCATTCCGCTCTATCTGGTCGTCATGGGGGTAGGGCAGCTTTGGACACACCTGATTTTGAGAAGTGAGCGAGAGGTCGTGCTGGCCCGACTGGACGAAGAAGCGCTGCGGTCCAGACTGCACCAGCACTTCATCTTCAATGCGCTCAATGCGATCGGGGAGCTTGGGCATCGTGACGCCACTCGGGCAGACCGTGCGCTTGGCCATGTAGCGAATATCCTTCGCGCGATGCTGGAGAGCGCACCTGTGGTGTCGCTAAGGGAGGAAATAGGCGCGAGCGCCGAGTTCATCGAGCTGCACCAGGTGCTGTCCGGCACCATCACATTCGACATCGACATAGAGCCTCGAGCTTGGAACGCCGCCGTTACGTCCATGGCACTGCAACCATTGCTAGAAAACGCCATCCAGCATGGAGCGCGTATTGGTGGGCTGGTCCGGATCAAAGTGAAGGCTATTGTCGAAAACGCGGAACTCATCATCACGGTTGTGAACCCCGTCTGCGGCAAGCAACCCGGTGGGCTAGGCATAGGGTTGGATCACTTGGGGCGGCGATTGGCTCTCACCCACGGTGCCACGGCATCGTTGTCGATCGAACGTCAGGAGACATGCTTTGTCGCAACGATCTGTCTCCCCCTGAGGGGGGCAGAGGCGTCGTGATTCGCACTCTAGTTGTGGACGATGTAGCGCTTGCGCGAGACCGGCTTGTTCGTTTCCTCGCGTCTGAGTCTGATGTGGTCGTGGTGGGTGAAGCGGCCACCCTCGAACTGGCGCTTGAGCGCGCACAGCTCGGAGATGTCGACCTACTGCTGTTGGACATCGGTCTGCCCGATGGGAGTGGCCTGGACCTTGTGAAGCACCTCGAATCAGTTGTGCCGCATATCATCTTTATCACTGCCTACAGTACGCACGCGGTGTGCGCTTTCGACGCTGGTGCATTGGATTACCTTCTCAAGCCAGTAGATCCCAAGCGTCTACAGCTTGCGATGCGGCGCGTGCGTCAGCGCATAGACGGTAGGGGTGCGGAGATTGCCCGCCTGGCTGTTGAGGTGGGTGATCGAACTGTCTACTTGTCACCGGCGGAGATCGACTATGTCGAGGTGGCGGGCCATTACGTCTGTATCCACGCCGGAAAAGACACGTACTTGCGCCGCGATAGCCTGGCAAGCCTGGCAGACAGTCTTGAGTCGCATGGGTTCGTTCGTATCCATAGATCGTCATTGGTGAATGTGAAGCGTGTCGTGGCGATCCGTTCGGCGCGAAACCAGGATGCCCAACTCGAACTTCTAGATGGCACAGCACTTCGGGTCAGCCGGCAATTCCGACCACAGCTGGAAGCGCGCCTACCTCGCTTGTTTTAGCGGCTGTTGCACGATTGAGGCCCCTGGGCACACGACTCGTGCCAAATAGCCGTTGCAAGAAGCGCCTGGCAGACATGCTCGTTGGCCCTTTCTCAGGCCGTCCTGACATGCGCCGACTCGCCCTTCTCTTATTTCTACTCGCCTGCGCCCACGCCAATGCCGCAACGCTTCACGTTTCTTCGTTGGATAGCCAGGCGGATGTGCCCTTGGGTGTGCACGTGTCAGGAATGCGCCCTGCGGAGCTCGTGGAGCTCAGGCTTGCGATGAAGGATGCCAAAGGCATCATCTGGCGCTCTAGCGCGGTGTATCGCGCGGATCTAGACGGCGTGGTCGACCCGGCAATCACCGCCGCTGAGGCGGGGAGCTACATGGGAATTGATCAAACCGGTCTGTTTTGGTCGATGCAGCCTGAGGGTCCCGCACGACCTTCGCCTTTTCCCATTCAGAGAAGACCCGGGGATTTGCGGTTTTCACCAGCCGAGTTCACTCTTGACGTGGTGTCGGGCGGAAGAGTGGTCGACACAGTGAAGCTGCGACGATGGATCGATGGCAAAGGCGTCTGCGCGTTTCCGGTAACATCCGATGGACTTGTGGCCAACGTCTACGCGCCCCAAGGCGCGCTGGTAGATGGACGTCGCCATCCGACCGTCATCACTCTCGGGGGCTCCGAGGGCGGGATCGAGAGTGCCAACATGTATGCGGCCTGGCTTGCCTCTCATGGGTTTGTGGCGATGTCTGTGGCTTATTACCGCATGCCTGGATTGCCCAAGGATCTCGTGCGGGTGCCGATTGACCCTGTCTCGATGGGCGTGACTTGGCTACAAGACCAGAGCTATGTGGATCCTTCCGGGATTGGTGTATTGGGTGGCTCATGGGGCGGAACCATCGCGATGGCCGCTGCCTCACACGACCCACGGCTCCGCGCGGTGGTTTCGTTCGTGGGAAGTCCGGCACCATTCCGCGGAATACAGCGGGATGTAGCGCCGGCCGATTTCCGCGCAGTCAACAAGCCTGGTCTGACATTCAAGGGAAAGGATCTGCCTTTCCTGCCCTATCGTGAAGACGCTTCTTGGCTGGATGAAAAGGAAGCCGAGATCCAGTCGACGCTGAAAGCCGCGTTGTTGCCGATTGAAAAGATCAACGGCCCGCTCATGCTCGTCGCTGCAGGAGACGATCGGCTGGGTCTGTCTGGTGAAATGGCGGCGGTGGCGCAACGCTATTTGGCTCGGCATGCGCATGGCACGCATGATCAGATCGTTTATTTCAGCGATGCCGGGCATTTGATCTCGCCGCTGTGGCAGCCGACAACTCACCGCCATGACCTAGGACCTCATCTTCAAGTCGGTGGCACCCCCGAGGGCTATGCGCGAGCTGACCGAGAGAGCGGTGCGGCTGTCATCGAGTTCTTGCGATCTGCCCTGGGAAACACGCGTTAGGCGCGCTCGCCCACATGGTTGAGTTCCCGCATCTCTTTGAACCAGGTGGCTCCCCATTTGGCGTTCAACCCGCGAGCACTCAAGGAGGATCGGACGCGACGCGCGACGGACAAAAGCCCTGCCTCGCTGAGCTCCCGTAGCGGCTTCACATAAGCAATGCCCTCAATTCGATGGCCGGTGTTACCGCGCTTGGCAGCTCAGGAGTGAAGTGGAACTGAGGCTAGAAGAACAGGGCCCGCCAGTGGGGCCCCGAGGGAAAATTTGGGAACTAGAACTCCTGCCAACTGCTAGCCGCTAAGCTGCTCGAAGGGGCTGGCGTTACCTGCCTTGAGGTGACTGTATGATTTCCCTTTATTTTGTGCAGCGCTGGTGGACTCGCCATGGAATTCTTAGTGAATCCAGTGGCCGCCGTAGCGATGTTGTGTCCTGCCGAAATTTTGAACGCTGAGACCGCTTCACTTAGCTGCGTTGCCTGCTCCTCCATCGAGCGTGCTGCTGCAGTCGCTTCCTCAACCAGTGCCGCGTTTTGTTGAGTGGCTTCATCCATTTGAGTGACAGTCATATTGACCTGTTCGATGCCAGCCGACTGCTCCTGCGAGGCTGCCGAGATGTTGCCCATGATGTCGGTGACGCGCTTCACGCTAGCAACGATCTCAGCCATTGTAGAGCCGGCGCTATGCACTAAAGAGGAGCCTTCGGCAACTCGTTGGACGGAGTCATCAATGAGTTCTTTTATTTCCTTCGCTGCACTGGAGGACCGCTGGGCCAGGGTGCGGACCTCAGAGGCAACCACCGCAAACCCGCGTCCTTGCTCGCCGGCTCTGGCAGCTTCCACTGCAGCATTCAGCGCGAGGATATTGGTTTGGAAGGAAATTCCATCAATCACGCTGATGATGTCAGCAATCTTCTTGGATGAGGTTTCGATACCGGACATGGTGTCCACGACCTTGTTCACCACGTCGCCGCCCTGGGACGCCACATGCGCGGCGCCAATCGCCAACTGATTGGCCTGGCGCGCATGTTCGGCGTTTTGCTTCACCGTAGACGTCAGTTCCTCCATAGAGGCAGCTGTCTCTTCCAGGTTGGCGGCCTGTTGCTCGGTCCGGTGTGATAAGTCCTGATTGCCGGCAGCAATTTCGGTTGCTGCCGTGGTAATCGATAGTGCAGAGTGCTGGATCCGTCCCACGATTTCCGCAAGTTGCGCTGCGGTGGCATTGGCATCGTCCCGCATCTGGGAAAACACGCCGTTGAATTCACCGGTCATCCGCGCCGTCAGGTCTCCTTGTGCGATGGATTGCAGCAAGGAAGATAGCGATTGCAGATTGGTGTCGGAGGTGGACATCAGTTGATTGAGACTTGCGACCATTGCACGGAAGTCATGCTGGAAGCGCTCGGTGTCTCCTCGCACAGCGAAGTCGCCTGCTGCGGCAGCTGAGGCTAAGCGACTTATTTCCCTGTTGATTGCTGTCAAATTGTGCTTGACCTGATCCATCGTCTCGGTGAGCACGGCTTTTTCGCCGGGTAGACGATCCATATCCTCGGAAAGATCGCCTACGGCATAGCGTCCGGTAATCTGTGCAAGGCGCATCATGACGGCAATGTGCGAACTGGCCAATGCATTGGCATCTCGCACCATATGGCCATACTCTCCTGGAAATGCATCTTCATCCATGCGATAGCTGATCGCACCAACTTCGTGTTGGCGCGCCATTTCTAGCTGCGCCGCGATGACGCCCTGCAAACGGTCACGTATACGATAGACCGCCTTGGCCAGTTGTACGGTCTCGTCTTTACCCGTGACCTTGACGTCGACATCGAGCACTCCGTTTGACAGGTGTTCAACAGCCGTCACCGCCCCTCGGATCGAACGAGAAATCGCATTGCCAAGTATCAGGGCAATGCTGATGCCGGCTAAGGTGATCAGTGCTAGCGCAATTGCCGAGAGCGTCATTGCACGCGTGTTGGCAGCCTGCTGCTGCCGATAACGCAGTTGGGCCGAATTGCCTAGCTCTTCGCGCAGCGTGGCAAGCCCGGCGAAGGTGGCGTCGGCATTGTCCTTGACCTGGGTGCGGTTGACTTCCGCGCCGCCGGCAATATCGCCGGCTTCGATCAACTCAACTTGGCGCCGCATGCCTTCATGCATCAGTGCATAACTCGTGGTGATCTTCTGCAACTGGGCGAAATGTTCGCTCTCGTTGTTCAACAGCCGTTTGAGCTCAGCGATGTTGGCTTCGACCTGAGTGAAGCGGTTCTCGTTTTCCTGCTTCCACTGCGCAATCAAATCAGGGGATCCGATCGCGATCATACGCAGGATGTTGATGTCGACTCGGGTCAACTGACCATCGATAGTGCTGGCAAGCACGGAGCCGTTGAAATCACGGTTATAGAGCGTGCCGACGCTGTCCTTGGAATTGTGCAGGCTGTGGAGGAGGAACAGGCAGAGCAGGATGCTGGGAACCAGTGTTCCTAGCAATGCCAACAGGAATTTGCTCTTGATCGTGGCTAGCATGGTAGGCCTTGGTGAAGAAGAATCTGTGCGTCGGGAGAATCGATCGCCGTATCGGCCAGCTGAGGCGATCTGGGCATTCGTTGGCCAATGTCGGCTGGATCAGAACTCCTGCCAGCCTGCGCCATCTGTGGAGCTGGCGACGGGCTGGGGTTTGTGTGGTGCCCGTCGTCGTGCGAGGACTTCTGCAGGCGTCTTCAGTGGCGTTGCCGTCTTCCTGCTGCTTGAGCTAGCAATGGCGGTTGCAGCAGGAGCTGCTTGGACCGGAAGAGCGTTCTCTTGATCAATCTTGAACACCGCCACTGCCCCGGTGAGCTGCGTGGCTTGCTCTTCCATGGCACGGGCCGCAGCGGTCGCTTCCTCAACCAGTGCTGCGTTCTGCTGTGTCGCTTCATCCATCTGAGTGACCGTGGTGTTGACCTGCTCAATGCCAGCGGACTGTTCCTGAGAGGCCGCTGAGATCTCTCCCATGATGTCGGTGACGCGTTGCACGCTGGCGACGATTTCCGCCATGGTCGAGCCAGCTGTGTGGACCAGGGTTGATCCTTCGGCCACGCGTTCGACCGAGTCGTCGATCAGCGTCTTGATTTCTTTGGCTGCGGCGCTGGAGCGCTGGGCGAGGGTCCGCACCTCCGAGGCGACCACGGCAAACCCGCGCCCCTGTTCGCCAGCGCGCGCTGCTTCGACGGCAGCATTCAGGGCCAGGATGTTGGTCTGGAATGAGATGCCGTCGATCACGCTGATGATGTCCGCAATCTTCTTGGACGAAGCTTCAATCCCCGCCATGGTTCCCACGACGTTGCTAACGATTTTCCCGCCCTGCGATGCCACATCTGCCGCGCCGATCGCCAACTGGTTGGCTTGCCGTGCGTGCTCTGCATTCTGGCGAACGGTGGAGGTCAGCTCCTCCATCGACGCAGCCGTTTCCTCGAGATTGGCGGCCTGCTGCTCGGTGCGCTGCGACAGATCCTGGTTGCCGGCAGCGATTTCACTTGCGGCCGAGTTGATCGAAACGGCCGATTGCTGGATGCGTCCGACAATCTCTGCCAGCTGCAAGGCGGTGGTATTTGCATCGTCGCGCATCTGAGCAAAGACTCCCTTGAACTCACCCGTCATGCGGGCAGTGAGGTCGCCTGCGGCAATGGACTGGAGCAGCGAGGACAGGGAATGCAGGTTGCCGTCGGCAGTGGCCATGAGAAGGTTCAAGCTCTCGACCATGATCCGGAAGTCGTACTGGAACCGCTCGGCGTCGCCGCGTGCGCTAAAGTCGCCGTTGGCAGCGGCTTGCGCCAACTGTCTGATCTCATGGTTCATGCCGGACAGGTTTGTCTTGACCTCATCCATGGTCTGCGTCAGCACGGCTTTTTCGCCTGGCAGTTGCTCCATGCGTTCACTCAGGTCGCCGATGGCGTAGCGTCCCATGATCCGTGCCAGATCGGACTGCACGCTTAGGTGGGAAGCGACCAGGTCATTGGTGTCTTTCGCCATACGGCCGTAGTCGCCCGGGAACGCAGTGGCGTCCATACGGAAGCTGGTCTGGCCTTCGTCGTGGCGCTTGGCCATGTCGCCCTGAGCGCCCAGCAAGGCCTGAAGCTGGTGTTGCATTCCCTGCATGGCGCGCAGTAATTGCCCGGTTTCGTCCTTGGCGTGCGTGCGCACGTCGTTGTCTAGCTGACCACGGGCGATAGCCTCGGCAACTTTGGTGGCGCGGGCTAGCGGCTGGGTCAGGCTGCGGGTGATGAGCCACGCCAGGAGACTGCTGACCAACACGACAATCGCGCCACCCAGGATGAGCAGGAGCTTACCCCGATCCATCGACTCGACGGCGTCCGCATACGCTTGGCGGCTCTGGCCTTCCTGGCGGGTGACGAGCTCACGGATCTTGCCCTGCCAAGCCAGAATGGCGGGGCGCGCCTTCTCGCTCAGGATGACCTGGGCCTGAGTCTTGTCATTCTTGCCAGCCAGCGCCATGACGTCGTCGTTGAACTTCACCGAAGTCGCCCGGCGCTCGTCCATTTCAGCTCGAATTTTTCGACCTTCCTCCGAGCTTGAGAGCGTGTCCAACTTGGTGCGTAAATCGGTGTAGCGCTCACGCTGCGTGGTGATGGTGTCGAGTGCTTCCTTACTGAGCTCTTCACTGGTTGCCATCGAATAAGTGCCCAGTGCGATCAGCAGCGAGGAATTTGCGTCGAGCATCCCGTTGCCAATCTGGATCTTGGCGGTGCGGTCGAGAACGATGAAATCCAGCTGTGCCCGTGCCTCAGCCATCGTGCCTAGCCCCGTGGCCACAAGCAGGCCCGAAAGAAGGATCAGAATTCCGAAAGCGACAGCCAAGCGGTGTCCGACGTTGTAACGTTGAAGGAAGGCAATCATGGACGTCCTAAAGAAGATCACAGGGTAAGCAGCGACGGCCGTGGCTGGTGGCCGGCTGTCATTGGTCCCAATAGCGGCAATCTTCTTCAAAACTGGAATTTCGATCACCAAACCGTAGTTCTGCCCTTCAGAAAAGTCGCCAGCTGTCGGGTGCGAGGGCCTGACGTCCATCGGGCACGCTGGCTGGGCACTGCAGTCCCTCGCCTGAGCGCGTGTGTTTGCACAGACCGACAGGCGCACCAATAGCGTCCTGGTCGAGCCAAGTGACCTCAAATAAGTGCTTCGAAAGATAGGTCGGGACGCTGCTGGACAGTGTCCACGATGCCGACGGTCGCCATACTCGGCCAGTGACGCGTCATCACTGGGGTGCGAGGCCGTAGCAGCTATCGCCGACGCTAAGGCAGGTGCGTGAAAATCCAGCCCGCGTAGGACAGCAGGGCAATGTAGCTGACGAACAGTGCCGTATGGACAGCACGTTGGTGAACCCGGATGAGATGCATGCTTCCCTCGCATACAAGCGCCATTGGCCATGCCGGCTGTGGGTGTGCTCCACACCCCGTGAGATGGAGCGGCCTCATGGCCTCACGTCCGGCCAGGTGATGGTGATGTGAAAGTGGGTTGCTAGCAAATAGGAATTTTCTATTGAAACGTTTGGCCGCGGCTGCGTAGGCATTGGAGTCTCCTTTCGCTGGGCCAGGCCCGCGCCGCGATGCAGCAATGCAGCGTGTGGCCGGCTCATCACACAGGTAACCGGGCTCGGGAGTTCGTCTATCGTCAAGCGCCGGACCGCAGATGGTTGCCGTTCGCCCTCTCTTGAGCGATGCGGCCGGACATAACGCCTGGCATCTGGACCGGACAGCGATTGCAAGGTGCTCCGGGAAGAATGACGCAAGTTGCGCGCTTCGCTGTTTCCTGCCGAATGGTCAGGAACCTCCTGATTGAGCAGGCTCGCGGCGATGGGCATAGTGGCAGCCCTCATCGAGCCAGTACCATGACGACCACGCATCCTCAACTCATCGGCGCACTTCTCAAGGGCATACGGCGCGCTGAGTCCGCGCGTGCAGCCTCAAGTGGTTGCTGTGCAGAGCAGATGCGTTTTGGGTACGGCACGCCGGACGATGCAAGCAAGGTGCTGGAGATGTTCGCGCTGGATTCCGAGCAGATCCGCGAGCTTGGGCTGGTGGGCGTGGAAGAGCTGGGCGAGGCGGTCTGCCACGCCTGGTCCATCAACGCCGGCGAGCTGGATCGGGTGATTCAGTGGTTTTCGGCGCCGAGGGTCGAGTTCGTCGGCAAGCACTGCCGCGAACTGGTCCGGGACGGGCGCATCGGGCCGGTGCTGACCATGGCGCGCGAGCATGCCTTGCTGCGCCATCGCTGAGCGCAGCCAGGCCCGGGCGTGCCCTGCCGCTTTACGCTAGCCGGCGCAACGGCAATACTCGCTGACCCTTTCAACCTCAGTTTTGCCAATGCGCCAGGTTCCGCCCGCTTCACCCTCTGCCGCCGCCAAAGCCCAATTGCTGGAAGAGCTGCGCAAGCTCGAGCAGGAAGAAGCCCAGCTGAAGTATGCCCAGACGCTGGAAGCGTTCGACCAGGTGGTCGAGGTGCTGACCCAGTTCGGCAGCCGCTTCAATGCCAAGCAGAAGTCCCAGATCGCCTCACTGGCGATGACCGGCAAATCCAAGGGGCCGCTGTCGTCCACGGGTGACGTGGTGGCCAAATACTGGATTCCGCATTCCGGCGAAACCTGGTCCGGGCGTGGTCGCACCCCGCGCGCGTTCAAGGCATGGGAAGGCACCAGCTCCTACAAGGAATGGAAGGCCAACCATCCGGATAAGCGATTCCCGCTCTATCCAGGCTGAGTTTTCGCGTATTCAAGGTCGGGTTGAATGACAACCCGATGCGTAGTGCGCTGCCCCGCATCGCCTGACGCATCACTGATATCAGCTGCAGCTCCGGGCTGTTTCGCCGGCAAGGCGTGAAGCCCATCTGCGATTGCGTCAGCGCCAGCGGCGATTCTGCACGCGCGCGATGCGGAGTCTGGATATCACCGACAAGGCTGTCACCGCACACGACCTACAGCGTCGGCATCCATGGATCGGTGGCGTGGATCCTGTGCACGCCGAAGCATCCGGCGCACATGTCGAAGCAATAAAAAAACTCGCGGCCTGCCGGAGATCCGGCAGGCCGCGAGTTCGTGTCACCGCGTCAGGATGACTGGTCGTTCTTGCACTCGAACACCGACACGCTGCGCGGCGGGGCCAGGAATTCGCTGGCGCCGGCCGGCATCATGTCCACTTCCAGGGCGTCGTCGGTCGAGAGCGCCAACTTCCAGTGCACCGGTTCGTCGGCCGAGGGCAGGGTGAAGGTCACGCCTTCGTGGTAAGCGTTGATGACGATCAACAAGGTGGCGTCGTTGGCCAGTTCCTTGACGCCGGAGGTCTGTGCCTTGCCTTCCAGCAGCAGCCCCACCGAGCGTGCGCCGGCATCGGTCCAGTGCGCATCGTCCATTTCGGTGCCGCCCGGATTGAGCCAGGTGAGATCGCGCAGGCCCGCTTCTTCGTTGTACTGGCCGTTGAGGAAGCGGCCGCGCGACAGGATTGGATAGCGCTTGCGCAACTGCGTCAGCGCTTTGACGAAGTCGGTCAGGCGGCCAGCGGTGGGGTCGTTTTCCCAATCCAGCCAGGTGATCTCGTTGTCCTGGCAATAGGTGTTGTTGTTGCCGCCTTGCGACTGTGCACGCTCGTCACCGGCAAGCATCATCGGCGTACCCTGCGAGAGCAGCAGCGTGGCGAGCAGGTTCTTCATCTGCCGCTCGCGGATCTGCAGCACGTCCGCGTTATCGGTGTCGCCTTCTTCGCCGTAGTTGCAGGAACCATCGTTGGACGAACCGTCGCGATTGTCCTCGCCATTGGCGATGTTGTGCTTTTCGTTGTAGCTCACCAGATCGCGCAGGGTGAATCCATCGTGCGCGGTGATGAAATTGACCGATGCCCACGGGCGACGGCCGCGACGATCGAACAGATCGGCCGAGCCGGTGAAGCGGGTGGCGAACTCGGCCAGCTTGCCGTCCTCGCCCTTCCAGAATTCGCGCGCATTGTCGCGGAACTTGTCGTTCCATTCCGACCAACCTGGCGGAAAGTGACCGACCTGATAGCCGCCGGGGCCGCAGTCCCAGGGTTCGGCAATTAACTTGACCTCCGACAGCAACGGATCCTGGTTGCACGCATCCAGGAAACCACCGCGCTGGTCGAAGCCACTCGGCTCGCGTCCCAGGATCGTGGCCAGATCGAAGCGGAAGCCGTCCACATGCATCTCGCCGGCCCAGTAGCGCAGCGAATCGTTGACGAACTGGATCACCCGCGAGTTGCTCAGATTGAGCGTGTTGCCGGTGCCGGTATCGTTGATGTAGTAACGCTTGTCTTCGGCAAGGCGATAGTAGCTGGCGTTGTCGATGCCCTTGAACGACAGCGTCGGCCCCAGCTCGCTGCCTTCGGCGGTATGGTTGTAGACAACGTCCAGGATCACTTCCAGGCCCTGCTTGTGCATGGCCTTGACCATGTCGCGGAATTCGTCGCGATGTCCGCTGGACAGGTAGCGCGACTTCAGTGCGAAGAAGCCGATGGTGTTGTAGCCCCAGTAATTGCGCAGATCCTTGTCCAGCAGGTGCTGATCGTCCAGGTACGCATGCACCGGCAACAGCTCCACCGCAGTGATGCCCAGGTCCTTGATGTATTGCAGCACCTGCGGCTGTGCCAGGCCGGCAAAGGTGCCGCGCACGGCTTCGGGTACCTGCGGGTTGCGCATGGTGTAACCACGCACATGGGTCTCGTAGATCACCGTCTCGTTCCACGGCGTGAGCAGGCGCGCGTCGTCTTCCCAGTCGTAGGTGTCTTCGACCACCACACACTTGGGCATGAACGGCGCGCTGTCGCGCTCGTCGAAGCTCAGATCACCATCGGGGTGACCCACGGTATAACCGTAAAGTTCGTCTGCCCAGATCAGGTCGCCATCCATCTCGCGCGCGTACGGGTCCATCAACAGCTTGTTGTGATTGAAGCGGTGGCCTTCGGTCGGCTCATACGGGCCATGCACGCGGTAGCCGTAACGCTGGCCCGGTTTGACGTCCGGCAGGTAGCCGTGCCAGATCTCGTTGGTGTATTCCGGAAGATCCACCCGCACTTCGGTGCCCTGTTCGTCGAACAGGCACAGTTCCACGCGCGTGGCGTGCGCGGAAAACAACGCAAAATTGGTGCCCTGACCATCGAAGACGGCGCCGCGCGGAAACGGGCGTCCTTGGCGGATGCGGGAGGGGTTGGCGTAAGCCGCGCTTGCTGGACGTCGCATTGAGAGTCTCGGGTGCGCCGGCATGCCGGCATTGAGGGAGCTCAAGCATTGCGGGTTCAGCTGTGCAAACTGCGTCATGACGACAGGGCGGCGGCGTGAGGGCGGTCGACGCCGCGCGCGGTCGCCACTCATTCTTCCTGGCGCAGACACCGGCGACGAGCGCGCCGACGCGGATCTGATGCGTCGAATCGGGCACGTCTGCTGCGTTGTCTGCGCGACCGCCGCCACACATCGTGCGTCTACACCACCTGTGCCGACGTACGCACGCGCTTGAGTGCTGCGCAGCCGCCCTGCTAGCATCCAGGCCGTCGAAGCCGCGCAGCGCATGCAGTGTGACAGCTGCCTTGCTGCGTCGCTCCCGCTCCCATTCTCGGGGCCGTCGCACACCCGTCGAACGCAACGTGCAGGGCCGTGACGCTGCCCGCGTGTGCAATCGACCGGCAGACCTACGGACTTGGGTCACTCCGTCATCAGACTCCGACCATGTCCAGGCCGCGCCGTACACCTGCCGCGATGAAGATCGCCATTCTTTCCCGCAACAGCAAGTTGTATTCGACCCGGCGGCTCATCGAGGCCGGGCGCAAGCGTGGCCACACCGTGCGCATCCTCGACCCGCTGCGCTGCTACATGCGTATCGCCGCCGACGGTTTCAGCCTGCACTACAAGGGCAAACCGATCACCGGGTTCGACGCGGTGATCCCGCGCATCGGCGCCTCGGTCACGCGCTATGCCACCGCCGTGTTGCGCCAGCTCGAATTCATGGGCACCTACACGCCCAACCCGTCCGACGCCATCCTGCGCTCGCGCGACAAGTTGCGCGCGCATCAGTTGCTGGCCGCGCAAGGCATCGACATGCCGGTGACCGTGTTCGGCGACAACCCGGACGACACCCAGGACCTGCTGTCGATGCTCGGCCCGCCGCCGCATGTGGTGAAGTTGAACGAAGGCGCGCAGGGCGCGGGAGTGATCTTGACCGAGAAAGCCAGCGCCTCGCGCGGCGTGGTCGAGGCGCTGCGCGGGCTATACGCCAACTTCATCGTGCAGGAGTTCATCGGCGAGGCGGAGGGGGCGGACCTGCGCTGCTTCGTGGTCGGCGACCGGGTCGTTGCCGCCATGCGCCGGCAGGCGGCCGAGGGCGACTTTCGTTCCAACCTGCATCTGGGCGGCAGTGCCGCGGTAGCCCAGGCCAGCGAGCAGGAGCAGGAGGTCGCGGTACGTTCGGCACGCGCGCTGGGCCTGGCGGTGGCCGGTGTGGATCTGATCCGTTCACGGCGCGGGCCGTTGGTGCTCGAGGTCAATTCGACCCCCGGACTGGAAGGCGTGGAAGGCGTCTGCGAAGTGGATGTGGCGGCGGCGATCATCCAGCACCTGGAGCAGTCGATCCGCTGATCGGGCCACCAACTTTGTTATCGAAAATTTAACAAAAATCTAATCCTTTCCTCGCTAGCCTCACCCGACCGTGGCTCCGCTCTCGGCAGTGACGGTGATCGGGATGAACTTTTGGCCCAGGTGCGTTGTCGCACTTGGGCCTTTTTATGTGGCGGCTTGCTGCCCCCAGGCTTCGCGTCTACATTCGCTGATGTTAAATCGCTCAGGCACACAAGGAGGCGTCGGCATGGCCAGGCAAGTCAGCATCGCAATGCTGTTCGGCGTGATCGGTTTGCTGATCACCTCCGCCTGCGCAGCGGCGGTCGGTGGCGACATGCCACCCAAGCCACCGGCGGAGCAGGTGCGTAGCGATCTGCACAAAAGCGAGAAGCACTCCGAGATCAGTCAGGATGAGCGCGCTAAGGTGGCGGCGGTACCCGATCGCAACCAAGCCGCATTGGAGGCGCAGCCGGACGTCGTCGCGCTGCAGCCGCACCAGGGCGCAGCGTTGCATGGCGATCAGGAGCCCATCACCCAGATTTTGATCAAGGCAGGCGAAGATGGTCGGCCAATTGCCGGCGCGCGCGTGCATCTGGTTCGCAGACGAGTAGCAGACAGGGTATGACCGCCGCCGAGTGTTGCCGTCAGACGACGGTGAGTCAGGACGACACTTCTCGGCGCCAGCGCTAAAAAAACAGATTAACCAATGAGGTTCCAGTGCGAATTCTAGTAATTGAAGACAACAGCGATATCGCCGCCAATCTGGGCGACTATCTCGAAGACCGCGGCCACACGGTGGACTTTGCCGCCGACGGCGTGACCGGTCTGCATCTGGCCGTGGTGCACGAGTTCGACGCCATCGTGCTCGACCTCAACCTGCCCGGCATGGATGGCATCGAGGTGTGTCGCAAGCTGCGCAACGAAGCGCGCAAGCAGACACCGGTGCTGATGCTCACCGCACGCGATTCGCTGGACAACAAGTTGGCCGGTTTCGACTCCGGCGCGGACGACTACCTGATCAAGCCGTTCGCGCTGCAGGAAGTGGAGGTCCGGCTCAACGCGCTGTCGCGCCGTGGCAAGGGCGTGCACACCCGCGTGCTGGAAACCGGCGATCTGGAATACAACCTGGACACGCTGGAAGTGCGTCGCCGCGGCAAGCTGCTGCAGCTCAACCCCACTGCGTTGAAGATCCTGCAGTCGCTGATGGAAGCCTCGCCGGCCGTGGTCACCCGCCAGGAGCTAGAAACCCGCGTCTGGGGCGAGGAGCTGCCCGATTCGGATTCGTTGCGCGTGCATATCCATGGCCTGCGTGCGGTGGTCGACAAGCCTTTCGACGTACCGATGATCCAGACCCGTCACGGCATCGGCTATCGCATCGCCTCGCCCGATGCCTGAAAGCAATAACAGCGCGCGGCCCGCCCGTAGGCGCGGCCGCTACCGGCGGCGCCTGCGTAGCCGCATCATTCTGTCGTTCGTGTTGTTGGGCTTCTGCCTGACCACGCTGTTCGCTTTCGCCACCAACTGGGCGCGCTCGCGCGTGGAAAACCAGTTGGTGGAAGACGTGATGAACCGCAATATCGACGCCTTTGCGCAGCGCTTCTATTCCGACCCGCTGCGTAACCCCGACCTGCCGGTGCAGCAGATGCGTGGGCGGGTGGTCAAAAGCGACAAGTTCGAAGCGCTGCGGCTGGAACAGCCGGAGTGGTACCAGTTCCCGGACGGCATCCACACCATCTCCGGCGTGGACGAAAACGGCAATGCCTATTCGTACAAGCTGGCCGTGCGCAAGACGCCGAGCGAGTGGTTCTTCCTCGCCTATGACATGACCCAGACCATCAAGGGCGAGATTCAGCTCAAGCGCACCTTGATGCTTTCGGTGCTGGTGTTCAGCGGCTTCTCGCTGCTGATTGGCTGGTGGTCGGCGTCCAAGGTCATGCGCCCGGTGTCGGACCTGGCCGCCCGCCTGCGTGCCTACCGCGGCGGCACCAGCGAGCCCAAGCCGCTGGCCGCGCACTTCCCCGACGATGAAGTGGGCCAGCTGGCCGAAGCGCTGGACGATTACTCGGCCCGCCTCACCGAGGTGGTGCAGCGCGACCGCGAATTCAACGCCGACGTCAGCCACGAATTGCGCACGCCGCTGGCGGTGATCCGCGGCGCCACCGAACTGCTGCTCACCAAGCCCAATCTCGACGAAAAGATGCTGCAACGCCTGCAGCGCATCCAGCGCGCCGAACTGCAGTGCAGCGACCTGATCGGCTCGCTGCTGCTGCTCTCGCGCAACGAACGCGGGCAGGGCAGCAGCAATGTCGCCAAGGTGGCCGAGCAACTGATCGACGCGCACCGCGCCCAGCTGGGCGGCAAACAGTTGGAGCTGCTGCTGGAAGGCGAGCGCGACCTGGTCATCGACGCGCCCGAATCTGCTTTGTCGGTGGCGCTGGGCAACCTGATCGGCAACGCGGTCAAGTACACCCAGGACGGCCAGGTGCGCGTGCGCGTGCTTGGCGATGCGGTGGAAGTGATCGACTCCGGCCCCGGCCTGAGCGAGGAAGACGCCGCCAAACTGTTCCAGCGCGGCTACCGCGGCACCCACGCCGGCCACTCGCAAGGCGGCGGCATCGGCCTGTCGATCGTCAGCCGGCTGTGCGACCTCTACGGCTGGCGCGTCAGCGTACGCCCAGGCCAGCAGCGCGGCGTCATCGCAACACTCGCCTTCCATCGCTAACCACCACCCACACTCCCGTAGGAGCACACCCGGGCGCGACAGCCTTACCCATGACGCCCCCACGCCGGGGCTTGCAGACAACATCCGCACCCAAAACCCAGCTCAGCGCTCCACCACCGTCACCACCAACTCGCCCGCACGCGCAGTGATCTGCAGCTTGCACCCAACCGCAAATCCCAACTGCTCCAGCCAAATCCCGCGCAAGCGCACGCTGGGAATGCGCTGGCTGTGCGGTCGGCCGGGTTCTGCATCGTAGAACGCATAGCCCACCGTGCAGCGTGTGGGCGTGCGTGCCTTGCGCGGTGGCCGCGGCGGCAGATCGTCCACGCGGGGCCTGTGGTGACGGTCGAAGGCGAGGTTGTCCACATCGAACGTGGGTGACGGCACCAGCCGCATGGGCTGCGTGTCCTTTACCGGCGTGGCTGCTCGCTTGGAGGAAGCGGCGCGCTTGGTATTTGATTTGGACCGCTTGGCGGTTGGAGACTGCGCCCGGCTCATCGCCTCACCTCCGCCAGCACCACGGAGCGACGACGCTCACCAGCCAATACCGATGCATCTGTCATGACAACGCCTCCTTCGAAAAATAGGCACCGTCGCCGGCCGGCGACGGGATGTCGGGAGGTTAGAAACCGCTAGTAGTCGGCGGGCGTATTCCTCCCGAAGGAGTGTTGTATTAGCCGCCCTCCCGACGCAGGCATCGCGTCGGTTTGTACCTGCAGGCAGGCACAAAAAACCCACCAGTTTGACGGAGGTGGGTACCGCTACTAGAGGAGTTTCTACGCTCCTTGAGGCAGAGGTTGCTACTGGTTGTGTGGGATGTCAACTGTCTGGCGACAATCAGTCTTGCCTATGTCTAGCCGCCACAGTGGCTAGCCTTAGATACTTCTGTTAGTCATTAAATGGTTCCTTTTTTGACGAGCAGAACTAAAACGCTAGCGAAGTGATTCGTAAATTACCGTAACGAGGATCATCCACGACGCGCCTGCGATTGCCATTATTAAACCTCTCTTGTCCCAAGCTGATCGGAAAGGCTTAGTTTGAGGCGCAGCTAAGAACGATCCCCATCGAATAAGACCCCCTAGCCCAAGAAAAAATCCACCCGCAAGCATCGCTAGGATATAAGCCAGCTTCATTGCGCTTCACATGAACATTTTTTCTGCTGGATAACTACGGCATTTCCTGCCGCAGCGCCATAAATAGTGGCGTCAAATCCGCCTTGTCTCTGATGCCATCCTGTGCTCTCAGCTCCAGCGCCGAAGTTCCACCAGGCTCCACCAATCGATATTTTTTGATACATCTGATAGCCCAGGCCAAATGAAACTGATCCTGCAGAGAACTTCGCATAAGGACCGTTGAACACATCAGGGTCTGGCACATCATTGGAGTCCATGAGTTCTACTTGCGAACCAGCCATTGAAATTGGTGCCCCTAATCCACCTGCGCCTCCGACTGCCATCACATAGGCAGATGCGAGTCCGCCACCCGGACAGGGGGAAGTGACTTGATAGAAGTCTATGTTCAAGCCGAACTTTCCTGCCCCGACACCAACTCCAAAAGTAGAGCCTTTCCAAGTTGCCAAGCCATAAAAATCCATGTGGACAAAAGGAGCCTGCAATGCGTATCCAAAAGTGCTGCTGCCACCTCTCAAGCCAATCGGATCACTCTGTCCGTATCGCCCGGTGGTGGGGTCATAGTCCCTGAAGTAGTTCTGATTCAACCCACTCGCCGCATCAAACCGCTGCCCCAGGAAGCGCATATCCAACACCAGCGCCGCACCATCGCCATCCGGATCCTGATTCGGCGCGGTGTTGCCGAAGGCTTCGCCCTTCAAGCTCCATGTCCACACCGCCACATCGCGGGTTGGGTCGATCACCACGCGCGGACTGCCCAGATGATCGGGTTCGATGTAGTGCAGCGTGTTCGCGTTGGCCAGCAGGCCGACCGGTAGATCGTCCAGCCAGATCGCCTGCTGCTTGGGCGCGCCGTTGCTGTCGTAGTCGCCTAGCCAATGGCCTGCTTCGTCATAGAGCGTGTAGGTGTTGGTGGTGCCTAAGAAGCGGCGCACCTGCTCGCCACGGCCGTTGTAGCGGTAGTTCATGGTCACCGCGCCGGCGCGGCGGGCCTGGGTCATGCGGCCGGTGGTGTCGTAGGTGTACTGGCGCGCGGTGCCGCCGATGGCGGTGGTGTTGCCGGTAGCGTCGTAACTGCGGGCCACGCCGGCCACCGCACTGAGGCGGTGGCTGTCGGCCGGGTAGGTGTAGGCCTGCATGGCCGTGCCGACCTTGGCGCTGAGGCGGTTGCCGGTGGCATCAAAGCTATAGCCGTCGATCAGCGTGCCTGTGCGGCCGTCCTTGAGGCCGGTCAGGCGGCCCAGCGCGTCGTAGCCCAGGCCGATCTCCGGCGTGGGATTGCCAGCGGGCGTCAATGCGGTGAGGTTGCCGGCCGGGTCGAAGCCGAAGCCCACGTCCAGCCCGCCCGGGCGGGTGTCCTGAATCGCCTGCGGGCGGTAGTCCAGATCGTACTGGCGGGCGAGGATGCGGCCATTGCCATAGGTCCAGCCGGCAGCCGGACCGAACGGGTAGTAGCTGGCGTTGCCCAGCAGCACCTGGCGGCTGCCGCCGGCCGGGGTCACGCCGACCTCGGTGGTCTGGCCTTGCGAGTTGCGCACATAATCGACCACCGCCCCGTCCGGATAGATCATGCGGCGCAACTGGCCGCCGACGGTGTAGTCGTAGCGCAGCACCAACGCCTTGCTGTTGCTGGTCTGCACCTTGCGCACCAGATCGCCGAAGCGGTTGTAGCAGTACTGGGTGATGGCGCCGCCGTCCTGCATCTTGGTCAGGCGGCCGATGGAGAAGGTCTCCCCGCTCGTGCAGGCCGTCTGCGTCACGTCGTAGGTGTAAGTGACGTTGAGGCCGCTGGTGGGGTAGGTGACCTTGGTCAGGCGATTGAGCGCGTCGTAGCCGTAGGCGGTGGTATTGCCGCGCGCGTCGGTCTGGGTGGCGCGGTTGCCGGCGCTGTCGTAGGTGTAGCTGGTGACGCCAGTGTCCGGGCTGGTGAGCTTCACCAGATCGCCGAAGCCGTTGTAGGCGTATTTGGTGTCCAGACCCTTGGGGTCGGTGACCTTGGTGAGGTTGTCCAGCGCGTCGTAGTCGAATGTGGTGTCGGCCTTGATGCCGGCTACATCCTGCAGCGTGCGCGACAGCCGGTTTAGCGGGTCGTATTCGCTCTGCGTCGCGGTTGCCAATGCATCGGTCACCTTGGTGGCGTTGCCGTTGGCGTCGTACTCGAAATCGGTGGGGTCGCTGCCCGCGGTGGCCTGCGTCTTGAGTTGGCCGAGCTGGTTGTAGACACGCGAGAGCGTGCGCTTCAACGTACCGGCCGCGTCCTGGGTGTCTTCCTTGACGCGATTGCCGGCGTTGTCCAGCGTGTAGTGGACAGTGTTGCCCGCGTTATCGGTGATATCGGTCAGCCGATGCGCCGCATCGTAGGTGAAGGCAGTGAACGCGCCATCGGGCTGGGTGACCTGCTTGACCAGACCGGTGGGCCAGTAGTCGATGCGGGTGATGCGGTCATCGGCCTCGCTGGATGCATCGCTTCCGCGCACCTTGCTGGCGGTAAGCCAACCGCGCGGGTGATAGGTGTAATCGGTGACGATGCCGTTGGTGTCCTTGATGGATAGTGGGCGGCCGGCGCCGTCGTAGGCGAGGTATTCGGTGACTTGGCCTAGGGCGTTAGTGACTTTCCACAAGTCGCCTTTGCGGTGCGGGCAGCTGCTGGTGGTAGAAGCGCAGCCTGCGTCATCGGCCATGTAATAGTTGAAGCGTGTGGCTTGCCATAGAGCACCATCGTAGTGCTGAGCGGTCAGCTGCAGTCCGATGCGTGGGCAACTAGAGCCCGTATCAACATCTGACTGTTCGCAGAAGCTGCTCATATCCTTTCTGACAGTACCGGTTTTACCATCCGTTATAGTGGAAGTCAGGATCTGTCCACGTTGGGTGAGCGTCCACTCTTGCTTCTGATAGAGGTCGCCAGCGCTAGAATAAATCGATCTGGCGACAGGAGTGGGGAGGGTGGGATGCCAGTCGACTGCAACAGTTTTTATGGTGAGGCCGTCGCGCGATGTTGTTTCCAGGGTGCGAAGTCCGCGCGCGTTGTAATCTTCATCTACCTTCGTGCCATTGAAGTACTGCTTGACATCGGCATAGCCCAAGACATCGTAGGTTTGGCTCTTGATGCTCTGCGAGGTACCGCATGCGGGGCAATGGGCAGTCGCCGACGCAAATTTGGCCCGCCCGTAGCTAACGGTCATGGCAAACGAAGAGGAAGCGCCTAGCGCGCTTGTTACCGTTGCCGAGCTTTGGTCATAGGCGATCTTTGTGTCATCGATCGGATCCGAGGCTGCGCCATGATAGCTGCGTGTTCCTCTACCTGATTGATCGTATTCCCAGGATGCGAATCGGATGCCTTGCTCATCAACGATTCCCGTTAGGGCGCTGGGAAACTCCTTGTTCTGGTAAAAATATGATCTGACTGAGCCGCCCTGCGTTGAAGCACTTTGCAATCGGTTCTTATCATCAAAAGCGTACGTCAAGCTCTGTCCATCCGGTAGCGTGATAAAGTCTAGTTGCCCATATTTGTATGCAAAAGTAAGACTCCGTCCGGTCGCATCAGTCACTGCTGAGATTTTTCCTTCTGTATAGCGAAGGGTTACAAAATCGCCGTCAGGGTAGTCAATTTTCTGCAAGTTGCCAGCTGCATCAAACTCTTCGATGGTCTGATCGGGGGCGTGGACATGCCAGTTGACCAGCGCCCCGTCCTCCCTAACTTCCTCGAGTACGTAGCGCACGTCGCTTTCTGCATGCCATTTGCCGCTTCCCTCGTTCTTAAACAAGTAAGAGTTGCCACTTGGTCTTGTGAGCAGAACGGTTTTCGAGCCCGACGTTAAGTTGGCTCTGATGGACCGCATGTAAGAGTGCCGCCACTCAATGCCTAGCGGAGAGCCGGCATCAAGCCCAATATTTCCGCTGGTGTAAAAGCGAACGAATTGGAGTTTGGTGGCGGGCGCAGAGAAATCAATATCTTTCTGTAGTTTGGCGCCAGTGAAAAAATTGACCGGATTTCCCGCAGTGCAAGAGCCAGATGTTGAGGCGTCACATTCGTTATTCTTTCCCGGATCAATTGGCCGACGAATGCATGTCATGAAGTTGTTTGGATTGGGATCGAATCCGGCTGGGCATTGCCAATGTTTTGCCAGTAATATAGGGGAATAACCGCTGCTTGAAGGTCGGCATGAGGAATTGTCTGTGGTGCAATTATTTGCTGCTAAAAAACCAGCCGCCGTGTATGGACGAAGTTCTGGTCCTTCCGGCCCCGTATAGCTGATAACTACGATTGATGCGGGCTGTCCATTCCATAGCCCGTTGCCTTGTCCTCCACATTGGAGGATTTGGCAGCCAGCTCCATAATTGTCAATCTCAGGGTTGAATTCACCGGTCAGTGGTGGGATTTTGCTAACTTCGAAGTCTTGAGCGAGTACGGCAAAGGTAGGAAAGCAAAGCGCCGTCATTAAAACAAGGCTTGATATTTGTTGTAGCGCGATTGCAGTGAATCGCCTTTGAGAAAATAACGACGACCCATTCAATGGGGTGGCGGATGAATCATTGCTTTGGGTGTGCATTGCTTTCTTCCTTGACTGCTAAATAAAGGCCGGGATAAGGGGAGGAATTCACTGCGACTATGCCCGAAGTCTCACTGGGCGCATTGTTCGCATTCCTGCAGCGCGAAAAAGTAGCGTGTCTCTCCGATGCTCGTGATATGGATTTGCAACCACGGCCTCACCACCACTGTCTATGATCAAGCGCTAATGCTCTGAAGCGGCTACTCGATAGGCGACATCCAACCTGCGCGCGATCTGCTCCAATCGCTCCGGAGTCTTTTCATTGCTGACAATATCGTCGGCGATGGCTTCTCGCTGTTTGCGCGTCGCCTGTGCGGCGATCATCCGACTTGCCAATTCGGGTGTTGCGCCATCGCGTCGCATGAGGCGCGCGTGCTGCAAGGCGGCCGGGACAT
Source organism: Xanthomonas sp. CFBP 8151 (assembly GCF_011761885.1). Classification (NCBI taxonomy): domain Bacteria; kingdom Pseudomonadati; phylum Pseudomonadota; class Gammaproteobacteria; order Lysobacterales; family Lysobacteraceae; genus Xanthomonas; species Xanthomonas sp. CFBP 8151. The sequence continues at coordinate 782,048 of NZ_JAASQZ010000001.1, forward strand.
CGACTACTAGGATGCGGTCCAGCCACGGGTAGGTGGCACGTCCTCCGGCTTCGGCAAGCAGCGGGATCGCCACGATGGTGTACGGTCCCCGGGCAGCCAGTGCGGCGCGACGCAGTTCGTCGCGGATGGCGGGGTGAGTGATGGCTTCGAGCGCCTTCCGTTGAAGTGGATCGGCAAAGACAATTTGGCGCAAGGCGGAGCGATCTAGCGCGCCATCCGGCAACAAGATGGCGCGTCCGAAGCGATCGGCGATGGCATCAAGAATGGGGCCGGGCTCCACAACCCGCCGCGCAACGACATCCGCATCAATGACCGGCACGCCCAGTTTCTCGAACTCGGCGGCGAGGGCGCTCTTGCCGGAGGCGATGCCACCCGTGAGGCCGACGATGAAGTCGCTCATCGCCGTACCCCGGTCAACGCAGGCCTGCGAAGTGCAGGTAGCCGTCCACCAGGTCGTTGCCCCAGAAGAACACCACCCAGCCGGCGATGGCCAGGTAGGGGCCGAACGGGATCGGGGTGGCGCGGTCGCGGCCCTTGGCCACCAGCCAGATCGAGCCGAGGATGGCGCCGACCAGCGAGGAGATCAGGATGATCGGCAGAATGCCTTTCAGCCCGCACCAGGCACCGAGCGCGGCCAACAGCTTGAAGTCGCCGTGGCCCATGCCTTCCTTGCCGGTGAGCTGCTTGAACAGCCACCACACCGTCCACAGCGAGACATAGCCGACCGCCGCGCCCAGCAGGGCCGGCTTGGCCGGCATGTAGAGGTTGTCCATCGAGCCGACCAGACCCAGCCACATCAGCGGCAAGGTCAGCTGGTCCGGCAGCAGCTTGTGGCGCAGGTCGATGCCCGACATCGCCACCAGGAAGCAGCTCAGCACGATGGCGCCGAAGCCCTGCCAGCCGAAGCCGAAGCGCCAGACGCTGGCCACGCACAGTATCGAGGTCAGCAACTCGACTAATGGGTATTGGAGGGAGATCGGCTTGCCGCTGTAGCGCGACTTGCCGCGCAGCATCAGCCAGCTGAAGAGCGGGATGTTCTCCCACCACTTGAGCTTGTCGCCGGTGACCGGGTCGTGCGATGGCTCCACTACGATGCCCGGCGGCGGCGGCTCATAGATGTCCGGCAACTCCAGGATCTCGCGCGCATCGCGCCGCCACTGCCATTCCATGCGCTTGGGCAAGCGCAGGATCACCACGTTCAGGAAGCTGCCGATCAGCAGTCCCAGTCCGGCCGCGGCAGGAAAGCCGAGACCGGGATGCTGGTCGAGAAATGCCATTACGTCTTATCCAACCACCGAAGCGAGCTTGAAGATGGGCAGGTACATGCCGATGACCATGCCGCCGACAATGGTACCAATGAATACCATGATCATGGGTTCTAGCAGGCTGCTAAGCGCGTCAACTGCATTGTTAACCTCTTGCTCAAAATACTCGGCAACTTTGAACAGCATTGCATCCAGTGCACCAGCTTCCTCACCAATAGCAGTCATCTGGACAACCATATGCGGAAAGAGGTTGACCTGCTTCATGGCCACATTCACAGGATAACCAACAGAAACATCGTCACGCATGCGCAGCACTGCCTCTTCATAAACCGAGTTGCCCGTAGCGCCAGCAACGATACTCAGCGCCTCCACCAAGGGCACGCCGGCCTTGAACGTTACGGCAGTCGTTCTAGCGAAGCGTGCTACGGAGCTGTTGTGCATGATTTGTCCAATAACAGGTACCTTCAAAATCAGCCGATCCATACCATGTTGCATAGCCGGGGACCGTTTATAGGCGAAAATAAGCCCGCCAACAGTTCCAACAGCGACGATTAGCAGTGCCCACCAGTAAGAAACCATGAAACGCGACGCATTGACAATCAATTGTGTGAAAGCCGGAAGCTCTGCGCCAAAGCCTTTGAAAACATCTTCAAACTGGGGAACCACCCAGATGAGCAAGATGGAGCTAACTAGCAACGCCACCGCCATCACCATCGCAGGATAGAACAGGGCTTTTTTGATCTTGCCCTTGAGCGCCTCGATGTTTTCTTTGTAGCTAGCTATGGTATCAAGGACCGTCTCTAAGACACCCGCGCTTTCGCCTGCTCGAACCAAGTTTCGATAAAGTTCGTCAAACTGAACTGGATGTTTGCTGATTGCTTCGTGGAGCGAAGAGCCGCCTTCAATGTCAGTACGGATCTGGCCGATCATTGTGCGCATGCGGGGATTCTTTTGACCACTGCCGATGATCTCAAGGGCCCCTACAATGGGGACGCCAGATTTCATCATCGTTGCCATTTGTCGACTGAAGAACGAAATGTCTTTGGCAGTAATCTTCTTGCCTGCTGCACCAAACAATGGCTTCGGCTTGACCTTGACCACAGTTGGATTGATGCCTTGACGGCGGAGTTCTGCGCGCAGCAAATTGGCGTTTCGGGCAGTCTGCTCACCCTTCATCTTCACGCCGCGCTTGTCTGTGCCTTCCCACACAAACGGACTCATCTGATCGGCAGTGGTTGCCGGTTTTTTCTTGATTGCACTGCGCACTGCTGACATTAGCTATCCCCAGCCGCCATCCCCAGGCGGATACAAGCGGGATGTTAGCCGGTTCCAGATCATCTGGCATCCTCGTCTTTCCGCAGGGTCTGAGGAGGGGGGGCGATAGATGGCAGTGAAAGTGACACTGTGCGTCAGCTTATGACTCGAGCCGTCCGAGTTCCCAGCCGGTCGCAGATCCGTTACAAAGTAGATGCGTCTCTCACAAGATCGGGCATCATTTGCTCCGGGGGATTTACGGGGACATGTCGACGAGTTGGCATGATTCCTGCTTTGACTGCCCTGCACGTGGCAACCGTCGCGCGGCGCCCAGGGGAAGTGGCCCGTGGGCGGATAACTTCACAAAAAACTCTAGGGGATACCTATGAAGAAGCAACAAGGTTTTACGCTGATCGAACTGATGATCGTTGTGGCGATCATTGCAATCCTGGCTGCAATCGCGCTTCCGGCTTATCAGGATTACGTAGTGAAGTCGCAGGCGGCCTCGGCCCTTGCTGAAATCACCCCCGGCAAGGTTGGGTTCGAACAGGCAACCAACGAAGGTAAGACTCCTAGCACCGCAACTGCCGATGCCGGTTTCATTGGTGTTGGTCCCACCACCTCTTACTGCACTGTGGCCCTTACCGCTACGACGATCACTTGCACGACCAAGGGTGGTAATGCCACCAAGTTCAATGACAAGACACTGACTTGGACGCGTGACGCCGCAACTGGCTTGTGGAGCTGTGGTTCTAACCTTGATGCTAAGTACAAGCCGGGCAAGTGCACCTGATACCAGCGTTAATAGTACTTTTTTTAGTACTGGAAAAAAACGGCCCTGCAGGAAGCTGCAGGGCCGTTTTGCTTGAAGAAATCCGCAGCTGCTAGGCGAAAGGTTCGGATCTATGTGAGGTCTTCAAGCAGCCTGGTATATGCTCATCATTAACCATGATTCGGCGAGCAAGAGCTATGAGTCTAGCGGGAACTGCTAATTTGGTTGGAATAACTGGCATTGCGAGGCGCCTCGTTCAGGACGGGGTACTTGACGAGGTGCTAGCCCGTTCTGCAATGGAGCAGGCTACTTTGGCCAAGATTCCCTTGCCGCAGTGGTTCGCCGAGAAGAAACTGGTATCTGCAGCGCAGTTGGCTGCGGCCAATGCAGTCGAGTTCGGCATGCCCCTGATGGACGTGTCCGTTTTCGACACCAGCCAGAACGCGGTCAAGCTGGTCAGTGAGGAGTTGCTCCAGAAGTACCAGGTGCTGCCGCTGTTCAAGCGCGGCAACCGGTTGTTCGTGGGGGTGAGCAACCCGACCCAGACGCGGGCGCTGGACGATATCAAGTTCCATACCAACCTGGTGGTCGAGCCGATCCTGGTCGACGAGGACCAGATCCGTCGCACCTTGGAGCAGTGGCAAGCCAGCAATGCGGCGCTTGGCTCGTCGCTCGGTGACGACGATGAGGGGATGGGCGACCTGGACGTGTCGGCCGGCGACGAGGACATGGGCGCCGGCGGGGATTCCGGGGTCGATGCCAAGGGCGACGACACGCCGGTGGTGAAGTTCGTCAACAAGGTGCTGGTGGATGCGATCCGGCGGGGAGCCTCCGACATCCACTTCGAGCCCTATGAAGACGACTACCGGGTGCGCTTGCGCATCGACGGGCTGCTGAAGAACGTGGCCAAGGCGCCGGTGAAGCTGAACCAGCGCATCGCGGCGCGCCTGAAGGTGATGTCGCAGCTGGATATCGCCGAGAAGCGGGTGCCGCAGGACGGGCGCATCAAGCTCAACCTGTCCAAGACCAAGCAGATCGACTTCCGTGTGAGCACCTTGCCGACCCTGTTCGGCGAGAAGGTGGTGCTGCGTATCCTGGACGGCAGCGCGGCCAAGCTGGGCATCGAGAAGCTGGGCTACGAGGCGGACCAGCAGAAGCTGTTCCTGGATGCAATCCACAAGCCGTACGGCATGGTGCTGGTGACCGGGCCGACCGGTTCGGGCAAGACGGTGTCCCTGTATACGGCACTGGGTATCCTCAACGACGAGACGCGCAACATCTCCACCGCCGAGGACCCGGTGGAAATCCGCCTGCCTGGCGTCAACCAGGTGCAGCAGAACAACAAGCGCGGCATGACCTTCGCCGCAGCGCTGCGCTCGTTCCTGCGCCAGGACCCGGACATCATCATGGTCGGCGAAATCCGCGACCTGGAGACGGCCGAGATTGCGATCAAGGCCGCGCAGACCGGTCACATGGTGCTGTCCACGCTGCACACCAACGATGCGCCGCAGACCATCGCGCGTTTGATGAACATGGGCATTGCCCCTTACAACATCACCTCGTCGGTGACGCTGGTCATTGCGCAGCGTCTGGCGCGGCGCCTGTGCAACAACTGCAAGCGCAAGTCGAGCCTGCCCGAGCATGCGTTGCTGGCCGAAGGCTTCACGCCGGCGCAGATCGCTGCCGGGATCGAGCTGTATGAGGCGGTCGGTTGCGACGAGTGCACCGAAGGCTACAAGGGCCGTACCGGTATTTACCAAGTGATGCCGATGACCGACGAAATCGGCGCGATCGTACTGGAAGGCGGCAACGCGATGCAGATCGCCGAGGCGGCACAGAGTATCGGCATCCGCGACCTGCGCCAGTCGGCGTTGGTCAAGGCCGCGCACGGGGTAACCAGCCTGGCCGAGATCAATCGGGTGACCAAGGACTAAGGCCGGGAATCGGGAATCGGGCTTGGGGAATCGGAGAAGCTGGCCACTGCGGTAATCCTTTTCACCCAAGCTGTTGCTCACCGGTTTTGGCGAAACTGGGCAACGTTGCGAAGCCGTAATAAGAAGGGCGCTTCCTCGTAAGAGGAGCGCCCTTCTTATTGGTGAACAGCATAAGGCTATGAATGCCGTCCTCTAAGCTCATCGAGACGTAGAGGCCAAAACAGAGCAGTCAAAGCAATTAAACACGGTCAACCCGCTTTTGCGATTCCCGATTCCCCAATCCCGACTCCCGGCCCTTCTACTCCATCCCCAACTTCTTCAACTTGTAACGCAATGCCCGAAACGTGATGCCCAGCTGCGCGGCGGTCTTGGTCTTGTTCCAGCGATTCTCTTCCAGCGCTTTCTGGATCGCGGCGCGTTCCAGTTGCTCGATGTAGGAGGGCAGGGCGGCCGAGGCGGGGTCGATGTCGACCACCGCTTCGCGGGGTTCGACAGCGGCGCTGCCGGGGCTGGCAGCCAGGCGGTGGCCGCCGTGGGCGGGCAGGCGCAGGTCGGTGGCGCTGATCTGGTCGTCTTCGGCCAGGGCCAGGGCGCGTTCGAGGATGTTTTCCAGCTCGCGGACGTTACCTGGGAATCCGTACTGGTCCAGCGCGTCGAGCGCGGACTGGGTCAGCAGCGGAATCGGCCGGCCGTGGCTATGCGCCAGGCGCGCGATGATGGCCGCGGCCAGTTGCGGCAGGTCGCCGCCGCGTTCGCGCAGCGGCGGCACGCGCAGTTCGATGACGTTGATGCGGTAGTACAGGTCGTGGCGGAAACGGCCGTCGGAGACCAGGTCGCCCAGGTTCTTGTGGGTGGCCGAGAGGATGCGCACGTCCACCAGCGACTCGCCGGAGGCACCGACCGGGCGTATCGATTTCTCCTGGATTGCGCGCAGCAGCTTGACCTGCATCTGCAGCGGCAATTCGGCCACTTCGTCCAGAAACAGCGTGCCGCCATGCGCGGCCTGGAACAGGCCGGGCTTGTCGGCATGCGCGCCGGTGAAGCTGCCCTTCTTGTGGCCGAAGAATTCGCTTTCCATCAGTTCGGCGGGGATGGCGCCGCAGTTGACCGGCACGAACGGGCCGGCCGCGCGTGCGCCCTGTTCGTGGATGGTGCGGGCGACCAGCTCCTTGCCCACGCCCGATTCGCCGACGATGTAGACCGGCGCCTGGCTGCGCGCGACCTTGCCGATGGTGGCGCGCAGGCTTTCCATCGCACTGGAGTCGCCGAGCAGGCGGCTGGCCTGTTCCGGCGGCGGCGCGGGCGGGGCGGGGCGGTCGCGGTTGTTCAGTTCCAGCGCGTGCTTGACCAGGCCGCGCAGCACGCCGATGTCCACCGGCTTGCTGACGAAGTCGAAGGCGCCGGCCTTCAACGCTTCCACCGCCAGGTCCATGCTGCCGAACGCGGTGATCATCGCCACCGGGGTCTGCGGATAGTGCTTGGCGATTTCGGTGACCAGTTCGATGCCGTTGCCGTCGGGCAACCGCATGTCGGTCAGGCACAGGTCGTAGGGATTGTTGGCCAGCAGCTCGCGGGCTTCGGCCAGGTTGGCCGCGGTGCTGATGCGCAGGCCCATCCGGCCCAGGGTGAGAACAAGCAGTTCGCGAATGTCACGCTCGTCATCGACAACCAGTGCACTTTTCGGTTCGTTCATGTGGCGCAAGATAGCCCACGGCGATGACAGTCGACAATTGCCGGGCGCGGTCGGGCGGAACGATTCACGCGATCAACAATGCTGCGCCGGTCGGATAAAGCACGATGCGCAGCGGCTGGCCGCAGGCACACGATCGCAGCAGATGCGCACTGGGCTTGCTCCAGGCATGACGCAACGCTCCCGCTCACTTCCCGAGCAGGCTATTGGGCCCCTGCAACAGGATCCGGAAACACGCGCCGCCGCCCGGCACCGACACGTAGTCCAGTTGCGCCTGGTTGGCGCGGCACAGTTCCTGGGCGATATACAGGCCCAGCCCGGTGCCGTGTTCGGAGGTGGTGTAGAACGGGCGGAACAGTTGTGCGGCCACGGTCTCCGGGATGCCGGGGCCGCGGTCGACCACGTCGATCACCGCCATGCGCTCCATGCGCTCCACACGTAGCTTCACCCGCGCCGGCTCGTCCATGACCCGGCCGTATTTGAGTGCGTTGTGCACCAATGCGGTCAGGATCTGGTGCAGATGCTTGGGGTCGACCAAGGCATGCACGGCATTGCCCTGGATGCTGGCTTCCAGGATGTCGGTTTCCATCGACAGGGTCTGCCGGTACTCGACCACGAAGCGGCGCACGAAGGCGGCCAGATCCAGGTTGTCCGGGCTTGCGCGCTCGCGGCGGGCCAGCGCGAGCACGCTTTCGACGATGCCGTTGGTGCGCTGGCATTGCTGGTGGATGATCTGCAGCAGGCGGCGGTCGGCATCGCCGATGTCGGGGGATTCTTCCAGCAGCTGCGAGGCGTAGCTGATCGCCGCCAGCGGGTTGCGGATCTCGTGCGCCAGGCTGGCCGAAAAGCGTCCCATCGCCGACAGGGTGAGCGATTCGGCGCGCCGCGACACCACGCTGGCATCGTCCAGAAACACCAGTACCAGGTCGCTGTCGGCGAGCAGGCGCACGAAGCGCGGCTGCACTTCCGGGCGGTCGGCGCCCAGTTGCAGCGGGGCTTCTTCCTGGCGCCAGCCGCTGCGCCAGCGTTGCAGGCGGCGCGAGAGTTCGGGAGTGAGCGCGGCCAGCGACAGGTCGACCGGGGCGTTGCGCTGGTCGCCGTCGCCGAGCAGCGCCAGCGCCGCCTCGTTGGCCAGCGTGATGCGGTTGTGCGTGTCGACCACCAGCACGCCGGTGCGCATGCGGCGGATGATCAGTTCGTTGATCTCGTAGAGATTGGCCACCTGCGCGCCGCGCTCCTCGGCCAGCATCTGATTGCGGCGCGCACGCGCGGCGATCTGCTCGCAGATGAAGGCCACCGCGACATAGCTGGTGGCGAACATCGCCAGTTCGGCCACCGGGCGGGTGGCGCCGCCGCCTTCCAGCACCGTCCACAGGTACTCGAGCACGGTGGCGGAACTGGCCAGTACCGCGATGCCCATGCCGTAGCGCAGGCGCAGCAGGATCGAGGCGGCGGCGACATTGAACAGCAGCATCATCGCGATGCCGGCGCTGGCACCGGGCAGCGCGTGCGTGGCCAGGGTCGCGGCGAGGATGTCGGCGATCACCGCGCACAGCACGGTAGCGGTCAGGCGGCGCTCGTTGCGGCCCCAGAACAGCAGCGGGATGGCCAGCGACAGGTAGCCGATCGCCACGCCGGCCGCCAGGCGCGGGTAGCGCGGCTCCGGGATCGCGTCGGACAGCGGGCTGAACACCAGGGCGGCGATCAGCCCGGCCACCAGCACCCGGTACAGCGAAAAGAAGTACAGCTCGCGCTGCGGCGCGGACTGGATCCGGTCGATAAGCGATGGGCTGGATGGCAAACCGATTCCCCGCTGGAGCAAGCCGCGAGTATAGGCAGGTGCGCGGCCCGCGTAGCGCTTGCGCACAGTGCCGGGCTGCGCGCAAGCGCCGCAAACGGCGGGCACTCCCGCCGGCTTTTGCGCCGCACGGCGTGGTCGGCCACAATAGGCGGCCCGTTCGCGTCTCTTGACGTGCCGCCCCGGCGGTCTGCGTTGCACGCAGCGGTCGTTTCCTTTTCCCACGGTGACGCATGAATTTCCACGAATACCAGTCAAAACAGCTGCTTGCCGAGTACGGCATCCCCGTTCCGGCCGGCAAGGTCGCGGCGACCCCGGACGAAGCGGTTGAAGTCGCCAATTCCCTGGGCAAGGGCCCCTGGATGGTGAAGGCGCAGATCCACGCGGGCGGTCGCGGTAAGGCTGGCGGCGTCAAGTTCTGCAAGACCACCGACGATGTGAAGGCCGCAGCGGCCAAGATGCTCGGTACCAAGATGTCCACCTACCAGACCGCCGGCGTCGAGCTGCCGATCAACCTGGTGCTGGTGACCACCGCCGGCGAGATCGTCAAGGAGCTGTACCTGTCGATCCTGGTCGACCGCGGCACCAAGACCATCACCTACATCGCCTCCAGCGAGGGTGGCGTGGAGATCGAACAGGTCGCCGCGCAGACGCCGGAGCTGATCCACTCGCTCAACGTCGATTTCGTCGAAGGCGTGCAGGGGTACCACGGCCGCGACTTCGGCTTCAAGCTCGGCCTGACCGCCAAGCAGGCCGGCCAGTTCGCCAGCATCATGGTGAACCTGTATCGCCTGTTCAACGAAAAGGATCTGGCGCTGGTTGAAATCAACCCGCTGGCGATCCTGGACGACGGCAACCTGTACGCGCTGGACGGCAAGTTCGACAGCGACGACAACGCCGCGTTCCGTCAGAAGCAGCTGATCGCCATGCGCGACAAGACGCAGGAAGACGAGACCGAAGTCACCGCGTCGGAGCTGGACATCAACTACGTCACCATGGACGGCAACATCGGTTGCATGGTCAACGGTGCAGGCCTGGCCATGGCCACCATGGACGTCATCAAGCTCAACGGCGGCGAGCCGGCGAACTTCCTGGACGTGGGCGGCGGTGCCAACAAGCAGCGCGTCATCGAGGCGTTCAAGCTGATCCTGTCCTCGGACAAGGTCGAAGGCATCTTCGTCAACATCTTCGGCGGCATCGTCCGCTGCGACATGATTGCCGAGGGCATCATCGCTGCGGTCAAGGAAGTGGGCGTCAAGGTTCCGGTCGTGGTGCGCCTGGAAGGCACCAATGTGGAGGAAGGCAAGCAGCTGCTGCGCGACAGCGGCATGGCCATCATCCCGGCCGACAACATCAACGACGGTGCCAAGAAGGTCGTCGAAGCTGTCAAGAACGCCGCCTGATTCACGACACCGAAGGAACTATCCATGTCCGTTTTGATTAACAAGAACACCAAGGTGATCGTGCAGGGCTTCACCGGCCAGCAGGGCACCTTCCACGCCACTCAGATGATCGAGTACGGCACCCAGGTCGTCGGCGGCGTGACGCCGGGCAAGGGCGGCACCACGCATATCGACCTGCCGGTGTTCAACACCGTGGCCGATGCCGTGCAGAGCACCGGCGCCGATGCGTCGGTGATCTACGTGCCGCCGCCGTACGCGGCCGATGCCATCCTAGAAGCGGCTGCGGCCGGCATCAAGGTCATCGTCTGCATCACCGAAGGCATCCCGGTACTGGACATGCTGCGCGTCAAGAACGTGCTGACCCGCTCGCATCCGGACACCGTGCTGATCGGGCCGAACTGCCCCGGCGTGATCACCCCGGGCGAGTGCAAGATCGGCATCATGCCGGGCCACATCCACAAGCCGGGCAAGATCGGCATCGTGTCGCGTTCGGGCACCCTGACCTATGAAGCGGTCAAGCAGACCACCGAAGTGGGCCTGGGCCAGAGCACCTGCATCGGTATCGGTGGCGACCCGATCAACGGCCTGAACTTCGTCGACTGCCTCAAGCTGTTCAACGAAGACCCGCAGACCGAAGGCATCATCATGGTCGGCGAGATCGGTGGCGACGCCGAGGAAGCCGGTGCCGAATACATCAAGCAATTCGTGAAGAAGCCGGTGGTCGGCTTCATCGCCGGTGCGTCGGCGCCGGCCGGCAAGCGCATGGGCCACGCCGGTGCGATCGCATCCGGCGGCAAGGGCACTGCCGAAGGCAAGTTCGCGGCGATGGAAGCTGCCGGCGTCAAGACCGTCCGTTCGCCGGGCGATCTGGGTGCGGCGATCGCTGCGCTGGTGAAGTAAGCACGCTGCGCGCGCAGGCGTGTGAGCGTCAGAAAGGCCGCCTTCGGGCGGCCTTTTTTGTGGCGGCGATATCTGATTGCCGGAGCCGGTGGCCAAGCGATGCGTCGTGTCAGCGGTTTGGTCGATCGTCGTTGTCTGTAGTGCCTTGTCGGCTAAGTCGATCGGCTTGCACGGTTCGATTTGGAGCCCTTGGCTGTTGTGCATTCTGCTCGGCAACGAATCCGAGCGATGACGACGCAGCCGGCCATCACCCACGCAGGCGACGCGCACGCAGTGGACCAGTAACACTGGGGCAGCAGCAGATCCCTGCATGCCGGCGTGCTTCTGGAATAATGCAGGCTTGGCGGCGACGCCGGTCTGCATCCCGGTCTCTTGCCGGATGCGGCCCCGCCATGCCTCTCCAGCTGCATTCGCATAGGCCTTCCAATGTCCCAGACGCTTCGCATCGCCATGGCGCAGTTCGACTTCCCGGTCGGCGCCGTGGCGCGCAACACCGACCGCATCATCGATTTCATCGCGGCAGCGCGCGACGAGTTCGATGCGGACATCGTGCTGTTTCCCGAGCTGGCGATCAGCGGCTATCCGCCGGAGGATCTGCTGCTGCGGCCCGGCTTTCTCGCCCATTGCGAGAAAGCGCTGGCGCGCATCGCCGCCAGCACGCAAGGGATCGTGGCGGTGGTCGGCTGGCCGCAGAGCGCCGGCAGCGTGGTCTACAACGCCGCCAGCGTGTTGCGCGACGGGCGTACCGAGGCAACGTACCGCAAGCGCGAACTGCCCAATTACGCGGTGTTCGACGAGCGCCGCTATTTCGACGTGGACCCGGATGGCGACAACTGCGTGGTGACGGTCAAGGGCGTGCAGGTGGGCGTGGTGATCTGCGAGGACCTGTGGTTTGCCGAGCCGCTGGCCAGGACCGTGCAGGCCGGCGCCGAGCTGGTGCTGGTGCCCAACGCCTCGCCCTACGAGCGCGGCAAGCATGCCCAGCGCGATGCCCTGCTGGCCGAGCGCACCCGCGAGAGCGGGGCGGCAATTGCCTATCTCAACGTGGTCGGCGGCCAGGACGCGCTGGTGTTCGACGGCGCATCGGTGGTGGCCGATGGCGACGGCACCGTGCATCCGGCCGCTGCCGCCTTCGTCGATCAGTGGCTGGTGGTGGACTACATCGCCGGCGAGCGCAGCTTCACCCCGGTGGTGTGGGTGGACGATGGCGACGAGAGCATGGACGCGCTGGCCTGGCGCGCCGTGGTGCGTGGGTTGCAGGACTATTGCCGCAAGAACGGCTTCAGCAAGGTCTGGCTGGGCCTGTCCGGCGGCATCGATTCGGCGCTGGTGCTGGCAATGGCGGTCGATGCGCTGGGCGGCGACAACGTCACCGCGGTGCGGTTGCCGTCGCGCTACACCGCCAATCTGTCCAACGATCTGGCCGACGAGCAATGCCGCGCGCTGGGCGTCAGGCTGGAAACCATCGCGATCGAGCCGGCGTTCGAAGGGTTGCTCGCCGCGCTGGGACCGCTATTCGAAGGCACCCAGCCGGACATCACCGAAGAAAACCTGCAGTCGCGCAGCCGCGGCGTGATCCTGATGGCGTTGTCCAACAAGTTCGGCGGGCTGCTGCTGACCACCGGCAACAAGAGCGAATACGCAGTGGGTTACGCCACCATCTACGGCGACATGTGCGGTGGTTATGCGCCGCTCAAGGACCTGTACAAGACCGAGGTGTTCGGCCTGGCCAAATGGCGCAATACCGTGGGCGGAGCGCCGGTGATTCCGCCGGCAGTGATTTCGCGCCCGCCTTCGGCCGAGTTGCGCGACAACCAGACCGACCAGGATTCGCTGCCGCCATACGATGTGCTGGACGGCATCCTGTATCGCTACGTCGACCAGGAGCAGTCGCGCGACGACATCGTCGCGGCCGGCTATGCCGCCGACACGGTGGAGCACGTGCTGCGGCTGGTGCGGCTCAACGAGTGGAAGCGCCACCAGGCCGCGCCTGGGCCGAAGGTGTCGCGGCGTGCGTTCGGCCGCGAGCGGCGTTACCCGATCACCAATGGCTACTCCGGGCAGTAGCCCGACCGGCTATTGCGGTCGGTCGCCCGGCGCACCGGCCACCGCTGCGGCGGCCGGTGCTTGAGCGAAGCGGGTGAGCAGGTCCAGGGTGGGCTTGGGCCGCGCCAGGTCGTACATCAGGCCGAAATGGCCTTCGGCGCCCTGGATGGTGGTCTGGTCCAGCAATTCGTAGACGTTCATTTCGGACACCACGTCGGCATAGTTGGCGCGCACGTTGCGCAGCAGCTGCGCCAGACTGTCGTAGCAGCCGCGGTCGCCTTCGGCACCGCCGCTGGTGTTGCCGGTGTAGATCTCCGCACAGTTGAGCTCGTTGAAGAACACCGCCGTGTGGTAGATCTGCGCGGCGGTGCGCAGCTGGCCCAGATACAACTCCGCCCAGTAGCCGGCATCCTGGTGGAAGGCGTAGTAGTGGAAGCTGATGTGGTCGAAGTCGAAGCCGGCCGCCTTGGCCTTGGCCAGGAACCACAGCGAGCCACTGCGATCGCCGGGGCAGCGTGCGTCGGCGCTGCGGTCGTCGCTGTTGCAGGCGGTGATGTTGATGGTGAAGCGCAGGCCGGCGCCCAGTTCGTTGGAGGCCTGGCGCATGCCCAGGTACATCGTGGTCATTGCCGCGATGCGCGCATCGGCCTCGGCGCGGACCAGATCCTGTTCGTTGCCGATCTCCCAGACCTTGATGTCGGCGGCATAGCGGCGTGCCAGCTGGTAGCCGATCCCGCGCGACATCGGGTAGACCATCGGGCGCAGCGTGATGCCGTACTTGCGCGCCAGCGGGACCAGGACATCCAGTGTTGCGTAGTCGCGCGGGTCCACATCGAAACGGTAGCTGCGCAGATTGCGCGCGGCCAGCAGCTTGAAGCGGGCCTCGGCCTGGGCCATGGGGTAGGCGGGGCGGTTGTCGTGGGCGTTGACGCCGTAGACGATGGGTGCTGCGGTGGCGGTCGTGGCCATGGCCGCCAGCAACAGGACGAGCACGAACGGGACGATGCAGCGGGACATGCGGCCTCCTGGGTTGGCGCCAGCGGAGCGTCGGATCCTCTTCCAGGCCGAGTATAGGCAGCGCGCAGGTGCGGTTCGGTGACCTGGTGCCGGGTCTGGCGACATGCCCGCAGCTGCCGCAGACAGGGGCGACCCGCTGCGGGAGGATGGCACGTGCGCGTAATGCAGGACGGCCGATCTCTCGGTCGATCAGGCGTCACTGTCGTCGAGCACCGCAGGCGCCTGCGGCAATCGGCGCGCCGGCACCACCGCAGGCGTGTTGCTGCATCCGCATTGCCGCACTAACAAAAAGGGGCCTTGCGGCCCCTTTTCATCACACCAGCGCCTGGTGATCTCAGTCGCGGCTCATCTGTGCGTTGCGCTGACCGGTGGCGGCGGACTTCTCGCCGGCGAACGGGTTGAGCTTGCGGATGGCCCAGGGATACTTCGGCCAGTTGCCGGTCAGCCACGGATGCTGCGGGCTGTTGAGCTCCAGCACGCGGCGCGCGTCGGCGGCCAGGGTCTTGTTGCCCAGGTGGGTGTAGGCCTCGGCCAGCACCGCCACTGCGTCATATTGGTAGGCGCTCTGCGGATAGGTTTCCAGCAGGTAGTTGGCACGACCGGCCGCCGAGACCCAGGCGTTGCGCCGCAGGTAGTACAGCGCGTTGTCCAGCTCGTGCTGGGCGAACACGTCGCGCAGCTCGATCATGCGCTTGCGCGCATCCGGCGCGTAGCGGCTGTTCGGGTAGCGGTCGGTGACGGTGTTGAAGTCGTTGTAGGCCTGCTGCGGCGAGGACAGATCGCGACGGCTCGGATCCAGCGACCACACACGGCGCAGGAACACCGTGTCGCGGTTGCTGTTGGCCAGCCCGCGCAGGTAGTACAGATACGAGATGTTGCGATGGGTCGGGTAGGTCCGGATGAAGCGGTCGACGCTGGACACGGTGTCGTCGTGCTTGCCGGCCTTGTACTGGGCGTAGGCGGTTTCGATCATCGCCTGCTCGGTGTACGGGCCGTACGGATACTGGGCGATCAGGCGCTTGTAGCTGGCTTCGGCGCCGGCCCAGTTGCCTTTCTCCATCAAGCCGTGGCCCTTGCCGTAGAGCTGCTCGACCGGCATGCCTTCATCGGGATTCTTGTCCTTGGCGCCGCGGTGGCAGCCGGTGACGACGAACGCCATAACCAGCATGAGGGCAATAAGGCGCACAGGCGCGGAAAACGTGGACCGTCGGATCATGGGTCTGGGCAGGACGCATCAGGAAAACGAGAGCGCGATGATAGCCTAGTGGCCTGTCCGGCGACTGACTCCCGTCGCCCGGACCCCCAAATTCCCGCTTTTGCCTGAGTGCCCGTGTCCATGTCCGACCCATCTGCCGAACCCCTCGACCCGTCCATCCGCCAGGCCATCGTGCCCGACAACGCCGCAGGACGGCGTTTCGATGCGGTGCTGGCCGAGCTGTTCCCCGAATTCTCGCGCTCCCGGTTGTCGGAGTGGATCAAGTCCGGCGACGCGCTGCTGAACGGGGAAATGGCGCGTCCGCGCGACACCTTGCGCGGCGGCGAGAGCGTGCAGGTGCAGGTGGTGCTGGAAACCCAGACCCACGCCGCACCGCAGGACATCCCGCTGAGCGTGCTGTACGAAGACGACCAGGTACTGGTGATCGACAAGCCGGCCGGGCTGGTGGTGCACCCGGGCGCGGGCAATCCGGACGGTACCCTGGTCAACGCCTTGCTGTTCCGCGACCCGGCGCTGGCGGCGGTGCCGCGCGCAGGCGTGGTGCACCGGCTGGACAAGGACACCAGTGGGGTGATGGTGGTGGCGCGTACCGTGCAGGCGCAGACCGCGCTGGTGGAACAGCTGTCCGCACGCGATGTGCATCGCCAGTATCTGGCGGTGGTGGTGGGCGCGCTGGTCTCCGGCGGCACCGCCAACGCGCCGATCGACCGCCATCCGCGCGATCGGCTGAAGATGGCGGTGCGTGACGACGGCCGCGATGCGGTCACCCATTACCGCCTGCGCGAGCGCTTCCGCGCGCACACCGCGCTGGAATGCCGGCTGGAAACCGGGCGCACCCACCAGATCCGCGTGCACATGGCGCATCTGAAGTCGCCGATCGTCGGCGACCCGCTGTACGGCGGCGCGCTCAAGCTGCCCAAGGGCGCCACCGACGACCTGGTGCACGAGCTGCGCACCTTCAAGCGCCAGGCGCTGCATGCCGAAACCCTGGAATTCCTGCACCCGGTCAGCGGCGAGCCGGTGCGCGCCAGCGCGCCGGTACCTGCCGACCTGCAGCGGCTGATGACGGCCCTGCGCGAAGACAGCGCACGCGCCGCCGAGCTGGCACGCCGCTGACGTGGCCGCTGCCGCGCCCTTCGTGCTGCCGGCCGACTGGCCGGCGCCACCACGCATCCATGCGCTGACCACGCTGCGTCACGGCCTGGGCGGCTCGCTGGCGCCGTTCGACACGCTCAACCTCGGCAACCGCAACGGTGCCGATGGCGACGCGCCGGAGCAGGTGGAACGCAACCGGGCGCTGCTGGTCGAGGCGCTGGCACTGCCCGGTACCCCGCAGTGGCTGCGTCAGGTGCATGGGGTGGAGGTGCTGCGTGTCGAAGCGCCCGTGCTCGCGCCCGGCGAACAGCCGCCTGCAGCGGGCACTGTCGCGCCAGGCGCGCAGGAACCGGTCGCCGATGCAGCGGTGACCGCCGTGCCCGGCGTGGTGCTGGCGATCCTCACCGCCGATTGCCTGCCGGTCGTGTTAGCCGCTGGCGATGGCAGCGAAGTGGCCGCCGCGCATGCAGGGTGGCGCGGCCTGGCCGACGGCATGCTGGAGCGCAGCGTGGCGGCGATGCGCACGCCGCCGCAGCAGGTGATGGCATGGTTGGGGCCGGCAGCGGGGCCGCAGGCCTATGAAATCGGTGAAGACGTGTTCAACGCCTTCGTCGCGCACGATGCGCAGGCGCAACGCGCGTTTGTTGCGACCCGCCCGGGGCATTGGCGGGTGGACTTGTATGCGTTGGCGCGTCAGCGCCTGCAGCATGCCGGTGTGCCGGCCAGCGCCATCCATGGCGGCGGGCTGTGCACCATTTCCGAGCCGCAACGTTTCTTCTCGCATCGTCGCGACCGCTGCAGCGGACGCATGGCCACGCTGGCCTGGATCGCGCCCTGAACATGCCGTTGTTCGCGCAGGTGCTGGGGCAGGACGCGTTTGCGCGGCTGCCTGCGCCGGTGCGCGCGCTGCATTCGGTGCAGCAGCGGCAGATCTTCGTGGGACGGGCAAAGATTCAACGCGGCACGCATGCGCTGGTCCCGTTGTTGGCGTTGCTGAGCCGGTTGCCGCGCAGTGGCGAGGTGGAGGTCGAAGTGGAGTTTCTTGCCGACGCGACCGGCGAGCGCTGGCATCGGCGGTTTGGCGGCCTGCCGATGCATTCGCGCCTATGGCGCGATGGCACTGGCTTGCGCGAACAGTTGGGCGCGGTGCGGTTCGAATTCGCGTTACGCGCCGATGCGCAATCGCTGTACTGGCAGGCCACACGCGTGTGGGCATTGGGCTGGATCCCGTTGCCCGCGCGCTGGTTCGAGCAGGTGCGGTGCCGCGAGCATGCCGACGCCGGGCGTTACGGATTCCTGGTCGACGTGCACTTGCCGCTGGTCGGCCCGTTCATTCGCTACGAGGGCTGGCTTGAACCGCGCTGATCCAGCGCTCGCTGACGTGTCTGGGCTGGAGCCGTCTCAGTTGGAGCCTGCTCACTCGAAGCCGTCTCGCGTGGAGCCGCCTGGTCGTCAGCCATGCGCGGTGCCCGCGACCATCGTGTTCGATGGCGTGTGCCTGCTGTGCAATGGCTGGGTCAGGTTCCTACTGCGTCACGATCGACGCGGGCGTTATCGCTTTGCCGCAATGCAGGGCCAGGCCGGGCGCGCGCTGTTGCAGCAGCATGGCCTGGATCCGGACGACCCGTTGTCGTTTCTGCTGGTGGATGACCGCGGTGCGTGGACCGACAGCGATGCGATCGTGCGGGTGCTGGCCGGCCTGGGCGGCTTCTGGCGGCTGGTCATAGTGCTGCGCGTTGTGCCGCGCAGCGTGCGCGACATCGGCTATCGCCTGATCGCACGCAATCGTTACCGCTGGTTCGGTCGCACTGACCATTGCATGCTGCCGAGCCCAGAGCAGCGCGAGCGGTTTCTGGACTAGCGCCCACCGCCCGACGCAGGAGCGCACCTGGGCGCGATGCGGCGTTACCGGGAAGGCTTCGTCGCGCCCGGGTGCGCTTCTACGACAGCGCGCTGATTTCCACGATGGCTGGCTGATCGGCGTGTTGGTCGGCCGCGTGCGGGATCTGAAATGGCGGACGGGCATGCCTGCTTTGTGCAGGAGCGCACCTGGGCGCGGTGCGGCGTTACCGGGAAAGCGTCGTCGCGCCCGGGTGCGCTCCTACGACAGCGCGCTGATTTCTACGATGGGCTGGCTGATCGGCGTGTTGGTCGGCCGCGTGCGGGATCTGAGATGGCGGACGGGCATGCCTGCTTTGTGTAGGAGCGCACCTGGGCGCGATGTGGCGTTACCGGGAAAGCGTCGTCGCGCCCGGGTGCGCTCCTACGGTAATTTCGTGATTTGGGATGCCGGCGGCTTACGCGGCCGCGTTTTTGAAGCTTGCGCGCACTAGCTTCTGTTCGCCGCTGTGCGCAGGCTGCAGGCGGAAGATCGACACTGCATCGGCCAGCTCCACGGCCTGCTCTTCCAGGCTGCGCGCAGCGGCAGTGGCTTCCTGCACCAGCGCGGCATTGCGTTGGGTGACTTCGTCCAGTTGCGCGACGGTGCGGTTGACCTGTTCGATGCCGCTGGATTGTTCGGCGCTGGCGGCGGTGATCTCGCTCATGATGTCGGTGACGTGTTTGACCGAGCCGACGATCTCGCGCATGGTCGCGCCGGCGCGATGCACCAGGCCCGAGCCCCGTTCGACCTTGCCGGTGGAGTCGGCGATCAGCGTCTTGATCTCCCTGGCCGCATCGGCCGAGCGCTGCGCCAGGGCGCGCACTTCCGAGGCGACCACCGCAAAGCCGCGGCCCTGTTCGCCGGCGCGGGCGGCTTCCACCGCAGCATTGAGCGCCAGGATATTGGTCTGGAAGGCAATGCCGTCGATGACGCCGATGATCTCGCCGATCTTGTGCGAGGCGGTGCTGATCTGCCCCATGGTGGACACCACATCGTCCATCACCTGGCCGCCGTTGTGCGCGACTTCGCCGGTGCCCACCACCAGCCGATTGGCCTGCAGCGCGCTGTCGGCGTTCTGCTTCACGGTGGAGGTGAGTTCTTCCATGGAGCTGGCGGTTTCTTCCAGATTGGCCGCCTGTTGCTCGGTGCGCTCGGACAGGTCGGTGTTGCCGGCGGCGATTTCCACCGCCGCGCGGCGGATCGTGTCCGACGCGACCTGGATGCCGCCGATGATCTCGGTCAGCCGGGTCACGGTCTGGTTGGTGTCGTCGCGTAGACGCGCAAAGATGCCGTGCGCATCGCCGTCCACCCGCTGGGTGAGGTCGCCTTCGGCCATGGCGCCGATCACGCGTGCCAGCGCCGCCAGGTGGATTTCCACCGAGTCGTAGATGCGGTTGATGCCCTGGGCCAGCGCCCGCAACACGCCGTCCATGCCGTCGATCTGCATGCGCCGGCTGAAATCGCCGGCCGCGGCGGCATCGATGATCTGGATCAGCGCCTGCTCGGCGTTGACCTGTGCGGTGACGTCCATCCATTGCGCGATGGTGCCCAGCTTGGTGCCGTCGGCGGCGATGATCGGGCTGTAGACGAAGTCGATCTGGCGGCCAAAGAAGGGCGCGCGCACCGCCCCGGAGGTGGTCAATGCGCGCATGCGGTCGATCGCGGCCTGGCTGTCAGGATAGATGTCGCCGATGCTGCCGCCGACGAAGCCATCGGCATGGAAGCCGGGGCGAAAGCTCTGCACATCCGGCTCGATCCGCTTGAGCATCGCGAGCAGTTTGCGGTTGGCAAATAGCACTTGACCGTCGTCGTCGGCGATGCGGATCATGGTGTCCAGATCGTCCAGCGCCTTGATCACGAACTGCCCATGGCGCAGGCCCTGTTCCATCACATCGATGTGGATGCCCAGCTTGTCCTGGGTTGCCTGCAAGGCGTGCAGCACCGGCGCGAGCTCGCCGGAGGCATGGCGCAGATCCAGACGCTGGAAGCGCCCGTCACCGATGGCCGTCACCGTGCCGAGGATCTGTTGCAGTTGCGCGACGTTGCGACGGCGCGGCCACCACCACAGCCCGGCGCTTGCCGCGCCCAGCACCAGCAGCACCGGTAGCAAGCGACCCAACCCGCCCCAGAGACCGCCGGGCAGCAACGTGGCGGCGTACAGGGTCAGCAGGACCAGCAGCCCGATCTGTGCAACGGCAGGCAGCCATGCGGTCGTGGCGGCACGCGCAAGGTTGCGGCCGGAGCGCGGGCGGCAGACGGCGGTGGCATCGTGTGAGGGCGACATAGGCTGAGTCCAACTGCGTGATTCGAAGTGGGGAGCGCTGTCCTGCACTGCGTGGGGTTCCATGGGTATCGGCGCTCCAGCCCGAATCATGACGGCGTGAAATCGCCGTTCGTCGGAATCTGTCGGGCCGGATCCCTGAAATGCCGATGTGTTTGATTTGGAAGCGGCTTCAGAGCAGCTAAGTGCACCGCGACGTCCTTTGCACCTGCACGCCGGCCTCGCAATTGTAAATTCTGAGTGAAGTATGGGCAGATCCCGCAGGCACTTCGCGGGCCGCCACCCCACGCGATCCGATCGCGTGCACGTGGCCAAGACGCGCCGGCAGCGCCATCCGTGCGACGCCATCAAGACGCATCGAAGAGCGCGGAATGGGGAATCGGGAATCCGGCGCACCACAGATCCAGCCCAACCCGGACGGCAACAGAAAAGCGCTTTTCCATTCCCCATTCCCGAATCCCGAATCCCCAAAAAAAAACCGGCCATCTCGCGATGACCGGTCTATCGATGCAGAACTTGCTGATGCCGCGTCGGCTTACTTCGCCGGCTTGGCGCCTGCGTCGTCGGGCAGTGCCCAGGCGATGACGCTGTCACCCGACTTGGTTTCCATGCGGTCGTGCCCACCCACGGCGGCCACGATGTACTGCTTGCCGTCGATGGTGTAGCTCAGCGGGGCGGCCTGCGGGCCGGCCGGCACGCGGGTCTCCCAGACCTGCTTGCCGGTGCGGGTATCGAAGCCGCGCATGAAGTCGTCCAGGGTCGCGCCGATGAAGGTCACGCCGCCGGCGGTGGCCAGCGAGCCGCTGTTGTTGGGCGTGCCGATCTCGAACTTGGTCTTGGACGGGATACCCATCGGGCCCTGGTCGTAACCGGTGCCCAGCGGACGCCGCCAGATCACCTGCTGCGTGCGCAGGTCCACGCCGGAGATGTAGCCCCACGGCGGTGCCACACACGGCGTGTTGAGCGGCGACATCCACGGCTCCTTGCGGGCGCCGTAGGCCAGACCCTTCTGCGCCATGTAGCCGGGCGTCTTGCTCTTGCCGTCGAACACCGACACCACGCCCAGTTCGTCCATCTTTTCGCGGGTGTAGACCTGCAGGGTGTAGGGCAGGCGATTGCTGTTCATCACCATGATGCCGCGCTGCAGATCGACCGACACGCCGCCCCAGTTGATGCCGCCGTGGTTGCCGGTGAAGGCCAGCGAGCCCTGCAGGGTCGGCGGGGTGAACATGCCCTCATAGCGCAGCTGCTTGAACTGGATACGGCAGGCCAGCTGATCGAACGGGGTCATGCCCCAGGCGTCGGACTCGACGATGGTCTCGTACTCGCGGCTCGGTGCGCCCACGGTATTGGGCATGCCCGGCGAGATCGGCTGCGTGGCCGCGGTCCAGTCGCCGTGATCGGTGCCCTGCGGCACGGCGATCTGCTTGACCGGCATGACCGGTGCACCGGTCGCGCGGTCCAGCACGAATACCTGGCCGGACTTGGTGGCCTGGATCACCGCAGGACGGGTACCGCCGCCAGCCACCGGCCAGTCGACCAGGTTCGGCTGCGGGCCGATGTCGTAATCCCACAGGTCGTGGTTGACGGTACGGAAGTGCCAACGCTCCTTGCCGGTGGCCGCATCCACGGCCACCAGCGCGGCGGTGTATTCCTCATCCTGCGGAGTGCGGCCCTTGCCGAAGAAATCGCCGGACGCGTTGCCGGTCGGCAGATAGACCAGTCCCAGCTCGTCGTCGGCGGCCATCAGCGACCATACGTTCGGGGTCGAACGGGTATAGGTCTGCCCGGCCGGCGGCTCGGCGGTGATCGCCGGGTTGCCCAGGTCCCAGGCCCACCGCAGCTGGCCGGTGAGCGCATCGAAGCCGCGCACCACGCCGGACGGTGCATCACCTTCCTGGCCGTCGCGCACCTGCCCGGTGGGCTGGATCACCACACCGCGCATCACCACCGGTGGCGAAGTCGGGCCGACGAAGCCCGGCTTGGTGTTGCCGGTGCCGGCATTGAGATCGACAAAGCCGTTGGTGCCGAAGCTGGTGCACAGCTTGCCGGTCTGCGCGTCCAGCGCGCCGAGGCGGCCGTCCACCATCGGCCAGAAGATCCGCGTCGGGCACTCGGCGGTGCCTTGCGGCGCCTGGTAGTACGACACGCCGCGGCAGGTGGTGGCGGCAACGCCGGCCATCGCCTTCGGGTTGGTCTGCGGGTCGAAGCGCCAGCGCTCCTTGCCGTTGGCCGCTTCCACCGCAATCACCTTCTGGGTCGGGGTGCAGATGTAGAGCAGGTCGCCGACCTTGAGCGGGGTGTTCTGGAAGGCGTAGCCCAACTTGGAGCCGGCCGGCTTCAGATCGCCGGTATGGAATTCCCAGGCCACCTTCAGGTTCTTGACGTTCTCCGGAGTGATCTGCGCACCGGGGGTGTAATGGTTGGACAGGTTGGAGCCGGCGTACGAGGTCCAGTTGCTGGCATCGTGGTTGGCCGCGACGTTGCCGTCCGGGCTGGGCACGTTGGTGCGGCTGAACGGCGCAGCGTCCCCGGCCGGCAGCGTGGAGGCATCGGCCAACTCGACATTGCGCGGTAGCAGCAACGGCCACAGGATCAGCGTCGCGCCCAGGATCGGCAGTACGCCGGTCACCAGCACATAGCCCAGCCCCGACAACGGCTGCATGCGTCGACGGGCCACGCCCCAGAACGGCAGCAGCAGCAGCCCCAGCACCGACATCCAGGCCAGACGCGGCACCAGACCCCAGCCATCCAGGCCCACTTCCCACAGCGCCCAGGCGATGGTGGCAGCCAGCGTGGCGCCAAACAGCCACAGGCCGGCACGCTTGCCCAGCGCCAACAATACGCCGGCCAGGAACAGGCCGATGCCCGCCAGCAGGTAATACCAGGAACCACCGACGGCGACCAGGCGGCCGCCCTCGTAGGCAAGCACCGCACCGAGCACGGCGATCACCACGGCATAGACCACCAGCAGCCAGGTGCCTAGTCCACGTTTTGAGGATTGATCAGTCATTTTGAGATGTCAGGAAGGACCCAGGCACCGGCAGGCGGTGGCGAGTCGTGGAGGGAGAAAGATCACGGGCTGGCAAAGGGCGGCCTTCGATCTAACAAAAACGTCCTAAACCAGAACGTCCGGATATGAACGCGCAGCCCCTCCCAGGGTCCTCAGCGCTACTCATGTGAATATTTTAGACCGCAACGACGTTCGTGTCCGTGACGGAACGAGAACCGGCGTGCCAGAGGGGAGCGGGGCGCTGCCGGTGCGCAGCGCGTCTGCGTGACGGTAGCTCGCGATAGCCGGATTCAGATATCTGCAAGCGCCTGCAGGTAGCGCTGGCGCCAATGATTGATGTTGTTCTTGCACAGATGATCCATCATCGCCCGCCAGCGTTCGATGCGGGTTGCCAGCGGCATGCTTGCCGCGGTGGCGATCGCATCGGCCACGCCGTCGAGATCGTGTGGATTGACCAGCAGCGCCTCCTTCATCTCGTCGGCTGCACCGGCCAGCAACGACAGTACCAGTACGCCTGGATTCTGCGGATCCTGCGCCGCGACGAATTCCTTGGCGACCAGATTCATGCCGTCGCGCAGCGGCGTGACCAGCCCGACCGAGGCCGCGCGATAGAAACCGGTCAACGTTGCGTGGCTGAAGTTCTGGTTGACGTAGCGCAGTGGCGTCCAATCCGGTTCGGCATGACCACCGTTGATATGGCCGGCGATCTGCTCAAGCTGCCCGCGCAGCTGGCGGTATTCGTTGACGTCGCCGCGCGAGACCGGCGCGATCTGCAGATAGGTCAGGCTGCCGGATTGGTCCGGATAGCGCTCCAGATAGCGCTCAAATCCCTGGAAGCGTTCCGGCAGGCCTTTGGAGTAATCCAGCCGGTCCACGCCGATCGCCAGCTGACGGCCGCGCAGGCTCTCGCGCAGATCGCGCACTGCCTGCTTGCCGACCGAGGCCTTGGCCTGGTGGGCGATCAGGTCGGTATCGATCCCGATCGGGAAGGCCACGGCACTGAAGCGACGCCCGCCGGGACCTTCGACAATGTCGCCGTCGAGAATGCGGCCACCACCGAACAGGCGCACATAGGCCTTGAAGCGCTCGGCATCGCGCTGGGTCTGGAAACCGACCAGATCGTAGGCATAGAACGTGCTGAACAAACGTGCATGGTCGGGCATCGCCTGCATCAGATCGGCCGAGGGCATCGGCACGTGCAGGAAGAAGCCCATCTTGCAACCCACCCCCAGCTCGCGCAGCATCGCGCCCAGCGGAATCATGTGGTAATCGTGGATCCACAACGTGTCGCTGTCTTTCAACAACGGCGCCAGCTTCTCGGCGAACAGCCGATTGACACGCATATAGCCTTCGCGGGTGGCGCGGTCGTAATCGACCAGGTCCAGCCGGAAGTGCAGCAGCGGCCACAGCGTGCGATTGGCGAACCCGTTGTAGTACGAATCGATGTCGCGCTTGTTGAGGTCCATGGTGACGAACTTGATGTCGCCCTCGGTCTGCTCGTGCATGCCGCCGCTGTCGCCGCGTACGGTCTTGCCGCTCCAGCCGAACCACACACCGCCGCGCTCCTTGAGCGCAGCCAACAGGCCAACCGCCAATCCGCCGGCGCGGTTTTCGCCGGGCACTGCAACGCGGTTGGATACCACCACCAAACGACTCATGACGCCTCCTGCCAGCTCCGCGACAAGCGCATCGCTGCAATGATCAAACCCACATGCGAATAGGTCTGGGGGAAATTCCCCCAGGCTTCGCCGTCTTCGAACGATAGATCTTCGGACAGCAAGCCGAGGTGATTGCGGCGCGAGAGAATGCGCTCGAACAGTTCACGCGCCTCCTCCTTGCGACCGATCGCGGCCAGCGCGTCGATGTACCAGAACGTGCAGATGGTGAAGCTGGTTTCCGGCTCACCGAAGTCATCCGGTGCGATATAGCGATACAGCGCATCGCCATGCTTGAGCACGCGGCCGACCGCTTCGACCGTGCGCACGAAGCGGCTGTCGTCGTTGGCGACGATGCCGATATCGGCCAGCAGCAACAGCGATGCATCCAGGCGGTGACCGCCGAGGGTATCGGTGAAATGACCGCGTTCTTCGCTCCATGCCTCGCTCAGCACGCGCTCGCGGATGGTATCGGCGCGTTCGCGCCAGTACACGCTGCGTTCGGGCAGCACCAGCCGGTCTGCGATCTTGGACAGCCGGTCGCAGGCAGCCCAGCACATCGCAGCGGTGTAGGTATGCACTTCGGCGCGGCCGCGGAACTCCCACAGGCCGGCATCGGGGACGTTGTGCAGCGCGAAGGCGCGCTCGCCCAGCGGCTCCAGGCGGCGGAAGGTGTCCGCATCGCCCTGATCCTTCAGGCGCAGATCGAAGAACAGCTGGGTGGACGCCAGCACCACGCTGCCATAGACATCGTGCTGCTGCTGGATCCAGGCCAGGTTGCCCCGGCGCACCGGACCCATGCCGCGGTAGCCGTCCATCGTTTCGACTTCGTGCTCTTCCAGCTGCGATTCGAAACCGATGCCGTACAGCGGCTGCATGGTGCCGTCGGCGGTGGCGATGTTGAAGATGTAGCCGATGAACTGCTCCATCGTGCGCGTGGCGCCCAATCGATTCAGTGCACGCACCACGAATGCGGCGTCGCGCAGCCAGCAATAGCGGTAATCCCAGTTGCGCGGGGTATTGGGTGCCTCCGGGATCGAGGTGGTCATCGCCGCGATGATGGCGCCGCTGTCTTCGTACTGGCACAGCTTGAGCGTGATCGCGCTGCGGATCACCGCTTCCTGCCAGTCGAGCGGAATCGACAGGTAGCGCACCCATTCGCGCCAGTATTCTTCGGTGCGTTCCTGCGCTTCCTGCACGTAGCCGGTGAGCGAGCGGGTCAGCGATTCGTCCACGCCCAGCACCAGGTTGACCGGGTGGCTGAGCACGAACGGCAGGCCGTCGCGCACGAAGCGTACCGGCACATCGGTGGTCAGGCGCAGGGTGAATTCGGGCAGCACCCAGCGGATGTGATTGCTGCCCCAGGTGGTTTCCGGAGTGCGGCCGCCCCAGTCGGCCAGCGGGCGGGCGCGCACGATGATGCGCGGGTTGCCGGCGAGCGGGCGGATCTGCCGGATGATGCTGACAGGCCGATAGAAACGCCCGTTGTTGCGCCAGCGCGGCGCGAAATCGATGACTTCCACTTCGCCACCGTGGTGGTCGCGCAACACGGTGCGCAGCACTGCGGTATTGGGCAGGTAGTGTTGCTCGCTGCTGGCGAAGTCTTCCAGCTCCACGGCGAAGTCGCCGCCCTCGCGCTTGGGCGAGAGCAGCGAACAGAACGCCGGGTCGCCGTCGAACGCCGGCAGGCAACTCCACACCACACGCGCCTGCCGATCGACCAATGCGCCAAAGCTGCAGTTGCCGATGACGCCCAGATCCAGGTTTGGCTCGGTCATGGAGTGCGAACGATCCTTTTGAAGAATGAAGAGGGGACGGCGCGCCGCGTTCAGGACTGGCGCACGTTGCGTTGCAGCCACGCATGCACGTCGGCAGTGCCATCGACGCGGAAGCGCGCGCTGGTCCGGGCGCGAGCGCCGACCAGCACGCTCCAGCCGCCGAGGCGATTGGCCGCTGCGAAGCCGAATTCGTCGGTGAGGTCGTCGCCGACGAATACCGGCGTGCGGCCGGCGAATGCGCCGTGCTGCATCATCTGTTCGACCGCAAGACCCTTGTTGCTGCCTTCGGGCACGAATTCGACAACGTGGTCGCCCGGTTGCAGGCGATACCCGGAAAGCTGGGCGATTTCCTGCTGCGCAAAGGCGAGAACCTCGGGGCCGGCAAGCGGTTGCGCGCGCCAATGCAGCGCGACGCTGACGCCTTTGTCTTCGACCAGCACGCCAGGATGCCGATGCGCGAGTGTGGCGGCGCGTTCGTGCAGGCCATGCAGCCACCCGGAGGTGTCCTGCGGCATTGCGACGCGTGCGGCGATATCGCCACGGAGCTCGTGCCCGTGCAGGCCGGCGGCCGGAAGCAGCAACGGCGCGAACAAGGCGTCCAGCTGCGACAATGGTCGTCCGCTGACCAGTGCCACTGCGCCATGCAGGCGGTCGCTAAGCTGGCCGATGGCCGCACGGACCTCGGGCAGGAGCCGCACAGCCTCTGGGCTGTCGGCAAAGTCGATCAGGGTACCGTCCACGTCCAGAAACAATGCGCAGGCATCGTCCAGCAATGGCGGCGACGGAAGGGGGGAGTGCACGTCTGCCATCGCGCTAGTGTGCGCAAGGCGATGTGATATTCAGGTTATGCAACAGCGGGGAGTGGGGATTCGGGAGTGGGGATTCGCGATGCACCGCCCTTGCCAATCCCGAATCCCCAATCCACCAATCCCGGCGTCAGAACGAGTAGCGCACCCGCCCATACCAATACGCGCCATTGCTGCCGATCGGCGAGAGCACGTCGTAGGGCAGGTTGCCGAAGTAGGCGATGTCGTCGATGGAGCGGTCCGAATAGTTGTCGAGAATGTTCTGGCCGCCGATCGCCAGCGTCCACTGCGTGCCCAGGTGGTACTCGGCTTCCAGGTCCAGCTGCCATTCCGCGCCGTAGGTCTGGCGTGGCACGAAGCCGCCGCCGAAGTCGAACACGCGCGTGGCGCTGCCGTAGCGGTTGACGCGGGTCTGCAGGTTCCAGTGATCGTTGTTCCAGTTGGCGGCCAGGGAAGCGCGGGTGCGTGGCGCCGCATCGGTGAGCGTGTTGCTCTCCTCGACACCGAACAGCACATAGGCCGGGTCCAGCGCCAGCAGCTGCGCCGGGGTGCCGATGATGTTCTTCAACTCGGTCTTGGCGTAGCTGTAGGTGCCGGTCAGCAGCAGGTCGCCGCCGAAGGCGTACTGGCGCCAGTTGCCGACCAGCTCGGCGCCGCGGGTGCGGGTGTCGGCGGCGTTGAGGAAATAACTGGCGCTCTGCACGCCGGCGACGGCGAAGTTCTGCTGCACGAAGTCGGTCAGCGCGGTGCCGGTGATGTCTTCGGACAGCGCGATGCGGTCGTCGATATCGATCTGGAAGAAGTCCAGCGACAGGTCGAAGTGATCGCCCAGCTGGCTGGTGAAGCCCAGGCTGTAATTGAGCGATTTTTCCGGCTTCAGGTCGGTGGCACCGAGCGCGCGTGCGATCGGGTTGTTGACCGACAGCAGGCGGCCCTGGGTGAGGCGACCGGCCGCGTCGTAACCGGTGGACGTGGCTTCGTAGCCGATCTGGCTGAGCGAGGGCGCACGCACGCTGTTGGAGACCGCGCCGCGCAGCGCGAACGCCGGGGCGAAGGCATAGCGCGCGGCCAGCTTGCCGGTCCACTGGCTACCGAAATCCTGGTACTGCTCGTAACGGCCGGCCAGGTCGGTGGAGAACTTGTCGCCGAACTGGCTGGACACGTTGGCGTAGGCGCTGGCCACGTTGCGCGACAGGTCGGCCTCGTCCTGCGGGGTCAGCCCGCCGCCGGCCTGCGAACCGGTAGGGCGGTCGGTGAACGGGCCGGCCGCATAGCTGGCCGGGTCGCCGGCATGGGTGCGGTACTGCTCGCGGCGGAATTCGGCACCGGTGCCGAAGGTATGGGTGGCGCTGGCCGCATCGAACACGCGGGTCAGATCCAGATTGGCCACGGTCTGCGCAAAGCCGAAATCGCCGGTCTTGAAGCGCGTGGTGCTGCCCGGGCCGAGCGAGGCGTTGAGCGAGTTGCGCAGCCGGTAGGTGAAGTCGTTGCGGCCATGGTTGAGGCTGGCGTCGTAGTCCCAGTTGCCGAGCTGCCCGCGCGCGCCGGCGACGATCTGCAGATCGCGGTTTTCGCCCTCGGAAATCGGGCGGTAGCCGTTGGGATAGAGCTCACGCCAGTTGGCGCTGCCGTCCGGGTAGCGGAAGTAATTGGCGCCTTCGGTGTCGCGCTGGTTGTAGGTGGCGAAGGCGTAGAACTCGCCGTTGGCGCTGAAGGGTACCTTGGTGTTGAGCCAGGCGTTCAGGCCCTTGGTGGCGCCATCGCCGAGCACGTAATTGCGCTTGCCGGCCAGCGCCAGATTGGCCGGGGTCTGTTCCTCGAACGACGGGATCTGGTCGAAGCCGGCGCGATTGGTCGCCTCGCGATTCTTCAGCTCCAGGCCGACCTTGAAGAAGCCGCCGTCATCGCCGAGCAGGCTGCCGACCTTGGCGCTGGCGTAGCTGGTCTGGCCGTCGGTGACGCGGCGATCGATCGGCTCCACCTCGGTGTTGTAGGCGCCGAAGCTGGCTTCCAGCTCGCCGCGCTCGGGGTTGTCGTCCAGGATCACGTTGATGACGCCGGCGATCGCGTCCGAGCCGTACTGCGCGCCGGCGCCGTCGCGCAGCACTTCGATGCGCTTGATCGCATTGATCGGGATGGAGTTGAAATCCACCGGCGTGGTGCCCTTGCCGATCTTGCTGTCGGTATTGACCAGCGCCGAGGTGTGGCGGCGCTTGCCGTTGACCAGCACCAGCACCTGGTCGGGCGAGAGCCCACGCAGCTGCGCGGCGCGGATGTGGTCGGCACCGCCGGAGTTGGACTGGCGCGGGAAGTTGAACGAGGGCAGCAGCGCCTGCAGTGCGCTGCCCAGCTCGCCGTTGACCACGCCGGCCTTGCGGATGTCCTCGGCGGTGAGTACGTCCACCGGCACGGTCGATTCCAGCACGGTGCGGTCGCTGGCGCGGGTGCCGGTGACGATCACGGTGTCCAGCGTGGTGGCGCCGGGGGCGGCCTGCTGGGCCTGGGCGTTGGCGCTCAACACGGCGGCCACGGCCAGGCCGATAGCCGAAAGGGTGGGGCGGGTCATCTCTCTCTCCTGCGACAGCAACTGCGAACGCGCCGCGCGGGCGGCATCCGGCCGGGCAGGGGCGCAAAGGGGTTCGGATCGTCCACATTCATCCGGATGGAGAGATATTATCGCGTTGTTCAGGCGTGTGCGAGATGGCACAGTGCGCGCACGCCGGAATCAGCTGATGCCGGCCCTGCATGAGCCCGCCCCCGATCCGTCTTAAACGTACCCGTTGTGGAGAAGTCGATGAAATTGCTGCCGTCCTGCCTGCTTGCCGCCATGCTGGCGCTGTCCGCCTGCGCCACCACCCCCGGCGGCGCGCCGGGATCGACCACTGCCAGCCTGCAGGGCGATACGGCGCGGCCGGCAACCGCGCGCGGCTGGGTGCGCAGCGAGCTGTACTTCGGCGTGGGCGAGGAAACCGGCCCGGCCGACCGCCCACAGACCCGCACCATCGACCAAACCCAGTGGCGGGCGTTTCTGGACAAGGAAGTGACCCCGCGCTTTCCCGACGGTCTGACCGTGTTCGATGCCTACGGCCAGTGGCTGTTCAGCGGCGCCAAGGAGCCGAACCGGCTGGGCACCAAGGTGCTGGTGATCCTGCACGAGGACACCCCGCAGCGGCGCAACGACATCGAGGCGATCCGCCTGGCCTGGAAGCAGGCCACCGGCCACCAGTCGGTGTTGTGGTCGCGGCAGGCGGTGGAGGTGTCGTTCTGAGCCTGGCGACCATGCGCCGTGAACATCTGCACCGAATGCGCGTGAGCGCTGCGCGCAAGCTGCTGTTCGTCGCACTGGGCGGGCTGTCGTTTGCGTCCTTTGCACGCGACGCCAGTGTGCAGGTGACGCTCGACGCAAACACGCAGGCGACCGCCACGCTGGTCGGCACACGCCTGCATGTGGTGTTGCGCCCGGGCGGCAAGGAGCAATGGTTCGACGCGAACGTGGACGAGGGCGAAGGCGGCGCCGGCGTGGACAGCGACGACTACAACTTCGACGGGCATCCGGATCTTGCGGTGTCGGCGATGCTCGGCCAGGTCAACGAAGCGGTGCTGGTATTCGTGTTCGATCCGGCGCAGCGCCGCTTTCGTGCGCTGACCGCGCCCACGCGCCCGGCGGTGCAGTGCGAAGGCTTCTTCAATCTGACGCCCGACAAGCAGCAGCGCAGCTTGACCAGCTCCTGCCGCGGCGGGCCGATGTGGTACGCCGATGTGTATCGCTACGCGGCCGACGGGCGCTTGTATGTGGCCAGGACGCAGCAGCCGATCGCCTCGCCCGACATCCAGACCTTGCTGGATCCAGGCACCGGCGATGACATGCCCCTCTCGGTGTGGCCGCGTTACGACGTGCACGGGGCGAAGGTGTCAAGCGAGATCGGCACCACGCTGGACGCGCCGATGCCGGTGCAACTGCGCGTGCGGGTGGCGCGTCTGCCGCTATATGCCACCCCAACGGCGACCAGCACCAAGCGCTATCTGGTGCAAGGCGATCGGGCCGACGCGCTGGATGTCAGCGCCGATGCCACGCGCGTGCAGGTACGCTATCGCAGTGCCGGCAGTGGCGACATCGTCGGCTGGATCGAGGTCGCTGCGGCGATGAAGTAGCGCCGTTGCTGCCACGCAGCCGCCTGGCACGGAGCAGACCGATGCAATCGCGGCGACACGCTCTGATCCACCGCGCCGCTGTCGCACGTGCGGGGCAGCGGCTACCATCGGCCGATCCCCACGCTTCCTGGTTCCCATGTCGGCCCCTTCCTCGCGTACCGCGGCCTCGCCGCGCTGGTTCGTCGCCGGCGACCTCAATGGCTTCTTCGGCCTAGTCGTCGACAATCTCTCCATCCTCGGCTTCATCGCGATGGCGCTGGTCGGGATGTTCCAGTTCCCGGCCGAGGTGGTGTTTGGGCGCATGTTTCCCGGCACCGCGTTCGGCGTGCTGGTGGGCAATCTGCTCTACACCTTGATGGCGCGACGGCTGGCCATACGCACCGGCCGCGACGACGTTACCGCGATGCCGCTGGGCCTGGATGCGCCGACCAGCATCGGCATGGCGCTGTTGGTACTGGGCCCGGCGTTCGTCGGTTTCAAGGCACAGGGGCTGGACCCGCAGGCGGCCGCCATCGCCACCTGGAAACTCGGCATGGCCGCGCTGGTGGTGATGGGCCTGCTCAAGCTGGTGCTGTCGTTCGTCGGCGAGGCGGTGACGCGCGCGCTGCCGCGCGCCGCCCTGCTCGGTTCCATCGCCGGCATCGCGCTGGTGCTGATGGGCCTATTGCCGCTGCTGGAAACCCTGCGTTCGCCGGTGGCCGGCTTCGTCACTTTGGGTCTGCTGCTGTACGTGCTGCTGGCCAAGGGCCGCTTGCCGACCAAGCTGCCCGGCGTGCTGGTGGCGTTCGTGATCGGCACTGCGCTGTATTACGGGCTGGGACTGGCGGGCCTGGGCGCACCGGGCTTCGCGGTGCCGGAATGGACGCCGCCGAAGATCGTGTTGCCGCTGCCGAACCTGGGCTTCATCGACGGCCTGCCGGCCACGGTGGCGTACCTGCCGTTGCTGCTGCCGTTCGGCCTGCTGATGGTGGTGGGCGGCATCAATGTCAGCGAGAGCGCACGTGCGGCGGGCGATGACTACCGCACCCGCGACATCCTGCTGGTGGAAGCCTTGGCGACGCTGGTTGCAGGCGTCTGCGGCGGGGTGGCACAGACCACGCCCTACATCGGCCAGCCGGCCTACAAGCACATGGGCGCGCGCTCCGGTTATACGCTGCTGACCGGCCTGTTCGTCGGCATCGGCGGCATGCTCGGTGTGATCTCCGGGCTGGTGCAGTGGCTGCCGCTGGCGGTGCTGGCGCCGATCATCGTGTACGTGTCGATCGACATCACCACGCAGGCGTTCCAGGCCACGCCCAGGCAGCACGCCGGTGCGATGGTGCTGGGCTTTCTGCCGTCGGTGGCGTACCTGCTGACCATCAAGGCGCCCGGCTGGATCCCGCCGGACCAACTGGTCGCACTGACCACCAAACTCGATGGACACGGCCTGCCGGAGCTGGCGGTGATCTTCGCGCTGGGCAACGGCTTCATCATCACCGCGATGCTGTGGATCGCCGCCGTGGTGGCAATGATCGATGGCCGGCTGCGCCGCAGTGCGGTATTCCTGCTGGTGGCCGCCGGGCTGACGCTGTTCGGCCTGATCCATTCGGTGGACCCGCGCGGCGGCATCTATCTGCCATGGTCGCTGCACGGCCTGGCGCGCGTGATCAGCTGGCAGTTCGTCGGTGCCTATGTTGCGTTGGCGGTGACCCTGCTGCTGCTCTCGCTACTGCCCGCACGCAAGGACGCAGTGCAATGACAGCCTGCTCCAGCGTGTTGCGGCTGGTCATCGGTGGCGCGCTGTTGCTTGGCGCCGGCGGTGCCTGGGCGGCGTCGTTCGATTGCAAGCAGGCAGGCACCGCAGTCGAAAAACGGCTGTGTGCGGTGCCGGCGCTGGGCAGTCTGGACGATCAGCTGGACGAATCCTACCGGGCGCTGGTGGACACCACGCCGCGCAACGCGGTCGCAGGCGTGCGTGATCAGCAACGCGCCTGGCTGCGGCAGCGCAATGCCTGCGCGCAGGACGCCAAGCCGGACGAGTGCCTGCAACGCACATTGAAGGCCAGGGCCGATGTGCTGGCCAAGGCGCTCGTTGCGCAGCAACAGGCGCTGGACCGCATCATCGCCGAGATTCCCGCCGCGCCTGCCGAGGCGGCGCGCCAGTTGCAGGGTTACGACACGCCGCTGGCCTCGGCGTGGCTGGCGTATCTGCATCAGTTCGTTCCCGCCGCGGGCGTGGATGCAAAGCTGGCGAGTGCGCGGTTTGAAAGTGCGCGCAAGGCGCTGCGCAAGGTCGACGACTTCGCCGCATCCTTGCTCGACGATGCGGATGGCATGCCCGCCATGCAGGCGCAGGAACGCGTGCTGACATTGCTGCGGATGTGGATCGAACGCGACAACAGTGATCATCGTCCTTACGTGCATTGCTTCATCTTTGCTGCAGTGGGCGAGCCGGCGTATGAGGCGTTTGGGTCGCTGTATGGCTCCACCCGCGACGGGTTTGCGCCGATCTGCGAGCCGCCGGGCGGTTTGTTTGCATTGGCCAGCTGGAAACAGCTGGATGCCGGTTTCGACGGGTTGATCGAGGCCCTGAGCAAGGACGCCGGCACCATTCGCTACGCCAGTTACGCCGAGTGGAAAATCATCGCGTTACGCGCGTCGGTATCGCCACTGCTGTACCTGACACCGGCATTGCGCAAGCGCTACGGCGACGATCCGGACAAGGCGATTGCGGCCTGGACCGGGGAAGACAGCGACTGGCCGGCGGCGCAGCGCAAGGCCGTGCGCGCGTTGCTGCCGAAGGTGCGCGCCGACACTGCCGCATGGCTGGTGCGCGAGAAGCGCCTGCCTGCGAAACAGGCCGAGCAGGTCGCCGCCGCCATCGTGGCGGCCTGGGTGGATGCGCGGCTGGATTTCGCAAGCTGAAAGCGGCGGACATTGCCACTCGCGGCCATCGGGCGGGCGGCGTTGTTGCTTGATGCAGCGACGCTGGTCGTTCTGGTTCGAGAGTTGGCGATGTGGGTGAGCGAGAGTCAAAGCCAAAGCCAAAGCCAAACCAAAACCAAAACCAAAACCAAAACCAAAACCAGAGCTAGAGCATGCGATCTGCGGCCTGGCTGCAGGGCCCTTGCCCGCCCACCATCGCAGGACACGCCGCAAGTACGTCCGTGTAGGCTCTTACGCGGCATCCATGCCGCGTAAGGTCCCGCGACGGTGGGCGGACAAGGACCAGTCGAGATGGTCGGTGTGCATGGTTGCAAGCGGTACATGGCATGCGCTGGTCGGATCACCGTGTGTTCGATCAACCTTTCAGCATTTTTCCATCGCAACCCGAGCAGCAGACGGGCTTTCAATACGCAACCTACAAACGTCTCATCTGCTACCGCAAGCCAAGCGACAAGCTTTCAAGAAAGCGGCCAACCAACTCTCTGGTGCGGTGTCCTCGCCGGTTGCGGGACCCTTGGCGGCATGGATGCCGCCAAGGAGCCTCCATGGACGGATTCACGGCGTGTCCCGCAAGCGGTGAGGGCACCGCGCAGGCGACCAACTCGGCTTTGGAACGTCCAGACGCTGCGGAAGCTCAAGCGCTCGGTCGCCTTGGAAGGTATTGAGCGGTGCGAATGCGCCGACTGTAGAGCAGACGATGTGCGGCTTGGCTGCAAGGCCCTTGCCCGCCCACCATCGCAGGACACGCCGCAAGTACGTCCGTGTAGGCTCTCACGCGGCATCCATGCCGCGTAAGGTCCCGCGACGGTGGGCGGGCAAGGACCCGTCGAGATGGTCGGTGTGCATGGTTGCAAGCAGAGCATGAGGTGCGCTTGACCAACTCGGCTGTGAGTTCTAGCGCTGCAGCCAGCGTTTGCTGCCAGAGACAGTCACCCTCGCGTGCCAATCGCTTACGCGCGATGCACATGCCTGCTTGATCGCGTCATCGCCGCACATCGATGGAACCACCGCGATATCTCATGGTCACACCCTGGATGTTGTCGATGTAAGGAGTTCCACGATGCAATCCAAGTCTTCGCGTTGGCCGTGGCTGCTGGCGGTGCCGGTGGTGGCTGGCGCCGCCTGGTGGCTATTCAGCGGGTCACCCACTGCGCCGGGCGCATTGCCTGCGCCGATCAGCCAGACCGCCAGCGCCGTGGCAGCGGCGGTGACCCCGGCGCCGCCGGCACCGGCGGGGCCGCGGCATCCGGTGCAGCAGCCCTCGGTCGATGCCGCGGACGCCGCGATTCCCGCGCTGGCACAGAGCGATGGGGCTGCGTGGCAGGCCTTGCTGGAGTTGGTGCAGGACGATGGCGCGTTGTCGATCGTGCTGCGCAAGCACCTGATCGAACGCGTGGTGGTGGTGATCGACAATCTCACCCAGCCCAGCATCAGCCGTCGCGCCTCGGTGCTGCAGCCGGTGGCGGGCGAGTTTGCGGTGTCCGATGCCGGCGGGAATGTGGTGGTCGATCAGGCCAATGCGGCGCGGTATGCGCCTTACGTGGCAGCGTTCACCCAGGTGGATGCACAGGCACTGGTGCGCAGTTATGTGCGTTTCTATCCGCTGTTCCAGCAGGCCTATGCCGATCTGGGCGCGCCGGACCGCTACTTCAACGACCGCGTGATCGATGTGATCGATCATCTGCTGCGCACGCCCGAGCCGACACAGCCGATCAAGGTGCAGCGCGACGAGCGTGGCCGGTACCGTTTTGTCGATCCCGCGCTGGAGTCGCTGTCGGTCGGTCAAAAGGCGTTGCTGCGGCTGGGACCGGTGCAAGCGGCTGCAGTGAAGGCGCAGTTGCAGCGCATCCGGACGGCGTTGCTGCAGGGACGTTGAGGCGGCGTGTGGTGAGGTGAGGAGAAGGCCGCCCGAATGCGGCCTTGCATGCATGGATGCAGCCTCGTGCACCATTCCAGCATGGGAGCAACGCAGGTTGGGCAGCACGCGATGCAACGCGCCCGGCCATCGCTTATGCCGCGTCCAGCTCCGGATAGTGGCGGAAGATGCCCTTGGTATTGAATGCCACGCGCCGTTCGGAGGCCAGATAGGCCGCAATGCGTGGGCGGGCGGCCACCCGCTGTTGCAGGGCTTTCAGGCCTGGCAACTCGGCTGACAGCGTCTTCATGCGCTTGGGAAACATGTATTCCAGCCCGCTGATCAGCTGGAACAACGACAGATCCACGTAGGAATGCGTGCCCAGCACGTGCGTTCCGCCGGCCTGTTGCAGCACCTGCTCGAAGTAGCCCAGGAACTTGGGCAGGCGGTTGTTGCGCAGATCCTTGGCGCGCTTGGCGGCTTCGGCTTTCTGGTCTTCGTAATACAGGCCGGTGGCGATCGGATGATGGCTGTCGTGCACCTCGGCCACCAGATCGGCGATGGTCAGCTGCAACTGCAATGCGTGGATGCGCTTTGCGTCCGAATCCGGCACCAGCTGCAGTTGCGGTCCGATGACATGCAGGATGGCCGCGACTTGCGCAACCACTGCGTCACCTATCTTGAGGAAGGGCGGCGCGAATGGCTGCGCGCCGGCTTTGGTGCCTTCCAGAAAGGCATTCATCACTTCATCGCCTTGGACACGCGCCACATCGGTGTAGTCGGCGCCGGCATCTTCCAGTGCGAGCCGGACGAATTCGCCACGGCCCTGCAGGCCGGTCCAGTAATAGAGCTGATAGTGCATGCGCTGCTCCGCGATTGACGACGCTGCAGCGTAGAAACCGCGCGGCTAGGCGGGCGTGATCGAAGCGTCAGCGGGCTGTGACCCGGTGCCGTCGTGCGGTTGCGCCAGTAACCAGGCCAGCTTGCGCGCGCGCGGTTGCTGCTTGAGCTGCCACTCTGCGCGCGAGGCTGCGGCACGGTCCGCATACGGATGGCTGGCGAGCACTTCAAGCGGCGGATTTGCACGCGTGTAGCGCGCACCGGTCCCACGCTGATGCGCCTGGAAACGCCGCTCCAGATCGTTGGTGATGCCGGTGTAATAGCTGCCGTTGCGACACAGCAGCAGATAGAGGTGCCAGGGCTTGGGTGCATCCATATACCCATTATAGCCATTGGCCTGGCGTCGTGCAGCGATGTTCTTGGCGAGCGCTGGGCACGGGTGGCCGGTACGCGGCGACGCGTGAGTGAATAACCACCTAAACATTGGTTATTTGACGCTCGCGGCCGCTGCAAACAGCATGCGCTACCGCATTGCAGCGCCGCTTCGGCCTGCGCTGCGCCCGGGTCGGCGTGCATGCACAGCGCTCGCCGATTCGCACATCTCCCCCGCGCTGCTGCAAGACAGCCGACGCCACGAAAGGACGTACATGCCTGCGCGACACCGGACCCCTGCAAGGATCCTCGCTGCTTCGAGATGGTTGGCCAGGCCGCAGGTGCTGGCGTGGAGTCTGGCATGGGCATGTGCGCCGGTGCTGGCCGATGAAGTGGGCGAGGCTGCCGCGCCTCCGGAGCGCGGTGCGCAGACCCTGGGCGCGGTCACCGTGACCGCCACGCGCCGGGAAACCACCTTGCAGCAGGTGCCGGTGGCGGTATCGGTGGTGCAGGGCGAGACGCTGGAGCGCGAAAATCGCAACAGCGTGGCCGACCTGCCGGCGCTGGTGCCCAGCCTGACCTTTCGCAGCGGTGCCTCCAACAAGGACACCTCGTTGTTCCTGCGTGGCGTGGGCACCATCTCCACCTCGCCAGGGGTCGAGCCCAGTGTGGCCACGGTGATCGACGGCGTGGTGCTGGGGCGTCCGGGCCAGGCCACGCTGGACCTGCTCGATGTCGAACGCATCGAAGTCCTGCGCGGGCCGCAGGGCACCTTGTTCGGCAAGAACGCCTCGGCCGGCGTGCTCAATATCGTCAGCAAGCCGGCGCCGGAGCTGTTCGGCGGCTCTGTGGATTACTCGCACTTCGGTGGCGGCGACGAAGACCGCGTGCGTGCCAGCGTCGGCGGCACGCTGGTGCCGGAGCTGCTCAAGGCCAGCGTGTCGGCGTTGTGGGCCGCCTACGGCGGCAACGTGCGCAATGTGGCCGACGGCCAGACCGTCAACGGCTACCGGCGCGCCGGCGCGCGGTTGCGGCTGGACCTGAGCCCGAACCCTGACTTGAACGCGACGCTGCTCGCCGACTACCTGCAATCGCACAGCGACGCGCCCAGCGGTGTGGTGGTGGCCAGCACGCGTGCCGATTTCGCCGCGGCGCTGGCACCGGTCATCGCCAGTGCCGACAACCGGCAGATCAACAGCGATTACCGCACGTATCTGGACGACATCAACAAGGGTGCCTCGCTGCAGCTGGACCAGCAACTCGGCGATGCGCTGCTGACCTCGATCAGCGCGTGGCGGCAATGGGACAACACCCAGTTCCAGGATGGCGACCGCACCGCGCAACGCAGCGCGGCGTTTCCGTCCTCGCACGACCGTGGCGACCTGGGCTACACGCAGTATTCGCAGGAAGTGCGCATCCAGACCCCGCGCGACCGTGCGCTGGAAGCGGTCGCCGGGCTGTATTACCTGCATGCGCGCAGCGACGAAACCTATCGGCGCACGGTGACGACGCCGACCGCCAGCACTGCGGGTGTGGCCGATTACGCCACCCGCGCGGAAACCTATGCCGCTTTCGGCGAGGCCACCTGGCACTGGCGGCCGGATCTGCGTGCACTATTGGGTGCGCGTTTTACCCGCGATACGCTCGACTACCGGCACCAGCGCGTGTCCAGTTCCGCAACCGCAGTCACCGGCATCCAGCCGTCCACCGCGAGCCGTGGCAGCACCGCAGAAAACGGCGTGTCCGGCCGCGCCGGCCTGCAATACGACGTCGATGCGCAGACCACCGGCTACCTGACCTATTCGCGCGGCTACAAGGGCCCGGCCTACAACGTGTTCTTCAACATGCAGCCGCGCGATACGCCGCCGCTGAAGCCGGAGACCTCCAATGCCTGGGAGCTGGGCCTGAAGGCGCGTGCCCTGGACGATCGCCTCAGTGCGAACGTAGCGTTGTTCCATACCGAATACGCCAACTACCAGGCCAACTTCTTCGACACCGTGGCCGGGCAGGTGGTGACGCGCCTGATCAATGCCGGGCAGGTGCGCACGCAAGGCCTGGAGCTGGATCTGGACTACCGGCCCACCGAGCGGCTCAGCCTGGCCGCCTCGCTGGCCTACACGCAGGCGCGCATCCAGCGGTTTGCCTGCCCTACCGCAGCGGCGGCCAACTGCAATGTCGATGGCCGGCCGTTGCCGTTTTCGCCGGACTGGAAGGGCAATCTGCGTGCTGGTTACCGGGTGCCGTTGCGCGGCAGCCTGGCGCTGGAATTCAACGGCGACGTGAGCTGGCAGGACAGCGTGCAGTACGACCTCAGCCAGACCCCGCAGACCATCCAGGGCCCGTATGCGATCTGGAACGCCAGCATCGCGCTGGCCGACGATGTGCATGGCTGGCGGGTGGCGGTGCTCGGCCGCAATCTGGGCGACCGTTCGTACGCCCCATTGCTGGCCAATGCCACCGGCAACGTGTTCCGGCTGGTGCCACGCGACGACCAGCGCTATGTCGGGCTGCAACTGCACAAGGATTT
Source organism: Xanthomonas sp. CFBP 8151 (assembly GCF_011761885.1). Lineage (NCBI taxonomy): Bacteria > Pseudomonadati > Pseudomonadota > Gammaproteobacteria > Lysobacterales > Lysobacteraceae > Xanthomonas > Xanthomonas sp. CFBP 8151. The sequence goes on from NZ_JAASQZ010000001.1 coordinate 822,524, forward strand.
TTGACGATGTCCGTGATGGCTTTTGACGCTGATTCGCGCAGTGCAGGCACCACGCACGGTGGCCTGCGATGAGCGCTGCACGACAGCTCTCGCTCGGGGCGTTCCTGATGGCCACCGGCCATCACGTGGCCGCATGGCGGCACCCGCAGGCCAGTGCCGACCCGCTGGTGTTCGACCATTATCGCCAGATGGTGCGCATCGCCGAAGCCGCCAAGTTCGATGCGGTGTTTCTCGCCGACAGCCTGGCTGCAGCCGGTGGGCCGGTAGCGTCGCGGATGGCGCGCTCCAGCCTGTTCGAACCGCTCACGCTGCTGAGCGCGTTGGCGGTGGTGAGCGAGCGCATCGGCCTGATCGCCACCATGACCACCAGCTACAACGAGCCGTACCACGTGGCGCGCAAGTTCGCCTCGCTGGATCATCTGTCCGGTGGGCGTGCCGGCTGGAATCTGGTGACCTCCGATGCCGCCGACGAAGCGTTGAACTTCAACCGCGACGCGCACTACGTGCATGCCGAGCGCTATGCGCGGGCGCGCGAATTCCAGCAGGTGGTCGCGGGGCTGTGGGACAGCTGGGACGACGATGCCTTCATCGCCGACACCGCTGCGGGCGTGCACTACGATCCGGCGCGGCTGCATGTGCTGGATCACCGCGGCGCACACTTCCAGGTCCGCGGCCCGCTCAACATCGCGCGTGCGCCGCAGGGGCATCCGGTGCTGGTGCAGGCCGGCTCGTCCGAGCCCGGGCGCGCGCTGGCTGCGGAAACCGCCGAGGTGGTGTTCACCGCGCAATCGTCGCTGGCCAAGGCGCAGGCGTTCTATGCCGACATCAAGGGCCGGCTGGAACGGTTCGGGCGCGCGCGCGATGCGTTGAAGGTGATGCCGGGTGTGTTCATCGTGGTGGGGCAGAGCCAGGCCGAGGCGCAGGACAAGTTCGCGCAGTTCCAGGAGCTGGTGGAGCCGGAGGTCGGCATCGCGCTGCTGTCGCGCATGCTGGGCAACTTCGATCTGTCCGGCTATCCGCCCGATGGCCCGTTGCCGGAACTGCCGCTCACCGAAACCGGCCAGCGCAGCCGCCAGCAGTTGTTCACCGAGCTGGCCGGACAGGAGCAACTGAGCATCGCCCAGCTCGGTCGGCGCATCGCAGGTGGACGCGGGCACTACAGCCTGATCGGCACACCGACACAGATTGCCGACGAGCTGCAGGCCTGGTTCGAGGGCGAGGCTGCGGACGGTTTCAACGTGCTGGTGCCGCACCTGCCCGGCGGCTTGGCCGATGTGGCCACGCATGTGGTGCCCGAGCTGCAGCGGCGTGGACTGTTCCGGCGTGAATATGCAGGGCGCACCCTGCGCGATCATCTGGGGCTGGCACGCCCCGTCAATCGCTTCAGCGCACGCTGACTCACCGGATACCCTGATGACCTATCTCGCACATCCCGATCGTTACGACCGTATCGCCTACCGCCGTGTCGGCCGCAGCGGCCTTGTCCTGCCTGCGCTGTCGCTGGGCCTGTGGCACAACTTCGGCGACAGCACGCCGATCGATACGCAGCGCGCATTGCTGCGGACCGCCTTCGACCTGGGCATCACCCATTTCGATCTGGCCAACAACTACGGCCCGCCGTATGGCAGTGCGGAAATCAACTTTGGCCGCCTGCTGCGTGAAGACTTCAAGCCGTATCGCGATGAATTGATCCTCTCCACCAAGGCCGGCTGGGACATGTGGCCGGGTCCGTACGGGCAGGGCGGCAGTTCGCGCAAATACCTGCTGTCCAGCCTGGATCAGAGCCTGCAGCGGCTGGGCGTGGACTACGTGGACATCTTCTACTCGCACCGCTTCGATGCGGACACGCCGTTGGAAGAGACCGCCGGCGCACTGGCCAGCGCGGTGCAGCAGGGCAAGGCGCTGTATGTGGGCGTGTCGTCGTATTCGGCGGCGCGCACGCGCGAGATCGCCGCATTGCTGCGCGAGTGGAAGGTGCCGCTGCTGATCCATCAGCCGGCCTACAACCTGTTCAATCGCTGGGCCGAGCATGAGCTGTTCGAGGCGACCGACGAGGTCGGCGCGGGGGTGATTGCATTCACGCCGCTGGCGCAGGGCCTGTTGACCGGCAAGTACCTCAATGGCGTACCCAGCGACGCGCGCGTGAATCGTCCCGGTGGCGACTCGCTGCGGCCGGAACATCTGTCCGAGGCCAACCTGCAGCGCGCACGCGGGCTGGATGCGGTCGCGCAGCGGCGTGGGCAGAGTCTGGCGCAGCTGGCGCTGGCCTGGGTGCTGCGCGATGCGCGGGTGAGCTCGGCACTGCTGGGCGCCAGCCGCCCGGAGCAGTTGGTCGAAAACGTCGCGGCCTTGCAGTCGCCCGAGTTCAGTGCGGACGAGTTGGCCGAGATCGATCGCTTTGCGGTCGAAGGTGGCGTCAACCTCTGGGAAAAACCCTCCACCGACTGGCAATGAGGAACGCTCCGATGCGCTACCGCTTTTTGATTGTTGCGTTGCTGTTGTCCGGCATCGCGTGGCTGCAACCCGCATTGGCGGCCGAGCCGGCGCAGCTGCGTATCGGCTATCAGAAAGCGGTATCCAGCCTGGTGCTGGCCAAGCAGCATCGGTTGCTGGAACAGCGCTTTCCGCGCACCAAAATCAGCTGGGTCGAGTTCCCGGCCGGCCCGCAGCTGCTGGAAGCCTTGAACGTGGGCAGCATCGACCTGGGCGGTGCGGGCGATATTCCGCCGCTGTTCGCGCAGGCCGCCGGTGCCGATCTGCTGTACGTGGGCTGGGTGCCGCCCACGCCCAAGGCCGAGACCATCCTGGTGCCGGCCAGCAGCACGCTGCGGCGCGTGGCCGACCTCAAGGGCAAGCGGGTTGCCTTCCAGAAAGGCTCCAGCGCGCACAACCTGCTGCTGCGGCTGTTGGCCAAGTCCGGCCTGAGCATGCGCGACATCACGCCGTTGTATCTGTCGCCGGCCAACGCGCGTGCGGCGTTCGCGGCCGGGCAGGTGGATGCCTGGGCGATCTGGGACCCGTGGTATTCGGCATTGACGCTGGACGGCAGCGCGCGCCTGCTCGCCAACGGCGAAGGGCTGGGATTGACCGGCGGGTTCTTTCTGTCGTCGCGGCGTTACGCCACCGCGTGGGGTCCGTTCGTGCAGCAGGTGATGGGACAGCTCAACCAGGCCGATGGATTGCTGGAGCGCGACCGCGCCGGCAGCATCCAGGTGCTGGCGCAGGTCAGCGGATTGTCGCCTGCGGTGGTCGAGCGCACGCTGGCGCATCGCCCGCCGGCCAGCGTGCAACCGCTCAGCGCCGAGGTCATCAAGGCGCAACAGGGCACTGCCGATCTGTTCTACGCGCAGCGCCTGCTGCCCAGGCGCGTGCTGGTGGCGCCGGCGGTATGGCGTGCGCCCGCGGTTGCCGCGGTGCACGCGGCAGGCAAGCAGGCGGCGGGCAGGTGATGCGTGGAAGCGGGAGTACACACGCAAACAGGAGCGCACGCGCAAGCGGGACCGCACGGGCAAGCAAGAGCGCACGCGCAAGCGGGAACGCGTGCCGAGCATCCGTGAGCGGCCATGCGCACGCCGTTGTCTTGCTGCAGCGCCCCACCAGCAAGGCCGCGCGATGAGTCGCCGCTCGCAGCGTTTAGGCAACATGCTGGTGCCCTGGCTAGTGCCGCTGGCCTTGCTGGTGGCCTGGCAGATTGCGGCCTCCTGCGGCTGGTTGCCGCAGCGCATCCTGCCCGCGCCGGATGCGGTATTGCGTGCCGCAGTGACGTTGGTACAAACCGGCGAGTTGTGGCAACACCTGGCGATCAGCAGCTGGCGCGCGGCGGTGGGCCTGGCCATCGGCGGCAGTATCGGATTTGCGCTGGGCCTGCTCACCGGCGTGTCGCGCGTGGCCGAACGCCTGCTCGACAGCACCTTGCAGATGCTGCGCAACGTGCCGCATCTGGCGCTGATCCCGCTGGTGATCCTGTGGTTCGGGATCGACGAGGGCGCCAAGCTGTTCCTGGTGGCGCTGGGCACCTTCTTCCCGATCTATCTCAATACCTATCACGGCATCCGCAGCGTGGACCCGGCCTTGATCGAGATGGCGCGCAATTACGGCTTGCGCGGCCCGCAGCTGTTTGTCGATGTGTTGTTGCCCGGCGCGTTGCCGTCGATTCTGGTCGGGCTGCGCTTTGCGTTGGGCCTGATGTGGCTGACCCTGATCGTGGCCGAAACCATTTCCGCCAGTTCCGGCATCGGCTATCTGGCGACCAACGCGCGCGAGTTTCTGCAGACCGACATCGTGGTGGTGGCCATCGTGCTGTACGCGCTGCTCGGCAAGCTGGCCGATCTGGCCGCACGCGGCCTGGAAGCCTGGTGGCTGGGCTGGCATCCGGCGCAGCAACAGCGTGCGGCGTTGCGCCGATGAGCGCGACCGACCCTGGCCTGCCGCTGAGCCTGCGCGGTGTCGGCAAGCATTACGGAGACAGCGAGGTCTTGCGCGGCATCGACCTGGAGATCGCACCCGGCGCCAGCGTGGCGGTGGTCGGGCGCAGCGGCTGCGGCAAGAGCACCTTGCTGCGCGTGATCGCCGGGCTGGAGGCGGCCGATACCGGCGCGGTCGACAGCGGTCATGCAGCGCTGGCAGCGCAGCGCGATGCGGTGCGGCTGATGTTTCAGGACGCGCGGCTGCTGCCGTGGAAGCGCGTGATCGACAACGTGGCGCTGGGTCTGGGGCGTGCCGGGCGCGCGCAGGCACAGGCGGCGCTGCACGCGGTGGGGCTGGGCACACGCGGCGGCGACTGGCCGGCGACGTTGTCGGGTGGTCAACGCCAGCGCGTGGCGCTGGCGCGCGCACTGGTGCATCGGCCGCGGCTGCTGTTGCTGGACGAACCGCTGGGCGCACTGGATGCGTTGACGCGCATCGAGATGCAGCAGCTGATCGTGCAGTTATGGCGGCAGTTCGGTTTCACCCTGGTGCTGGTCACCCACGATGTGGCCGAGGCGAGCGCGCTGGCCGATCGCATCGTGCTGATCGAGCACGGCCAGGTCGGCCTGGACCTGCCGGTGCCGGTGCCGCATCCGCGTGCCCCCGGCGCGCCGGCCCTGGCGGCAATCCAGGCGCAGGTGCTGTCGCGTCTGCTGGGGGCGTCGCTAGTGGCGACGCCAGCGGCGGCGGAGAATCTTGGCGCGGAGTAGGGCGTTGCGGCGCCTGCCTCGCTGCCGCTGCGGCGGATCGTCTAACGATTTGTCCGCCGGCCTGGGTCGGCCAAGCCCAACGGGCGAGCCCATATCGCGTAGCCCATATGCCACCGTGTGAGCCGGTCCTGCTGCCCCGCATCGGCGCTGCCGTACTCGCCAAACCTTGAAACCCCGCACAGCAACCGCATCTGCACGGTATTGCCGGCGTCGCCGGCCACCAGTTCAGAGGATTCTTCCCATGCGGATGGACAAGCTCACCTCGCGGTTCCAGCAGGCGCTGGCCGATGCACAGTCGCTGGCCGTGGGCCGTGACCACAACATCATCGAGCCGGTGCACGTGCTCGCCGCATTGCTGGACCAGAGTGGCGGCAGCACGCGTCCGCTGCTGTCGCAGGCCGGCGTCAACGTGCCGCTGCTGCGCGAGCGGCTGGGCGAGGCGCTGGACACGCTGCCCAAGGTCTCCGGGCAGGAAGGCAACCTATCGATCGGCAACGATCTCAACCGCCTGCTCAACCAGACCGACAAACTGGCCCAGCAACATGGCGATGCCTTCATCGCCAGCGAGTGGTTCGTGCTGGCCGCCGCCGACGATGCCAGCCCGCTGGGCGTGGCCCTGCGCGCGGCCGGCGGCGACAAGAAGAAGATCGAAGCCGCCATCGACAAGCTGCGCGGCGGCGAGACCGTGCAATCGGAAAACGCCGAGGAACAACGCCAGGCGCTGGAAAAATACACCATCGACCTGACTGCGCGTGCGGAGAGCGGCAAGCTCGATCCGGTGATCGGCCGCGACGAAGAGATCCGCCGCACCATCCAGGTGTTGCAGCGGCGCACCAAGAACAACCCGGTGCTGATCGGCGAACCCGGCGTGGGCAAGACCGCCATTGTCGAAGGCCTGGCGCAACGCATCATCAATGGCGAAGTGCCCGAAGGCCTGCGCGGCAAGCGCGTGCTGTCGCTGGACATGGGCGCGCTGATCGCCGGTGCCAAGTTCCGCGGCGAGTTCGAAGAACGGCTAAAGGCGGTGCTCAGCGACCTGTCCAGGAACGAAGGCCAGATCATCCTGTTCATCGACGAGCTGCACACCATGGTCGGCGCCGGCAAGGCCGATGGCGCGATGGACGCCGGCAACATGCTCAAGCCGGCGCTGGCACGCGGCGAGCTGCATTGCATCGGCGCCACCACCCTGGACGAATACCGCAAGTACATCGAAAAGGACGCGGCGCTGGAGCGGCGTTTCCAGAAGGTGTTCGTGGGCGAACCGACGGTGGAAGACACCATCGCCATCCTGCGTGGCTTGAAGGAACGCTACGCGGTGCATCACGGCGTGGAGATCACCGACCCGGCGATCGTTGCCGCCGCCACCTTGTCCAACCGCTACATCACCGACCGCCAGTTGCCGGACAAGGCGATCGACCTGATGGACGAGGCGGCATCGCGCATCCGCATGGAGATCGACTCCAAGCCGGAGGAACTCGATCGCCTGGAGCGCCGCCTGATCCAGCTCAAGATCCAGCGCGAGATGCTGAAGAAGGAAAAGGACGACGCCTCGCGTCAGCGCCTGGCCGATCTGGAAAACGACATCGACAAGCTCGAACGCGAGTTCTACGACCTCAACGAGTTGTGGACGTCGGAAAAGGCCGCGCTGCAGGGCACCACCAAGGTCAAGGAGCAGATCGAGCACGCCAAGCTGGAACTGGAAGCCGCGCAACGGCGCCAGGACTACGCCAAGATGAGCGAGATCCAGTACGGCGTGCTGCCGCAGCTGGAAAAGCAGATGGCGCTGGCCAACGAGGTCGAACATCACGACTTCAAGCTGGTGCAGGACCGTGTGACCGCCGAGGAAATCGCCGAAGTGGTGTCGCGCTGGACCGGTATCCCGGTCAACAAGATGCTCGAGGGCGAACGCGACAAGCTGCTGCGCATGGAAGACGAGCTGCACCAGCGCGTGGTCGGCCAGCACGAGGCGATCAAGGTCGTTTCCGACGCGGTGCGGCGCTCGCGCGCCGGCCTGTCCGACCCCAATCGTCCGAGCGGCTCGTTCCTGTTCCTGGGCCCGACCGGCGTGGGCAAGACCGAGTTGTGCAAGGCGCTGGCGGACTTCCTGTTCGACAGTACCGAGGCGATGATCCGCATCGACATGAGCGAGTTCATGGAGAAGCACTCGGTCTCGCGGTTGATCGGTGCGCCTCCGGGCTATGTGGGCTATGAGGAGGGCGGCTATCTCACCGAGGCGGTGCGTCGGCGCCCGTATTCGCTGATCCTGCTGGACGAGGTGGAAAAGGCGCATGCCGACGTGTTCAACATCCTGCTGCAGGTGCTCGACGACGGCCGCCTGACCGATGGCCAGGGCCGCACCGTGGACTTCCGCAACACCGTCATCGTGATGACCTCCAACCTGGGCTCGCATCAGATCCAGGAGCTGTCCGGCGACGGCAGCGCCGAGGCCTATACGCAGATGAAGGCGGCGGTGATGGGCGTGGTGCAGGCGCATTTCCGCCCGGAGTTCATCAACCGGCTCGACGACATCGTGGTGTTTCATCCGCTGGACAAGGCGCAGATCAAGTCGATCGCGCGCATCCAGTTGCATGGGCTGGAAAAACGCCTGTCCGAGCGCGGCCTCAAGCTGGATCTGGACGATGCCGCGCTGGAATTGCTCGGCAATGTCGGTTTCGATCCGGTGTATGGCGCGCGCCCGCTCAAGCGGGCGATCCAGTCGCAGGTGGAAAACCCGCTGGCCCAGCAGATCCTGTCCGGCCAGTACCTCGGCGGCGACACCGTGCGCGTGCGTGCCGAGGGTGGGCGGCTGGTGTTTGGCAAGGGCTGAGACGCGGCGCGGCGTGTGCGCCGCATCGCTGGCAGTGGTTGAAGCAAGCAACGGGCACTGCGCAGGCAGTGCCCGTTTGCATGAGGGGGATGGCGCATGCGGCGCATCGTTTGCGCTCACAACGCGGCGGCATAAGGTTATCACCGCTGGTATGCAGACACGCGTGCAGGGCCGGCTATGGTCGGCACTCCTGTCCGAGCGAGCCGTGCCATGACCGATCCGCAGTGGAAGCCCGAAACCATCGCCGTGCACGGCGGTTACACGCCCGATCCGACCACGCGTGCGGTGGCGGTGCCGATCTACCAGACCGTGGCCTTCGCGTTCGACGATACCCAGCACGGTGCGGACCTGTTCGACCTCAAGGTGCAGGGCAATATCTACAGCCGCATCATGAACCCGACCAACGCCGTGCTGGAGCGGCGCGTGGCTGCGCTGGAAGGCGGCATCGGTGCATTGGCGCTGGCCTCCGGGCAGGCTGCGGTGACCTATGCGATCCAGACCATCGCCGAGGCCGGCGACAATATCGTCTCCTCCAGTGCGTTGTATGGCGGCACCTACAATCTGTTCACGCATACCTTGCCGCAGTTCGGCATCGGCACGCGCTTTGCCGATTATCGCGATCCGCAGGCGTTTGCCGGCTTGATCGATGAACGTACCAAGGCGGTGTTCGTCGAATCGATCGGCAATCCGCGCGGCAACATCACCGATATCGAGGCCGTGGCCGCGGTGGCGCATGCGCACGGCGTGCCGCTGATCGTGGACAACACCGTGGCCACGCCGTCGCTGCTGCGGCCGATCGACTTCGGCGCCGACATCGTGGTGCATTCGCTGACCAAGTACCTGGGCGGCCATGGCAACAGCATCGGCGGGGCGATCGTGGACAGCGGGCGCTTTCCGTGGGCGGCGCGCACACAGCGATTTCCGCGCCTCAACGAGCCGGACGTGAGCTATCACGGCGTGGTGTACACCGAAGCGCTGGGCGAGGCGGCCTACATCGGCCGTGCGCGCGTGGTGCCGCTGCGCAATACCGGCGCGGCGCTGTCGCCGTTCAATGCGTTCCTGATCCTGCAAGGCATCGAAACGCTGCCGCTGCGGATGGAGCGCATCAATGCCAACACGCTGGCGGTTGCGACGTATCTGCAGCAGCACGCGCGGGTTGCCTGGGTCAATTACGCCGCGCTGCCGGAGCATCCGGAGCATGCGTTGGCGCAGAAGTATCTGGGCGGGCATGGTTCGGGCGTGCTGACCTTCGGCCTGCCCGGCGGGCGCGCGGCCGGTGCGCGTTTTCTGGATGCGCTGCAGTTGTTCACCCGGCTGGTGAACATCGGCGATGCGAAGTCGCTGGCAACGCATCCGGCATCGACCACGCACCGTCAGCTGGGCCCGGCCGAACTGGAACATGCCGGGGTCAGCGAAGACACGGTGCGGCTGTCGATCGGCATCGAGCATATCGACGACCTGCTGGCGGATCTGGAGCAGGCGCTGCAGGGGGGCTGAGGTTTTAGAGCCCCTTTCTGGTTGGAATAGGCGAAGGGCGAGCTGGCCTCTCTCCAACGTGGCGCCAAGGCGCAGCTTGCGTGCCACCGGCGCGTGACGTGGTGCCCCCGCGCTGGCAGGGCGGGCCGTGGCGCGGAGTGGGGCTTGGGGTGAGGGTACGGCGAAGCACACTGCCTGTCGGTACTGGCTTCGGTCAGGGCGTCAGCGCGGCCGGGGATCGGCTTTTCGGCTCGGCAGACATCCTGTCTGACTCGCCGTCGCGGCACATCCGTGTGCCGCTCTCCGCCGATCCCCGGCCACGCTGCCGTCTCGGCACGTCACTTCCATGACCCGGAAATCTTGAACACGCCAATGAAGTTCGGCTCGAAGTCCCTCTCCCTTCGGGGCGAGGAGGCAAAGCTGGCGCGCCATGGGCGCGCGTGCCTTGGAGCGCCCGCGCCGCAAGCGCGGGCCGGGGCGCGGAGCGGGGGTTGGGGCGAGGGTACGGGGGCGAAGCCCATTCGTATGTGCGAGATGAAGCTCGGTGGCGGACATGCAGGCAACCCAGCATGCTGCTTCCATCCATGGCATGAGGCTTCGCTCCGTACCCTCATCCGCCCCTTCGGGGCACCTTCTCCCGGTGGGAGAAGGGAGTAGGGATTCACCATCCAGGCGTGTGGCGCTGCGCTTGGCCGGTTGCCGGAGACCGCCGAGGCGCCGCCGGACAATCCTGCTACCATGCGCGCCCCTGAGGTGACTGCCGGAGTTGCGGTGGTTTAAACGGGAATCCGGTGCGCGGATCGCCTTGGCGAGCTGCAATGCCGGAGCTGCCCCCGCAACGGTGGGCGAGGTCAGATGCCGCAACACGCCACTGTGCAGTCGCATGGGAAGGCGCGGCATCGGAGGCGCAGGCTTCCACTCGCGAGCCCGGAGACCGGCCTGAGGGATTGAACCGGCACGCGGTGGGCGTGGCCTTGATCGTCTGGCGCTGCGGCGTTGGACGCCTGGCCCGTTGCTGCCTGCCGCCCCCATTGCCCCCGCGCGGGTAGGCGCGGTTCCAGGAGCAGCAGTCGATGTCCCTTTCTTCCGTTTTGCCGCGTCGTGCGGTGCTGGCCGTGGGGCTGTCGCTGTGCGTGGCCACCCTGGCCCATGCCGAGGCCGCCATCGATCTCGACCAGGTCGTGGTCACTGCCTCGCGTACTGCGCAGACCCAGGACCAGACGCTGGCGCCGGTCACCGTGATCGGCCGCGCGCAGATCGAGCGTCGCCAGGTGAATTCGCTGCAGGACCTGCTGCGTGGCGAAGCCGGGGTGGCGCTGGCCAACAACGGCGGCCCGGGCAAGCCGACCTCGCTGTTCCTGCGCGGCACCGAGTCCGACCAGGTAGTGGTGCTGATCGATGGCGTGCGCATCGGCTCGGCCACCGCGGGCGGGGCGGCATTGCAGGACCTGCCGATCGAGCAGATCGAGCGCATCGAAATCGTGCGTGGCCCGTTCTCCAGCCTGTACGGTTCCGAGGCGCTGGGCGGGGTGATCCAGATCTTTACCCGGCGCCCGCAAGGCCGCTTCGTGCCCACCTTCAGCGCGGCGGCCGGCAGCGACAACGCGCGCCGCTATAGCGCGGGCCTGGCCGGGCGCAGTGGAGGCGATCTGAGCGAAAGCGGTGGCTGGTATTCGGCCAACGCGGTGCATGACCAAACCGATGGCATCAACGCGTATCTGGACACCAGCTCCAGCGACTACGACCCGGATCGCGATGGCTACCGCAACGATTCGCTGAGCGTGCAGGGCGGCTGGCGCTTCAATCGCCAGTGGGACGCCGACGTGCATGCCTTGCGCGCGCAAAGCCGCAACGAATACGACGGCTCGGCCTTCGGCGGCAACCTGTCCAAGGGCGTGCAGCAGGCGGTCGGTGGCCGTGTGCGTTACGCGCCTACCGATGCGCTCAAGCTCACCGCCAGCGTCGGCAGCAGTTCCGATTTGAGCGATGCGTATTACGACGGTGCGTATCTGTCCACCTACGACACCCGCCGCAAGCAGGGCGCGTTGCAGGCCGATATCGCTGCCGGCGCGGGCCTGCTCACGGTCGGCTTCGACTGGCAGCGCGACGCCATCGCCAGCAGCGACAATTACGATGCCGACAGCCGCATCGACCGCGCCGCATTCGCGCAATGGCAGCAGAGCTTCGGTGCGCAGTCCTTGCAGGCCAGCCTGCGTCGCAACGACAACAGCCAGTTCGGCGGCAAGACCACCGGCAGCCTGCTGTGGGGCCGGGATTTTGCCGAGCATCTGCGCCTGAGCGCCAGCTACGGCACCGCGTTCAAGGCGCCGACCTTCAACGAGTTGTATTACCCCGATTTCGGCAATCCGTTGCTGGGGCCGGAAACCTCCAGGAGCGCCGAGCTTGGCCTGCGCGGCAGCTACGGCTGGGGCACCTGGACGCTGAGCGCGTTCCAGACCCGCATCGACGCTCTGATCGCCTACGACGCGTCGTTGGTGGATGCGGCGCATCCGTTCGGGCAGCCGAACAATATCGATCAGGCGCGCATCCGCGGCGTGGAAGCCGGCTACGCCACCGAGCTGGCCGGCTGGACCGTGCGCAGCGCCTTGACCTGGCTGCAGCCGCAGGCCGATGGCGAGGTCAATCATGGCAACTGGCTGCCGCGGCGTGCGCGGCAGAGCGGGCGCATCGATGCGGACCGCAGTGTCGGCGCATTCGGCGTCGGCGCAAGCCTGTTCGGGTCCGGCAAGCGCTTCGACGATCTGGCCAACACCGAGCGCCTGGGCGGTTACGGGTTGCTGGATCTGCGCGTGAGCTATGCAGTGATTGCGGATTGGCAGGTATCGCTCACCGCCAACAACGTGTTCGATCGCCAGTACGAAACCGCGCGCTGGTATGCGCAGCCGGGGCGCAACTATCTGCTGACACTGCGTTATCAGGCCGCGCAGTAAGCGCGGCTGTTGCGCCGGCCATGCGCACTGCGGTGCGAGCGCGCAACGAGGTGGGACAGGGCGTCGTGCCATTGGGCGAACTCACGCGTCGATTTGTCGGCGAGGCCGGCCGGCTGCACCAGGCATTGGCGCTACAGTGCGAGCGTGTGGTGCTGGCGGTGGCAGGTTTGCCGATGGTTCTGACGGGAGGGGCGGTGCGACCAGCGATTGGATCCATGGTGCCTGCGCGCTGCCGGACGCGCGCGTGCGCGCGGCTGCGCTGGCGCGTCAGGAACAACTGACCAAGCCGCCCGGCGCGCTGGGCCGGCTGGAACAGCTGGCAGCAACTGCGCGCGGCCATCGCCGACGGCGCATGGGACGCGGTGGTGGCCTCGACGCTGTAGCGCCGCGCCTTGGTCGCCGCCAGGTTGTATGCAGCCGCGCGCGCCACAGACACTGCGCAAGATCGGGACCGCAGGCCTAGCCGATCTGCGCGATGCTGGGGCTGTCCATCAGGAATCGCCCGATGCCAGCAGCCTCGTCAGTCTTCAATCGCCAGCGCAGCGTCGAGCGCGTCGTCGCCCATCTGCAGGCCAGCATCCGCGCCGGCGAACCGCTGCCGGACCTGGCCGCATTGGCGGCCGTGGCGCAGCAGTCGCCGCATCATTTCCATCGGGTCTATCGCGCGTTGGCCGGCGAAACCCTGGGGCAGACCATCGCGCGGCTGCGTCTGAGTTATGCGCTGCATCTGCTGGGCGAGCCGACGAGCACGGTGACCGAGGTGGCGCTGGCGGTGGGCTATCAGACCCCGCAGGCGCTGGCACGCGCGTTCCGCAGCCTGTTGCAGGCCAGCCCGAGCAGCTTGCGCAACGCGCCCGCTGTGCGCGCACAGAAACTGCAGCAGCTGGCCATGCCCTCGCTGCCGGCGCAGATATCCGGCGCACCCTTGCAGGTGCTGGTGCAAATGCTCGATCCGCTGGAAGTGGTGGTGCTGCGCCAGCGCGGCGCCTTCGACGATCTGGATCGTGGCTTCGGCCGCATTGCGGCCTGGGCCGAGCGCGCCGGTGCGATCGAACACTTGCAGGCCTTGATCGGCCTGCCGCTCAGCGACCACCGCGATGTGCCGGCACATCGGCATCTATTCGAATGCGGCATGGTCTTCGACGCCGCACTGTCGCCGCCGGCGCCGCTGCAACTGCGCCAGCTCGACGGCGGCGCGCACGCAGTGCTGCGTCATGTGGGCTCCTATGCAGGTATCGAAGACGCGCTCGACCGCGTGCTCGCGCAATGGCTGCCCGACAGCGGCTACGTCCTGCGCGATGCGCCGCTGCATTACCTCTACCTGGACGACCCCGAAGCGGTGGCAGAGGCAGAGCTGCGTGCCGACATTCGCGTGCCGGTCCGGCCCGCGACGGACGCCGATGCCGCCTGAGCTGCCACTGGCAGGAACACCATCTGCGGCGGCGGATGCATCAGGAACTGCTGGTGCGAGATATTCCACGCATACGCGCCGGCCAGCGGGAAGGCCAGGCAGTCGCCTGGCGCCAGCGCTGCGACAGGTTGGTTGCGCGCCAGCACGTCCTTGGGTGTGCACAGCTGCCCGACCAGGGTGACCGGGGTGTCGCGCAGCACCGGCGCGTGCCTGCCACGCAACACACGGAACGGATGATCGTGGCCTTGCGCGGCCGGGGTGCGGAAGTGATGGGTGCCGCCGCGGGCGATCGCAAACCACACGCCGTGGCTGCGCTTGAGGTCCAGCACGTCCATCAGATACCAGCCGCAGCTGGCGCTGACAGAGCGCCCCGGTTCCAGCCGCAGGCGCAGCGCCTGGCCGTGTGCGCCCAGCAGGGCAGGCAAGCCGGCGCAGAAGCCGGCCCAGTCGAACGACCTTCCGGCGCCAGATAATCCACACCGAAGCCGCCGCCTGCATTCACCCGCAACGGGCCGAGCGCGTAGGCCTGCCGCCACTGCTGCACGATGCGCAAGTAGGCGGCGATCAGATGCAGCTGCGCGCCGGCATCGCGCTGGTGCGACATCAGATGGAAATGGAAACCTTCCAACCGCAGCGACGGGCTGGCCCGCAGCCGCTGGATCGCCGCATCCAGATCGTCCGGGTCCAGGCCGACCGGCGAGGGCTGCCCACCCATCATCAGGCGCGTGCTCTGCGCACCGGGCACGGCGATGTTCATGCGCAGGAACACCGGCACGCAGCGGCCGGCCTGCGCCGCGATCGCCGACGGCGGCAGGGTCAGGGAAGCCGCAGCGATGGCGATGGTCAGGACGTGGAAACGGAACGTCGGCATCTACAGCGTGCTCCTGCAGGCGGGTGGTGGAGTGGGTGCGGCGAAGGTGGCCAGGTGGCTGCGCAGTGCGCGTTGAATCAGCGCGTGGTCTTCGCCGGCAAGCAGCCAGCGCAGATCCGGCTGTCGCTGCCAGTGCGCGCGTTGCGCATCGGTGCGCGGATCGGGGCAGAACGGCACGTTGGCCGCAATGCAGTGCGCATGCAGTTGCAGCAGCAGCTCCCACACCTGTGGATGGGTCGGTTGCGGGCCCGGGCCCAGATCCAGCGCAAGATCCAGTGCGCCTTCCATCATCGGCCCCACGCCGGGCAGCGCAAGCAGCTCGGGCACTGCCGCAATGCCGGCCGCGCTTTCGATCATCGGCACGATGCGGATAGCGCGATTGGTCCGCGATATAGGTGGGCAGCGGGCGGTTTTCGGTGCCCTGGTCGCAGTCTGATCGATGTCTGACTGCGAGCCGTTCCGCACTGAACCACCTGCGGGCAGCAAAAAGCCCGCAGGCGTTGCCTGCGGGTTTTCGTTTTGTGCAGCGCTGCGTCATCCCGCCTCGCAGTTACGACGCCGGTACGCGCAAGGCCCGATACGGCGGGGTGGACATCACCATCTCGGCCAGCGAGTAAGCCAGCTCGCGTTCGGCCAGCACGGCGCCGTCGGCGCCGTGTTCGAGCAGGTGCTTGACCTCGGTATCGCTGTGCGCGCGCGCCAGCAGCGTCAGCGACGGGTTGATGGCGCGCAGCTTGGCCAACGCCTCGCCGGCTTCCAGCGGCTGCGGGATCGCCAGAATCGCGATCTTGGCATGCTCCGGGCGGGCTTCGGCCAGCACGCGGTCGGCCGCCGCACTGCCGCGGATACCGGGAATGCCGGCCGCATGCGCCTTGGCCACGTGATCGCCGTTGTCGTCGATCACCAGCACCGGTACGCCGCGGCTACGCAGCAACTGCGCCAGCGCGCTGCCGACGCGGCCATAGCCGATCACGATGGCATGGCCGTCCAGCGGCAGCGGCGGGCCGGGCGGCAGCTCCGGCTCCACCTTGGCCGGGGCGTCCTGCGCCTGCCTGGCCTGCCAGCGGTCCAGCCACGAGAACAGGAACGGGTTGGCGATGATCGACAGCAGCGCACCGGCCAGGATCAGGTCGCGCCCGGTTTCCGGCAGGATTGCCAGCTGCACGCCCAGCCCGGCCAGGATGAAGGAGAACTCGCCGATCTGCGCCAGACTGGTGGAAATGGTCAGCGCCGTACCGGTGGGGTGGCCGAACGCACGCACGATCACGAAGGCGGCCAGCGACTTGCCCAGGGTCACGGTCAGGAACGTGGCCAGCACCTGCCACGGATGCTCCACCAGGATCATCGGGTCGAACAGCATGCCCACCGAGACGAAGAACAACACCGCGAATGCATCGCGCAACGGCAGTGAATCGCTGGCGGCCTTGTGGCTGAGCTCCGATTCCTTCAGCAACATGCCGGCGAAGAACGCGCCCAGCGCGAACGACACCCCGAACAGCGTGGCCGACAGGAACGCCACGCCCAGCGCGATGCCGAGCACGGCCAGGGTGAACAGCTCACGCGAGCCGGTGGCGGCGACCTTTTCCAGCGACCACGGGATCACCCGCCGCCCGACCACCAGCATCACCGCCACGAACGCCACCATCTTGAACAGCGTCAGGCCGAGCGCAGCCAGCAGCGAGGTGGACTCGCCCGCGTGCGCCACGGCCGGCGCGGCGGTGCCAAGCACCTCGGCCAGGGCCGGCAACATCACCAGCGCGATCACCATCACCAGGTCTTCGACGATCAGCCAGCCCACCGCGATGCGGCCGCGCTGGGTTTCCAGCAGGCGGCGCTCTTCCAGTGCGCGCAGCAGCACCACGGTACTGGCCACCGACAACGCCAGGCCGAACACCAGCCCATGCATCAACGGCCAGCCCATGCTCCAGGCCAGCGCCCAGCCGAGCAGGGTGGCGGCCACGATCTGCGCCAACGCGCCCGGAATGGCGATCCATTTCACTTCCATCAGATCGTCGAGCGAGAAGTGCAGGCCCACGCCGAACATCAGCAGCATCACGCCCAGCTCGGACAGCTGGTTGGCCATGGTCTGGTCGGCCACGAAGCCGGGCGTGAACGGCCCGACGCAGACGCCGGCCAGCAGATAGCCGACCAGCGGCGAGAGTTTCACTTTCTGTGCGAGCGTGCCCAGCACGAAAGCGACCGCGAGGCCGACGGCGATGATGTCGATGAGGCTGGTGTCGTGATGCATTCCAATCCGTTGTGAGAGTGTCCGAGAGAGCGTCGCGGGCGCGACCAGCCGACGGCACTGCGCCGGGCGTCGCCTGCGGGCATTGCGTGGTCATGGCTGGAGTCCGGCGCGGGGGAAACCAGGACCGCGGTACTGGTCCGGTTGGCCGGGTGTCCATACTACACAGCGCTCGATTAACGCGATGCGACACGCAGCGCACGACGGTTGAAGAACTGCAGGCGACCAGCATTGTGTACGACCAGTTGGCAGCGTCTTTCCACGGCGTGAGCGCGCAACCTCGCTGCGATGGCGACGACGATCTGATCGCGCGCTTCATCCAGGCCGGGGGCACGGTGTTGCAGCATGTCGAGATCGAGAGCGTGGCGGTTCCCCGGGCGGCATGCTGCATCCGATGCACGCGAACCGAGATGCCCACAACGAAAAACACCGCCGAGTGATCGGCGGTGTTGGCGTGTACGCGGGAGCGGCTCAGCACGTCCGCTCGGAACCGCTGATCAGAACCGGTAGGTGACCCGCCCGTACCAGTAGCGGCCGTTGAAGCCGAACGGCGACAGCGACGAATACTGCAGGCCGCCGGCGCGATCATCGTAGGCGGTGGTCAGCTGCGCCTTGGTCGGATACTGATTGGTGAGGTTGTCCGCGCCCACGGTGACGGTGAACGCGTTCCAGGTTTGGCTCGCAGCCAGGTTCAACAGCCAGCGCGCGTCGTAGGTTTGGTCCTGGCTGCCATCGGCCGGGTCGCTGATGCGCTTGATCGATCCATAGCGGGTGGCATTGAAGTTGAGCGCAAAGCCGCCCAGCGTCCAGTCCGCCGCCGCCATGTACTTGGTGCGCGGGGTGGCGTCGGTGAGCAGGCCCTGGCTGGCGCGCCCGAAGTTGGGGTTGGACAGTTCCAGGATCGTGGTCTTGTTGTAGTTGGCGCTGGCACTGAGATTGAGCTTGCCGTAGCTGCCCAGGTCGGCGAGATAGCTGTTGATCCAGTCCACGCCACGGGTGCGGCTGGTGGCGCCGTTGACGAAGAACTGCACCGCGGCCACCTGGCCGATCGGCTGCGCCAGCTGCAACTGGTCCGAATACAGGATCTGGTCCCAGATGCGGATCTGGTAGACGTCCAGGCTGGAGGTGAAACTGGCGGTCGGTTGCCACACGCCGCCCAGGCCGTAGTTGGTGGATTTCTCCGGGCTCAGCGGGCCGGCGCCCAGCGCCACCGCGACCGGGTCGGAGGTGCGGTAGGTACCGACCTGCACCAGCTCGCCGTTCTGGATCAGCGTCACCACCGAGGCGTAGTTCTGCTGGGCCAGCGACGGTGTGCGGAAGCCGTTGGAGATGGTGCCGCGCAGCGAGAAGGTGTCGCTGAAGGCGTAGCGCGCCGACAGCTTGCCCGAACGCGTGGAGCCGGCATCGCTGTAGTTTTCGTAGCGCCCGGCGATGCCGCCGGACAGCTTGTCGGTGATGTCCGCTTCCAGGTTGGCGTAGACCGCATTGCTGTGGCGTCCGAACTTGCCGGCCACCGTCGGCTCCAGGCCGGAGAACACCTGTGCGCCGCCCGGATACGGCGCGCCGTCGTCGGGATTGATGGTATTGGGATCGAAGAAGTACGACTCCGGCGAGCCGGCGGTGATCTGGTAGCGGTCCTGGCGATGCTCGGCACCGAAGGCCACGTTGACCGGATACGCCAGGCCCCAGTCGAAGGACTTGTTGACGTCCAGGTTGATCGTGCCCTGTTCGGTTTCGAAGCCGCCGGAATTGAAGTTGGTCGGCGAGCTGCCGGTGGTGTAGTACAGATTGGTGTTGATGCTGTTGAGGATGTTGAAGGTCATGTCGTTCTTGCCGTAGGTGGCCGACACGTCCCAGTTCCATTCGCTCTCGGTGCTGCCCTTCAAGCCCAGCACGGCCGAGCGGTCGTTGGTGGGGTTGTAGATCTGCGGCAGGAAGCCGTTCGGGTAGATCGCCTGCACATTGCGCGCGGTGTTGTCGGCCGCGCGGTAATAGCCGTTGGAGGTGACCTCGCGACGGCTCATGCTGAGGTGGCCGTACAGCTCCAGGTTCGGCGAGAACGCGTAGCCGAATGCGGCCAGCCCCTGATAGAACGTGGAGGCCGGGTCGCCGTGGCGCTGGTAGGGCACACCGCCCGGATTGGGCGTGCCCGGCACGGTGGTGGCGCGGTTGGTGTTCTCGCCGCGGTTGGTGCTCATGGTGTTCTGGTAATTCCACGACAACCGCACCCAGCCCGGTGCGGCATCGCCGCCGCTGCCGCCGAACGGCAGGCCGACCGAGCCGTCGATGCCGTTCTGCTCGCCGTCGCCCTTGTCCATGATGCCGCCATTGATCGACACGCTGTTGCTGCCGGTATCGGCGCCATGCTTGAGCACGATATTGACCACGCCGGCGATCGCATCGGAGCCGTACTGGGCCGAGGCGCCGTCACGCAGCACTTCGATGCGCGCGATCGCCGACATCGGCAGCGAGTTCAGGTCGGCCGGTGCCGAGCCGCGGCCGACATACGGGTTGTAGTTGATCAGGGAGGAGGTGTGATAGCGCTTGCCGTCGACCAGCACCAGCACCGCATCCGGCGACAGGCCGCGCAGCGTGGCCGGGCGTGCGGCATCGTTGCCGTCGGAGATCGCCGGGCGCGGGAAGTTCAGCGACGGCAGCAGCTTGCCCAGCGCGGTGGCGATGTCGGTGGCGCCGGTGGCCTGCAGCGACTGCTCGGTGATGATGTCGATCGGCGATTCGGATTCGGCCACCGTGCGGTCGCTGACGCGCGTGCCGGTGACGATCAGGGTGTCCAGGGTTTTCTGCGGCTGGGCAGGCTGCGATTGCGCACTGGCAGCGAACGTACAGACGGTGAGTGCGACCGAGATCGCAAGCGAGAGTGCGTTGGAGGTGTGCATGGGAATGGAGACTCAAAGGGGATGTGGACGCAGCGATGCGCTGCGCGTGTTGCCGGGGGAAGATGACTGCGGACTGCGTGATCCGGGTTGCCTGCGCGCAGCGTGTATGCGCTGGCGAGGCGGCGTGCACAGCAAGACATCAGACTGCGACGCAGCGTCTGCTGCGTGGCGCATCCTTGCGAAAGAGGGGGGAACTCGCCCTTTGGCCACAATCGGAAAGGGCGAGCGATGCTGCGGGGTGTTGCCTGGTCTCAGCGACGTGGGACGAGACGATCGACATGCCGGCCGCTGCCGACCGGCACGCGGCGATTTACCACTTGTAGCTCACGTTGGCATATACCAGCGCGCCGTTGAAACCGAACGGCGAGGCGCTGCTGTAGGGCAGGTAGGTGCGCGTGCCCAGGCCGGCTTCCTGGCGGTCGGGATATTCGTTGAGCACGTTGTCGCCGCCGATGGTGAAGTTCCAGTCGTTCAACTTGTAGGACGCGGCCAGATCCAATGTCCATTTCGCCGCATAGGTCTGGTCGCTGCCGGCGTTGGTGCCGAAGGTGCTGAACTCGCCCCAGCGCGTGGCGGTGCCGGTGAACGACCAGTTGCCCGGCGACCAGGTGCCGCCCAGGAAGAACTTGTCGCGCGGCGTGCCTTCGGTGATGCGACCGAGTTCGGCGCGGCCGATGCGCACCGCACCCGGATCGATCGCTTCCAGCGCTGCCGGGTTGTCGGCGATCCGTTCCACTTCGGTCTTGTTGTAGTTGTAGCCGGAAGTCAGCTCTGCGCTGCCGCCGTCCAGGTTCCAGCGATAGGTGCCGACCGCATCCACGCCCTGGGTCTTGGTGTCCACCGCGTTGGTAAAGTAGCGCCCGCCACCGATACCCGGGAAGCCATTGGCCTGCAGATAATTGCGCGCCGCGATGGACGTGAGGTTTTCCGACAGCACGATGCGGTCGTCGATCTCGATGCGATACGCATCGACGGTGATGTACAGGTTCTCGACCGGTTGCAGCACCACGCCCAGACCATAGTTCTTGGACTCCTCGGCCTTCAACGGTTCGGCGCCGAGTGCGATGGCGGCCGGATTGTCGGTACGGAAGGTGCCGATCTCGAACGGGATCGCGGTGACCGTGCCGTTGGGCTGCGCCACGTTGAGGAACTGCGTGGCGATCGACTGGAAGTTCTGCTGCTGCAACGACGGCGCACGGAAACCGGTCGAGGCGGTGGCACGCAGCGCGATCTTGTCGGTGAACGCATAGCGCAGCGACAGCTTGCCGGTGGCGGTATCGCCGAAGTCGCTGTACTTCTCGTAGCGTCCGGCCAGCCCGGCGGAGAACTTGTCGGTCAGATCGGCTTCCAGATCCACATAGGCCGAGTGGCTATTGCGGTTGTAGTAACCGGCGTCGGAGAGCTTGAAGCCCGGAAACACCTGCGCGCCGGGGATCAACGCGCCGTTGGCCGACGGAATACCGCCATTGGCCGAGGACGCCGCATCGCCGGGCGACTGGTTGAACTTCTCGCCGCGCCATTCCGCACCGAAGGCCAGCGTGACCGGATACGCCAGGCCCCAGTCGAGCGTCTTGGTGAAGTCGGCATTGAGCACATTCTGGGTCACTTCCAGCGTGCCGGCATGGAAGTCGGTGGGGCTGGTCAGGCCCAGGCTGTTGTTCAAGCTGTTGCGTACATCGAAGGTGAGGTTGTTCTGGCCGTAGTTGTAGCTCAGATCGATGTTCAAGCCGCCTTCGGTGGAGGTCTTCAAGCCGCCCACCCACGACACGTCCTTGCTGACGTTGTAGATCTGCGGCAGGAAGCCGTCCGGATAGATTTCCGGGCGGTTGCGGTTGTCGCCGGCAAAGCGGAAGTAGCCGTTGGAGAGCACTTCGCGGCGGCTAACCATGCCGAACGAGTAGAAGGTCAGGTAATCGGTGGGGCTGTATTCGCCGTTGAACGAGATCGCGCCCTGGTCGATGTCCGGATCGCCGTAGCGCTGCTCCACGCGGCCGCCGAACGGCAATGCGCGGTTGGTCTGGTCCGAGTGACCGGCCTGCGCGGCCAGATGCACCTTGCCGGTGCCGGCAAAGCTGAAACCGGCATCGCCGGACAGCTGATACTGCTCGCCGTCGCCGGCGCTGTACTTGCCGTAGCGGCCATTGACGCTACCGCCTTCGCCGCTGCCCTTGAGCACGATGTTGATCACGCCGGCAATCGCATCCGAGCCGTACTGCGCCGATGCACCGTCGCGCAGCACTTCGATGCGCTCCACTGCGGCGATCGGAATGGTGTTGAGATCGGCCGGCGACGAACCACGCCCCTGGGTGTCGTTGAGATTGATCAACGCGGTGGTGTGATAGCGCTTGCCGTTGACCAGCACCAGTACCTGGTCGGGCGACAGGCCGCGCAGCTGCGCCGGGCGCACCGCGTCCGAGCCGTCGGAGATGGCCGGGCGGGGGAAATTCAACGAGGGGATCGCGCGTGACAGCGCGGTAGCCAGCTCGGTGGTGCCGGTCGATTCCAGTGCCTGCGGCGAGATGATGTCGATCGGCGATGCCGATTCGGCCACGGTGCGATCGGCCACGCGCGTGCCGGTCACGATCAAGGTGTCGAGGGTTTTCTGGGTGGGAGCCTGTGACTGCGCGGATGCGTCTGACGCGGAAAACGACAGTGCAAGAACGACGGCAACTGCGAGTGGACTGGTCTTGCAATTCATGCGGTGACAACTCCGAGTGGGGAACGGATGCATCGCAGGGGGGCCCCCTCCCGGGCCGCGTCCGTTGCGGCAGCTGCGGTGCGTTCGGAACCATTAACCACGTCTAACCACATGTCAAATTTTGGTTACGTTGTGCAAGTAACTGTCATGCATGACGTGTTACTGCCATCGTTGTCATCGTGCACCAAAGTGATGCGTCGTTTGCACCAGACCTGCGGGATCAGTCGCTTGCCTGCACCATCATGGACATCGCTGCCAGATATGAAACTTCTGCATCAGAACGTGATCTGCACCGCATCGGCACTGCGTTGCGCAGGACCATGGAACACCGCCTCGATGTTGTTGCCATCGGGGTCGAGCACAAACGCAGCGTAATAGCTCGGGTGATACGGGCGCACGCCCGGCGCGCCGTTGTCGCGGCCGCCATGGGCGAGGGCGGCCTGATGGAACGCATGCACCATGGCCACGTCATGCGCCTGGAAGGCCAGATGGTGGCGGCCGGTGAGTTCGCCTTGCGCCATCGTGTCGCGATCGGACACGAACAGCTCGTCGGCCCAGAAGAATCCCTGACCTTCGCCACCGATGGGAACGCCCAGGGCATCGAGCACCGCCTGGTAGAAACGTCGGCTCGCCGCCAGGTCGCGGACGACCAGATGCAGGTGATCGATCAGGCGGCCGCGTGAGAGCTGCGCTGCGTCCATGGTGGGTGCTCCGGCAGGGTGGAAGCGGTGTTGATACCACCGCGGCTGCCGGCAGCTCTTCACGGCGCGCCGATGCCTGCGGTTAGATGGCTGCATCAAGACGCTGCACGTACAACGGGCAAAAACGCACACGCCCCGGGCAGGCCGGGGCGTGTGGTCAAGCGTCAGGATGCGATGGTGCCGCGTGCGTCAGCAACAAGCGCCGAGCAACACCGCAGCAAGATGGATTGCCGTGTTACCAGCGATAGTTGATGCGGCCGTACACGTAGGCACCGTTGAAGCCGAACGGCGACAGATTGCTGTACGGGAACTGCCCGCTGGTAGAGTTGGCGAAGTTGTTCTCGTCCGGGTACTCGTCCAGCAGGTTGTCCGCACCCAGGGTCAGCGTCCAGCGATCGATCTTGTAGCTGGCCGAGGCATCCACCACCCACTTGGCGCCGAAGGTCTGGTCGTTGATCGCCGCAGCCGGACGCGTGCTGTACTTGCCATAGCGCGTGGCACCCAATGCCAGCGTCCAGTGCTCCAGGTTCCAGCTGCCGTTGACCAGGAACTTGTCGCGCGGGAAACCTTCTTCGATGCGGCCGCGTTCGGTGCGATCGATGCGCTCCAGGCTCAGCCCGTTGGCCGACAACGCGGCCGGGTTGGCGGCGACGCTGCGCACCTCGGTTTCCGAGTAGTTGTACCCGGCGGTCAGGTCCACGCTGCTGGCGGCGAGCTGCCAGCGGTAGCTGCCGACCACGTCCACGCCGCGCGTGCGCGTGTCCACCGCATTGGTGAAGTAGCGCCCACCGTTGATGCCGAAGATGCCCTGTGCTTCGAGCAGGTTACGCACGCCGGTGCCGGTGAGGTTGGACGACAGCACGATGCGGTCGTCCACATCGATCTGGTACGCATCCACGGTGAGGTAGAGCGCATCGGTCGGCTGCAGCACCAGGCCCAGGCTGTACGACAGCGAAGTCTCGGCATCAAGCGGCTCTGCACCCAGCGCGCGCGCCACGTTGCTGTCGGCCGGGAAGGTGCGGATCTCGAACGGGTTCGGATTGCCGGCCAGGAAGGTGGTGCTGGTGGACTGGAAATACTGCTGCGCCAGCGACGGCGCGCGGAAGCCCGACGCCACCGTGCCGCGCAGCGCAATCTTGTCGGTGAACGCATAGCGCCCGGACAACTTGCCCGATGCCTGGCTGCCGAAGTCGTTGAAGTCTTCGTAGCGCCCGGCCAGACCGGCGGAGAACTTGTCGGTGAAATCGGCTTCCAGGTCGGCATACAACGCGTAGCTGTCACGCGAGTACCGCCCCGAGACGCTGGGCGCGAATCCGCCAAAGCCCTGCGCGCCACCGGCCAGCGTGCCGGCCTGGAAATACGAGCCCACTTCGCCCGGCGACTGGTTCCACTTCTCGTTGCGGTACTCGGCACCGAAGGCCACCGTCACCGGATACGCCAGGCCCCAGTCGAAGCCGCGCTTGACGTCCAGGTTGACGATGTTCTGCGTGGTCTCCAGCGCGCCATCGTAGAAGGAGGTCGGCGAGCTCGGCCCCAGGCTGACGTTGAGCGTGTTGCGGGTGTGGAAATCGATCCGGTTGTAGCCGTAGTTGTAGCTCGCATCCCAGTCCCAGCCACTGGCAGTGGAGCCGCGCACGCCGGCCACCAGCGAGCGGTCCTTGGCGTAGGTCTGGATTTCCGGCAGGAAGCCCTGCGGATATACCGACAGGATGTTCTGGGTGGTGCTGCCCGGTGCGCGGAAGAACGCGAACGAGGTGATGTCGCGGTTGCTGGCGGTGGCGAAGGCGTAGCCGGTGATGCTGTCGCTGAAGGCGAACTCGGTATTGGCCGACACCGCCTGCGCGTTGACGTCCGGGTCGCCGATCTTGAACGCCTTCTGGCCGACGGCCGGCTGCGAGGCGCTGGGTGCGCCGGCATAGCCGCGCGCGCGGTCGGTCGGGTCCTGCTGATTGAGCTGGGCGGCTACATGCAGCCAGCCGCGCTCGTTGCCGTAGGCCACGCCGGTGTCGCCGGACAACTCGTAGTTGCTGCCGTCGCCGGCCGAATACTGGCCGAAGCCGGCCTGCAGGCTGCCGCCCTTCTCCGCGCCCTTGAGCACGATGTTGACCACGCCGGCGATGGCATCGGAGCCGTATTGCGCCGAGGCGCCGTCGCGCAGCACTTCCACGCGCGCGATCGCCGCCACCGGAATGGTGTTCAGGTCCACCGCTGCGGCGCCACGGCCGATGGTGCCGTTGAGGTTGAGCAGCGAGGAGGTGTGGCGGCGCTTGCCGTTGACCAGCACCAGCACCTGGTCCGGCGACAAGCCGCGCAGCTGCGCAGGGCGGATCGCGCTGGTGCCGTCGCTCAGGGCCGGGCGCGGGAAGTTCAGCGACGGCAGCGCGCGGGCCAGCGCGGTGGCCAGCTCCGAGGTGCCGGTGGCCTGCAGCGACTCGGCGCTGATGATGTCGATCGGCGACTGCGACTCGGCCACGGTACGGTCGGACACCCGGGTGCCGGTGACGATGACGGTATCGAGCGTATTGGCGGGCGCGCTGGCCGGGGTGGCGGTCTGGGCGAAGGCGGGGGAGGCGAGCAGCGCCGCAACGACGGCGGCTGCGAGCGTGGACAGCGGGTAATTCATGACAACTCCGAACGGGGGTCCAGGCAGGACCAGCAAGGCTGGGCGGGATCTGGTCGCGGTAACGCGAAGGGAACGACGGCCAGCCCGAAGGCGCTAATTATTCGTTAACGCTAGAATGGCGTCGCAGGAGTGCTGCTCATCTGCTCATTCCTTTTCGTTCTATCGGACTGTCCATCAATGATTTCCCTGCGCAACTTCTCCATGCGACGCGGCGAGCGTCTGCTGTTGTCCAACGTCGACCTGACCATGCATGCCGGCTACCGCGTCGGTGTTGTAGGCCGCAATGGCACCGGCAAGTCGAGCCTGTTCGCCGCGGTCAAGGGCGAACTGGAAGCGGACAAGGGCGATGTCGACCTGCCCGGCAAGGTGCGCACCGCCAGCGTCTCGCAGGAAACCCCGTCGCTGCCCGATCCGGCGCTGTCGTTCGTGCTCGGCGGCGACATCGAGGTCTCCGCGATCCTGCAGGAAGAGGCCGCGGCCACCGCGCGCGAAGACTGGGAAGCGGTCGCCAACGCGCACCAGAAGATGGCCGAGCTCGGCGCCTACGACGCCGAGGCGCGTGCCGGCAAGTTGCTGCACGGCCTGGGCTTCCCGGCCGACACCCATCACCGCGCGGTCTCCTCGTTCTCCGGCGGCTGGCGTGTGCGCCTGAATCTGGCGCGCGCGCTGATGATGCCCAGCGACCTGCTGCTGCTGGACGAACCGACCAACCACCTGGACATGGACGCGGTGCTGTGGCTTGAGCAATGGCTGCTCAAGTACCCGGGCACCTTGCTGCTGATTTCGCATGACCGCGAGTTCCTCGACAACGTGGCCACGCATACGCTGCATCTGCACGGCGGCACCGCCAAGCTGTACGTCGGCGGCTATACCGATTTCGAGCGCCAGCGCATCGAGCACCTGCGTCAGCAGCAGATCGCCCACGACAAGGAACAGGCCGAGCGCGCGCATCTGCAGAGCTTCATCGACCGCTTCAAGGCGCAGGCCAGCAAGGCCACCCAGGCGCAGAGCCGCATGAAGCGCCTGGCCAAGATGGCCGGCACCGAGGCGGTGCGCGCCGAGCGCGAGTTCCGCATCCAGTTCGCCCAGCCCAATCGGTTGCCGTTTTCGTTGATCCGGCTGAATCACGCCGCTTGCGGGTATGCGGCTGCGCCGCGGGATTCGGGAATGGGGAATGGGGAATCGCAAAAGCTGGGGTCCAGCGATGCGATTACCGTGTTGCACGATGTTGGATTCGGATTGGAGGCGGGTGACCGGATCGGGTTGCTGGGGCCCAATGGTGCGGGCAAGTCCACGTTGGTCAAGACCCTGGTCGGTGAGTTGGCGCCGCTGTCGGGCGAGCGCAGTGCGCATCCGGATCTGCGGATCGGTTACTTCGCCCAGCACACGGTGGAGTCGCTGCACGAGGGCCAGTCGCCGATGGATCACTTTCGCGAGCTGTCGCCGGATGGCTCCAACCAGGCGTTCCGCGATTTCCTGGGTAAATGGAATTTTGCCGGCGACCGCGCATTCGAAGTGGTGGATGGGTTCTCCGGCGGCGAGCGCGCGCGTCTGGCGCTAGCGCTGATCGCCTGGCAGCAGCCGAACGTGCTGCTGCTGGACGAACCGACCAACCATCTGGACCTGGAGATGCGCGAGGCCCTGGCCGAAGCGCTGAGCGACTTCGAAGGCGCCATCGTGATGGTCTCGCATGACCGCCATCTGATCGGCCTGGTCTGCGACAGTTTCTGGCGCGTGGCCGATGGCGTGGTCGAGCCGTTCGACGGCGATCTGGACGAATACGCCGCCTGGCTGCGCAGCCGCCCGGCCGCCCAGGGCACCAAGCAGAAGATGGCCGAAGTGGCGCCGACCCCGCCGCCACCGACCAAGCCACTGCCGCCGAAGAAAGCCGTCAACCCGCACAAGCTGGCCAGTGCGGAAAAGCGCGTCGGCGAACTGGAAGCGGCGCTGGCGGCACTGGACCGTGAACTGGCCAACCCCGGCAACTATGCCGACAGCGACAAGATGGCCGTGCTGGGCCGCGACCGTGAGGCCACGGCGCAGCAGTTGGCCGCCGCCGAGGCGGCGTGGATGGAGTTGATCGAAGGCGCGTAACGCGCAGGCGTTAAGATGCGCGTGGGGCCGGGCACAGGGAGGTAGGCAACATGATCAGCGCCACCATCAGTCTGGAAGATCATCTGGCTGCGCAGCGCCTGCATGCCAGACAGACGGCCAAGCTGTTGATCGTGATCCTGGTGGTCCTGCTGTTGATCGGGGCGGGGTTGCTGCAACTGATCGGGGCCGGCGAAATCATCGGCCCGATGCTGATCGGTGCCGGAGGCGGCGGCTTGATCGGCCTGGTGGTGTTGCACGTCTGGGGCTTGCCGCGGAAGATCAAACGCCTGCACGCGCAGCAGGCCGCGCTGCGGCATACCTACACCTTTGCGTGGGACGAGACCGGGCTGGAGATCACCTGGGCAGACGGGCGACTGCGCCGGCCCTGGTCCGATTACATCCGCTACCGCGAGAACGAGCGGGTGCTGCTGCTGTATCACAACGACCGCTTGTTCGAGCTGTTCGCCCCGCACTGGTTCGCCGACAGGGCGCACTACGAGGCGTTTCGCCGCGTGGCAGTGCAGGGGATCGCGGCATCCGCGCGCCGCTGAGCGCAGCGTCGGGCTCGCTCAACCGGAGCGCTGTTGCTCCGTTGTCAGCCAGTCGCGCAATCGCGCATCGGCATCGCCTTCCGGGCGCGAGCGCAGCCGGGTGAGCCAATAGCGTCCGGCGTCGATCTGGATCGGGAACGGGCAGACCAGGCGCCCGGCATCCAGATCCTGGCGAAACATCGGCAACGGCAACAACGCCACGCCGGCACCGGCGGCCGCCGCGCTGGCCAGCGTCAACGACGAATCGAACATCGCCCCGCGTGCGGCGACTTCGGCCACGCCCGCCGCGCGAAACCACTGCGGCCATTCGTCCAGACGGTACGAGCGCAATAACGGCAGCTGGGCCAGATCGGCCGGTGTGCGCAGGCCCCGCGCCATGCTGGGCGCGCACACCGGCGCAAACGGCGCCTCCATCAGCGCATGCGCGATCTGGCCCTGCCAGTCGCCGTCGCCGAAACGGATCGCCAGATCCAGGCCTTCGCCGGCCAGATCGACGCGGTTGTTGTGGGTCGACAGGCGCAATTCGATATCCGGATGCGCGGCATGAAACGCCGGCAGTCGCGGCAGCAGCCAGCCGGTGGCGAAGGTGCCGACCACGCCGACGCTGAGCACCTCGCGATAACGCCCATCGGCAAAGCGCTCCAGGGTCGCCGCGATGCGGTCGAAGGCCTCGCCGAGCACCGGCGCCAGTGCCGCGCCTTCGTCGGTGAGCGCCACGCCGCGCGGCAGGCGGTGGAACAGGCTGGTTTTCAGTTGCTGCTCCAGCGCCTTGATCTGGTGGCTGAGCGCGGCCTGGCTGACACACAGCTCGCTGGCCGCGCGGGTCAGGTTCTGGTGGCGCGCGGCGGCCTCGAAGGCGCGCAAGGCGTTGAGCGGGAGGCGGGGGCGGGGCATGCGCAGAGATTAGTTCAATTCATGCCAGGGATCGAAACATCGCAATAGTCCGGTGGCCAGCAGGCGCCGATACTGCGGGCTCTCCCCGGGAAGCTGCTCCATGTTGAACCGTCGACAATTCTTGTACGCAACCGGCGCGGGCGTGCTGCTTGCGGCCTCCAGACCTGCATGGGCACTCACGCCGGCGATGACGGTGGACGATGTGCTGCGAGCACAGTGGGCGGAGATCGAACGCCGCACTGGCGGCCGCCTGGGCATCAGCCTGCTCGACAGCGCCACCGGCAAGCGCCTCGGCCAGCGCGAAGACGAGCGCTTTCCGATGTGCAGCACCTTCAAATTTGTATTGGCTGCGGCAGTATTGCAGCAGGTAGACCAGGGCGAGCTGACGCTGGCGCAACGGGTCAAGATCCGCGCCTCCGACATGGTCGAGCATGCCCCGGTCACCGAGCGCCATGTCGGCGGGTCGCTGAGCGTGGCCGAGCTCTGCCGGGCCACGATGATCTACAGCGACAATCCGGCCGCCAACCTGCTGTTTCCGCTGGTCGGCGAGCCGGCCGGCCTGACCGCGTTCCTGCGCGGCATCGGCGATGCGCACACGCGCAGCGACCGCCACGAGCCGGAGATGAACCGGTTCGCCCCGGACGACCCGCGCGACACCACCACGCCGGCGGCGATGGCCGCCACATTGCGCACCCTGCTGCTCGGCAACGCGCTGCAGCCGGCCTCGCGCAAGCAGCTGACCGACTGGATGATCGACAACCGCACCGGCGATAGCTGCCTGCGCGCCGGCCTGTCGCGCGGCTGGAAGATCGGCGACAAGACCGGCAACAACGGCACCGACACCCGCAACGACATCGCCATCGTGTGGCCGCCGGCAGGCAAGGCGCCGTTGCTGCTCACCGCGTACTTGAATGGCGCCAGTGTCGACAGCGACGCGCGCGACGCGGCATTGAAGGCAGTGGCGGCCGCGGTGCGCGACAGCATCGTGGGTTGAGTGCAACGACCCGCTGCCTCCCGCGTTATGTCGCGTGCGAGTCCACAAGGTGCTTGCTGTTTTCCTTCAGCTTTTCGAGGTCTGACAGTGCGAATCAGGATAGGTCATTGGTCTGTGGCCGTTGCGCTGCTGCTGGTTCATGGGCTCGCAACGGCTGCTGCCTGGCAACCAGCGCCTGGCCAGGTAGAGATACCGCTCTGGCCGCGCGCGGTGCCGGATGCGGTGCGCCACCCGAAGCCCGAATCGGTGGGCAGCGGCGAGGGGCGCTTCCCATGGACCAAGGTCAGCGATGTCAGCCGCCCGACGATGACGGTTTACACGCCCAGACAGCACATCACCGGTGCGGCGGTGCTGGTGTTCCCCGGCGGGGGCTATCAAATGCTGGCCATGGATCTGGAAGGCACGGAAATCTGCGACTGGCTGACCGCGCACGGTATCACCTGCGTGCTGTTGAAATACCGCGTACCGAATTCGGGGCCGACCTGGACCAACGGCCGCCGCTATTACCCAAGAGTGCAAACGGGCCTGCAGGACGCGCAGCGCGCGCTAGGGTTGGTGCGCGCGCAGGCAGGCCAGTGGGGCGTTGATCCGCACAAGATCGGTGTGCTCGGTTTTTCTGCTGGCGGTCATCTAGTGGCGGCGGTCAGTACGCATTTTGCAACGCGCACGTATCCGCCGGTGGACGCGTCCGATGCGCAGAGTTGCCGGCCGGACTTCGCCATTGCGGTCTATCCGGGCCATCTGTGGGCGCACGAGGACGAAGACAGCGCCACACGCGATCCTGCCCATCTGTCGCTGCGGCCGGACATCGCCGTCACTGCACGGACGCCGCCGACCTTTTTGCTGCAGGCCGAAGACGATGCGGTGGATGGCGTGAGTCAGTCGCTGGCCTACTACGTGGCACTCAAGCAAGCCGGCGTACCCGTGGAAATGCATCTCTATGCCGAAGGCGGGCATGCGTTCGGTCTGCGCGCGGACGCATTGCCGATCGCGCAATGGCCGCATCTGGTGGAAACCTGGTTGGGGACCATCGGCATGCTGGATGCGGCCGACGCGCACTGAGCGCGACCGTGCGCAAGCATGCTGATCCCGCAGCCGCCTGCGTTCTCACTGCATGCCTGGCTGCAAGGTTCAGCCGGGTGCGCCGATCGGCAAAGGCAGGTCTTGCTGCAGCCGCGCCGGCCCACCCATAGCCGGATCGCTGACGCTGTCTGTGCCGGTTTCGATGCGTCCGGCCAGGCGCTGGGCTGCGCCGTCGTGGTGCACCCACAGGTCGTACCAGCCGCCAGTTGCCGCCGCTTTCCAGCCACGCCGCTCGGTGGTGCCGGGTGCAACGCTCAGGCGTTCGTGCGGCTGCGCGGCTGAATATGCGGCCGGTTGCAGCTCCACCTGCACGGCAGTGCTGCCGGCATTGCGCAGCGATAACGATACGGCTTCGGGATCGTTTGCATCCTGGGTGATCTCGGTCACCAGCACCGGTGCGCTCAGGTCGCCACGGTAGTGGCGATGAAATCCGTTGGGGCCGAGCAACCACAGATCGTAACGGCCATCGTCGGTGGTCCATGTGGCGTCCACTGCCGCGCCGTTCCCTACGGTGTAACGGCGCGGAACCGCCGCAAGATCGAAGCGGTCGTAGACATGCAGCACCACCGCAGCGCCCGCGTTGGACATGCGCAGCTTCACCTCTCCACACTCTGGCAGATGGGCCGGCTCCACCCTTGGGCGATACGGCAGCGCCCGCGAACGGCGTGCACCGAACGGCTGCTGCGGCGGCTGCAACGCGGCAGGTAAGGGCGGCAGTGCGTGTTCGCGCAGGGCTGCCGCGCGCGCTGCGGTTGCGCTGACATCGGGTAGCGCCGCGACGAACGGGCGCGCATCGGCATGAAGGAAGTCGAATGCGCTGGTGAGGTCGCCACAGACCGCACGCCGCCACGACGTGATCTCCGGTGCGGGCACGCCGAAGCGGCGTTCCAGCAGCCGCAATACCGATGTGTGGTCGTACACCTGCGAATCCACCCAGCCGCCGCGGCTCCACGGCGAGATCACGTACAGCGGCACGCGCGGACCCAGGCCGTAGGGGCGGCCACGCAGCTCGGGCAGATCCACCTTCTGTTCGCCCGGTGCCGGGTGGCGATGGTAGTCGTCGTCGGTGGCGATGCTGGATGCGCCCGCAAAGCCGCCGGCCACGCGTGGGTCCGGCGACGGCGGCGCCGGTGGCGGCATGTGATCGAAAAAGCCGTCGTTCTCGTCGAACATCAACAGTAGTGCGGTGCGGCTCCACACCTGCGGATCGGCGGTCAGCGCATCCAGCACGCCTGCGGTGTAGGCCGCGCCTTGCGCAGGACTGGAGGGGTCAGGATGTTCGCTGCCGGCCGCATCGGCAATGATGAAGCTCACCGATGGCAGGCGTCCGCCCAACACATCGGCGCGCAGCTGCTCGACACCGCGCGTGCTGACACCACGCGCGCGCAGTTGCGCATCGTGTCCGGGCGCAGCAGTGAAGGCCTGCCGGAACGGCGCAAATCCTGCCAGCGGGTTGTCGGTGAAGTTGTCGGCCATGTCCTGATAGATCTGCCAGGACACGCCGGCGTTCTGTAGCTGCTCGACGTAGGTCGCCCAGCGGTAGGGTTCGGCAAAACCGCCCAGCTCCGCAAAGTTGTCGTGCGAGTTGCCGATCACCGGGCCACCGGCACGCGCCTGCGGGTCGTTGCCGCCGCTCCACAGGAACACGCGATTGGAATTGGTGCCGGTCTGGATCGAGGCGTGGTACGCATCGCAGATGGTGAAGGCGTCGGCGAGCGCGTACTGAAACGGAATATCCGCGCGCCGGTAATAGCCCAGCGCGTGGTTGTGCTTGGCGGCGGCCCAATGCCCGAGCCGGCCGTGATCCCAGGCGCGTTGCGCATCCACCCAGCTATGCGGCGTGCCTTGCACGCGCATGAAGCCGAATTGCGCTGCCGTATCCAGCGCAAACGGCGTCAGCCATTGGCGGCCGTCTTCGCTGGGCTGCAGCCACACCGTGCGCGCGGGCGCGCCCGGTAGCGGCGGTGCGGGAATCGGGAAGCGATCGCCGAACCCGCGCACGCCGGGCAGGCTGCCGAAGTAATGATCGAAGGCGCGGTTTTCCTGCATCAGGATCACCACATGCTGCAGATCCTCCAGCGTGCCGGTGCGGCGGTCGGGCGCGATGGCGGCGGCCCGCGCGATGCTGGGGGGCAGCAGCGCGGCGGCGGCACCGGCAAGCCCGGTCTGCAGGACGCGGCGGCGGGGAAGGTCAATCATCGTGTCACCTGGTTGGCGCTCCCATCCTGTCTGCGCTGGAGCGGGTCGAGCGTACCCGACGCGTCAGCGCGTGTGTTCTCTTGCGTGCTTGCAACACCGCCGACCCTTTCCGTTTGCACCTGCGGGCAGCCGATGCAGGGAGCGGATCGGGCGTGTCTTCCGCCCGATCCGCTCGCGCACGTGGCAATGGCCATCTAATGCAGCTCGGCAACGCGCCGCCGACGCTAGAGATCCAGCGTCAACGTCAGCCCGACCGTGCGCGGCGCGGCGATAAAGGCGCTGTCGCTGCCGTCCACGCCTTCCAGATAGCGTTTGTCGGTGAGGTTGCTGACGTTGAGCGCCAGCTGCAGGCCCTTGAGCTGCGACGACAGCTGCGACAGCTCCACCCCGAGGTTGGCATCGAAGGTGGTCACGCCATCGAGTGCGGCGCGGTTGGAGGCATCCAGGTAGCGCTTGCCCAGATAGCGCCCGGACACACCGAAGCGCCACGCCTGGCCGCGCCAGTCCGCCGACATCACCAGGGTGTTGCGCGGTTGGCCGATCACCTGCGCGCCCGGGGTGATCTCCAGCGCGGTATCGCGTGCGGCGTCGCCGCTGCCCAGGTAATCGGCCTTGTTGTAGGTGTAGGCACCGTTGATGCGCCAGCCGTTGTCCCAGCCATAGCCCAGTGCCGCTTCCAAGCCGCGCGCATGCACGCCGCCGAAGTTCTCGTACACGCCGTCGGTTTCGCCCAGGTAGTCGATGCCGGTGACGAAGTTGGCCGGCACATAGACGATGCGGTTGTCGAAGCGGATGTCGTACAGGGTCACGCTGCCGGTCAGCGGCCAGCGGCTGAGGCGCAGGCCGAGTTCGACGTTGTCGGCGGTTTCCGGTTGCACGCGGCTCAGTGCGACCGGGTCGGTTTCGCCGAGCACGCCGGAGGGGATCGCAGCGAAGTTCTGCGAGTAACCGGCGAAGGCTTCCAGGCCCTGCACTGGGGTGGTCCAGGTCAGGCCGGCCGACAGCAACGGGTCCGAATGCGAATCCGATTCCACATGCTGCGCATCGCCGATGCGGCGGTCGCGGGTCTGGTCGACGAAGAACTGCTTGACGCCCACGCGCCAGGCGAAGGCGCCGTAGCGCATCACGTCCTCGACGTAATACATCTGCTCGTCGGTCTGGTAGTTGTCCTTGAACTGCACCCAGTACGGCTGATGATCGAAGCTGATGTTGGTGCCGACGTTGAGCAGGCGATGCCAGTCGCGGGTGACACTGCGGTCGTAGCGCTCCAGCCAGGCCCCGGCGCGCACGGTGTTGTCGATGGCGCCGAGATCGGCGCGCCATTCCACATCGGCCATCGCGCCGGCGCGGTGGTTGTCGTAGTGGCTGTGCCGATACGACTGCACCGGCACCGAGCCGGCCGGATAGCAGGCCGGGTTGGATTCGGCCGGCACCGCATCGCTGCCGGCGCAACCAGCCAGCAGGGTCGCGGCCGCGCCGCCGGGCGTGAGGTAATACAGCTTGCCCAGGTCGCTGCCGGCGTACACGGTGTTGCCGCCACGCGCTTCGGATTCCGCTGCGCCGGCGCCATCGTTTACGACATCCACCAGATACGGCGGAATCCAGTCGCCGCGGCCCTGCATACGATGCGCATAGCCGGTCAGCGTGGTCTTGAAACCGTTGCCGCCATCGAAGGCGCCGCGCAGATAGCCGAAGGTATTCTCGCGCAACGCGCGCGAGCCGGAGCGGTAGTTCTGGTCCAGGTACGGAATGCCGGTGAGCGTGCCGGTCAACAGATCGTGCTCGGGGTCGCGCGCGAACTGCTCGGGCGTCACGCTGGTGTATTCGGATTCGTCGGCATCGTCGTAGGACGCATAGCCGCTGAGCGTCCAGTTGTCCAACACGCTGACGAACTTGCCGGCCAGGTGATCGCGGCTGGTATGGCCGCTGCCGTCGATCCAGTCGTCGTTGCGTGCCGACGAGCCGCTGACCCAGGCGCGCGTGTGGTCACCGAGCAGGCCGGTGTCGTAGCGCGCGTAGTACTTGCGCGCCTGGTTGTCGCCGATGCCGCCGATCACGCGCACGCGCTGCTCTTCCAGCGGGTCGCCGGTGAGGTAGTTCAAGGTGCCGCCCAGCGCTTCGTTGGAGCGCGAGGCGATGTCGGCGGTGCCCTGGCTGACCTCCACCGTTTCCAGATCCGGCATGTCGATGAAGCGATTGGCCTTGGAACCGCCGCCATACGCCGAGCCGCCGTTGGGCACGCCATCGATGGTGGTGCCGATCTGCTGGGTATCGCGGTTGCTGACGAAGCCGCGCATGCTGATCTGGGTGCCCCAATCCGACGAACCGAAGGCGTCGGCCTCGGTGACCACCACGCCTGGCAGTTCGTTGAGTGCATCGTTGACGCTGCCGAGCACGAACTGGCGGTCCAGCATTTCCTTGCTGACATTGGTCCTGGAATACGTCATTGCCTGGCCGACCACCTGGACCTGATCCAGCGTGGACACCTGCTCGCCAGCGGCACTCGCTTCGGCCGCAGCCGCGCCAGACGCCGCACCATCCGGGACGTCTCTTGCGTAAGCGGGCAAAGTGAGCGGGACCAGCAACAACGCGAGCGTGGCCGGACGGCGCACGCGCGAGGAAGACGTCGAATCCATTGCAATCCAACAAGCGGGGAGGGTCTGCAGAGACTGCCGCGCTTGCATTGCGTGATCATGACCGCGCTAAAGGTGTGGCCGGGATCACCGGATGTATCCACGAATTCCTGGCGCCGCGATGATTGCGATTCAGCGCTGTTTGGATGTTTCCGGGCCTCGCTGTTGCAAGACACCCGGAGTTTCGTGTCGCAGCGTTGTCTCCACTTCAAGACAAGCGATTCCGAGTCGTCGCGTTGTTGTAGATGCACTCAAGTGCTTAGGTCAAAAGCCTGCTGAGTCGAGTGCGCGGTGCCCTCACCACTTGCGGGACACGCCGTGAATCCGTCCGTGGAGGCTCCTTGGCGGCATCCATGCCGCCAAGGGTCCCGCAATTGGTGAGGACACCGCACCAGACAGTTGGTCGGTGGCCGCGTGAAAAGCCGCTTGTCGCACGTGTGTCGGGTTTCGAGCGGCACGCCAGTATCGAGCAACGCGCATCACGCACTGCTCTTAACCATGCACACCGGCTACCTTGACTGGTCCTTGTCCGCTCACCGTCGTGGGACCTTACGCGGCATGGATGCCGCGTAAGAGCCTACAAGGACGTACTTGCGGCGTGTCCTGCGATGGTGGGCGGGCAAGGGCCTTGCAGCCAAGCGGCAGATCGACCGCTCCATAGCTGATCCATCCACAAAGTCGTCCACCATCTGCTCCGCCTTTCAGCGCCCCCCCCCCCCCCGCGATGGTGGGCAGGCAAGGGGCCCCTACAGCAACGCCGCAGATCACATGATCAGCAGCGCAGCGACTGACGACAGCGAAACAGGTGTGCTAGCCGCTCTTGGCGTGCGGCGGTGCTTCGGCCTGCTGCGTTTCCGGCATCAACTCCAGCGCCGATGGTGTGGTGCGCAGCATCGGGCGGAACGAGATCGGATGGGTGCGGCGGCGCGTGAAGCGCAGCAAGCGTGTCAACGTAAATCCGGACAGCGCCAGCAGCATCACCGCGAAATACACCGGCAGTGCCGCAGGTCCGAATTTCTGCATCGCGCCACCGGCCAGGGCGGGTCCGATCGCCGCGCCCACGCCATGCACCAGCAGCAGGCTGCTGCAGCCGGAGAGCAGATCCTCGCGCGGCAGGTAATCGAGCATGTGCGCCACCGCGAACGGATACAGCGAGAACGCCAACCCGCCGTACACGAAGAACAGCACGAACAACAGGGTGGTCTGCGCCTGCACCATCGGCACCGCGGCGGCGATCGCAATGCCTGCCGCCAGCACGCTGATCGTGACCAGCCCGATGCGCCGGTCATGGCCATCGCTGATGCGCCCGATCGGCCACTGCAACACCGCGCCGCCGATGATGGCGGTGAGCATGAACATGGCCACGCCATCGGCATCCAGTCCGATGCGGTTGGCGTACACCGGCAACAAGCCCCAGAACGCCCCCATCGCCAGACCCGACAGCCCCGCGCCGATGGTCGCCACCGGCGCCAACGCGTACAGCGTTTTCAGGCGCAGACGCGAGACGTGCGGTACTTCGGGCGGAATCAGGCGCGTGGTCATCACCGGCATCACCGCCGCGCAGATCAGGATCGCCGTCAGCGTGAACATCGCCGATGCGCCCGCATCGCCTGCAGTGAGCAATATCTGGCCCAGCGCCAACGCCGACAGATTGATCGCCATGTACACCGAGAACACCCGGCTGCGCCGACGCGCATCCGGCTCGGCGTTGAGCCAGCTTTCGATCACCGTGTACAGGCCGACCAGTGCCGCACCGGTGACCAGGCGCAGCACGCCCCAGCCCCAGGCGTTCAACCAGATCGGATGCAGCAGCACCGCGATCGCCGCCAGCGCGGCGTAGAAGGCGAATGCGCGGATATGCCCGATGCGCCGGATCAGCGGCGGTGCGAAAAAGGTGCCGAGAAAGAAGCCGGCGAAATACCCGGACATGATCAGGCCCAGCACACGCGCATCGAAGCCGGCCTGGCCACCGCGCACGGCCAGCAAGGTGCCGAGCAGCCCGCTGCCGGTCAGCAACAGGGCAACGCCCAGCAATAAGGCAGTCAGCCGCAACATGGATGCGGTCCTCGTGGGGGAAGAGGCACGTCGATCACGTGTTCGAGTGTAGCAGCCCGGGTCGTGCGGCCTGATTGCAGCGACCTGGCCTGCGGCTCCCGATGCCGGCTGATGTGGTGTCAGGTCGATGCGAAACGAGGGTTTCTGGCGTGCAAATGGCTGCCCCGGCTGTCTGCGCAATTCGCGCGGTCATGCCGACCTGATGACCACTCGATACGTAGATCGGCATTCTTCGGCATGCGCGCGGACGCCTCAACTTCGTGTATCTGCCGATGAGAACTGCGGTACTGAACGTGCGCACCTGGCGTGCAGTCGTAACGCAGCGACCATCGATCGATGTCTCTCGCCCGCAACACGCCCACGCGTGGTCAACCGCATGGGCAGACCACTGCACCTGCCTGCCCGCATCCGTCTAGAATCTGCGCCCCTGCATCGTCTTCAGCTGATCCTGCCATGCCCATCTACGGTTTCCAGTGCACCACCTGCGGTCACGCCTTCGACCGCCTGCAGAAGATGGCCGACCCCGATCCGCAGACCTGTCCGGCCTGTGCGGCGGCCACGATCAAGCGCCAGATCACCGCGCCCGCGTTCCGTCTGTCCGGCAGCGGCTGGTACGAAACCGACTTCAAGTCGGCGGGCGAGAAGAAGAAGAACCTCACCGAGAGCAGCAGCGCCGGTGGCGATGCCAAGCCGGCGCCCGCCGCCGAGAGCAAGCCCGCTGCCAAGCCTGCGTCCGACCCTGCCTGAGCCGGACCGGCGCGCCACAACGCCGGCAGTGCCGACGCCGTGATCCCCGTCCTCAGCCGCGTGCGGCGCGCCCGTTCGCCGCCTCAACGCGCCTCGAAGCGTGCCCGGCAGCCATCGTTGACCCATACCGTCGCACGGCGGTCGTCGTACCCCCAGCTGCGGCCTTCCTCACAGCGGGTGTCGGACAGCTGGCGGGTCAGCACCGGGCGGCCATAGCGGCCATCCCAGCCGCAGGTGCGCAGGCGGCGGTCGTCGCTGACGCAGGTGATGGCGTAATCGTTGCGCGGGCGGTCGTCGCGGCCACCGTAGCCGCCGTCATCCCGGTCCCAGCCGCCGCCGCGTGCCTGAGCAAACTCGCCCCGGCAGCCGTCGTCCACCCAGATCCGGCCCCCGTCCTGGCGCCAGGTGCGGCCTTCCACGCAGGGCGTGTTGGACAGCTGGCGCACCAGCATGGCGCGGCGCCAGCCGGTGTCGCAGATCTTCTGGCGCTGGTCGTTGCTCTCGCAGCGCACCGTGCCGGCGACCCCGCCAGCGCCGGGGCCACTGTCGCCGCCCCAACCGCCGCCGCCGTTGCGGCCATCGACAAAGCGCGCGCGGCAGCCGTTGTCGACCCAGACGCGGCCACGTTCGCTGCCCCAGTTGCGGCCTTCGATGCAGCGCGTGCCGGAGATGTTCTCGACCAGCACCGCGCGGCCGCGGAACGGCGTATCGCACTCGCGGCGACGGTTGTCGTTGCTGGAGCAGGTGATGCTGGGGCCGTTCCAGCCGCGGTCCTGCGCGGCGGCGGCAGCGCTGGTCAGCAGGCCGGTCAGGGTGATCAGGCCGAAGCCGGAGAGCAGCAGGGCGGTGCGCAGCATCGTGGCGTCCTTGGTGCGGAAGGGTCTGGCGCCTATTCAGCCGGGCACTGACTTAAGCGACCATGAGCGCCCGCGCATTTGCTCCTGCCGCCCGCCGGCCCCAGAATATCCGGCTCTCCGGCGCTGTCCTGTGTCGGGTTTTTCAGCGGAGCTTTCGATGCGTACCCACTTCTGCGGCCTGGTCGACGAGACCTTGATCGGCCAAACCGTCACTCTCGCCGGCTGGACCGACGTGGCCCGCAACCTGGGCGGGGTGTGCTTCATCGACCTGCGCGACCACGAAGGCATCGTGCAGGTGACGGTGGAACCGGTGGCCGGCGACGACGCCAGCGCCGAGCTGTTCAAGGTGGCCGCCAGCCTCGGCTACGAGGACGTGCTGCAGGTCGAAGGCGTGGTGCGTGCGCGGCACGCGGTCAACGACAAGCTGCGCACCGGCAAGGTGGAAGTGATCGCCACCCGCATCAGCATCCTCAACAAGGCCGCGCCGCTGCCGTTCCACGCGCACGAGAACCCGGGCGAGGAGACGCGCCTGAAGTACCGCTATCTGGACCTGCGCCGTCCGGAAATGCAGCGCATGCAGCGCACCCGCATCAAGCTGGTGCAGGCGCTGCGCCGGCACCTGGACGCACGCGATTTCCAGGACATCGAAACCCCGATCCTGACCAAGGCCACCCCAGAAGGCGCGCGCGACTTTCTGGTGCCGGCGCGCATGCATCCGGGCGAGTTCTACGCCCTGCCGCAAAGCCCGCAACTGTTCAAGCAGATCCTGATGGTGGCCGGCTTCGACCGCTACTACCAGATCGCGCGCTGCTTCCGCGACGAAGCGCTGCGCGCCGACCGCCAGCTCGAATTCACCCAGCTCGACATGGAATTCGCCTTCGTGCGCGAGCGTGACGTGCAGGATTTCGTCGAAGACATGATCCGTGCCATCTTCGCCGAAGCGGTGGACGTCGAACTGGCCGCGCAGTTCCCGCGCATGACCTGGGCCGAGGCGATGCGTCGCTATGGCTCGGACAAGCCGGACCTGCGCATCGCGCTGGAACTGGTCGACGTGGCCGAACTGGTCAAGAGCAGCGAGTTCCCGGTGTTCACCGCCGCCGCCAACGATGCCGACGGCCGCGTGGCCGCGCTGCGCATCCCCGGTGGCGCCACGCTGTCGCGCAAGCAGATCGACGAATACGCCGCCCACGCCGCCAAGTACGGCGCCAAGGGCCTGGCCTACGTCAAGCTGTCGGAGAGTGGCGAAGTCAGCTCGCCGATCGCCAAGTTCTTCGGCGAGCAGGCCTTCGCTGCGCTGCTCAGGCACGTCGGGGCCGGCAACGGCGACATCGTGTTCTTCGGTGCCGGCGGCTACAACAAGGTCTCCGACTTCATGGGCGCGCTGCGCCTGAAGGCCGGCAAGGATTTCAACCTGATCGCCGATGGCTGGGCGCCGCTGTGGGTCACCGATTTCCCGATGTTCGAGTGGGACGAGGAGGCGCAGCGCTACGTGGCCCTGCATCACCCCTTCACCGCGCCGGCGGTGGACGACATCGCCGACCTGCGCGCCAACGCCCGCACCGCGGTGTCGCGGGGCTATGACATGGTGCTCAACGGCAACGAAATCGGCGGCGGCTCGATCCGTATCCACCGCCCGGACATGCAGAGCGCGGTGTTCGAGCTGCTCGGCATCGGTGCTGAGGAAGCGCGTGCCAAGTTCGGCTTCCTGCTGGATGCGCTCAACTACGGCGCACCGCCGCACGGCGGTATCGCCTTCGGCATCGACCGCATCGCCGCGCTGATGGCAGGCACCGACTCCATCCGCGACGTCATCCCGTTCCCCAAGACCACCGGCGCGCAGGACCTGATGACCGACGCCCCGTCGCCGATCGCCGCCGACCAGCTGGCCGAGGTGCACGTGCAGGTACGCCCCAAGCAGGTCTGACCTGCCACCCACACGGCCACGCCAGCGTGGCCGTGCAGCGTGTCGCATGCAGGG
The DNA here is from genome assembly GCF_011761885.1 of Xanthomonas sp. CFBP 8151. NCBI lineage: Bacteria > Pseudomonadati > Pseudomonadota > Gammaproteobacteria > Lysobacterales > Lysobacteraceae > Xanthomonas > Xanthomonas sp. CFBP 8151. The sequence continues at coordinate 864,486 of NZ_JAASQZ010000001.1, forward strand.
ATGCCGCGGGCGCGTCGCGCCCGGCCCAACGATCGATGCCCACACCGGCGGCGGTGCCTGCCGCAGCCGCGACGCAGGGCCGCGCCCCGCGCTCGCCCTCAACAACGCACTGCGCGCAGTCCAAACCTGCGCCCACCCGCAAACGCGGATCGGATCGCAGATGCTCTTCCGATTCCCGATTCCCGATTCCCGATTCCCGAATCCCGATTCCCGAATCCCGATTCCCGAATCCCGATTCCCCGCTTGCGACCCCACCACCGCATGCGCGAAGCTGCCACGTCCACCCGGCACGAGACGCCCGCATGACCCGCATCCGCCGCGCCACACCGGACGATGCCGAAGCCTTGTCGTTGCTGGCTGCGCAGACCTTCACCGAAACCTTCGGGCACCTGTATCCGCAGGAGGAACTGCACGGCTTTCTGCAGGAGACCTATGCGGTCGAGCGCGCACGCATCGTGCTGGCGCATCCGGACTATGCGGTCTGGCTGCTGGAGATGGACAACCTGCTGGTCGGCCACGCCGCCGCCGGCCCCTGCGGGCTGCCGCACCAGGACGTGCGTCCCGGCGACGGTGAGCTCAAGCGGCTGTATCTGTTGAAGGACTACCAGAACAGCGGCTGGGGCAGTCGCCTGTTCGAGACCGCGCTGGAGTGGCTGGAACGCGAAGGCCCGCGCACGCTGTGGATCGGCGTGTGGTCGGAAAATTTCGGTGCGCAGCGCTTCTACGCCCGTTACGGGTTCGAGAAGGTCGGCGAGTACGACTTCCCGGTCGGCAAGATCCTCGACCGCGAATTCATCCTGCGCCGCACCCCGCGCATTGCGGCCGATTGAACGGCGCGCCGATGCCCGGCTTATGCGGCGTGCGACCACGACCGCCGGCGCCCATCGGTTGCCGGCCTGCCGGCCCGGCGCGGGTGGCGTTGACTGGCGCGCGAGCGCCCCACGTCAGATCCGGCACGTCGTCGCGCTCACCCGAAGCCGGCGCCCTGTCGCGGTCATGACGTCCGCGTCCGGCGCATCCTCGATCCTTCCGGGTCGCCGCCAACGCATCCTGCGCGAGCGGGACACGCCCGCCACCGCCGACGTGCTGCTGGTACACGGCATCTGGAACACCGCGCACTGGCTGCTGCCGCTCGCGCGTCGACTGCGTGTCGACGGTCTGGCGCCCGCATTGTTCGGCTACGCCAGCGTGCTCGGCGGTCCCGCGCAGGCGGTGCCACGGCTGATCGAACGCCTGCAGGCGACCGGCGCGCAGTTGCTGGTCTGCCACAGCCTGGGCGGGCTGGTCGCGCTGCAGGCGCTGCGCGCCGCGCCCGAATTGCCGGTGCGTCGCGTGGTCTGTCTGGGCTCGCCGTTGTGCGGCAGCGCCGCCGCACGCGGCCTGGCCCGCCGAGGCGGGCGCTGGGCGCTGGGGCGCAGCGCGGCCTTGCTGCAGCACGGTGTCGTGCAATGGGAGGGCGAGGCGGAAATCGGCCAGATCGCCGGCACTGTCGCGCGCGGGGTGGGACACTGGCTGGCGCCGCTGGACGGCGGCTCGGACGGCACCGTGGCGCTGGCCGAAACCCGCCTGCCCGGGCTGCGCGACCATTGTGTGGTGCAGGCCAGCCACAGTGGTCTGTTGCGCTCGCCCGAGGCCGCGCAGCAGGTGCTGCGCTTCCTGCGCCAGGGCCGGTTCCGCCACTGAACGCCGCCGCCCCGGTGCGGGCGAGCAATCAGGTAAAATCCGCGCCCTGTCATCCAAGCCAGTCTGGAACCACCCATGGGTAGAGGCCCCTCCATCGAAGGCCGCAAGAACGCCTCCGACGCCAAGCGCGGCAAGATGTTCACCAAGATCATTCGCGAGATCAGCGTCGCCGCGCGCGGCGGCGGTGGCGATCCGTCCAACAACCCGCGCCTGCGCGTGGCGGTGGACAAGGGGTTGTCGGCGAACATGTCCAAGGACGTGATCGAGCGCGCCATCAAGAAAGCCACCGGCGAGCTGGAAGGCGTGGAATACGAAGAAGTGCGCTACGAAGGCTACGCCCCCGGCGGTGTGGCGGTGATCGTGGACTGCCTGACCGACAACCGTGTGCGCGCAGTGGCCGACGTGCGCCATGCCTTCAGCAAGTGCGGCGGCAACATGGGCACCGACGGCTCGGTGGCCTTCATGTTCAAGCGCCTGGGCGTGCTGAGCTTTGCCGCCGGCACCGACGAAGACACCCTCACCGACGCGGCGATCGAAGCCGGCGCAGACGATGTGGTGGTCTACCCGGAAGACGGCGCCATCGACGTGCTGACCGCCCCGGACGCCTTCGCCCAGGTCAAGCAGGCGCTGACCGCCGCCGGCCTGGAACCGGCGCACGCCGAAATCACCTTCCGCGCCGAAAACGACATCGCCGTGGACGGCGACACCGCCGTGCAGGTCCGCAAGCTGCTCGACATGCTCGAAGACCTGGACGACGTCCAGGACGTCTATTCGAACGTCGATCAAGCGGCGCTCGGCGCGTAAGCGCCGGGAATTGGGAATGGAGAATCGGGAATCGAAACAGCCGCATCCTGCATTGCTCGGCAGCGTCGAGCACGCCAGGAGGCTGCGTTACCCATTCCCGATTCCCGACTCCCAATTCCCGGCCGCTCGATGACCCGCATCCTGGGCATCGATCCCGGCTCCCAACGCACCGGGCTCGGCATCATCGACGTCGACGAGAGCGGTCGCAGCCGGCATGTCTATCACGCGCCGCTGGTGCTGCTGGGCGAGGGCGACTTCGCGCAGCGGCTCAAGCGCCTGCTGCACGGGCTGGGCGAGGTGATCGAGACCTACCGGCCGCAGGAAGTGGCGATCGAGAAGGTGTTCATGGGCAAGAGCGCCGATTCCGCGCTCAAGCTGGGCCACGCGCGCGGTGCGGCGATCTGCGCGGTGGTGCTGCGCGATCTGCCGGTGCACGAGTACGCTGCCACCGAGATCAAGCTGGCACTGGTCGGCAAGGGCGGGGCGGACAAGGTGCAGGTCCAGCACATGGTCGGCATCATGCTCAACCTGAAAGGCAAGCTGCAGGCCGACGCCGCCGACGCGCTGGCGGTCGCCATCACCCACGCCCACGTACGCGCCACCGCGCAACGCCTGGGCGTCACTACCCAACAGGCCTGGAGCCGCAAGAAATGAGAATCGGGATTCGGGAATCGGGAATCGGGAATTGCAAACGCAGAGTCCACAGCAGCGCGCGCTGTTGCGATTCCCCATTCCCGATTCCCCATTCCCGGCACCGCCAAGGCGGTGCCCAATGATCGGCCGTCTGCGCGGGCTCCTGGCCTACAAGCAGCCGCCGTGGCTGGTGATCGATGTGGGCGGGGTGGGGTATGAACTGGAGGCGCCGATGAGCACCTTCTACGACCTGCCCGATGTCGGCCGCGACGTGATCCTGTTCACCCACTACGCACAGAAGGAAGACAGCGTGTCGCTGTACGGATTCCTGCGCGAAGGCGAGCGCAGGCTGTTCCGCGACGTGCAGAAGGTCACCGGCATCGGCGCCAAGATTGCGCTGGCGGTGCTGTCCGGGGTCAGCGTGGACGAGTTCGCCCGCCTGATCACCAGCGGCGACATCACCGCGCTGACGCGCATCCCCGGCATCGGCAAGAAGACCGCCGAGCGTATGGTGGTGGAGCTGCGCGACCGCGCCGCCGACTTCAGCAGTGGCGCGCCGATCACCGGCCAGCTCGGCCCGGATGCGGTGTCCGAAGCCACGGTGGCGTTGCAGCAACTGGGTTACAAGCCGGCCGAGGCCGCACGCATGGCACGCGAGGCCGGGGCAGAAGGCGACGAAGTCGCCACGGTCATTCGCAAGGCCCTCCAGGCCGCGCTGCGTTAGGTCGCGCCGTCCTCCTCTCCTTCACGCCACTTGGCGATACCCTGCCCACTTCATGTCCCAGACCCCCACTTCCGCAGCTGGCCACGGCCATGCGCCTGCCAATAGCCATATGGCCTTGGTCATCGGTGCCATTGGCGTCGTCTTCGGCGATATCGGCACCAGTCCGCTGTACACCCTCAAGGAGGCGTTCTCGCCGCACTACGGGCTGACCAGCGACCACGACACCGTGCTGGGCGTGCTGTCGCTGGCGTTCTGGGCGCTGATGGTCACGGTGACGCTCAAGTACGTCACCATCATCATGCGCGCCGACAACGAGGGCGAGGGCGGCATCATGGCCTTGATGGCGCTGACCCAGCGCACCCTGCGCAGCGGGTCGCGCTCGGCGTATGTGGTCGGCATCCTCGGCATCTTCGGCGCCTCGCTGTTCTTCGGCGATGGCGTGATCACCCCGGCCATCTCGGTGATGGGCGCGGTGGAAGGCCTGGAAATCGCCGCGCCCAGCCTGCATCCCTTCATCGTGCCGATCACCGTGGTCGTGCTGCTGGTGGTGTTCATGGTGCAGCGCTTCGGCACCGAAAAGGTGGGCAAGGTGTTCGGCCCGATCACCTGCCTGTGGTTCCTGTCGCTGGGGGCGATCGGCGCCTGGAACATCGTCGATGCGCCGGAGGTGCTGAAGGCCTTCAATCCGTGGTGGGCGATCCGCTTCTTCATGGAGCACGGCTGGCACGGGGTGTTCATTCTCGGCGCGGTGGTGCTGGCGGTGACCGGCGGCGAGGCGCTATACGCGGACATGGGCCACTTCGGCGCCAGGCCGATCCGGCATGGCTGGTATTTCTTCGTGTTGCCGATGCTGCTGCTCAATTACCTGGGGCAGGGCGCGCTGGTGCTCAATCACCCCTCCGCACTGAAGAACCCGTTCTTCGAAGCGGTGCCAGGCTGGGCGCTGTATCCGATGATCATCCTGGCCACGCTGGCGGCCGTGATCGCGTCGCAGGCGGTCATCACCGGCGCCTATTCGGTGGCCCGCCAGGCGATGCAGCTGGGCTACATCCCGCGCATGCTGATCAAGCACACCTCGCGCACCACCATCGGCCAGATCTACGTGCCCGGCATCAACTGGCTGCTGATGGTGATGGTGATCGCGCTGGTGCTGATCTTCCGCAGTTCCACCAATCTGGCGGTGGCCTACGGCATCTCGGTGTCGATGACCATGCTGATCGACACCCTGCTGCTGGCGCTGGTGGCGCGCTCGTTGTGGCCGCGCTGGCGCAACTGGGTGCTGCCGCTGTGCGTGGTGTTCTTCTTCATCGAGCTGGCCTTCGTCATCGCCAACGGCGCCAAGCTGTTGCAGGGCGCCTGGTTCCCGCTGGCGCTGGGCATCGTGGTGTTCACCCTGATGCGTACCTGGCGCCGCGGCCGCGCGCTGCTGCGCGAGGAAATCCGCAAGGACGGCATCCGTATCGACAGCTTCCTGCCGGGCCTGATGCTGGCCCCGCCGGCGCGCGTGCCGGGCATGGCGGTGTTTCTCACCGCCGACCCGATGGTCGTGCCGCATGCGCTGATGCACAACCTCAAGCACAACAAGGTGCTGCACGAGCGCAACATCTTCCTCAACGTCGACACCTTGCCGATCCCGTATGCGCCGGCGGACAAGCGGCTGCAGATCGAATCGATCGGCGACGAGTTCTACCGCGTCTATGTGCGCTTCGGCTTCATGGAAACGCCGGACGTGCCGCTGGCGCTGATGCGTTCCTGCGACCAGGGCGGCATCCATTTCGACCCGATGGACACCACCTTCTTCGCCAGCCGCGAGACCATCGTGGCCAGCGCCAACCGCGGCATGCCGATCTGGCGCGACAAGCTGTTCGCGCTGATGCATCGCAACGCCGCCCCGGCCACAGGCTTCTTCCGCATCCCCGGCAACCGCCTGGTCGAGCTGGGCGCCCAGGTGGAGATCTGAGGCCGCGACAGCGTCGCGGCCTTGGGATTCGGGAGACGGGAATGGGGAATAGGAAGAGCAACGGCCTGCGCCAGCCCGAGACACTCGGCGGCGGCTGAAAAGGGCACCAGCCGTGCCGGTAACCGCTACTATTGTCCGCTCGATTCCCCATTCTCGATTCCCCATTCCCGGCTTTTCAATGGACCGCATCATCGCCAGCAGTGCTACCCGCGAAGACGATGCCGCCGATGCGAGCATCCGGCCCAAGCGCCTGGCCGATTACCTGGGCCAGCAGCCGGTGCGCGAGCAGATGGAGATCTACATCGAAGCGGCCAAGGCGCGCGGCGAGGCGATGGATCACGTGCTCATCTTCGGCCCGCCGGGTCTGGGCAAGACCACGCTCAGCCACGTCATCGCCAACGAGCTGGGCGTGAACCTGCGCTCGACCTCCGGCCCGGTGATCGAGAAGGCCGGTGATCTGGCTGCGCTGCTGACCAATCTGCAGCCGCACGATGTGCTGTTCATCGACGAGATCCATCGCCTCTCGCCGGTGGTGGAAGAAGTGCTGTATCCGGCGATGGAAGATTTCCAGATCGACATCATGATCGGCGACGGCCCGGCCGCGCGTTCGATCAAGATCGACCTGCCGCCGTTCACCCTGATCGGCGCCACCACCCGTGCCGGCCTGCTGACCGCACCCCTGCGCGACCGCTTCGGCATCGTACAGCGGTTGGAGTTCTACTCGCCGCAGGAACTGACCCGCATCGTGATCCGCTCGGCGGCGATCCTGGGCATCGACTGCACGCCCGAGGGCGCGGCCGAGATCGCCCGTCGCGCGCGCGGCACCCCGCGTATCGCCAACCGGCTGCTGCGGCGGGTGCGCGACTTCGCCCAGGTCAAGGCGGCAGGGCATATCGACCTGCCGGTGGCGCAGGCGGCGATGCAGATGCTCAAGGTCGACCCGGAAGGCTTCGACGAGCTTGACCGCCGCATGCTGCGCACCATCGTCGACCACTTCGACGGCGGCCCGGTCGGGGTGGAGTCGCTGGCCGCCTCGCTGTCGGAAGAGCGCGGCACGCTGGAAGACGTGATCGAACCCTACCTGATCCAGCAGGGCTTTTTGATCCGCACCGCGCGCGGGCGCATGGTCACCACCAAGGCCTATCTGCACCTGGGCCTGAAACCGCCGCGCGACCGCGCCCCTGCAATCGGCGAGCCGGGAGATTTGTTCTAATGACGCTCCGTTCGTCGCGCGCCCGGGCCGTCTCGACCAACATTCCGTGCCCATGACATCCGATTCCCGACTCCCGAGTCCCCAATCCCCGCCTGTATTCAGTTGGCCGACACGCGTGTACTGGGAAGATACCGACGCCGGGGGCGTGGTCTACCACGCGCGCTACGTTGCTTTCATGGAGCGGGCGCGCACGGAGTGGATGCGCGCACTCGGTTATGGGCAGGAACGCATGCGCCAGCAGCACGACCTGGTGTTCGCGGTCCGCTCGATGCAACTGGATTTCCTCAAGCCGGCCCGGCTCGACGACGCGCTGTCAGTGTCGGCGGTACTGCTGCGATGCAAACGGGCCAGCCTGCTGTTTGCGCAGTCGGTACGTCGCGAGGGCGAAGTGCTGCTGACCGCCGAGGTGCGCATTGCCGCACTCGGTACCAGCGACTTCCGCCCGCGCGGGATGGACGATGCGCTGTATGACGTATTGAAAGCTCTAGAAACCCCAGAATCCGATTACTGAGGAACAAACGGATGTCGATTGCATTGCTCCTGGCCCTGCAGGACACGGTAGTGGAAGCACTACCGCAGGACGTTGCCGCCGCTGCGGCACAGACCGCCAGCGTGGCGCACAACAGCAGCATCAACTATGTCGATCTGATCCTGCGAGCGAGTATCCCGGTCAAGATCATCGTATTGCTGCTGCTGATCGGCTCGTTCATCAGCTGGGTGATCATTTTCCGCAAGGCGCGCGCCTTTAAGCAGGCCAACCGCGAGGCGGACGAGTTCGAAAACCGCTTCTGGTCCGGCGCCGATCTGGCCAAGCTCTACGCGTCGGCCACCGACCGTAACCGCACCGTCGGCGGCCTGGAGTCGATGTTCGAGAGCGGCTTCCGCGAGTTCTCTCGCCTGCGCGACCGCCGCCGGCTGGACGGGCGGGTGCAACTGGAAGGCGCACAGCGCGCCATGCGCACTGCCTTCACCCGCGAAGTCGACCAGCTCGAGCGCAATCTCGAATTGCTGGCCAACATCGGTTCCACCGCGCCGTACGTCGGCCTGGTCGGTACCGTGTTCGGCATCATGGTGACCATGCACGACATGGTCAGCAGCGGCGAGCAGGCCGGTATCGCCGCGGTCGCACCGGGTATTTCCGAAGCGCTGTTCGCCACCGCCATCGGCCTGTTCGTGGCGATTCCCGCGGTGTGGGCCTACAACCGATTCACCACCCGCGTGGAACGGCTGTCGGTGCGCTACGAGACCTTCGCCGACGAGTTCAGCTCGATCCTGCAGCGCCAGGCTGGCGCGGACGAGTAATGCGCATGCCCTGCGCCAGCCGGCAGCCGGGCGAATGCCCCGTCACGGCACGCACATTCCGGTGCGTGGACGTGGCAGGCGGGGCGTTCGCACACGCGCGTCTGGCGCGGCGCAGGGATTGGACAGGCAAGCCTCTCGCGACAGCTCGCACACACGTATGCGAGGGATTGGATGGGCGAGTCCCTCGCACGAGCCCGCACATCCATGTGCGGGGGATCAATAGGAACGTTCCGCGATGATTTCCGGTATTTCCCGCCGTAAGAAGCGCAAGCTCAAATCCGACATCAACGTCGTGCCGTATATCGACGTGATGCTGGTGCTGCTGATCATCTTCATGGTGACCGCGCCGCTGCTGACCCTGAGCACCGATGTCAACCTGCCCAGCTCACGCGCCAAGGCGCTGGAGAGCAAGCAGGATCCGGTCGTGGTGGTGGTCGCCGCCGACGGCCAGCTCGCATTGCAGCTGCCCAAGGGCAAGCCGCAGGCGATGGACGTGGCGGCGCTGCAGGCGCAACTGGCCGCCATCGTGGCGCAGGACAAGGACGCGCGCGTGGTCGTGGCCGGCGACCGTGCCGCGCCGTATCAAAAGATCATGGACGCCATCGACGTGCTCAAGCAGGCCAAGGTCGAGAAGGTCGGCCTGATTTCCGACTCCGGCGGCACTGCAGGCAGCGATGCACGCTGACGCATTCCCCACTCAGACGGCGCGCGAGGATGGCTGGTTGCGGCCGGTCGTGCTGGCCCTGGTCGTGCACGTGCTGGTCGCACTGGTGTTCATCGCCGGCTGGTTGTGGTCGCCCGAACGCTCGGTCGAGCCGGCAGCGGGCGACCCCAGCATGGAAGCCTCGCTGGACGTGTCCGCGGCCGAAGCGCGGGTTGCGCGCCAGGCGCTGAAGGCCACGCCGGTGGAGGCGCCGCCACCGCCGGCGCCGCTGCCCGAACCGGCACCCGAAGATACCGTGCCGCCGCCGCAGCCGATTCCTGAGCCGCGTCCGCAGGATGCGCCCACCCCGCAACAGGCGCAGGCACAGGAGCGCGTCGCGCAGCCGGACAAGGTCGACCAGGACCGCGTCGACGCACTGGCGCTGTCGGCGGAAAAGGCCAAGCAGGAACAGGAGGCCAAGCGCCGTCAGGAGCAGATCGACCTGACCGAGCGCAAACGCCAGGAAGAGGCCGAGCAGAAACTGCGCCTGGCCAAGCAGCAGGAAGAAGCCGACGCCAAGAAGAAGCAGGCCGCAGCGCAGCAGGCCGCTGCCGATGCCGAGCGCGAGAAGAAGATCGCAGACATCCGCCGCCAGCGCGAACAGGCCACCAAGGAAGCCGCACTGGCCGAGCAGAAGTTGCGGCAGGTCGCCGCCGCGCGTGCGCAGCAGGCTTCGTCGGCTGCCGCCGCCACTGCGCAACCGACGGCAGGGCAGGGCGGAACCAATACCGATCTGTCGGCCAAGTACGCCGCGGCGATCCAGCAGAAGGTGCTGGCGCAGTGGGTGCGCCCGCCGTCGGTGCCGCCGGGCCAGAAGTGCAGCATCAACATCCGTCAGTTGCCGGGTGGCACGGTGATGGAGGCCAAGGTGGCGCCGGGTTGCCCTTACGACGAGGCCGGCCAGCGCTCGATCGAAGCCGCGGTGCTGAGTGCCCAGCCATTGCCGTATCGTGGGTTCGAATCGGTGTTCCAGCGCAACCTGACGTTTGTGTTCACCCCGCAGGATTAGTAGCCCCAGGTCAGGGGCGCGGCCGCATGACCTGCGCTGCGCCCCGGCTGGGATATAGATTCGCGGGGTGTGGTCGACTGAGTGGCGCTCTGCCGGGTGGATATTGCTGCGCCACCGCACGCATGCCCACGCATCTGGCCGACGGAATGCCCGGTGCTTGACCACTCGCTCCACTTTCACGCTGTTTCGTTCACGATTGCGAGTATGTTCACTCGCTGATTGGTATCCCTTGCACACTTTTCCTGCCCGATCCGAGCCGTCCATGAAAAAACCGCTGCGTTGGCTAGCTGCCTTGACCGCCCTGTTGTTGCCGCTGAGCGCATTCGCGCAGCAGCAAGGGCTCACCATCGATATCGTCGGCGGTAGCGCTTCGGCGACGCCGATCACCGTCGTGCCCATGCCGTACCAGGGCTCCGGCACGGCGCCGCAGACCGATGTATCTGCCGTCGTCGGCGCCGACCTGGACCGTTCCGGCCAGTTCCGCACGCTGCCGGTCGCGCAGATCGTCGAAAAGCCGACCCGCGGCACCGAGGTGCAGTTCCAGACCTGGCGCACCCTCAAGCAGAACTACATCGTGGTCGGTCGCGTCATGGATGCCGGCGAAGGCGCCTACCGCGTCGAGTACGAACTGTTCGACGTGGCCAAGGGCGAGCGCCTGCTCGGTCTGGCGATGACCGCACGTGCCAATGCGATGCGCGATGTCTCGCACCAGATGGCCGACGCGATCTACGAAAAGATCACCGGCGTGCGTGGCGCGTTCTGGACCCGGATCGCCTATGTGACCGCCAGCGGCAAGGGCGGCGCGATGCGCTATGCGCTGATGGTGGCCGACTCGGACGGCTACAACCCGCAGACCATCGTGCGTTCGGCCGAGCCGCTGCTGTCGCCGAACTGGAGCCCGGACGGCAAGAAGCTGGCCTACGTGAGCTTCGAGCGCGGCAATTCGTCGATCTACCTGCAGGACATCGCCACCGGTGCGCGTGAGCTGGTGTCCAGCTTCCGCGGCATCAACGGTGCACCGTCCTTCTCGCCGGACGGCCGCCGCCTGGCGCTGGCACTGTCGCGCAGCGGCAACCCGGAAATCTACGTCATGGATCTGGGCAGCAAGCAGTTGACCCAGCTGACCAATCACTTCGGCATCGACACCGAGCCGACCTGGGCGCCGGACGGCGGCAGCATCTACTTCACCTCCGATCGCGGCGGTCGCCCGCAGATCTACCAAGTGGCCGCGAGTGGCGGCAGCGCCAACCGCGTGACCTTCCAGGGCAACTACAACGCCACCGCCAGCGTCTCGTTCGACGGCAAGAAGATTGCCGTGGCACAGGGCAGCGGCAATAGCTACCGCATCGCCATGATGGATCGCAGCCTGGGTTCGCCGAGCTGGAGCACGCTCTCGCCGGGGTCGCTGGACGAGTCGCCGAGCTTCGCACCGAACGCCAGCATGGTGCTGTACGCCGCACGTGAGGGTGGTCGCGGGGTGCTCTATGCGGTATCCGCCGACGCTCGCGTCCGCCAGCGTCTGGTACTGGCCGATGGAGATGTGAGAGAACCTGCATGGGGGCCTTACCGAACCGCGCATTAATGTTAATATTTCGCTGCGTTAAACCACTCATTGGCCCAGAGCCTCCATAGGTATCCCATGAACAAGTCCACCCGCGTCTTGCTTGTCTCCCTGTTGTCCGTTGCCGTGCTGGCCGGTTGTTCGAAGAAGGTGAAGGAAACTCCGCCTCCCGCGACTGACACCACCGCTGGTTCCTCCGTTCCCACCGGCCCGTCCACCTCTGGCCTGTACGGCCCGGGCGACCTGGATACCGATGCCTGCCTGCGCCAGCGCGTTGTCTACTTCGATCTGGATCAGGACTCCCTGAAGCCGGAATTCCAGGCCATCATGGCGTGCCACGCCAAGTACCTGCGTGACCGTCCTTCCTCGCGCATCACCCTGCAGGGCAATGCCGACGAGCGCGGTTCGCGTGAGTACAACATGGGTCTGGGCGAGCGTCGCGGCAATGCCGTGTCGTCCTCGTTGCAGGCTGCCGGCGGTTCCGCCAGCCAGCTGACCGTCGTCAGCTACGGCGAAGAGCGTCCGGTCTGCACCGAAACCAGCGAAAGCTGCTGGTCGCAGAACCGTCGCGTCGAAATCGTGTACACGGCTCAGTAAGAAGCGATGCGCTTTCGAGTGACATCCCTGTTCGTCGCGGCGGCCCTTGTGGTCGCCGCGCCGGCGCACGCGCAGCGAGCCAGTCTCGCTGATCGTGTTGCCGTTCTCGAGCAGCAGCAGGCCAACAGCCAGGCCAACAACGATCTCCTCAATCAGCTGCAGCAGGCGCGGTCGGACCTGCAGGGCTTGCGAGCGACCGTGGAGCAACTGCAGCACGACAACGAACAACTCAAGCAGCAGTCCAAGGATCAGTATCTCGATCTGGACGGACGCCTGAATCGGCTGGAAGGTGCAGGTGGCGCAACCCCGCCATTGCCATCGCCCACCGGCAGCGTCACACCCGCCCCGGCTCCGGCCGCGCGGCCTGCAGCGGCGGCAACTTCCGAGAAGCCGCCCAGCGTGCATGGCGATCCAGGCACCCTGGCCGTTAGCAACGAGGAGCGCACTGCCTACAATGTCGCCTTCGATGCTTTGAAGAACGGCAAGTACGACGATGCCTCGCAGTTGTTCCTGAGTTTTCTGGAGCTGTATCCAAATGGCGTCTACACCCCCAATGCCTTGTACTGGCTGGGCGAGAGTTATTACGCCACCCGAAATTTCCAGCTTGCCGAGGCGCAGTTCCGCGATCTCGTCAGCCGCTATCCCACGCATGACAAGGCCGCTGGCGGCCTGTTGAAGCTTGGCCTGTCGCAGTATGGCGAAGGCAAGAACGACCAGGCCCAGCAGACCTTGCAGCAGGTCGCATCGCAGTATCCCGGCTCCGACGCAGCGCGCGTGGCCCAGGAGCGTCTGCAGTCCATCCGTCTGGGCCAGCAACTGCGCTGAGCCCGCGCGTGCGCGCCTTCGGGCGTGACGCATACTTTGCCCATGAACGCCGCCGCCGTCCCCAGCGAGATCGTCCAGTCGCCGTTGCCGCGATTGAAGATCACCGAAATCTTTCTGTCCCTGCAGGGCGAAGCCGAGGCCGCCGGTTGGCCGACCGTGTTCGTGCGGCTGACCGGTTGCCCGCTGCGCTGCCACTACTGCGACACCGCCTACGCCTTCCACGGCGGTGAATGGCACGACATCGATGCGATCGTCGCCGAGGTGGCCAGCCACCGCGTGCGCCATGTCTGCGTGACCGGCGGCGAACCGCTGGCGCAGAAGCGCTGTCTGGTGCTGCTGCAGAAACTCTGCGATGCCGGTTTCGATGTCTCGCTGGAGACGTCCGGTGCATTGGATGTGTCGGCTGTCGATCCGCGCGTGGCGCGCGTGGTCGACATCAAGACGCCCGCATCCGGCGAGGAACTGCGCAACCGCTGGGAGAATCTGCCGCTGCTGACCGCACGCGACCAGATCAAGTTTGTGATCTGCAGCCGCGCCGATTACGACTGGTCGCGCGAGATTGTCGCCGCGCATGCGCTGGACCGCCGCTGCACGGTGTGGTTTTCGCCCAGCAAGAGCGAAGTGACGCCGCGGCAGCTGGCCGACTGGATCGTGGCCGATCGTCTGCCGGTACGCTTCCAGATGCAGCTGCACAAGCTGCTGTGGAACGACGAGCCGGGGCGCTAAACCCGACCGATAGAACGCCTGCGCTCCCCGCAGGCGGGCGCAGCCGGTCGCCCGCAATCGGCATGTGCCACATTCCGCTGCGGTTGCTGGCATGCCGTCCGTACCCGCCTGACGATCACTGCGTTAGTTGGTCGCACTAGTCCCGAGGGCCAGACGCATCGGCCCAGCTGATCGCCCAGCGCGACGTGCGGGAGTTTCAGGTTTTGCTGGCTCCGCGTGCAGTGCTTTCGCCGTGTTTATTCGCAGCCGTGGTCGCAGCGTTGTGCTTCTTGCGTTGACAGGCTTCGGCAGGCGAAGCATCTGGTCAATCTTGTGACTGTGGGGCATCTTCCCCGGCCGCTCACCATTCCGATGAGTTTTTCAAAGGCACAAAAAAAGCGCCTTCGGCGCTCTTCAAGTTGCTGATGTGATTGGTGGGCCGTGATGGATTCGAACCATCGACCAAAAGATTAAAAGTCTTCTGCTCTACCGACTGAGCTAACGGCCCACTGTCCCGGCAGTGCGCCGGGGTGCGCATTCTACCCTACACCGGCGTCAAGGCGAAATGGCGTAGTGGGTGGGGTCCGGGACGCCGGCGTCGGCGAAACCGGCGGCACGCAGGCGGCAGGCGTCGCAGTGGCCGCAGGCGCGCCCGTCGGCGTCGGCGCGGTAGCAGGACACGGTCAGGCCGAAGTCCACGCCCAGGCGCACGCCTTCACGCACGATGTCGGCCTTGCTGAGGAACTGCAGCGGTGCATGCACGCGCAGGCCGGCGCCTTCCACGCCGGCCTTGGTGGCCAGGTTGGCCAGCACTTCGAAGGCGCGCACGAATTCGGGCCGGCAGTCGGGGTAACCCGAATAATCGACCGCATTGACGCCGCAGAACAGGTCGTTGGCGCCGATCACCTCGGCCCAGCCCAGTGCCAGCGACAGCATGATGGTGTTGCGCGCTGGCACGTAGGTGATCGGGATGCCGTCGCCACCGGCATCGGGCACGTCGATGTCGTCGGTGAGCGCCGAGCCGCCGATGCTGCGCAGGTCCACGTCCACCACCTTGTGCGCGATGACGCCTTGCGCCGTCGCCACGCGCGCGGCGGCGTCCAGCTCGGAGGTATGGCGTTGGCCATAGCGCACGCTCAAGGCATGCACGGCAAAGCCCTGCTCCTGCGCAAGCGCGATGACGGCAGCGGAATCCATGCCCCCGGACAACAGAACAACGGCTTTTTTCATGACGGATCGGCAATCACAACGGAATAGGCGGAAAGGCTAGCAGGCTCGGCGTGGCACGGCGACCCGGCAATCGCTGCGGCGGTAGCAGGATGTCAGGCAACGCGGCTGTGCCAAGCGTGCGCGGGCAGGGTAGCGACCGCATCTGCACGTCAATCGGGTGCGACGTCCTGCCGGCGGTTGGTTGTCTCAGGCTCCGGTGTTGCCTGCCCGCTTCGCGTGCGCACGGCTGATCTCAGCGCAGGCTCGCAGCCGCTGTTTTGCGCAGGGCCTGGCCAAGCTGCTGCAAGGCGTTCGAGCGCACCGCAGCGCACTGCCAATACAGCGGCACATCGCGCCAGCGTGTCGGGTCGATGATGGCCACCTGCCTGTCGCGCACGGCAGGCACGACCATCGATTCCGGCGCCAGGCACCATCCGAGTCGGCGTGCGGCCGCTTTGACAAAGCTGGTCGAGGTCGGCAGGTAGTGGATCGGCGGCGCTACCTGCGTGCGGGTGATGCGGCGGACAACGCGGGTTTGCAGCGTGTCCTTTCGGTTGAACACCAGCATCGGCGCGTGGGCCAGGGCCGTTGCGCTGAGCCCTGCTTGAAATGCGTCGCAACGAATGCGGCCGATGCGATGGCGTGGTAACGCATCACTTCCAGCGCTTGCACGTTGCAGCCCTGTAACGGTTTGCGCTCGGCGGTGACGGCACCGAGCACCGCCCCGGAGCGCAACAGCTCCAGGGTGTGGTCCTGGTCGTCCATCTGCGCGTTCGGCGATATCGCGCTGATCGTGCTGGGCGCGTGGCCGGCATCGGCGTACTGGTGACGCGATGGCCGCAGCTGCTGCAGGGACTTCGCTATGCGGGAGCTGCATTTCTCGCGGCATATGGAGCGATGGCTGCGCGCAGGGCCTGGCGTGGCACCAGCGGGTTGACGCCGTCGCAGGCCGGTGCGCAACGCTGGCAGCGCGCCATGCTGGCGTGCCTGGCATTTACCTTTCTCAACCCGCATGTCTCATCTGGACACAATGCTGTTGCTGGGCAGTCTGGCCGCGCGCTACTCAGGCCAGCTGCGCTGGGTATTCGCATTGGGTGCGTGCCTGGCCAGCATCGCCTGGTTTCCCGGTCTGGGCTATGGCGCGCGTTTGCTGCAGCCGGCCTCCCGCGATCCGCGCGCATGGCGTGTGCTGGATGCGGCCATCGCAGAATTCATGCTGGTGCTGTGCGCACTGTTGCTGCCGCCTTCGCAAGCGCTAACCTGAGGCCCACTGTTGCCGGAGTTGTTGTCATGTCGCCGCTGCGCGTTTCCACCGATCAATCCGAGCTCGATGTTGCGCTGATCCATCGCTACCTGGCGCAGCACAGCAATTGGGCCAGGGACATCCCGCTTGCTCTGGTACAGCGCTCCATCGCCAACTCGCTGTGCTTCGGCGGGTTTCTGGAGGGCGGGCAGGTGGCGTTTGCGCGGGTGGTTTCCGACTACGCAACCGTCGCCTATCTGGGCGATGTGTTCGTGTTGCCCGAGCACCAGGGCAAGGGCTATAGCAAGGTAATGATGGATGCGGTCATGGCGCACCCCGATCTGCAGGGGCTGCGCCGTTTCAGCCTGGCTACCAGCGATGCGCATGGTCTCTATGCGCGCTACGGCTTCACACCACCGCTGTCTCCGCAGTCGCTGATGGAACGCTATCGTCCCGGCCTCTACACGCGCTAGCCGCGATGGCAAGGCTATTGCGCGGCCGCACCGGCATGGGGCTGCGTCGGGGCAGAAAGACGGTTCAACGCGCTGTCGGGCTGCGTGGTGTTAGGCAAGCACTGTGACCTCGTCACGGCACAGCGCCGGCCAGGCATCGGCAGCGCGCATTGCCGCCAGCGACAAATCGCAGTTGCCGCCGGACAGCTACCGATCCTGCGGCAGGTCGACGGCCTCCCACTCCCAGCGCAGCGAGTGCGGCATCTGCCAGGCTTCCAACAGCACCGGCATGCCGTCCTGGAGCGTGAGCTGCCGCCGCCAGATCACGCGTGCGTTGAGACGGGCTCGTCGCCAGTGCGATAAGGCATCGTCGTGCCGGTCACCGCCTGCGTCCCTTGCGAAAGCGCGAGCATGCAGGTTGGCGTGCTTGTCGTTGATTGGGTGATGCAGATCGTGACTGTCGATGCTGGTGTTCAGGGGTGATCCTTCTGCGATTGAGAAGGCGTGCCGAGCGGTGCCACCTGCGCTGCAGACGGTGGCCGGGCTACCCTCCGGCCTGCTCTCTTTCGACCGGCGCAGCGTAGCCAGGCATGGCGCTGGAAACCAGCGCTTTTGGGTGGCTCGAGTGTCTGGTTTCCAGGTTGTTTTGTGTGCACTGAGCGCGCGCTACGGGTGTCTGAGATGTCTGCGTCGGATGCCGGTGGAGCTTGCGGGATAAAACGAAGAAAGCGCCCTGACGGGCGCTTCTTCTTGTGCGATAGCGTCAATGGCTGCGGGCACATCCGCACCGTCGCATCAGCGTGCCTGCACCGACGATCCGATCGACGGCGCAGTGCCGGCCGCTTGCTCAGGCATTGCGGACCTTGCTCAGCAGCTGTGCCACTGGCTCCGCTGCGCGCGTGGCGGACTGCCGCGCCTGGCGTGCGTCGATCTTGAAGATCGCCACCGCATCGGTGAGCTGCACTGCCTGCTCTTCCATTGCGCGTGCGGCGGCAGTGGCTTCTTCCACCAGCGCGGCGTTCTGCTGGGTGGTTTCGTCCATATGCGTGATGGTCTGGTTGACCTGCTCGATGCCGGCCGACTGCTCCTGCGAGGCAGCGGAAATCTCGCCCATGATGTCGGTGACGCGTTGCACGCTCGCCACCACCTCGCCCATGGTCTTGCCGGCGCTGTGCACCAGTACCGAGCCCTCGGCCACGCGTTGCACCGAGTCGTCGATGAGGTCCTTGATCTCCTTGGCGGCGCCGGAGGAGCGCTGCGCGAGCGTGCGCACCTCGGAGGCCACTACGGCAAAGCCGCGACCCTGCTCGCCGGCACGTGCCGCTTCCACTGCCGCGTTCAGGGCCAGGATATTGGTCTGGAAGGCGATGCCGTCGATGACGCTGATGATGTCGGCGATCTTCCTGGACGAGGCCTCGATACCGGTCATCGTGTCCACGACCTTGCCGACCACCTCGCCACCTTGCGAGGCAACGCGTGCGGCGCCGATCGCCAGCTGATTGGCCTCGCGTGCGCTTTCGGCATTCTGCTTGACGGTGGAGGTCAGCTCTTCCATCGATGCTGCGGTTTCTTCGAGGTTGGCCGCCTGCTGCTCTGTGCGTTGCGACAGATCCTGGTTGCCGGCGGCGATTTCGCTGGCCGCAGAGTTGATCGACACGGCCGATTCCTGGATGTTGCCGACGATCTGCGCCAGCTGACTGGCCGTGGTGTTGGCGTCATCGCGCATCTGTGCGAATACACCGCGGAATTCGCCGCTCATGCGTGCGGTCAAGTCGCCAGCGGCGATGGACTGCAGCAACGACGACAGCGACTGCAGATTGCCGTCGGCCGTGGACATCAGGTGGTTGAGGCTTTCGACCATGATGCGGAAATCGAACTGGAAGCGCTCGGCATCGCCGCGCGCGCTGAAGTCGCCATTGGCGGCTGCCTGGGCGAGATGCTTGATCTCGTGATTCATCGCCGACAGGTTGAGTTTGACCTGCGACATGGTGTCGCTGAAGACGGCCTTTTCGCCGGGCAGCGGCTGCATGTCTTCCGACAGTTCGCCAACCGCATACCGGCCCATGATGCGTGCCAGATCGGTCTGCACTGCAACGTGCGAGGCGACCAGCAGATTGGTGTCGTTGGCCATGCGGCCGTAGTCGCCGGGGAATGCCGCCGCATCGATGCGGAAGCTGATCTGGCCGTTGTCGTGATGCCTGGCCATGTCGGTTTGCGCGGCGATCAGGTTGCGCAGCTGCAGCTGCATCTTGTCCATGGCCTTGAGCAGACGGCCGGTTTCGTCGGTAGCGTTGGTGTGCACATCGTTGTGCAGGTTGCCGGCCGCGATGGCTTCTGCGGTGCGTGTGGCCTGGCTGAGCGGCTGGGTCAGGCTGCGTGTGATCAGCCATGCGAGCAGGCCGCTGATGACCAGTGCGGCGATGCCGCCGGTGGCCAGGGTGATTTTCCCTCGATGCATCGATGCAACTGCGGCCGCATAGGCATCCTTGCTGAGGCGGCGCTCCAGTGCAGCGTTCTCGCGGATCGCCGTCTGCTGTGCATCCATGGCCGCTGCGGCGTCGCCTTGCAGCAACACCTGCGCTTGCTGGTTCTGATCGCGAAGGCCGTATTCGAGAATCTGGTTATTGAGCTTGACCGAGATGTCGCGCTTTTCCTGCACCAGGTCGAGCGCCTGCTTTTCAGCCGCGCTGTTGGGCAGTGCGGCCAAGGCGTCGTGTGCCTGCTTGTAGCGGGCGCGGTTCTTTTCGATCATGTCCATCGCACGGCGATTGGCTGCGTCGCCGGCGACCATGACGATATCGCGCAGGCCGATTGCCACGTTGGTATTGGCGTCGAGCATTTCCGAGGACAGCTGGATCCTCTCCATGTTGCTGTTGACGATGGTGTCCAGCTCGAAACGGGCGTTGGACATGGTGACCAGGCCGGTGGCCACAAGCAGGCCCGACAATAGGATCAGGATGCCAAAGGCCAAGCCCAGGCGACGGCCGACATTGAGGCGTTGCAGATATGTGTTCATTACCGCATCCAGGTAGTGCAACGGAGGGGCTCGATGAATGGGTCATCCACCAAAGCGTCTTGCCCCAGCTAGCGGCCGGATTGCGACGAGCTAAAGGCTCGTATTTGAAATTGCTTATATTGAATTCATTGTGGGGAAGAGATTTCCCGACAGCCGTCCGCAGCGGCCTGACACGTGCGCAAGAACTGCGTCTCATTGCGTGTTGCTGGATCCAAGCATGCCAGCGGCGGAACGTTTTTCCGACGTTCTGCGGACAGGCGCGTGCCGCATTTAGCGTGCGGCAGATGCTGAGACAGGATCCGCCACGTGTCGCGATACGCTTGTCTTTGGCAAGCGCCGGCAGCAGTGCAGTGGAACGGCCCGCAATTCGATCGGCTCTGATGCGGTGCGACAAACCGGCCTTGCCACCTGCATCTTGCAGGTCGGAATAGCCGGCTGCTCTTGTCGGCACCGCGCAGCGCACGTGGGGCATCACGCGCGCTGCGTCATAGTGGGGCTTGTGCTCAACCTTCCAGCGCAGCAAGCAACTCTGCATAGAGCTGCTCGGCGCCGCTTTCGGTATTGAAGCGTGCAAAGATTTCTTCGCCGGAGAGCAGGCCGACCCGGACCGAGTGGCAATATGACCCGAAGCTTTCGCCTGCATTGAAGGGATCGTTGATGACGGAGATATGGTTGAGGCGGATCCGGGTGGTACCGAACTTGATGAACATCTGCGATCTCCTGTGTGAGCGCCCAGTTTCCCACGTCGTCGGGCAGTGCAGAAGCCGCCTCACGCATCCGTCGACCCAGCACGTACACTGCCGTCCCCTGAAGCCGAGCTCGCCCGATGTCCGATCCGATCCGTCTCGATAAATGCGTGGCCGCGCTGTTCGGCTGCTCGCGTGGAGAGGCGCAGCAATACATCGAAGGCGGCTGGGTCAGCGTGGACGGGGGCGTGGTCGAAGAGCCGCAAGCCTTGGCGACTGCAGCGCAGGTGACGCTGGCGGAAAACGCCGTGCTCGAACCTGCCGAGCCCGCCACGCTGCTGCTGCACAAGCCGGCAGGGATGAGCGCTGCAGCGGCGCTGGCATTGGCTACTCCGGCAACGCGCAGCGCACTCGACCAGCTCGAGATGCGTGTGCTGAAGCGGCACTTCCTGCGCCTGCACGCGCCGTTGCCGTTGGAGGACGAGGCGAGCGGTTTGCTGGTGCTGAGCCAGGACGGCCGCGTCCTGCGCAGGCTCAACGCCGACGCGACGTCCATCGAACAGGAGTTCCTGGTGGAGGTACGCGGCGAGCTGCGTCCCTATGGCATGGCGCGTCTTGCGCATGGTCTGGTGTATCAACAGCGCAGTCTGTCGCCGTGCAAGGTCAGCTGGCAAAACGAGGAGCGTCTGCGGTTTGCGATCAAGCACGTGCAACCCGGTCAGCTGCGTTACATGTGCGCTGAGGTGGGACTGGAGGTGGTCAGCATCCGGCGCCTGCGCGTGGGCCGCGTGTCGCTGGGCAAGCTGGCCATCGGCCAATGGCGCTACCTGCCGACAGGCGAGCGTTTTTGATTGGCATCCGGCTGTCGGACGCGCGTGATCGCACTGCGGTCGCGTGTCGATGCTGCTGATGCGTTATCTGCATCAAGCGCCATGCGGCCTCAACATGGCGATATGGCTACGGTGCATCGCTGTTCAGGCCGCTACGGCACCGGTGCGCTTTTGCGCGGAAAGTAGGCGTAAGCCGCACCAGGCGAAGGCCGGCCTGGTTTTCTAAACCAGCGCCCGGCATGAGCACTTCAGGGCAACCGCGTATCGAGCGCGAACTGCGTTGCGTATGCCGGTGCCAGACCCGCTTGCTTCATCGCTTATTTCTTGTTGCGCTTCTTCTTGGCGCGCGTCACCAACCAGAACACTACGGCAATCACACCGACGACCAGAATGATGAAGGCCGGTGACAGAAACGAATTGTCGCCCATGAGAATTTCCTGAAGTCTTCGCAGCCAAGTGCTGCACCGACATCAGCCTAGCGAGCGGCTTGCTTGATGGCGTGAAATACACTGCATTCGTGACTCGCAGCGGCGATACATCGCCAATCCCGCAAGAACACCCTATGGCTGCGAGCGCGGTTGCTCGGCATCTGCCTGCCCACGCTGTCGTCGCCATACAGGCACGACTGACGCTGTGTTTGCGTGTGTTGCAACGGCAAGCCGGTAAGTCTCCAGTCGCAGGAACAGAAGCAGCAGCAGCGTCAGGACATCGGTTATGGAGGCTATCGACTCGATGCGCACGCAATGACGGCGCGTGAGCTAAGCAACAACGAGCATCGGCACGGATCGCGCTGCAGGTTGGGAGCCACGTCACGTCCGCTGGGGCGCAGGCACCGTGGTCGCGCAGGTATCGAGCGTTTCGACTGCAAACTCAAGTCGCCTGCGCTTGCGCGCGAATGACTTCATCGTCTGAGATAGCGCGCGCAACCAGGCTGGTGGACGAACAACCAACTACGACGTGATGCGTCTCACCCCGATGCCGACAGTGTCCCGACAGGGGCGTGCTCAGCGCCTCGCGAGTTGAGCGGCCCAACAGGCCTCGCGTCCGGTGGCTGCAGTCTAAACGAGCAAGGCACCGGGTAAATCGGGGCTGCGCCGACAGCGTGTCGGGCCAGTCCCCACATCCGTTGTGCCATGAGCTGCGCGGTCCCCCGGCCGTGGCCTCCCCGTTGCCCACGCATCGCGCGACCAGTGCTACTTCATGCCGAGAGCGTGGGCGGCCATCCGGCTGCGGCTGCCCGTATCATGCGACCGGCGTAGAGGGCACCCGGTGCTTGGCCATCACACTGCGGATCGCGCCCAGCAACTGCTCGGGGGTATAGGGCTTTTCGAGGAAGGCCACGCCATCCGGCAGGATCTCTTCCACATACTCGACCGCCAGTCCAGAGGTCAGCAGCACCGGCAGGTTGTAGGGCGCGTGCGTCGTCTTGAGCGCCAGGTCCACGCCGGTCAGGCCGCCCGGGAAATGGATATCGGAGAACAGCACATCGACGCGTGGATCGCTTTCGATCAGGGCCAGCGCTTCTTCGACCGAGCCTGCGCTGCGGCAGGTGAAACCATAGCTCTCCAGTACAAGGCAGCTGAGTTGTCGGGTGCCATCGCCGTCTTCGACGACGAATACAACTGGCCGTTCCTTGTTCTGTGACATGAGCACGTCTCGTAAGGCAGGCCACATTCTCAGCGATGCGGCAGTGAACCCTTTGTCAACGCAGACCGCACCGTACGCCTACCAGCCGAACGGACCAGGGCCATAGCCGCCAGGGCCGTAGCGCGGCCCGAACAGCGCCCCCTCGCCGCGTCCGACGCTGATGCTGACGCCGATCTGGTGCGCCTTGCCGTCGTCGTCGTAATAGGTCTTGCAGGAATTCAGGTTGACGGCCTGCCAGTTGCTGTTACCGCCGCGGCTGGAGTAGCCCATGCCGGTTTCGACCGCGCCATGCAGCTTGCCCTGGCATTGCTCGGCGCGTTCGGCGGCAAGCGAGGCGGCGCTGGGGCGGGTCAGCGCAGGCTTGGGGCCGCTCTTGTCGCCGTAGAAGGTGCCCGGCGGGTCGGTGCTGTACTCGGGGTCGGAGCGGTACTGCAGCGGGGCTTGCGGGACGCTCAGGTCCAGCGATCGCGCCGACGCCGGCTCGGCGCTGCTCTCGCCGGCCTGGGCGAGCGCGCTGCCGGCGGCAAACAGGGTGGCCAGGAGAAGCAGGCTGCGTTTCATCGGGTGGACTCTTTTGAGAGTGACTGACAGCGCGTGCCAGATCGCCTGGTGAAACTAGCAACGGCTGATTGAATGCGCGCTGTCGATTCTGCGGATTTTTGTGCCGGCGCCGCCACCGCGATGACACATGTTGCTGCATCAGCCCTGCTCGCGCACGATCTCGATCAGCTGCGCTCCATACCGGGCCAGTTTGCCGCCACCGATACCGCCGACACGCGACAGTGCGTCGATGCTGGTCGGCCGCTGTTCGGCGATATTGCGCAGCGTGCTGTCGTGGAAGATCACGAAGGCCGGCACGTTCTGCTCCTTGGCCAGTTCCGCGCGCAGGCCGCGCAAGGCATTGAACAGCAGCAGATCCTGCGGCTGCACCGGCAGGCCGGTCCGTTGCGCGCTGCGCTCGCGTCCGGCAGCCGGGTTCTCGCGCCGCATCATCACCTGGCGCTCGCCCTTGAGCACCTGGCGGCTGGCATCGGTCAGGCGCAACCCGCCATGGCCTTCGCTATCCACCTCCAGCAGGCTGGCGGCCACCAGCTGGCGGAACACCCCGCGCCAGGTGCGCTCGTCCAGGTCGCCGCCGATGCCATAGGTGCTCAGCTGGTCGTGGCCGAGCTGCTTAATGCGTTCGTTCTGGCTGCCGCGCAGGATGTCGATCAGATGGCCGACCCCGAAGCGCTGCCCGCTGCGGTACACGCAACTGAGTGCCTTCTGCGAGGCCACGGTGGCGTCCCACGCGGCGGCGGGCGTCAGGCAGTTGTCGCAGTTGCCGCAGGGCTTGGGATAGGTCTCGCCGAAGCCGGCCAGCAGCACCTGACGGCGGCATTGCATCGATTCGCAGTAGCCGAGCAGGTGATCGAGCTTGGCGCGCTCCAGCCGCTTGCGCTCCTCGGCCGCTTCGCCCTGTTCGATCATCTGCTTGAGCAGCACCACATCGCCCAGGCCATAGCAGAGCCAGGCCTCGGCCGGGTCGCCATCGCGGCCGGCACGACCGGTTTCCTGGTAGTAGCCTTCCAGCGATTTGGGCAGATCCACATGCGCCACGAAGCGCACGTCCGGCTTGTCGATTCCCATGCCGAAGGCGATCGTGGCGGCCATGATGATGCCGTCCTCGCGCAGGAAGCGGCGCTGGTTTTCCGCGCGCACCTCCGCTGGCAGGCCGGCGTGGTAGGGCAGGGCATTGAAGCCCTGCGAGCACAGATGCTGCGCGGTCTCTTCGACCTTGCGCCGCGACATCGCATAGACGATCCCGGCCGAGCCGCGGTGGCGGCCCAGGAACTCCTGTAGCTGCTTGCGCGCGTTGTCCTTCTGCACCACGGTGTAACGGATGTTGGGGCGGTCGAAGGAGCTGACGAAGTGGCGCGCGTCGACCAGATCCAGGCGTTCGGCGATCTCGCGCTGGGTCGGCGGATCGGCGGTGGCGGTCAGCGCCATGCGCGGGATCTGCGGCCAGCGTTCGTGCAACACGGTGAGCTGGCGGTACTCGGGGCGGAAATCGTGGCCCCATTGCGAGACGCAATGCGCCTCGTCGATGGCGAACAGCGCGATGCGGCTACGTTCCAGCAACGACAGGAAGCGCTGGGTCAGCAGGCGTTCCGGCGCGACGTAGAGCAGGTCCAGATCGCCCGACAGCAAGGCGCGTTCGACCCGCTGGGCGTTCTCCGCGTCCAGCGTGGAGTTGAGGAATTCGGCGCGCACACCAAGCTGGCGCAGGGCCTCGACCTGATCCTGCATCAACGCGATCAGCGGCGAGACCACAATGCCGATGCCGTCGCGCAACAGCGCCGGCACTTGATAGCACAGCGACTTGCCGCCACCGGCGGGCATCAGCACCAGGGCATCGTTACCCGCAGCGACATGTTCGACAATGGCTTGCTGTGGGCCGCGGAAGTCGTCGTAACCGAAGACGCGGCTGAGCAGTTCGTGGGCGGGGGAAGACATCCGCTTAGGATACCGCGCGGGTCAAGCCCTGGTCGGTGTCATGCCGGCGGTGCTGCGCGATGGCGGGTCGGGGATTGCCGTGATTTGTTGGGCGTGGCGGGAAAATGCACACCTAAGCGTATGCCGGGGCAGGACCGACGGCGCAGCAAACGGGCAGTGGCCGCGCAGTGGGTGGGCCACGTGAGCTTCGCTCCGTACCCTCACCCCAGCCCCCGCTCCGCGCCCCGGCCCGCGCTTGCGGCGCGGGCGCTCCAAGGCACGCGCGCCCATGGCGCGCCAGCTTTGCCTCCTCGCCCCGAGGGGAGAAGGCTCAGTGTCTAACTAATGGAGCAGGGGTCCAAGGTTTCGGCGCAGCGAAACCTTGGGCAACCCGCAGGGCGAAGCCCAGGGGGTTACTGCAGCAGCGAACGCAGCATCCAGGCGTACTTTTCGTGGGTCTGCAGGCGCTGGGTCAGCAGGTCCACGGTCGGATCGTCGCCGGCGTCGTCGGCGGTACCCAGCACCTTGCGCGCGGTACGGCAGACCGCTTCGTTGCCGCTGACCAGCTGGCGCACCATTTCACGCCAGTCGGCGCTGTCGCTCAGCCCCTGTTCTTCCGGGATCGAGGTCAGGGCGACGAACTCGCTGTAGGAGCCCGGTGCGTTGTAGCCCAGGGCACGGATGCGCTCGGCGACTTCGTCCAGCGCGGCCCACTGTTCGGTGTACTGGGTCTCGAACATGGTGTGCAGCGAGTTGAACATCGACCCGGTGACATTCCAGTGGAAGTTGTGGGTCTTCAGATACAAGGTGAAGGCGTCAGCCATGTAGCGGGCCAAACCGTCGGAGATCTGCTTGCGATCGCTGTCCTTGATCCCGATATCGATGTGTGGTGCCGATGCTGCGGCGACCGGAAGTGCATCCAGTGCTTCATTGATGACGACGGGCTTGTTGGCGTTCTTTTTCTTGGACATGGGAATGATCCTCCTGAGGGAACTGATATCGGGTCACAATAGACAGGCTAAAGGATCTTCTGTCATTCAATCTTTCACATTTTTCCATCAATGAGCGCTATCGACACCGACCTTGCCACCACCTTGCGTGAGCGCCGCCGCGCCGTCGATGGCGCGATGAGCCGCGACCGTGGCCGGCTGCTCGGTCTATGGTCGCGCTGGCAAGGCAAGCCCGGCAACGCGCAGGTGCGGGAGGCGTTCGAGCAGGCGCTGGCGGCATCGCAGGCGCAACGCCAGGCGCGCGCCGAGCAGCAGCCGGCCATCACGCTGGACGAGCAACTGCCGATCGCGCGCGAGGCCGAGCGCATCGTCGCGCTGATCCGTGACCATCAGGTTGTCGTCATCGCCGGCGAAACCGGCTCTGGCAAGACCACCCAGCTGCCCAAGCTGTGTCTGGCGGCCGGGCGCGGTGCGGCCGGCATGATCGGCTGCACCCAGCCACGCCGGATCGCCGCGCGCGCGGTGGCGGCGCGCGTAGCCGAGGAGCTGAAGACGCCGTTGGGCACCACGGTGGGCTTCCAGGTGCGCTTCACCGACCGGGTCGGCGAGCAATCGCGGATCAAGTTCATGACCGACGGCATCCTGCTGGCCGAGATCGCCAGCGACCGCTGGTTGTCGGCCTACGACACCATCATCGTGGACGAGGCGCACGAACGCAGCCTCAACATCGATTTCTTGCTCGGCTATCTCAAGCAGTTGCTGCACAAGCGCTCCGATCTCAAGTTGATCGTCACCTCGGCCACCATCGATACCGGGCGTTTCGCACAGCATTTCGATAACGCGCCGGTGATCGATGTGGAAGGCCGTACCTTTCCGGTCGAGGTGCGCTACCGGCCGCTCGAAGGCGAGGCCGGCGACAGCGGCGACAGCGAGCGTGGCAATGGCCGCGATGGCGAACGCACCGTCAACGATGCGATCGTGGCGGCGATCGACGAGATCACCCGCCTCGATCCGCGTGGCGACGTGCTGATGTTCCTGCCCGGCGAGCGCGAGATCCGCGATGCGCACCAGTCGCTGGAACGGCGCAAGTACCGCGAAACCGAAGTGGTGCCGCTGTATGCGCGGCTGTCGGCGGCCGACCAGGACCGGGTGTTCAACCCGGGGCCGCGTCGGCGCCTGGTGCTGGCCACCAATGTGGCCGAAACTTCGCTGACGGTGCCGCGCATCCGTTACGTGGTGGACCCGGGTTTTGCGCGGATCAAGCGCTACAGCCCGCGCCAGAAGCTGGACCGGCTGCATATCGAACCGATCTCGCAGGCCAGCGCCAATCAGCGCATGGGCCGCTGCGGGCGCATCGCCGAAGGCATCTGCTACCGCCTGTATGCCGAAGCGGATTTTGCCGCGCGGCCTGCATTCACCGATCCGGAAATCCGCCGCTCGTCGTTGTCGGGCGTGATCCTGCGCATGCTGCAACTGGGCCTGGGGCGGATCGAGGATTTCCCGTTCCTGGAAGCGCCGGACGAGCGTGCGGTCGCCGACGGCTGGCAGCAGTTGCTGGAGCTGGGCGCGATCGATGCCGAACGGCGCTTGACCGCGACCGGCCGCCAGATGGCGCGCCTGCCGGTGGACGTCAAGCTGGCGCGCATGCTGGTGGCTGCGCAACAGCACGGCTGCCTGCGCGAGATGATCATCATCGCCGCCTTCCTGGGCATCCAGGATCCGCGCGAGCGCCCGCCCGAAGCACGCGAAGCGGCCGACAACGCGCATGCGCTGTTTGCCGATGCACGCTCGGAATTCGTCGGCATCCTGCGGCTGTGGGAGGCGTACCGACAGGTGCACGAAGATCTCACCCAGTCCAAGCTGCGCGACTGGTGCAACCGGCATTTTCTCGGCTTCCTGCGCATGCGCGAGTGGCGCGAGCTGCATCGGCAGCTGCGCCTGTTGTGCGAAGAGCTGGGTTGGAGCGAAGAGCCCGCCACCGCGATGCTGGCGCCATTGCTGGCCGGTGCCAGCGCGCCTGCGCGCGAGGATGGGCACAACGCCAACCGGCCCACGCGCGGGCAGCTGCATCGCGCTGCGCGGCTGGCACGCGAAGGCAAGCCGGATCCGAACGCGCCACCTGCACAACACGTCTCTGCTGCTGCCGCCAAACAGGCCGAAGCGGCCGAAGCGGCGGCACGCACCAGCGAGCGCGAACGTGCGGCGGCGTATCAGGCCTTGCATCGCGCGCTGTTGGCGGGCCTGCCGACGCAGATCGGCCATCGCACCGAAAAAGGCGACTTTCTCGCCGCGCGGCAACGCCGGTTCGTGCCGTTTCCTGGCTCGGCATTGGCACGCAAGCCGCCGCCGTGGATTCTGGCGGCCACGCTGCTGGATACGCAAAAGGTCTGGGGCATGACTAATGCCGCGATCGAGCCGGACTGGGCGATCGCCGAGCTGGGACATCTGCTGGCGCGCAAGCATTTCGACCCGCATTGGTCGCGTGCGCAGGGGCAGGTGGTAGCGTCCGAACAGATCAGCCTGTTCGGCCTGGTGCTGGCGCCGAAGAAGCCGGTCCATTTCGGCAAGATCGACCCCGCCGGCGCGCATGACCTGTTCGTGCGCCAGGGCCTGGTCACGGGCGAAATCAATACGCGTGCGGCGTTTATCGCCGACAACCTCAAGGTGCTGGAGCAGGCGCGCGAAGAAGAAGCCAAGCTGCGTCGCGCCGGCATCGTTGCCGACGAAGACTGGCAGGCGCGCTGGTATCTGGACCGCATTCCGGCCGAACTGCATTCGGCCAGCGGGCTGGATGCATGGTGGAAAGGCCTGCCGCCGGACAAGCGCCGCAGCCTGCACTGGACATTGAACGACCTGCTGCCGGGCGAAGGCAGCGAGGCCGATCGTTTTCCGAAGTATTTCCCGCTGGGCGATGCGCGGCTGCCGCTGCATTACCGCTTCGAGCCGGGCGCCATCGATGACGGCGTGACGCTGGATGTGCCGTTGCACCTGCTCAACGCGCTGGATCCGGCGCGGCTGTCGTGGCTGGCGCCGGGCTTCGTTGCCGACAAGGCATCGGCCCTGATTCGCAGCCTGCCCAAGGTGCAGCGGCGCAATTATGTGCCGGCGCCGGATTTCGGACGCGCGTTCTACGAGGCCTACAGCATCGCCTCGGCCGACGACATCCGCGGCGAGCTGGCGCGCTTCCTGACCAAGGCCACCGGCACCCAGGTGGCGGCGCTGGATTTCGACGAAGAGTCGCTGGACACGCATCTGCTGATGAACCTGCGCCTGCGCGATGACGGCGGCAAGGTGCTGGCCGAGTCGCGCGATCTGGATGGATTGCGCGCACGCTTTGGCGAGCGTGCCGGCCAGGCCTTTGCCGCGCGTGCAGGGCGCGCGCTGGCTGCCGAGGGCTTGCGCGATTTTCCGTCCACGCCGATTCCCGAACAGGTTGCCGGCGAAGCCGGCGTGCCGGCCTATCCGGCGCTGGTGGATCGGGGCGACGACGCGGCGCTACGCATCTTTGCCGACCGCAACGAGGCGGCGCAGGCGCATCCGCGCGGCGTGCGCCGGCTGCTGGAAATCGCGCTGGCCGACAAGAGCAAGCAGGCGCGCAAGCAGTTGCCGGTGTCGCCCAAGACCGGCCTGCTGTACGCGGCGATCGAATCGCAGGAACGCCTGCGCGGCGATCTGGTCGATGCCGCGCTCAACGCAGTGCTGGCCGATGGTCTGGGCGCGATCCGCGACCCCGGTGCCTTTGCGCAGCGCCGCGACGAGGCGATCAAGCGCCTGTTCGGCGAGGCGATGGAACGGCTGAAGCTGGCCGAAAGCATTCTCGCCGCGGTGGCCGAGCTCAAGCCCCTGCTGGAAGCGCCGCTGATGGGCTGGGCGCGCGGCAACCTGGACGATATGGAGCAGCAGCTGCGTGCGCTGGTGCACGCCGGCTTCCTGCGCGAAACACCGGCCGAGGCGCTGGCCAATTACCCGCGCTATCTCAAGGCGATGATCCTGCGGACCGAGCGCGCCAAACGCGATCCGGCCCGCGACCAGGCACGCATGCTCGAACTCAAGCCGTTCGTGGATGCATTGGACCAGGCGGCTGCGCGTGGTCTGCAGCAACGTGATGAATGGCAGTCGCTACGCTGGGACCTGGAGGAATTGCGCGTGTCGGTGTTCGCGCAGGAGCTGGGTGCCAGGTCGGGCGTGTCGGCGAAGAAGCTGTCGCAGCGGGTGGCTGCGTTGCGCAACTGAATGGTGATCGATGCGCTGGCGATGACGGCTTGCCGTCATCGCCAGCGCGCTGTGTCCGCGCAGGTTCTGCCATCGACTGGCGGCCCAGGCCGAGCGCTGCGCTTGGAACGGCCAACGAAACTCAGCGAGCAGTCGTCAGCAGGGCGTGGAAGGCGCGCTCTGAACCGGCATCTGCGGGTGGTGCATGCCGATTCCGAGTGCCGGCCGCGCCCGCCTGGCGGTGAGCGCCGTGCTTTTTGCCAGCCGCGCTTAGAACTTCATGTGCAGGCTCGCCATGTAGCGGCGCCCGCTCCTGTAGCGACCGGCCAGATGGTCGGTGTCGCCGAGGTACTGCAGGTATTGCTCGTCCAGCAGGTTCTGCGCGTCGATCTGCAGCGACCAGTTCGGGCTGAACGCATAGCCGATGCTTGCGCCGAGTTCGGCGTAGTCATCCACGCTTGCCGGCGCGGCACCGGCCACGTAACCGCCGGCCAGATAGCTGTCGCGCCAGTTGTAGGTCAGCCGTGCATTGAGCGGGCCTTTTTCGTAGTACGGGCTGACTGCCACGCTGTTGCGCGACTGGTAGGGCAGGGCATCGCCGGTGTTGTTTTCGCCATTGGCGTAGGTGTAGTTGGCGGTCAGGCCGAAACCGCTGTCGCCGAATGGCTGCTGGAACGCGATGTTGAAGCCCTTGACCTTGCCATCGCCGGCATTGCGTGGCCGCTGGATGCTGTAATCACAATAGCCATCGGCGGTGCAGCCGTTGCTGCCGAGCAACTGCGCCCAGCTCTGCGGCGCGGTATCGCGCAGCGCGTTGTACTGGCGCTCCACGCTGGCGCTGGTGTCGATGTAGTTGTCGATCTTCTTGTAGAACAGCGACCACGCCACCACCGACTGCTGCGCAAAGTAATACTCGGCCGATAGGTTGAAGTTCCAGGATTCGTACGGCGACAGCTCGGCATTGCCGCCGCTGCCGGTCAGTGTGGTGTCGTTGAGGAAGGTGTTGTTGACCATCTGGTTGTACGGCGCCCAGGCGATCACCTTGGCTGCGGCAAGACGGAACACCCAATCGTCGGCGGCCTCGTAGGACAACGTGAGCGAGGGCAGCAGGAAATCCTCCTTGCGCGTGCGGGTCTGCCACAGGTCCCCGGCGTTCTGCAGTGTGGGCGTGCCGCTGTAGACGAAGCCGCTGCCCTCGGTTTTCGAATCGACATACCGCAGCCCGAGATTGCCGCGCAAACCGCCGCCGGAGAAATTCAACTGGGCGTAGGCGGCGTTATTGGTCTGCTGCAGCGCCCAGGTGTTGTTGAGATAGCTGGCCGGATCCGGCGCGGCGTAATCGACCGGGCTGTTGCGGATCCAGTTCAGCACGTTGTTGCGGCCTGCCTGCACATGCCGGCCGTGATCCGGATAGAAATCCTGCAGATCGGTCAGCCCGATCGTGCCCACGTCGGCCAGCGTGCCCGGCGTCACGCCGCCATAGACGTTGAGCTCGAAGCGTTCCTCATGCTTGCCATGACGTACGCCCAGCAGCAGTTGGTTGAACACGCTGTCGAACTGCAGATTCAGATCGAGTTGTCCGTAGGTGTCCTTGCTTTCGGTGGAAAAGATGCCGTTATTGCCGAACCAGCCGCCGGCAGACCCCCAGCTGGCCGGATCGCGCGCACGCGCCGGATCGTCGAAACGGATGCCGCGCCGCGTATCCCAGCTGAAGCCGCCGTTGTAGAACGGCTCGATGAAATACTGCGATAGATCCTTGTTCTCGGATCTGCTTTGGCCCACCTGCCCATTCAATCCCCAGCCGTCGCCGCGAAATGCACCGCGCAGGTCCAGGCCCTTGGTGGTCACTTCCGATTCACGCACGTTGTTGTCGTAGATCACGGTGCCGCCGAGCGGGTCGGCATTGGCAGCGGAATGCCCGCTGGTCACCACGCCATTGCGCAGGCCGCCGAGTTGATCCACTGCCGCGACCGTGCCGGCATTCCAGGTCAGGAAGCTGTACATCGACTGGTTGTAGTTGTCGAAGTTTTCGTTGATGTACAGGCCGCTGAGGTTGAATTCCAGCGCCTGGCTGGGCTTGAGTTGCAGGTTGACCACGGCGCTGTTGCGCTCGCGATCCTGCTGGAACCAGGCTGCGTTGATCGAATTGGGCACGTCCGCATCGGCGGGCACGCCGCCTGCGGCATTGGCGAACGTGCCGGCCGGCGCGTAGCCGAACACTTCCATGCCGCGGCGATCGACGCGTTCTTCGTAATGCTGCGCCGACACGGCGACGCCGAAGGTGTCGGCCGCGTTCTTCCAGCTATACAGCAGCGCCGCGTTCGGTTTGCCTTCGCTGGCCTGCTCGCTGTAGCTGTAGCCGATGGAGGCGGCCACCTCGTTGACGTTCAGGTCCAGCGGCTGCCGGGTGTGCATCAACACGGTGCCGCCCAGGCTGCCTTCGGTCAGGCGCGCTTCGGAGGATTTGAGGATTTCCGCACGGCCCAGTATTTGCGGCGCCAGCAAGGTGTAATCGAATCCGCGGCTGGGTTGCTCGCCATAGAGCCAGATCGCCTGGGCCACCGGGTGGCCGTCCAGGAACGACAGGTTGAGGCTGGGGTCGGTGCCGTCGATGCTGACGCGCTCGCCCTGGCCGAAGCGCCGGTCCAGGGTGACGCCGGGAATCTGCGACAGCGCCTCGGCTACGTTGGTGCTTGGAAACTTGCCGATATCTTCGGCGGTGATCGCTTCGGAAATGCCGGCGTTGTTGCGTTTGGTGTCGAGCGATCTTTCCAGGCTGGCACGGATGCCGACCACCTGCACGGCATCCAGATCGGTGGCCTGTCGGTCGACCGCGTCCTGGGCTTGCGCAGCGAATGCCAGCGACAACGCGATCGCGCTGGACAGCAGGGTGGTGCTGTATTTCATGATGTCTCTCCTCATCACGCACAGGGATGGACGGCGGGCTGCTGCACGCCGGATGCGGGTCTTGCAGACGCGCGCTCGGGGCCGAGCGCGTGGTGGATCGCTTACGACAGGTCAGCGGGGTGTTGCAGATACCAGTTGGCCGCGCCGAGCACGCCCAGTTGCCCGTGCTCGACCAACTTGACCGGAATGCGTTCGAGCACCGCGCGCATGCGTCCCTTGTCCAGAAAACGCTCGCGAAAGCGGCTGCTCTGCAGAAACGGCCCGATCGCCGGCAAAAAGCCGCCGGCCAGATAGATGCCGCCGGCCGCGCCGTAGGCCAGCGCCATGTCGCCGACCGCGCTGCCCAGCACCGCGCAGAAGATCTGCAGGCAGTCGCGTGCCAGCGCATCGTCGTCGCGCAGCGCGGCATGCGTGATCGCGGCCGGCAGCCGGTGGCGTGGAGTGGCGCCGTGCAATTCGCACAGGGCGTTGTAGAGATGCAGCAGGCCGGGTCCGGACAGCACATGTTCGAGCGGTAGATAGCGCTCGCCACGCAGCAGGATCCGCAGCAGCTGCAGCTCCATCCCGTCGTTGCTGGCCAGGGCGACCTGGCCGGCTTCGGTGGCGAGCACGATCGGCTGCGGCTTGGCATCGATCCAGACCGCCGCACCCAGCCCGGTGCCGGGGCCGACCACCAGGATTGGGCCGGTGGTGCGCGCATGCCGGGGTGTCGGTCCGCTCAGTTGCAGCGCGGCGCGTTGTTCCATCAGCGGTGCGGCGTAGGCCACCGCTTCGAAATCGTTGACCAGGCGCACGCTGGGCACGGCGAGCGTGGCGCGAATGCGGCCCGGCGAAATCGTCCATGGCAGGTTGTTGCTGATGAAGCTGCCGTCGTCCAGCGCGACCCCGGCACTGGCGATCACCACGGCCTCGACGTCGCGCCGTTGCTGCAGGACGTCGGCAAGGATGGCCTCCAGACTGGCGTGTTCGGCGCAGCGGTAGGTGCGGTAATGCGACAACTCGCTCGCAGCAGTGCCTGCCCGCGCGATGTGGCCGACCCGCACATGCGTGCCACCCACGTCGGCCGCGATGAAGCCGGTGGCGACCGGTGCGGTGGGCAGGTCAGAAGCGAGAGCAGAACGCGAAGTCGCAGCCACGTGCAGTCCTTTGGATTCGTCCGACCGGCCAATGCGATCGGCGAGTAGCGGCCTGTGTAGAAGTTGGTGACAACGATGTCAATGGTTCAGTCGGGTTGGATCGATCTTGTCGGCGGACTCAAGTGCAAAATAGCTCGGTTCGACATCGTTTATGCGGACTTGATTGCGCAAGGCGGGCAAAAGTGTCCACTCAACTCATGGCTTATTCTGACCGCTAGCACCGTTGTCGGTCCTGGCGCAGCGTCGACATCGACCCTCGATATCGAGACGGCCGGCCTGGTTGGGTGAGCGATCCGCGGAGCCGCCGACTCAGCGTGCAGGCGCCGCAGCGGCAGTGCCCGGCAAGGTGCTGCAGGCCGCGCCGTCGGTGGGTGGCGCCTGCGTCGGGTATTGCTGCTTGCCGAGCACGTAGGCCTGGCTGGTGGCGACGAAGCCGTCCGCGTAGGTGGCCTCGACGAAGTACGCGCTCCAGCCGGCATCGGGAGTCTGCACCGGTACCGACACCGTGTTGCCGCGCGCAGGCGCGATCGGCGTGGCGCTGTAACGAATGCCGCAGGCATAGCGAAAATCGCGTGCTGCCGGGTTGTTCGCCTGCCACAGACGCAATTGCGCAGGGCGCTCTGAGGAGCGGAAGCGGATCTGCGAATGTTCGCCTGCGTGCAGGGAATCGCGCACCGTCGGCAATGCACGCTGCTGCTGCAGCCGGTTCACGAAGGGCACCAGGCTGTCGACGATCGAGGCGCGGATGCCGTTGTGCGCGCTGTTGGGCACCATGCGCAGCGCCTTGCTGCCGGGCAGCGCGTTGTAGAAGAACTGCGTGTTGTCCGGCAGGAAGAAATCGTCGCCGCTGGCATTGACGATGTACTTGGGCACGGCCAGGCGTTTGCGCTGCGGCGTGTGCAGATAACTCAGCGGGTCCTGCAGTTGCACCAGTTGCGCAAATGCCGGCGTGTGCAGCTGCGCGGTGATTCCCTGCCTGGCATAGGCGCCGAATGCGATCGGCCAGTTGCCGCCATAGGCCCGAGACATGTGCTCGAGCACGGCCGGCATATTGAGGATGTCGATCACGAACGGCACCACGGCCTCCACGCGCGCATCGGCAATGGTGGCGTGCCAGCTGGCCCAGCCGCGCTTGGAGGCGCCGGCGAGGATGAAGCGATGAATCTGCAGCGGCGCCAATTCGCGTTCGGCCAGGCTCATGGTGCGCGCGATCGCCGCGGCCATCGGCACATGCAGCGGCATGGTCTTGCGTCGTTGCGGCGATGCCAGAAACAGCGACCAGCTGTAGGCGACGCTGTCGTCTTCGCGGCGCGGCCTGCCATCGTTGCGGTAGGTCAGTGCCTGGCTGGGCAGATCGCCGAGCGCGATCACCACGGTGCGGCTGCGTTGCGCCACTGCGGCCAGGGCCTCGGGCGGCAATTCGCTGGACGGTTGCGGCGCGCCGCCATCGGCCGGTTGTCGGGTGCCATTGGTGGAGATCAGCAGCGCACGCGTCGGCAACGCATCCGCCGGCACGTAGATGGCCACATCGTGCTGCCAGCTGGCCGGCTGCACCAGGTCCTCCGGCGACCACTGCTGCGAGGTCAGCAGGTAATCGCGCCGCTCGACACCGTCCACCGTGCTGGTGGCCACACGCCGGTAGACCAGCGGTTGGCGCTCGATGGCATCGCGATAGCACACCAGCGCCTGGTCGATGCCGACCTCGGGCGCTGCGGCGCACTGCTGCGCTGACAGCGGGGGCGCCGTGGCCGCGCCTGCAGGCGCAGCGCCTGCGAACCAGGCCAGTGACGCCAGCACCGCCAGGCTGCAACGTGTCATCCAACGCATGCGTGTTCTCCGGGTGGCCTGCCGCAGTCTGTGGTGACGGGCCGGCAGTGTTCCGGCGCGCTTACTTGACCCGGCGCACCTTGGCCTGCGTGTTGTAACCCTCGATCTGCAGATACCACACGCCGACCAGACCCGGCTTGATCTTGACCTTGGGCGCCTCCTTGCGCACGCCCGACAACGTCGCAGCGTCGGTCTGCTCCCAGTCCTGGCCATTGGCGAGCGTGTACACGCGCCCCTTCGAAAAGCCCTTGAACTCGCCGACGATGTTGCTCTGGATCGGCTCGTTGCTGCCGAAATCGAAGAAGCCGCGGTTCTTGACGATCACTTCCTGGCGGCCGGCCTCCTTGGCCTGTTCGACCACGACCGCAGCTTCCTTGGCGACCTTGCCCTGCAGCCAGTCGTTGAGCGCGGCCAGTTCGCCGGCATCGAGCTTGTCCAGGCCGGCGGCCTTGAACTGTTCGGCGCTCATCTGCGACTGCAGGTCGCCCTGCACCGCGCGCTGCGCGAGGGCCGGAGCGGCGTTCAGGGCGAGGGTCAGGCAGACCAGCAAGGGAATGCGGCGCGCGAGCGACATGGAGGCCATCCGATCAGAGGAGGCGGCTAGTGTAGACGCTAGCCCGCGCCTGCCGCAGCCGGCTACGGCGCGTCGGCGATGCGTGCGTCTGCGCTGGCCGATGCCGCGCGTTCGGGGCGGCCGGGGCGGCGGTAGACGAACTCCGGCGGCGGTGCGGCGGCTTCGCGTTCGGCGGTGGCGCGCACCTGGGCATGCCGCGGCGAGCGTTCGCAGACCGGGTCCAACGTGGCGGCATCGCCACTGAGCGCCAGCGCCTGGCAGCGGCAACCGCCCCAGTCGATCTCGCGCTTGGGGCAACCCTGGCAGACCTCCGGCATCCATGCGGTGCCGCGGAAGCGCACGAAGGCCTCGCCGTTGTTCCAGATGTCGGCCAGCGAACGCTCGCGCAGGTTGTCAAAGCGCATGCCGTCGATAGTCTCTGCCGCGTGGCAGGGCAACACATCGCCGCGCGGGGAGATGTTGACGAAGCGCTGGCCCCAGCCGCCCATGCACGGCTTGGGCTGGCGGGCGTAGTAATCGGGGGTGACGAAGTCGATCGCCAGGCGGTCGCCGAGCTCGCGGCGGGCGGTTTCCACCGCATCAATCGTGGCCATCAGCTGCTCGCGGCTGGGCATCAGCGCGGCGCGATTGCGCAGGCCCCAGCCGTAGTACTGGGTATGCGCCACTTCAATGCGTTCGGCCTGCCATTCCAGCGCCAGCGCGATCATGCCGGGCACGCGCCCGGCGTTATGGCGATGCAGCACCGCATTGAGCGTCAGCGGCAGGCCGCGCGCACGCGCGGCCGCGGCGAACTCGCGCTTCTTCGCCAGGCTGTTGCGATAGCCGGCAATACGGTCGGCACCGGCCGGGTCGACGTCCTGCACGCTCAGCTGCACATGCTCCAGTCCGGCTGCCTGCAACTGGTCCAGCATCGGCTCGCCCCCGGCCACGCCGGAGGTGATCAGGTTGCTGTACAGCCCGAGCGCGCGTGCATGCGCCACCAACTCGGGCAGGTCCTTGCGCAGCATCGGTTCGCCGCCGGAAAAATGTGCCTGCAGCACGCCCATGTCGGCGGCCTGCTGCAGCAGCGAGCGCCAGCCGGCGGTGTCCATTTCCTCGCGCAGCGCCGCCAACGCGATCGGGTTGGAGCAATACGGGCAGGCCAACGGGCAGCGATGGGTCAGTTCCAGCAACACCGACAGTGGCGGCGGGGCGATGGTCATAGCCGCAGCAGGCGCTTCTGATGCAGCGTATTGGTGAGTTCGATCACATCAATCTCGATATCGGCCGCGTCGGCAGCGAATTCGCCCGCCAGTTCCTGCGCGATCTGCGCCAGCGAGCGCGTGCCGTCGTAGCGCTGCGCCACCACCAGTGCGATCTCGTCCAGCTCCACCACCCGTTCCGGCGCCAGCAGCACCCATTGGTCGCGCGCGCGGTCGTGCTGCAGGCGCACGCCTGCGCGCAGGGCCGGCTGGCTGTCGCGGGTAATGCTGCTCACGCCGCGGCCCGGCTGGCGTCGCGGTCGGGCACGAACGCATCCGGCCACACGATGCCGGGGGCGACGTAAGCCACGTGCAATGCATCCAGCTGCGCCCACAGCACCGAGCACTTGAAGTGCAGCGCGGCCTTGACCAGGGCCTGTTTTTCGACGGTATCGGCGTGCTGCTTGACGTAGTCCAGCGCAAAATCCGAATCGCGTGGCGCCTCGGTCAGGCGATGCTCGAAATAGGCCAGCGCTTCGGGCGAGACGAAGTCGTAATGCTTGAGCATGCCGGCCACCCGCCGGCCGATGATGTTGGGGGCGAACAGCTCGGTCAGCGAGGAGGCGATCGCCTCGAGCAGGCTTTTTTCGCGCACGAACTGCAGATAGGCCTGCACCGCGAAACGGGTGCCGGGCAGTAGCGCACGGCCGGATTCCACCAGCGTGCGATCCAGGCCGAGCGCATCGGTCAGGTGCAGCCAACGCGCGATGCCGCCGTCGCTGGGGCTGTTGCCGTCGTGATCGAGAATGCGTTGCCGCCAGATCCGCCGCAACGCCGGGTCTTCCATGCGCGCCAGGATCGCGGCGTCTTTCAATGGAATGCAGCGCTGGTATTCGAAGCGGTTCAGCGCCCAGGCCTGGACCTGGCCGCGATCGAGCTTGCCCTCGTGCAGAAGCGCGTGGAAGGGATGCTGGTCGTGATACAGGCGGGCACCGATGGCGCGCAGGTCCGCTTCCAGCTGGTCCGGGGTGAGCAGGGTGGTCACAGGGTGATCTCCAGGCCGTCGTGCGCGACGTCCCAGCCGCTGGCACGCGCGCTGGCGTACTCCGGCGAGTGGGTGTCGAGCACGGGATTGGTGGTGTTGAGATGGATGAAGATCTTGCGCGCCACATCCAGCGGGGCGAACGCGGCAATCGTGCCGTCGGGGCCGTCGATGCTCATGTGGCCCATGCGCTGGCCGGTCTTCTGGCTGATGCCCAGTTGCACCATTTCGTCGTCGCGCCACAGCGTGCCGTCGAAGAACACCAGTTCGGCGCCTTGCAGGCGCGCGCGCAAGGCGTCGGTCATCGCCGCGCAGCCGGGAATGTAATGCACGCGGTGCCGGCCATCGTCGATGGTCAGCCCGAGGGTTTCTTCGTTGGAGCCGGCCAGGTCGCCGCCGCTGCGCGATTCCATGAACAGCGGCACCTTGCCGGGCACCGAGAACGGCGTGAGTTGCAGGCCCAACAGCGACACCGGCGTGTCCAGCGCAAACGGCTGGCGCTCCACGTAGGCGGGATTGACCGCGTCGAAGATGGGGTTTTGCGACAGCAGATCCAGCACGCGGCTGCTGGCATGCAGCGAGAATGCCTGGCTTTCGCGCATCGACAGCAATCCGGCGATATGGTCGATCTCGCCGCTGGTCAGCAGCACCGCTTCGATCGGCGAATGCCGCAAGTCGCGCTGCGGCCAGAGTGCGGGCGTTGCAAGAATTTGTTGACGGAAATCGGGTGAGGCGTTGATCAGGACCCAGCGCTGGCCATCGGCACTGACGGCGATGCTGGCCTGGGTACGACGTTGGGCACCGTCGGCTTGTTGCCACGCTCGCCGACTGGCGGGTGTGTGGCAATTCCACTGCGGGTGCCCACCGCCGGCCGCCGATCCCAGAACGATGATGCGCATGGAGAACTGTTACCTGTCTGCCGGCGATTGCCGGTCATGCATCGGGAGGAAGGGCGGCAGGTGAGCTCAGAATTCGCCGGAGACGTAGCAGTTGATCTCGGCGCCACAGTTGACTTCACGAACGACAGGCTTCTTCCAGGTCTTCATCGGCTACCTCGCAGTTGGTTGGAATAACGTCGCCGCGGCAGGACGCAGCGACGACGCCACTGGAGGATAGGCAGGCGGTTTGGGCGAGTTGTAAAAAGCACGTAAAAAGCCGATTGCGCGTGCCGCTTGGTTTCTAACACTGCACCGATTGCGGCGCACAGCGGTTGCGAATCAAGACGTTGGCGGGTGAACCGACCATAAGCGCAAGCGTGCGGCATTGCGCCAGCGACAGCGTAATTGCGCGTTGTGGAGAAGGTGACGCGCACGTTACCGTAGCTGTCATCCCCGTGTCGTTGCCGATCGCCGTGTCCACCGCTGTGACCAGTTCCTCCTTCGAGCGTCTGCATGCCTTGCTGCAGCGTCCCGCCATCGCGTCGATCGCGCCAGATCTGCGTGACGCCCTGGCGCAGG
Source organism: Xanthomonas sp. CFBP 8151 (assembly GCF_011761885.1). Taxonomy (NCBI): domain Bacteria; kingdom Pseudomonadati; phylum Pseudomonadota; class Gammaproteobacteria; order Lysobacterales; family Lysobacteraceae; genus Xanthomonas; species Xanthomonas sp. CFBP 8151. Next base: position 905,049 of record NZ_JAASQZ010000001.1, read on the forward strand.
CCTGGCAGCAGCTGCCGGCGCAGAGCGAGGACGTGGCCTGGGCGCTGATCGCCGACACGCTGGACGCGTTGGCGCTGCTGGCGGCCGACGAGGCCACCTTGATTGCGGCCTTGCTGTTCGACCTGCCGGCGCTGCGCGCCAAGATCGCCGGCCTGCCGTGGCAGCCGGCCGAGCGGCGAGTGGCGGTGGAAGGCCTGCTGGACGGACTGGATGCGGCCGACCAGGTCTGGGCCCTGCATGCCGGGCGCGAGGCCGGGCGCAACAGCGAAGGCCTGCGGCGGCTGTTGCTGTCCATCATCCACGATCTGCGGGTGGTGCCGATCCTGCTGGCGCGCCAGTTGGCGCGCATGCGCGTGGCCGACCGCCTGAGCGAAGAGCAGCGCCGCGCACTGGCCCAGCTCACCCGCGACATCCATGCGCCGCTGGCCAACCGGCTGGGCATCTGGCAGGTGAAGTGGGAGCTGGAAGACCTGGCGTTCCGGCATCTGGAGCCGGAGACCTACCGCCGCATCGCCCGCGAGGTGGACGAAACCCGCGTGGCGCGCGAGCGCTATCTGGATGCGGTCAAGCGCACCCTGTCGACGACGCTGGCCCAGCAGGGCCTGCGCGCGGTGGTGAGCGGGCGGCCGAAGCACATCTACAGTATCTGGCGGAAGATGCAGAAAAAGCGCCTGTCCTTCGACCAGCTGTACGACATCCGCGCGGTGCGAGTGATGGTCGACGACGTGGCCGCCTGCTACGCCGCCCTGGGGGCGGTGCACTCGCTGTGGGCGCCGGTGCCGAGCGAGTTCGACGACTATATCGCCCGGCCCAAGGCCAACGACTACCGATCGCTGCATACCGCCGTGGTCGGCCCGGAAGGGCGCACGATCGAAATCCAGATCCGCACCCACGAGATGCACGCGCAGGCCGAGCTCGGCGTGGCCGCGCACTGGAAATACAAGGAAGGCGGCAAGGGCGGCGAGAAGGCCTTCGACCGCAAGATCCTGTGGATGCGCCAGTTGCTGGAGCAGGTGCAGGAAGGCGACCACGGCGAACTGGCCGGCGCGCTGGATGCCGAGCTGATCGAGGACCGCGTGTATGCGCTGACCCCCAAGGGCGAGGTCATCGATCTGCCGCAAGGCGCCACGCCGCTGGATTTCGCCTATCACGTGCACACCATGGTCGGGCATCGCTGCCGTGGCGCGCGCGTCAACGACCGCATCGTGCCGCTGACCTACCGGCTGCGCAGCGGCGACCGGGTCGAGATCATGACCGCCAAGGAGGCCGACCCGCGCCGCGACTGGCTGCTGGCGTCCAACGGGTTCCTGGCCAGCGGGCGATCGCGCGACAAGGTGCGCGCGTGGTTCCACAAGCTCGATCGCGCGCGCAATGTGCAGGCCGGCAAGGACCTGCTCGATCGCGAACTCAAGCGGCTGGGCCTGCAGCATGCCGACCTGAGCGTGGCCACGCGCAAGTTCCACGCCGAGAATGTCGACGATCTGTATATCCAGGTGGCGCTGGGCGATACCGGGCCCAACCAGGTCAGCCGTGCCCTGCTGGAAGCCGAGCGGGCGGCCTCGCAGCCGGCGGTGCCGGCGCCGCCACGGCCCACCGCGCGCCGCGAGGGGCTGGGCAAGTCCAAGTTCACCGTGCAGGGCGTGGGCAACCTGCTGGTGCAGCTGGCGCGCTGCTGCCAACCGGTGGCGGGCGAGCCGATCGCCGGCTATCTGACCCGCGGCCGCGGCATCACCGTGCATCGCACCGATTGCGCGGCACTGGCGCGTCTGGCCGCGACGCATCCGCAGCGGGTATTGCCGGTGGAGTGGGGCCAGGCCGGCAGCGGCTACGAGGTGGATGTGCAGGTGCGCGCGGTCGACCGCCGCTGGCTGCTCAAGGACATCACCAACCTGATCGCGCAGGAGGACGCGCACGTGCTGGAAATCAACAGCGACAACGTGCGCGACACCGGCAGGGCGCAACTGCGCCTGCGCCTGAAGGTCAGCGACTACGACCAGCTGTCCAGCCTGCTTGGCAAACTGGATGCCTTGCCCGGCGTAAACGAGGTGCGGCGACTCGGTTGAGTGCGCCGCTGCCCGCCGGCGCCAATCGCCTTGAAACAGGCGGCACCCAAAGCAAACAAGGTGTGCCCGCCTGACGCTTCCCGAATCCCGAATCCCGAATCCCGACTCCCCCAAGCCCACATCGTCTTCGCAGCAGACCGCTACCATGACGGGGTGAACGCGTCTCCCTCAGGTCGCGCCAAGGACGGACGCCACCGCATGCTCCCGCTTCCGCGCTGGGCCCGGTCGCCTCGTCTCTGGGCGCCATTGCGCAGCCGCGCGCTATGGCGCGTGGTGCTGGCGTCGTGCGCCTGTCTCTTGCTGGCCACGGTCGTGCTGCGCAAGCCGCTGGCTGATTGGCTATGGCCGGACACGCGCATCCAGCAATTGCTGCAACGGGGCGATGCGGCGCTGTCGCGCGGCCACCTCAGTGCAGCCGACGGCAACGGCGCGCGCGAACTGTTCGCTGCCGCGCTTGCGCTGGACGGCGATCGTGATGAGGCCCGCGCCGGGCTGGCGCGCACCGGTGCCGCCGCCGTGGTGCAGGCACGTGCGGCGATCGCGGCCGGGGACACCGCTGCTGCACAGCGCGCGCTGACGCTGGCGGGCGCTCTGGAGGTGCCGCAGGCGCAGATCGCACCGGTGGCATTGCGCTTGCGCGAGGTGCAGGCGCGCCAGGCCGGGTTGGACGCCTTGTTCGCACAGGCGGTGTCCGCGCAACAGCAAGGACGCCTGGATGGCAGCCCGGACAGCGCGCTGCCGTTGTATCAGCGCATCCTGGCCCTGGCGCCAGACCGCACCGATGCGCTGGAAGGGCGCGAGGACGCCCTGACCGATCTGCTGGCGCAGGCCCGCCGCGCACTGGCGCGCGACGCGCTGGCCGATGCGGCGATGTTGCTGGCCGCCGCCAGGCACTACGATGCCGGGCATGCCGATGTGCCGCTGACCGAAGGTCACTACCACCGTGTGCTGGAACAACGCCGTCAGCGTGCGCAGGGCCTGTTGCGGCGTGGCCGGCTGGCACCGGCCGCACGCGATTTCACTGCAGTGCTGGCAGCCGAGCCGGCGGATGCGGGCGCCCAGCGTGGGCTGGAGCAGGTAGCAGGCGAATATGCCGCGCAAGCCGGCCGGCAGGCGGCAGACTTCCGGTTCGACGCCGCGCTGCAGTCGCTGCAGGAAGCCAAGACCTTGCTGCCCGGCGCCGCAGCGATCGCGCAGGCCGAGCAGGCGATTGCGCGTGCACGCGATGCCCAACGCAGCCCCGCAACCGGGCTGTCGCGCGCTACCCGCGAGCGCCGCCTGCGCGCGCTGCTGCAACGGGTGACGGATGCCGAAGCGCAGCAGCAATGGATGACGCCGCCCGGCGCCAGTGCCTACGACGCGGTGCGTGCCGCACAGGCGCTGGCGCCGCACGATCCACGCGTGCTGCAGGCCGCCGCACGTGTGGTGCCGGCCAGTCAGCGCTGCTTCGAGGACGAGCTGCGCAACAACCGCCTGCGTGCCGCGCGCGGCTGTCTGGATGCGTGGCAGGCGCTGACGCCCAATGGCGATGCACTGCCCGGCGCGCGCCGCCGTCTTGCGCAGCGCTGGGTTGCGGTGGGCAGCGAACGCCTGGGACAGGAAGACGCCGCCTTCGCACGGCGCGCGCAGGACCAGGCGCACCAGCTGGATCCGGGGCTGCCGGAATTGGCCGAGTTCGCGCGCCGGGTCAAGGCCGTGACGGAACAGCGTTGACGCAGCGGCTGTCTGCGGCGGCGCCACCCACAGCGCCATCCCTGGGCGCCCGGCGCACACTCACTCCGCAATAAACAGCGCGCGCACCGTGCCACGCGCCGCATCCAGCGAAAAATGCCGGGCCACGTTATGCAACCCGTTATCGGCCAGACGCTGCCACAGCGCCGCATCGCGATACAGGCGCACGATCGCCTCGGCGAAGTCAGCGGCATCATCGGCCACGCAGACGTCCTCGCCGTCGCGCAGATGCATGCCTTCCACCGCGCAGGTGCTGCCGACCACCGGCTGCCCGTGCGCCATGCTCAGATTGATCTTGCCTTTGACGCCGGCACCGAAGCGCAGCGGTGCCACCGCGATGCGTACGTTTTCCATGAATGGCAGCAGATCCGGCACATGCCCGTGCAATCGCACGCCGGGGCATTCGTCGGCCAGCAGTGTCAGCGCCTCCGGCATGTCCGCGCCGATGCAGTGGAAGATCACCTCCGGCAATTGCGCGCGCACCTGCGGAAAGATCGCGCTGATGAACCACTGCACCGCATCCACATTGGGGGGATGCCGGAAGCCGCCGACGAACACCAGGTCGTGGCGTTGCTCGAAGCGGCGACCGCTGCCGGCCACCTCATGCAGGTTGGAAAGCAGCGCGGTGCGGATCTGCGGTGCGTCCGCCTGCAGCTGCGCCTGTTCGGCCGCCGAGACCAGCAGCGTGACATCGGTGGCGGCCATGATCTCCAGCTCGCGCAGGCGGGTGCGTTCGGCCGCGCGCAACAGGTTGGCATCGCCGGCCAGCTCGGCGCCGCGGCGCTCGCGCAGGTAATGCAGATCGACGGTGTCGAACAGGGTGCGGGCCTGCGGGGCGTATCGTCTGAGCAGCGGCAGGCAGGCATGCGCAACGTGGTGACGCACCAGCAGCACCACGGCAAACCGCGGGCCGTGCGTGCGCAGCCAGCTGCCGATACCGTCCAGGAACGGCGCGTACCAGACTTCCACCCCCAGTTGCTGCAGTGCCTGCGTGTGCCGTCCGGCGTGTTCGCGGCGGGTCGGCACGAACACCACGTGCGCGCCTTCTTCGCATAGCAGGCGGATCAGATTGAACTGCCGCAACGAACCCGAGTCGCGATCCGGTTGCGGCACGCATTCGTCCAGGATCAGCACCTGGCGTTGGCCGCGATGCAGCAGCGCAGGTCCGGGGACCGTGCCGGCCGGTAGCTGCGTTGCCAGGGCCTGCTGCCACTTGTCGGCGAACACGCCTTGGTTGCGCACCTGATACGCCTTCACCCCGGTGCGGGTGTCGGTGCCATTGCTGGTGCCCTCGTCGTGCACCACCACGCTGGTCGGCTGCACCAGCACCCGGTAGCCGGCCGCACGTACCGCAAACGCCAGATCGGTGTCTTCGTAGTACGCCGGCATGTAGCGGCGATCCAGCCCGCCCAGCGTCTGCAACAACGCGCGTGGCAGCGCGATGGCCGCGCCGGAGCAATAGTCCATCGCGCGCACATAGGCATGGCGCGGGTCGTCGGCCGATTCGAAGCGACCGTAACTCCAGGCGCTGCCATCGGCGAACACCACGCCGCCGGATTCCTGCAGGCGTCCGTCCGGGTACACCAGTTGCGCGCCGACCAGCCCGGCACTGGGGTGCTGGGCAAACGTGTCGATCAGCCGATCCAGCCAGCCGGGCTGCGGGATGGTGTCGTTGTTGAGCAGCACCACGTAGTCGCCGCGCGCCAGTGCGATGCCGTCGTTGCAGGCGGCGATGAAGCCGCCATTGCTGGCGCGCCGGTGGTAGTGCAGCCCCTGCACCTGCGGCAGCTGCGCCTGCGTGGCGTCGCTGCTGCCGTCGTCCACGACGATGATCTTCACCTCCAGCAGCGGCGGATGTGCGGCCAGTGAGCGCAGGCACGCCAACGTGTGCGCGATGTGGTTGTAGACCGGAATCACCACCGTCACGCGCGGGGTGTCGCTGTACGGAACCGCGAACGCGGCAAACGGCGCCGCCTCCGGCAACCACAGCGGCGTGCCGAGCGCCACCGGCGGTGCCTGCGTATGTACGCGAATGCGCTGCCAGGTGGCGCGCCAGCCGCGTGTGCGCATGCTTGCCACGCTGCGGTGAATCAGCCCAAGCACGCGATTGAACAGATAGCGTGCATCGGCCAGGGACATCGACATTCCGTTGGACCTCCAGATGTGGCGTGGCGAAGAACACCCGGCGAGCAGTCGACAGGCGGCGAGGACGGCACAAGGCAACCGCAGGGTACGCAGGGTACCCGCAGATGCCGAAGACGGTCCGTGCCCGCTGACGGCGAGCGTTGCCGCTTTGTTAGCCGCTCTTAAGTCAGCGGGGCCGGCCGACCACAACCACGACAGCGCTGCGCTAGACTCGCCGGACTCTACATTCTCGCATCCCTGTGCCCCGACGCCACGACAACGACGCTCCCGACGATTTCGAGGACGACTCCACCGAGCAAGGCTCCCGCTGGCAACGCAGGCTGATTGTCTGGGCCTTTGCGGCATTCGCGCTGGCGCTCGGTTTTCTGATTCCCTACACGGTGTATCTGAACAAGCAGGTCACCCAGCGTTTCGGCGAGCTGCGTTGGCAGATCCCGACCCGGGTGTACGGGCGGCCGTTGGTGCTGGCGCCGGGCAATGCGCTGGATGCGGCGACGTTGAAGACCGAGCTGGACGCCGCCTCGTACCGTGACGACGGACAAGCCAAGCTGGCCGGCACCTACCAGCAGGACGGCAGCCGCTTCACCATCGCCAGCCGCGGCTATATCGATGTGGATGGGCGCGTGCCCGCGCGGCGGGTGGAGGTCGGCCTCTCCGGCGGGCGGATTGCCAGCCTGCGCGACGCCGGCGACCGCAAGGCGCTGAAGGGTGCGCGGCTGGACCCGGCGCGCATCGCCACGCTGTATGGGCAGAAGCAGGAAGAACGGCGTCTGGTGCGCATGGAGGAAGTGCCCGAGCTGCTGGTCACCGGCCTGCAGGCGGTCGAGGACCGCGACTTCAACAGCCACCACGGCATCGATCTCAGCGGCATGGTGCGCGCGGCCTGGATCATGGCGCGCTCCGGCGGCCAGGTCCGCCAGGGCGCCAGCACCCTGACCCAGCAGCTGGCCCGTAGCGGCCTGCTCGGCATCGGCAAGGAACAGACCCTCACCCGCAAGTTCAACGAAATTCTCTACGCGGTGATCATGGAGGCGCGTTACGACAAGCGCACCATCCTGGAGGCCTATCTCAACCAGGTCTACCTGGGCCAGCGTGGCGGGCAGGCGATCCACGGCGTGTCCTCGGGCGCGGAGCTGTGGTTCGGTCGCGAGCTCAATTCGATGACTACCGAGCAGATCGCCTTGCTGATCGGCCTGGTCAAGGGGCCGTCCTACTACGACCCGCGACGCAACCCGGAGCGCGCGCTGGATCGGCGCAATTTCGTGCTGGGCAAGCTGCACGAAAACGACCTGATCGACGCGGCCGAATACAAGCGCGCGCTGGCCGCACCGCTGGGCGTGCCCGCCGAGCCGGGCCTGGTCGCGGCCAACCGCTTCCCGGCCTATGTGGATCTGGTGCGGCGCCAGCTGGCGCACGACTACCCGGAAGGCGTGCTGCAGGGCGCCGGCATGAGCGTGCTCACCGGCATGTCGCCGTCCGCGCAGGCCTATGCCGAAGGCGCGGTCACCGGCACCATCAAGCGGCTGGATAACAAGAAGCGCCCCCCGCTGCAGGCCGGCCTGGTGCTGACCGACGTGCATAACGGCGACGTGCTGGCGGTGGTCGGCAGCCGCGACGTGGCCAAGCCGGGCTTCAACCGCGCGGTCGAAGCGCAGCGGCAGGTCGGCTCGTTGCTCAAGCCGTTCGTGTACCTGCTGGCGCTGGCCTCGCCGGACCGCTGGGCGCTGTCCAGCTGGGTCGACGATGCACCGGTGACGGTGCAGCTCAGCCGCGGCAAGACCTGGTCGCCGGGCAATTCCGACAACCGCAGTCACGGCACGGTGCGGCTGATCGATGCGCTGGCGCATTCCTACAACCAGGCCACGGTGCGCGTGGGCATGCAGGTCGGCGCGGAGCGCATCGCGCAGCTGATCCAGGTACTGGCCGGCATCAAGGCCGACACCAATCCCTCGCTGATCCTCGGTGCCACCGATCAGAGCCCGTACGGCATGGCGCAGCTGTACCAGTTCCTGGCCGCTGGTGGCGAGATCCAGCCGCTGCATGCGGTGCGCGGCGTGCTCGATCCGCAGGGCAAGCTGCTCAAGCGCTACGACAAGACCCCGGCACCGGCGCAGGAGGGCGATTCGGTGGCGGCCAACCTGATCAGCATCGCCCTGCAGCAGGTGGTCAGCGGCGGTACCGCGCGGCAGTTGCTGGGCGATGGCCTGGGCCGGCTGTCGCCGGCCGGCAAGACCGGCACCTCCAACGACGGCCGCGACAGCTGGTACGCCGGCTACACGGGCGACCATCTGGCGGTGATCTGGATGGGCAACGACCAGAACGCGCAGACCGGCCTATACGGCGCCACCGGCGCGATGCGGGTGTGGTCGAGCATCTTCGCGCGGCTGCCGAGTGCGCCGTTGAAGGTCAGCGGCAAGGGCCTGGACTGGCAGTGGGTGGACGCGGCCGGTACCGGCGTGACCGATGCCGGTTGCCCTGGCGCGCGTCAGTTCCCGTTCGTGGTCGGTTTCACGCCGGCCTACGCCCCCTGTGCCGGCAATGCACCGTCGATCGAAGGCGTGCCCGGCGATGCATCCGCGCCGGCCGAGCAATCCAGCGGTGGTGGCTGGCGTCGCTTCTTCGGTCTGGAAAAGAAGCCGGAAGACCCTGCGCCGGCACCCGCCGCGGCTGCACCTGCACGTTGACTGGAGTGACCTGATGAACCGACTGCACCGTTTGCTTGCCCTCGCTGGCGTGTCTGCCGCACTCACCGCCTGCGTCAGCGCGCCACCCGTGCCGCCGCCGACCCCGGTGGACCCGACGACGCCGACACAGCGGCTGCTGCTGATCGAACGCGAGGCCGGCGTCGACGACACCGAGCTGTCGGTGCAGCCATTGCGCGACCCGCAGGTGGACGACCTGCGCGAGGCCGCCAAGAGCAAGCGACAGGCCGGCGATCTGGCCGGCGCGGCGGCGGCGCTGGATCAGGCCGTGGGTCTGGTCTCCGGCGATCCCGCCATCCTGCAGGAGCGTGCCGAAGTGGCGGTGCTGCAGGCCGACTGGCCTGCCGCCGAGCGTTTCGCCAGGCAGGCCATCGAGCTGGGCTCCAAGACCGGGCCGCTGTGCCGTCGGCATTGGGCCACCATCGAACAATCGCGTCTGGCGCGCGGCGAGAAGGAAAACGCCGCTTCGGCCAAGTCGCAGATTGCCGGGTGCACGGTGCCCGGCGTGAAGCGCTACTGAGCACGGCGACGCCGCCGGCTGCGCCTGCAACAAGGCAGGCGCAGCCGGCGTGCGGTGCGGTCTGTATCGCCCGCAAGCACTTGCTCGGCGCGCGCCGTTGCTGCCCGCGCACGACTGCCAGCGTTGCCTCGCGGTCCTCCGTGAGGCGTAAGGGCCGGTTACGCGGCCATTGCCACCTCCGCCGCGCAACCCACACAGCATCACCGCGCACGCGCTAGGCTGTCGCGCTTCCTGCCCCAGCATCCGGTCCCATGTCTCAACTTGCCACTGCCAGCATCGAGGCGCTCAGCGAGGGCGGGGCGCTTGCGCGTCAGCTCGATGCGTTCGCGCCGCGTGCTGCGCAGTTGCGCCTGACCGGCGCCATCGCCGAGGCGTTCGAGGCACGCGAGGTGCTGCTGGCCGAAGCCGGCACCGGCACCGGCAAGACCTACGCCTATCTGGTGCCGGCACTGCTGTCGGGGCTGAAGACCATCGTCTCGACCGGTACGCGCGCGCTGCAGGACCAGTTGTTCCATCGCGACCTGCCGCGCGTGCGCGCCGCGCTCGGCATCGGCCTGCGCAGCGCACTGCTGAAGGGCCGCGCGAACTATCTGTGCAAGTACCGCACCCAGCAGGCGCGCGGCGAGCCGCGCCTTGCCACGCCCGAGCAGGTCTCGCAGTTTCAGCGCATCGTGGCCTGGAGCGGGCGCACCCAGTTCGGCGACATGGCCGAGCTGGAAGCGCTGCCGGACGATTCGCCGCTACTGCCGCTGGTGACCTCCACCGTCGACAACTGCCTGGGCACCGAATGCCCGTTCTACAGCGAATGCTTCGTGGTGCAGGCGCGCCAGCGCGCGCAGGCGGCCGACCTGGTGGTGGTCAACCACCATCTGCTGCTGGCCGATCTGGCGCTCAAGCAGGAAGGCTTCGGCGAGATCCTGCCCGGCGCGCAGGCCTTCGTCATCGACGAGGCGCATCAGCTGCCGGAACTGGCGGCGAACTTCTTCGGCGAGAGTTTCGGCATGCGGCCGTGGCAGGAACTGGCGCGCGACTGCATGGTCGAAGCGCGCCTGGTCGCCGGTGCGCAGGCCAGCCTGCAGGAACCGATCCTGGCCCTGGACCAGGCCCTGCGCGGCCTGCGTGCCGGCATGGAAGGCCTGCCGTCACGCGGCACCCAATGGCGCGCGCTGGCCAGGCCGCAGGTGCGCGAAGGATTCGATGCGGTGCTGTCGTCGCTGGCGCGGCTGGGCGAGGCCTTGCTGCCGTTGCGCGAGGCCTCGCCCGGGTTCGACGGCTGTTGTGCACGTGCGCAGGAAGCGCTGGCGCGGCTGTCGCGGTGGCTGGGCGAGGACGCGCCGGTGCCGGATTTCGACCAGGAGCTGCCGAAGACCGTCGACAACGATGTGCTGTGGTACGAGCTCAGCCCGCGCGGATTCCGCTGCCAGCGCACGCCGCTGGATGTGTCCGGCCCGCTGCGCGAGCATCGCGAAAAATCGCATGCGGCCTGGGTGTTCACCTCGGCCACGCTGGCGGTGGGCGGCGAGTTCGACCATATCGCGCAGCGCCTGGGCCTGAGCGATCCGGTGACCTTGCTGCAGCCCAGTCCCTTCGACTGGGCGCGCCAGGCGCTGTGCTATCTACCGCCGCATCTGCCCGATCCCGCAGCGCGCGGGTTCGGCACGGCGCTGATCGCGGCGCTGACACCGGTGCTGGACGCCTCCAACGGCCGCGCATTCCTGTTGTTCGCTTCGCACCGCGCGCTGCGCGAGGCGGCCGACGCATTGCGCGGCGCACCGTGGCCCTTGTTCGTGCAGGGCGAGGCGCCGCGTGCCACCTTGCTGCAGCGGTTCCGCACTTCCGGCAACGGCGTGCTGCTGGGGTCGGCCAGCTTCCGCGAGGGCGTGGATGTGGTGGGCGATGCCTTGAGCGTGGTGGTGATCGACAAGCTGCCGTTCGCCGCGCCCGACGACCCGGTGTTCGAAGCGCGCCTGGATGCGATCCGCCGCGACGGCGGCAACCCATTCCGCGACGAGCAGTTGCCGCAGGCGGTGATCGCGCTCAAGCAGGGCGTGGGCCGGCTGATCCGCAGCGAAACCGATCGCGGCGTGCTGGTGCTGTGCGACCCGCGGCTGGTGAACAAGGGCTACGGCCGCACCTTCATGAATTCGCTGCCGCCGTTTGCGCGCACCCGCGAGATCGGCGACGTGCGCGCGTTCTTTGGCGTCGCCGAGCCGGTGGGCGACAATGGCGTGCTCGCGTTGCCGTTCGGCGACGCGTGAGCGTCCCCTTCCTGCCTGCGGTCCTGCCATGAAAGTGCTTGCGTTCGAGACCTCCACCGAAGCCTGTTCCGTCGCGCTGCACGTGGATGGCCGCGTGCTGGAGCGCTTCGAACTGGCGCCGCGTCGCCATGCCGAACTGGCGCTGCCATGGGCCGAGCAACTGCTGGCCGACGCCGGCATCGCGCGCCGCCAGCTCGATGCGATTGCAGTCGGTCGTGGCCCGGGCGCCTTCACCGGCGTGCGTCTGGCGATCGGCATCGCGCAGGGCATCGCGCTGGGGCTGGACGTGCCGGTGCTGGCGGTGTCCACGCTGCAGGTGCTGGCGCTGCGCGCGCCCGCCGAGGCGACGCAGGTGCTGGCCTGCATCGATGCGCGCATGGGCGAGGTATATGCCGGCGTCTTCACGCGCGGCGGCGACACGCTGCGGGAGCTGATGCCGGAAGTGGTCTGCGCACCGCAGCAATGCGTCGTGCCGGACACGCTGCACCGCTTTGCCGGTGTCGGCAGCGGATTCGCCGCTGCCGAGGCGTTGCTGCAACAGCGCTTTGCGACCCGGCTGAGCAGCATCGATGCCGCCGCACTGCCGCATGCCGCCGATCTGCTCACGCTGGCCGTGCCGGCGCTGCTGCGCGGCGAAGGCGTGGCGCCGGAGCGGGTGGAGCCGGCGTATCTGCGCGACAACGTGGCGCTGACCCTGCTCGAGCAGCAGGCCGCACGCGCTGCCAGGGCCGCTGGCGCCGCGCCGTGACCGACGACCTGCAGCGCGCGCGTTTTCGCGGCTGCCTGCTGGGCCTGGCGGTGGGCGATGCGCTGGGCACCACGCTGGAATTCTGCGCGCCGGGCAGCTTCACGCCGATCGACGACATGCGCGGCGGCGGCCCGTTCGCGCTGCGCGCCGGGCAGTGGACCGACGACACCTCGATGGCCTTGTGCCTGGCGCACAGCCTGCTGCATCGGCAGGGCTTCGACGCCGCCGACCAGATGAACCGCTATTGCAACTGGTACCAGCACGGCTACCTCAGCAGCACCGGCACCTGCTTCGACATCGGCGCGACCGTGCGGCAGGCACTGGAGCGCTATCTGGATGGCGGCCCGGCCTTCAGCGGCAGCACCGATCCACGCTCGGCCGGCAATGGCTCGCTGATGCGGCTGGCGCCGGTGGCGATGTATTACGCGCACCGCCCCGACCAGCTGGGCGAGCGCGCCGCCGACAGCTCGCGCACCACGCATGCCGCCGACGAAGCGCTGGATGCCTGCCGGCTGTTCGCCTTCCAGTTGCGTGCCGCGTTGCTCGGCGGCCAGCGCCAGCAGGTGTTGCAGACCCGCTGCGAAGGGCTGTCGACACCGGCGCTGCGTGCGTTGTCGGCGCGCGACCATCGTGCGGTTCCCGCCGCACGGATCCGCGGCACCGGCTACGTGGTGGATGCGTTGTCGGCGGCGCTCTGGTGCTTCGCCACCACCGACACGTTCGCCGATGCGGTGCTGCGTGCGGCCAACCTGGGCGACGATGCCGACACCACCGCGGCCATCTGCGGTCAGCTGGCCGGTGCGTTCCATGGCATCGACGGGATTCCTGCCGCCTGGCGCGCGCGCGTGCAGGATGCGGATGCGATCGTCGAGCTGGCCGATCGGCTATACGCAGCTGCGCAGCTCGCATAACGCCGCGTCGCGCATCGGCCAATACAGTCTGCCGGAAAGGCATGCCGCAGAAAGACGCGTCCTTGTCGGCACGCGCGACGGCTCAACGATCGTCGTGCAGTTCGCCACCGGGCAGGAACAGCCAGGTGCGTGTGACCTGCAGGATATCCACGTCGTCCTTGGTCCTGGGCAACGGCGGGAACGGCTGCGCCAGCTGCACCACCCGTAGCGCTGCCGCATCCAGGGTCGGGGTGCCGCTGGAGACCAGCACGCGGCTGCTTTCCACGCTGCCGTCGCGGCGCACGCCCACACTGATCACCACTTTGCCGCCGAGTCGGCGCCGGCGCGCTTCGTCCGGGTAATTGAGATTGCCGACGCGCTCGGCGCGGTCCACCCAGGCACGCAGGTAGTTGGCGTAGGCGTACTCGCGGGTGCTGGCCGAGACGAACTTGCGATTGGGACGCTTGGCATATTGTTCCGAGCGCAGATGCACCTCGGCAGCGAGTCGCGCCATTTCCGCGTCGCGCTGCACGCGTTGCGCATCGGTGGGCGAGAGCGGGTCGGTCTGCGGGTTCGGCTGCGGTGTGGGCACGGTCTGCTCGCCGCGGCGACTGGCCACCACTCGGGTCTGGGTCGGTTCCGGCACCTGCACCGTGGTTGCACGCTGCGCCTGCGGTGCCAGCCCGCTGCGGTCCTGCGGCACCACCCCGGGTTGGCTGTCGCGCGGACGTTGCGCGGTGGCGTGATCGCCGCCGCCCTGCTGGTTGGCCTGGGCCAGGAAATCGGCCTGCCTGGGCGTCAGCGGGGTGCTGGTCTGGCTGAAGATCACATCCAGCGTCGGCACCAGCGGAGCGTCCTCGCTGACCGCAAACCCCACGCCCAGGATCAGCGCGCCGTGCAGCAGCAGCGAGATCACCAGCGTCGCGGTCAACCGTCGCCGCTCGTCCATGGGAGCCGGTGCCGCGGCCGCGCTCATTGCGCCGCGCCGGCCTCGATCGCGTCGAACAGCAGCCCGGCGATGTTGAGGCCGAACTGCGCATCCAGCTCGCGCACGCAGGTGGGGCTGGTGACGTTGACCTCGGTCAGGTAATCGCCGATCACATCCAGGCCGACGAAGCGCATGCCGCGGCGGCGCATTTCCGGGCCTACCTGCGCGGCGATCCAGCGGTCGCGCTCTGACAGCGGCCGGCCTTCGCCACGCCCGCCGGCGGCCAGGTTGCCGCGGAATTCGTCGCCCTGCGGAATCCGTGCCAGGCAGTAGTCCACCGGCTGGCCATCGACCAGCAGGATGCGCTTGTCGCCGGCGGTGATGTCGGGGATGAAGCGCTGCGCCAGGGTCAGCTTGCGATTGCCGTCGGTCAGCGTTTCCAGGATCACGTTGAGGTTGGGGTCGCCGGTGCCGCTGCGGAAGATCGAACGCCCGCCCATGCCGTCCAGCGGCTTGAGCACAGCCTGGCCATGTTCGAGCACGAAGGCCTTCAGCGCCGCCGCATCGCGGCTGACCAGGGTCGGCGGGCAGCATTGCGGAAACAGCAGCGCGGCCAGTTTTTCGTTGTAGTCGCGCAGGCCCTGCGGGTCGTTGACCACCTGCGCGCCGGCGCGCTGGGCCACGCTCAGCACCTGGGTGTCGTAGACGAACTCCGCATCCACCGGCGGGTCCTTGCGCATCAGCACCACCTGGCCGGGGCCGAATGCCAGTTCGGCGAACTCGCCCAGGGTGAACCAGCCGGTCTTGTCCTCGCACACGCTCAAGGGCGCGACCTGTGCCACCGCGCGTCCCTCGCGCAGGCTGAGTCCGCCCGGACGCACATACTGCAGGCGGTGACCGCGCCGCTGCGCTTCCAGCAACATGGCGAAGGTGGTGTCTTTGGCGATCTTGATGGAGGCGATGGGATCCATCACCACAACGACGTCGAGCGACATGGGGAGCTAAACCTCTAGAACAGGCTGCCGATGGTAACTTCAAGCGGTGGGCGATGGCGCGCCCGGCCGGTCGTGAGTGCGCGACTTGCCGGTCGCCCCCGCAGCTGCACACGGTCGGAACGTCCGCCTGGCGGGCCCCCGGCAACGTACCCTTGACAGTCGATGCGGGTCTTGGGATATACATGTAGTTTCGTAGCGACGCCGGAAGGGAAGAAGCGTCGCGCGTCCGGGGATATTTGCATGACTGAAAACATTGCTGCGGGTGGGGAACTCGCAGGACTGAAGGTGATGGTGATCGATGATTCGAAGACCATTCGCCGCACCGCCGAAACGCTGCTGAAGCGGGAAGGCTGTGAAGTAGTGACAGCGACCGATGGTTTCGAGGCACTGGCCAAGATTGCCGACCAGCAACCTCAGATCATTTTCGTCGACATCATGATGCCGCGTCTGGATGGGTACCAGACGTGCGCGTTGATCAAGGGCAACCAGCTCTTCAAGTCGACGCCGGTGATCATGCTGTCGTCCAAGGACGGCCTGTTCGACAAGGCACGCGGCCGCATCGTCGGCTCCGAGCAATATCTGACCAAGCCGTTCACACGTGAAGAACTACTGAGCGCGATTCGCACGTACGTCCACGCCTGACCAGGGGGAAAGGCAACATGGCTCGAATTATATTGATCGAGGACTCGCCCACCGATAGGGCAGTCTTCAGTCAATGGCTGGAAAAAGCAGGCCATACGGTCGTCGCCACCGACAATGCCGAGGAGGGACTTGCGCTGATTCGCAGCCAGGCGCCCGATCTGGTGCTGATGGACGTGGTGCTGCCCGGCATGAGCGGCTTCCAGGCAACGCGCGCATTGGCGCGCGACCAGGCCACCAAGGACATCCCCGTGCTGCTGGTCAGCACCAAGGGCATGGAGACCGACAAGGCCTGGGGTCTGCGACAGGGTGCCAGCGACTACATCGTCAAGCCGCCGCGCGAAGACGATCTGATCGCCCGCATCGAACAACTGGTGCGTTGATGCGTTCTCCATTCGACATTCTCGAAGACTACGAGCGTCGTAGTCTTGCGCACGCCACGCCGCTGCCGGAACGCCAGTTCTCGGCCGACATCTGGCGCGGCGTCGGTTATCGCGTCGGTACCCGGCGCCTGGTCTCGGATTTCCGCGAAGTCGCGGAAATCGTGCCGATGCCGCCGGTCACGCCGGTGCCGGGCGCACAGCCCTGGCTGTTGGGCGTGGGCAACCTGCGCGGCAACCTGTTCCCGGTGATCGATCTGAAGCAGTTCCTGGAGGGCCGACGGACGGTGCTGCAGGAAGGCCAGCGCGTGCTGATCATGCGCCAGAGCGGCGGCGACGTCGCGCTGACCATCGATGAGCTGTACGGCCAGCGCAGCTTCGAGCAGGTCCAGGCGGTCGAACCCGGCGAGTTGGCGCAAGGCCGCTACGCCCACTTCATCGACCGTGCCTTCCGCAACGAGACGCAGGACTGGGGTGTGTTCTCCCTGGCGTTGCTGTCGCGCACTCCTGAATTCCGGCAAGCCGCGGCCTAAGCCGCGACCCCGCCACGTCATACAGATCGAGGTCGAACCATGAGTACCGCCCCGGACGCCCGCAAGACCAACAAGCTCGGCAGCGTCAGCACCAGCTTCTGGCTTGGTTTGCTGGTGTTGTCGATGATCGTGTTCGGCGCCAATACCGGCGTCGCCACCTGGCAGGGCAGTCGCCTGGCCGGTGCCGGCACCGGCGCGGCCGATCTGCAGGTGCTGTCGCAGCAGCTGGCCAACCAGGGCCGCGAAGCGGTCTCCGGTGACCCCAAGGCGTTCGCCGCGTTCAAGGAGACCAAGGGCCGCATCGACAGCACGGTCAGCGAACTGGATGGCCGCTACGGCCAGGAAGGTTCGGTCGCCGGTGCGATGGCCCAGCTCAAGGCGACCTGGGTGCCGCTGAGCAAGAACGCCGATCAGGTCATTGCCAGCGAACCGGCGGTGCTCGGGCTGGCCGGCAATGCCGAACGCTTCTCCGGCAGCGTGCCGCAGTTGCAGGCGCAGTTGAACGAAGTGGTGCGCGCGATGACGGTCAGCGGCGCGCCCGCGTCGCAGATCTACAACACGCTGCAGCAGGTCGTGGTTGCCGGCACCATGGCGCGCCGGGTGACCGAAATGCGCGCCGGTGGCGCCAATGCCGCCGCCTCCGGCGATGCGCTGGCGCGCGACTCGGTGGTGTTCACGCAGATGCTCGAGGGCCTGCGCGCAGGCAACGACGAACTCGGGATCGCCGCGGTGCGCAATCCGGCCGCGTTGTCGGCGCTGGAGCAGTCGCAGGCCCAGTGGGTGACGATGAAGAAGGACGTCGACGCCATCCTGGCCAGCTCGCGCAACCTGTTCGCCGCGCAATCCTCGGCCGCCGCACTGACCGCCGGTTCGAACAAGATGCTGGACGACAGCAAGAAGCTGTTCGATGCGTTCTCGGCGTTCGGCTCGGTGCGCGACACGCGCCTGTTTCCGAACTTCTGGCTGGGCGTGGTGTCCGGCCTGCTGGCGCTGCTGGCGATCATTGGTTTCGTCTGGAGCTCGGTGCGGATGCGCTCGCGCGAGCAGGACGTGCGTTATCAGGCGCAGGTCGAATTCAACAGCCGCAACCAGCAGGCGATCATGCGCTTGCTGGACGAAATCAGCTCGCTCGGCGAGGGCGACCTGACCGTCAAGGCCTCGGTGACCGAGGACATGACCGGCGCGATTGCAGACGCCATCAACTACGCGGTGGACGAGTTGCGCCACCTGGTGACCACGATCAACGACACCTCGGCCAAGGTCGCCGTGTCGACCCAGGAAACCCAGGCCACCGCGATGCAGCTGGCCGACGCAGCCGGGCAGCAGGCCAACCAGATCACCACCGCTTCCGAGCGCATCAGCGAAATCGCTGCCAGCATCGAACAGGTGTCGCGCAATTCCACCGAATCGGCCGAGGTGGCGCAGCGCTCGGTGGTGATCGCCGCCGAAGGTGCCGGCGTGGTGCGCGAGACGATCCAGGGCATGGACCAGATCCGCGACCAGATCCAGGAAACCTCCAAGCGCATCAAGCGCCTGGGCGAGTCCTCGCAGGAGATCGGCTCGATCGTGGAACTGATCAACGACATTTCCGAGCAGACCAACATCCTGGCGCTCAACGCTGCGGTGCAGGCCGCCTCGGCGGGCGAGGCCGGTCGCGGTTTCGCGGTGGTGGCCGACGAAGTGCAGCGCCTGGCCGAACGCACCTCCAGTGCGACCCGGCGTATCGAAGGCCTGGTGCAGACCATTCAGGCCGATACCAACGAAGCGGTCAGCTCGATGGAGCAGACCACCTCCGAAGTGGTGTCCGGTGCACGCCTGGCCGAAGACGCCGGTACCGCGCTGACCGAAATCGAGCGCGTGTCCAACGCCTTGAACAACCTGATCAAGAACATCTCCATCGCCGCGCACCAGCAGTCGGCCGCAGCGACGGACATCACACAGACCATGGGCGTGATCCGTCAGATCACCAGCCAGACATCGCAGGGTGCGGAGCAGACGGCCGAGTCGATCGGCAACCTGGCTCAGCTCGCGGCCGATCTGCGCCGTTCGGTCGCCGACTTCAAGCTGCCGGCGTGAGCACGACGCGGAACGGGAAAGGATCAGCAGATGGCGCGTAGTAGCGTTACGTCGATGCAGGAACAGACCGGTGGCCGCCCTGGCGGTACGCCGGCCGTAGGCAGGGGGCTGCAATGAGTGCGCTTCGCGATGCGATGAGTCACGCCGCGCTGGGCTGGGTCAAGCCGGAGCTGGACGAGACGTTGCGCCAGGCGCGCAACGAGATCGAGTATTTTGCCGAAGAACCGTCCGACACCAGTCGGATGCGTTTCTGCGCCGGCTATCTGCACCAGGTGCAGGGCACCTTGCGCATGGTCGAGCTATACGCCCCGGCGATGGTGGCCGAAGAACTCGAACTGCTGGCCCAGGCGGTGCAGGCCGGCGACGTGGCCGACCGCGACGAAGCCTGCGCCATGCTGATGCGTGGCACCGTGCTGTTGCCCGATTACCTGGAGCGCCTGCAGAACGGTCACCGCGACATTCCGATCGTGCTGCTGCCGCTGCTCAATGAAATCCGTGCCACGCGTGGTCAGCCGGGTCTGAACGAAAGCGTGCTGTTCGCGTTCGATCCGCAGGCCGGTGCCGCCACCGAGGCCGAGCTGGATCATGCCCGCGGCAGTCTGAGCGGGCGCAATCGCGAGTTGCTCGACACCGTCGGCAACGCGGTCAAGGAAGAATTGCTGCGCGTCAAGGATGCGCTGGACCTGCACCTGCGCACCGGCGGCGAGATCGCCGACCTGCAGAGCCAGGTCAATGATCTCGGCAGCGTTGCCGACACCCTGGGCATGATGGGCCTGGGCGTGGCGCGCAACGTGGTCGTGCAGCAGCGCGATGCGCTGGCGCGCGTGGTCGACGGCCAGGTGCAGATGGACGAAGGCGTGCTGCTGGATATCGCCGGCGCGCTGCTCTATGTCGATGCCTCGCTGGATGATCAGGTCGCCAGCCTGGGCGCCGATGTCGGCGACGGCAACGAAGCCAGCAACAGCGCCACCTCCTCGGAAGTGCGGCGCACGGTGGACGTGCTGGCGCAGGAAGCGATCGCCAATTTCGGTGCGGCGCGCGAGCATTTCGTCGCCTTCATCGAGACCAACTGGGACCACGCCCGTCTGACCGATGTTCCGCATCTGCTCGGCGAAGTGGGCGGTGCCTTGCGTATCCTCGAGCTGCCGCAGGCAGCCGATTATCTGGAAGGCGTGCGCCGCTACGTCGATCTGGAACTGATCGGCAAGCAGCGCGTGCCCAGCGGTCGCCAGCTGGACACCCTGGCCGACGCGATGGCCAGCCTGGAGTACTACCTGGAAGCCCTGCGCGAGCGCCGCCCCGGCCGCGAGGAGATCCTGGACATCACCCGCAACAGCCTGGAGACCCTGCGCTACTGGCCGCTGCCCTCGGGCCAGCCGTCCGACCTGCCGGTCGGTGCCGACCAGCCGGGCAGCGTGGCCGAGCCGCAGCCGTCCGCCGCATCGCTCGCTCGGCAAACCGGTGCCCCGGCGCTGGCGGCCAACGACGCTGCGCCGACGCCGTCGCTGGAATGGGCCAACGAAACCGTGGTCGAGGCGCCGTTCGCCGCCAGCGTGGTGCACGACACCGGCGCTGCCGCCACCGATACGGCGTTCTCCTTCGACCCGGTCGCCGCCGAAGAAACCGTCTCCGGCCAGGCGCACGTGCCGTTCACGGTCGCGCCGCTGGACCTGTCCGACGATGGCGCGCAGGCGCCAGGCGACTGGCAGCTGGAAACCAGCGAGCACGCCGCACCGATCGCCACCTCCGTGTTCGACCCGGTGTCGGCCGAGCAGGACGGCAGCGTGTCTGCCGATGCCGCGCAGGTCAGCTACACCGTGGATCTGAGTGCGCTGGAGCAGGACGACAGCGCCACGCCCGCGGTTGCCGAACCGGCGCCGCTGCAGATTGAGCAGATCGAGTTGCCGGGCGATGCCGACCAGACCGAGGCACCGCTGGACTTCATCGCGCAGGCCGAAACCAACCGCGCGCAGACCAGCATCGACGATGCGTTCTCGCCGCCGCCGTTGCCGCCTGTCGCGCCGCAGGAGCTGGACGACCCGTTCGTCGAATCCGTGCCCGAACCGCAGCCAGCCCCGGCCGATGAAGCCTCCGGGCAGAGCGCGCCGCGCGTGCAGCAGGCGGTGGTCAGCGAATTCGAACTGGACGCCGCATCGACGGCGTTCCTGGCCCAGCTCGACGCGGCCGCCGCGCAGTTCGATGTGCAGCATCCGCAGACGACCGATGCCCATGCCCAGGCAGCGAAGGCAGCGCCCGAGCCAGCAGTGAGCGAGCCGGTCCAGGCGAGTGCGGATGTTGGCATCTTCGGCGGCTTTGGCGACAGCGATATCGACGACGATATCCGCGACGTGTTCCTGGAGGAATTCGACGAGGAACTGGTCAATCTGGGCCAGCTGCTGCCGGTATGGCGTGCCGCGCCGCATAGCCAGGACAACCTGCGCCCGATCCGCCGCGTCTTCCACACCTTGAAGGGCAGCGGTCGTCTGGTCGGCGCGCAGGTGCTCGGCGAGTTCAGCTGGAAGATCGAGAGCATGCTCAATCGCGTGCTCGACAATTCACGGCCGGCCAGCCCGGCGGTGGTGGCGATGGTCGAGCTGGCCTACCAGGTGCTGCCGCAGTTCAACGCCGCACTGCGCGACCAGGGCCGCATCAGTGCCGACCTGCCGGACATCCAGGCAGTTGCCGAGCGTGTGGCCGCAGGCGAAGAAGTCTATTACGTGGCCGCGCCGGCGACGCCGGCGGCTGCGGATGTCGGTTTCATTCCGGCAGCTGCAGGTGTGTTCGCGGCGACCGGTGGCACACCGGCGTCGGTGGATAGCGTGCTGCGCGAGATCCTGGAAGCCGAAGTCGCCACCCATCTGGAAACCGTCAACGCATGGCTGCACGCCAGCCAGGCCGAGCCGCAGTTGGCGAGCGAGGAATTGCTGCGCGCCGTGCACACCATGAGCGGCGCATTCGCGATGACCGATGTGCCGGAAATCACGTTGGTGACCACGCCGGCCGAAAGCTACGTCAAGCGGCTGCTCGCCGCGTCGCTGGTCCCATCGCAGGAGGGCATCGACGCCATCGCCGCAACGGCCGCCGCAATCGCCGTCACCGTGACCGCCTTGCGCGCCGATGCGCCGTTGATCCCCTCGTTTGCGCCATTGACCGAGCGCCTGCGCGCGCTGGTGGAGACCCTGCCGGAAGTGCAATGGCCACCGCATGCGTTCCTGGACGAACTGGACGACCTGGATGCGCCGAGCGAGTCGGGGGTCGACAGCGAGTCGGCGGTCGAGCTGACCGGCGCGCAGGATCTGTCACAGTATCTGGACGCCAACGTGCTGCCGCCGGATGCGGCCGATCACCGCGCGCCCGCGCATGTCGCCGATGACGCCGCGCCGGATGCCGATGCGCACGCCGACGCCCCGATCGCGGTGGACGAGCTGGCCGAGGCCGAGGCCGACGACACGTCGGCGCTTGCGCTGGAAGCGCCGGCACCGCACGAACAGGCACAGGCAGCTGACATTGCTGCACAGGAGCTAGAGCCGGGTGTCGAATCGGTCGAGACCGCGCAGGCAGCACCTGGGGATGCACTCGCATCCGAGGCCGGTACGGAGCAGGTCGCCGACGCGGTGCATGGCGATGCTGTCCAGCACCAGCACGCAGCCGAAGCCGACGCCGAGTCGCTTGGCGTCGGTGCGCACGACACGCCGGCCGATGAGCCGGTGGTCGACGCCGCTGCCTGGGACGCGACCGGATTGCAGCAGGCCGGCAGTGGCGATGCGGCCTCGCATGAGCAATCAAGCCAGGTGCCGGACGCTGGCGAGCACGTGGCGGTGGACGAGTTGTCCGACGCGGAAGCTACGTTGGGCGACGCGCAGACGCTCGCCGCGCCGGAAGCCGGGGATGTCGATGCCGACCGTGCAGACCCCGAGCAGCAGTCGCTGGGCGAGCACGCGGCCGTGCACGACCAACACGATGGCGCCGCGTCCACGGACGATGCGCCTGTCGAGACCATCGAGGCATTGGAAGCGGTGCACGCGCAGGCCCTGCTTGCCGACCAGACCTACGCGGCGACCAGCGAAGACTGGACGCCGGGCACCGCGGCGCTGGACAGTGGTGCGACTGAGCGGGGCGACCACGTCCCCACGCCGCACGAAGGGACGACCGCCGGGCAGGCACAGCACGCGCAGCTGCCTGCCGACGAAGCAGCCCAGCACGGCGATGCCGCGTTGCCGCACGATGCCGACGCGCAGGTTGGCGACCGGTTGCACATGGAAGACACGGCGCAGTTTGGCGAGCAGCCGGCTTCCGAAGAGCATGCTCTGTCGGGCGAGCAGGTGCACCCGCAGCAACCTGCGCATGCGGACGAGCCTGCGCAATCGGACGCGCACGTCGAGTCGAGCGAGCAGGAACGCGCGGACGCGCACGCGCATGCCGACCAAGTCGAGCACATTGCAGAGGCAGAGCACGCTGCACAAGCGCAGCAGACTGACGAAGCACAGCAGGCTGCCGAAGCGCTACCCGAACGCACCATCGAGTCGGTGCAAGCCTTCGAGATGGCGCAGGTGGCCGATCGGGTCGAAGAAACCGGCGATCCGCAGTCGGAAATTGCGCCGGAGCTGCATTCGGACGTCGTTGCCGACGCCGAGGCGGATTCTCGTGCCGATGCCGGGGTCCACGCGCAGCATCCAGACGCAGACGAGACGCTCGAGGCTACCAACGCAACGGATCCTGTCGAGCATCCCGAACAAGTCGGACACGCCGAACCCGCAAGCGAACACGAAGACGCTGCAGCCGTGCCCTTCAGTGCGCCGGTGGAAGACGCCGCAGCGGCCGATGGCACCGCCAACGATGTGGGCGCAGACTTCGATGCCGGCCCGCTCAACTTCGACCAGCTCGATGGCGAGTTGGTCGACATCTTCGTCGAGGAAGGCCGCGACCTGCTGGATCATTGCGATGGTCTGATCGCCCGCATGCGCGAGGTGCCGGAAGACCGCGAGGTCCTCAACGGACTGCAGCGCGACCTGCACACGCTCAAGGGCGGCGCGCGCATGGCCGGCATCAACGCCATTGGCGATCTCGGCCATGCGATCGAATCGCTGCTCGAGGCGGTGGCGGCCAACCGTACCGACATCGACCGCGACGACGTGCGCCTGTTCGAGCGCGGCTTCGACCGCCTGCATCAGCTGCTGACCCGCACCGGCATGCACCGCGCCGTGGCGATGCCGACCGACCTGGTGGAAGCCTTCGAAACCCGTACCCGTGGCCGCAATGCCGCAGAGCCGAGCGACGCCGATGTGCGTGCGATCGCCAAGGCGTCGGTGGAACCGGCACCGCTGTCGGCGCCGGTGCCGGTCGAAGGCCAAGTCGAGGAAGAACTGATGCCGCGCGCGCAGCAGGAACAGGTGCGCGTGCGTGCCGACCTGCTCGATCGCCTGGTCAATCACGCCGGCGAAGTGGCGATCTACCGCTCGCGCCTGGAACAGCAGATGGGCGCCTTCCGCGGTGCCATGGGCGAACTGGATCGCACCAACGCCCGTCTTCGCGACCAGTTGCGGCGTCTGGATCTGGAAACCGAAGCGCAGATCGTGGCGCGGTATCAGCGCGAGCAGGACCAGGGCGATCGCACCTTCGATCCGCTGGAACTGGACCGCTTCTCCACCCTGCAGCAGCTCAGCCGCGCGCTGAACGAATCGGCCGCCGACTTGGGCGGTCTGCAAGGGGTATTGGAGGACCTGTCGCGTCAATACGATGGTCTGCTGCAACAGCAGTCGCGCGTCAGCTCCGAGTTGCAGGACGGCCTGATGCGCGCGCGCATGGTGCCGTTCGACGGCCTGGTGCCGCGTCTGCGTCGGGTGGTCCGCCAGGCGGCCAGCGACACCGGCAAGCAGGTGCATCTGCTGTTGGAGGGCACCCAGGGCGAACTCGACCGCAACGTGCTCGATCGCATGGTCGCGCCGCTGGAACACATGCTGCGCAACTCGGTGGCGCACGGCCTGGAGACGCCGGAGCAACGGCGCGACGCGGGCAAGCCGGAAGAGGGCAGCATCGCGATCCGTCTGCGCCGCGAAGGTTCGGAAATCGTGCTGGAAGTGGCCGACGATGGCGCCGGGCTGGACCGCGAGGCGATCCGTCGCCGTGGCGAGCAGCGCGGCCTGATCGAACCTGGCCAGGAGCTCAGCGAGGCCGAGCTGGATGGGCTGATCTTCGCCTCCGGTTTCAGTACCTCCGAGCAGGTCAGCCAGCTGGCCGGCCGTGGCGTGGGCATGGACGTGGTCCGCAACGAAGTGCGCCAGCTGGGCGGCTCGGTGGACATCCACTCGGTGCGCGGCCAGGGCGTCACCTTCACCCTGCGCCTGCCGCAGACGCTGGCGGTCACCCAGGCGGTGTTCGTGCGCATCGGCGACACCACCTTCGCGGTGCCGGTGGCGTCGGTCAGCGGTATCGGCCGCATCTCGCGCAGCCGCTACGCGTCTGGCGAGGGCGGCTACCACTACGCTGGCGAAGAGTACGTCCTGCACGATCTCGGCTCGCTGGTCGGCCAGGCCGCCGCGCGTGCCGATGGTCAGGCGCAGGTGCCGTTGCTGCTGGTGCGTGCGGGCGACCTGCGCGCGGCGGTGGCGATCGACCAGGTGCTGGGCAACCGCGAAATCGTGGTCAAGCCGGTGGGCCTGCAGATCGCCTCGGTGCCGGGCATCTACGGCGCCACCATCACCGGCGATGGCCGTGTGGTGGTGATCCTGGACGTGGCCCCGCTGGTGCGTCGCTATCTGAGCCAGCCGGCGCGGCCGGCGCTGGAAACCCCGGCCGAATCGCAGCGCCAGGTGCCGTTGGTGATGGTGGTGGACGATTCGCTGACCATGCGCAAGGTCACCAGCCGCGTACTGGAACGCCACAACCTGGACGTCACCACCGCACGCGATGGTGTCGAGGCATTGGAACTGCTGCAGGAGCGCGTGCCCGACCTGATGCTGCTGGACATCGAAATGCCGCGCATGGACGGCTACGAGCTGGCGACCGCGATGCGTGCCGACCCACGCTTCAAGGCGGTGCCGATCGTGATGATCACCTCGCGCAGCGGCGAGAAGCATCGCCAGCGCGCCTTCGAGATCGGCGTGCAGCGTTACCTGGGCAAGCCCTACCAAGAGTTGGATCTGATGCGAAACGTGTATGACCTGCTGGGGATCGCCCGTGTCCGAGAATAATGGCGCAATGGGAACTCCGGTCGCCCTGCTGGGCCGGCCCGGGCAGGCGCGCGAGCGCCTGCGTGAAGCGCTCGGCCTGGCCGGCGCGCACGTGGTGCTGGAAGACGAACCGGCGGCGGTGGACGTGCAGATGCTGCGCGATGCCGAACCGGTGGCAGTGCTGGTTGCGCTGGAGCCGTCGATCGAAGACGCGCTCGAAGCGCTGGAGCCGGCCTTCAACATGCCCGGTGTCACGGTGATCTTCGACGAAGCCGAGCTGACCGTGCGCCGCGAGGGCTGGGAAGCGCAGCGCTGGGTGCGCCATCTGGCGGCCAAGCTGCATGGCCACGCCGACGTGTTGCCGCCAGGCACCGAGAGCGAGCCGTCGCTGCAGCCCGAGCCGGGCCTGGAGTTGGCACCGCGGCAGCATTCGGATCTGCAGCTGGACCAGCATCTGCAGGCAGCTGCGCATGCGTTCGACAGCGTGCCCAGCGACACCTTGTTCGCACGTGGCGCCGACGCGTCCGAGACCGCAGCGGCGGCAGAGGCGCCAGTCCTGACGCTGGGCGATTCCAGTACCTGGGGCCTGGTCGACGAGGTGGCCGTGGTGGTGCGCCCGCGTGCCGAAGTGAACATGGATACGTTGTCGACCGGCGGGCTGTCGCTGGTCGAGCTGGATCAGGCCGGTGCGACCACCGGTGCAGTGCTGGTGCTGGCCGGCATCGGCGGCCCGGATGCGATCCGTCGCCTGCTGTCCGCGCTACCGCCGGCGTTTCCGCGCGCCGTGCTGGTGCGCATGACCCTGGATGGCGGCCAGTACGGCAACCTGGTGCGGCAGATGGGACGCGTGTCGGCGTTGCCGGTCGAACTGGGCGAGGCCGGCCAGGTGATTACGTCGGGCAAGGTTTACGTGCTGTCCGACGACATCGGCGTGCAGCAACATGCCGGCGCGCTGGCGTTTGTCGCGCAGGCCGATCCTGCCGGGCTGGTGGCCGCGTTGCCGCCGACCGACAGCGCGGTGCTGATGCTCAGCGGCGCCAATGAGGCGCTGGTCGAGTCAGCGCTGGCGCTGGCCGAGCAGGGCGGCTGGCTGGCGGGTCAATCCGCCGATGGCTGCTACGACCCGGCCGCGGCGGCGCGTCTGGCACGCCAAGGCATCCTGACCGGCGACCCCGTGCAGTTGGCGCAGGCATTGGCACAGCGCTGGCCGGCATAAGCCGGGCGCTTCCTCTCAAGATCGGAATAGGTGCGATGAGCTACGCCAACAATGACGAAATCCGCGGCGTTTTGATCCAGGCCGGCCACGAGCGCGTGCTGCTGCCGAACGCCACGGTGGCCGAGGTGATGTCGCGGGTGGCGGTCGAGCCGATGGCCGAGATGCCGCGCTGGGTGGTCGGGCGCATCGACTGGTACGGCTGGAAGGTGCCGCTGCTGTCGTTCGCGCGCTTGAGCGGGATGGGCGAGGAGCCGACGGCGGTCAACAACAAGGTGATCGTGCTCAAGGCGCTGGGTGGCAATCCGGCGCTGCCGTATTTCGCCTTGCTCACCGCTTCGTTCCCGCAGCTGATCTCGGTGCCGCGCGATGGCCTGCTGGCCGACGCCTCCGAAGATGCGCTGCCCGACGGCGTGCACATGCGCGTGCTGTTGGGCGAGCAGAGCGCATTGCTGCCGAACCTGGATGCGATCGAAGCGCAGGTTGCGCAGGCGCTCGCGGCGGTCGCCGCCTAAGGCGCCGCTGCTGGACGCCGCCGCTGCCGGCGTGCGGGTAGTGTCGGGATGGGGATCGGGACAGAGCTGCACCGGCCAGTCGGGCGTGCCCCTGCTGCGTGCAGTCCATGATGACACGGCAGATGCCCGAGCCTTCTTGCTGCCGTTGGGCAACCGTTTGCGGGGGCGTGATCTGTATGCATCAGCCTGATCCACGCAACACGCACGACGCGCGCAAGGCGCGGTCGTGGTTGTCATGAGTCTGCCCGTCTTTGCCCGCGTCGAGCACGCCGAGGGTGTGGTGCTGTGTGATCTGGCCATCGTCGATCCGGCGGCGATGGCCGACTACCACAGCCGTAATCGCGCGCATCTGGCCGCTGCGATGCCGCTGCGGCCGCCGGCGTTCTACAGCACCGACGGCTGGCGCCGCCTGAGCATCGCCTACCGCACCGCAGTGCCCGGCGAACGCGAGTTGCAACTGGTATTGCTGCGCGATGCGCAGGTGATCGGCACGGTCGGCTTCACCCAGATCCAGCGCGGTGCCTTCCAGGGCTGTCATCTGGGTTACGGCCTGGATGCGCAGCAGCAGGGACGCGGTTTGATGCAGTGGGCCGCCATGCAGGGCATCGCGTTTGCGTTCGGCCCGCTTGGCCTGCATCGGGTGATGGCGCAATACGTCCCCGACAACCTGCGCAGTGCGCGTGTCCTGCAGCGGCTGGGCTTTCAGATCGAAGGCTATGCGCGCCGGTATCTGCAATTGAACGGCGTCTGGCGCGACCATGTGTTGACCAGCAAATTGCGCGACGACGCTGACACCTGTGGCGGGTGAGTCTGTCTGCCCTCGTCGTGGGGCGGGCAGGCTACCGCGCGCGCAACGGGCCGGATGCAGCGGTAGTTGTGCGCGGATCCGCAGCCGACAGCGCCGCAAGGCGGTTTATCCGCGCGCGGCGCTGCCGCATGATGGAAGACTGTCGCCGCGCAGTGCGGCTGGCTGTCTTCTTCCCGCATGGAGTTCGCCCGGATGATCCAACGTCGTCACTTCCTCAAGAGCGCCACGCTTGGTGCGATCGCTTCCGGCCTGGCCGGGTGGGGCGCACGCGCGCAGGCGGCGGTCGGTGCCGGCACGGCCGGACGCGTTACCGCGCTGCCGCACGGCGCGGCGCGGGTGATTTCCACCTGGGATTTCGGCATTGCCGCCAATCAGGCGGCCTGGAAAATCCTCGGCAGTGGCGGTAGCGCACTGGATGCGGTGGAAGCCGGCGTGCGGGTGCCCGAAGCGGACCCGAGCAATCCCACCGTGGGGCTGGGCGGCTACCCGGATCGCGACGGCCGGGTGACGCTGGACGCCTGCATCATGGATCACCTGGGCAATTGCGGCTCGGTGGCGGCGCTGGAAGATGTGGTGCATGCGATTTCGGTGGCGCGCGCGGTGATGGAAAAAACCCCGCATGTGATGCTGGTCGGCGACGGCGCGCGACAGTTCGCGCTGGAACAGGGATTTGCGCAGACCAGGCTGCTCACGCCCAGCTCGGAAGCGGCGTGGAAAGAGTGGCTGAAGACCTCGAAGTACTCGCCGGAAGCCAATATCGAAAACCGTGCCTGGCGCGATGCGAAGCTGCCGGGCGGCAAGGACAATCACGACACCATCGGCATGCTGGCGCTGGATGCGCACGGCAACCTGTCCGGCGCGTGCACCACCAGCGGCATGGCGTGGAAGATGCACGGGCGGGTCGGCGACAGCCCGATCATCGGGGCGGGCCTGTATGTGGACAACGAGGTCGGCGGTGCGACCTCGACCGGCGTCGGCGAAGAGGTGATCCGCAATGTCGGCAGTTTTGCGGTGGTGGAAATGATGCGCCAGGGCAAGTCGCCTGCCGATGCCTGCCGCGAGGTGGTGATGCGGCTGATTCGCCGCAAGCCCGAACTCACCCGCACCTTGCAGGTGGGGTTTCTGGCAATGAACAAGCGCGGCGAGGTGGGGGCGTTCGCGATCCAGAAGGGTTTCAGTTACGCGGTCTGCGATGCGCAGCGGCAGGATCTGCTGGTGCCCGGCGAAAGCCACTACACCGCTGCGCCTGCAGCATGAGTGCGTTGGGGCTGGAAGTGGCCGCCGATTCGGTGGGGTCGGCATTGGCGGCGCAGGAAGGCGGTGCGATGCGTGTCGAGCTCTGCGGGGGCCTGGATGGCGGCGGGCTGACGCCATCATTCGGCACGCTGGCGGTGGTGCGTGAGCGATTGCAGATTCCGCTGTACGTACTGATCCGTCCGCGCGCGGGCGATTTCGTCTTCGATGCGGCGGAGGTCGAGGTGATGCGGCGCGATGTGGAGCACTGCGTGCGGTTGGGCTGCGATGGCGTGGTGTTGGGCGCGCTGGATCCGCATGGGCAGGTCGACATGGACACGATGCGGGTGTTGATCGCCGCAGCCGGTCCGCTGGGTGTGACCTTTCATCGTGCGATCGATGTCAGTGCCGATCCGTCGCGCGCGCTGGAAGATGCGGTGACGCTGGGGTGCGAGCGCGTGCTGACCTCCGGTGCGCGTGCGAGCGCGCTTGACGGTATCGACACCATTGCCGCATTGGTGCGGCAGGCGGGTGATCGCATCAGCATCATGCCCGGTGCGGGCGTATCCGAAAGCAATGTGCGTGCGCTGCGTGCCAACACCGGTGCGCGCGAGTTCCATGCCTCCTCACGTGGGCCGGTTGCGGCGCAGGTGCATGCGCCGCATGCGCACATCTCCGACCTGGGCGGCGATTACCAGCGTACCGATGTGGCGCGGGTGCGGCGGATCGTGGAGCTGTTGCAGGAGCTGTGAGGCGCTGCGTGCCGATTGTGGAGCAGGTGAGCTGGGACCTTTTTGCATGCTGGGGCTGGGCAATCCAGGTGAAGCGAGCGCAAGGCATCTGATCTTGTGCTTCGTTGCAGGGCTCTTGCCCGCCCACCATCGCGGGACACGCCGCAAGTACGTCCTTGTAGGCTCTGGCGCGGCATCCATGCCGCTCAAGGTCCCGCGACGGTGGGCGGACAAGGACCTGTCGAGATGGTCGTGTGCGTGGATAAGAGCAGGGGCACTGTGGAAGAAGCGAGCGCAAAGCATCTGATCTTGTGCTTCGTTGCAGGGCCCTTGCCCGCCCACCATCGCAGGACACGCCGCAAGTACGTCCTTGTAGGCTCTTACGCGGCGTCCATGCCGCGTAAGGTCCCGCGATGGTGGGCGGGCAAGGACCAGTCGGAATGGTCGGTGTGCGTGTTTGCAAGCAGAGCATGATGGATGCCGCCAAGGGCCTCCACGGACGGGGTCACGGCGTGTCCCAGAAGTGGTGAGGGCACCGCGCCCTCAATCTCTCGATCTATTGCGCACTTCCGGGCAGTGATTGGGGCGATCTCGTGTCCTCTGCCTCGCTGCCGAGACGTGTCGGATCCAGGACGACATGCCTGATACGTTGGCGCTTCCAGGTGTAGCTGATATGGACCAGGCCATCGCGGGTCTGGATCACCGCCGGATAGGAGAACTCGTCTTTTGCGCTGTTTTCCAGCGTGATGGCGCGTTGCCAATGCACGCCATCGCTCGAGAGCGCCACCGCAAGCGTGCCGCGACCGTCCCACCAGTCCTTGCCGGCGATACCGGGGTTGTAGACCAGCAGGGCGCGGCCGTCGCGCAGCATCACCGCGTCGGTGCCGGAGTTGGGGTTCTCCACGTCCAGCAACTGCATGGGGTGCCAATGCAGGCCGCCATCCTGCGAGAACGTACTGAACAACCTGTTCTGCTGGCTGCGCCCGAGTAGCTGCACGCGCCCGTCCGCATGCAGCAGGACGCTGGGCTGGATCGCGCCGATCACCGCCGGGTCGTTGAGCGGCATGCCGCGTTGCCAATGCGCGCCGTCGTCGTCGCTCCATTCCAGATGCGCGCGCCAGCCGCGGTCTTCGCTGCTGCTGGGCGCGAGGATGCGCCCATTCGGCAACTGCACCGGCTTGTTCTTGATCGGGCCGAGAATGCCGTCGGGCAGGCGCTGCGGTGGCGACCAATGCGCACCGTCATCATCCGAGGTGATACGCAGGCCCCACCACTGCCGCGGATTGGGGCCGAGCTTGTAGTACAGCTGCGCCGGGCCGGCGCCGGACTGGAACAGCACCGGATTCCAGGCCGGCAGCGCCGCGCCATCCGTGCCGGCATGCGCGCCGTCGGCGATGCGTCGCGGCGGCTGCCATTGCTGCGCGCCGCGCTGCGCGAGCCAGATACCGACATCGGCCGCTCCCTCGTGCGCGCCGCCGAACCAGGCCGCCAGCAGCGTGCCGTCGCGGGTTTCCAGCAGCGTGGAGGCGTGCGCCTGCGGCGTCGGTGCAGGGTCGGCGATGAACTCGCTGAGCACGATGGGCGAGCACGGCGGCGTGCGCGATTCGGCCTGGACTGCGAAGACGGCAAGGCTTGCGGCAAGGCAGCTCAGCAGGCGTGACGGATGCATCGTGGTCCAGTCCTGTGCAGATTTTAAAGATACCTATTTATCATCTATTAAATACCATATGCTCTGGCCATCCAGGCGGCCGTGGTCGCCCACCACTGCGAGGACCCGCGATGTCATCACACCCGCTCTCCCCGTTGCGCTGGCTGGCCGCGCTCGGCCTGACCGCGCTGACCCTGCCCACCGCCATCGCGCAGAACTTTGCCGAGGTGAAGCCTTCGCCGCAGCAGGTGGCGTGGCAGGACCTGGAATTCGGCGTGATCGTGCACTTCAATCCCAATACCTGGCTGGACCAGGAGTGGGGCGACGGAACCGCCAGCGCCAAGACCTTCAACCCGACCAATGTGGACCCGGGCCAGTGGGCGCGCGCGGCCAAGTCGGCCGGTGCGAAGTACGTGATCCTGGTGGCCAAGCATCACGACGGATTTGCGCTGTGGCCGACCGCCGAGAGCAATTATTCGGTCAAGAGCAGCCCGTGGATGGGCGGCAAGGGCGACCTGGTCAGGCTCACCAGCGATGCGGTGCGCAAGGAGGGCATGGGCTTTGGCGTGTACCTGTCGCCGTGGGATCGCCACGAGCCCAAATATGCCGATTCCAAGGCATACGACAAGTTCTACGCCGCGCAGTTGGTGGAGCTGGCCTCGCATTACGGCCCGATCACCGAGTGGTGGCTGGACGGCGCCGGCAGCGCCGGCCACGTGTACAACTTCGACAAGTACATGGAAGAGCTGCGCACCTATCAGGCCAATGCGATGGTGTTCGCCGACACCGCGTTGTTCGAGTACGGCGACGTGCGTTGGGTGGGCAACGAGGCCGGCTTCATCGAAGGCGAAAACTGGAACGTGATCGACCGCCACGGCTACCTGCGCTGGCGCCCGGTGGAGGTGGATACGCCGTTGCACAAGTTGCAGTGGTTCTGGCACCCCAACAGCGATCAGACGCTCAAGAGCGTGGATGAACTGGTGGACATCTGGGAAAAGAGCGTCGGCCTGGGCGGTCAGCTGGTGCTGGGTCTTGCACCGGACAAGCGCGGACTGTTGCCGGAAGCCGACGTTGCACGCTTGCAGGAACTCGGCCAGGCGCTCCAGGCGCGCTACGGCGCGGACAAGAACCTGGTGGCCGGCAACATCAAGAAAACCGACGGCATCGACGCGGCAGTGGACGGCGATCGCGAGACGTTTTGGAGCGCACCGGCCGGTTCGCATAGCGCGGTGCTGGAGCTGCAGTTCAAGCAGCCGGTGACCTTCGACAGCGCGCTGAGCATGGAGTGGATCAACGACGGCCAGCTGGTGCAGAAGTATGCGGTGGAAGCCTGGCAGGACGGCAAGTGGGTGCCGCTGGCCAAGGCGCAGGCGATCGGCCGGATGAAGATCGATCACTTCGCGCCGGTGACCGCGTCGCGGGTGCGCCTGAACATCCAGTCCGGTGCCGATGCGGTGCATATCCGCGAGTTCCAGTTGTTCAATACCGGCAAGGGTGCGGCTGCGCGCTGAGCGTGGTTGAGCGGTGTGTTGGCACGTAGCGAACATGCCGATTGCCAGGCCGGCTCCGATCGGGAGCCGGTCAGCCATGTGGTGACAAGTGTTATCGCACAGCGGTTGCGCGCGGCCACGATGTGCCTGCGACGCAGATTGCGTCGGTGTGCTGCAAGGGTTCAGTCGTACACGCGCAGGCCGTTATCGAGATGACACGGTATGCAGTTGGGGCTGGCGCTTGCCCGGTGGACTGCGAAGCGATCAGTGGCTGCGGCTGGCCTTCGGCGCAACCGGGCTGAGCGCGTAGTGCCGTGTATCCATCCACCCAGGAGCACGCACATGGCGTTTCCCACCGCAGTCAACGACCAGATCACCGATACCGTCACGCAGGCCAACGTCAAGGTCATTGGCGAGGCGCCTGCAATGGCGATGGGCACGATCTACCAGAGCATGGCGCATTCGACCGACATCCTGTTTCAGAACGCGGTATCGGCGCAACAGCAGCAAAACACGCTGTCGCAGGCCGCCGCCAATCAGGGCGTGATGCAGATCTACAGCCTTGATACGACCGCCTCGGCGGCGGATGTCGAGAAGGTCGCGCAAGCAGGTGTCGCCGACAATCTGACCAGTCTGCTCACCGTGCTCAATGCGTTCAACACCGGCAAATAATGGCGGCTGGCGACAGCGGCAGTGCTGTCGCCAATGTTGCTGACGCGAGTGCGTCGGTGCACTCAGGCCGCGTCGTCGTCGCGCGCCTGCGGTGGCAGCAGGATCTGCGGCTGCTTGGCCGAGTGGGTCTGGCACAGGAAGGTCATCAGGTGCGCCGCTTCGGTGCTGCCGATCGGCTGGCTGGGCGCGGGCTTGCTGTGGACGTGTTCGGCGAAGGCGTGCTGGGTCTGCTCCGGAACCGCGGAGACAGGGTCTTGCGTAACGGTGGACGAGGACATGAAACGCTCCTGGAACTCACGATCTGACCGTCGCCCGAGGGGACGACGGGAATGCGCCACTGCCTTTGCACAACGGCGTGAGCCGGTGATCTTGCCTGGAATGCGATCGGTCCGATACCGCACAGGTAGCAGACGCTGCGCGGGCAGCGGACCTCCAGATAGCGGCACGCACGCGGCAGTCTGAAGGGGCGCCAGTCCGGGAGCGCCCGGCGGGTTGCCGCGCGGTTGGTTTGGGCGTCGGCGGGCATGGGTATGCGGCTTGCGATCGCCATCCCGGACCGGTGCGTGATCGTCACCGGCCCGCCATCCGCGTGCCCGTTACTCCTTCGGCGTGATCCATACCTGCTGCTGCAGGCCGCGCACGCCGGGCTTGGCGGTGCTGTCCAGGTCGAACACCACCACGGCGTTGTCGCCCTTGCGCTGGAACGGCGCCGGGAAATACAACGCCCGCTGCGGGCCGATGGCCCAGTGGCGGCCCAGGTTGACGCCATTGGCCCAGGTCACGCCCTTGCCGAAGGCGCGCATGTCCAGATAGGTGTCGGTCGGTGTGCCGATGCGCAGCGTGCCGCGGTGGAAGGCCGGGCCTGCGACGGGAGTGCGGGTCCAGCCGCGGATGCTGTCGGGCGAGCGCATCGGCAGCGGGAAGGCCTGCCAGCCGGTGAGCTGCTGGTTGTCCAGCAGCACCGGGTCGACCAGCCCGGCGCGGCCGTCGGCCATGCGTGGGCCGTAGTTGATGCGGCCGCTGTTTTCGACCAAGACATCCAGTGTGTGCTGGCCAGCCGGAATATCCACATCGGTGGAAACCTGCTGCAGCCGGCGCTCGACGCTGCCGACCGGCTTCTGGTCGACATACACCCGCGCCGCATCGCGCACCTCGCCCAGATACAGCGGCCCCTTGCGCGGGCCGGTGACGGTGGTGCGGTAGAGGATGTAGCCGTAGTCCTGGCCAAAATGTTCCATCGGCTGCGGCGTGTCGATGGCGATCGGGGCGGGCAGGTTGTCCCACAGCGAGGCGGATTCGCGCAGTTGGGTGTCCGGCAGTGCCGCGATCGCGATCGGCTTCGGCAGCGCGGGCGGCTGCACGCCGGTGACGCGGGCGATGGCGTCGCGCATCAGCGCGAACTTTGGGGTGGGACGGCCGGCTTCGTCCAGGATGGCGTCGTAGTCGTAGCTGGTGGTCTGCGGGGCGTAATGGTCGCTGGGATTGCCCTGGAAATTGGCACCATTCATGAAGCCGAAACTGGTGCCGCCGATGAACATGTAGAGGTTGGCCGAATGCCCCTGGCGCAGGATCCACTCCAGTTCTTCGGTCTGTTGTTTGGCGTCGGTGCTGGCGTGCGGCTTGCCCCAGTGGTCGAACCAGCCGGCCCAGTACTCGCCGACCATGCGCGGTTGCCCGGGGCGGAACTTGATCAGTTTGTCGAACGCGCTCTTGGCCTCGCCGGGAGCGAAGTTCACCACCGCCAGGGTGTCCGGCAAGGTGCCGTTGGCGAGCATGTCGGCGCCGTCGGAGGTGAACAGCAAGGCGTCGTCGAAGCCGGCCTTGACGTACATGGCGCGGTTGTCGGCCATGTAGGCGTGGTCGTCGTCGTAGGAGCCGTATTCGTTCTCGACCTGCACGGCGATGATCGGCCCGCCGTTGTGGTTGAGCAGCGGACGCACCTGTCGGGACACGGCATCCAGATAGGCCTGGCTGGCGGCGAGAAAGCGTGGGTCGCGGCTGCGCACGCGGATGTTGTCCTTGCCGAACAACCAGGCGGGGTAGCCGCCGGCTTCCCACTCGGCGCAGGTGTAGGGGCCCGGCCGCAGGATCACGTTGAGGCCTTGCGCGGCGGCTTCGCGTACGAATGCGGCCACATCGTTGTTGCCGGTGAAGTCGAACCGGCCCTGCTGCGGTTCGACCAGGTTCCAGAACACGTAGGTCTCCACCGTGTTCAGGCCCAGTGCGCGCGCCTTCTGCAGGCGGTCTTTCCAGTAGTCACGCGGAATGCGCTGGAAATGGATGGCGCCGGAGAGCAGTTGATACGGCTTGCCGTCGCGCACGAACTGCGTGCCCTGGGTGCCGAAGCTGGGCCAGGTGTCGGTGTCGGCGGCACGGGCGGCGACGGGAAGCGCCAGCGCGAGGGCCAGGACGAGGGGGCTGAGGGTGCTGCGCAACATGGGCGATTCCCGGCGGTAACGAGTGACGAGTGACGAGCAAGAACAAACATCAAGCAAACGAAGGCGGCAGATCCTCCTTGTTCGCGCCGAAGGCCGGATTCGGTTTGGCGCCCATGGTGAATTCCAGCGTGCCGCCAGCGGCCAGGTCGGCATGCCGCATCCAGCTGCGGTTGGTCGGTTTGCCGTTCCAGCTCAGCGACTGCACATACACGTTCTGCGCGCCGCTGTTGTGCGCGACGATGCGCAGCGTACGGCCGTTGCCGACATCGAGTTCTGCGCGCTTGAACAGCGGGCTGCCAAGGACGTAGTTGCCGCTGACCGGGTCCACCGCATACAGCCCGAGCGCGCTGAGCACGAACCAGGCACTCATCTGCCCGCAATCCTCGTTGCCGGACAGGCCGTTGCGCGCATCGTGGTACTGCTCGCGCAGCAGCCGGCGCACCATCGCCTGGGTCTTGTACGGCTGGCCGGCGTAGGCAAACAGATAGGCCACGTGATGGCTGGGCTCGTTGCCGTGCGCGTACTGGCCGACCAGGCCGTCGATATCCGGTGGCGCATCGGCGGGCAGTTCGGAGCTGGTGGAAAACAGCTCGTCGAGCTTGGCGACGAAGCCGTCGCGGCCGCCGTACAGGTCCATGTAGCCGTACAGGTCGTGCTGGTTGAGGAAGCTGGCCTGCCAGGCGTTGGATTCGGTGAAGTCGCGCCACTTGCCGATGTGGCCCATGCCGCGCGGATCGAACGGTTTAGCCCAGCTGCCGTCTTCCAGGCGCGCCTGCACGAAGCCGCTGTCGCGATTGAACACGTTGCGGTAGTTGCGCGAGCGTTCGCGCAGTGCGCGTGCATCGTCGGTGGCACCGGCGGCCTGCGCCAGATGCGCGCAGGCCCAGTCGTCGTAGGCGTATTCCAGCGTGCGGCTGACCGCTTCGTCGACCTTGTCGGCGGGGATGTAGCCGAGCGTGCGGTAGTCCGCCAGGCCATGGGTGGTGTCGTCCATGGCGCGCTTGCGGTAGGCCGGCCAGGCGGCCTTGTAGTCGATGCCGGTGAAGCCCTTGGCATGCGCTTCGGCCAGCACCACGGCCGAGTGGTAGCCGATCATGCAGCCGGTCTCCACGCCTTGCAGCGGCCAGATGCCCACGCCATCCGGGCATTCGTTGGCGCCGCGCACCAGGCATTGCACCAGGTCCGGCACGCGCTCGGGCTGCACCAGGGTGAGCAGCGGATGCGCGGCGCGGTAGGTGTCCCACAGCGAGTAGGTGCTGTAGTTGTGATAGCCCTTGGGGGCGGTGTGGATCTGCAGGTCCATGCCGCGGTAACGGCCATCCACGTCGCTGAAGAGGGTGGGCGCGAGCAGGCTGTGATACAGGCCGGTGTAGAAGATGCGGCGTTGCGCGTCGTCGTCGCTGTCGATGCGTACGCGCGCCAGTTCCTTTTCCCAGGCGGCCACGGCTTGCGCATGCACGCGGGCGAAGTCGAAGTCGGGCAGTTCCGCATCCAGGTTGGCCAGCGCATTGTCGGCGCTGACCGCCGAGATGCCGACCTTGATCAGCAGCGGTGCGTCGGCTGCGTCGGGGTAGTGCAGTGCGGCCTTGAGGTGCACGCCGTCCACGCTGCGCGTGCCTGCGGCCAGCGGTTGGTCTTCGTTGTACAGCTGCACCTGTTTGAACGGTCGCGACAGCCGCATGGCGAAATAGATGTAGCGCCCCTGCGCCCATTGATGGACGCGCCGGCCGCCGGTGAGGGTGCGGTCGTCGACCACGCGCAGTTGCGCGTCGGTGATGCGGGTGGGGATGCCGGGTTTGTCCTGCATGCCGTGGCACAGGTCCAGCAGCACATGCGCCGGCTTGCCCTTGGGGAAGTGGTAGCGGTGCAGGCCGGCGCGCGCGGTGGCGGTGAGTTCGGCATGCACGCCGCTGTCCTTGAGCCGCACGCGGTAGTAACCGGGCGAGGCGGCTTCGTCGGCATGGTCGTAGCGCGAGCGGTAACCGCTGTCCGGTGCGTCGAGTGCGCCAGGCACCAGCTTCACTTCGCCGGTGGCGGGCACCAGCAGGAAGTCCAGCATGTCGCCGATGCCGGTCCCGGACAGGTGCGTGTGCGAGAAGCCCATGATCGAGCCGTTGGACGCGTGATAGCCGGAGCACGCATCCCACACCGCGTTGTAGGTGTCCGGGCTCAGCTGCACCATGCCGAACGGCAGGGTCGCACCGGGGAAGGTGTGGCCATGGCCGCCGGTGCCGATGAACACATCGACATGGCGGGTGAGCTCGGCGCGGGTGCGCGCATCGGCCGGCAGTGCGTAGTTGCCGGCGCGCGCGCGCGCGCGCCCGGAGAGGCCTGCGCCGCCGAACAGTGCCGCTGCGATGGCGCCTTGGAGAAAACCGCGTCGTGTTGCCATGGTGATGTGCTCTTGGATGTCACGAAATGGGGCGGGCCGTACCCTCATCCGCCCTTCGGGCACCTTCTCCCGGCGGGAGAAGGGAAGATCAAGCGCTCTGCAGTTCCGCGTTGGAAGGGCGGGCCCTTCGCAAAATCAGGCGCTGCGCAGCAGCTGGGGTTTGCGTTGGTGCAGGTCGATGATCAGTTCGCCGAACAAGGTGTTGGCCCAGGCGAACCAGTCGCGGGTGAAGGTGCTCGGGTTGTCCTTGTCGAAGGCCTCGTGCATGAAGCCGGTGCCGGCATGGGTGGTCTTGAGCCACTGCAGGCATTGGCGCAGGTGTGCGTCGTCGTCGCTGACCAGGGCGTACTGGATGATCGACATCGGCCAGATCGTGCCCATGCCGCTGTGCGGGCTGCCGACGCCTTCGGCCGCACTGCCGCGCGAGAAATACGGGTTGCGTTCGCTCCAGGCCAGCTGACGCGTGCGCAGGAACACCGGGTCGGTGCGGTCGCAGCAGCCCAGGTAGGCCAGGCTGAGCAGGCCGGGGGCGTTGGCGTCGTCGATGAACAACTGGTTGCCGTAACCGTCCACTTCGAATGCCCA
This sequence comes from Xanthomonas sp. CFBP 8151, assembly GCF_011761885.1. Taxonomy (NCBI): domain Bacteria; kingdom Pseudomonadati; phylum Pseudomonadota; class Gammaproteobacteria; order Lysobacterales; family Lysobacteraceae; genus Xanthomonas; species Xanthomonas sp. CFBP 8151. The sequence goes on from NZ_JAASQZ010000001.1 coordinate 944,551, forward strand.
GTACGCCTGCCCATCGGCGTCGCGTTGCTGGCCAAACTTGCGCGTGGCGGCTTCCACTTCGTCGGCCAGCGCGGTGCAGTCGGCGGCGAACGCGGCATCGCGATGCAGGGCCGTGCTCATCGTTGCCAGCTGGCGCAGCGAAGCCACCGCGAACAGGTTGGCCGGCACGAACAACGGATACACGCAGGCATCGTCGGAGGGGCGGAACATCGAGTGGATCATGCCGTTGGGCCGGGTCGGCTGGCCGTAGCCTTCCAGCACCAGGGTCTCGGTCGCCAGCGGCGAGGGGCGCTGGAACACGTACGGGCCGCGGTCGTCCTTGCGCTGCTGTTCGCGAAAGGTCTTGACCACCACGTGCATCGCCGCGCGCCAGTCGTCGTCGAACGGGGCGGCATCGCCGGTGGCGCGCCAGTATGCGTGCGCGATGCGGATCGGGTAGCACAGCGAATCGATCTCCCACTTGCGCTCGCCCACGCCGGGCTTCATCTCGGTGATGTCGTTGAGCGACCACTTCAGGCGCTGGGTCTGGCCATCGGGCAGGAAGGCGTTGGCGTAGGGATCCAGCCGGATACAGGCGGCCTGGCGCTGGATCAGGCCATGGAACATGCGCCGCAAGGCGGGGTCGCGCCTGGCCAGTGGCACATACGGGTGCACCTGGGCGGAGGAGTCGCGCAGCCACATCGCATGGATGTCGCCGGTGATGACGAAGGTGTCCGGCTTGCCGTTGCGGGTGCCGGTTTCCACCGTGGTGTCCAGCGTGTTGGGGTAGCAGTTCTCGAACAGCCAGGCCAGCTCGGGGTCGGCGATGCGCGACTTGATCTGCACGATCTGCTGCTCGACCGCCTTGCTGACGAAGCGGCGCTGCGCCTTGGGCGGGCGCTTGCTGACGAAGTTGCCGGCAGCGGTGGCGGCGAAGGCGGGCAGTGCGCCGGCGAGCAGGCCGGCGCCCGCGCTGGCGCCCAGCAACTGGAGGATGTCGCGGCGGGTGTGCATGACCTGGAGCTCCCTGGGATTTCAGCAAACGGTCGACGCAGTGGACTTCCTTGCAGCGGCGGCATCACGTGCCGGCCCGAGGATCAGACCTATGCATGACCAATTCCCGATGACCATACAACGTGTGCGCCGAATGTGCATAGTGCACCCGCACAATTCGGCGCCGTACGCGTGGCCTGCAGCCGTGCCCGCGGCGGCTGGTCGGCCTCACCCGCGCTCGCGCAGCACCGTCCTTCGCTCGAGCGCATGTCCGCGCCGCTAGACCGGCACTGCGCAGTGGCCATCGTCCTGCGCATGCCGCCCGGACAACCTTCTGCCAGCATGCGCCGCGACGAGCTACGTGCCGATCGCCGGATGGATCAGCAACGCCTTGCAGGCGTCCATGTGGCTGCCGCCGAGCGCCGGCCATGACAGCCGACGCCTGTTGCATGTCGCGCAGATGCCCCGCTTATTTCGGCAACGGCGAACGCCCCGAGATCGAGAACGCTGCGGCCTCGCCAGCCGCGCCGGAGTCAGGCTGGCCACCGCCGACAAACAGCGTGTAATCGCCGGCTTCCACCGCACGCTGCCCGGTGCGATCTACATCGCTCAGGGCGCGCGCATCCAGGGTGAAGCGCAGCGTGCGCTGCTCACCCGGTTGCAGATGCACGCGCTGAAAGCCGACCAGGCTGCGCAACGGAGACTGCGGGCGCTGCGGATACTGCAGATACACCTGCGCCACTTCGTCGCCGGCACGCGTGCCGGTATTGCGCACGGTGGCGGTCACCTGCAGGGTGCTGCCGGCTTGCAGGGTTGCAGTGGACAGCTGCGGCGCGCCGTAGGCAAAGCGGGTGTAGCTCAAGCCGTAGCCGAACGGAAACAGCGGCTCGCCCTTGAAGTAGCGATAGGTGCGGCCCTTCATGTCGTAGCTGACGTAGGGCGGCAGGTCCTTGGTGGAGCGATAGAACGTCACCGGCAGGCGCCCGCCGGGGTTGTCGTCGCCGGCCAGCATGCGCGCGATCGCGGTGCCGCCGGACTGGCCCGGATACCACGCCGCCACGATCGCATCGGCGTGCGTGCTGGCCCAGTTCAAGGCCACCGCGCTGCCGCTCATCAGCACCACCACCAGCGGCTTGCCGGAGGCCTTGGCGCGTTCGAGCAGCGCTTGCTGCGGGGCGGGCAGGGCGATGTCGGTGCGGTCGCCGCCGTCGAAGCCGGGCACGTCGATGCGCAGCTCCTCGCCTTCCACATCCGGCGACAGGCCGACGAAGGCCACCACCGCATCGGCCTGCGCCACCGCCTGCTCGGCCTCGGCCAGTTGCGCGGCTGCCGGTGGCAGCCACTCCAGGCGCACGCCCTGGTCCTGGCCGCGGTGTTCCATCTCCAGGCGGATCCTGCGCGGGCGGGTGTCGTCGAAGTGCAGCACGGTCTCCACGCTGCGGCCGTCGGCGTTGTGCATGCCGGCCGGCACGTGCTTGTCTTCGGCATTGCCGGCGACCACCAGCTTGTCGTCGACGTACAGCCGCACCGGGTCATGGCCGGCGCAATCGAAGCAGCGCGCCACCCGCACCGCCAGCGTGTAGTCGCCCGCGCTCGGCGGCAGCAGCTCGCCGCTCCAGCGCACCGCGTAGCGATCGGCCGGCACGCCCTTTGCGGGGGCGACCTGGTCCCAGTTGAAACTCACCGTGCGATCCTGCCGCACCACGCGCGGCGCGCCGTCCAGATCGACAGTGTCGAAATATTCGCCATGCAAGCCCGGCTTGCCGTCGCTGCGCAGCGCGGTTTCCGGAATCATGCCGGGCACGCCTGCGGCCAGCGGCGCGCCTTGCGCATAGCTGACCTGCTGCGCGCCGAAGCGCTGGCGCAGGCCGAGCAGGGGCGTCACCGGGTCGGACGAGGTGCCTTGATAATTGGCTTCCAGCGCCGCCAGGGCATCGGCATTGGGGCCGATCACCGCCAGCCGCGTGCCGGCCTTCAGCGGCAAGGTATTGGCCTGGTTCTTGAGCAACACGATCGACTCGGCGGCCGCGGTCAGTGCCAAGGCACGATTGGCGGCGTTGTCGATGTCCTTGGCGCCGAGCCTGGCATACGGATCCTTGCGCGGCGCTTCCAGTTCGCCCAGGCGATAACGCGCGGCGAACAGGCGCACCAGCGACTGGTCGAGCAGGGCTTCGTCCACTTCGCCGCGTTCGATGGCAGTGCCCAGGGCGCGGTACGCGTAACCGCAGTTGAGATCGTGCCCGGCTTTGAGCGCGGCGGCCGAGGAGCCGGCGTTGTCTGGGCGGAAATAATGGAACTGGGTCATGTCGTCCACCGCATCGCAGTCGGACACCACAAAACCCTTGAAGCCCCAGTCGCCACGCACGCGGCCGTTGAGCAACCAGTCGGCCGCGCAGGCCGGGGTGCCGTGCAGCGCGTTGTACGCACACATCACCGAGCCGGCCTGGCCGTCGATCAGGGCGGCGCGGAAGGCGGGCGTATAGGTCGCCTCCACGTCGCGCGGCGACACGTCCACATCGAAGCCGTGCCGGCCCGGCTCCGGTCCGCTATGGACGGCGATGTGCTTGGGCGTGGCGATGGTGCGCGGGTGATCCAGATCGTCGCCCTGCAAGCCGCGAATGAAGCCCACCGCCAATTGCCCGGTGAGGAAGGGATCCTCGCCGTAGGTTTCCATGCCACGGCCCCAGCGCGGGTCGCGGAAGATATTGATGTTGGGCGACCAGATGGTCAGGCCCGCGTAGCGCTTGTGATCCTTGCCCGGGCCGCCGGCCTGATTGAACTTGGCGCGCGCCTCGGTCGACACCACCGTGCCCACCTGCTGCATCAATGCGGTATTCCAGCTGGCCGCCAGGCCGATCGATTGCGGAAACACCGTGGCGTAGCCATTGCGTGCGATGCCGTGCAGGCCTTCGCTCCACCATTCGTAGGCGGGGACGCCCAGGCGCGGAATCGCCGGCGCATCGTTCATCGCCTGCGCGACTTTTTCCTCCCGGCTCATCTGCGCGACCAGGGCGGCGGCGCGTTGCTCCGGCGTCGCATCGGGTCTTGTTGCGGCCAATGCCGGCGCGCAGATCAGCGGCAGGCCCACGCCCAGACTCAGCGCGACCGCCAGGCGGCATGGAAACACGGACAACGACATCTGCTCACTCCTGCGGGGCGGCGACGGGCCGTCACGCGTTGTTCTTGGATTGCCCGCAGTGAGACCGCGGGCAGCGGTTGGTGACACTTGGCGCAGTGGTGGTTGCTGATCGGACGCCGAATTGGATGCGACCTGCGCCCGGGACTACCGCCGCTGCGCCACGCGCCGGCTTGGCTGACGGCGCAGCGCCCTGATGCGAGCGCTGCGCCATCGTCCGACGCGTGTTCCCGGCGCGGCTTACTTCGGCTCGGCCGGCTCCGGCGGCGCGCCGGCCAGCGTGCCGGCCAGGTCGCGGACCTGCAGCGTGGACTGCAACTGCGCCAGCGCGGCCTTGCTGCTCACGTGCACGGTCAACGGCTCGCCCGGCAGCAGGTCGAACGCGTTGTCCGACAGCGTGGCATCCACATCGCCGAACGACAGCCAGACCTCGCGTGCCAGCGTGTTGCTGGACAGCGTCAGCGCGTAGCCATCGCCATCGGCGCGCCACTGGCTGTCGATCTTCGCGGCCGGCAAGGCCAGCTGCTTGGCCGGCGCGAAGAACACCACCTCGCGCGACAGCAGCTTCTCGCCGTCGAACAACTCGAACACCGCATAGCTGCGCTTGGGATCGGCGCTGCCCAGCAATTGCTTGTCGCTGAAGTTGCCCACCTGCAGGCTGCCAAGCGGTTTGACGGCGGCCTTTTCCTCGCGCTTGCTCAGCAGCTTGCCGTCCATGTTCATCACCCGCATGCGCCAGCGGGCTGCCAGCGCAGTGGTGCGGTCGGACACCAGCGACACCTCGGTCTGGCCCTTGTCGTTACGCAGTGCGGCGATCAGCTCCGGCGCGTAGAAGCGGCGGGCGTGGTAATGCAGCGCCTTCCAGCGGCCGTAGTAGTCCACGCTGGACCACGACGCACCCGGCCACACATCGTTGAGCTGCCAGTACAACGAGCCCATCGATTGCGGGCGCGAGGCGCGCAGATGCGAGGCGGCCAGGTTGATGCCCTCGGCCTGCATCAGCTGGCTCAGGTAGACGAAGCTCTCGAAATCCTTGGGCTCGCCGAACTCGCGCCGGATGTACAGCATCAGCCGCTTGTTGCCGTTGCCCTTGTCGAACTTCTGATGCACACGCATCACCGGCGATTCCGGATCCATGTCGCCGGCTTCGGCGAAGGCACGCACGGTGCGCATGTCCGGGAACGACTGCAGGCCGTATTCGGACATGAAGCGCGGGGTGACGTTGAGGTATTCGGTCACCGGCAGCGCGGGGCCGCCCCAGACCTTCCAGTAATGCATGTCGCCATCGTTGGCCTGGTCGGCGGCACCGTCGAAGTTGGTGCCCGGCGAGGTGGACCAGTACGGCACGTCGCTGTCGTAGGTGGCCACCACTTCGCGGAACACGGTGCCGAACAAGGTGGTCATGCCGCGCTCGATGCGGCTGCGTTCTTCCGGGTCCACCGACTGCTTGAACTTGACCCGGTCGCCCCAGTTTTCCCAGCCGGTCTGCACTTCGTTGTTGCCGCACCACAGCACGATGCTGGGATGGTCGCGCAGGCGCTTGACCTGTTCGATCGCCTCCTGCCGGGTGTTCTCGCGGAACTCCACGTCGTACGGCGGCACCGCGCCGCCGAACATGAAGTCCTGCCAGATCATGATGCCCAGCTCGTCGGCCACCTCGTAGAAGCGATCGTCCTGATAATGTCCGCCGCCCCACATGCGCAGCATGTTCATGTTGGCATCGCGCGCATCCTGCAAGGTGCTGCGCATGCGCTCGGGGCTCACACGTGCGGGGAACGCATCCAGCGGAATCAGGTTGGCCCCCTTGGCGAAGATCGGGATGCCGTTGATCACGATCTCCATGCTCTTGCCGTACTTATCTTTCTCGCGCCGCAGCTCCACCGAGCGCAGGCCGGTGACCCGCTTGATCTGCTGGCTGTCGCCATCGGCATCACGCACGCTGGCCACGAAGGTGTAGCGGTCCTGCGCGCCGTAGCCGGCCGGGAACCAGCGCTTGGGCTTGGCGATGCGCACAGGCACATCGATGCGGTTCTGCCCCGGGTCGACCACCGCCTGCTGGGTGAATTGCCCGACTTTCTGCCCATCCGGGCCGAGCACGTCCAGCGTCACCTGCACCGGGCCGCTGCGGCCGGCCTGCAGTTCCAGCTGCGCCTGCAATTGCGCGCTGTCGGCATCCACGCGTTGCTGGGCGATATGCAGCCCGTCCACGCGCACCGCATCCCAGGCTTCCAGGCGCACGTCTTTCCAGATGCCGGCATTGACCATGCGCGGGCCCCAGTCCCAACCGAAGTTGTACGGCGCCTTGCGCACGTAGGTGGAGCTGTGGCGCGAATCGGGCTCGTCGCCGAAGGCGGAATCGTAGGCGCCCGGCAGCGCGTACGGCTGCTTGGCCAGCCACGGCTGGATCTTCTTGATCGGCGAGAACAGCTTGACCTCGAGCACGTTGTCGCCGCGCTTGAGCAGGGGTTTGGCATCCACGCGCCACTGCCGGAACATGTTGTCGGCGCTGAGCAGCGGCTTGCCGTTGAGGGTGACCTCGGCAAACGTGTCCAGGCCGTCGAACACCAGCTCGACATGCTCGCGCTTGAGCGTGGCCGCATCCACGTTGAAGCGGGTCTGGTATTGCCAGTCGCTCAGGCCCGCCCACTGGATCTTGCCTTCGTTGTCGCGATAGAACGGGTCCGGCACGATCTTGGCGGCGATCAGATCGGTCTGCACCGCGCCCGGCACCTGCGCCGGCAACCACGCCGCTGCTTTCGGATAGGTCCTGGCCTGCTCCTGGCCCGGCACCAGCCGCACCTGCCAGCCGCTGTCCAGGGGCGTTGCCGTGGGCGGCGCGGCCCAGGCCTGCGAGATGGCAACGGCCAGGGCAAGCCCGAGGCGGGCGTGGGCGGGAACGCAACGATGACGGGACAGGGGCATGGATGACTCTCCTTGGATGGATCAGCGCGTGGCGGCGGGGGGCGCCTGCGCGGTGGTTTCAATCAACTGGACGGCGCCGATGGCGTACAGCGGGCCGCTGATCGGCGCGGTGAAGCGCAGGCATAGATCGTGGATGCCGGTGCGTGCAGGCAGTGCGGTTTCCAGCGTGAATTGTTCGCCCAGCGTGGTGCTGTTGGGCAATTGCACGCTGGCGATCAGCTCGCCCTCGCAGCCCAGGCGTACTTCCAGCTCGCCGCGGCGCGTCTTGGCGGGGTATTGCACCACCTTGGATTGTTCGTGGGCCAGGCCAAAATTGTTCGGCAGGCGTGCGGCCTCGATCCGGATCGCGCCGACGCCATCCAGGCGCGCCTGCGGATACAGCCGGCAGGCATGGAACAGGTCGACGTTGTAGACCGGCGTGTCGGCAGCGGTCAGTTCCGGCAGCAGCGGCAGGCGCAGGCCGAGCGCACCGGTGTCCACGCAATCGCGCAGGCCCTGGGTGTCCACGCGCAACAACCCGGCACGATCGAAAGTACGGCTGCGCGTGGCCGCCAGCGCGGTGCCGCCGGCATCGAAGGCGGTGGCCTTGACCGTGGTCGGCAGCTGGATCGTAAACGGCGCCGCATAGCGTGGCGATGCCGGCGTGGGATCGCTGCCGTCGACGGTGTAGTGCAGCGTGCCGGCACCGGCCTGGGTGCCGAGTGCCACCTTGGCCGGGCCACCGGCCAGCACCGGGTTGGGGCCGCTTTCCAATGCGATATCGGCGGCGAAGGCGCCGTCGCTGTAGTCGATGCCCAGCGCCTTGTAGCGCTGCAGCTGCGCCGGCAGGCGCGCCAGGAAATCCTTCCAGTTGCGGGCAGCCACCGGCGACCAGGTCACTTCGGCGATGGCGGACAGACGCGGGAACAGCGCGTGATCCACATGCCAGCGCGAGGGGATGTATTCGGACCACAACGCGCCTTGCGCGCCGAGTACATGCTTGGACTGCGCGGCGCTGAGTTCACCAGGTACCGGGTCGAAGGCATAGACCTTGGACAACGGCAGTACGGTCAGGCGGCCGTTGGGTTCGTCGCTGCGGGTGGTCTGCAGGTTGTCCAGGTACAGCCAGTCGCCTGGCGCCAGCACCACATGGTGGCCCTGCCTGGCGGCGGTCACCGCACCGTCGGTGCCACGCCATGACATCACCGAGGCACTTGCAGGCACGCCGCCTTCGAGGATTTCGTCCCAGCCGATCATGCGCCGGCCGTGATTGGTGAGATAGGTCGCCAGCTGCGCGTTGAACCAGCCCTGCATCGCATGCGCGTCCTTGACCCCGAGCTTGCGCATCTGCGCGCGCACCGCGGGCGAGGCTTCCCATTGATCCTTGACCGCCTCGTCGCCACCGATGTGGATATACGCCGACGGGAACAAGGTCAGCACTTCGTCCAGCACGTTGGTGATGAAGCTCAGGCTGCGCTCGCTGGTGTTGAACAGGTACGGGTTGACGCCCCAGTCCACACCCACCTGCGTGCGCTGGCCGGGCACGCCGACTTCTTCCGGATATGCCGCCACCGCGGCCTGCGCATGCCCGGGCATGTCCAGCTCGGGCAGCACCGTGATGTGCAGGCGCGCCGCATAGGCGACGATCTCGCTGATCTGCTGCTGCGTGTAGAAACCGCCATAGCGCTCGGGCGTGCCGTGCTGGCCGGCGCCGGGCGGGGTGCGCCAGGCACCGACCTCGGTGAGTTTGGGGTAACGCTTGATCTCGATGCGCCAGCCCTGGTCGTCGGTGAGATGCCAATGCAGCACATTGAGCTTGTGCGCGGCCATCGCATCGAGCACATGCTTGACGGTGGCCACGTCGTGGAAGTGGCGGGCCACATCCAGATGCTGGCCGCGCCAGCCAAAGCGCGGCCAGTCGCGGATCGCCACCGCCGGCACGGCGACGTCGCCCTTGCGCGCGTCCGGCGTCATCAGTTGCCAGGCGCTGATCGCACCATAGAACAGGCCGGCGCCATCGCGCGCGGCAATGCGGATGCCGTTGCCATCCACATCCAGGCTATAGCCTTCCTTGTGTGCCACCGGCGCCTGCGGTGTGCGCTCCAGGCGGATGCTGCGCGGCGAGGCGCTGGCTTCGGTGCGCACTTCCAGGGCCAGGCCGCGGGTGCGTTGCAACAGGCTGGCCAGCGACTCGGCGCTGCGGCGCACCTCGGCGTTGCCGGTGGGGATGGAGATCACCGTGCCGGTGCCGACGCGGAAACTGCCGGTGCCGCGCCTGGCTTCGGCCGGGGCGGGAATCAGGGGCAGCGGTGCGGTGGTCGCAGGCAGTGTTGCGGTGTTGCCGGGATTGGCCGCAGGTGCGGTCGCTGCACCGCGTTGGCCGCAGCCAGCCAGCACCATCGTCGCAAACGCCATTGCAAGCAGGCGCGAGGAACGTCCGTGCGATGACAGCAGGCGCGACGACAGGCTGCGCGGCAACGGCTGCCTGGATAGCGGTGAGCGCAGGCTCGGTGCGGAGTTGGACATCATGCAATCACATCCCGGTATGGCGGGGGAAACACGGCAGCCACGCACAGTAGCAAAGCCTTGCCGCATGGCGCAGGGACTGGCGCACGCTTCGTCGGGGGGCGCGGCGTGTGGTGTCGCGCAGCAACCGCGCTCCGCATCGTTGTTGCAGAACGGGCGCGGGCAGTGCGCGCATCGGATTGCAGTGGATGCATTCCGATGCGAACACCGACCGCGCCCGTCATGTCGTGCAGCAGTGCGATGACGCGTTCAGCGCTGCGCGGTCGGCAACTCGTCCCACACCTTCGGGTCTTCGGCGCCCAGCACCCAGCAGCTGAAACCTTCCAGGCCGTACTGCTTCACCAGGTCGTAGCGTGCCTTGAAGCTGCGCGCATCCGGGCGGAACACCCACTCGCGCATGTCGTCGCGGTAGAAGTAGAACCACGATTCCTGCTCGACCGGATCCCATTGCACGGTGGCGTTCTGCTCGATCGCCAGCGGGAACGATTCGTCGGCATCGATGTAGGTGGCGGAGATGTTCGACGCTTCGGTGCCGTCTTCCTTGACCGGATTGCCGGTGTACCAGCGGTAGCCGTAAGTGGCGATGCCGAGCGAGAGCTTGTCCTTCGGCACCTGGGTGATCGCGTAGTCCAGGTGCTTTTTCATCCACACCATGCCGTCGACCGGGCCTGGCGTGGTCCAGCGGGTGTGCTGGTCGTAGGTCATGATGCTGACCAGATCCGCGGCCTGGCCCAGCGCCTTGAGGTCGTATGCACCGCGCCAGTACTCCCACATCCACTTGGAGAACTGGCCGCCTTCGGCATGGCCCGGCGCATTGGGCACCACCGCCACCGACATCTTGAAGCCGGCCTTGTGCAGCGCATCGGCGGTCTGCTTGACCATCAGCGTGTAGGCATCGCGGTCGGTCCAGGCGATGTTCTCGAAATCGAACTGGAAGCCATAGTACTTGTGCTGCTTGCCGTGGATCAGCAGCGATTGGATCATGCGCTTCTTGGCGGCTTCGTCGTGCATCAGCTTGTGGAAGCCGTCGCGCCCGGTGGTCATCGACAGGATCGGCATCACCCGCAGGTTCTTCTGCTTGGCGATGTCGTACAGGTACGTGTTGGGTGTGCCGTTGACCAGGCCGTTCTGGTCGACGCCGTACCAGGTCGGCACCACCACGTCGATCTTGTCGACATTGGCCAGGAACGCGTTGGTCGATTTCTGCGTGTTCATCAGATAGAACAACGCGGTGGGGTTCTTGGCCAGGGCCGGGGCGCAGGCAAACGCCAGCGCAAGCAACATCCAGGTCAATCGCTTGCTCATGAAAACAGCATCCGTCAGGGAGTGGAAGAAGAAAGATCGATGCGCAGCACGTAGGCGTGCTCGCCCACTGGCTTGGCAGGCAGGCTCAGATGCAGGCCGTCGGCCTGCTGCTCGAACGGCACCTTCCTGCCATTGGCCAGCAGCGTCACGCCGCGCACGCCGTCGGCCGGCGTGAGCGAACGGATCACCGCCTTGCCACCGGCCGGCCAGCCGAGTTCGATCGCATACAGCGCGCCATCGCGCGTGGTGAAGCGGAAATCCTCGGCGGTGTACGGCTTGGTCTTGACGTCCTGGAAGGTGCCGCCCACCACTTCGGTCGGGCCTTCGCCATACACGCGCCACGGCTTGCTGTCGTAGATCGCGCTGCCGTTGGTCTTGAGCCACTTGCCGATCGCCAGCAGGATGCCGCGCTCGGTATCCGGGATCGAGCCATCGGCCCGCGGGCCGATGTTGAGCATCAGGTTGCCGTTCTTGGCCACCACGTCGGCCAGCATGTGGATGATGAAGGTCGGCGACTTGTAGGTGTCGTTTTCGATGTAGCCCCACGAGGCATTGCTGACCGAGGTATCGGTCTGCCAATGGGTGGGATGGATGCCGGTGAGCTGGCCGCGCTCGATGTCCAGCGTGCCGGCACCTTCCGGAAACGCGCCCAGCTTGTAATTCACCACCACGCCGCGATCGGCTTCGGTGCGTGCCGCGCCCTGGTTGTAGTAGTAGGCCAGCATGGTCGGCAGACTGCTGCGGAAGGTGGGGTGGGCAATCCACCAGTCGAAATAGATCAGGTCCGGCTGATAGGTGTCGATCAGCTCGGTGGTACGCGCCAACCAGTCGTCCAGCCACGCCTGCGACACCGGCGTCCAGTCGTTGGCCACATCGGCATCGTCCTTGCCCGGCAGGCGCACCTGCGCCGGGCCGTACAGCGCGGCATAGCGCGGGTCGTTGACGTCCGAATCGAAGGTGCGTCCACCATCGAAGAACCAGTTGTGCTCGGCGCGGTGCGAAGATAGCCCGAAGTGCAATCCCTGCGCGCGGATCGACTTGGACAATTCGCCCAACAGATCGCGTTTGGGGCCCATCTTGACCGCGGTCCAGTCCGACAACCTGGAGTCGTACAGCGCAAAGCCGTCATGGTGCTCGGCCACCGGCACCACATAGCGTGCGCCGGATTGCCGGAACAGCTTGGCCCAGCCATCGGGGTCGAACTTGGGTGCGGTGAATTTGGGAATCAGATCCTTGTAGCCGGAGCGCGCCTGCGGCCCGTAGGTCGCCACGTGATGGGCGAATTCCTTGGAGCCTTCCAGGTACATGTTGCGCGAATACCACTCGCTGCCGAACGCCGGCACCGAGAACACGCCCCAGTGGATGAAGATGCCGAACTTGGCGTTGTCGTACCACGCCGGCGATTGATAGGCCTTGAGCGCAGCCCAATCGGGGCGGAACGGGCCCTTGCGCGCGCCTTGTTCGGCTTCGCGCACCAGCCGCTCGCGCTCGGGTGCGTACTTGGCGGTGGCGCTGAGCCACTGCTGGTCGATCTGTGCCGGGCTGAGCGTGGTGGCGGTGGGCGCGGTGGGCGATTGCGCGCTGAGCGTGGCAGCAGGCAACGCGAGCAGCAGACCGAGCGCGAGCATTCGCGTTCTGGGTGCAGCTCCGGCGTGGCGGCGGGATGGAGCCGCAGGGCGGCTATCGGTCGTCATGGGAACTGCACTCCTTCAAGCGAGACATGGCGGTTGCAGCGCAGCCGGCACGTGGATGGCAAAAGCGGGCCTGGCCATGCGCCCTCAACCGCGAAGGGGCGTGGCCAGTACCACTCCTTGGTACAACATCGAGCGGTGCGCTGCATGCAACGCACAGCTCAAAAAAAAGCGCGCCACCGTGGAGGGTCGGTGGCGCGCCGGGACTACATCAGAACTTGAAGTTCAACTGGGCCTGATAACCGCGGCCGTTCTTGTACATGCCGATCGGCGCGTACTTGACCTCGTTGTACCAGTAGTAGGTCGAATCCAGCAGATTGGTTGCGCTCACGCTGATGCCCATCCAGTCGTTGATCTGATAGGAAGCGGTCAGGTCTAGCTGCTTGTATTCGTCGGTAAAGACGTTCGAGTTCAAGCGGCCGATCTGAGTGAAGTACTTAGAGCGATAGCTGTAATTCACACGTACCATCCAGTCGCCTTGTTCCCAGTACGGGATCACGTTGTAAGTGTTGCGCGACAGGTATGGAAGATTGAGCCCGCCATCGGAATCTGCTTCGGCGTACGTATAGTTTGCCTGGAGTCCGAAACCATAACCGAAGGCCTGTTGATAGTTCAGCGAGGCACCGGTCACCTTCGCGCCGGTTGCATTGACTGGAGAGCTGATCTGATAGGTGCCGCTGACTCCATTGATCGGATCGGTCAACTGTTGCGCATTGGTGACGGTGACAATGTAAGAGCCGATGTCACGATAAAACACTTCAGCAGACAGCATGCTCGACGGAGCAAAATACCACTCGGCCGCCAGGTCGTAATTGGTTGATTCATATGGCTTTAGGTTGGGGTTGCCGCCGCTGCCCGTCAGGTTGCAGGAGTTCGCATCGGTACAGACGGTGCCATCGCTACTGGTGCTGTTGAGAGAGACCGAGCCTGCCAGATCCTGATAGCGGGGGCGGGCGATGACCTTTGCTGCCGAAAAGCGCAATACCTTGTCGTCGTCGATGTCGTAGGCGATGTTGAAGCTCGGCAAAGGCTTGTAGTAGTTCGTTTTGGACTGAACCTGCGTGAACGTACCCCCATTGGAACTAAGCCAGTACAGCGACTTGTCCATGGTGTCGACGTAACGCACACCCAGGTTGCCGCGCCAGTTGCCGGACTCGAAGTTGAGTTGGGCATAGAGATTGCTGGTGATCTCTTTGACATCGAACATCTGGCCATACTTGTTCTCCAGTGCGCCCTGTGGCAACGACTTTAGATACGAAAGTACAGAGTTGAGATTTGCAGTGGGCCAGTTGACCAGATCGGAGCTGGCATTTAATCCATCGTAAAGGCCGCTAGGGGTAGTTCCTGGATTAAATGACGTCAGCAGCACATCCTGATTGGCGAAGATCGCATTGCCACGCGAGTCTTGGCCATTCTGGTGGTTGATGTACTTGTAGCCCAGCTGCAGCTTGTTGAGCGGACCCCAGTCGAGGTCACGTGCCGCATCGAACTGAAAATACTTTTCCTGATCCTTGCTGGTGGTGTATTCAATGCCGCCAGCCTGCTGCCCGGATTTGAGGCCCCAGTTCGATGCGCCATTGTTGCCATACGTGACGCCTGTGCTGGTGCCGTCATAGTTGAAGTTATAGCCGCCGTCCTGCAGCAGAAACTTCATCAGGTATTCGGGATTCTTGCCGCCGGTAGCCTTGGTATCGCCAATCTGCGTGGTGAAAACCCACTTCTCGCCTAGCCAGTCGTGGCGCAGGTTCAAGCTCTTGGTGGTGACTTCGCTCTCGCGATAGTTGGTGTCCAGCTGCGCGTAGGGCTGGTTGCCGTTACCGGCACCGTCGGTCACGGTTGCCTGGGTGATGTAGCCGTTCTGGACGGTTGCGCTGGTGATCTTGTCCTGATCGCCGCAGCCGGGGCAGACGTAGCGCGATTCACTGAAGTTGTTGTACTTGCCCTTGATGTAGACGCCGGTCAGATTGAATTCGTTCTGCTCGTTCGGCTTCCATTGCAATGCACCCTGCAGGCCATCGCGCTGGCGGGTCTGCTGGAAAAAGGCGCTGTTGATACCTACCGGAATGCGGGCAGTGGCAACGTCGCCGCCGTCGCCCGAGATCGCGGCAGTCGGCGCAATGCCGGCGCCGGTGTTGTAACCGAAGAATTCGATACCAGCACGTGCAATATCCTGCTTGTCATGCGTGGCGGAGATCAACGCGCCGAAGGTCTCGTCGTCGTTCTTCCAGCTCCACAGCGCCGAGCCGCGCGGATTGCCTTCTTCCGAACGGTCGTTGTAGTTGTAACCGACCGAGCCGCGGATGGTGTTCTTGGGCAGGTCCAATGGCTTGCGGGTGTGCACGATCACCGTGCCGCCGATCGAGCCTTCGTCGATGCGCGCTTCCGGGGTCTTGTAGACCTCCATCAGGCCGATGATTTCCGGCGACAGCAGGGTGTAGTTGAAGGTACGGCCGCTGGTGTCGGTCGGGTTGCCGCCCCAGTCGCCCGAGGCGATGGTCTGGCCGTTGAGCAGCACGCGGTTCAAGGCCGGGTCGGTGCCGTTGATGCTGACCTTTTCGCCTTCGCCGAACTGGCGATCGACGCTGATGCCCGGCAGGTGCGACAGCGATTCGGCGGCGTTGACGTCCGGGAACTTGCCGATGTCTTCGGCGCTGATCGCATCGACGATCGAGTTGGCCGAGCGCTTGACCGCCTGGCTCTTCTCCAGCGACGCGCGATAACCGGTGACGGTGACGGTATCCAGCTCGGTGGTCGTCGACGGTGTGGCGGCAGCAGCCTGTTGTTCTTGTCCGGCAGCCATTGCAGAGCCGGAGCAGTACAGAGCGGCGGTGATACAGAGTGCTAACGTCGTGGTGCGGCTGTGCATGGCTAAACCTCGTTGGTTAGTGCTGTGAGCGCGCCGCCTCGGAAAGGCGTCACGCGCTCGGCGTGGCCGGCAAAACAACACGCCCTGACCGATCGCGGTGATCGCACTGGCACGCGTCGCAAGCGGCGGGTCCAGGTGATTCGCGTGGTAGAGGAGGTGTCCCCCGTGTGGTGAAGCGATAGAGCGACTGCGACTTCAGCGAGTCGGACATCAGGCGATGTCCCGCTCACGAACCTGGAATGCGCCGGCGAGGGAGTGCCCGTTCCTGAGTGGCGAACAGTCCATGGCCCCGCCTGCCATAACTCCGATTTGGATCGAGTCTCGCGTAGCGTTGACAGCGTTGTCAACACATCGTCACAGATCTCTGAAGCGACTGCGATTGCGCTGCATTGCAGCATTTCCGGTTGACGCCATGCACCTCGTCATGACTGTCGTGCAGCGTGCCAATAGCGCGTCTGTGTTGTGATCGGCCGCTTCTATGGGGAATCGCGTATGTGCGGATGAGAGGCCATGGTCTGTGCTGAAATCGTTGCCGCAGGTGCGGATTTTCAGTGGATGATGAAATTTGCGGCATCCTGTTTAAATCGTAACCGCCACGGTTGCGTTGCAAGGCAATTGCTGACAACGTTGTCTGCCGTCACCGTTCGTCTGACGACGGGCGTGACGTCGGCCCGCGGCCACTTATCAGGAGAATGCGTGAGCGCAAGCAGTCCAATGGAAGCGGTGGCCTTTCCGCGCCCCGACACCTTCGTTGCCGCAGACGTAGGAGGGACGCATGTGCGTCTGGCGCTGGTGTGCGAAAGCGTCGATCCACGCCAACCGGTCGTAGTGCTGGACTATCGCAAGTACCGGTGCGCCGATTACCCGGGCCTGGCCGAGATCATGGCCGCGTTCTTTGCGGAGCTGGGCTGCGCACCGGTGCAGCGCGGCGTCATCGCCAGCGCCGGGTATGCGCTGGAGGACGGCAGCGTGATCACCGCCAACCTGCCGTGGGTACTGGCGCCCGAGCAGATCCGCCGCCAGCTCGGCATGCAGGCGCTGCATCTGGTCAACGATTTCGAAGCGGTGGCGCATGCGGCCAATTACATGGCCGGCAATCAGGTCATGCAGTTGTCCGGCCCGCCGCAGGGCGCACCGGGTCCGGCGCTGATACTGGGTCCCGGCACCGGCCTGGGCGCGGCGTTGTGGATTCCCAACGGTGCCAGCCCGGTGGTGTTGCCGACCGAGGCCGGCCACGCCGCGCTTGCCGCAGCCAGCGATCTGGAGGTGGCCTTGCTGCAGGAGCTACGCCGCACGCGCACGCACGTGGCCACCGAGCACCTGCTCTCCGGCCCGGGCCTGTTGAATCTCTACACCGCGCTGGCCGCGCTGCGTGGCGCGCCGGTGCTGCACGCCAGCCCGGCCGATGTCACTACTGCCGCACTGGCTGGGGATGACGGACTGGCGCGCGATGCGCTACAGGCGTTCTGCGGCTTCATGGGCAGCGTGGTCGGCGACATGATGCTGCTCTACGGCGTGCGCAGCGGTGTCTATCTGGCGGGTGGGTTCCTGCCGCAGATTGCCGCATTCGTGGCCGCAAGTGATTTCGTCGCACGTCTGCTCGACAAGGGCGCATTGCGTCCGGCGCTGGAACAAGTGCCGGTCAGCATCGTCGAGCACGGCCAGCTCGGTGTGATCGGCGCGGCCAGCTGGTTCCTGCAGCACGGCCGCTGAGCGCGTGCGCATCGCCAGGTGCAGCAGTCCGGCTGCACCAAACCAATCAACTCCACATCTCCGTAGGAGCGCACCCGGGCGCGACGGGGCGTTCCCGATAACGCTAGGTCGCGCCCAGGTGCGCTCCTACGAGTCGGCGCGGGTTTAGGGCCGGGACGCAGTGGACGGAGCCATCAACACGCAGCGGACGACGCAACGTCGGGCAACTCCACATCCCCGTAGGAGCGCACCCGGGCGCGACGAAGCGTTACCGATAAACGCCCGGTCGCGCCCAGGTGCGCTCCTACGACGACATGGGGCTATAGATCCCCGAGCCGCGACTGCAGCGCCGCAATCGCGGCCAGCCCCGCGGTTTCGGTGCGCAAAATGCGCGGCCCCAATTGCAGGCCGCTGAAGCCGGCCTCGGCGAGGGTGGCGCGATCGCGTGGCGACCAGCCGCCTTCCGGGCCGATCGCCACGACCACATGCGGTTGTGCGCCCAGCGTCAGGCTGCCCAGGCGATGCTCGCCGTACGGGTCCAGCGTCAGCCGTAGCGCCTGCCGGTCGCTGGCCTGCGCAGCGTCCTGCAGGCCGTGCGGCGCAGCGACCGTGGGAATGCGCGCACGCCCGGACTGCTCGCAGGCCGACACCACCACGCTGCGCCAATGCGCCAGGCGTTTTTCCATGCGCGCCGGGTCCAGCCTGACCTCGGTGCGCTCGGCGTTGACCGGCACGACCGCCGTCACCCCCAGCTCGGTGGCCTTCTGCAGGATCAGATCCATCTTCTCGCCGCGCGCGATGCCCTGGATCAGGGTGATCGACAACGGCGATTCGTTGCCCAGCGGCTCGGCACGTTCCACCAGTGCGCGTGCCTCGCGCTTGCCGGCCAGGGTGATGCGCGCGTGGTAGTCGCTGCCGTCGCCATTGAACAGCACGCAGGCATCGCCCTCGCGCAGTCGCAGCACACGCAGCAGGTGATTGGCCGATTCTTCCGGCAGCGTCACCTCCTGGTCGCAGTGCAGCGGCAGTGCGACATGGGAGCGGGTCAGGCGCATGCGACGGCCTCCCCGATGGCGTGGCGGGTGGTCGCAGCCAGCAGCGCAAGTTGCGCATCGTCCACGCAATACGGCGGCATCCAGTACAGCACGTCGCCGAGCGGGCGCAGCACCACGCCCTTGTCCAGTGCGGCGCGATAGGCCTTCAGGCCCACCCGCGCCGCAGCCGGGAATGGCGTGCGCTTGTCGCCGCCCTGCGTGAGTTCGAACGCCACGATCATGCCGGCCTGTCGCACGTCCGCCACCGCGGGGTGTTCGCCGATCTGCGCAGCCAGCCTGGTCATGTGCGCGGCGGTGCGCTGGTTGCGCGCAATGACATCGTCGTCCGCAAAGATCTGCAGGGTCGCCAGCGCGGCGGCGCATGCCAGCGGGTTGCCGGTATAGCTATGCGAATGCAGAAACGCACGTTCGCGCGCGTCGTCCAGGAACGCCTCGTACAACTGCTGCGTGGCCAGCACTGCCGACAACGGCAGGAATCCGCCGGACAGCCCCTTGGACAGGCACAACAGGTCGGGCATGATCCCGGCCTGCTCGCAGGCGAACAGGCTACCGGTGCGACCGAAGCCGGTGGCGATCTCGTCGGCGATCAGGAACACGCCATGCGCGTCGCACAGTTCGCGTGCGCGGCGCAGATAGGCCGGGTGATACATGCGCATGCCGCCTGCGCACTGCACGCGCGGCTCCAGGATCAGTGCGCAGATTTCGCCAGGCGAGTGTTCGAACACCGCCTGTAGCGCATCGGCCGCCTGCAGTGCGTAATCTTCCGCGCTCTGTCCAGGCTCGGCCAGGTAGGCATCGGGCGAGGGCGCAAAGATCGACTCCAGCAGCAACGGCGCATATACGCGCCGATACAACGGAATGTCGCCGACCGACAGTGCGCCGATGGTCTCGCCGTGGTAGCCGTTCTCCAGCGCCACGAAACGCGTGCGGCGGTGCTCGCCGCGGTTGTGGAAATAATGGAAGGCCATCTTCAAGGCCACTTCCACGCCGGCCGAGCCATTGTCGGCATAGAACACCTTGGACAACGGCGCGCGGCCGGCCTGGCGCGGCGCGATCGCCAGCAGACGCTCGGCCAGCTGCACGGCGGGCGCATGGGTGAAGCCGGCCAGCATCACCTGCTCCAGTTCGCCAGCTTGGCGCGCGATGGCCGCGCCGATGCGCGGTTCGCTATGGCCGAACAGGTTGGTCCACCAACTGCTGACCGCGTCCAGATAGTGGCGGCCGTCGTGGCCGATCAGCCATGCGCCATCGCCACGGGCGATCGGCACCAGCGGAAGTGTGTGCGGGTGCTCGCGCATCTGCGTGCAGGGGTGCCACAGCACCTCAAGATCGCGTTGCCGCCAATGTTCGTCAGCTTGAGAGGCTGCCGGGTCTGCTAGGATTTCGGGCTCATGAACATGTCGATGCATACGCCTATTCTATCGGTCGGCTTCGCCGCTGCGTGCTGCGCATGAGCCCGCGCCTGCCGACCATCCACAAGATCACCGATCTGGGCGACGGGCCGTTCCGTCGCCAGCAGCTGGATCTGGAATTTTCCAATGGCGAGCGTCGCCTTTACGAACGCCAACTCAGCCAGGGTCATGGCGCGGTGGTGGTGGTGCCGATGCTCGACGCGCAGACCGTGCTGCTGGTGCGCGAGTACGCCGCCGGCGTGCATCGCTACGAGCTGGGTCTGGTCAAGGGCCGCATCGATGCCGGCGAAACGCCGGAGCAGGCCGCCGACCGCGAACTCAAGGAAGAAGCCGGTTACGGCGCGCGCCAGGTGCAGGTGCTGCGTGGGATGACGCTCGCTCCTACTTATATGAGTCACCAATCCTGGTTGGTGCTGGCACGCGATCTCTATCCCGAGCGCCTGGTCGGCGACGAGCCGGAGGAGATGGAGGTGGTGCCCTGGCCGATCGCCCGTCTGGACGACCTGATGCTGCGAGAAGATTTTTCCGAAGGCCGCTCGCTGGCCGCCTTGTTCATCGCGCGCGAGTGGCTGGAGCGCAACCCATGATCCGCATCCCGATGGAACTGCGCGAAACCGTGATCGCCATCGCCCGCGAGGCGGGGGCGGCGATCATGGATGTCTACGCGCAGGATTTCGCAGTGCAGATCAAGGACGACGCCAGCCCGCTGACCCAGGCCGACCTTGCCGCCAATCGTGTCATCGTCGAAGGCTTGCGCCGGGTCACCCCGGACGTGCCGGTGCTGTCGGAAGAATCCGCGCACGTGGCCTGGGAAGACCGTCAGTTCTGGACCAGCTACTGGCTGGTCGACCCGCTCGACGGCACCCGCGAGTTCGTCAAGCGCAACGGCGAGTTCAGCGTCAACATCGCACTGATCCATATGGGTGCACCGGTGCTCGGCGTGGTGCAGGCGCCGGTCGATGGCCGGGTCTGGTATGCCGCGCGCGGCGAGAACGCCTACCGCCGCGATGGCGACCGCGACGAGATGCTGCACACGCGTACGCCGGCGGCCACGCCGCTGCGGGTTGCCGCCAGTCGCTCGCACCGTGACGCCCGCACCGCTGCCGCGCTGGAGCGCATGGGCGAGATCGATGTGGTCGCGCAAGGGTCGTCGTTGAAGTTCTGCCGCATCGCCGAGGGCGACCTGGACGTGTATCCGCGCTTCGGCCCTACCTCCGAGTGGGACACCGCGGCCGGCCAGTGCGTGCTGCACGCCGCCGGCGGTGTGCTGCTGGCCGGCGGCACCGGCAAACCGTTCCGTTACAACCGCCGCGACACCTTGCTCAATGGCGATTTCATCGCGCTGGGTGATCCCAATCTGCCATGGCGCAGCTGGCTGGTGTGAGCATCGCCGACAGCTGCCTGCGCGCCCGCCGGAAAGCTCCGACGGCTGCGCGCAATCCCGATGCAGTCATGTCCAACGCGGTCCTTACGCATCGCCTTCCGCCAGGTGACGCGGTACTTGCCCACGGCATCGCTTGGCCACGCCGCTCAACTGCACCACATCTGCCAGGAACCCACCATGTCTCAGTCCCCGCCGACCGGCGACCTCCAGCGCCTGCTGCAGCTGATGGCGCGCCTGCGCGACCGTGAGCACGGTTGTCCGTGGGATGTGGAGCAGACCTTCGCCAGCATCGCGCCGTATACCATCGAAGAAGCCTACGAAGTCGCCGACGCCATCGATCGCAACGACCTGCCGGCTCTGCGCGACGAGCTGGGCGACCTTCTCTTGCAAGTGGTCTTCCATGCGCAGATGGCTGCCGAGCAGGGCGCGTTCGGATTCGCCGACGTGGTCGCCACGCTCAGCGACAAGCTGGTGCGCCGCCACCCGCATGTCTTCGCCGAGCAACGCGCCGACGATGCGCAGGCGGTGAGCGCCAACTGGGAGCAGATCAAGCGCGACGAACGTCGCGCGGCGGGCCATCAGGACGACTCCGCGCTCGCCGGCATCGCACGCGGCCTGCCGGAATGGCAACGCTCCACCAAGCTGCAGGCGCGTGCGGCGCGGGTCGGTTTCGATTGGCCCGGCCCGACCCCGGTGCTGGAAAAGCTGCAGGAAGAAATCGAGGAGCTGCGCGTGGAGTTTGCCCGTGGCCCGGTCGCCGACAACCAGGCCCGGCTGGAGGACGAGCTCGGCGATGTGTTGTTTGTCTGCGCCAACCTGGCGCGCCATGCCAGGGTCGACGTGGGTGCGGCGCTGCGCCACGCCAACCTCAAGTTCGAGAGTCGCTTTCGCGCAATGGAAGCGCAGGCGCAGGCGAATGGCACCTCCTTGGTCGCACTCTCGCTGCAGCAACAGGAGGCGCTGTGGCAACAGGTCAAGCGCGGCGAACGCGGCGGTGATCCGTCTGCTCTCAGTCCGCCGGCTGCCGCAACGCCTGTCACTGACGCGCCGGCGGTCGGCGATCAGGCGCGCGACACCTCCGAGCTGCAGCAAGCTGATGGCGGCAAGCAGGGCGTCGGCAAGCCAGGCCGTGCATGAATGTCGCACCGACCACGCTGTTGTTGTTCGCGGCCACCGCCATCGCCGAGCTGGTCGGTTGCTACCTGCCTTATCTCTGGCTACGTAAAGGCGGCAGCATCTGGTTGCTGCTGCCGACGGCGTTGAGCCTGGCCGTCTTCGTATGGTTGTTGAGCCTGCATCCCGATGCCAGCGGGCGCGTGTATGCCGCCTATGGCGGGGTCTACATCGCCAGTGCACTGGTGTGGCTGTGGTGGGTGGACGGGGTGACGCCGACGCGTTGGGATCTGCTTGGCGCAGCGTGCTGCCTGCTTGGCATGGCGATCATCATGTTCTCGCCGCGCGGCGTCTGAGCGCGCCGTCGCAGCAACGTCGGCGTTTCGCAACGCGCGGCTGCCTGCTCCGTTGCGGCGAGATGCGCAACGCCGACACCTTGCAGGTGCAGGCGTCCGGCTGATCGGGGCAGGCACGCGCGTCGTGCCGAGGCAGCGATGCTGCAGTGCGGCGCGATATGGTGCGGCCAGGTCCGGCTGGCGCAGCGCGCTGCTGCGTGGCCTGCGCCGTTCCCCCAAGCGCGGCCGGGCGGCGATAATGGTCCTCTTTCCCTTGGACCGGCGCGCATGACCCAGAAGACCATCCTCAACGACACCCATCGTGCGCTTGGCGCCAAGATGGTCGACTTCGGCGGTTGGGACATGCCGATCCATTACGGTTCGCAGCTGGACGAGCACCATCAGGTGCGTCGCGACGCCGGCATGTTCGATGTCAGCCACATGACCGTGGTCGACCTGCACGGTCCACGCGTGCGCGAGTTCCTGCGCTACCTGCTCGCCAACTCGGTGGACAAGCTCAAGGTCTCCGGCAAGGCGTTGTACACCTGCATGCTCAATCCGCAGGGCGGGGTGATCGACGACCTGATCGTCTACTTCCTGCGCGAGGATTTCTTCCGCCTGGTGGTCAACGCGGCCACCCGCGAAAAGGACCTGCAGTGGATCGGCGAACAAGCTGCACGTTTCGAGGTGCGCGTGGAAGAGCGCGGCGACTTTGCGATGATCGCCGTGCAAGGCCCCAACGCGCGCGCCAAGGTGATCGAACTGGTGGATTCGGCCGATACCGCAGCGGCGAGCAAGCTCGGCCGTTTCGCTGCGCTGCAGACGCGCTCGCGCGATGGCGTGGAGCTGTTCCTTGCGCGTACCGGTTACACCGGCGAAGACGGTTTCGAAATCGTGTTGCCGCAGGAGGCAGCGGTGGCGTTCTGGAACGCGCTGCTCGCGCAAGGCGTCAAGCCGGCCGGTCTGGGCGCCCGCGATACCCTGCGTCTGGAGGCCGGCATGAATCTCTACGGCCAGGACATGGACGACACGGTCAGTCCGTACGAGGCTGCGCTGGCCTGGACGATCGCCCTGGACGACGGCCGCGACTTCATCGGTCGCGCCGTACTCGAGTCGCAGAAAGCGCAGGGCGCACCGCGTCAGCTGATCGGTGTGGTGATGGATGAGAAGGGCGTGCTGCGGCATGGCCAGACCGTGCTCAGCGCCAGCGGCGAAGGTGAGATCCTGTCCGGTACCTTTTCGCCCACGCTCGGCAAGGCGATCGCGTTCGCGCGCGTGCCGGCCGGCAGCATCGATGCGCTGCGCGTGGACATCCGTGGCAAGCAGGTGCCGTTGCGCGCGGTGAAGTTTCCGTTCGTGCGCGACGGCCAGGCGCAGCCCGGCGTCCTTGGCGAATGAGTCAAATGCTGCCGGACATGCAAACATCCGGCGGCGTGCAACATCCGTCGCCACCCGCCATCTGCCGACACGCGTGCACCTGTCTTGTCGTGCGGTCTAAACTAGCCACCTGTCCCCAACCCCTCAGTTTCCCCGGAGCACACCCATGAGCGAGATCCCTGGCGACCTCAAGTTCCTAAAGTCCCACGAGTGGGCCCGCGTCGAAAGCAGCGGCCGCGTGACTGTCGGCATCTCCGACCATGCGCAGGGCTTGCTGGGCGACTTGGTCTATGTCGAACTGCCCGGCGTCGGCGACACCGTGCAGGTTGGCAACGGCGCGGCGGTGGTGGAGTCAGTCAAGGCCGCCTCCGACGTCTACAGCCCGGTCAGTGGCACCGTCGTTGAAGTCAACAGCGCACTCAGCGACAAGCCGGAAACCATCAACGAAGACGCCTACGGCGAAGGCTGGATCTTCGTGGTCGAACTCGACGACAAAGAAGAGCTCAACGACCTGCTGACGCCGGACGACTACGCCGAGCTGCTGGAAGACGACGCGCACTGACTTCGCCTGGCCCGTCGCAGACCCGGATGGCCGCTCGTTGGAGCGGCCATTTTTTTTGCCTGCGCGGCGGTGGCCGCGCGCCGATCCTGCCCGACGACGGCGTGCATCCTGCCGATCAGCGCGCGACCGATCAGTGCCGGCTGTCGATCGCGGCCCATGCCGTTGCCGATGTTCGACAAATCGCACTTGCCAGCGGTCTTCGCGCGCGACATCGTCCAACACGATGCCACCATCGCGGTGCCGGATTTCTGACGTGAGCTAATCGTGAGGAGATGGCGTGCAGCCGGTGAAGAATGTCTGCAGCATCGCGTGCGTCCAACATCGGACACGGTGTGCAGTGCATGCCGTTGGCAGCGCATGCGGATGCACGCATGGGTCGAGAACCGCGCAATAAGTTTGCGCATTTTTGCTTGTGCGACGCCTCAGGCAAGCTTGGCGGATAAAAAATTTTCAGCTGGCGGACAGGCGGTGCGCACTGCGGCGAGAAGGTGTGCGCCGCTCCATCGGTGCAGCGGACAACGGCGCGCTTGTCTGCATCGCAAAAAAAAAACAGCACAAAAGAAGTGCTTTTTTGAAAATGCCGTTGCACGACCGCATGCGAAGGGCAGCTGCGCGCGGCATCGCGCAGCGTCTTTGGGGCATCTCGACGGGGCGCATGGCGACGAGGTGTTGAAAAAAAAATGCAAAAGACTGTTGACAGTAAAAAAAAGCGTGATTAGGTTTCGCCCAGCAGACGTTGCTGCGAAAGAGAGTGAGCAGGATCAACATCAAGCAGACACGCTTGTTTCAGATGTCCACCGAAGCGCTATCCACGGTGGAGCTGGGTCCGCTTCTCTCCAAAAAAGCAGTAGCCGCTCCGATCACGCACCCGCGTCGCAGTTTGATGCGGGTGTTTCTGTATCCGTCCCGTCGCGCATTACCTGCGGATGGTTCCCGACGACGGCGTGCCGTTGCGGGGTTTGCTTCAACTGGGCGTTTCACCTCCATAGTTCACTGACGAGGAGCCAATTACATGGCCACTGCAAAAGCTGCGAAAAAGAAACCCACTGCCAAAAAGGCAGTGAAGAAGACTGCCGCCAAGAAGGCCGTCAAGAAGGTCGCCAAGAAGGCGACCGCCAAGAAGGCAGTGAAGAAGACTGCTGCCAAGAAGGCCGTCAAGAAGACTGCAAAGAAGGCAACCGCCAAGAAGGCAGTGAAGAAGACTGCAAAGAAGGCAACCAAGAAGACTGCCGCCAAGAAGGCAGTGAAGAAGACTGCGAAGAAGGCGACCAAGAAGACCGCCGCCAAGAAGGCAGTCAAGAAGACCGCCAAGAAGGCAGTCAAGAAGACCGCCAAGAAGGCAGTCGCCAAGAAGGCGACCAAGAAGTCCACCACCAAGAAGACTGCCGCCAAGAAGCCTGCTGTGAAGAAGGTCGCCAAGAAGAAGCCGGCCGTTCGCAAGAAGAAGGCCGCTCCGGTCGCGCTGCCCGCAACCCCGGCGCCGCTGATCTGATCCGCACTACCCGATCGCCGTAAACATCGAGCTCTCTCCCCGACGCCCAGCGGGGAGGGAGCTTTTTTATTGGTCCAGAACGTCCATGATCGAGGACGTGCCGGTCGCACGCAGGCAGCCAAAGCTATGGCTGCCGGATGCGCCGCGCTCTGCGTGACGGAATGTCAGGCCGAAGCGTTGTGGCTATCGCCGCCCTATTCGCCACTTGCGATTCGCCACCGCTTGCTCCGGTCCATCCCTTCTGGTGGGCTGGACCGCTGCGCCGTCCGCCCAGCTGACCATCGTCTGTCCTGATCGGCAGTGCCGCCATCGATTGGCGTAGCGGTGCGATGGGTTGGTCGTGCCAAGCGAGGGAGATGCATTGGGCAGCATCATGTGGCGACGAACCACCGCCCGCTTTTTCAGTTAGGCCTGACGCGCTTAGTCGAAAAGGTGAATCAGACCTGCGCCTGCCATGACCGTCATCGCAGGGCCATGGAGCGATGCCCGGCTTCCGGCCACCGATGTCGACACGCCCGATTCGATCCTGCTGGCCAGAAACGACACAGGCGGCCGAAGCCGCCTGTGTGCGAGGTCGCAGCAAGCTCCACTTAGCGCGGCGATGCCACCGACTTGCCGGACGAAGCGCCTTTGCCGGCAGGGTCGGGACGCTCGGCCAGCATGTTCTCGCTGCCGAAGTCGCCATCCACATCGATATCCAGCCAACGCTTGGCGGGCAGGCCCAGCGCACGATCCAGAATGGTCGGCAGCATGCCGGAGGGCAAACCGCTCTCGCCGTTCCACATGATTGCGATGCCGAGATCGCGCTCGGGCAGCAGTGCGACCAAGCCGCGGTAGCCTTGCACTGCGCCGGCATGGAAGACGACTTGATGGCCGGCGTAGTCGAACACGCGCCAGCCCAGCGCGTAGCTGGCAGCGTCCACGCGCTCGTGGCGCCAACCCGAACGCATTTCCCCTGGTGTGGAGATCAGCGGCGCGTGCAACGTCGCCAGCAGCGGCGCAGGCAGCACGTCGGTGCGGTGGCCGGTGTGCGCGAGCAACCACTGCGCCATGTCGCTGGCGCTGGCATTGACGCCGGCAGCGGGGGCGAGGCGGTAGTAGGTCGGCTTGGGCGTCAGCGACACCCAGCCATTGCGGCTGCGCACGTGCGGGCGCGCCCAGCGTGGACTGGCCTGGATACCGGCCAGACCCATGCTCGCATCGTTCATGCCCAGCGGCTTGAAGATGCGGCGTTCCACCGACTGCTCGTAGAAGCTGCCTGACGCAGCGAACACCACATCGCCGACCAGGCTGAAGGCAACGTTCTGGTACGCATAGCAATCGCCGGGCGCGCAGCGCAGCGGCGCGGCGGCAAGCTTGTGGCTGAGCGAGTAGTAGTCGACGTTGGACTCGATATCGTTGTCGTAGGCATTGCGGGTCAGCCCGACGCGGTGGCTGAGCACCTCGGCAACGGTGAGTTGCCGGGTGGCGACGTTATTGCTGAGCTGGAAGCCGGGCACGTAGTCCACCACCTTGCTGTCCCAACGCAGCACGCCGTCGTTGACCAGCAACCCGGCCATGGTGCCGGCAAAAGCCTTGGACAGCGATGCAAGACGGAACACGGTGTGGGCATCGACCGGCTGCGGGTGATTGACGTCGGTGACGCCGTAGCCGCGCGCGCTCAGGACCTTGCCGCCCTGCACGATCGCCATCGCCATGCCGGGCAGGCGATTGCCGTAGGTCAACTGATTGGCCATCGATTCGAACGCGGCCACATCGAACCCGGCAGCCGGGGCCAGCACCTGGCTGGCCGGGAGCGACGCACGATATTGCAGCGGAGCGGTAGGCGACTGGACGACGGTGGCCGGCTGCAGCGCAGAAGCAGCCGGCGCGGGTGTCTGCGCGGTGGAAGAGAGGGCCAAAGGCAATAACGCCCCGAGCAGCCCGATGGCCAACGGTCGGAACCGTCGGCGCCTGCGCATTTGAGTCATGATCATCCCGCCTGTTCCACTGCCTCCGGCGATTCTAGCGCCGCGCTTCGCAATAGCACAAACTGCCAGAAGATGAATGGGCATCATATTGATCCTATTGATGATTTTAGGTTCATAAATCGACTTGCTCGGCGCCTTTGCAGCGCAGCGCGGGGCCCGTACGGAGACAGCTGCAAGCTGCGTGCCGTACTCGCACGCGATCGATATGGTCCGTGCCGCCCGCTGCCGCTGGTGATGTAGCGCGGCATCGGCTAACTTGCGCGCTTGTTTCGCGGGTGTTGCCGCTGCCATGTCCCTGCTGTCGCGCCCGTTGATGCGAGCGAGCCTTATCCGATGACCAGCCCATCTCCGCCGCGCTCGGCGGCTGACCGTCTGAGTGCGGCATTGCGCAGCTCGCCGCCGCTGGCGTGGTCGTTCCTGTACTTCTTCTGCCTGCTCAGCGGCTACTACGTGCTGCGTCCGGTGCGCGAGGCGATGAGCGCGTCGGCGGATGTTGAAGCGATCTTTCCCACCGGCATGATCGCCTTCTTCGCTGTGCGCGGCATGCCGCTCAAGGACTTCACCCTGCAGGTGCTGTTCACCTGCACCTTCCTGATCATGGTGTTGCTGCAGCCGGTCTACGGCGCCCTGGTCAGCCGCCATCCGCGCCGGGTGTTCCTGCCGGTGGTATATGGCTTCTTCATCACGACCCTGTTGCTGTTCTACGTGTTGTTCGACAGCGGCGTGCCCGGGCGCGGCATGGCGTTCTTCTTGTGGGTGACGGTCTTCAACCTGTTTGCGGTGGCGGTGTTCTGGAGCTTCATGGCCGACGTCTTCAGCAATGCCGAAGCGCGCAATTACTACGGTTACATCGGCGCGGCCGGTACGCTGGGCGCGTTTCTCGGGCCGATCCTCACCCGCACGCTGGTCGAGCGCATCGGCATCGCACATCTGATGCTGGTGTCGGCCGGGTTCCTGACGGTGTGCGTGGTCTGCGTGCTGCGTCTGCGCTTGTGGGCGGTTGCGCGCGAGCAGGAGCGACAGCTGAGCTCCGGCGAGGTGCCGATGGGCGGCGATGTGCTGGGCGGGCTCAAGCTGATCGTGCGCGAGCCGTTGCTGCGCTGGCTCGCCTTTGTGGTGTTGTTCGGTGTGGGCGTCGGCACCTTGCTCTATAACGAGCAGGCAGCGCTGGTACGGCGGCTCTACACGGACGCAGCGGCCGCCACTGCCTATTACGCGAGCATCGACCTGGCGATCAACGCGCTTACCCTGGTCTTGCAGCTGCTGGTGACACGCGCGCTGTTGTCCCGCTTCGGCATCGCACCGGCGCTGCTGATCCCGGGCGTGGCGATCACGCTGGGCTATGCCGTGCTGACGGCCTCGCCGTTGCCGATGATGCTTGCGATCGTGCAGGTGATCACCCGCTCCAGCGAGTTCGCGCTGGCCAAGCCGGCGCGCGAGACCTTGTACACGCGGGTGGAGCGGGAATGGCGCTACAAGGCCGGTGCGGCGATCGACACCGTGATCTACCGCGGTGGCGATCTCACCTTTGTGTGGGTGCACAAGCTGGTGTCCGCATTCGGCTCCAGCGCAGTGTTCGGCGTCGGTCTGCTGGTGGCATCGGGCATGACCCTGGGCGCGTTCGGCCTGCTGCGCGAGGCGCGCAAACTGCCCGCAGAACGCGATGCGGAAACGAGCAAGCACACCTCCGACTAGAAGCAGCCAGCAAGACGACTTCGTGGGTATCAGGCGGGCGCGACCATTGCTTGGAGCGACATGCTGTGGGGGTACCAGCCTGTGTGGATGGTTTTCGACAACGCCATCTGCAAACTTCCTGATGCGGCGAGGGCGCCGCGCATTCTATTGACCAGTTCTTGACTGGATACGCTGAATGACGCTTGGCCTCGGATTCTTGGTCGCCTTGTTCGGGGTCCCGGGCCAGTGCGGATAGATCGGTTTTACAGCGGATGATCTGCGGCCTGGTTGCAGGGTCCTTGCCCGCCCACCATCGCAGGACACGCCGCGAGTACGTCCGTGTAGGCTCTTACGCGGCATCCATGCCGCGTAAGGTCCCGCGACGGTGGGCGGGCAAGGACCAGTC
The DNA here is from genome assembly GCF_011761885.1 of Xanthomonas sp. CFBP 8151. Taxonomy (NCBI): domain Bacteria; kingdom Pseudomonadati; phylum Pseudomonadota; class Gammaproteobacteria; order Lysobacterales; family Lysobacteraceae; genus Xanthomonas; species Xanthomonas sp. CFBP 8151. The sequence continues at coordinate 974,420 of NZ_JAASQZ010000001.1, forward strand.
GAGATGGTCGGTGTGCACAGGCAAGCAGGGCATGACAGGCATTGTTTGCAGCATGCCCAATCAGTTGCCAAGACCAGCCGAGCAGCAAGCAGGCTTTCAATGAAGCAACTTAGGGCACCGCGCGCTCGATTCACTGAGCTCTTGACCGCGGCATTGGGCTGCACCTAAACGATGCCGCTGTTTGAACTAGCCGCGTTTGCCTTCGGGCGAGCGTGGCGAGCAGATAGATCAGTTGTAGAGCGCTTGACCTGCAACTCGGCTGCAGCACCTGTGCCCGCCCACCAACCACCGCGGGACACGTCCGCGGGAGACGCCGCCGATTCCGGCAATCGCGACGCTCCGATCGTGCAGGTCTTGTACATCGCCATGCACCGCTGGCGCGATGGGGCCCATGAACAACAGGACCGCAATCGCAGCTATGCTGACCGCTACATCCGCCACGCCGATCCGCCATGTCCCTGTTTGCCATCGTCGCCGGTCTGTGCGTCGCTCTGCTGCACGTCTACATCCTGGTGTTGGAGATGGTGCTGTGGACGCGGCCGCTGGGCTTGAAGACCTTCCGCAATACCCTCGAGAAGGCGCAGGCCACACGCGTGCTGGCGGCCAACCAGGGCCTGTACAACGGTTTCCTGGCCGCGGGCCTGTTCTGGGGCGCGCTCCAGGCCCGCACCGATGTGCTCAGCTTCTTTCTGGGCTGTGTCGTCGTGGCAGGCGGCTACGGCGCCTACAGCGTCAACCGCCGCATCTTTTTCGTACAGGCCTTGCCCGCGCTGATTGCCCTGGCGTTGCTGTGGTTGCCGCGCTGAGGCGGCTTGCTCGCTGTCTGTAGGAGCGGGCCTGCCCGCGATGAGGCGTTACCGGTGGAGCTTCATCGCGGGCAAGCCCGCTCTTACCAGACAGCCCACCGGGATTGCAGTTGCTGGGAACTGGTCGAAGACGCTGACGGCAGGCAGTGCAGTTGCGAAATGCTCGGCCTCCACCACAGCCAGTCTCCACAAACGACAACGGCGGGCCGAAGCCCGCCGTTATCTGCTGTTACCTCGCCCTGAGCCTTACGCCGCTTCGCGCGGTTGCTGGGCCTGCGGCTTGTCGTAGTAGCTGGCCGCGCGCAGCTCGTGCGGATCGAAGTCGTCAACGGTGATGGTGTCCATCATCATCTCGCGCAACTCCTCCAGCTGCCTGCGCTCGTCGCCGGTGATCACGCCTTCGGCCACGGCCTCGTCCAACTGCGCGGTGAAGCCCAGCGCTTCGATGCCCTTGGTCTTGAGCGCCTTGAGGAACTTGCGCTCCACCGGCTCGGCCAGCACGGCCTTGGCCAGATAGCTGGCGATACGTCCGCCCGGATTGTTGGCGCACGGGGTCAGGAACACACCCTGGCCCAGACGGTCGCGCGCTTCGTTCGGCGTCATCAGGATCGATGCCACACGATGTCCCAGGCGGTCACCCGGTGCTTCGGCACGACGGCCCAGCGGGAAGATCAACACCCACATCAACCAACCCACCGGACGGATCGGGAAGTTGCGCAACGCCGCGGACAGCGCGGTTTCGATCTTATGCACGCTGTCATGGAAAGCCCAGGCCAGCAGCGGCTGGTCGGTCGCCGGCGCGCCCTCGTCGTGATAGCGCTTGAGCATCGCGCTGGTCAGGTAGATATGGCTCAGCACGTCGCCCAGACGGCCGGACAGCGATTCCTTGAACTTGAGCTTGCCGCCGAGCATCAGCATCGATACGTCGGCCATCAGCGCCAGGTTGGCGGAATAACGGTCCAGCTTGCGGAAGAAACGCCGCGTGTACGCGTCGCCCGGCGCTGCACCGATGCGCGCACCGGTCAGCCCGAACCAGAACGAACGCACTGCGTTGGAGATACCGAAACGGATATGCCCGAACAGGCTCTGGTCGAACTCTTCCAGGCCACGCCGCGTATCCGGATCCTGCGCCGCCTGCATCTCCTTCATCACCCACGGATGGCACAGGATCGCGCCCTGGCCGAAGATCAGCAGGCTGCGGGTCATGATGTTGGCGCCTTCCACGGTCACGCCGATCGGCGCCGCCTGCCAGGCGCGGCCGGCGAAGTTGCGCGGCCCCAGGATGATGCCCTTGCCGCCGATCACATCCATCATGTCGCTGACCACTTCGCGGCCCATGGTGGTGCAGTGATACTTGGCGATCGCCGATGGCACCGACGGCACGTCGCCACGGTCCACCGCCGCAGCGGTGGCCTGCGACAACGCGCTGATCGCATATGCCTTGCCGCCGATCCGCGCGAGCGCTTCTTCCACGCCCTCGAAGCGGCCGATCGACAGGCCGAATTGCTTGCGGATGCGCGCATACGCGCCGGTCACCACTGCGGCGTACTTGCCGCCGCCGCTGGCCGTGGAGGGCAGGGTGATCGAGCGGCCCACCGCCAGACACTCGTTGAGCATGTTCCAGCCCTTGCCGACCATCTCCACGCCGCCGATCAGCTGGCTCAGCGGGATGAACACTTCCTCGCCATGGATCGGGCCGTTCTGGAACGGCGAATTGAGCGGGAAATGGCGACGACCGATTTCCACGCCGGGGGTCTCGCGCGGCAGCAGTGCCAGGGTGATGCCGATGTCCTTCTTGTCGCCGATCAGGCCATCCGGGTCGTAGGCGCGGAACGCCAGGCCGATCAACGAGGCCACCGGCGCCAGGGTGATGTAGCGTTTGTCGAAGGTGAGCTTGACGCCGAGGACGTTGGCGCCATTCCACTCGCCCTTGCAGACGATGCCGTAGTCGGGGATCGAGGTCGCATCGGAGCCGGCGAACGGGCCGGTCAGACCGAAACACGGCACCTCGGCGCCGACCGCCAGACGCGGCAGGTAATAGTCTTTCTGTTCCGGCGTGCCGTAATGCAGCAGCAGCTCACCCGGCCCGAGCGAGTTGGGCACGCCGACGGTGGAGCTGACCACGCTGGAGATCGAGGACAGCTTCTGGATCACCTTGTGATGCGCCAGCGCACTGAAGCCCAGGCCGCCGTACTGCTTGGGAATGATCATGCCGAAGAACTTGTTCTTCTTGATGTACTCCCACAGCTCCGGTGGCAGGTCGGCGTGGACGTGCGTGATCTCCCAATCGTTGACCATCTTGCACAGCTCTTCGACCGGGCCGTCGAGAAAGGCCTGCTCTTCGGCGCTCAGTTGGGGCTTGGGGTAGTTGAGCAACTTCTGCCAATCCGGGTCGCCGGTGAACAGCTCGCCTTCAAAGCCCACCGAACCGGTTTCCAGCGCGATGCGTTCGGTCTGCGACAGCGGCGGCAGCACCTTGCGGAAGAAGCCCATCAGCGGCGTGGTCAGCAGTGGCTTGCGCAGGAACGGCAACAGCACCGGCGCGGAGACCAGTACCACCAGCACGGCAGCGGCGATGGTTGCGGTGAGATTGGCACCCAGCAACCAGCAGGCCACCAGCACACAGGCGCTCAGCGCAACCCAGGTGGCAAGACGCATGCGGTGATAGGCAGCGATGCCCGCCGCCAGGATGACGAGGAGGAACGGTGCAACGATGCTCATGGTCTTGCTCCAGTGACATGCTCGGTAATGTTGGACGCTACGATGGTGCCAACCGGGGGCAGTGCGTCCAGATAATGCAACACGGTTGCGGTAAACGTGGTGTTGTCGTCGCCGGCCAGCATGTGTGTGGCATCGGGCAAATGCACGTGCTGCGCATGCGGCGCGATCGACAGGAATTCGTTGATATTGTCCGGCGTGACCAGATCACTGCGCCCGCCGCTGATCAGCAGCATCGGGCAACGCACCTGCGCGGCGGCGTGCAGCAAGGTCTGCTGCTGTGCGTGCGGATCCTGTCCCGCCAGTTCGTCGACCAGCCGCGGATCCCAATGCCAGTGCCAGCGACCGTCCGCGCGCCGCCTCAACAAGGCCTGCAACTGCTCGGCCGTCTTGCGCGGGCGCTGCGGCATATACGCGGCAATGGCGTCGGCAGCGGCATCCAGCGATGCAAAGCCATCCGGATGCGCGGTCATGAAACGCAGGATGCGCTCCACGCCGGCAGTATCCCAGCGGGGCGTGATGTCGACCAGCACGATCGCGCGAAACAGACCTGGCCAGCGCGCCTCCGCAAGCAGGCCGAACAAGCCGCCCATCGATGCGGCGACCAACACCGGCGGCTCGGCCTGCTCGCCTGCCAGCACAATCAAGTCATCAGTGAATTGGGTGGACGAGTAGGGCAGGCCTGCGTCGTTGAAACCGGAATCGCCATGACCGCGCGCATCGTAGGCCAACGCTCGGTAGCCGGCATCGGCTAATCGAGCCGCGGTGCTTCCCCACGCATGCCGATTCTGTCCGAACCCGTGTGCCAGCAGCACCGTCGCCGCGTGGTCAGCACCTCGCACCGACACAGCAAGCGATGTCTCGCCAGCGTCGATGCGAGTGGCAGACGCACTGTGGGCGAGGCTAGGAGAGGGCGTGACCATACCTCATGGTATGGACCTGCCCTGGCTGCTGTCAATACTGCCTGGTATGGACGGTTAAGCCATTGAATCGTGGCATTTGTATGTCCTTTTTGTGATGCATACTGCAACTGACTCAAGCGTATGGTTAAATCGCGTCAATGAATGACATTACCGACCCAAGCCTCACCACACCCCGCGCCACGTCCGGTCGCGGCAATCGCCTCAGCGCGGATGATTGGGCACAGGCCGCACTGGACCTGATCGCAGAACAAGGGGTGGGCGCCGTCGCGGTCGAGCCGCTGGCACGCCGTCTCGGCGTGACCAAGGGCAGCTTCTACTGGCATTTCCCCTCGCGCGATGCGTTGCTGCAGGCAGCCCTCGAACGTTGGGAGATCTTCGAACAGAAGGAAGTGTTCGGCAGCCTGGAAGACGTCCCGGACCCTAGCGCACGCTTGCGCGCGCTGTTCCAACTGGTCGCGCACGAAGTCAAACCGCATGTGATCTACAGCGAATTGCTCAAGGCACTGGACCACCCGGCCGTGCGCCCGGTCATCGACCGTGTCTCGCAGCGCCGTCTCGACTACCTGATCGCTTCGTTCCGCCAGGCCGGCCTGAGCCGCACCGACGCCCAGCACCGCGCCCGCCTGGCCTATGCCGCCTACGTCGGCTTCCTGCAGCTCTCGCTGCAACTGCAGCAACCCAAGCAAGCCCGCGAAGATTTCGAAGCCTACGTCGAGCATGTGATCCAGACCTTGATTCCTGGCTAGGTCTCAGACGCCCGGGATGGATTGATGCCTGATCATTAGGCAAAGAAAAACCGCGACTCCTTCGAGTCGCGGTTTTTTGGTTACGTATTACATGAGCAGCCGATATCAGAACTTCTGGGTGTAACGCATGTAGTAGAAGCGACCCGGAATTTCGTACTGCGAGTCAAAGCTGTTCGCAAAGGCAGTCGCTGCCTGCGGCGGATCACGGTCAAACGCATTGTTCACGCCAACGGTAACCCGTGCGTTCCACGGCGCCTTCCAGTACGCCGCCAGATCGGTGTAGGTCACGCTGGGAACGTGGTTGCGCGGCGCTGCACCAGCAGCAGTCACACGATCCGGATCCGAGCACAGCAGTGCCACGTTTGCCGGAGTCGCCACATTGGCGCCCGTGCAGTTTTCGACCTGCGAGCTGTAGTAGCGCATGGATGCCGAGCCACCGACGTCGCCCAATTCCCAATTCAGCATCAGGTTGGAGCGGATGCGCCAGTTGTTGTCACGGGCCGAGCCGCCACGGTACAAGCCAACGCGGGTTTCCGGGTCCTGCAGCGGCTTCTCGACCACGAACTTGCTCATGTAGGTCGAGTCCCACACCAGGCTGAAGCTGCCCCACGCGGTGTCCGGCAGGCGATAGCCCACGGTCAGGTCGTAACCTTCAGCCTCGATTCTTGCGATGTTGTTCGGCACTGCCAGCAGATTCGACACTTCGCCAGTAGGTTCGCGCTGAATCAGCGAGCAAGCATTGGCGATGCCTGCCAGATAGCAGCTGTCCAGGGTTTCCTGCACGGTCTGCGTGTCGATCGCATCTTCGATCTCGATGTTCCACCAGTCCAGCGAGATATCCAGACCAGTGACCCAGCTCGGGCTGAGCACAAAGCCCAAGGTCTTGGACGTCGACGTTTCCGGCTGCAGGTTGGGGTTGCCGCCAGTAGCGGTACGCACCTGCGGGTTGGCCTGAGCGTAGGCCGGCACCGCGCCGCACGAACCCGGACGCGTTCCGTTGACAGAGCCATCGCTGAAGGAGCCAGCGCACGGATCACGCACGTCTTCGAAGGTATCGCTTACGCCCTGGAACAGCTCGTTGATCGACGGTGCGCGAAAACCCTGCGACCAGTTACCACGGATCATCAAGTCGGTGATCGGCTTCCAGCGGAAACCAAACTTGCTGTTGGTGGTGTCGCCGAAGTTGCTGTAGTCCGAATACCGCGTGGCCAGACTGAAGTCCAGCAACTGTGCGCCCGGCAGGTCAGCCAGCAGAGGCACGGCAAGTTCGAGGTAGGCTTCGTCCAGCTTGTAGCCGCCATTGGTGGCGGTACGTGCGTTGCCAGTGGTGTCACCGGAGTTGATCAGCGCGTCCGGATCGTCAAAGCCCGACTCTTCGCGGTGTTCAGCACCAAAGGAGAATGCAAATGCACCTCCCTGCAGGTCGAACAGCTCGCCGCCGATGTTGCCGAAATAGGTCTTCTGCTCGTACCCATAGAGGTCATGTGCATTGAAGCCAGCGTAACCGAGCATTTCCGGGGTCAACGAGCCCGGGCCGCTCAGCATATCCATCGGCACGCAGCCGTCGATCGTGCTGGCTGCGGTACCGCAGCGTGCCACGCCGCCAGCATCGACGAACGACGGGCCAAGTGCGTTGCGCAGTGCGGAAATATTGAACAGGCCGGTGGTGCGATCTGTCTGGTCATTCTTGCCGTAGAACATACCGGCTTCCCAGTTGAAGAAGCGCTGGCCGACTTCGAAATCACCCTCGAATGCACCGCTGAACCCGAACGTCTTGACGTTCTGGGTGAAGATGCGACCGCCGGTCTCTTCGGCACGGTACTGGATGTAGTCGATATCGCGGCCGGTATTGTTGTAGATGTTATTTGCCGAAATAACGATATCTGCGCCGTTGGTGCCGGGCGCGGAGCGACCAAGAACGACCGGCATCGGTGCCAGGATCTGGCTCGACTCGCGCTCGTTGTAGGTCACCGTGGTCTTGAAGCGCACATTGTCCGTGATCGACAGGCCAGCATCGGCGAATACCGACTTGCGCTCCTGCGGGGTCACCAGATAGTTGGCCGGCGCAAAGTTGTAGCTGTCGGCTGCAGTGTAGTTGCGCGAGGTCGTACCGCCGTCGTTGGTGATGGAGAACCCAGGCGTTCCATTGAAGCGCGTTGCGCCAAAGGTGGGTGTGCCGGTGGCGCTGGTGCCGGTCGGTCCGAAGATGCCGAAGCGACCGCCAGGAATCGTTGTGCTGTTGCCGGTACCGGCGACGGCGCCGAACACCGGGACCGACGAGATTTCGCGATCGCCTGCCCAGACTGGCTCTTCCTTGACATAGCCGACGCCCAACGTGGCGTGCCAACGATCGCCAGTGGAGCCGATCGTGAAGTCGTAGGACTCACGGCTGCCGTCGCCCTTGTCGTACTGGCCGAAATACGCATTCGCTTCGGCGCCATCGAAGTTCTGACGCAAAATGATGTTGACCACGCCGGAGATGGCGTCGGAGCCGTAGATCGTGGAGGCGCCATCCTTCAGGACTTCGATGCGCTCGACGGCAGCAGTCGGAATCGTGTTGAGGTCGACTGCGCCGCCCAGGCCGGTGCCGCCGACCCAACGACGACCATTGACCAGCACCAGAGTGCGGTTGGAGCCGAGGTTGCGCAGGTTGACGCGGGTTTCGCCGTTGCCGCCGTTGTTGACATTGCTATTGAGCGCCGAACCGCCGGAGCTGATGTTCTGGATCACGTCGCCAATCGAGGTCAGGCCCTGCGATTCGATCTGCTGACGGCTCATGCTGAAAACCGGCTGCGACGTTTCAACGTCCGCGCGCTTGATGCGCGAACCGGTCACTTCGATCTTGTCGAGGTTGGTGGTGCCGGCTTCCTGAGCGATGGCGGTACCGGTACCGCCGACGCCCACGACAAGCGCGAGGACAACTGCATCGCGCAGCTTGTTGGACTTGCAATTCATTAGCTCTCTCTCCAAGTGATCTTGGGTACTGCCAAGGGTTGTTTGCCTGTCGGGGGGTCCGAAAGAAGCGGATCCAAAACGTCAGGGTGAACCGATGGTATATGCGTTATGCGAGAAATTAAAGTCCCGTTAACGAAAAAGAAGAAAGACGTGAAAGGCAGCCTTTGGCGCGGGCCCAGAACGAAAAACGCCACCAGTTGCAAACCGGTGGCGTCCTATCAAATTATTGTTGAATCAACGACTTAGAGATCTTGCTCGTACCGGACGTAGGGAATCGTACCGTCGCTGTTGCTCTCGTTGCTTGGCGCAAACGGGTTCTTGCCGCGGGAGATGACGTTCTCTGCGCCGACTGTCAGCTGGCCACTCCAGGGGGTGCGCCAGGTCAGGCCCAGGCCCAGGCCTTCCCACTTTTCCGGCTGGCCGGGGACGTCGACGACGCGGCCGATGACGTTGGCGCTGAAGGCGCCATAGCCGCCGCCGACGCTCAAGGTCTTGCTGTCCCACTGGTCGGCGATCGCTGGCGAAACGTCGGCAAGCGGTACCAGGCGGGCGCGCGCATAGGTGCCACCGATCGAGACGAAGCCTTCGCGGCCGATATTCTTCTGCCCGAACACGGTCAGGTCGTTCTGTTCGACGCGGGTCAGCGGCGCCTTGCCGGCGCCGATTAACCAGGCCGGCAGGGCGTCGCGGCCGGTGCCAGCGGTGACGCCGGCGCGGGCGCCAGCGCGGTTGAAGCCCAGGGTCGCCGAGACACGGCGCGATGCAGTGGCGCTGTCCTCTTCGTCATCGCCGATGCCTGCGAGCAGACAGTGGCTGGCGAGCCCGTTGATGTTGGTCCCGCGGCTGCTGTTGCAGATCAGCCCCAGCGAATCGCCAGAGGTCAGGCCGAAGGCTGCATCCAGCGAGTTGCGGCCGAAGTGCCAGCGTGCGCCAGCCTTCTGCTCGCCGGTGGGTTCCAGGTAGAGAAAGGCTTCCACCTTGCCGCTGCCCTTGTTCCAAACCGGCAGGATGGTGCTCTCACGCGACTGCTGGGATGCCGACTGCGCGTGCACGCCCGTGGCTGCCGCGAGAGCAACCAGCAAAGCAAGCGGGAGGCGAAGAAGGTGGCGCATACCAGAGTTCAGACCCAGGGGCAGTTGTTAAGTTCCCGAGAGCGGGCAACGAGAATGCTAGGGCGTTTATGATTATTTAACAAGTAGCCGCGTTCCCCGGAATGCGGCGTGGACGCTATCTATTGCAACCTTTCCGGCGCGTCCAGCGACAGCGGCGCCTCGTTGAAAAGTACGTCCAGCGCGGTCAACGGAAAGTGATACTCACGCCCGCAGAACTCGCAGCGAACCTCGACCTCGCCGGTCGCTTCGGCAGCGGCGCGCGCCTCGTCTTCGCCCAGGGAGTGCAGCATCGAGGCGACCCGCTCGCGCGAGCAGGAACAACCGAAGCTGAGCGGCTTGCTGCCCAGCAATTGGGTGTCTTCCTCGTGGAACAACCGGTGCAGCAGGTCCTCGCTGGCGACCGAGAGCAATTCCGGGGCGCCCAGGGTGTCGAACAGCGCTCCGATGCGGGTCCAGCCATCGTTGTCGCCTTCGTCGCCGGGCAGCTTTTGCAACAGCAGGCCGGCGGCCTGGTCCGGACCCGCGGCCAGCAGCAGCCGGGTTGGCAACTGCTCGGACTGCTGGAAATAGGTTTCGAAGGCTTCGGCCAGATCCGGCGCCTGCATGCCGACCAGGCTCTGGTAGCGCTGCGGTTCGCGTGGGTCCAGGCCGGGGTTTTCGATGGTGATCGCCAGCAGCGCGGCCTCGCCCAGTTCGCGCAGGTCGGTGGGGGCATCGGCGCCGTCGGCCAGCTGCACGATGCCGCGCAAGGTGCCGGCCGCGGTGCATTCGGCAAACAGGGTGCGTAGCGTCTGATTGCCGCGCAGTTGTACCGACAAACGCCCATCGACCTTGGTGTGTCCGGTGAACAAGGCGGCGGCCACGGCAGCCTCGCCAAGCAACTGGCGGGCGGCGGGCGGGTAGTCGGCGGTGCCCTGGATGTCGTGCCAGGCCTGGGTCAGGCGGACATGGACGCCGCGCACGCCGGCAGCAGGCAGCAGGAAACGGGAAAGCTGATCGTGATCGGTCATGGGTACATCGAACGTAAGGGACGCCGGTTGCCGGATAATGCAACGAGCATCGGGATGAAAGGTCGTAGCGAACAATGGGGACGGATGCATTGGATGGCAAGCAGGTGGCGCCACCGCGGCGCGCGCAGCGCTGGCTACGTTGGCTGTTGGCAGCACCGCTGCTGTTTGCCGCCGCGAGCGTGCTGCAGGTGCTGGTGCTGCGGGTGATCGATCCGCCGATCAGCAGCATGATGGTCGGGCGTTATCTGGAAGCCTGGGGCGAGCGCGATTGGGATTTTTCGCTGCACCAGCAATGGCGCAACTACGACAGGATTGCCGCCAGCCTGCCGATTTCGGTGGTGGCTGCGGAGGATCAGCAGTTTCCGGTGCATCACGGCTTCGACCTGCAGGCGATTGAAAAGGCGCGCGATCACAATGCGCGCGGTGGGCGCGTGCGCGGGGCCAGCACGATCAGTCAGCAGGTCGCCAAGAACGTGTTCCTGTGGCAAGGCCGCAGTTGGGTACGCAAGGGCCTGGAGGCCTGGTACACGGTGCTGATCGAGCTGTTGTGGCCGAAGCAGCGCATTCTGGAGATGTATCTCAACGTGGCCGAGTTCGGCGACGGGGTGTACGGCGCGCAGGCGGCTGCCCGGCAGTTCTGGGGCAAGGACGCGGCCGGGTTGTCGCCGACCGAGGCGGCGCGTCTGGCGGCGGTGCTGCCCTCGCCACGCCGTTATGACGCCCGTCGCCCCGGCGCCTTTGTGCAACGGCGGACGGCATGGATCCAGCGGCAGGCGCGCCAGCTAGGCGGCCCTGCGTATCTGCAGGCGCCGTGAGCATGCGTACGTCCGGCCCCGCGCAGCTGCCGGTGGTCGCAGACCGCCTGACGGTGGTGATTGCAGCCTATAACGAGGAGACCAGCATTCCGCTGCTGCATCCGCGCCTGTGCGCAGTGCTGGCGGGCTTGAGTGGAGTGCAGACGCATGTGCTGTATGTCGACGATGGCAGCAGCGATGGCACCTGGAGCGTGTTGCAGGCACTTGCCGATGCCGATGCGCAGGTGAGTGCGGTGCGGCTGTCGCGTAACTTCGGCAAGGAAGTGGCCATTTCTGCCGGCCTGGACCATGTGCTGTCCGGTGCGGTGGTGCTGCTCGATGCCGATGGACAGGACCCGCCGGAGTTGATCCCCGAGTTCGTCGCGCTGTGGCGTGCCGGTTACGACAACGTCTTCGGCACGCGGATCTTTCGCGAGGGCGAGAGCTGGTTGAAGCGCAGTGCGGCGCATGCGTTCTATCGGGTCATCCGGCAGTTGTCGCGTACGCCGATTCCGGCCGATACCGGGGATTTCAGGCTGTTGTCGCCGCGGGTGGTGGAAGCCTTGCAGCAGCTGCGCGAGCGCCACCGTTTCATGAAGGGGCTGTTCGGTTGGGTCGGGTTTCGCCAGGTGGCATTGCCGTACCGGCGTGCGCCGCGGCTGTCGGGGCGCAGCAAGTTCACGGTGTGGCGGCTGTGGAACTTCGCGCTGGATGGCATCACCAGTTTTTCCACCGTGCCGCTGCGCGTGGCGACCTATCTGGGCTTGCTCACCGCGCTGGTGGCATTCCTGTTCGGTGGCTGGGTGGTGATCAAGGCGGCGCTGATGGGCGACCCGGTGGCCGGCTGGCCGACCATGATGTCGGTGATCCTGTTCCTGGGCGGTATCCAGCTGATCGCTCTGGGACTGATCGGCGAATACCTGGGCCGCTTGTATGACGAGGCCAAGCAGCGTCCGCTGTATCTGGTCGATACCCACCGCGGCGCGGTGGGAGTAGTCTGCGACCACCAGACCAAGCGCGGAGCGGGCCATGCAGACCGTACGACAGCTATTGGGGACCAAACAGGTTGAGGTGTTCGCGGTAGCGGCAGACGCTGCAGTGATCGAGGCGATCCGGCTGATGGCCGAGAAAGGCATCGGCGCGGTGTTGGTGATGGACGGGCCACGCCTTGTCGGCATCGTGTCCGAGCGCGATTACGCGCGCAAGGTGGTGCTGCGCGATCGCGCCTCATCGACCAGCAGCGTTGCCGACATCATGAGTACCCAGGTGGTGACAGTGTCGCCATCGGACACGGTGGAGCGCTGCATGCAGTTGATGACCGATGGACGCTTCCGGCATCTGCCGGTGGTCGACAACGGCCGCGTGCAGGGCGTGATGTCCATCGGCGATCTGGTCAAGGCGGTAATCGAGAACCAGCAGCGCGATATCGATCAGCTGCAGCGGTACATCGCCAGCTAGAGCAGCGCTGGCAAATTTCCGTGCATCTTGTTTTGAACCGCGCTCCTGGTCGGAATAACTTGAGGAGTCTGGCGGGCAGATAGATCATTTTTGAAGCGTTTGATCTGCGGCCTGGTCGCAAGCGTCAGTTGAGATGGTCGGTGTGCATAGCTCTCAATAAAACAATCAGCAAACTCTCTGGTGCGGTGTTCTCGACACTGTGAGTTTGCTGCACGGCCCTTGCCCGCCCACCATCGCGGGACATGCCGCAAGTACATCCTTGTAGGCGCTTACGCGGCATCCATGCCGCGTAAGGTCCCACGACGGTGGGCGGCCAATGACCAGTCGAAAGGGTCGGTTTGCATGGTGCAAGCAGTGCATGCCGTGCGGTCTTCGGAGGACTGCAGTCTGATCAGCAGCTTTCGATCCGGGCCATCACTGCAGGTTTCGGGATCACTGCACCCGTCAGAGAAAGTGCATGCGGTTACCGCCTTGCCATTATTGCTACAGCGTTCGACAGGTTTGCCGGCCGCCCAAAGTGATGTCGTGCACTTACTTCGCGAACTTGCCGCCGCAGTTGCTGTCCTTGCCGGGACCCGGTTCGAAGGTTGCGAGCAAGGCGGCAGGTGGGGCGATCATGCCCAGGCCAACCGCAAGCGCGCCGCGCAGGCCCAATGCCTTGAAGTCGGGACGGAAGGTCGGGTCCTTGAAGCTGCCAGCGATTCGCAATGGCGAGCGCAGGCTCAGGATGCTGCGGTCTTTCGGGCGTGGGCGCAGCAGCAGATCCAGCGTTTCGTCTTTCAAGCTGATGCTGCCTTCGCCAATGATGATGGTGTCGGTGCTGTCGAACGCCAACGCACGCGATTGCATCAGCCCGTCCTGCACACCGAAGTCGCCGAAGATGCAGCGCACCGGAATCTGACGGTCCTTGGTGAACAAATATTTCAGCGACTCGGCGATGTCCAGCCCGGCCAGCTCCATGATCAGATTGCCGACATGACCGCGGCCCATGCCGACGCCGATCGTGCCGTCGGCGGTACCGAGCATCGCGCCGATCGAGTTGCCGCGGCCACGTAGGTCGAATTCACCACCGATGGCACCCGAGGCCTGCTTGGCAAGCGCGGTATCGGGGAAGAGCTGATCCAGCCGAATGCCGCGAAGGCCGGCCTTGAGTTGCGTGGTGATCACCTCGTTGCGGGCATCCATGCGGATGGTGGAGCGGATATCGCCACCGGCAACGCCGAAGTTCAGCGGGTCCAGCTGCAGCAGGCCGTCCTTCAATGTCAGCGAGGCATCCATGTCGTCCAGTGGCCACGATGGCGCATTGATGCGCTGCGCGCGCCAGCGTACCTGCGCATCCATCGCGCGTAGCTTCGACAAGTCGTAAGGGGTGCTGGGCAGCACGCGCGCGCTGGCCGCGAGCTGTGCCGCCTGTTTTTTCTGTTCGGCATTTGCCGACTCGTTCGCGCCGGTCTTCGGTGGGGCGCCGACGAACCCTGCCAGGTCGTCGAAGTCCAGGCGTTTGGACGCGAGATCGGCACGCAGGAACGGACGCTTGTTGCGCAGGTCCACTTCTGCAGTGCCCGACAAATCGCTGTCGCCGGCGGTGCCGGTGAACTTTTCGTAGCGCCAGAGCTGGCCGTTGCGGCGCAGATGGCCGTCTAGCTTGTACGGCGGCGTCGACGGCATGGCCACGCCGGTCAGCGGATACAGATCCTGCATGTCCTGGCCGCTGAGCGCCATTTGCAGATCGAAGACCTGGAACTGGAACGGGTTGGTCAAGGTGCCGCGCACGTGCGTGCGGGTGGCGCCGGCGCTGCCGCGCAGATCGATACGGAACGGGTGCTCGCTCTGGCTCAGCTCCAGCGGCGAGGCAGTATTGCCCTTGAGTGTAAAGGGATAGCCCTTCCAGCGGCCCTTGCCGTCGATGCCGATCGGCGCAGCACGTTGATCGCTGCTCGGTGGTGCGAGGCTGTTGATCGCCACATCCACATCCGAGCGATTGGCTGCATCGATGTACTGCAGGCGCCCGTTGTTCACCAGCAGGCGGCCAAGGCGCGGCATCGTGCCATCGCCACCGTCCTGATCGAATACCCAGTTGCCGGGGTGGGTGTCGTCGCCGGCTTCCAGCAAGACGATTGGGTGATCCAGACGAATTTCCGGCAGACGCACCTTGCCGCGCAACAGCGGCCACAACTCGACATCGATTTCGGCCGAATTGAGCTCAGCCATCGGCCCGCGCTTGGACCATGCTGCGTTCGCCAGGCTCAGCCGATTGCCGCGCACGGTGATCGTGCGGCCTAGCTTCACGTCCAGATAGCCGAGATGGAATTCGCGGCCGGTCTTGGCGCTGACCACGCGCTCGACCGGGCCGCGTAGCCAGTTCCACTGGAATAGCAGCACGAAGATCACCACGACAGCGGCGACGATGGCAAGCCCGACCAGCCAGCGTCGGCGACGTGGCGTGGGGGAAGGTGGTGCAGCTGGGGTGTCGGTCACGATGTTCACGCCGGCCATGGTTGGCGATGGCTCGTGCACGGCGCGCGAACGCGCTGCAGATCGCGCTTCACATCACCTGCGCAATCACCGCAACGAAGTGGCAAGCGCTGCCGGCCAGCACGAACAAATGCCAGATCGCGTGGAAATAGCGCTGGGTGTCGCGCTGGTAGAAGTACGTGCCCAGCGTATAGAAGAGTCCGCCGGCCAACAGCCAGCACAGAGACCAGGTATCGACCGAACGCAGCAACGGCTGGATCGCTACGACGATCAGCCAGCCCATCGCCAGATACAGCACTGTCGATAGCAGCCGGAAACGACCGGTGAAGAACAACTTGAAGACCACGCCGGCAGCGGCGATCGTCCAGATGGCGGCAAACAGGCCCCAGCCCCAGGAGTCGCGCAGATTGATCAGCGTAAACGGGGTATAGGTACCGGCGATCAACAGATAGATCGCGCAGTGATCGAGTACCTGCAGGCGCGCCTTGGCGCCGGGATGCGGGATGGCATGAAACAGCGTGGAGGCGACGTACAGCAAGACCAGGGTGGCGCTGAAGACGATGGAGGTGGCCAGTTGCCAGCCGTCGCCATAGATGGCGGCCAGCGTGATCAGCACCGAGCCACCGGCCAATGCAGCAATGGCACCCAGGCCGTGGGTGACGGCGCTGGCTATCTCGTCGCGCAGGTCGGTCGAGGGAGAGGCGTCTGCGTTCATGCCAAAAAGGTACCGCAATTGCGAGCAATTCGCATTGCCGGCGGGTGCGGTTGCATGCATCGGTTCAAGCCGCGGTCAATCGATCGCCTTGGCATGCGCGTGTTCGCGCGTTGCCGAGAAGCGCACGTCCGGCGCGCGTTCCTGCGCCAGCTGCAGATTCACGCGTGTCGGAGCGAGATAGACCAGCTGGCCGGCCGCGTCGATGCCCAGATTGCCGGCGTTCTTCTCGCGGAACTCCTCCAGCTTCTTGGCGTTGTCGCAATGCACCCAGCGTGCGGTGGTGACGCTGACCGGCTCGAAGATCGCGTCCACGCCGTATTCGTCCTTGAGCCGGTAAGCCACCACGTCGAACTGCAGCACGCCCACCGCACCCAAAATGAGATCGTTGCTCATCAACGGGCGGAAGAACTGCGTGGCGCCTTCTTCGGAGAGCTGTGCCAGGCCCTTTTGCAGCTGCTTGAGCTTGAGCGGGTCGCGCAGGCGCGCACGACGGAACAACTCCGGCGCGAAATTGGGAATGCCGGTGAACGACAGCGATTCGCCTTCGGTGAAGGTGTCGCCGATGGAGATGGTGCCGTGGTTGTGGATACCGATCACGTCGCCCGGCCAGGCTTCGGCGGCGATCTCGCGGTCGGAGGCCATGAAGGTCAGCGCGTTGGCCAGCTTGACGTCCTTGCCGCTGCGCACGTGCAGTGCCTTCATGCCGGCAGTGAACTTGCCCGAGCACACGCGCATGAAGGCCACGCGGTCACGATGCTGCGGGTCCATGTTGGCCTGGATCTTGAAGACGAAGCCGCTGAGCTTGGCTTCGGTCGCCTCGACCCGGCGGCCGGTGGTGTCGCGTGCCTGCGGCGGCGGTGCGTGCTCGATGAAGAAATCCAGCAGCGGTTGCACGCCGAAGTTGTTGACGCCAGAGCCAAAGAACACCGGGGTCTGCTGGCCGGCGCGGTAGGCCTGCAGGTCGAACGGATTGCTGGCGCCTTGCACTAGTTCCAGCTCGTCGCGCAGCTCGGCCAGCATCTGCGCGCCGATCTTTTCGGCCAGTCCAGGCGCATCCAGCGACGGGAAGATAGTCGAATCCTGACGGGTGAAGTTACGCCCCTGTTCGTAGAGATGCACCTCGCCGGTGATCAGGTGCACCACGCCCTTCAGGCGCTGGCCCATGCCGATCGGCCAGGTCACCGGCGCGCACTGGATACCCAGCACGGTTTCGACTTCATCCAGCAGATCGATCGGGTTCTTGCCCTCGCGATCGAGCTTGTTGATGAAGGTCATGATGGGGGTGTCGCGCAGGCGGCAGACTTCCATCAGCTTGATGGTGCGTTCTTCCACGCCCTTGGCGACGTCGATGACCATCAGCGCCGAGTCCACCGCGGTCAGCACCCGATAGGTGTCCTCGCCGAAGTCGGCGTGGCCGGGGGTGTCGAGCAGATTGACGATCTTGCCCTCGTACGGGAACTGCATCACCGAGGAGGTGACCGAGATGCCGCGTTCCTTTTCCAGCGCCATCCAGTCCGAGGTGGCGTGACGGGCGGCCTTGCGGCCCTTCACCGAGCCGGCCATCTGGATCGCACCGCCGAACAGCAGCAGCTTTTCGGTCAGCGTGGTCTTGCCCGCATCGGGGTGGGAAATGATGGCGAAGGTGCGGCGGCGCGCGGCTTCGTTGGAGACGTCGGACATGGGTTGAGCGCGCCCGGTCGGGCGCCCGCGGAAACTGAGGAAGCCGGTGATTATAGCGGCTTCGCCGCGGCGGGCCCTTGTGGCGCTGGCCGGGTGGCCCGATGTCGGCAGCTGGGCGCTTCCGGGCGCCGTCACTTACGGTGCCGGCGAGGGGAGCTGCAACTCGCCCTGCGGGCCCAGCATCCGGAACGGCAATGAGATCAGGCGCATGTCCGCATTGCGCTGGAGCGAAAAATGCAGGTGTGGGGCGGTGCTGAAGCCGGTGCTGCCCGAAGCACCCAGGCGCTCGCCGGTGCGCATCACCTGGCCGGGGCGTACCGCCACGCCATCGGGCGCCAGGTGGGCATAAATGGCCATGCTCCCGTCGGCGTGCAGCACCCGCACCAGGTTGCCGCCGCCGGCTGCCTGGTCGTGCGGGCTGCCTTCGATGACGTCGCGCCGTACCTCCATCACCACGCCCTCGCGCGCCGCCAGCACCGGGGTGCCTTGCGGCAGCGCGAAGTCCACCGCGTACCAGTTGGGCGCATCGGTATGGCTGAAGGCCCCGCCAAAACCCTGGTCCACTTGTATCGGCGCATCGCGAAACGGGAGCTGGTAGCGCACTTGCTGCTGCGGGCGGGCCTGCGGATCGCCGGGCACCACGTCGAGCTTGAGTCCAAGCCCGCCCAGGCTGCGCTGGTTGCTGGCCGGATACAGCCGGGCGAGCAGGCGGCGCTGGTGCGCAGCCAGTTGCACCGTCAGCGGCAACTGCGGCACGGCGCGGTAATCCTCGCTGGGCGGTGCGCTCAGCTGCACCTGTGCGGGTCCGGCTAGCGGGTTGTTCACCCATGCCAGATAGGCCGGGGCCTGCCACTCCAGCTGCAGCGCCGGGCCGGTGCCGGGCGATGCGGGCGCCGTCTGCGCAACTGCGCCTGCTGGCGAGCGCGCAGGCGTGTTTGCGGCACCGGGCCAATGCCAGCGTTGCTGCGCGTTGGCGGGCGTGGTGCACGCCAGGAACGCAATGAAAAAATGCCAGGCGAGGGCGGGCAGGGCGCCGCGAGACACGTGGTGGGGCACGCGATCGACTCGAACGGGGGGACATCAAGTATGCGGTCCATCGCAGGCAGGGGTGGTATCGGATGAAAATATATCTTTCCATCCGCATGAAGAGATTGACATCGCAGAAAAGCGGTGGCATCTTAGCCTCACCATCGAGACCGGCGGAGGGACAGGCCCTTTGATGCCGGGGCAGCCAGCGGAGCGCGCAAGCGCCCGCGTTTGGTGCCAAATCCTGCGGGGACGTCGTGTCCGCCGAAAGATGGTTCGAATCGTGCCTTGCGCACGTCGAACGCGAGCTCCCGCGAAGCTCGATGGCCGATCCACCCCGGATATCGCCATGAGCCTCGTGAATACAGCATCGCCATCACCGACCGAATACGCCGATACGCCCGCCGCCACCGACGACGGCTTGATTGCCGTGCGCGGTGAGCTTGTCATTGCCTTGCCGATGCGCCATGCCGGCATGCGCGAGCTGCGGCTGCGCTATGAACTGATCGGCGCCGCCAATGCGCCGGTGGTCTTCGTGGCCGGCGGGATTTCCGCACATCGCCATCTGGCCGCCAGCGACCTGTTCCCCGAGAAGGGCTGGGTGGATGGTCTGGTCGGTGCCGGCCGCGCGCTGGATCCGGCATCGCGTCGTCTGTTGGCATTCGATTTCCTTGGCGCCGACGGCACGCTGGATGCGCCGATCGATACCGCCGACCAGGCCGATGCGATTGCCGCATTGCTGGATGCGCTGGGGATCGCGCGTCTGCACGGCTTTGTCGGCTACTCATACGGTGCGCTGGTCGGCTTGCAGTTCGCGACCCGCCATGCCACCCGCGTCGGCACCTTGATTGCGGTCAGCGGTGCGCATCGCGCGCATCCGTATGCCGCCGCCTGGCGTGCACTGCAGCGCCGCGCGGTGGCGCTGGGTCAGCTGCAATGCGCCGAAAACCATGGGCTGGCGCTGGCACGACAGTTCGCCATGCTCAGCTACCGCACCCCGGAAGAATTCAGCGAGCGCTTCGACGCGCCGCCGGAAGTGATCAATGGCCGCGTGCGCGTGGCCGCCGAAGACTATCTGGATGCCGCGGGCGCGCAGTATGTCGCGCGCACCCCGGTGACCGCCTACTTACGGCTGTCCGAATCCATCGACCTGCACCGCATCGACCCGGCGCAGGTACGCGTGCCCACCGTCGTCGTTGCGGTGGAGGGCGACCGCCTGGTGCCGCTGGCCGACCTGGTCAGCCTGGTCGAAGGCCTGGGGCCGCGCGGCAGTCTGCGCGTGCTGCGCTCGCCATATGGCCACGACGCCTTCCTGAAAGAAATCGATCGCATCGACGCGATCCTCGCCACTGCCCTTCGCATCACCGGAGAAACCGCATGAGCTTTCGTGACCCTGCCGACGCCCCCTGTACTGCCGCCACCGCCGCCGTCCGCGCCGGCATCGATCGCGACACTGCCTATGGCGCGGTGACGCCGCCGATCGTGCTGTCGTCGAACTTCTCCTTCGATGGTTTCGGCAACAAGCGCCAGTACGACTACACCCGCAGCGGCAACCCGACCCGCGATCTGCTTGGTGAAGCGCTGGCCGAGCTGGAAGGCGGCGCCGGCGGGGTGATCACCTCCACCGGCATGGGCGCGATCAACTTGGTGCTCAATGCGCTACTGCAGCCGGGCGACACCCTGGTGGTGCCACACGATGCCTACGGCGGCAGCTGGCGCCTGTTCAACGCGCTGGCCAAGAAAGGCCACTTCGCGTTGATCACCGCCGACCTCACCGACCCGCGTTCGCTGGCCGATGCGTTGGCACAGTCGCCCAAGCTGGTGCTGATCGAAACCCCGTCCAACCCGTTGCTGCGCATCACCGATCTGCGCTTCGTCATCGAGGCGGCGAAGAAGGTCGGCGCGTTGACCGTGGTGGACAACACCTTCCTGTCGCCGGCGCTGCAGAAGCCGCTGGAGTTCGGTGCGGATCTGGTGCTGCATTCCACCACCAAGTACATCAACGGCCACAGCGATGTGGTGGGCGGTGCGGTGGTCGCGCGCGATGCCGAACTGCATCAACAGCTGGTGTGGTGGGCCAACGCACTGGGCCTGACCGGTTCGCCGTTCGATGCCTTCCTCACCTTGCGTGGTCTGCGCACGCTGGATGCGCGCCTGCGCGTGCATCAGGAAAACGCCGATGCGATCGCCGAATTGCTGGACGGGCATGCGGTGGTCAATCAAGTGTATTTCCCGGGCCTGGCCGCGCATCCGGGTCATGCGCTGGCGGCGCGCCAGCAGAAGGGTTTCGGCGCGATGATGAGTTTCGAGCTCGATGGTGGCGAAGCCGCAGTGCGCGCCTTTGTCGATGGTCTGCGTTACTTCACCCTGGCCGAGTCGCTGGGTGGTGTGGAAAGCCTGATCGCGCATCCGGCCTCGATGACGCATGCGGCGATGACTGCCGAAGCACGCGCTGCCGCCGGCATTTCCGATGGCTTGCTGCGGCTGTCGATCGGTATCGAATCGGCAGAGGATCTGTTGATCGATCTGCGCGCCGGTCTGGCGCGTGCGGAGGCGACACTGACCAGCGCAAGCCGCAAACAGGTCGACGCGTGAGCACTGTGCTGCCTGTTTCGCGCCGCGCTTCGGCGGCAGCGGTGGCGCCGACACCGCGGCTGGCCTTGCTGGGCACCGGAACTGTGGGGCGCGCGTTCGTGGCGCGCTACACCGCGCTGCAGGAGCGCCAGCTGCAGTTGCCGCGCTTCGACTGGTTGGCCAATTCGCGCATTGCCCACGATTGCGGCACCAGCGCCGCCCAGGCCCTGCAACAGGCGAATGCTGCGCCGCGCGGCCAGACCGTGCTGCAACCCTGGGCGGAGACCACCGCCTTGCGTGCCGGGGATGTGCTGGTGGATGCGACCGCCAGCGATGTCGTCGCCGATTGGCATGTGGAATGGCTACTGCGCGGCGTGCATGTGGTGACTGCCAACAAGCTGGGCCAGGGCACCGCGTTGTCGCGGGCGCAGGCCTTGCACGCGGCGCGTCACGCCAGCGGTGCGCATTACGGCGATAGCGCCACCGTCGGGGCGGGGCTGCCGGTACTGAGCAGCGTGCGCGCGCTGGTGGCAGGCGGCGACCATATCCATTCGATCGAAGGCGTGTTGTCCGGATCGCTGGCATGGCTGTTTCATCGCTACGACGGCAATGGCGCGTTTTCAGATTGCGTGCGTGAGGCGATGGCGGCCGGCTATACCGAGCCGGATCCGCGCATCGATCTGTCGGGCGAGGACGTGCGGCGCAAGTTGCTGATCCTGGCGCGCGCGGCGGGCTGGCAGCTGGAAGCCGAACAGGTGCATGTGGAATCGCTGGTGCCCGCGAGCATTGCGCGGGTGCCGCTCGATACCCTGGATGCGCAGCTGGGCGCGCTGGATGCGGTGGTCGGCGCGCGCTGGCAGCAGGCACGTGCCGCAGGGCGTTGCCTGCGCTTTGTCGGCCGCGTGGATGCGCATGGTGCCAGCGTCGGCTTGCGCGAGTTGGCGCTGGATCACCCGCTGGCCGGCGGCGCCGGCGCCGATAACCGTGTCGCCATCAGCAGCGATCGCTATCGCCAGCAGCCATTGCTGATACAGGGACCGGGCGCGGGTGCCGAGGTGACGGCGGCGGCGTTGCTGGATGACGTGTTGCGGATTGTGGCTGGGTAGCGGGTTGGGGAAGTGGAGAGGACCGGCTCTGCTTACTGCGCAAGCGCCTTCAACAACGCGGCATTGAAACGTGTCGGGTCCTGCACCTGCGGCGAATGTCCGAGGTCGGCGAATTCGACGAGCTTGGCGTTCGGAATCGCCTCGGCCGCACGCTTGCCTAGCGTGGTGTAATCGCCGACACGTGCCTTGACCTCGGGCGGTGCGGTGTCCTTGCCGATCGCGGTGCGGTCCTTGAGGCCGATGAACAATGTGGTCGGCACGGCAAGTTTGGGCAGTTCGTAGACCACTGGCTGGTTGAACACCATGTCGTAGGTCAGCGCCTGGTTCCAGGCAACTGCCTGCCTACCTCTGCCCAGCGACATGCCGGCCTGCATGCGCGCCCAGCGTTCGAACTCGGGCTTCCATTGGCCGGCGTAGTAGACCTCCATCTGATACTTCTTGATGCGCTCGAAACTGATCTTCAGTTCATTGTCGTACCAGGCGTCGACGCTGCGCCAAGGGATGCCTTCGGCCTTCCAGTCTTCCAGGCCGATTGGGTCCACCAAGGCCAGGTGATCGGTGGACTGCGGATACATCAGCGCGTAACGGATGGCGAGCATGCCCCCCATCGAATGGCCGACCACCACCGCACGTTCGATGCCCAATTTTTTCAGCAGTGCCTGCGTGTTGTTGGCCAGCTGCGCGAAGGAAAACTGATAGGCGGCCGGCTTGCTGGACTTGCAGAAGCCCACCTGGTCAGGCGCGATGACGCGATAGCCGGCGGTGCTCAAGGCCGCGATGGTCTGCTCCCAGGTAGCAGCGCAGAAGTTCTTGCCATGCAACAGCACGGCAGTGCGCCCGTTGGGTTTGCCGGTGGGCGCGACATCCAGGTAGGCCATTTCCAGCGTCTGCCGTTGCGAGGTGAACGCAAAGGTCTTGACCGGATACGGGTAGTCGAAGCCTTCCAGGCGCGGGCCGTAGCTGGTTTCCTGCGCCAACAGGGGGCCGCAGGCCAGGGCCAGGGCGAGAGTGCAGGCAAGCTGTCGCATCGCGATCTCCGTCGGAACCAGCGTCAAACGGTACATGGCGGCATGTGGTGGGGACGTACAGCGCTGTCATGCGACTGCATCGGCGGGCGCGGCCGTTGGACGTATCGCCCTGTTTGGCGATCTGCAGACAGTGACTGCAATCACACCATGGCAGGGCATCTTGCATGGCTGCGCCGCGCGCCGGCTTCCGGCGAGCGATAACGATCGCAATGGCCCCATCCGCACTTCGGAGCCCGTGCCCCGCAGGCGGCAGAAGGGTGTCTGCGGGGGCACTTGTTGCAGGGCAAGACGTTCGCGGCCTGCTCGATCTGCGCCGCTTTCTGCTCTTGCCAGAGGGGAGGGGCGGGGCGTCTTCTTCCGCGTGCGCGACGGGTGCGCAGCGCGCTGCCGCGCTCGGTGGCGATACAGGGCGCGGCCCGGGGCCGCGCCCGGCTCAGCATTCGATGACGTTGACCGCCAGGCCACCGCGGCTGGTTTCCTTGTACTTGTCCTGCATGTCGCGGCCGGTGTCGCGCATGGTCTTGATGACCTTGTCCAGCGACACCTTGTGCTTGCCGTCGCCGCGCATGGCCATGCGGCTGGCGTTGATCGCCTTCACCGCGCCCATTGCATTGCGTTCGATGCACGGGATCTGCACCAGGCCGCCGATCGGGTCGCAGGTCAGGCCCAGGTTGTGCTCCATGCCGATTTCCGCGGCGTTTTCGATCTGCCCCGGGTTGCCGCCCAGCGCGGCGACCAGGCCGCCGGCGGCCATCGAGCAGGCCACGCCCACTTCGCCCTGGCAGCCGACCTCGGCGCCGGAAATGGAGGCATTTTCCTTGTAGAGGATGCCGATGGCTGCAGCGGTGAGCAGGAAGTCGAAGATGCGCTGCTCGGATGCACCGGGGCAGAAGCGGTCGAAGTAATGCAGCACCGCCGGGATGATGCCGGCTGCGCCATTGGTGGGTGCAGTGACCACGCGGCCACCGGCCGCGTTTTCCTCGTTGACGGCCAGTGCGTAGAGATTGACCCAGTCCAGTGTGGTCAGCGGATCGCGCATCGCCGCTTCCGGTTTGGACGACAGTTCGCGATACAACGCCGGCGCGCGCCGCGAGACGTTCAGGCCCCCCGGCAACGTGCCTTCCTGGCGGATACCGCGCTCCACGCAGGACTGCATTGCCGCCCACAGCTCGCGCAGGCCGGCGCGAATGGCGTCCTCGCTGCGCCAGCTCTTTTCGTTTTCGAACATCAGCGCGGCGATGCTCAGGCCGCTGCGCGCGCATTGCGCGAGCAGTTCGTCGCCGCTGAGGAAGGGATAGGGCAGCGGCGTTTCGTCGGCCACGATGCGGTCGTCGGCGGCATCGTCCTGATTGACCACAAAACCGCCGCCGACCGAGTAGTAATCGCGCGTGGCGATCACCGCTTCATCGGCATCGTAAGCGGTGAAGCGCATGCCATTGGTGTGGTAGGGCAGCTTCTGCCGCTTGTTCATCGGCAGGTCGCGCTTTTCGTCAAAGGCGATGACGTGCTGGCCCATCAGGCTGATGCGCTTGCTGGCGCGGATGCGCTCCAGCGTGGCCGGGATGATGTCCGGGTCGATCAGGTTGGGGCGGTGGCCTTCCAGGCCGAGCAGCACGGCCTTGTCGGTGCCATGGCCACGGCCGGTCAGGGCCAGCGAGCCGAAGACTTCGGCGCGGATGCGCACCACATCCTGCAGGCGGCCGGCGTCGAGCAGCCAGCGATGCACGAAGCGCTCGGCCGCGCGCATCGGCCCCACGGTGTGGGAGGAACTCGGACCGATGCCGATCTTGAACAGGTCGAACGTGCTGACAGCCATGCTTGCCGGAGAGGTGAGCGTAAAGGCGGCTATTCTAGTCGCTCGGCGCTTGCGGCACGGCTGCAGCGCAGCATGAGAGTTCCGGATGGCCTTGGTCCTGTACCAGCGCGACGATTGCCACCTGTGCGACCAGGCCGTGGAAGTACTGGCGCAGGCACGCGCAGGCGAGTTCAGTAGCGTCTTCATCGACGGCGATGCGGCGCTTGAGTCCGCTTATGGTGAGCGCGTGCCGGTGGTGTGCGATGCGGATGGGCGTGAGTTGGGTTGGCCGTTCGATCGCCGGCGTTTGCGCGAGTGGCTGGATGCCGGCGTGCGCTGATGCAACAGGCGACAACTGTGCGGCGGCGATGCGTTTGGCACAGGCGTAAAAGACGGCGGCCCGACGAGGTAGGCCGCCGTTCAATGGCCGCGTCCGGTTGCGGCCGGTGGCGTTACTTCGCCTTGAATACCACCTTGGTGCTGATCGCGGTCTCGTTGGGAATGGTCTTGGTATCGGCCCAGTCGCCGCCGCCGACGCCGAAGTCCAGGCGCTTGACCAGCGCCTTGCCGGCCAGCACCGGCTGCGCGCCGGGTGTCCAGGTGAAGGTCAGCGTGACCGGCTTGCTGACGCCGCGCAATTCCAGCGTGCCATCGGCCGCGTACTGATTGCCGCCGAGTGCGCGGACCTTGTCGGCGCGGTAGCGCGCGGTGGCGAACTTGGCCACGTTGAAGAAGTCCGGCCCTTGCAGGGTCGAATCACGATCGTTGTTTCCGCTGATGGCACTGGCCAGGGGAATGCGCACATCGAGCTTGGCGCCGGCAAGATTGGCCGGGTCGAAACTCAGTGTGGTGTCGAAACCGGGAAACTTGCCGGTAAACACTTCGCCGTCGTACTTGCTGGCAAATACCAGCGACGAGCCGGGCGCCTGCACGTAATCGGCAGCGAGAAGCGGGGCGGCAGCGAATGTGGCCACCAGGGCGGCGGCGACCAGCAGGGGGGAGGCGAGCAATCTGGACGACATGGGGAAATCCTTCAGGGTTTGGAAGAGAGCCAACCGCGCGGCAACATCCGCACCAAGGTGGCGTCACGCTGGAACAGGTGGTGGTAGAGCGCAGCGCCGGCATGCGCCAGCACCACGGCTATCAACAACCAGAAGCCCCACTCGTGGACGAAGTGCGCAACCGCACGCAATTGTTCGTCCGGCGGGCTGAGCTTGGGCACGGCAAACAGGCCAAACCAGCGGAACGGGCGCAGGCCGCTGGTGGAGTCGTACAACCAGCCCGACAGCGGCATCGCCAAGATCATCGCGTACAGCAGCCAGTGGGTCAGCCCGGCGATGCGTTCCTGCCAGCGCGGGGTGCCGGACACCGGCGGCGGCGCGCCCGCATACAGGCGCCAGCCCAGCCGTACGATCACCAGTGCCAACACGGTCAGGCCCACCGATTTGTGCGCGGTGTAGACCCAGAAATATTTCGGCGTCTTGGGCAATTCGCCCATGGTCAGGCCGACGATGCCCAGCACCAGGATCAGCAGTGCGATCAGCCAGTGCAGGGTCTGGCTGACACCGCCCCAGCGTTCGACGTTCTTCAGGGTCATGCTCAGGATTCCGGGTTGGGGGCAGCGTCGGGGGCGGCGGGTGCGTTTTGAGGTTGCGGTTGCGGCGTGTCGTCGTCGGCGCGGCCTTCGCGCACGGCTTCGGCTTCGATACGCAGTTCCACCGTATCGCCGATCATCGATTTCCACGCGTCGATGCCGAACTCCGCACGGCTCAGCGTGGCCGTGGCAGAAAACCCGGCAGTGCGGCGGAACGGCGGCAGTGGATGGCGCTTGAGCGCATTGAGGGTGACGTCCAGGGTGACCGGGCGGGTGACCCCGTGCAGGGTCAGATTGCCGGTGACCTTGGCGTGGTTCTCGCCGCTGGCTTCCACCTGCGTGGAGACGAAATGCGCGTCGGGAAACCGCTCGGCGTCGAGTAGGTTGCGTGCCAGGGTGGCCTGGTTCCACTTGGCATCGCCCAGGTCGGCGCGGTGCAGCGGCACGGTCACTTCCAGCCGTGCCGAGGCCCAGTCGTCCGGGTCGAACACCAGCGTGCCGCTGGTTCCGGAAACGGTGCCCAACGCCTTGGAAAAGCCGGCATGTTCGACTGCGAACAGGACCCGCGTGTGCACCGGATCCAGCGCGTACCGCGCCGGCGCAGCGGTTGCGGCGAGGCTGGTCACGACCAGGGCGGGAAGCAGCAACAGGCGGGAGAGGGTTGTCATGGGCGGATTCTAGACATATCCCGCTGCACCGCGCTTGGCTTGCGCTCGCAACGATCCGTTGCGAGCATGCGGGCTGGACGTGGAAAGGATGCCCACATGCGTGCGTTTGCCGTTTTGCTCGTCTTGCTGCTGGGCGCATTGCCCTGTGCGGCGAAGATTCCGGAGATCCCGCGTTTCCGGATCGTCGGTCCCAGCGACGGACTCCCATCGACCATGGTGGTTGCGATCCATCAGGATCGTGCCGGCTATCTGTGGCTTGGCACCCTGGATGGTTTGGTGCGATACGACGGCGCAGGATTCAGGACCTGGCGACACGATCCTTCCGACCCGGCATCGTTGCCCTGCAACGCGATCCAGGCGCTGCACATCGACGCGCTGGACAGGATATGGATCGGCTGCGGCAAGACGCTGAGCGTCATGGATGCCGGACGAAGCCACTTTCGGCACTACCGCGCGGTTGACTATCCGTCGATGAAGGATGGCGAGATTTACAGCGTCGCTGCGTTCGACGGCGATATCTGGGCCGGAACCACGACCGGCGCGCTGGTTCGCATCGATACTTCCGGCGCGATGTCGTCGGTGGATCTGGGGATGGTCGATGGCAACCTTGACCAGGCCATGGTCATGAATCTTGCGGCGGACAACCGGCGGCGGCTGTGGATCGGAACCAGTAGCGGCCTGGCCTATTACGACGGAAAACGTCTGCATCGCGTACATGTCCCGGACGAACCGAACCGGCAGTCCGCCATCTTCGGTCTGCAATGGGCGGGGGACCGTCTGTGGCTGGGCAGCGAGTCGGGATTGCATGTCATGGGAACCGACGATCAATGGCTGCCGCTTCCCTGGGGGACGATGTTCGGCACCGGCAACGAATTCTGGGGTGCAGTGGCTGCCCCGGACGGCGAATTCTGGCTGGGAAGCGGACGCGGTCTGTGGCGGACCCGTGGCGAGCGTCCACCGGTCCCTGCCTTCAGCGGTGAAGGGCCGTTGTCACGCCGTAATGTCATTGGCCTGCTGGGAGCAGCCGATGGAGGGCTTTGGGTTCCGATGCATGGTACCGGCCTTGGGTATTTGCCGGCAGACTGGAAGCGCACCGCCGTGCTCAAACCACCGGTGCCGACGGGCGATGCCATCTATTGCAACCTGGCCCCTGCCACCCGTTCTGGTGGCCTGTGGCAAGTCGATGCAGAAGGGCGCTTGTTGCGTGTTGATCCAGGCACCGGCGACACGTTTCAGACAGGTCTGCAGTCGCCGCATCTCAAGGACATGGAGTTGGTATCGGCGCTGGAGGATCGCCTGCAACGTGTGTGGCTGGGCAACTTGAGCTTTGGTCTTTCTCGCATGGATCTGCGTACGGGTGAATTCATCCACTGGCCGTCCCATGGCCCTGAACCGGCGTCGGCGCTATCGGCGCCTGACTGGATCATCGAGCATGGTGACACGGTATGGATGGCCTTCATCGACATGCTGCAGCAGCGCGATTTGCGTAGCGGTCGTGTCCTGCAGCGCATTACGCAGCAAGACTTGCACGGCCTGCGCGATATCGCCGTACAGCAGCTGGAACAGGGCCCGGACGGGCGTGTCTGGGTTGCAGGCGAGGGCGGCATGTTTGCCTGGGACGACGCGTCACGCCGGTTCGTGCCGGTCGCAGGCCTGGAAGGAACGCAGATCCAGGCATTTGCCAGCCAATCGCCGGACATGGTCTGGGTGTATCGGGCCATCGGTGCAGAACAATGGAAAAAAACCGCGACACGTTGGGTGCGCGTGCGCCAAGTGGGCCAGGCTGATGGCCTGACCGGGTTCGACGCGTCCGCAATGCGGATCGACGCGCGTGGCAGGGTCTGGATTTCCAGCTTGCGCGGGCTATGGCGGATCGACCCTTCGGTAACGCCGGCACGGCTGCGCAATATCGGCACGCGCGATGGATTGACCAGCCAGGAGTTCACCCAGCATTGCCTGCTGATGGCAGGCGATATCCTGATCGGTGCGACCAGCGATGGCTCTACCGTGCTGCTGGATACAGCAATGCCCGATATCGCACCGTTCGTACCTGCATTGCAGCTGGAGCATGTCAGCGTGCTACGCAATGGCGCACGCATCGCGTTACCCATGGATCGCCCGTTTCAGCTGGGTCCTGGAGATCGCCAGTTGCAGATCGTCAGCCGTCTGCTGTCGTACAGTGATCCGCTTTCCAATCGTTATCGCAGTTTCCTGAAAGGCTTCGACACCGACTGGCAGACGTCGGGCAATGCGGGAATCCGAGAATTTGCCAGTTTGCCTGCCGGTAGCTACGAACTCGCGCTGCAAGGCGTGGATCCGCTGGGCAATCGCTCACAGATGCGCTCGCTGCGGTTCTCGGTCAATCCACCATGGTGGCGCAGTGACGCAGGCATCGCGCTCATCTGCCTGCTTGGGTTGCTGCTGAGCGCATTCCTCGCGGCCGCCTATCGTCGCCGTGTGCGCATGCGCGCGCAGTGGCAGCTGGCCCAGCACAAACGCGAGCTGGCCGAACAGGCATCGTTGGCCAAGACGCGCTTTCTTGCGACGCTCGGGCATGAAGTGCGCACGCCGATGACCGGTGTGCTGGGCATGAGCGAGTTGCTGCTGCAGACGCCGCTGGATGGACGTCAGCAGGGTTATGCCAGTGCGATCCAGCTGGCAGGCAAGCATCTGCTGCGGCTGGTCAACGATGCGTTGGATCTGGCGCGGATCGAGGCCGGCAAGCTGCCGTTGGATTACCGCGACTTCGATCTGCGTCAGCTGATCGGGCAGGTGGCCGAGCTGGTGCGCCCGAGCGCCGAGCACAAGCAGTTGGCCTTTGCGTGCGAGCTGGACGACGCGCTGCCGCCGGCATTGCATGGCGATGCCAGCCGGGTGCAACAGATCCTGCTCAACCTGTTGTTCAATGCGGTCAAGTTCACCGAGCACGGCAGCGTCAGCCTGCGTGTTGCGGTGGTGCCGCAAAGCCACAGGCACGGCATCCGGATCGACGTGTGCGATACCGGCCCGGGCATGAGTGCAGAACAGCGCGGGCGCCTGTTCCAGCGCTTCGAGCAGGCCGAAGGCGCCGTGACGCTTGCCCGGCATGGCGGCAGTGGCCTGGGCCTGGCGATCTGCCGCGAACTGGCGGCGGCGATGGGCGGTACGGTGACGGTCAGCAGCGAACTGGGGCAAGGGGCATGTTTTGCGGTCGAGCTGCCGCTGCGCTGGGTGAGTGTGCTCCCCGCGGTGCCTGCGCCTGCACGCGCAACCTCGCCGCAGGCACAGGCACCCTTGCAGCTGCTGCTGGTCGAAGACGACCCGACCGTGGCGCAGGTGATCGTTGGCCTGTTGCAGACGCGTGGCCATCAGGTCACCCATGTCCTGCATGGCCTGGCGGCGTTGGCCGAGATAAGTACGCGCAGCTTCGACGCGGGTCTGTGCGATCTGGATCTGCCGGGCATCGACGGTGCGTCGTTGGTGGCGCAATTGCGCGCGCGCGGCGTGCGCTTTCCGATCGTCGCGGTTACCGCACGTGCCGATGCCGACGCAGAACCGCAGGCCATGGCCGCCGGCTGCAATGGCTTCCTGCGCAAGCCGGTCACCGGCGAGCTGCTGGCGCAGGCACTGGCACGTGTGCTGGCCGACGCCGTCGATGCGCACGACGTGCCGGCCGCCGACTAGGAGCGGCCGACAAAGACGTAGCGCGCCCTGACGGCTGCGCCGTAGTTTTGTTGGCCACTCTGAGCCCGGCTGCCGTGGAGCGGGTCACGTGCAGTCCCGTCAGGGCGCGCGCGACCGCGCAGGTGCCGAGGGGACAGGGATACGTGAGCTAGCAGGCCACGGCCGACATGCTGGTCGAAGCGATCGTGGCTGCACGGCAGGCGCGCGCGGCTCGGGCAGTGACGGTGGAGAAGCCACGTGACGCGGGAACGGATGCGCCGCGCGGCAAGCTCGCTCGGGCTTGCTCGCACCGCGTGCGGCCCGCACTATGCGGCGACTCGTCGTGAAACCTGTCCAGTGCGCCTTTTTTTGTGTTTTTCCTATTGGTTGATCGCAGCAGTGTCGCTGTGTCTGTGCGTCGCGGTGCCACCTGCAGGGGCGACCACGCGCGCGCTGCTCACGCCGGTACCCAGTCAGGTCACGGTCGCCGACGGGCTGCCCTCGGACACCGTCAGTGAGCTGGCCGAAGACCAGCAGGGCTATCTCTGGATCGCCAGCGATGACGGCTTGGCCAGATTCGATGGCCGCAATTACCGCGTCTGGCGGATGGAAGACGGGTTGACCAGCAACGCGATCTGGACCCTGTGCGTAGATCGCGACAATCGGGTGTGGATGGGGTTCGAGAACGGCGGGGCCGGTTTTCTGGAGCCCAAGACACGCACGTTCAGGCGGCTGGAGAACCCGCAGTTTCCGGAGTTGCGCGAAATCACGGTGTGGGCGCTGGCAAACACCCCGAACGGCGATGTCTGGCTTGGTACCGCGGCCCACGGGCTGTACCGGCGACGTCCCGACGGCAGCATGCAGCGATTTTCCAACGTGCCCGAGGACCCCACCAGCCTGCCGTCCGACAGCGTGATCGGGTTCGAAGTCGCGCCCGACGGAACATTGTGGATCGGGACCCATGGCGGGCTTGCTCGCTGGGACGGTGCGCATTTTCAACGGGTTGCGCTGCCCGGAACTACGCAGGCGATCAATCGGCTGCACATGGAGCACAGTGGCGACACCTTATGGGTGTCGGATGTGGCCGGCGATGCGTTTCGTGTGGGCGCCGACGGCCAGGCGCGGCCCCAGCCATGGCAGAAAGCCGTGAGCAAGCGGCGGGTCATGGGGGTGTTGCTGCACGATCGCAGCGGGCGCTATTGGCTGGACACCGACAGCGGCCTGGGCCTGTCCACTGCAGGAACCGAGATCAGCAGCGTGCCGGTCTACAGCCTGTCGGCGCACGGCCTGGTCAGACGCAACTGGATTACAGCCTACGAAGATCGGGAGGGCGGGCTGTGGTTTGCGGCGCTCGAAGGCGGCCTGTGGCACCTGCCCCCGCATTGGGACACCTTTGCGGTACTGGCCCACCACGGCGGTGATCCACAGTCGCTGACCAATCCGTCCGTGCTGGCAACGGCGTCTTCGGCTGCCGGCGGTGTCTGGCTGGCTGGCTCGCGGCATGTACTGGAGTATCTCGATGCGGCAACCGGCCAACTGCAGACGCATCTGGCTCAGATCGACGCGCGTCCGCCCGATTCCATGCTCGAAAGCCGGCGCGGCTTGGTCTGGATCGGCGTCGAAGGAAAATTGATGCGGTATGACCCGCAGACCCGGCAAGTCAGGCGTTGGCCGTTGCGTGAGGATATCGAACCCGATCCAGACGGCGCTGCGGACCGACCGGGCTGGATGGCAGAGGACGCGCAGGGCCGACTGTGGGTGACGGTACTGGAATACGGTCTGCAAATCCGCAACCAGGAGGGGCGATTGCTGCGGACCATCGTCAATGGCGGTCATGGACTGGAGGTGTTGACCATCCTGGACATACGCCTTGGCCCGGATGGCCAGATATGGCTGAGCAACAACGCCGGTCTGCGGCGCTGGGATCCCGTTGCCGACCGATTTGTCCCCGTCGACGGTGCGCCGGCCCTGCCGACGTATCTGTTCCGGCTGGGAGAGGAGGGCGTGGTCTGGATCGGGTTGGCCGGCGAGATCCGGCGGTATCTGTGGGACGGAACGCGGCTCAAGCACCTGGATACCGTCGGAAAGGAGCAGGAGTTTCCGCTGGTGGCGCCCAACGGGCTGGTGGTCGACGCCCGGGGAGTCGCCTGGGTGTCCAGTCAACGCGGCCTGATCCGGATCGATCCGGGCAGCAGACTGGTGCGTGTATATGGGGTGCACGATGGGCTCCCCAACCAGCAGTTGCAGATCAATACATTGGTGCAGGCCGGCAGCGGGCGGATCGTCGCCGCATCGCCCGACGGCGTGGTGGTATTCGATCCGGCCACGATGCGCCCCAGCACGCGCAGGCCGCCGTTGATCATCGAACGCGTGGGCTTGCGGCGCGGGGAG
This sequence comes from Xanthomonas sp. CFBP 8151, assembly GCF_011761885.1. Classification (NCBI taxonomy): domain Bacteria; kingdom Pseudomonadati; phylum Pseudomonadota; class Gammaproteobacteria; order Lysobacterales; family Lysobacteraceae; genus Xanthomonas; species Xanthomonas sp. CFBP 8151. The sequence goes on from NZ_JAASQZ010000001.1 coordinate 1,007,636, forward strand.
CGTGGTCTGGATATCACCGGACAGGAGCCGCTCACGATGCAGGACGGCGACCGCGATCTGCATATCGTCGCGCGCCTGCTCAGCCTGGCCGATTCCGAATCCAACAGTTACCGATTTCGTTTGAGTGGCTACGATCCGGACTGGATCGATGTCGGTCCCAGCGGCGAGCGGCAGTTTTCGCGGCTGCCCGCGGGGCATTACACGTTGGAAGTGCAGGGGCGCACCGCCGACGGGATCTGGTCGGCCAGCCAGACGTTACGTTTCCAGGTGCTGCCGCCCTGGTGGTTGTCGCCGTGGGGACTGGTTTTTTTGGGCCTGCTCGCGCTATGCGTCATCGCCGCGGCGGTGCTGTTGTATCGCCGCCGCCTGCGGCGTTTGAATGCCTGGCAACTGGCGGTGCACAAGCAGGAGCTGGCCGAGCAGGCGTCGTTGGCCAAGACGCGCTTTCTGGCCACGCTTGGCCACGAGGTGCGTACCCCGATGACCGGTGTGCTGGGCATGAGCGAGCTGTTGCTCAAGACCTCGCTGGACAACAAACAACGCAGCTATACCGAATCGATCCGTCGTGCCGGCGCACATCTGCTGCGGCTGGTCAACGATGCGCTGGACCTGGCGCGGATCGAATCCGGGCGCCTGGAACTGGATCTGGAGCCGTTCTCGGTACGCCAGCTCGTGGCCGAGGTGGAGGGCTTGATGGCGCCCCTGGCGCAGGAGCGCGGCCTGCGTTTCAGCCTGGAAGTAGGGCTGCTTGGCGACATCACCGCCAGCGGCGATGTCACCCGCATTCGCCAGATTCTGCTCAACCTGCTCAGCAATGCGATCAAGTTCACCGAGCGCGGCGTGGTCGGGCTCAAGCTGACCACGCTGGGCTCGTATCAGGGGCTGCGTTTCGAGGTGGCCGATACCGGCCCGGGCATCAACGCCGACCAGAAAGCGCGCCTGTTCCAGCGCTTCGAACAGGGCGATGGCGCCAAGACCACCTCGCGTTACGGCGGCAGCGGCCTGGGTCTGGCCATCTGTCAGGAATTGGCGATGGCGATGGGCGGGCATATCGAGGTGATCAGCCGGTTGGGCGCCGGCACGCGCTTCGTGGTCGATCTGCCGCTGCGCTGGGTCGCCTCCAACGCCACGCTAGGCAGCGAGGTGGCGCGCGCGGGACGCGCGGTCGCCCCGCAGCGCATCCTGCTGGTGGAAGACGACCCCACTATCGCCGAGGTCATCGTTGGCCTGCTGCGTTCGCAAGGGCACTCGGTGGTGCATGCGCCGCACGGGCTGGCCGCGCTGACCGAAGCGGCCGACAACGCCTTCGATCTGGCCTTGCTGGATCTGGATCTTCCGGGGTTGGATGGTTTCGCCCTGGCGCGGCAGCTGCGCGTATTCGGTTACGACATGCCGCTGATTGCAGTGACCGCACGCTCGGACGAAGAGGCCGAACCCACCGCGCAGGAAGCCGGGTTCGACAGCTTCCTGCGCAAGCCGCTTACCGGAGACATGCTGGCCGACACCATCGCAGAAGCACTGCAACGCGAACGCCCGCGCGACGAGATCTAGAACCGTATGCTGCGTTGAAATCGCGCACGGCCCTGCGTTTGCGTACGGCGCCGGTCGATGCCGCAAAGGTCGCGTCATTCGGCGACTTCTTCCACCTGCCTGGGATGCGGCCGCGTCTCGGCCAGCTGCCAGAAGATCAGCGTCGACGACAAGGTGATGCCACCGACGCACAAAAAGGTTGCATGCAATGCGGCTGTGGCGCCGTGGCTGTCGCCCAGATGCGTGTTGAAGGCAGCCAATAGACTGCCCGCCGCCGCCGCGCCGAAGCCGGTGGCCAGCATCATCACCATCGACAACAAGCTGTTGCCGGGGCTGGCCTGCTCGCGATCCAGGTCGCGCAAGGTCACGGTGTTCATGACGGTGAACTGCAGCGAGTTCACCGCGCCAAAGCAGCCCAGCTGCACCAGCCGCAGCCATAGCGGCTGGCCGACATCGATCAAGGCAAAGCTGGCCATCGCCAGGCCTACCAGCACGGTGTTGAGCATCAACACGCGGCGATAGCCGAAGCGACCGACCAGCTTCACCGCGGCACGTTTGGCCGCCATGCCGGCCAACGCCACCGGCACCATCATCAGTCCGGCGTTCATCGGGCTCATGCCCAGGCCGACCTGCAACAACAGCGGAATCAGGAACGGCATCGAGCCGCTGCCCACCCGCGCGAACAGGTTGCCCAGGATGCCGATGCGATAGCTGGCCACCTTGAACAAGGCCAGCGGAAACAACGCCGCCGGCGTGCTGGCCGCATGCAGCCAGTAACCGGCCAATGCGGCGAGCCCGCCGATGGCCAGTAGCATGACAAAAGCATGGCGCAAGCCGAGCTCGGAGATGCCGTCCAGCGCCAGCGACAGCGCCACCATGCCGAACGCCAGCATCAGATAGCCGATCAGATCGAAGCGCTGGCGCGCATCGCCATAGTGGTCGGGCATGATCTTCAACGCAGCGATGAAACCGATCACGCCGATCGGCAGATTGATCAGGAACACCCAGTGCCACGAGGCGACTTCCACCAGGTAGCCGCCCAGCGTGGGACCGATGAGCGGGCCGATCAGTGCGGGAATCGCGATGAAACTCATCGCGCGCAGGAAATCGGCGCGTGCCACGGTCTTGAGCACTGCCAGCCTGCCCACCGGCAGCAGCATCGCCCCGCCAATGCCCTGCACCACGCGCGCGGCCACCAGCTGCGGCAGCTGCTGCGCGGCTGCGCACAGCAGCGAGCCCAGCGTGAACACGATGATCGCCGCAAGGAAGGTGCGCCGGGTGCCGAAGCGGTCCGCAATCCAGCCCGACGCAGGGATGAACATCGCCACCGCCAAGGCATAACTGAAGACCACCGACTGCATCTGCAGCGGACTTTCGTGCAGGCTGCGCGCCATCGACGGCAGCGCCGTATTGACGATGGTCGCATCCAGCATCTGCATGAAGATCGCCAGCGACACCAGCCATAGCAAGGGCTTGATGGTGTCGTAGGCACGCAAGGCGGAAACAAGCTGAGGCATGAGCATCGCCATAGGGAAGACAGCGCATTATCCCCGCGCCGCTGTGCAGGACGTCGCAACGGCATGCGGCACGTCGTTGCTTGAGTCCGTCGCAGTAACGCACCGATGTGCCGGTAACGAATGAGACGCGCTTCAACCAATCGCATTCAAGGTCGGCCACCTGCCACGAATCGTCGGGAAAGGGGAATGGTGGCGTGCTAATGCCCGCCATGGCTTGCAACAAGCGTTTGATTCGCTGGCGAATCCTTCGCTCCTCCGACGGGTCCAGACAAGGCAGGCGAGGGTCACTCCACGTTGCGATGGATCGATCGAGCGGGAGGTGGGGGAGCGTTGAACCTAAAAGCGGAATTCATTTCTTGGAGCTTTGCCGACGGTCTGGTCAGGGATGGCGCGACTTGGGTATGGCCGCCTTCTGAGCGCGCCGTTGATCAGGTCGGACTAATAATGGAAAAGCAGGTCTTAGACGTATTGCAGCGCGCCTATCTCCCGGGCGATCCCTTGGCGGCAATGCTCGGCAAGATCGCTGCGGAACTATCGCAGAGCGAGATCTTGAACGGTGCGACATGCGCGTTCGTCGGGGTAGCGCAAAGCGATCCGCTTGCTCCGGATCAGGCGAACGATCAGGCAACGATTGCGCGGTGTTTTCCGGTCCAGCACGCCAGGCAAGTGCTCGGTACGCTGCACGTGACCCCGGCCCACGGCGGCATGACCGCGCAGGCGATGACGCTGTGTCGGCAGATCGCAAAATGTTGTGCGTACCTGATCAAGCGCGATGCAGCGCGGACGTTGGCGGAAGACCGGCTCGCTCGATCTTTGATGATGACGGGGGTCTGCGAAGAAGTCTGGATGATCGATGCGTTCGTCGAGCAGGCCGCAGACAGTCGTTTGCCAGTCATCGTGCGCGGCGAGTTCGGCACCGAGAAAGAGGAGGTGGCCGTTTTGCTGCATGCAGCTGCACCCTGGCGAGAGGGGCCGTTCGTTGCGGTCGATTGCGCCGCTCCAGACGACATGCCGGCAACATGGTTCGAGCGCGCAATGGGAGGAACGCTGTTCCTGCAGGGCGTGGATGAGCTCGACGACGCGCCACAGCATCAACTTGCAGTGCATCTTCGGGGCAGGTCCACACCGTGGGCTATCTCGGGCGGCGGGGCCTTGCCGCGGGTGATCGCCTCCACGACCGCCGATCTGTCGCGCCGCGTACGCGCGGGGCGCTTCTCACGCGCGCTGCTGTCGCAACTGGATGTCCTGGCAATCGAGCTCGCGCCGTTGCGCACGCGGCGGGCAGACATCGGTTTTCACGTCGAGCGCGTGCTGGATCGGCATGGACTGGATCACGGTCAGGTGGTCACCGAGGTGCTGATGGACGCCCTGACGCACTACCCATGGCCGGAAAACCTCCAGGAGCTGGAGCGGGTGGTGCTGCGCCTGGCGGTCATGACTGCAGGCAGGCCGGTCGGCAGCGCCGACATCCAGCGCCACGCACCGCGTCTGCTGGAAGGCCGGGCGCAAGGAGCGCAGCACGATGCGCGCGCCACGGTGTCGCGACAGGCCGATCCTCCGGCAGAGCCCACGCCGCCGGAAACGCCGGTCGACTGGATCGACGGCCTTCCGCATCGCCCCGGGCAACGTCTCGCCACCCTGCACGACGCACTGCGGCGCGCATTGGTGCATCTGGGCGAGCACTATGCCGAGCCGCTGACCCTGGGCGATCTGGCCCGGCAGGCGCACGTTAGCCAGTCGCATCTGGGCTTTCTGTTCCGCGACGAACTCGGCACCCCGTTCAAACCGATGTTGCAGCAGCTACGGATCGAAAAGGCCAAGGAGCTTTTGCACCGGCAACCGAAGCTGCGCATCACCGAAGTAGCGCTGAAGGTCGGCTTCGGCGACCTGAGCCATTTCGAAAAGAGCTTCCGGCGGCTGGTTGGGGTAAGCCCGCGTGAGTTCCGTAGGGTCTATGGCCAGGATTGACCGTCAGATATGAGGCCCCAACTTCGTGCTGGGTTCATCGGCTGGGCCCAGCATGCGGTTGCTTACAAATGCGCCGCCTCTCAGAAAAAATTCTATTCAAGCACCGATTGGTTGGGGTGGCCGACTTGCGGCGCCCGAAAAGATCGCCCGCGCCGGGTCGTGCCCATCGGCTGTCTCTACCTCTACTACATGCGCGGCATCGATCGCGTGCGTCAGCAATCCGTCCAATCCCGCTTCACTCCTGCGCTGCCGACAACGAGCTGGCATCATTCGGCCACGGGTACGGCAGTGCAAGGATGGTCCCGGATTGCTAGCGATCAGGTCCAGCGTAGCGAAAAAGCGCAGTTGTGGCACGGTTGGGCTGCCTGTAACGCATTGGGGCGGTCGGGCGAGTGACGTCTTTCAGGGACGACTAATGAACCGCCCTGTGGTTACCGGGAACCACTGAGCCAGCAAGTCCCTTTCAATGGCCTCCGGCCTTCCTGTCAGATCGGCATAGTGCTTGATGTAAACACTGCGATGGTGCCAATTTACAAAGATCGGATCGGGGTGCAGCATCGGTAGCGATGTCAGGCCCGCAACAACCGCACCGGAACCCACGGCTGCCCATCGGTCTCCGCTTTCCGTTTCCACACATCCCATGCCGTAGCCCAGTTGCCGCATTGCGATGTAGCTTCTATCGTCCTTGAGAATTTGTTCGTAGAGTTCCAATAAGCCGGTATCCTTCAGATTCAGGCATGAGCCGAGCTGCGTCCCATTATCCCGCAGGAATGTCTCCGCAAGATGCCGCACCATTTGTCCTGGTTCCGGAAAGATCTGGTTGCCGCCGCCCTTGCCATTCTTGGATGCGTTTCCGACAAGGGTCGCATGGGCACCAGGCATGAGGATTAGTTCCTTCTTTACTTTTACGTCCGGGATGATCGGAGTAAAGCCGCGCGCCCTCTCATCGCGTGCGTATACGGCGCGGTATTCCAGCACGTTGGTATTCAGTGTTGTCCTGTTTAACTGGAAATTCAAAGGACCGGGTACCGGGTCTATCGCAAAAATGTTGACGCAGATGTGGCGGAGCTGCGGGTCGGCATACATTGCATTGGCCATCATGTGGCAGGTAACTGCGCCACGGCTCCAGCCAATGAGGTTGACGCGGTCAGGCAGTGGTGTTCGCAGGACTTTTGCTCGCGCCTTTTGTAAAGCTTGGGGAACGATTTTTCGGTGCCTATTGGCAGGGGTCCAGCCACCAAAAGTGTTCTGCGGCTCAAGTCCAGCTGCTTCGGCAGCTGCCTTTTCCCTTTGTAGGATGCGTATTTCCGCATCTGTCATTAAGGTCCTCATATGGCTGGGGTCCTTCTTGATCACCGCAATCGCGTGCTTGACGTTCTCCTCCCAGCCCGAGCCAAAAGTGGTGCCCCGAGCATCAGTGTAGTTCCCCGGGAGTGTCCATTTATCGTTTTCTTGTTGATTCCCGCTGCCCGGTCCATCCGCTATGAGCCAATCATCGAACTCCACCCCGAGATGGTTGCGTGCCAATGTGGAGATAAGCTGTCCTTCGCTGTAGTTTGCACTGTCGTAATCCAGGCTGTTCGATCCTGTCCCGCAAAAAAATACTGTGAATGTTGACATTCTTGATGTCTCCATAATCTCGGGTGGTTGGGTCGTTGTATTAATCTATGTGTGGATTACGGGGCTCGTGCACTACGGTGGTATGAGGGTGAACTCTTGATGCATTCATGGAGTGAAATGTGGCTTTTTCTGCTAAACTTTCGCTGTAGTCGAGTTGCGTGATTATTCAATGCACTGCTGTTGACCGGGGTTGTGATTGCGGCGGGCGTGTCATGTGGTGGATTTATATAAATCCACCCATGATGTTTTGCATCAAATGGCCTTGAAGCGAGTCACGTACTTTTGTCAGTTGGATGACATAGGAGGAATAGTCGTTCTCCGACTCGAGAAGGTAGTTGATGAGCAGCGTGAGAGAAGCTAGGACGCAATTGAAGCTATTGAATCCGTCACCATTCTTCAGTGCGAAGACATTTATTTCCGGAGCCACAGCACGGAACCATCGCGGGAAATTTCCGGCATCCTCCTCTGTTACAGGTATCTCGAAACTGACGCAGGTCGGGTCGTCAAGCATGGCGCTATCATCTTGCCAGTGGCCTCCACCGCCTTGGCCAAAGAACGCCCATGGATAACCCGACACATTCGGTACCAGTCCCCTGACGAACTGGACCCGCCCGCGAAGACGAGACAGAACGGCCGTATGACCTGTAAATTGCTGTAACAGGGGGGAGCGCGATAATCTTGAGGATCCGATTCCCATGTTTTGCTCGGTCCAAGCGATCAAGGTCGGGTCGGGGTCGACTTCATAGCGCATGTCTGGCCGGTGCCTCCAACGTCCTTGGTGTCGTGAGATGCCTGCGATGCCGACGGAATTGGTTTGTTCTGACATCAAATCAACTATTACTGTCATTTCACATCTCCTTTCGGGGCGGAAGGTGCAGGCCGGCATATGTCGTACCGAGATCGAGCGACCTGATGGCGGAGTTCTCTTGCCGCTGCGGTAATGCGTACTCGTGGGCTGGCTGCTGCAGGCGCTAGGTTTTATGCGGTTAGATCGGCATGATCCCGGTCTGCGGGGATACGCGTATGCACGCTCGATACAGACGTGGGCTCTTGGACAGGGGTGTCGGAGCGTTTAGTAATACCGCCGATTTCTCTATACTTTATTGGGGAAAGTCACAGTTATTATTCTTTCCGAGGGCGCTAGCCAATCGTTGCAGGGCCCTTTGGGCGAGGGTTGCTATGGAATATTGATGTGATTCCATGGAGGTAGGTCCGCACCAGGCGTTGATCCGGATTCGGCTTTGGCCTGGTTTCGACGAGTGCGTTGGCGGATTGATTGACGCAGGTGATGCGCTTATCCGGTCGTTTAATGCATTGAATCAGTGCGGGGGAAAGTGGGGTGATGCGTGGTGTCGTCTATCGATGCAGGGAGTGTCGGGTTGGTTGCAAGGGATCTTCATGCATTGCTGGAGTTTATGGGTTTCTGCTTTTTCCCGATGCAGGAAATACGCGCAATCACGCCGAGCTCGGATCGGCTAAACTCGAATAACTGAGGTCAACTTCCAGCCCATCGCACGGCGTACCAGGAAGCGACAGCACCGCATCCTGTTCGTATTGCCAGAGCATGGCCTGGGAATAGCCGCAGCCGGCCGGATCGGAGGGCTGGACGTGCCGGATGTCGCCGGCGTAGAGGTGACGCCCTGCCGTGGAGACCCGCCAGGCCCAGACGCGCGGGGAGGGGCGGGGGCCGATCCGCGACAGCAGTTCCACTGCGCGCGCGTGCGAGCAGTACAGGCCGGGCGAAAAACCATTGCCCAACAGCGCGGCGATCCACATACGGATGTAGTCGATGGCTGCTTGTGGCGGGCTGCCGCCATCTTCCCAGTCGAGATAGACCACCGCGCCATCGGGAAAGCCTTCGGCGCGTGCCAGCGCTGCGGCCTGTGCACCATCGAGGCTGCCCTGCCGGGCGGTGACGTCGTGCGAACCGGGGCCGACCGTCTGCTGACCAAGGTAGACGGGCGCCAGGCCCCAGCCTTGTGCGATCAACGCAGCGCGTTGGCCCATCCAGCCGGTGTCGGCATGGCTTGGCGCCGGTGCCAGGTAGTAGCCGCACCACGCCAGCTCGGCCTGGGTCTTGAGCCAGTCAAGGGCGGGCAATCCGGGGAATTGATCGGTGTCGAAGCCTGTGTAGAAGGTCATGTCGGAATTCCTTCGGATCGGGCGTTGGCTGGGCCGGGGCTAGATGGCCGCGGCAAGTGGAGCTGCGCTGCTGGATCAACGTGGCGGCGGGGAGCCGGCAGACCGGCGCCAATGAGACCGGACGGGTTCATCGCGAGACCGGCTTCATCGCAACGCCGAAACGCATCGCTCCGTCAGCTGGCTATTCCGTCGTCGGCGTTCGGAGTGGCCGGCGACGTCGCCGCCATTGCCTGCTCGGTCTGCTGCTGCGCGGCGGTCACCGCCGCAGCGGCGGCCTGTTCGGCCTGCTGCAGTGCCTGGTTTGCGCTATCGATCGCCTGGTCATTGCCAGCTGCGGCGGTCGCGGCGGTTGCGGCCTGCATGGCCGCCCGTACTGCCCTATCGCTGGCCGCCATCGCCTGATCGATCTGGGCTTGCGCCGCTTTCAGCGCCGCTTCGATCTGCGAGGATCCTGACGATTGCGCAGTGGAGGCTGGTGTCTGGTCCGGGGGCGTGGGCTGAGTATCGTCGGACATGCTGGTATCTCCTGAAGTGGACGCGGAATGGAGCGGGGTGACGGCATCGGCACGCGATGGTCGCATCGGCGCGGCGAGTGGTGCGGTTTCGGTTGGGCGCTGCGCTGCAAGCGCGCGCAGCCTCTCACCCAGTGCGTTTTCGGCCTGCGCCATGCCCTGGCGTGCGGCCGCTAGGGCAGCGGCGCGACCTGCATGCACCGCTTCGCGCGCCGCGTCGGCGGCGCTGGTCGCAAGCGGGGCCTGGTCGCCGGCCGCAGCAGGCGGCGGCGGTGCGCTCACTGCGTGGCCTCCGCATCCGTGTCTTGCGAGGTGGTGGGTGATGCAGGTGCGGCACCGAAGTCGCGCAGCGAGATGACGCCGTTGTTGACCTGCAGCAGCGCAGCCAGGGTGTCGTTGTGCATGGAGAACATGCAGCTGCTGCCGTCCTGGCCCAGCACCCCACGGCTGGGCCGGTTGGCCGCCAGGAATGCCTGCGCCGACTGCAGGTAGAGGCGGATCGCGTCGCTCGCTGCCTGGTCGTCGCCTTCGCCTCGGTAGCGGGTGTGCTGGACGATCTGCTGGGCCGCTAGCGATAGCCGCGCGAAGCCGATCTGGCGACCGCGTGCCAGCCATTCGGCCACGCTGCGCTCGACCTCGTTGGGCGAAGGCAGCCCCTGGACCTGTGGGCAGTCCAGGGTAGTGAACAGCTGCGGCAACAGCGTCTGCAGCGCCGAAGCCGCCGCATGCGCGCGCTCGTCCGCAGCTGCGATGGTGGCGCTGCAGGCCAGGTAGAAGCGGTAGTAATCGCAGAATTCCAGCGGCGTGCGCGCCTGCTCGACCGCGAAAGCCGCTGCCTCCTGTTGCAGTGCCGGCGTCACGTTGGCCGGCGGCGCGTCTGCGGCCAGTTGGCGTAGCGCCAGGCTTTCTTCCAGGTCCAGCGACTGGAACACGCCGGCGCCATCGATCTTCAGCTGTGTCAGCAGGCTGCGGCCTGCGGCCAGGTCGCTTGCGGTGTACAGGGCGTTGTCACGGAAGATGCGCTGCAGCTGCGCCTTGACCACCGAGCCGGTGTCGCCGGCCTCTGCCTGCGCCAGCGTGGCCAGGTCGGTCGGGCTAAAGGTCATCAGCTTGACCGGGCCGACCTTCAGTTCCAGCTGCGGCAACAAGGCCAGGCGCGAGCCGTGCAGGCCTTGCTGCACCTCGTCGAGCAAGCTGCTCTCGTCGGGAAAGTCATAGCGCACACCGGGCGACTGGATCGCCCATGCCAGCCACTGCGTGCCTCCATCGATGAAGGCCAGGCACTGCCTGCCCAGCGTCGAGAGCATCGTCGGCATCGAGATCAGGCGGCCTGCGATCGAAACGGACATTGCATGACTCCTTGTGAGGTCAACCAGCGGGGAAATTCTTCAGCACCAGCCCGGCCGCCGAACCGATCCTGGCGAAGTCGTCGGTGGCGCCCTGCATCAGCGCCTGCGCCTGGGTGAGTGCGGTGACGTACTTGTCATCGCCGGTGGCCAGGTACTGCGCCATCGCCACACCAACGGCCGTGGTTGCGATCGTGGAGACATTGCGCAACGCGTCGGTGGCGTCCTGCACCGCAATGGCGGTGGACTGCGCCACCGATTGGTAGGCTTTGCCGGCTCCGCTGGTCAGCACGACCTGCGGGCTCATGGTCGCCAGCTGCACCTGGTTGATGACATCGATGACCTGCGCATTGACCTTTGTCGGTTCCATCTTGGTTCCTATGGAATGATCGGCCGCCTTTCAATGAGGCCTGGTGGTAGGGGTGGCTGACCTCATCTCTGCAGACGGCCTACGACTGAGCAGGCGGCGCAGGTGCAGGTGCAGAGCTAGATGCAGATGCAGGTGCAGCAGGAGCAGCAGGTGCAGATGCAGCAACAACAGGGGGTGTGCCAGCAGCTGCAGCTGCGGGTGAAGTTGCCGGTGCAGCAGCAGGAGCATCAGGAGTGGCAGCATGATCGGGGCCGGCGCCGGGGGCGGGGGGAGTGGCGGGCAGGGGCGGCGGGACGCTCAGCGCATGCACTTCCATGAGGTCGGCGGTGGCGGTCGCAGCATCTGCCGAGGCGCCTTGTGCTTGCGTCTTCAGCACGTCGACGGCCACCTTGGCTTCCGCCGCGGCGGCGGCGATGAGCGCTGCCGGCGGGGGCGGTACAGGGGGAGGGCCAGGCAACGGCGCAACCGTAGGTGGTGGTCCGGGTGGCGCAGGCGGTGGTAGTGGTGGCGGAACCGGGAACGGTGCCGAGATCATCTTGGCGCAGGCGGCGGTGATCGCTGCTGCATTGATCATGCCGGCGCCTTGCTGCCGGTTGACGGCGTTGTGCATCGCCATGCCCAGCGTCTCCAGCATCACGGCATCGAGCATGCCGAGCGCCTGTGCGGGTGCCTGACCGGTGGTCAGCGTGACGATGCTGCTCACCGCATCGACGATCTGGCTGTTCACGCTACTGTCGTCGATCATGACGAAGTCGCTCCCTTCTGGATGATTAAGGCAAGGATCTGGGTGAGAGCTGCATCGGCAAGCACCTGCCCGCGCTGCTGATTGGCAACCGCGTTTTCCATTGCCAGGGCGATGGAGTCCGACAGCGCCAGATAGGTCGCCGCCATCGCGAAGGCCGGCGCCTGCCCGATGGCCATCGCCGCGCCTGTAGCGGCAGTGCCGACCAGGCTGGCGACGCTTGCGGCCTGCGCGCTTGGCTCCATGACGGGGCACTGGCGTCGGCGTTCTAGGCCAACGACGGCCTGCGCTGTTCAACGCCAGCCGACGCCGAGAACAGCACGGTGTTCTGTGGTTCGTGTCTGCACGCGTACTGCAAGGCCACGCCATCGGGCACGCGTTCCAAGAATGCAAAGTTGCCTTGCGGCAGGTTGATAACGCTATCCAGCTTCTGGCGATAGACCAACGGTTGCGCGCCGGGAATCACCGGCAGGATGCCGTCGAACTCGACGTTGATCACTGCCTTTTGGTGCGGCGCGAACGTCGCCACAATGGTGCGGCCCCGGATCAGTCTGACGACGACGTCCAGGGTGTTGGACGTCGGGATATGACGTAGTTGCAGCATGAGGCGTCCTTTCTCGATTCGATCAACGAAACCGCGTGGGGTTGGCATCACATCGCTTAGTCAACCGGGCGCCGCTCGTGCGGCAGCAGCGGCGCCCGGTGGCCGATCAGGTCAGACCGAGGATTTGCCTGGTGGCGACGCCTTCGGATGCGGTATCGACCGAATACAGGGTGGACACGCCCTGGGTCGTCGATGCCTGCATCGTCACGTAGGACTGCTGCTGGTTGTTGGTGGCGTTGTGCGCGGCGTTGGACAGCGCCTGGCTGGTGGCAACGAACAGGTTGCCCATTGCAATCGCCGGCGCATCGCCGAGGACCTTGGTGTTGACCTGGGAAACGGAATCGGTGATCTGGCTGTTGACGGCGGTCGGAAAGGCCATGGTGATAGCTCCTTGAGGTAGTGAAGAAATGAAGACGCTGCGGCGTTAGCGGTTAGCCGAGAATCTTCTTGGTGGCGGCACCCGTGGCGCCGGTATCGAGCGAATACAGCAGCGAAACGCCCATCGTGGTTGCTGCCTGTGCGGTGACATACATCTGTTGTTGCGCGAGTGTTGCGTTGTGGGCCGCATTTGCCAGCGCCTGCGCGGTGGCCTGGTACAGATTGCCCATGGCTGCGGCTGGAGCGCTTCCCAATACCTGCAGATTGGCCTGGGTAACCGAGTCGGTGATCTGGTCGTTGACGGCGGTGGGAAATGCCATTGGCGCATGTCCTTGGCGTTAGCCGGGCCGTCAGACGCCCAGGATCTGCTTGGTGACGACGCCGCTGGTGGCGGTGTCGATGGAGTACAGGGTGGCCACACCCATGGTGGTGGCCGACTGCGCGGTGACATAGCTCTGCTGCTGCGCGTTGGTCGCGTTATGGGCAGCATTGGCCAACGCTTGTGCGGTTGCCTGATACAGATTGCCCATCGCGATGGCCGGTGCATCGCCCAGGACTTTGGTATTGACCTGGGTGACGGAATCGGTGATCTGATTATTGACTGCAGTCGGAAATGCCATTTTCTTCTCCTAAAGATTCGAGTTAGCGCGAGACGAGCCCAGGCACGCCGGTGCTCAGAACCTGCTTGGTCGCAACCCCGGTGGTGGCGGTGTCGATGGAATAGAGGGTGGCCACGCCCATGGTGGTGGCCGACTGCGCGGTGACATAACTCTGCTGCTGCGCATTGGTCGCGTTATGGGCGGCATTGGCCAGTGCCTGCGCGGTGGCCTGGTACAGATTGCCCATGGCGATGGCGGGGGCATCGCCCAGCACCTTGGTATTGGCTTGTGTGACGGAGTCGGTGATCTGGTCGTTGACGGCGGTTGGAAATGCCATGCGTTTCTCCTTGTTCTCGAATGAGTGGAGCGTTTGAACAAACGTGACGATGTCGAGGTTCGGCAGGCGGCCTGCCTGTCCGGAGATGTGCTGCAGTGGCACCGCATCACCGTGGAGAAACAGTAGATCTCCTTGCTCCGGAAATATTGGTTTAAACGACGGCAATGCCGGGCTTATCGACGTGAAGCCGATCCGCTTTAGAGCGGTATGCGAGGTAATGACGCGTTTTGGAACGGCGTGCGGGGAATGTCGCGGGGAATCGCGAAGGGAGTTACACAAAGACCATGCGGAACAGGCGAGCACAGGCCGCTCTTGACGCAAGGCAGGAAAGCTCGCGTCCGCTTGGCGATTCTTTGCGGCAAGTTAATGGCCAGCCGACACGCTGTCGGAGCCTTGCGAAACCGGAGCCCAGGCGCATCGATGATTGACCGCAGTGCGGTTGAGCGCGGCGCGCATCACCTCGCAGTGACGTCGGCAGGGTGCTCACTGCCGCACATCACTGGGGTGGCGGAATAACGTTCAACGGAACGAGGCGGGCAGGCCGTGTTTGGAGCGGATGCAGACGCGATGCGGGTGAAGGCATGGAGGCTGGCCTTGCGATCGCTGAAGACTGCCTTCGTCGCTGTGCCGCGTGCCTGGGGTGGCCTGGCAGCAGCAGAGACGTCCCGGCGGTGCTGCCGATCTATTGCTGATGCAGCCACCGCCCGTCATCACGCTCAGCGCGCGCTACTCGGGTGCGCGCGTTGAGCGGCGGTGGACAGCACACCGGTGCGCTGTCCACCCGTGCCTTGGCCTTACCGCTTGCTCAGCGTCTGCACCGCTTCCACCAGCACACCCACATGTTCGGGATTCATATCCGGCGACATGCCATGGCCGAGGTTGAAGACATGGCCTTCGCGCGAGCCGCCGTTGCCTTGTGCGTAGCTGTCCAGGGTCTTGCCGACCTCGGCGCGGATCGCCTCGGGCGAGCTGTACAGGGTGGCCGGGTCCAGGTTGCCTTGCAGGGCGACGCGGCCGCCGGCGCGCTGGGCGGCGTCGGCCAGGGAGATGGTCCAGTCCACGCCTACCGCTTCGGCGCCGCTGGCCGCCAGCTCGTTCACGTAGGCGCCGTTGCCCTTGCCGAACAACACCAGCGGGGTGCGCTCGGCGCCGTCGCCGCGTTCCAGCTCGCGCGCGATGCGGGTGAGGTAGGGCAGCGAGAATTCGCGGTACATCGCCGGCGACAACACGCCGCCCCAGGTGTCGAACACCTGCAGCGCCTGTGCACCGGCCGCGCGCTGCGCCGACAGGTAGGCGATCACCGCATCGGTGACGGTGCCGAGCAGGTGATGCAGCACGTCCGGCGCGTTGAAGGCCATGGCCTTGATGCGCGCGTATTCCTTGCTGCCGCCGCCTTCGATCATGTAGCAGGCCAGCGTCCACGGGCTGCCGGAGAAGCCGATCAACGGCACCGCGCCGTCCAGCTCGCGGCGGATCAAACGCACCGCATCCATCACGTAACGCAGCTCGGTTTCCATGTCCGGCACGCCCAGCCGATGGATCGCGGCGGCATCGCGCACCGGGTGGCGGAATTTGGGGCCTTCGCCTTCGACGAAATACAGCTCCAGGCCCATCGCATCGGGAATGGTCAGGATGTCGGAGAACAGGATCGCCGCGTCCAGCGGAAAGCGTTGCAGCGGCTGCAGCGTCACTTCGCAGGCGATCTCGGGGTTCTTGGCCATGCCCAGGAAGCTGCCCGCGCGCGCCCGGGTGGCGCGGTATTCCGGCAGGTAGCGGCCGGCCTGGCGCATCAGCCACACGGGGGTGCGGTCGACGGGCTGGCGATTCAGGGCACGCAACAGGCGATCGTTCTTGAGCATGGTGTTCCTCAGCGCGGCGCGTCGGCGCCGCCGGTGATGAGTTGGAAGCCGCGTTTGAGGTGGGTGTCGCGCGCCTTGTCGAAGGCCCGGTCCGCTTCGTCCTGCAGCAGGTATTGGCCGCGTCGCAACTGCGAGCGTCCACCGATCTCGCCGCTCTCGCGCAGCAGCTCCCAGCCGCCGAACAGATCCGGTTGCAGGGTCAGCTGGACGTAGCGGAGCGGCGCGTTGCCGCCAGGATCGTGTTGCAAGTGGATGCGCATGACGCCGATTGTAGCCGGGCGGTGCTGAAGGCTGGGAGCAGTGGGCGCGCCGGGTTGCTCCGGTTGCGAAGGGGGCATTGGCAGGCAATGCGTAGGAGCGCACCTGGGCGCGATGGGGATTTACCGGCAAGGCCCTGTCGCGCCCGGGGACGCTCCTACGAATGCGCCGGAGACTAGTGAGCGATGGCGTTGCTCAGCCCGCCAGGATCTCCAGCACTGCCGCCTCGTCGACATCGGGTACCACCTCGGCCTTGCCGATGCCGCGCCACAACACCAGCCGCAGGCGGCCGGCGATGTTCTTCTTGTCCAGCCGCATGCGCCCCAGCAAGGCTTGCGGCGACAGGCCGGGCGGAATGGCGGTCGGCAGATCGAACTCGTGCAGCAGGGCGCGCAGCGCCTCGGTGTCCTGCGCATCGCTCATGCCCAGCGCGGCCGACAGCCGGGCGGCCAGCACCATGCCCACCGCGACCGCTTCGCCATGGTTGAGGTTGTCGTTGCCGGGTGCGCCGTAGCCCTGTTCGGTCTCGATCGCATGGCCGAAGGTGTGGCCCAGGTTGAGCAGGGCACGCTCGCCCTTTTCCAGCGGGTCGCGCGCCACGATGTCGGCCTTGTGCTCGCAGCTGCGCGCGATCGCCTGCGCCAGCGCGTCGGCATCGCCCTCCAGCAGCGCGCGGCGTTCGGCATGCAGCCACTGGAAAAACAGCGGGTCGCGGATGGCGCCGTACTTGATCACCTCGGCCAGCCCGGCGCGCAGCTCGCGCGCGGGCAGGGTGTGCAAGGTGTCGGTATCGGCGATCACCGCGCGTGGCGGATGGAACGCGCCGACCAGGTTCTTGCCCTGCGGGATGTCCACCGCGGTCTTGCCGCCGACCGAGGAATCCACCATCGCCAGCAGGCTGGTGGGCAGTTGCACGCAGTCCACCCCGCGCATCCAGCAGGCCGCCGCGAAACCGGCCAGATCGCCGACCACGCCACCGCCGAGCGCGAATACGCAGGCATCGCGGGTGGCGCCCAGCTCGGCCAATGCCGCGATCGCGGCGCCGAAATTGTCCAGCGTCTTGGAAGCCTCGCCGGCGGCGATCACCAGCTCGCCCAGCTGCAGGTCCGGGCGCGCCTGCAGCAGCGCCTTGCGCAGGCCGGCAGCGTAATGCGGGGCCACCTGCGAGTCGCTGAGCAGCAATGCGTGGCGGCCACGCACATGGCTGGCCAGGCGCGCGCCGTCGGCCAGCAGGCCGGGCGCAATGGTGATGGTGTACGGCTGCGCACCGTCGACATCGACGCTGCGCGAGGAACGGGGAAGTGTCATGCGGGGGTACTCGACATACGCCATTGCGCGGCCAGGCGCAGCACCAGCTGGGCGGTGGCCTCGGCGGGGGAGAAGTGATCGGTTTCCAGGCTGAGGTCGGCGACCTCCTGGTACAGCGGGGTGCGCTGCGCGGCCATCGCGTGCAGCACCTGCTCGCGGTCGGCGCGCTGCAACAGCGGCCGGTTGCGGTCGCGCGCCAGCCGGGTGAGCTGTGCCGGCACGCTGACGTGCAGGTACACAACGAAGCCGCGCTCGCGGATGCGCTGGCGGTTGAGCGGATCCAGCACCGCGCCACCGCCGGTGGAAATCAGCTTGTTGTCCTGCTCCAGCAGCGTCTGCAGGGTCTGGCCCTCGTGCTGCCGGAACCGCGCTTCGCCATGCTGCTCGAAAATGGCCGGAATGCTGCTGCCGACCTGCTCGACGATGGCCTGGTCCACATCGACGAACTCCAGCCCGAAGCGCTCGGCCAGGCGGCGGCCGATACAGCTTTTTCCGGCGCCCATCGGGCCGACCATCACGAGATTGGGAGCGGGGTTCATGCGCAGGGATCGTAGCATTCGGGCCCGCGCATCGGGCCGATCCGCATGGACTGAAACCATTCCTGCGCGGCGCCCGTCGGCTGCACGCAGCAGCACCGACACCCGCCGCGGCGTGGAGAACGGCTGCAAGCGAACGTGGCGAGCGCTTGGCAGCCAGGCGTCGGCGACGCAAGGACGCCCAGGAGCACGCGTGCAACGTGGGAGAACACCACGGTGTCGCGCGGCGTGCTGTCAGGGTGGCGGGCGCGATTGCGCAGCACGCTTTCCGGGCGCCAGCCGCAGGTCCTGGCAGCGCGCGCGGACCTGTCAGCCGCCGCGCATAGGCGAAGCAGGCGCGATGCGCCCACAATAGGCGTCAATCTTGCTGCCCTCGCACCGCCATGACCGATCTGTACGCAGAAGCCCTTGCCACCTTTACCGCGCTGTATGCCGAGGCGCATGCCGGCGCCGAGCTCGAAGCCAGCGCAATGACCGTGGCCACCGCCAACGTGGACGGCCGGCCGAGCGCGCGCACCGTGCTGCTCAAGGCTTTCGATGCGCGCGGGTTCGTGTTCTACACCCATCTGGACAGCGCCAAGGGCCGCGACCTGCAGACCCATCCGCAGGCCGCCCTGCTGTTCCTGTGGCGCAGCCTGCGCGAGGCCGGCATCCAGGTACGCATCGAAGGCGGCGTGCAACTGGTCGGCGCGGAGGAATCGGATGCCTACTTCGCCTCGCGCCCGCGCATGAGCCAGATCGGTGCCTGGGCCTCGCTGCAGTCGCAGACGCTGGGCTCGCGCGAGGAATTCGACGCGGCCATCGCCAAGGTCGAAGCCACCTTCGAAGGCCGCGAGGTGCCGCGTCCGGATGGCTGGGGCGGGTTCCGGGTGGTGCCGCAGGCATTCGAGTTCTGGTACGGCGCCACGTTCCGCCTGCACGAGCGCTGGCGTTACGAGGCCGATGCGGCAAGCCACTGGAGCAAGCGGATGCTGTATCCGTGAGCGCGCAGGCCGGGTGGCGGGTGCGTGCGGCGGTCGGCACCGATGCGCAGGCATTGCAGGCCTTGCGCCTGGCCTTGTGGCCGGATGCCGACGATGGCGTCGCCGACGACAGCGTCGCCGAGCTGCAGGCCGCGCTGGTGCAGGCAGACGCCAGCCACCTGCTGGTGGTGGACGACGCGGATGCGGCGCTGGGGTTTGCCGAGGTCTCGGTGCGCCACGACTACGTCAACGGCACCGACAGTACGCCGGTGGGCTTTCTGGAAGGCTGGTATGTGAGTCCAGCCTGGCGCGGCCGCGGGCTGGGGCGCGCGCTGGTGGCCGCGGCAGTGGAGTGGACGCGGGAGCAGGGCTGCGCGGAGCTGGCCTCCGATGCGCGGCTGGAAGACAGCGGCGCCCAGGCGGCGCATGCGGCATGCGGCTTCGAGCCGACTGAACGGGTGGTCTACTACCGCCTGCCGCTGGCCTGACCGGCCGACGTCCGGCCCTTTCTGCCGGTCGCGGACAGTCTGTAGTATGTCCGCCCATTGCACGACCGTTGCCGCATCACTGCATCTGCATCACCACCGCTGCATGACCAAAGGACAGGACATCGTATGACGCAGTACACCACTGTCGAATTGCACGGCCTGCTGGCCGAGCGCTACCGCGACCAGCCGATCGAGGTCGAGCTGATCGACGGCCTGGAACCGGCCATCAACCTCACCCTGGCCGAGCATGGCGACATGCAGATCCAGGTCGCCGCCTCCGGCTCGCAGGTGTTCGTCTCCACGCTGCTGGCCAATGCCGACCAGGTCAGCGACCGCGCGGCGTTCAACGATGCCTGCCTGCGGCTCAACCCGCTCAACCCGTTGTCCAACCTGGGCCTGGTGCAGGTCGACGGCAAGGACAGCTATGTGGTCTTCGGCGAACTGTCGGCGTCGTCCACGCTCGACCAGATCGACGAGGAAATCCAGACCCTGGCGGCCAATACGCTGGATGCCGCCGAATCTCTCAAGCCGTTCTTTTCCTAAAGGCGTGTTGTCATGAGTATCTTTTCAAAGCTGATCACGCTGCTGCGTGGCACTGCACACGAAACCGGCCAGAAGGCGGTCGACGCCAACGCGCTGCGCATCCTGGACCAGGAAATGCGCGATGCCGGTGCCCAGCTCACGCGCTCGCGTGAAGAGCTGACCAAGCTGATGGCGCAGAGCAAGCTTGCCCAGCAGAAGATCGACGCGCGCGCCGGCAAGATGGCCGAATACACGCGCTACATCGAAGGTGCGCTGGCCAAGGGCGACGAATCGCTGGCCCACGACGTGGCGAGCAAACTCGCCGCGCTGGAAAGCGAGGACGCCGGCGACAAGGCCTCCAAGACGGCGTTGGACCAGTCGGTGGTGACGCTCAAGGCCACCATCCAGAAGACCGAGAACCAGCTGCGCGGCATGCGCCAGCAGATCGATACGGTCAAGGCCACCGACGCGGTGCAGAAGGCACAGGCGGCGATTGCCGCGCGGCATTCCGGCGCCAGCAGCAAGATGGGCTCGGCACTGGAATCGCTGGAGCGGATCAAGGCGCGTCAGGCCGAGACCTCCGCACGCATCGAATCGGCCGAAGAGCTGGAAGCGTCCAGCGGCGACGGCGACCTGAACCGGCGTCTGGCCGCGGCCGGCCTGATGGAAGGCGAGTCCAACGCCGCCGCCGTGCTGGCACGCTTCAAGAAGCCGGCCCAGCTCGGCCACGACACCGCCGGCGGCAGCGCGCCGCTGATCGGCCAGGTGCGCGACGTGCAGCAGGTTCCGCGCAGCGACAGCTGATCCGCCGCACGGCACAGGACGCGCCATGATCATCGTCGGAAAGCTGTTGCGGGTATTGCGGCGCCACGTGCGCCGCGTCAGCTGGGGCATGGTGGCGCTGGCATTGCTGGCGCACATGGCGCTGAGCTGGGTGTTGCTGCTGCTGGCCGGCGAGCACAGGCTCGTTGGCCTGGACGCGTTTCCGTATTACTACATGACCACCGCCACCACCATCGGCTACGGCGACCTGTCGCCGGGTTCGGTGGCCGGGCGCTATATCGCCGCGTTCGTGCTGATGCCGGGCGCAGTGGCGCTGTTCGCCACGGTGCTGGCCAAGACCAGCGGCGTGCTCATTACCTTCTGGAGGCGCCACCACATGGGCAAGATGGCTTACGCCGATCTGCGCGGGCACACCATCCTGATCGGCTGGCAGGGCGCCGCGTCCATGCGCCTGGTGGAGCTGTTGCTGTCCGACACCGCCACCGACGACGAAGGCGTGGTGCTGATCGCCGAGGGCGTGGCCGAGAACCCGATGCCCGACCATATGCGCTTCATTGCCGCCGAGTCGTATACGCATACCGAGGTCTACCTGCGTGCCGGCATCGCCGGCGCGGCGCGGGTGATCGTCAACCCGCCCTCGGACGACCAGACCCTGGCGGCGGTGTTCGCGCTGATGGCGCATGCGCCGCGTGCGCACATCGTGGCGCACTTCGACTCGGGCAGCGCCGCGCGGCTGGTCAATTGCCACTATCCGGCGATCGAATGCACGCGGCCGATGACCGCCGAGATCCTGGCCCGCGCTGCGCAGGATCCGGGCAGCGCGGCGATCATGGCCGAACTGCTGTCGGTGGACGATGGCCCGACCCAGTTCAGCCTGGCGGTTCCTGCCGATGTCGACCCGCTGGACTACCGCCTGCTGGCCGCCGATTTTGGCCAGCGTGGCGCCCTGTTGCTGGGCCTGCGCGCGCCCGATGGCGCGCTGCGCTTGAACCCGCCCGCACACACCGCGGTGCCGGCCGGTGCCATGCTGTACTACCTGGCCGAACAGCGCGTGCCCGCGCATGCCATCGCATGGCAGGCGCTGCGCGCTGCCACCGTGTCCCGTTCCCCATCGCCACAAGGTGCATGACGATGAGTTTTTTCAGCAAGTTGTTCGGTCAACCACAACCGCCGCCGTTGCCCGCATCCGGCACTGGCGCCATCGGTCACGCGCTGCCGCTGGGCTTGCGCGTGGGGGGGCAGCTGGAGATCGATACCACGTTGTACCGCATGGCACCGGAGGCCATGACCGCCGAGTTGCCGGGTGGGCATCAAGGCATTCCGTGCTACGGCCACGTCAATCTGGGCGATGGCTATGCCCTGCATCGTTTCTATCTGGACGACGATGCGTTCCTGCAGGTCACCACGGTCGGCGGCGATCTGGAAGCGATGAAGGCGTTCGTGTATTGCGAGACGGTCAATCCGCCCAGCAAGCAGGCGTTTCAGGAGTTCGTGATGCAGCATCCGCATCTGGGTGCGGCGCAGATCGAGTACGCCGGCAAGCGCTGGCAACGCGCCACGCAGTCCACCGACGATGCCGCGCGGATTCCGCCGATCGCCTACGACGAAGTGCTGTACCGCTATCAGCCGCCACGCCGCGATGGCGATCTGACCCACTACGCCATGCTCTACAGCCGCGATGTGCCGGAGCTACAGCGCGAGGAATTCCTGCTGGTCACCGGCGAGGATTCCGGCCCCAACGAATTCTGCGTCACCTATGCAGTCGGCATCGATGTCACCGTCGCCGATCTGGATATCACCTGAGCGTGCGCGCTCGTCTTCCACCTACACTGGTCCTGTCATGAACCCGATCAACCTGCAGAGTTTTCTCGCGTTTCTTTCCTACTTCGGCACCGGCCTGGGCGTGTTGATCGTCGCGGTGGTGTTGGTGACCCTGGTCACCCCGCACAAGGATTTCACCCTGCTGCGGCAAGGCAACGTGGCTGCGGCCACCGCGTTGGCCGGCAACCTGATCGGTGTGGCATTGCCGCTGCATTCGGCCATCACCCATTCGGTGAGCCTGGTCGATGCGCTGATCTGGGGTGCGGTCGCCTGCGGCATCCAGGTCGTGGCGTATCTGCTGGCCAACCTGGTAGCCGGGCGCATCTCGCGGCAGATCACCGACAACGTCACCGCCGCCGGCATCTTCTCGGCCGGCGTGTCGATCGCGGTCGGGCTGATCAATGCCGCAGCGATCACGCCGTAACGGAGCGCAGGCATGAAGCGATCACGCAATCTCAAGCTCACCCTGATGGCCGCATTGCCGGCCGCCTTCTTCACCGGCTGCGGTTCCGAACCGGAAACCGGCGTGGTGCTGCAGTCGGCCTCCGACTGCTACCAGATCAAGCAGGAACAGACCGACATCCAGCAATGCCTCAAGGCCTACGACGAGGCGGTGGCCAAGCACCAGCAGGCCGCGCCGCGCTTCAATACGCGCTACGAGTGCGACGAGCAGTTCGGCAGTTGCACGGCGGTGCAGACGGCGCAGGGCCAGCAGAGCTGGATCCCGCCGATGGGCGGGTTTTTGCTGGGCTACGCGTTGGGCAACATGACCGGTGGTGGCGGCTATCGCTATGGCGGCGCGGTGCCGCTGTACCGCGATTACCGCAGCGGTGGGTACTACAAGCCCAATGGCGATCTGGCCAGCAACCGCGTCGGCACCGTCCGCGGGCGCAGCGGTGCCATCGACATGCCGTCGCGGGCGATCACCGTGTCGCGCTCGGGTTTCGGCTCCAGTGCGGCGGCGCGCAGTTCGTTCGGTAGCGGCGGGCGCAGCTCCGGATACGGCGGCTGACATGCAACGGATCGCAATTGCCGAGCGCCCGGACTGGCGCGAGCAGGCCGAGGCGCTCGGCTTCCATTTCCACACCATCGACGGCGAGCGGTACTGGGACGAAAGCGCGTACTACGCGTTTACGCTGCAGCAGATCGAACACGACATCGAGGCGCCCACGCAAGAACTGCACGACATGGCAATGCAGTTGGTGGACGAGGTGGTGGGCTCGGAACAGCTGATGACACAGCTGGCGATCCCGCCGTTCTACTGGGATTGGATCGCCACCTCGTGGAAGAACCGCGACCCGCATCTGTACGGCCGCATGGACCTGGCCTATGCCGGCAACGGCCCGGCCAAGCTGTATGAGCTCAACTACGACACGCCGACCTCGCTGTACGAATCGGCGTATTTCCAGTGGCTGTGGCTGGAACAGCAGATCGCCGCCGGTGCGCTGCCCAAGGGCACCGATCAGTACAACCTGATCCAGGACCTGCTGTGCGAAACCCTGGGCGCGCTGGCGGTGGATGGCGCGCTCGGTGCGCAGATGCATTTCTCCGCGGTGCGCGAGTCGCTGGAAGACCGCGCCACGGTGCGCTACCTGCGCGACTGCGCGCATCAGGTGGGCATCATTACCGAGGAAGTGGCCATCGAAGACATCGGCCTGAGCGCCGATGGCTGGTTCACCGACGAGCAGGACCGGGTGATCCACACGCTGTTCAAGCTCTACCCGCTGGAATTCATGATGGAAGAACGCTTCGGCCCGGCGCTGTGCGCCAACCGCGTGCGCCTGATCGAGCCGGCTTGGAAATCGGTGCTGAGCAACAAGGGCATCCTGCCGCTGCTGTGGGAGCGGCATCAGGGCCATCCCAACCTGCTGCCGGCGCACTTTGCGCAAGCGGGCGAAGCGCCCACGGCAGGCTGGGTACGCAAGCCGCTGCTGTCGCGCGAGGGCGCCAATATTTCCCTGGTCACTACCCAAGGCGACGCTGCGCAGACCGACGGCCCGTATGTGGACGGGCCGGCGATCCTGCAGGCGCATCATCCGTTGCCGGTGTTCGATGGCCGGCATGCGCTGGTGGGCAGCTGGGTGGTGGCCGATCGTCCGGCCGGGCTGGGCATGCGCGACGACGACGGCCCGATCACCCGCGACACCTCGCGCTTCGTGCCGCACGTGATTCTGGACTGATGCTGCAGGAGTGCGCATCGCCGCCGTGGCGCGGCGGTGCCGTGTGTTGCGATCGCCCTTGCATATGCGCGTGAGTGAAGCGCTTGCTCCGCATGGCCGGGCCGTACGCCATGGCCCGCGCCGCGTGACGCGGCTGCCATGCCGCATCGCCCGACACACGCTGCAGTGGCGCGCAAGCCCTGCGCTGCCTGCCGCGCAGCGCAGGTTTTCCACATCGCCTGTGGATGGAACTTGCACAAGGCTGTGGACAAGTGGGCGCAGGCCCCGGCCTGCAACGCTGTCAAGATGGGTGGCGAAAAAATGGCCAGCTGCTCGCGGATGCGTCTTTCCGGCCTCGATCGCAGCGATCTCGACAGGATCGGCAAAGTCGGTCGCGCCGTGAGCGGTGCGGCGTCCCGGTCTGCCTTGCGCCATGCCATGGCGCCGTGCCGAGCGTCCAGATCATGCAAGTCGTGCAGAGCGCGCGCGCTGCATGCGATGCAGGCGATACACAGCGACCGAGCGCAACGCATCGGCGCTGGCGATCAGTGCTTCCTTTCCTTACTTCGACACTTTGCCCACATCGCATATCGCACACCCGTCACCCATCACACCCGCCGCGCCACGAACAAGCCCGCCACCGCCAGCAGCCACGCCAGGGCGAACACGCTCAGGTAGGCGCCCGCAGTCGCGGAGGCCAGCAGCGCGGCGAACAATGCACCGGCCAACGCCAGCATGCCGGCCACCGCAATCGCCTCGCTCAACTGCAGTGCCGAACTGTTGGCGCCTTGCTGCGCCGGCGGCGACAGCGACAACGTCAACACCGACAGGCTCGGATACAGCAGGCCCATGCCCAGGCCGGTCAGCGCCCAGCCGGCAATCGCCACCGGCACCGGGATGACCGGCCACACCGCCCCCGCACTGATCACGATGCCCAGCGACATAAAGGACGCACCGGTCGTGAGCAGGCGTGGGCGCGACCAGCCGGCGCGGCTATGGCCCTGGTACCAGGAGCCACTGAACCAGCCCAGCGCGCCGACGCTCAGCGCCACGCCGGCCAGCAGTGGCGACAGGCCGCGCTCGCGCGACAGCAGCAATGGCAGGAACGCTTCGAAGCCGAAGAAGGCCGCCGCGGCGATCCCGCGCAGCGCGATCACGCTGGGCAGCCCGCGCGCAAGCCGCAGGGTGCCGGCCGGCAACAGTTGCCAGGCGCAGCACACGGTGAGCAGCAATGCCGGCAGCATCGCCAGCAACGCGCTCGTGCCGTGCAATTGCCCGCCCAGATACACGCCGAGTACGCCCACTGCCGCTCCCACCGCCCAGCGCAACGCGGAATCCGACGCGCCGGCTGCGTCGCTGGACCAGGTGCGCCCCCGGATCGCCGGCCACAGCATCAGCCCGGCCGGAATCGCCAGCAGCGGCACAGACAGGAACACCCAGCGCCAGCCGACGTGCTGCACGATCCATCCACTGATGCCCGGCCCGATCAACGACGGCACCACCCAGCCGGCCGAAAACGCGGCAAACACGCGGGGCCGCAAGGCGTCCGGATACAAGCGCCCGACGATCACGTACAGCGCCACCGAATACGCGCCGGCCCCCAGGCCCTGCAGCAGACGGCCGGAAATCAGCACCGGCATGCTCGGCGCCAGTCCTGCCACCAGCAGGCCGATCACGAAGCACAGCAGGCCGTAAGCCAGCGCCCCGCCGGGGCCACGCCGGTCGCTCCAGCGCCCGGCGGCGGTCATGCCGACCACGCTGGTCGCCAGGGTGCCGCCGAACGCCAGCGCGTACAGCGGCAAGCCATTCAATTCGTGCGCGACGGTCGGCATGGCGGCGGCCACCGCCAGCGATTCGAAGGCATTGAGCGACACCAGCGCCACCATGCCCAGCGTTGCGGCGCGATACGGAGCGGCCAGGATGGAGCTGGGTGAGGTGTCGCCAGGTGAGCTGGCGGGCAGGGCGGTATCGGTGGGCATCGAGCATCCAGGACGGCAGGGTGTAGAGCCATGACGCCGGTGCTTGCACCGGTCATGGCCGCGCAGCATCCTGCCTCAACCAAGGTTGAGGTCAAGGCAATGCAGCGTGAGTTGTCCGTGGGCGAGGTGGCCAAGCGTAGCGGCGTGGCGGTGTCGGCATTGCATTTCTACGAGCGCAAGGGCTTGATCTGCAGCCTGCGTACTGCGGGAAATCAACGCCGCTATGCGCGCGATGTGTTGCGGCGCATCGCCGTGATTCGCGTGGCGCAACGGCTCGGCGTGCCGTTGCAGCAGGTGCTGGATGCGTTCTCGGTGCTGCCGGACCAGCGCACGCCCACGCGTGCGGAATGGGCACGCATGTCGGCTCGCTGGCGCGGGCAACTGGATGCGCGCATCGCCGAACTGCAGGCCTTGCGCGACCAGCTCACCGACTGCATCGGTTGCGGCTGTCTGTCGCTGCGCCGCTGCCGGCTGAGCAATCCGGGCGATACGCTGGCCGAGGGCGGGGATGGCGCATTGCGACTGTCGCGGCCTGCAGCCGGCTGAAGTGACGTGCGCCGGCTGCGCCGCCGTGACGTGATCGACATCTGCAGCGCGCGCGCGGACCGTGGCGGCTGCGCCGCTGCTGCATGCCGGACGGCCCGTCACCCTCGAGGCTGCAATGCCGCCACCGGGACCAATGGCAGTACCGTGACGGGGGAAGACGACCGTAGGATGGGGTTCCCCTCCGCCGCAGGACTTCACGCATGTTCCCCACCTTGCGCCGATCGCTCGCCGTTGCGCTGTCGCTGGCGTGCGTCACCTCGTACGCGCACGCCGCGCCCGCAGCCAGCGCCACCGCGCCGGCGAGTGCTTTCGATCCGCTGGCCCTGTTCGCACCGCTGCAACTGCCCGATGCGCCCAATGCCTACCGCAGCGGCAGCGGCGTCCCCGGCCCGTTGTTCTGGCAGAACCGTGCCGACTACACGCTCAACGCCAGCATCGACCCGGCGACCCACACGCTCACCGGCGAGGCGGCGATCCACTACACCAACCGCAGCCCGGACACGCTGGATGTGCTGTGGCTGCAACTGGACCAGAACATCTACCGCGCCGATGCGCGCGCTGCCGCCAGCCGGCCCTCGCGCCGCACCCAGTTCACTGATGGCATGCAGATCGCCAGTGTCGAGATCGACGACGGCGGGCGTCGCCAGCCCGCGCACTTCGTCGTCGACGACACCCGCATGCGGGTGGACCTGCCGCAGCCGTTGGCGGGGCAGGGCAAGGCGCTGACCATGCATATCCGCTACCGCTACACGATTCCGGGCACCTGGGGCGGGCGCACCGCGGTCAGTGCCAGCAAGCAGGGCGAGATCTACGAGATCGCGCAGTGGTATCCGCGCATGGCCGTCTACGACGACCTGCGCGGCTGGGATACGCAGCCGTACCTGGGCTCGGAGTTCTATCTGGAGTACGGCGACTTCGACTACGCGGTGACCGTACCGGAGGGCTTCCTGGTCGCCGGTTCCGGCGCGTTGACCAATCCGGCCGAGGTGCTCGGCCGCACCGAGCAGCAACGCCTGCAACAGGCACGCAGCAGCGATCGCACGGTGCTGATCCGCACGCCCGAGGAAGTGACCGCGCGCGCGGCCAAACCCGCGGGGACCACCACGCGCACCTGGCGCTTCCATATGGACAACACCCGCGATGTGGCGTTTGCCGCCTCGCCAGCATTTGTGTGGGATGCCGCGCGCATCAAGTTGCCAGGCGGCAAGACCTCGCTGGCGATGTCGGTGTATCCGCTGGAAGGTGTGGGCGCGGACAAGTGGAACCGCTCCACCGAATACGTCAAAGGCGCGATCGAACATTTCTCGCAGTGGTACCCCTATCCGTGGCCGGCCGCGATCAACCTGGGCGGGTACGGTGCAGGCATGGAGTATCCGGGCATCGTCTTCGACGGTTTCGAAGACAGCGGCAAGGAGTTGTTCTGGATCACCGCGCACGAGATCGGCCACACCTGGTTCCCGATGATTGTCGGCTCCAACGAGCGCCGCCACGCGTTCATGGACGAAGGCTTCAACACCTTCATCGACGTCTATGCGTCCGATGCCTTCAACAAGGGCGAGTACGCGCCCAAGCGCGACTCGGAATATGCGCCGAAGGGTGGCAACCCGGTCGACGAAATCCTGCCGCTGCTGGCCGATGCCGGCGCGCCGACATTGATGGACAACGCCGATTCCACCAGCGAGACCTACCGTCATTCGTTGACCTATTTCAAGGGCGCATTGGGCTTGGTGCTGTTGCGCGAGCAGATCCTGGGGCCGGAACGCTTCGATCCGGCCTTCCGCAAATACATCGCGAGCTGGGCCTACAAGCACCCCACGCCGTCGGATTTCTTCCGGCTGATGGAAAGCGAGAGTGGCGAGAATCTGGCCTGGTGGTGGCGCGGTTGGTATCTCAACAACTGGCAGCTGGATATGGGCATCAGCGAGGCCCATTACGTCGATCACGATCCTGCCAAGGGCCTGCAACTCACCCTGCGCAGCAGCCAGAAACTGGTGATGCCGGTCACCGTGCGGGTGGACCTGGCCGACGGCAGCCATCTGGACCGCCGCGTGCCGGTGGAAACCTGGCTGCAGAACACGGCGCCCAAGCTGACGTTGCCGACCACGCAGAAAGTGCTGCATGTGACGCTGGATCCGGACCATGTATTGCCCGATGCCCAGCGTGGCGATAACCAGCTGGAGATGATCGGCTAGTGGGTGCCGGTGCAGGCATCTGCGCTGCAATGGCGCAGATGCTTCGGGCTTTCAGCGCACGCGGCTTACCGTCGGCAACGGCGCAATCGATTACAGCGATTGCGCCGTTTCTCGTTGCGCCGTGCAGTCCGATGTCGAGCACAATCGCGCGACGATGTGCTCGCATCGTCGCGCGATTGTCATGCAGGTGTGCCGCTCGGCACGCAGCTATCGAAGGCTGCCGCGTTGCGATCCTAGCGACGCTTTGCGCAACTGTTCCATGCGGTGTTCTCGCCGCTACGCGACGACGTGCGACAACGCCGCTGCAGCGCATTTGTTGAGGTCACAGGCTGGTAACGCTTACAGCCACACTGCGTCTGCATTCGTGCTGCGGACTCAAGCGCACGCGGTGTTGTGTGCCTGCGTGTGGCCTGGTGTGTTTGCTGCAACGCACGGTGACAAGCCCCGGCACGCATGACTAGGCTGCGCCGCGTGTTAGCGCTATCAGCTTTCTGCATCGCCTGCTGACACCGGGATGAGTGCAGAGGCGCACGGCAGTGCATGTCTTGCAGGCGTACTGGTTGGGAAGGCAGCCGCAGGTGCTGTACAGGTCCGGCAGCAGGTCGCGTCCGTCAGGGACGTGGCACGCGCACGGCTGGCATCAGGGGGGGGCGCCGGCGGTCGAGGCGGTGCATCAGGGCAAGTGCTGTGCAGGGATGTATGCCGCGTGCCGTCCAAGCGCGTGGCCAGGCAAAGCGCCGCGTCGCATTCCGCGACCACGGCCGTGGGTGTTGGACTCCAGACCCGAGGATAGATCGATGCGTCGTACGTTGAGCAAGTTCAAGTCGAAGGCCATGTTTACCTTCGTCGGTGGCATCCTGGTGATCAACCCCGCCTTTGCGCAGGACGCTGCCGCGCAGCAGGTGTCGCCGCGGCAGTCCGGCGCACAAACCGCCACCACCCTGGATGCGGTCAATGTCACCGGCATCCGCAGCAGCCTGGATCAGTCGATGGGCATCAAGCGCGATGCTGCCGGCGTGGTGGATGCGATCAGTGCCGAAGACATCGGCAAATTTCCCGATACCAATCTGGCCGAGTCGCTGCAACGCATCACCGGGATCTCGATCGAGCGCCGCGATGGCGAAGGCGCGCAGGTCACCGCACGCGGCTTTGGCCCGCAGTTCAATACGGTCACGCTCAACGGCCGCCTGATTCCCGGCGCCGATGCGTTCGGCGCGCCGGGCCAGACCCCGATCGGCGGGGTGGAGGTGGGCACGCGCGCGTTCAATTTCGCCCAGCTGGCTTCCGAAGCCATCACCGGGATCGAGGTATTCAAGACCAGCCGTGCCACTGCGCCCAGCGGCGGCATCGGCGCCACCATCAACATCCAGACCGACAAGCCGTTCAATCACGAGGGCGTGGTGGCCAATGCCGGCGCCAAGATGGTGTCGGATCGTTCGCAGCCGTTCGGCGATTCGCTTACCCCTGAAGTGTCCGGCATCTTCAGCTATACCAATGCCGACAAGACCTTCGGCATCGGCTTGAGCGGCAGCTATCAGAAGCGTCACGGCGGCTCGGTGCAGGCCACCGAAAACACCTGGAACATCCAGCGCTGGACCGGCACCGATCCGGCCTTGCGTCCGGATGCGGTGGTGACCAATGCACCGGCGATCGGCCAGCTGTACGGCATGCCCAACGATCTGCGCTATGCGTTTGCCGACTTCCAGCGCGAGCGCACCAACGGCCAGGCGGTGCTGCAGTTCGCACCCAGCGACAGCCTGACCCTGACCCTGGATTACACCTATTCGTCCAACGAGATCCGCGAAGAGCGCGGCGAGCAGGGCATCTGGCTGCAGCGCGCCAACAGCTTCACCGATCTGACCTTCGATACCGGCCAGGCGGTGGCCACGCCGGTGTATCTGCGCGATGTGCCCAACGGTGCCAAGGACTTCGGCATGGAGCAGCAGCGCAACGAGCAGAAGTACACGCTCGGCTCGCTCGGCTTCAATGCCGATTGGCAGGTGAGCGATCGCTTCCAGCTGTCCTTCGATGCGCACAACTCCAAGACCAAGAGCCTGCCCAACGACCCGGTCACCGGCGGCAGCGCCACGTATTTCAGTTTTGCCGGCACCAACAACTGCAGCAACGGACCGTCCTGCGGCGGTCAATGGGGGCAGGAGTTGCGCTTCAACAACGGCCTGCCGATCGGCGCACGCACCTGGTATCCCACCGCGGCCGATTCCCTGGCCGGTACCAACGGCGTGCTCAACCCGGACTTCACCCCCGCCGAGCTCGGCTCGCAGGTCTTGCGCATCTTCTATCAATCGCAGGTCACCGAGATCAAGGAAGGCCGCATGGACGGCACCTTCGACTTCGAGGACGGACGCTTCCAGTTCGGCGTGAGCACGGCCGACACCACCATGAACCGGCTTACCAGCGACACCTATTCGACCCTGGGCGACTGGGGTGTGGCCAACGCCGGCAACGAGCCGGGCATGCAGGCGCTGCTGCGACCGGTGAGCATCACCGGCATGTTCGAGGACTTCAACGCCAACGGCGCGGCACCCAGTGCATGGCGCGGCGATGCCGATCAGCTGGCGCTGTGGGGTGGCAGCCAGTACGGCGCCACGACCCGCTACAACCCGCAATACAGCGCCGACAACCAGGTGGAAGAGAAGACCCGCGCCGCCTACGTGCAGCTGGAACTGAAGGGCGATATCTCCGGCATGACCACCAATACGCGGCTGGGCTTGCGCTACGAGCGTACCGATGTGGAATCCACCTCGCAGGTGGCTACGCCCACGGCATTGTTGTGGCAGGCCAACAACGACTTCCAGCTGTTGCGCTCCACCGAGCAGCAGCCCTTCAGCGAAAAGACCAGCTACAACTACATCCTGCCCAATCTCGACTTCAGCATCGACATCTCCGATCAGCTGAAGGCACGCGCCTCGTTCGGCCAGACCATCGCACGTGCGCCCTACAACAACCTGATCGCCGGCCCGACGCCGAATACGCCCAACGGCTCGATCCTGATCAATCCCTCCAACCGTGCCGGCGGCAGCTCGCAGAACCCGCAACTGGATCCGCTGGAATCGGACAACCTCGATCTGGCGCTGGAGTGGTACTTCGCCGATGCCAGCTACGTGTCGGCCACGTTCTGGAACAAGCGCGTCAGCAACTTCATCGGCAACACGGTCTCGCGCGAGTCCTTGTTCGGGCTGCGCGATCCCACCTCCGGCCCGGATGCCCAGTCCGCGCTGGCATTCCTGCAGAGCGGCGCCTGCGCGGCGCAGGTGGGTGCTTCGGGCAACGACGTCGCGGCTGCGTGTTCGGCCAACGACACCTCGCTGTTTGCGGCAATGGCGCTGCTGCGCAACGCCGCGGCCACCGGCGGACTGGCCGCCTACAACGGCAGCTCCGCACAGAGCCTGGCACTGGAGAATGCCTACGACATCGTCGGCAATGCCTCCGATCCGCTGTATCAGTTCGACGTGTCGCGCCCGGTCAACCAGAACAAGGCCAACATCCACGGCTGGGAACTGGGCGGGCAGTACTTCTTCGACAGCACCGGCTTCGGCATCTACGCCAACTACACCATCGTCGAAGGCGATGTGGGCTTCGACAACACGGTGATCGACCGCGACCAGTTCGCGCTGCTCGGCCTGAGCGACACCGCCAATGTGATGTTGATGTACGAAAAATACGGCTGGAGCGCGCGGCTGGCCTGGAACTGGCGCGACCAGTACCTGATTGCCGCCAACCAGGACAATGCCAACCGCAATCCGTACTACGTCGAGGCCTATCAGCAGCTGGATCTCAGCGTCAGCTACAGCTTCAGCAAGCAGCTCTCCGTTGGCTTTGAGGCGATCAACCTCACCGGCGAGGACGTGCGTTGGCATGGGCGCTCGGACAAGCAGATCATCCGCCTGATCGACCAGCAGCCGCGCTACACGCTGGGTGTGCGTTACGCGTTCTGACCCACCGGCTGCGCTCACTTCCCTCCCGGTGAGCGCAGTCGGTGCCTGGTGTGGCAGATGCCGGCGTGCAGCCTGCTGCGGGCCTGTGGTGCGCGTTTTTTGAGGTAGCCGGGCAATCGTTCGCTGGCTGCGCCGAGTGGCCGGGGTCGAGTTGTCAGCCTGCGTGGCGCTGGTCTGGCGACCGCAACCGCAGGCACGAGCTCGATGCCGCGACGCATTCGTCGGTGCAGCCGGTACGCATTGCGGTTGCCTGCAAGCAAACGCCCGCCTGCTGATGGCCGCTATGGCAGCGCAGCGACGCCGATTGCCGCAGGCTTGTTCCCATGTTGCTGTGCCGCTTGCCGGCCTGTCGCTTTTTGGCAATGCTCGCCAACAGCGGGCGCGCCACCTGGCCGCGCGATCAAGGCATTCCACGCAATGCGGTACTCCGTGGCGGAGCACCGTGGGAGTTCCAGATGACGCGATACGCAGTGCTCAACAATGTGGCGCATCATGATCAACGCGTCGTGCTGCGCTTCGGTGCCGAGTTCGGCGATGCGCTCGGCCTGGTGCCGGCGTTCGTCACCGAATACGCCGAGTTGCAACGCGAGTACCCGCTGTTCTTTCGCACGGATCCGGCCACCGGCGGCTACCAGTCGGTGGCGCTGCTGGGCTTTGCACAGGACGAGAATCTGTTCCTACAGGACGGCCGTTGGACTGCCAGCTATCTGCCCGGCATCGTCGCCAAGGGGCCATTCTTGATCGGTTTCCAGGAGCAGCGTATCGATGGCGCCCTGGTGCAGGAGCCGGTGATCCACGTCGATCTGGAGCACCCACGCATCAGCCGCCACCAAGGCGAGGCGGTGTTTCTGCCGCAGGGCGGCCACAGCCCGTACCTGGAGCACATCATCGGCGTGCTGCGCGGCATCCGCGACGGTGTGGATGCCGGCCAGGCGATGGCGGCCGCGCTGGATGCGCTGGGGCTGATCCAGCCGGTGCAGCTGGATGTGGCGCTGGATGCCACCCACGCCACCAAGCTGGAAGGCCTGTTCGCCATCGACCGCGAGCGGCTTGCCGCACTCGATGCCTCCTCGTTGCAGCAACTGCATCGGGCCGGCTATCTGGAGGCTGCGTTCCTGATGCTGGCCTCGCTGCACAATGTGCGTCGGCTGATGGCCGAGAAGCAGCGCCGCCTGCAGCAGGCGCACAGTGCGTCTGCGACTGCTGCGTTTGCCTGAGCGCATGACGACCGGCGCAGCCTTCTCCTCCATCGCGGCCGTCGCCGAGCGCAGCGATTGCCACCCCGACGCGCTGCCGCTTGCCGCGCTGTGCGATGCCGCCGAGCCGGTGGTGCTGCGTGGCATCGCACGCGACTGGTCGCTGGTGCAGGCCGGGCTGCGCAGCCCCGAGGAGGCGATGGCGCTGCTGCGCGCGCACGATAGTGGACGCCCCCTGCAGTATTCCCGCGGCGGCCCGGAAATCGCCGGCCGGCCGTTCTATACCGACGATTGCAGTGCGCTGAATTTCGAGGTGCAGCGTGGCAGCTTGAGCAGCTTGCTGGAATCCATCGTCACGTATCGCGACGATCCGCAGCCGCCCACCTATTATCTTGCGTCGTTGCCGGTCGACGACAACCTGCCGGGTCTGCGTGCAGGCAACGATCTGGATTTTGCCGCCAGCGGCATCGCGGTGCAGCCGAGTATCTGGATCGGCAATCGCGTCATCGCCTCCTGCCATTACGATGCGCCCAACAACCTGGCCTGCTGCGCGGTGGGACAACGTCGCTTTACGCTGTTTCCGCCCGACCAGGTGGTCAATCTGTATCCCGGCCCGCTGGACCCCACGCCGGGCGGGCAGGTCGTGAGTATGGTGGATATCGCCGCCCCGGACCTGCTGCGGTATCCACGCTTCGCCCAGGCGCTGGCGCAGGCGCGCACCGCCGTGCTGGAGCCGGGCGATGCGGTGTTCATTCCCGGTATGTGGTGGCACCACGTGCAGTCGCTGCAGCCGTTCAACGTGCTGGTCAACTACTGGTGGAGCAGCGTGCCCGCGTACCTGCCGGCGCCGATGCCCGCGCTGTATCACGCGCTGTGGGCCATCCGCGATCGCCCGGCGGCGGAGAAGGAGGCCTGGCGCGCCCTGTTCGACTACTACGTGTTCGGTCCTGCCGAGCGCGCGGGCGAGCACCTGCCCGAGCAGGCACGGCATGCGCTGGGCCCGATCGACCCCACGCTCGCGCGACAGCTGCGCGCGATGTTGATCGGCAAGCTCAACCGCTGATGCGCCAGATTGGTTCCAGGGCCACCGACCGGACAACTGCGCAGCTGCCGGACGGCCAGGGCCGATGTGCGGTATTCGCATGCGCCACTCACGCGTTCCGCTCCCTGCGGGCCTTCCGCGTTGTCCAGACGATCGATCAAGACCTCACCCCCAATCCATCACACAGGAGCGCGCAGTGAGCCAAGCCCCGATTCGCAGGGTCGTCATCGCCGGTGGCGGTACCGCGGGCTGGATCGCAGCCTGCGCGCTGTCGCATCAGTTCCGCGAGCTGCTGGAGATCACCCTGGTCGAATCCGAGCAGATCGGTACCGTGGGCGTGGGCGAATCCACGGTGCCGCCGATCCGCACCTTCCATCGTTTCCTGCAGATCGACGAGCAGGAGTTCTTGCGCGCGGTGGCCGGCACCTTCAAGTTGTCGATCTCCTTCGAGCATTGGCGCCGCCAGGGCGAGCGCTATCTCCATCCGTTCGGTATCACCGGGCAAAGCACGCTGGTGTGCGCTTTCCATCATCTATGGCTGGAGAGCCAGCGCCGCGGCATGCCGGGCAGCTTTGGCGATTACTGCCTGGAAACCGTTGCCTCGCGCGTGGATCGTTTCGCGTTGCTGCGCGAGCCTGCGGTCAATTACGCCTATCACCTGGATGCCGCGTTGTATGCCAGATTCCTGCGCGCACGCAGCGAAGCCTGTGGCGTCAAGCGCATCGAGGGCAGGATCCAGCAGGTGACGCTGCAGCCAGACAGCGGCGATGTTGCCAGCCTGCTGCTGGAAGACGGGCAGCTACTCGAGGGCGATCTGTTCATCGATTGCAGCGGCTTTCGCGGCCTGCTGATCGAACAGGCACTGCACACCGGTTACGAAGACTGGAGCCACTGGTTGCCGTGCGATCGCGCCGTTGCGGTGCAGACCGAGGCGCTTGGCCCGCCGGTGCCGTACACCCGCGCCATCGCGCACGAAGCCGGATGGCGCTGGCATATCCCGCTGCAGCATCGCGTCGGGAATGGTCTGGTGTTTTCCAGCAGGCACCTGTCCGACGACGAGGCGCATGCCAGGTTGCTGCGCGATGTGGCCGCGCCTGCACTGAAGGACCCCTGGCTGGTGCCGTTCCGTACCGGCCGCCGGCGCAAGGCCTGGAACCGGAACGTGGTGTCGCTGGGCCTGGCCAGCGGCTTTATCGAACCGTTGGAATCCACCAGCATTCATCTCACCATTGCCGCAGTGGTGCGTCTGATCACCTTGTTCCCGGCAGAGGGCATCGCGCCCTCGCAGGTGGAGCTGTTCAACGACATCAGCCGCGCCGAGATGGAACATGTGCGCGACTTCATCATCCTGCACTACCACGCCACCCAGCGCGACGAACCGCTATGGCGCCAATGCCGCGCGATGGAGCTGCCCGACTCGCTTACCCTGCGCCTGCGCGCCTGGCGCGAACGCGCACATGCCTGGCAAGCGGCCGATGAACTGTTCCGCGTCGACTCCTGGACCCATGTGCTGATGGGGCAGGGCATCGTGCCCGAACAGCATCACCCGCTGGCGCGCGCGGTGTCCGATCGCGACTTGTGCCGCCTGCTCGACGGCATCGCCCAGCCGATCCGCCACGCGGTGGATCAGATGCCGTCACAGCAGGCGTTTATCGACGCGTATTGCGAGGCAGGTGCGAGCGTATGGGGCCTGCGCAGTCCGGTGGTGACTTAGGGCCGCTGGCAAAAGGCTGCATAGCCGGCAGGCGTGCGCCGCCGTTGCCCGGAATCGGCATGGGCTGCTCGTACACTGCGGTTCCGGGCGCGCCGTCCACGCCCCACCTGACGGCTGCGTGCTACGTATTAGCCGCTCTTGGGCACACGAAACCGGAGATGCAGTGCCGCGTGCTGTTTGATGCCCGGTCCGCGCTGTGCATTTTGATCTTTGGCTGGTTAAGGGCGGTTCGCAACATCGCGGCCGGACGCAGATCGAATGCGCTGACGACCGATCGCTGCAGCGCCCAACTGCTCTACTACAACCGCATCAAATCCTTGCCGACCACAATCGGCCCGGCGTAGTGCGTGCGCGCGCCCTCGCTCCACATCGCATCGGTGATCGTCGGGTCGCCGCCAGGGACAAGATGGTTCAGCACCAGCATCCTTGCGTTGGCCGCTGCAGCGATCCTGCCGACTTCCTCGCCGGTGGAATGGCTCTTGAGCAGATGGTCGAGCAAGGTCGGCGCGTTGTCGTTGGTCTTGAGCATGCTTTCCAGCGCGGGCAGGTACATCACCTCGTGCACCAGGATGTCGGTGTCCTTGGCGAATTCGGCCAGTGCAGGCAGGTAGCGCGTATCGCCGGAGAACACCACCGTGCGGTCGCGCGCGGCGAAGCGGTAGGCGAACGCCGGCTTGAGCGTGTAGTGATCCACCAACGTGGCGGTGACGGTGACCTGGTCGTTTTGCAGCACCGTGCCGGGGTGGTCGAACTCGTGCACATGGATCAGCTGTTTGAATGGCGGGCGGCCTTCTTCGCGGATGCGCGCATTGATGTCGATGGCATTCATCTCGACAAACGCATTCACCATCCTGGCGATGCCGGGCGGGCCATAGAGATGCACCGGCGTCTGCAGCCCGCTGGCCCAGGCCAGCCACACCACGTTGAGCAGGTCGGCATTGTGGTCGGAGTGGTGGTGGGTGAGAAAGATGTCGCGCAGCGCAGGCAGGCGGATGCCGGCTTTGGCCAGTTGCTGTGCAACGCCATTGCCGCAGTCGATCAGG
The DNA here is from genome assembly GCF_011761885.1 of Xanthomonas sp. CFBP 8151. NCBI lineage: Bacteria > Pseudomonadati > Pseudomonadota > Gammaproteobacteria > Lysobacterales > Lysobacteraceae > Xanthomonas > Xanthomonas sp. CFBP 8151. Next base: position 1,045,665 of record NZ_JAASQZ010000001.1, read on the forward strand.
TAGGGCTGCCCGTCGATGACCAGCGCATTGGCGGCCGCGGCGCGCAGCGGTGATGGCGTGGGGCCGCCCTTGGTGCCGAGCAGCACCAGTACGCTGCCGTTGGCCGGGAAGGACGCCGGCGGCGTTGGGTCGGATGACGCGATGTCTTCCTTCGGCTCGCGCCGTAACGCGGCACCGAGCTGGCTCGTCACGCTCAGCGTGGTCGCTGCCAGCGCGATGCGCAGCACCTGGCGACGGGAAGGGCGTGGCGAAGAGGCGGACATGACGGCTCCTGTCGAAGCGGGGGAGAGAATGTGCCAGGCGGGGCGTGGCACTGCGTCAGACTATCGTGGGGCGGCCGGGGTTTGCGACGGCGCCACGCAAACCTCGGCACCGGCATGCCCGCGCCCGATGCAGGAGAGCCGCAACTGCGATGCACGCGGTGCGTGTACTGCTCGGTCCGATGACCCTTCCCGAATCGGCCACGTTCGATCCATCCGTCGCCTTCCAACGGTGGGCTTGCATCGAGTGCCTTCAGAGCTCCCGTGCGATGAACTCGTTCAACGCAGGCGAACGATAAAACGCCATGCATTGCGCGAAGATCCGGTTGAACGGGCCGCGGCGGGCTTCGTCCTTCATCGGCACTTCGGCGCGATTGAAGTCTGCCGTCCGCCCGGCCACGAAGCGATGCAGGCGGTCGGTGGCACCGGTCTTGGCATTGTCGAGCGCATAGGTGGTCAGCAGATACGAGCGATCGCGCAGCTGGTCGGCGGTGTATTTGCCGCTGCGCTGATAGTTATTGTCCAGGCACAGCTGCAGCGCGTAGGCCTTGACGTCGTCGCGATTGGCGGGCTTGCCGGCTGCATGGGCGGTGACCTGTAGCGACAAGGCCAGGAGTGCAGCTGCGGCGATGACATGAGGAGTGCGTTGAACGGGCATGCCGATCCAGGTGAAGGACGAGCTGCCAAGTCTGCATCATCCGGGCACTGCAGATGAAGGACTGCACGCTGACCGACGTATGCGGTCGACAACGATCCCCAGATCGACTCACCTAAGATCGATGCACTTCCATCGATCCACGAAGCACCTCAAACAACCGGCCGCGCTCCGCGCAGTCCAGTGCGCAGTCGCACGTGGCAGGCGCTACCCGCCTGCCACGCGCATCACCCGCTTACGGGCCGAAGTAGGTGGAAATGCTGGAATACACGTCCGAGAAGCGCGAGTAGTAGTCCGGGTCGGTCTGCGCGGTGCAGAACGAGTAGCCGCCGTACAGGCCGCCGCGCAGCTGGTAGGCCCCGCCGCTGGCGACGGTGAACAGGCCCGAGCCGGACGAGCCGCCTTCGGTGACGCCATCGTTCCAGACCACACGGTACAGCGGGCTCTTGCCGTCGATGGTGGTGCTCAGCCCGTTGACGGTGCCCAGCGAGTACTTCTTGACGTCGCCGGACGGGTGGTGGATGCCGACGATCGACGTGCCGGTCGCGCCGATCGCCGCGCTGTTCCAGGCCGCATAGAACGCGCCGCTTGGCGGTGCGGTCTTCAGCTCCAGCAACGCGGTGTCGCGCGTGGTGTTGGCGTGGCGCAGGAACGCGCCACCGGTCAACGTGGTGGCCTGCGCGCTGGCAGTGTTGCCGTTGCAGCTGGCCGCGTCGTAGAACCAGTAGGTCTGCAGCGTATTGGCCACCGTCTGCGTGCTGATGCAATGCGCCGCAGTCCAGAACAGATTGCGCTTGGGCGAGTTGGTGTTGTTGAGCAGCGTACCGGTGCACAGGAACGAGCCCTGACTGGTGGTGAACACCATGCGCGCAACCGCCTTTGCAGCGTTGGTGAAGCCGGCGGTGGGATTGGCGCGGCAAACGATATCGTTCTGGCAGGAATCGCTCTCGCCGATGGCAATGGTCATCATGTCGCGCGCGCTGGCGGTGGGGCTGATGTCCAGATGCGACAGCTGCGGGATGCTCAGGCTGAAGTTCTCCGGATACTGGCCGGCCGGCAGCGACAGCTCCACCAGCAGATTCTCACCGTTTACGGTGGGCGACCAGCCGATGGCGTCGCCGCCGGCGGCGAAGCTGGCACCGGATTGTTCGAACACCCTGCCGTCGTCGCCGGCAAAGCGCAGCGTCACCTTGGACGGATCGCCCGGCGTGGCGCCGGCGCCACGCAGGATCAGCGACGCACGCAGCGAGGCCGCCTGCGCGGAGCCGACGTTCAAGGTCGCCACGCGCGAGCCGTCTTTGGCCATCTTCCAATCGAGTGTGGCCAGATTCACCAGGGGTTTGGCAACCGTGCGCGAAAACCCGATCTGCAGGGGCTGCCCATGTTTGACCTGTGCGATGCGGCGCTCACGCACGCGACTGATCTCGGTGCTGGTGGGCGCAGTCAGTTGCACCACACGCGTGGGCAGGATGCCTCCACGCAGACTTGCCGACTGCAACGTCGCCGCGCCGAGTTTGGCTGCTTGCGGCGCGGTACTCACTGGCGCGGCGTCCATTTCGGTCGGCGGCGTTGCCAGTGCAGAGCCGGAAACGGCGGAAAACAGCGCCAGGTACAACGCATTCTTGCGATTCATGGGTAGTCCTTCTCGTCAGGGAACGACAGGTTGCGGCGGGGGCCACATCCTGCGGGCGCCATCATTGGCGCCGAATGAGACTAGCGAATGTTGACGGCTGAATATGTGCTGAAAATCTCGTTCAGAAGGTAGCGGCCGACAAAAACACAAGCGTATTTTGCGTGCGGCGGTCGACGTGTGCACGCCTTGGCACTCGCTTGCGCAGACGCAAGGCGCCGCAATGCGGCATCCTGGGAATCGTCTGCGACACGCGTGCCGCTCCACCTGCGGCAACACGATCGCGCACGCCGCCGCCAGCGACGCTTCGATCAACCTGTCAGACGCTTCAGGCGGATACGCTGCATGCGGGAGGGCCAGCGCGCATCGCCGTTGCGGGCGTTGCCCTGCGTGCTCGACGTACCTGCAATGTCGATGCGCGCCAGCAGACCGCTGCAGGGCCGCACACTGAGCCGCGACGCACTATTCCAACGCGTCGCTGGCGCGGAAGTCGGTCGAGCGACCGCTGACTTTCAGAAACGCCAGGACGGCAAGCCCGACCATCATCCAGGCTGCGCCGCCCAGTTGCGCATGCTGGTCGGCATTGATCAGCACATACGCCAGGATCACGATGCCGATCAACGGTGTCGCTACATGCAACAGTGTGCTGTGGCCCTGTCCGCGAAAATGCCACAGCACTGCCGCATGCAACAGAATGAAGGCGGTCAGCGCGCCGACATTGCACAACGAGGACAGCAGCGCGATCTGTCCGACGAAGACTTCGCCCAGCACCATGCTCAAGCCTGCCACCAGCAGGATGGCGCGCTGCGGTACACCGGAGCGTGGATGGATGTAGCGAAGAAAGGCAGGCAGCTGGCGATCGCGCGCCATGGCGAACAACAGGCGCGATGTGGCGGCCTGCGCCACCAACGAATTGGCAACGGCCGCACTGATCGCAACCGTGAGCGCAATGACGATCTGCAACCACGGCCCGGCGATCAAGCGCCCGATCTCGAAGAAGGCATCGTTGGAGGCCTGCGCGCTGGGATAGCGTTGCAGGGTGGGCTGCAGCAGCGCCGCCAGCCAGGTCTGCAGCACGAATAAGCCGGCCACCAGCAACAGCGACAGCAGGGTTGCCCGCCCGACCACGCGGTTGCCGCCACGGGCCTCTTCCGACAGCGTGGAGATTGCATCGAAGCCCAGGAACGACACCGCCGCCACCGACAGGGCGCTGAAGATCAACTGCGGCGAAAATGCCTGCGGGTTGTAGAACGGACGTAGGTTCCAGTACGCACCATTGACGCCACGCTGGATCGCCACGCTGGCCAGCACCACGAACACCGCCAGCACCACGAGCTGCGCGTAGAGAAAGAAGCGATTGGCACGCGCGGTGGTTTCGATGCCGCGCAGGTTGACCAGCGTGTTGAGCACCACGAAGAAGGCGATCCACGCCGGCTGCGGCACCGCCGGCAACACGTTGTGCATGGCGTTGGCGCCGACCACGTAGAGCAGGGTCGGCACCAGCAGGTAATCGAGCAGGATCGCCCAACCGGCCAGAAAGCCCACGCCGCTGCTCACGCCCCGCCCCACGTACGCGTACACCGAGCCGGCGACCGGAAACGCCTGCGACATCTGCTGGTAGCTCAACGCGGTGAACAGCATTGCCACGAAGCCGACCAGGTAGGTCAGCGGCACCATCCCGGCACTGATGTCGAACACGCCGCCGAAAATGGAGAATGGCGCGGTCGGCACCATGAACACCAGCCCGTAGATCAGCAGATCCTTGAGCGTGAGCTGCCGCTTCAGCTCCTGGGCGTAGCCAAAGCGCTCCAGCGCGGCCGCGGCGTCGCGGCAGGGTGTGTCGGTCATGCAGGTGTCCGCTGAAAGGAATGCCGGGTCGCGACGCAGGCGCGGTGGGAGCGTCTGTACGTCGATGCTTCTGTGCAGCTGCCTGGCTGGCATTGTGACGATAATGTGGCCGCCAAACCCATCCATTGGTAAAAATGCTAGGTTTTCCCTGCTGGATGTCATCCAGCGGCGCACGTCGGTACCGAATGACCCCCATGTTCGACACTTTGGCCAGCCTGGGCCGCGATCTGCAGGCGCTGCACACGCTCAATGCCTGCCTGGACCGGGCGTTTGCCGATGTCTGTGGGCTGGGCTTCCAGTCGCTGGTCTACGATTACGCGCCGGTCCCGCTGAGCCTGGAAGGGGCATTGATCACCCCGTCGGTGTTCATGCAGCGCAATGCGCCGGGCGACATGCAGCACATCTGGTGCGAGCACGGCTATTACCAGCACGACCCGGTGCAGCAGCGTGCGACGCGCCGCACCACGCCATTCGTGTGGTCCTACCGCAGCGACGGCGAGATGGAAGGCGTGGAATACGTCGGCAGCCAGCATCGGCAGGTCACGCGCTATCTGTGCGATAGCGGCATGGGAACCGGTGTCACCGTGCCCCTGCACCTGCCGGGTGGCGCGTTCGCGACATTCAGCGCTGCGGTCGACGCGGTCGCGGCCGAGGCGCTGCGGCTGGCCGAAACCCAGCTGTCGCCATTCCTGCTGCTCGCGCATACCTTCCAGGCACGCGCGCAGGAGCTGCTCGATCCGCAGGAACGCCGCTGCCACCACATCGCGTTGACCCGCCGCGAGCGCGAATGCCTGCAATACTCGGCCAAGGGGCTGACAGCCAAGAGCATCGCTGCTGCGCTCAACCGCTCCACCGCCACGGTGAACCTGCATCTGAACTCGGCAGCACGCAAGCTGGGCGCGCGCAATCGCGTCGAGGCCGTCGTACGCGGCATGCATTATTGATTGCTGGAGCCGTAGGCGCGTCGCGGTCGGCGCCTGCGACTCCAGGCCGCGATAGACGATTTCCCCAGTAGTGAAATTTGGCGATCGGCAAGCGCAATCGCTGCACTGGTCGATGCCCGTCCTGGCGACCAGCTACGCGCTCGGCTGGATCGCACCGCTCGCCTGTCGGGCACTGACCTTCCAAAGCGGCGCGAACCTGGGAGTTTTGCCAGTTATGGCGCGGCGTTTCGCTGGCTAGGCTCGGTGCTCATTCTTGCCGTCAGCAGGCGCAGGTCATGCAGTCCACCGAGGGTTACGTCGAATTCCGTGGGTACCGTACCTGGTACCGCATCACCGGCGATCTGCGCAACGATGCCTGCCCGCTGATCGTGCTGCACGGCGGCCCCGGCTGCACCCATGACTATGTGGACAGCTTCAAGGACCTGGCGGCCAATGGCCGCGCGGTGATCCATTACGACCAGCTCGGCAACGGCAAGTCCACCCATCTTCCCGATGCAGACCCCGGTTTCTGGACGGTGGGACTGTTTGTGGACGAGTTGCAGGCCTTGATCACGCAGTTGGGGCTGTCGCAGTACGCGTTACTGGGGCAGTCCTGGGGCGGGATGCTGGCGGCCGAGCATGCGGTGCGGCGGCCGGCCGGCCTGCGTGCGTTGGTGATTGCCAACTCGCCGGCATCGATGGGCTTGTGGCGCGCTGCTGCGCTGCGGCTGCGCGCGCACCTGCCCGAGCACATCCAGGCGGCGCTGGACGCGCACGAAGCGGCCGGCACCCTGGACGACCCGGCCTATCGCGTCGCAAGTCAGGTGTTCTACGCCCAGCACGTCTGCCGCGTGTTGTCCTGGCCTGCGGAAGTGGCGCGCACCTTCGCCGCCATCGATGCCGACCCGACCGTGTATCACGCCATGAATGGCCCGACCGAATTCCATGTGGTGGGCAGCCTGCGCAACTGGAGCATCATCGAGCGCCTGCATCGCATCAATGCGCCCACGCTGGTGCTGTCGGGCAAATACGACGAGGCCACACCGGAAACGGTGGAGCCGTACGCGCGCCTGATCCCGGACGTGCGGTGGCATGTGTTCGCCAATTCCAGCCATATGCCGCATGTGGAAGAACGCCCGGCGTGCATGCGCCTGGTCGGCAACTTCCTCGACGACCACACGCCGTGGCCCGGCGAGCAGCTGGTGCATGCGTCCATGCAGGCCAGTCGCGCGGTTTGAGCCGATGCAGTGTGGGACACTTAAGTGCGCACGCGAACCTGCGCGTGCCCGGCCTGCGGGCGCTGCTGCGACGGGTCGCAATCGAGCATGAACTGCCTTGCTGGCGCATCGTGGGAGCAAGGTTGCAACAGTGATCGTGAAGAGCAGTCGTATTGATGCAGGCAGCTGTGCCTCATACGTCCGATGGCCCACGGCACGCGGTCGTGCGCAGCTACCAGTGCGCAGTACCTGGTGATGCACGCGGATGCCTACAGGCGCATTTGCCGCTACCAACGGCAGTCGAAAGCGTGAGTGCGCAAACGCAGCATCGGCCGGCGTTTGCATGGATAGAAAACACATGTGCATACAAAATACACATTGCGCGCGGCGCAGCAGTGTCCTGTCCCGGGTGTCTCCCGCTGTCTCTTTCGCATGTCCTGCAAGAAGAACACCGTGGTGCGTCAAAGTTTCAGTGATGGATAATTGTTTTATGTCTTAAATCGCGCGAAGAATGCGGCCCCCACGCACCGCTTTGCTGTTGTCGTCGCTGCGGCGCAGACAGCATGCATCGCTCGTTCACTTCTTTGGGAGAGGCTGCATGATGATCAAGACACTCCAGGGCACACTTGCGCTTGCACTGTCCGCCTGCACTGCGGGCGCCATCGCCGGCCCGGTCGGATACGGTGCCGGCACTACCGGCGGCGGCAACAAGACACCGGTGACTGTGGCTACCTTCGCGGCGATGCAGGCCGCGATCGACAGTTATTCCGGCAGCGGCGGGTTGGTGCTCAACTACACCGGAAAGTTCGATTTCAGCACCATCAAGGACGTCTGCGCACAGTGGAAATTGCCGGCCAAGACCGTGCAGATCAAGAACAAGAGCGACATCACCATCAAGGGTGCCAACGGCTCGTCGGCCAACTTCGGGCTGTGGGTGGTGGGCAACTCCAGCAACGTCATCATCCAGAACATGACCATCGGCCTGCTGCAGGGCGGCGAAGATGCCGATTCGATTTCCCTGGAAGGCACTTCCAGCGGTTCGCCGTCCAGGATCTGGGTCGACCACAACACCGTGTTCGCCTCGTTGACCAAGTGCTCCGGTGCCGGCGATGCGTCCTTCGATGGCGGCATCGACATGAAGAAGGGCACCCATCACGTCACCGTGTCCTACAACTACGTCTACAACTATCAGAAGGTCGCGCTCAACGGATTCAGCGACAGCGACAGCAAGAATTCGGCCGCTCGCACCACCTATCACCACAACCGCTTCGAGAACGTCGAATCGCGCGTGCCGTTGCAACGTTTTGGGCTGAGCCACATCTACAACAACTACTTCAACAACGTCACCACCTCGGGCATCAACGTGCGCATGGGCGGGGTGGCCAAGATCGAGTCCAACTACTTCGAGAACATCAAGAACCCGGTGACCTCGCGCGACAGCAGCGAGATCGGCTACTGGGACCTGATCAACAACTACGTCGGCAGCGGCATCACCTGGGGCACCCCGGATGGCAGCAAGCCCTACGCCAACGCCACCAACTGGATCACCAGCAAGGTGTTCCCCGAACCGCTGGGCTACACCTACAGCATCACTCCGGCCGCACAGGTCAAGGCCAAGGTGATCGCCACCGCCGGTGCAGCCACCAACCTGGCCGAGTAAGCGGCAACGGGGCGCGGTCACATGGATCCCCGGCCTGTCCGGGGATTCTTGTCGGTGGTGTGCAGCTGGTTCGTGCACTGGTGGTTTGAAGACGGGTACGTGGTCACCGGTTGCTGCGTACGTGGCGGTGAAGCTGCCGGCGGTGGAGACGGGCAAGAGCCCGCCCGGGCTGATCCACCCTCGCTTCCTGGTCGGCGTCAAGAGGCGCGGCGGGCGACGCGACGCGGTATCGTGTTGCGATTCCATCCATCCAAGCCCGTCCATGCCGCTTCCGACCGATCCCGTTGCTGAGCACGCTCCGTCCGCCGCGCCCGCATTGCGCCATGCGCTGAAACCGCGGCAATTGATGATGATGGGCCTGGGCACGGCGATCGGCGCCGGGCTGTTTCTTGGCTCGGGCGTGGGGATCCACGCGGCGGGGCCGGCCGTGCTGGTGTCGTACCTGATCGCCGGGGCGCTGGTGATCATCGTGATGAACGCGCTGGGCGAAATGGCCGCTTCCAAGCCGGCCAGCGGTGCGTTTTCGGTGTACGCAGCCGACGCGATGGGGCCGACCGCCGGGGCGACGGTGGGCTGGTTGTGGTGGCTGCAGATCGTGGTGGTGATCGCGGCCGAAGCGGTCGGCGCGGCCGGCCTGCTCGCCTCGGTATGGCCGGCGTTGTCGGTGCCGTTGCTGGCGGTGGTGTTCATGGCCACCTTCACCGCGATCAATCTGCTCGGCGTGCGCAATTTTGGCGAGTTCGAATTCTGGTTCGCCATCCTCAAGGTCGTTGCCATCGTGGTGTTCCTGCTCATCGGCGTGGCCCTGCTGGCCGGGTGGCTGCCCGGCGTGGTGTCGCCGGGGCTGTCCAACTTCACCCGCAACGGCGGATTCGCGCCCAAGGGGCTGGCCGGCATCGGATCGGCGTTGCTGGTGGTGGTGTTCGCCTTCGGCGGCACCGAAATCGTGGCAGTGGCCGCTGCGGAAACCGCCGACCCGGGCCGCAGTCTGGCACGCACGATTCGCACCGTGGCCTGGCGCATCCTGGTGTTCTACATCGGCTCGATCAGCGTGATCGTGGCAGTGGTGCCGTGGACCAGTACGGCGCTCAGCTCGCCGTTCGCTGCCGTGCTGGAGGTGGCGCGCATTCCCGGCGCGGCCACCGCCATCACCCTGGTCGCCGTGGTGGCCTTGCTGTCGGCACTCAACGCCAATCTGTATGGCGCCTCGCGGATGATCTTCTCGCTGGCCCAGCGCGGCGAAGCGCCGCGGCTGCTTGGCAGGACCAGCGGCGAGCAGGTGCCGCTGGCGGCGGTGATCGCCAGCGTGCTGTTCGGTTTTGCCGCGGCAGCACTGGAACTGCTGTATCCCAACAAGGTGCTGCCGATGCTGCTCAACATCGTCGGCGCCACCTGTCTGCTGGTGTGGGCGATTTCGCTGCTGTCGCAGCTGATCCTGCGCGCACGCGCCGACCGCGCCGGCATCGCGTTGCCGTTCCGCATGCGGGGTTACCCGTTTCTGACCTTGCTGGCCTTGGCGATTCTGGCGGTGATCTTCGTGCTGCTGGCGTCGTCGGTGGACACCCGTGCGCAGTTCCTGTCGATGGTCGGCTTGACCGCCTTCATTGCAATGGTCAGCGGAGTGGCCAGACGCGCCCGTGGTCGGGCCTAAACGTGCGGGTTCACGTGACTGGGTGCGTGACCGTCCGGCAGCGAAGACAAGCCTGCAGTGAGTTCCTGCACACCGCCGGAGCCAGAACACGCAAGCAGTCTTGCGGTGTTTTCCTTGCCATCAGGCGGGCGGGTCGCCGGATCTGCTGATCCATGTGTCTGCAACATTGCCATCTGGCCGATGGCAAGCCGAACATGGTGCCGGCGGGTCGGCGCGAGGCATCGTGGATGCGTATAGCAGCCATTTGTTGCGGGCCTGGGAGCGTGCGCTTCCCGGCGGCCTGGGTCCGCTTGGGGGGGGGCGGTGGACCTTCCATCGCGTGCCGGCGTGCACTCGCTAAAGCCGGGTGCATCGCGGTGACCGGTGTGCGCGCAACACATCTGGGTGCAAGGAATGCGCGCTGCATTGCACACCGGGTGCAGCATCGCGCGCTGCAGCCAGCAGAACCACTGCGCCGCCGTCAGGCGCGCACGGCCGGTGCTCGGAATGGGCACGAACCGCTCGTGCGCTCCGGTTCTGAGCGCGCCGTCCGCACCCGCCTGACGACCGCTGGCTACGTTTCGTTGGCCGCGCCTGGCTGCACAGGCGCGGCCATTTGCCGCAGATGCGACGCCGTGTCGCATCGGGAACGCGCACCACCGTCGTTATGATGATCCTTTCGTGCAGACGTCGCGATCGACTGGCCTGTCGTCTTGGCAATCGACCTGGACTCCGTGCGCTGATGCTGACCTATTTCCTGGAGGATTCTCCATGGATGCCTTGCTGTTATCGCGGATCCAGTTCGGATTCGTCATCGCATTCCACGTGCTGTTTCCCGCATTCACCATCGGGCTGTCCAGCCTGCTGGCATTTCTCGAATGGCGCTGGCTGCGCACCCGGCTGCCGGTATGGCGCGAGCTGTATTTCTTCTGGCAGAAGATCTTCGCCGTGTCGTTCGGCATGGGCGTGGTCAGCGGCATCGTGATGGCCTTCCAGTTCGGGGCCAACTGGCCGGAGTTGAGCCGGATCGCCGGCAGCGTGATCGGCCCGTTGCTGAGCTACGAAGTGCTGACCGCGTTCTTCCTCGAAGCCGGTTTCCTGGGCGTGATGATGTTCGGCTGGGGGCGCATTTCCGAACGCCTGCATTTCCTGGCGACCTGCATGGTGGCGCTGGGCACGCTGTTTTCCACGTTCTGGATCCTGTCGTCCAACAGCTGGCTGCAGACTCCGGCCGGCTATGAAGTGGTCGACGGCATCGTGCATCCGGTGGCGTGGTTGACGATCATCTTCAACCCCTCGTTCCCGTACCGGCTTGCGCATATGGCGTTGGGCTCGTTCATCACCACCTGTTTTGTGGTCGGTGCGGTGGGGGCGTGGTATCTGCATCGCGGCGTGCACTGCGAGGCCGGGCTGCGCATGCTCAAGCTGGCGGTGGCGTTCGCGGCGATCACCGTGCCGCTGCAGATCTTCGTTGGCGACATGCATGGCTTGAACACGCTCAAGCACCAGCCGATGAAGATCGCGGCGATGGAAGCGCACTGGCATGACGAAGGCCAGGGCCAGGGGTTTCCGCTGGTGCTGTTCGCCCTGCCCAATGCGCAGGCCGAGCGCAACGATTACGAGGTGGCGATCCCGCGCCTGGGCAGCCTGATCCTGACCCACCGTCTGGAAGGCAGCATTGCGCCGCTGACCTCGGTGCCGGCCGCCGATCGCCCGCCGGTGATGCCGGTGTTCTTCGCCTTCCGCATCATGGCCGGGCTGGGCTCGTTGATGCTGCTGGTGGCCTGGGTCTCGGCGTTCGCCTGGTGGCGCGGCAAGTTGCTGCGGTGGCGCTGGTTGCTGGCGACCTGGCGCTGGATGTTGCCGAGCGGCTTCATCGCGCTGGTGTCGGGCTGGTTCGTCACCGAGATGGGGCGGCAGCCGTATGTGGTCTACGGGCTGTTGCGCACCGCCGATGCCGTCGGTCCGCAATCGACGCTGATGACCGCAATCTCGCTGGCGGTGTACGTGGCCGGCTATGCGTTCGTGTTCGGCTGGGGCATCTGGTACCTGGTCAAGATCGGCAAGATCGGCCCGACCCCACATGACGCGCCGCAGCTGGACCACGGCGAACACACGCCGGCACGGCCGCTGTCGGCGGCCGATGAACCGATCGACGGAGCCGCATGATGGACATGAGCAGCGTATTGCCGGTGGCGTGGTTCGCGGTGATCGGTTTCGGGGTGCTGATGTACGTGGTGCTGGACGGCTTCGTGCTCGGCATCGGCATCCTGGCGCCGTTCCGCAAGGACGAAGCGCAGCTGGATCTGATGATGAACACCGCCGCCCCGATCTGGGACGGTAACGAGACCTGGCTGGTGCTGGGCGGGGCAGGGCTGCTGGCGGCGTTTCCCAAGGCGTATGCGGTGATCCTGTCGGCGCTGTATCTGCCGGTGCTGTTGATGGTGATGGCGCTGGTGTTCCGCGGGGTGGCGTTCGAGTTCCGTTTCAAGGCGCATCGCTCGCGGCGGCTGTGGAGCAATGCCTTCGCTGCCGGCTCGATCCTGGCCACGTTTGCGCAGGGCGTGATCCTCGGCGCGCTGGTGCAGGGCCTGCCGATCGAAAACGACCGCTATGTCGGCGGCATCTGGGGCTGGTTCAGTCCTTTCGCGATGCTGACCGGCGCGGCGCTGGTGTTCGGCTACGCCTTGCTCGGCAGCACCTGGCTGATCCTCAAGACCGAAGGCCATGTGCAACAGCTCGCGCGGCAGTTGAGCCGGCCGCTGACCATCAGCGTGTTGATCTTCATCGGCCTGGTTAGCGCGTGGTTGCCGTCGCTGCAATCGCATGTGATGGACCGCTGGTTCAGCGGTGCGCATTACCTGTGGCTGATGCCGGTGCCGGTGCTGGTCGCCATCGTCGGGTTCGCGCTATGGCGTTGCACCGACACGGGGCGGCCGGATACGCCGCCGTTCCTGTTGGCGATGGGCCTGTTCGTGCTCGGTTTTCTCGGCCTGGTGCTGGGCATGTGGCCGTATCTGGTGCCGCCGGTCTACACGATCTGGCAGGCCGCCGCGCCGCCGTCGTCGCAGTTGTTCGCACTGATCGGCCTGGTAGTGCTGCTGCCGCTGATCCTGGGCTACACGGTATGGTCGTATCGCGTGTTCCGCGGCAAGATCACCGCCGATACCGGCTATCACCACTGATCGGGCGCAGACCGCATCCGCGCAATGGGCTGCCCGCTCAGCGCAGGCGCTGCCTAAACATCCACTCCCACATCGCCGGGTCTGCGTAGGTCGCATCCCAGGCGTTGTGGTTGCCGTCCGGATACTCGCTGTAGCGCACATTGGCGCCGACGCCTTTTGCGGCGCGGTACAGCGCACGGTCGTCGTGCGGCGGCACCGAGTCGTCCTTGGCCCCGTGGAACATCCAGATCGGCACATGCCTGAGCCGGGTGACCGCAGCGGTATACGGGTCGGCCTCGTTGGCCACCAGGCTGACGTAGAGCGTGCGACGTTCATCGCGCGGGGCCTTGAGCGCACCGCAGATCGGCACGATCGCGGCGAAGCGCTGCGGCTGCATCAGCCCGATTTCCCAGGCGCCATAGCCGCCCATCGAGATGCCGGTGAGGTAGGTACGCTGCGGGTCGGCATCGAATTCGGCACTGGCCGCGTCCAATGCGGCGATCGCCATGCGTGCGTTGATGCCCAGCCACTCCTCGTCGTCGGGCACCTGCGGCAGCACCACCAGGGCAGGGAATTCGGCAGTGTGTTCGCTCAGGTAAGGGCCAACGCCCACTTCGGCCTGATCGCGTCCGTTGTCGCCGCGTTCGCCCGAGCCATGCAGGAACAGCACGATGGGGCGCGGTTGCGGCGCCCTGGAGGTCGGCACGAATACCTGATAGCGGTAGAGCCGCCCCTCCAGCTGCAGCGTGCGGGTGACGAAATGGCCGCGGCGTCCGTCGTGGTGGCGCTCAGCCATGCTGGAACAGCCGGCCAGCACCAGCGCAAGAATCGCAAGAACAAGACAACGACGGATCACGCATACCTCCTGACCGATGACAGACCCGCAGTATCACCGCATGCAGGTGTGCTGGCATGTCGCGCTGCGGCGATTTTCTGCGGAATATTCATTTGATTGCCGCCGCGGTGCGCGCGGCACGAAAGTTCGGCGCAATGGCTCCAGACCACGACTACGGCAACAGGATCAGCGTCGCCAGGCCGAGGAAGCTCAGGAAGCCCATCACGTCGGTCAGCGTGGTCAGGATCACGCCACCGGCCAACGCCGGGTCGAAGCCCAGCCGTTTCAGCGTCACCGGGACCAGTACCCCGCCGAATGCGGCGGTGAGCATGTTCAAGGTCAGCGCGGTGCCGATCACCAGCGACAGCATCGGCTGCTGGAACCAGGCCAGCACGATCAGCCCCAGGCCCACGCCCAGCACCAGGCCGTTGATCAGCGCAACGGTGAGCTCCTTCTTGAGCAGGGTCATCACGTTGGAAGAGCCGATCTGGCCCAGCGCCAGGCCGCGCACCATCAGGGCCAGCACCTGGGTGCCGGCATTGCCGCCCATGCCGGCGACGATCGGCATCAGCGCCGCGAGCGCCACCAGCTTCTCGATCGTGCCTTCGAACCGGCTGACCACGCTGGAGGCAAGGAACGCGGTGCACAGGTTGATGCCCAGCCAGATCAGGCGGCGGCGGAAGGCGCGCCGCGCCGGGCTGAACATGTCCTCGTCCTCGTCCAGACCTGCCGCGCTCATGGCCTGGTGTTCGGCCTGTTCGCGGATGATGTCGACCACGTCGTCGATGGTGATGCGGCCGAGCAGGATGTTGTTGTCGTCCACCACCGGGGCGGAGATCCAGTCGTGGTCCGAGAAGCGCCGCGCGACCTCGTCGGAGCCATCGCCGACATCGATCGCCGGTTGTTCGTCGTCGATCAGGCGATTGACCGGCGTGCTGTCCTCATGGGTGACCAGCGCGGCCAGCGACACCCGGCCCAGGTACTGATGGCGCCGGCTCACCACGTACAGGTGGTCGGTGTGGTCGGGCAGCTCGCCGCGCAGGCGCAGATAGCGCAGCACCACATCGACATTGACGTCGGCGCGCACCGTCACCACGTCCGGATTCATCAGGCGGCCGGCAGTGTCTTCCGGATACGACAGCACCTGCTCGAGCCGCTCGCGGTTCTCGCGGTCCATCGACTTGAGCACTTCGTCGATGACGGTGTCGGGCAGGTCTTCGACCAGATTGGCCAGATCGTCGATGTCGAGGTCTTCGACCGCGGCGACGATCTCGTCGGTGTCCATGTCGGCCAGCAGGCTTTCGCGCACTTCATCGCCGACATGCAGCAGCACTTCGCCGTCGTCTTCCGGGTCGACCAGGCCCCACACCACCTCGCGCTTGCCGGGCGGCAGCGATTCCAGCAGGTTGCCGATCTCCGCCGGCGCCAGCGTATTGACCAGCCGTCGTACCGGGCCCAGGCGTCCGCTGTCGAGCGCATCGGACAGCAATCGCAGCTGGCGCGCGGTCTTGTCGTGGCGGACGGCTTCGGCCATGCGCGGCTCCCTGGAAGAGTGGACACGTCCCGATGGAAGACGCGCTGCTGAATCAGCACGGCATTATCGCTTGCGCATGGTGACGAAACCTACAGTGCCGCTCGCAACGCGCTCGAACATCGCCCGCGCGATGACGCGATCGCTCAGCGCGCCAGGCCCTGCGCGACAGTGGCCAGCCACTTCTCGATGCCCTTGCGGTCGCGCGCGCGCAGCAGCTTGTCGCCCTGCACGCGCAACTCGCCCAGGTGGATGTCGCGTACCGCACGGCGCACTTCCAGCAACGTGGCCGGATGCAGGCTGAACTCGGTGAGCCCCAAGGCCAGCAACATCGGCACGAAGCGCGGGTCGCCCGCGATCTCGCCGCACACCGCCACCGGCTTGGCATACGCGCGCCCGGTGGCGATCACCTGTGCGATCAGGCGCAGCACCGCAGGATGCAACGGCGAATACAACTCGCCCAATGCCTCGTTATTGCGATCCACCGCCAGCAGGTACTGCACCAGATCGTTGGTGCCGATCGACAGGAAATCGATGTCGTCGATAAAGCAGTCCAGCGCCAGGGCCGCAGCCGGCACTTCGATCATCGCGCCGAGCGGAATGTGCTCTGCGATCTCGTGGCCTTGCTCGCGCAATTGCGCGGCCAGTTTCTTGATCTGCCGGCGCAGCAGCTGGACTTCCTCGCGGCCGCTGACCATCGGCACCAGGATGCGCACCGGCCCGTAGCCGGAGGCGCGCAGGATCGCGCGCAACTGCGCCTGCGCCACCGCAGGGCGGGCCAGCGACAACCGCACGCCACGCAGACCCAGCGCCGGATTGTCCTCATCGCTCAGTGTCAGACCGGTGCGGTCGGCCTTGTCGGCGCCCAGATCTAGGGTGCGGATAGTGACCGGGCGGCCGCTCATGCCCAGTACGGTGTCGCGATAAGTGTGGAACTGTTCCTCCTCGCCCGGCAGCTCGTTGCGCTGCAGGAACAGGAATTCGGTGCGGTACAAGCCAAGGCCGCTGGCACCGAGCGCGTGCGCCTTCGCCACGTCCTCCAGCGATTCGGCATTGGCCAGCAACGTGATATCGACGTTGTCGCGCGTGCGCGTGGGTTTGGAGCGCAGCCGGCCGAGTTCGCGCTGTTCCTTGGCCAGCGCGCGCAGGCGCTCGCGGTAGTCGCGCAGATGCTCGGGCTTGGGATCGACGATCACCTGGCCGGAACCGGCATCGACGATCAACACATCGCCATCGTCGATCCGCTGTACCGCATCGCTCACACCCACCACCAACGGCAGGTGCAGGCTGCGCGCCAGGATCGCGCTATGCGACAGCGCGCTGCCGGCAGTGGTGACGATGCCGACCACCCCTTGCGCCTGCAGTTGCGCCAGCTCCGAGGGTGCCACGTTGTCGCAGACCAGGATTTCTCCGGCCACGCCCTTGAGGTCGGGCGCGCGCTTGTGCAAGAACGCATGGATGCGACCGATGACGTGATCCAGGTCGTCCATGCGGCTCTTGAGGTAGGCGTCCTCCATGCCGTCGAACACCGCCGCCAGCCGGTCGCGCTGCACGCGCAGGGCGTAGTCGGCGCTGTAACGGTGGGTACGGATCAACTCGTCCAGGCCTTGCAACAGCTCCGGGTCGTCGAGCAGCAGCGCATGCAGTTCGAGGAATTCGCCGACCTCGCGCGCAAGCGCACCATGCAGGCGGTCGCGCAGCTGCTGCATCTCGGTGCGTGCCGCCTCGATTGCCACATGCAGACGCTGCAGCTGCGTTTCCACCTGACTGGCGGGCACGCGCTGTTCGGCCACTTCCAGCGTGTGGCTCTGGCGCACGCGCGCGCGTCCGAGCGCGTTGCCGCGCGAGGCGGCGTGTCCACGCAAACGCAGGCTCATGCGCGGCCCGGGCGCGGCCGCGCCCTGTCGGTCAGCCCCGCACCGACGCAGCACATGCTCAGCTGTCCTCGTCGAAACGACGCTCGAACAGATCCACCAGCGCCTGCAGGGCCTGCGCCTCGTCCTCGCCATCCAGCCGCACCACCACGCTGGTGCCCTGGCCGGCGGCCAGCAGCATCACGCCCATGATGCTCTTGGCATTCACCTCGCGGCCCTTGGCCGCCAGGGTGGCGTTGCTGCGATAGGACGACAGCGTCTGCACCAGCTTGGCGGTTGCCCGTGCATGCAGTCCGAGTCGATTGGAAACTATGAGTTCGCGTTCAAGCATCGTCGATGATCGCTCCGTTGCGGGTGCCTGCCGCCGCGGTGGCGGGTAGCTCCTGCAATCCTTGTTCGGGGTAGTTCATCACCCGCAACAGCATCGGCAGGCTGAGTGCGGACACCCGGCGGACCGGCGTGCCGAGCTTTGCCAACCGGCTGGCGAGATTGCTGGGGCTGGCGCCGTACAGGTCGGTCATGACCAGCACGCCGTCGCCGCTGTCGACCCGTCGCATCGCCGACGAAGCCTGGGGCAGCAATGCGTCCAGGTCTGCATCGAGCGGCACATCGAACGCTTCGGTCTTCAGCGGCAACTGCCGCAACAGCCCCGTCGCCACGTGCAACAACGCCACGCCGATGCCGGGATGAGTAATGAGGAGAATGCCACAGGCCATGCCGAAACGTTAACAGGTCGGCATGACCGCGCGATAGCGTTTGCCGGCACCGATGTGTTGCGAAATGAATAGCCGTTTAAGACCGCTGCGGTGTGTCGCGTGCAATGCACGCAGCAAGCGCGTTGCTGCCGGCGTGGCGGTGATCGTGACGTGCGCAGTCTCCCGATGCGAACCGCATCACAAGCGAACGCTGCAGCGCGCGACCAGAACGCGCCGACGAAATGCACCGATCAAAAAAGTTTTTTCTCGCAGGCCCAATGCCTGCGCCAGGCCGATCGATCTGCGCCCGCGGCAAGACAAGGAAGCAGCAGCGACAAAAGGTGGCCTGCAGCTTCCAAACGGCCATCAACACCAAAGCATCGACAGCAAACCCTGGGCAGGGACCCGACGCCAGAGCCAGAACTCACGCGACAATGCTCCGACGCACGGATGTGGTAGTCGTTCGCACATTCCAAGCCGCGTTGCACCGCTTTGACGATTCCTGATTCCCGAATCCCGATTCCCCAATCACAGCCCCTCAATCCTGCTCGCGATGAAACGTCGCCACCTCCGGCCAGCCCTGTTCGCGCGCATGCCGCGCCATGCGTTCGGCTAGATACACCGAGCGGTGCTTGCCGCCGGTGCAGCCGAAGGCGATGGTCACGTAGCTGCGGGTATCGTTGCGCAGCCGCGGTAGCCAGGTATCGAGCAGGTCCACGATCTGCGCGCTGTAGCGCACCACATCCGGTTGCTCGTCCAGATAGTCGCGCACGCCGGCATCGCGGCCGGTCAGCGGGCGCAGTTCCGGGTCCCAATGCGGATTGGGCAGGACGCGCGCATCGAACACGAAGTCGGCTTCGGCCGGCACGCCCCGTTTGTAGGCGAACGATTCGAACAGCAGCGACAGCCGGTCGCTGGTGCCGAGCGCAAACTCGGTGACCACGCGGCGACGCAGCTGGTGCACGTTGAGCGTACTGGTGTCGATGATGGCATCGGCCTGCGTACGCAGCGGCTCGGTCAGCTGCCGTTCGCGGGTGATCGCTTCCGGCAACGCCAGACCCAGATGGCTGAGCGGATGGCGGCGGCGGGTATCGGCGTAGCGCTTGATCAGCGCCTCGTCGCTGGCTTCGAAAAACAGCAGTCGCGCCTCGATCCCGTATTCCTGCGCAGCCTGGCGCCACTGCGCCAGCTGGGTCAGATCGCTGCGGCTGCGCACATCGATGCCCACCGCCAGGCGCTGATCGCCGAGCGGGTTGCCACGCAGGCGGCTGCGCACGAAATCCGGCAGCAGCTCCACCGGCAGGTTGTCCGAACAGTAGTAGTCCAGATCCTCGAAGGTCTTCAACGCGACCGATTTGCCCGAGCCGGACAGCCCGCTCACGATCATCAACGTGGAGGGCGCGGTACTCATGGCGTGCGTCGCTCCAGCAGGTTGCTGTGGCGGGCGATGAACATCGCCGCCGGGTCGATGCCCTTGGTGCGCAGGATATGCAGGCGCGTGGCGGCCTCGGTCAGCACCGCCAGGTTGCGGCCGGGCATCACCGGCAGGGTAATCAGCGGCACGTCCAGATCCAGCACATGCCGGCTGCCGGAATCGCCGGTCAGGCGTTCGTAGCCGGACGGGGTGGGTTCGGTCATCGGGCGGGTCAGGTGCACGATCAGGCGCAGGTACTTGTTCTTCTTCACCGCGGTGTCGCCGAACATGTCGCGCACGTTCAACACGCCCAGGCCGCGTACCTCCAGCAGGTCCTGCAGCAATTCCGGGCAGGTGCCGTCGAGCACGTCGGGGGCGATCTGGGTGAACTCGGGCGCGTCGTCGGCCACCAGCCGATGACCGCGGCTGAGCAGCTCCAGCGCCAGCTCGCTCTTGCCCGAGCCGGCCTCGCCGGTGATCAGCACGCCGATCGAATAGATCTCCATGAACACGCCGTGCAGGGTGACCCGTGGCGCCAGCGTGCGTGCCAGGTGATAGGAGAGGTGATTGAGCAGCTCGTGGCCGCGCTTGGGCGAGATCCACAGCGGCGTGTTGGATTCGTCGGCGGCCGCGCGCAGGTCTTCCGGGCAGGACTGGTTCTTGCTGATCGCCAGCGCCAACGGCTGCACCTGGATGATCTTCTCGATGGTTTCCCAGCGTTGCCGCGCATCCAGCGAGTCCAGCCAGGCCAGCTCTTCGGTGCCCAGGATCTGCACCTTGTTGGGGTAGATCACGTTGAGATAGCCGGCCAGCGACGGGCGGCGCGCAATGTTGCTGCCGGCCTCGATCTCGCGGTGCTCGCCTTTGTGGCCGGCCACCCAGCGCAATGCCAGCTTGTCGCGCTGCTGGTCGAACAGTTCGCGTGCGGTGATGCTGGTATTCATGCGGCGCTGGCCTGTGCTGGAGGTGCGTCGGTGAGCAGCGCCATCAAGGCGTCCGCATTGGGGGCGGCGCGCAACTGCTGACGGAAGTCCGCATCGGAAAACCGCTCGGCCAGTTCCGACAGCAGCATCAGATGCTGGTGGGTGTAGTGCGCAGGCACCGCCATCGCGAAGATCAGGTCCACCGGCTCATCGCCACCGAAGGCCACCGGGGTGTCCAGCCGCAGCAATGCGCCACGGGGTTCGGTGAGATTGGGGCAACGCCCATGCGGGATGGCGATGCCGTGGCCGATGGCGGTGCTGCCCAGGGCCTCGCGTTCGCACAGGTTGGCATACAGCTCGTCGGCGCCGGCCTGACGGCAGGACAGCAAGTCGGCGGCGGCATGCAGGACGGTGTCGCGATCGGCGGCCGGCGACACCACGGTGCGCACGGCCGCCATCAGATCGGTTAAAGGCATGAGGGCATCAAGCGGGAAGCGTCATGCGGGATTGTCGCGCACCTCGCGTGCATGGTGGTTACATTTCTTTTCCTTGTGCTTGAGCACCAGGCGGTCGAGCTTGTCGACCAGCAGGTCGATGGCGGCATACATGGTGGCGCCGCTGGCATCTGCGTGCAGGGTGCGACCGGGAAGGTTGACGGTGGCGACCACGTGATGGTCTGGCTTGCGAACGGCCAGCTGGGTCCGGACTTCGCAGTGCTGGTCGAAATGGCGCTGCAGTCGCTGCAGCTTGCTTGCCACGTACTCCCGCAGCGCGGGGGTCACTTCAAGCTGGTGGCCATACGTCTCGATACGCATCGGATACCTCCATTGGTCGGTGGGCCAATGAACCTTTCCGGTGATCCGACTCACCCGGCGCAGGCCGGCGTTGCAGTGGGTGCAACGTCAGGCGATACGGACGCGTTCGTGGGAGGCGGAAATGTTCATGGCCTCACGATACTTCGCAACGGTACGCCGCGCCACTGGTACGCCGGACGTTTTCAACAGATCGGCCAACTTGGCGTCGGACAGCGGTTTACGCGGGTTTTCCGCCTCGATCAGGCGCCGGATCATCGCCTGAATGGCGGTGCTGGAGGCCTCGCCACCGCTGTCGGTGTCGATGCCGGACGCGAAGAAGGAGCGTAGCGCGATGGTGCCGCGCGGGGTACGCACGTATTTGCGGGCGATCGC
Organism: Xanthomonas sp. CFBP 8151; assembly: GCF_011761885.1. Classification (NCBI taxonomy): domain Bacteria; kingdom Pseudomonadati; phylum Pseudomonadota; class Gammaproteobacteria; order Lysobacterales; family Lysobacteraceae; genus Xanthomonas; species Xanthomonas sp. CFBP 8151. The sequence continues at coordinate 1,067,111 of NZ_JAASQZ010000001.1, forward strand.
GCGGGAGATGGTCGATTCGTGCAGGCCGAGCTCGCCGGCGATCTCGCGCAGGGTCAGCGGCCGCAGCGCCTGCGCGCCGAACTCCAGGAATCCGGCCTGGTGCTGCAGCAGGCAGCGCACCACCCGCAGCAGGGTTTCGCCGCGCGCCTCCAGGCTCTTGAGCAGCCAGCGCGCCTCCTGCAGCTGGCCGCGCAGATAGCCGGCGTCGGACTCGCCGCAACTGCGGATCAGATTCTCGTAGCCGCGGTGGATGGTGACCTTGGGCTGGGCGCGGCCGGCCAGCGAGGCCCGCCACACGCCGCGCTGGCGCCAGATCACGCAGTCCGGCACCACGTAGGTGTCCTGGGTGAGGCCGCCGATCTGCTTGCCCGGGCGCGGGTCCAGCGAGCGCACCAGCTGGACCGCCTGGTCGACATCGGCGGTGGAGCGCTTGAGTTCGTGCGCCAGACCGGCCACGCCGCTGCGTGGCAGCCGCTCCAGCGGGCCGGCCACGATCTGCAGCGCCAATTCTCGCCCCGGCGTGGCCGGATCGAGCACGGCCAGCTGCAGTGCCAGGCATTCGCCAAGATTGCGTGCACCCACGCCGACCGGGTCGAAACGCTGGATCTGGTGCAGCACGGTGAACACTTCGGCCTCGTCCACCGCCGCACCGAGCGCCAGCGTTTCCAGAATGGCCGACAGCGGCTCGCGCAGGTAGCCGTCTTCGTCCAGCGCATCGATCAGCAGCGCGCCGATCTGGCGGTCGCGCGGCGACAGCGGCGACAGGTGCAGCTGCCACAACAGATGGTCGGCCAGCGTCTCGGATTCGGCCACGCGCTCGGCGGCATCGCCGGACTCGTCGTCGTCGAAGCTGCCGCCGCTGCCCGACCCGGTCCACTGCAACTCGTCCTGCGACCAGTCGTCGTCGCGCTCTGCCGGCGCCGGTTCTTCGCGCGGGGTGTCGTCGGTGGAAGCCGACGACGACAACTCCACTGGCAGCTCGTTGGCCGCATGCGCGGCCTCGTCGGCCCATTCCAGCAGCGGATTGGTCTCCACCGCTTCGGCGATTTCCAGTTCCAGCTCGGTGGTGGACATCTGCAATAGCTTGATCGCCTGACGCAACTGCGGCGTCATGACCAACTGCTGTCCTAGCGATGTCTGGAGCCGGGCTTTCATGCGGGCACTGACTGGAAGAATCGATGGCGCGGCGACGCGCTCAAAGGCGGAAAGTTTCCCCCAGATACACGCGACGGACGTCGGGATTGGCTAGCAGCGCATCTGGTGCCCCCTGCGCCAGCACGCCCCCCTCGGCGAGAATATACGCGCGGTCGCAGATTCCCAAGGTTTCGCGCACGTTGTGATCGGTGATCAGCACGCCGATGCCGCGTTCCTTGAGGTGAATGATGATGCGCTGGATCTCGCCGACCGAAATCGGATCGACGCCGGCGAAGGGTTCGTCGAGCAGCATCATGCGCGGCTTGGCCGCCAGCGCGCGCGCGATCTCGCAACGCCGCCGCTCGCCGCCGGACAGGCTGGCGCCGAGCTGGTCGGCCACGTGGGTGATCTGCAGTTCTTCCAGCAGCGAGACCAGTTCCTTCTCGCGGCCGTCGCCATCCAGTTCCTCGCGCAGCTCCAGCACCAGGCGGATGTTGTCGGCCACGGTGAGCTTGCGGAAGATCGACGGCTCCTGCGGCAGGTAGCCGACACCGAGCTTGGCGCGTGCGTACATCGGCTCGGCGGTGAGATCGCGGCCATCCAGCTCGATACGCCCGGCATCGGCCTCGACCAGACCGACGATCATGTAGAAGCAGGTGGTCTTGCCGGCACCGTTGGGGCCGAGCAGGCCGACCACTTCGCCGGCCTCGAGCGTAAGGCCGAATTCCTTGACCACTTCGCGCTGCTTGTATTTCTTGCGCAGACCGGTGGCGACCAGCATTACTTCTTCCCCTGCGGCTTGGCAGCGGGTTTGGCGGCCGGCGTTGCCGCAGGCGTTGCTGCTGCCGGCGCCGCGGTCTTGGGCTGGATGATGGTGCGCACGCGGCTGCCGTCGCCGCCGCTCTGCATGTTGCCGGTCTTGGTGTTGTAGACCATGCGCTGACCTGCATTGGTGCCCTTGGGCGAGTCGACCTTGTAGTTGCCGGTCAGCACGATGACTTCGTTGGCGACCTGGTACTCGATGTTGTCGGCCTGGCCGTTCATCATCGCGCCGTCGTCCATCTGCTGCTTCAGCGTGGCCTGCTTGCCGGTCAGCACGACGCGGTCGGTCTGGCCGTTCTTCTGGAAGATGTCGGCGGTGTCGGCGTGGATTTCCAGCGTGCCCTGGGTGATCACCACATTGCCGCTGAAGCGGCACTTGCCGCTGTCGTCGAGCATGTTGCAGTCGTTGGCATTGGAATCGATCGCCATCGGCTGATTGCGATCGCTGGTCTTGGCCAATGCAAGGGCGGGCAGCAGCAGCGCGGCAAACGCCAGTTTAGCGGGCAGCATTCGGTTCATAACGGGTCTTGACCTGGGAAAGGAGCTTGTACTGGCGTGATTTGAGATCGGCCTCGAAGCCGACCCCGCTTTGCATGATACCCGGTCGGCTCATGCTCACCGGAGCAGCGGTCTTGGCGAGATTCTGCTGCGGGAACACGTCCAGGCTCTGGGTGCGGAACGTGGTCGGTGGGGTTGCGCCGCCGGTGGGGCTGTCGCCCTCGACATCGCCGCGCAGGCGCAGCTCATCGCCTTTGGGGCTGATCCAGCCGGTCTTGGAGCGCAGTGTCCAGGGTTGATTGGCGTTGTCCGGCAACAGGAACACCGGGGTGGTGACCTCGGAGGTGCGATCGGCGCGGTTGCGATGCATTTCCGGCGCACGCAGCGTCATCGATTCCTTGCCGGTTTCCTTGTCCAGCGCAATCAGTTCGAAGTCGCGTAGCACATAGTCGGCACGCGAATCGTCCACCGCCTCGGCAACCGGGCGCGCGCGCTGCTGCCAGGCCGACCAGCCGGAAATCACTGCGGCGGCAAACAGCGCCACGCCCAGGGTACTGCGCCAGTTCCAGCTCATGCGGAAAACCTTTCGATGATGCCCTCGATCTGGCCTTGCGCGGCAAGCACCACGTCGCAGACCTCGCGCGCGGCACCTTCGCCCCCACGTGCCCGGGTATGCCACTGCACGCGCTCGGCGATCAACGGGTGCGCGCCGGCGGGCGCCACCGGCAGGCCGACCGCCAACAGGGCCGGCAGGTCGGGCAGGTCGTCGCCCATGAACAACACCTGGTCCAACGACAGACCGTGCTCCTGGCACAGGGCCAGCACGGCCAGGCGCTTGTTCTTGACCCCGATCTGCACATGCAGGCCAAGATCCTGGCCGCGCTTTTCCGCCGACAGGCTGGCGCGCGCGGTGATCAGCGCGACATGGATGCCGGCATGGTCGAGCTGCTTGAGCCCCTGGCCGTCGAGCACATTGAAGGACTTGCTCTCGTTGCCGGCATGGTCGTAATACAACCGGCCGTCGGTCAGGGTGCCGTCGACGTCGAAACAGGCCAGGCGGATACGCGCGGCGCGGTCGGTGATGTCGGCGGGCAGGTGCTGCAATGGGGAATAGGGCATCGGTACGAATCGGTGAGAACGGGGTTCCAACGGTAGAAAACTGAACCTGTTAAACCACTTTGGCGCGCAACAGGTCGTGAATGTTCAATGCGCCCACCGCGCGCTGTTGCGCGTCGACCACGATCAGACCGTTGATCTTGTAATCCTCCATCAGCCGTGCGGCTTCGGCGGCCAGCTGGTCGGCACCGATGGTGCGTGGGTTGTGCGTCATCACCTGGGCAATGCCGGCGCTGCGCACGTCGATGTCGCTGTCCAGCGCGCGGCGCAAATCGCCGTCGGTGAACAGACCGATCAGGTGCCCGTCGTGATCGACCACCGCGGTCATGCCCAGCCGCTTGCGGCTCATCTCCATCAGCGCCTCGCTCAGGCTGGCGTCCTCGCGCACGCGCGGCAGGTCATCGCCGCTGTGCATCACGTCGGTGATATGCAGCAGCAGGCGCCGGCCCAGGCTGCCGGCCGGATGCGAGCGCGCAAAGTCGTCGGCGGTGAAGCCGCGCGCGTCCAGCAGCGCCACGGCCAGCGCGTCGCCCATCGCCAGCGAGGCAGTGGTGCTGGAGGTGGGCGCCAGATGCAGCGGGCAGGCTTCGGTGGACACGCTCACATCCAGATGCACGTCGGCGGCCTGGGCCAGCGAGGAGCTCGGGCGCCCGGTCATGGCGATGATCGGGTTGCCCTGGCGCTTGAGCACCGGCAGCAGCATGCGCACCTCGTCCGATTCGCCGGAGTAGGACAGCGCCAGCACGATGTCGGCCTCGGTGATCATGCCCAGATCGCCGTGCCCGGCTTCGCCCGGATGCACGAAGAACGCCGGCGTGCCGGTGGAGGCCAGGGTGGCGGCGATCTTGCGCGCGATATGCCCGGATTTGCCCATGCCGGTGGCCACCACGCGCCCGCGCGAAGCCAGCACCAGCCGGCAGGCCGCGGCGAAGTCGCTGCCGATCCGTGCGCCCACGCTGGCCAGCGCCTCGCGTTCGATCTCCAGCACGCGCTGGCCGCTGGCGACCAGGCTGGCATCGCTGACGGTGGTGGAGGGCAGGTGCGAGACGGCCATGCGGGGGCTCGGGTGAAGAGTAGAATGTGCGCTCATTTTATGAGGAAACGCCCTTTGGACGCCGAAACCATCCGTAAACTCATCGAATCCGGCTTGCCCGAAGCCCGCGTCGACGTGCACGGCGACGACGGCGTGCACTTCGAGGCGACCGTGATCAGCCCCGCATTTGCCGGCAAGGCCCCGCTGGCGCGCCATCGCATGGTGTACGCAACCCTGGGCGAGCTGATGGGCGGGGCGATCCATGCGCTGCAGCTCAAGACGCTGACGCCCGACGAAGGCTGAGCGTCAGTCGGGTCCTGGCCGGTCGGGCTGCGCCTGCGCCCCGACTGCCAGCTGCCCGGCCGACTCCTGGCGACGCTTCCCATTCCCCCGACATCCCTTTACCGGATTCCCCAAGCTCCCATGGCAAAAATCGTAGTGACCGGCGGCCAAGCGCTGCACGGTGAGGTCAATATTTCCGGCGCCAAGAACGCGGTGCTGCCGATCCTGTGCGCGACCCTGCTGGCCGATGCGCCGGTGGAGATCAGCAACGTGCCGCACCTGCACGATGTGATCACCACCGTGAAGCTGCTCGGCGAACTGGGCGCGGAGGTCACCATCGACGAAGGCACGCTGGCCAAGGGGCGCTCGATCCTGGTCGACCCGCGCTCGGTCACCCACCAGGTCGCGCCCTACGAGCTGGTCAAGACCATGCGCGCCTCGATCCTGGTGCTCGGCCCGCTGCTGGCGCGCTACGGCAGCGCCGAGGTGTCGCTGCCAGGCGGCTGCGCGATCGGCTCGCGCCCGGTCGACCAGCACATCAAGGGCCTGCAGGCGCTGGGTGCGGAGATCAGCGTCGAGAACGGCTACATCAAGGCCACCAGCAACGGGCGCCTGAAGGGCGGCCGCTACGTGTTCGACATGGTCAGCGTCACCGGTACCGAGAACGTGCTGATGGCCGCCGTGCTCGCCGAAGGCACCACCGTGCTGGAAAATGCGGCAATGGAGCCGGAAGTCACCGACCTGGCCGACTGCCTGATCGCGCTCGGTGCGCAGATCGAAGGCGCCGGCACGCCGCGTATCGTGGTGCAGGGCGTCGAGCGCCTGGGCGGCGGGCATCATGCGGTGCTGCCGGATCGCATCGAGACCGGCACCTTCCTGGTCGCTGCGGCGATGACCGGCGGCAGCGTCACCGTGCGTCGTGCCCGTCCGGACACCCTGGACGCGGTGCTGGACAAGCTCACCGAAGCAGGCGCCAGCATCACCACCACCGCTGACAGCATCACGCTGGACATGCACGGCAAGCGCCCGCGCGCGGTCAACCTGACCACGGCGCCATACCCGGCGTTCCCCACCGACATGCAGGCGCAATTCATGGCGCTCAACTGCGTGGCCGATGGCGTGGGCGTGATCAACGAGACCATCTTCGAAAACCGTTTCATGCACGTCAACGAACTGCTGCGCCTGGGCGCGGACATCCAGGTCGAGGGCCATGCCGCGATCGTGCGCGGCGCCGAGCGCCTCAGTGGCGCGCCGGTGATGGCGACCGACCTGCGCGCCTCGGCGTCGCTGATCCTGGCCGGCCTGGTGGCCGACGGCGACACCACCATCGATCGCATCTACCACCTGGACCGTGGCTACGAAAACATCGAGGAGAAGCTGGGGGCGCTGGGTGCGACCATCCGGCGCATCGCATGATCCTGCGCGGGCGGTTCACCACCCGGCGCAAGATCCTGCTCGGCGTGATCGTGCTGATCCTGGCGTGGCTGGCGTATGCCTGGTCGGTGGGCATGGCGATCACCCAGGGCGTCGAGTTCAAGGACATGGACTGGAACAACGACGGCACCGCCAGCCGCGACGAGATTGCGCAGTCGTTCTATGCGGTGGCGGTCAAGAAGACCGTCGACGGCAAGCGCCATTGCGATCTGTTCTATTGGCGCAGCAACGGCGAGCAGATCCGCGTGGACTGCCGCACGGTGTTTTCCAACGGGGACGACAAGGCGGCGGCCAAGCCCTGAGGAGTGATAGGTCGGTGCGGATATAGATCAGTCGTAGATTGGCTGATCTGCGGCTTGGTTGCAGGGTCCTTGCCCGCCCGCCATCGCGGGACACGCCGCAAGTACGTCCATGTAGGCTCTTACGCGGCATCCATGCCGCGTAAGGTCCCGCGACGGTGGGCGGGCAAGGACCCGTCGAAATGGTCGGTGCGCATGTTTTCAATAAGACAACCGACTAACTCTCTGGTGCGGTGTCCTCGCCGATTGCGGGACCGTGTGGCGGCATGGATGCCGCCACCGAGCCCCAGGGACGGGTTCACGGCGTGTCCCGCGAGCGGTGAGGGCACCGCGCCCTCGACCCACTGGCTCCTAAAGCCTTGCGCCTTGGCGCGCTCTTAAAATGTCAGTTACATCTTGCTTAGCGCAGGCCCTTGATGGTCAGATCCAGCGCGTCCTGGCCTTTTTCCTTCTGCAGCAGGCGCGCCGGCACCGGCAGGTCCTTGACCACCCAGGCGATCAATTCCTTGTCCCCGTCCACGCGCGACACCTTGGTCGCCTGTTCCTGCTTGCCGTTGACGGTGATGGTTTCCTTGCCGATCACCTTGTAGCTCATCGGCTTGATGCGGCCTTCGTCGACCATGCGGTAGTTCAGCGGCTTGCCGGCGGCCAGGTCGCGGGTGATCGCCAGGTTGATCAGCAGCGCATCCATGTCGCCGGGCTGCAATTTCACCGGGCCACGGCGGTCCGGCTTGATGTCGCCGCCCCAGGTCGCCTGGCTGGTCTTCCAGTCGTAATTGGCCGTGACGTTGCGGCGCTTGACCATCATCGACGAGGTGTCGTTGCCGCTGACCGGGCGCAGTTGGCCGTTGCTCTCTTCGAACACCGTGCTCTGGGTCAGGTTGGCCAGCTGGTTCTGGATGGTGAGCGTGTAGCGCCACTGATTGGCGCCGGCGGCGGCCAGGGTCATGGTGCCGTTGGCCTGCATGCCCATGTAGTTGGCCGAATAATCGGCCTGGAACGGCTGCATGGCGAACGCGGGCAGGCTGGCCACGGCCAGTGCGGCAGCGGCGATCAGCGAACAGGTGCGGGAAACGGTGTGCATGGGTCAGGCTCCTTGATATTCGACCAGGCGTAGATCGACCTGATCCTCACCTTTGTCACGTTGCAGGATACGCACCGGCGTGGGAACGCCGTTGGCAATCCAGAGGATGGTTTCGTTGTCGCCGCTGTTGACGCGGTAGACGCGCAACGCGTCGTAGCTGAGATCGCCGACCTGCACCACTTCGGTGGCATCGGCGACCTTGTAGTCGTACTTGCGCACCCGGCCGACATCGACGTAGCGATAGCTCAGGCTGCGCCCGGGTTGTGCGTCGCGCATCAGCGACAGGTTCAGCGACAGCGCGCTCTGGTCGCCGCGTTGCAAGGGAATCGCCTGCTGGCGCTCCTTCTTCAGATCGCCGTCCCACTGGGCGCTGGCGGTCTGCCAGTTGTAGACGCCGGTGACCTTCTTGCCGAAGAACATCGCCTTGCGCACGGTGCTCTGGCTTAACGGCACGTAGGTGTCGCGATCGACGCGAAACACCGTGCTCTGTTCCAGATTCAACCCCAGGATGCTGGCAAAACCCTTGCGGCCGTGCACCGACATGTCGATACGCCACTGGCTGCCTTCGCCGTTGCTGACCTGCATGGTGGCATCGCCGGCTTCCTTGCCGCGGTAGAACGCCTGGTACGTCGCCACGAAGGGCTGCAGTGGCGGCGGCGTCCAGGTGCTGGCAGGCAGGGCAGCTGATGCCGGCGGCGCCGCAACCGGAGCAGGGGCCGCTGGCGCAGGCACGGCAGGCGCCTGTTGCGCACGGCCGGCACCGGCCGGGACGAGCAGGGCAGTGGTCAGCAGCGCGGTGGCGATCGGGAGGAGTTTCATGCGCTGAGAGCGAGGCAGGGGGCCGCCAGGATGTCCGAGACAGGATGAGGAGGGCGCATCGGCATTCAGGCGAATGCGGTGTCAGCGGACTCTAGTCGCAGTGGCGTAAACAGGCACTGACCGTCGATATGGACGCCATCGCCACGCACGTCCACGCGCCCGCTGGCGAGCAGGTCCAGTGTGGCCAGCAGCAGCGGGTGTTCGCGCGCCAGTACGCGCGCAGCCAGCTGCTCGGCGCTGTCGTCGGGCAGTACCGGCACGCGCGCCTGCGCGACCACCGTGCCGGCGTCCAGTTCCGGCACCACCAGATGTACGCTGGCGCCATGTTCGGCATCCCCGGCTTCCAGTGCGCGGGCATGGGTGTGCAGGCCGCGGTATTTGGGCAGCAGCGAGGGGTGGATATTGAGCATGCGCCCGGCAAAGCGACGCACCAGCGGCTCGCCGAGGATGCGCATGTAGCCGGCGCAGATCACCCAGTCCGGCTGCACGGCGGCGATCGCATCGCCCAGCGCAGCGTCGAAGGCCGCGCGGTCGGCGAAGTCGCGCGGGCTGGCGCTCCAGCGCAATGCCGCATCGACCTTGTGCAGTGCCGGCGCCTGCGGGCGATCGGAAAACACGCCGACGACCTTGGCCCGCAGCCGGCCGCTGGCGATGGCATCGAGGATGGCCTGCAGGTTGCTGCCACGGCCGGAGGCCAGGACGGCCAGACGCAGGCTCATGGGGTCGGGTTCGCTGAAGTCATGGGGCAGTGCGCGTCACGCTGCGGTGGCGGTCGGAGCGAACAAGGCCTTGACCTGCGGGCGCAGCAGCACCACCAGCGTAAACACGCCGACGAAGGTGCCGAACGGCATGAAGGAGCAGGAAATGCCGGCCACGATCAGGCACAGCAGATGCCGTCTGCGCTGGGCGATGCAGCGGCCCGCGTAGGCCATGAACGCCGCCAGCGTCAGGCCGCAGCCAATGGACACAGCCGCGAACGCCACGAAGAACCAGCCGAACAATCGCGGATCCATCGATGGTGCGTCCGCATTGGCATTTGTCATGGGCAGGTGCCCGGTGATGATTGCAATGCCCATGAATAGATGGATCAACGGGAAAAGCGAAAACAGCGCAGTGATGGCGGCCAGCACATAGTGAAAGACCGACAGCAGTTTCAGATGCTGGAGATCGTCAGCGCTGGCCGATGCCGGCAGTGCGCGTGGGGAAGCGTCCATGCAGCTCTCCTCGATCAACCGATCCGCACGCGCTCGTCGCCCTGTGCCGGGACCACTTGGCCGATGCGCCAATGCGCCAGCGACTGCGCATCCAGTGCCTGTTCCAGCGCGGCGGCCCGCCCAGGCGCGGCGATCAGCACGAAGCCGATGCCGCAGTTGAAGGTGCGCCACATTTCCGCATCGGCCACCGCGCCTTCGCGCTGCAGCCAGGCGAACACCGGCGGCAGCGTCCAGGCCCTGGCGTCGATGTCCAGGCCCAGGCCCTCGGGGATCACCCGGATGATGTTTTCGGTCAGCCCGCCGCCGGTGATGTGCGCCATCGCGTGGATGCTGTCGCCATGCGACTTGAGCAGCGCCAGGACCGGCTTGACGTACAGCGCGGTCGGCGCCATCAGCGCATCGATCAGCTTGACGCCGTCGTCCAGCACCAGCTCGGCGGGTGAGCCGGCACGTTCGTAGATCTTGCGGATCAGCGAGTAGCCATTGGAATGCGGGCCGGACGAGGCGATGCCGATCAGCACGTCGCCTGCGCGGACCTGCGCGCCGTCCAGCAGCTGCGATTTTTCCACCGCGCCGACGGTGAAGCCGGCCAGGTCGTACTCGCCCGGCGGATACATGTCGGGCATCTCGGCGGTTTCGCCGCCGATCAGGGCGCAGCCGGACAGCTCGCAGCCGCGCGCGATGCCGCCGACCACCGCCGCGGCGGTGTCCACGTCCAGCTTGCCGGTGGCGAAATAATCCAGGAAAAACAACGGCTCGGCACCCTGCACCAGCACGTCGTTGACGCACATGCCGACCAGGTCGATGCCGATGGTGTCGTGCCGGCCCAGCTGCTGCGCCAGCTTGAGCTTGGTCCCGACGCCGTCGGTGCCGGACACCAGCACCGGCTCCCGGTACTTGCCGGACAGGTCGAACAAGGCACCAAAACCGCCCAGGCCACCCATCACCTCCGGCCGGAAGCTGCGCTTGACCAGCGGCTTGATGCGTTCGACCAATGCATTGCCGGCATCGATGTCGACACCTGCCTCACGGTAGGTCATGGGCGAGGGATTGGAGGGCGTTGGGCTGGTCACGGGCGGGGAGGGCTCGGCTGTAAAGGCGGCGATTTTAGCAGCCACGTTGGCGCTGGCGTCCCATTCGGGCAACAATTCACCTGGATACGCTTAAGTCATGGAACCGTCGATGCGCCGCAGTCTCGCTTTCTTTCTCGCCCTCGTGGTCGCCATGCCCCTCGCGCCAGCCCTTGCGCAGGCCGATCTACGCACCGAAGGCGACGTCGCCAAGGCGCAAAGTGCCTACGAGGCCGAAGTGCCGGTCAACAGCCAGAGCGAGTCCGATCGCCCCGGTGCGCTGGCGCGCGCGCTCGGCGCGGTGCTGGGCAAGGTGTCCGGCGACCGTGGTGTGATGAGCCGCCCGGGGGTTTCGCAGGCACTGCGCAGCGCGCCGAGCTATGTCGAAAACTACGATTACCGTCAGGACCAGGGCACCTCGCGCACCGGCGCGCCGACCTTCCGCACCGTGCTGGTGGCGCGCTTCCGGCAATCGGACGTGGATGGCCTGATCGCCGCATTGGGCCTGCCGGTGTGGCCGCTGCCGCGGCCCAAGCCGGTGCTGTGGCTGGCCATCGATGACGGCAGCGGCCCGCGCCTGGTCGGTGTGGCGCAGGCCAATGCCGCGCGCAGCGTGCTGGACCGGGCAATCGAGCGCGGCTACCGGCTCGGCCTGCCCGGCGGTGCCGCCGCCGAGCAGGTGCTGGCCGGCGCGATCTGGCGCAAGGACACCGCCGCAGTGGCGCGCGCCTCAGCCAAGTACAGCCCGCCGATGCAGTTGATCGGCAAGCTCTACCGCAATGACGCCGGCTGGACCGCCGATTGGGTGTTCGTCGACAACGGCAACGTGCTGTCCAGCTGGACCAGCAGCGACGGCGACGCGCGTCGCGCGATGGCTGCCGGTGCCGACGGCGCGGCCGATGCGCTGGTCAAGCGTTACGCCAAGCGCGTGGATTCGGGTGTGCCCGGGGTCTACCGCGCGGTGATCACCGGCATCGGCAGCGCCGACGATTACCTGCGCGTCTCTGCCGCGCTGCAGGGTGTCTCGGTGGTGCGCAGCATCCGCCCAATCAGCGCCAACGGCGACCGCATGGAAGTGGATCTGGAATTGCTCACGGGTATTTCCGGTCTCAACCGTATGCTCGGCGACAACAGCCCATTGGTACCCGTTTCGGTGCCGACCGAGGGCCCGATCATTCTCGAAAACGAGCACGCCGAGTACCGCCTGAAATGACTTTGACTCCGGAAGCCGAAATCGCCCTGTTTCTGCGTCGCCTGAAATGGGTGGCGGTGACTGTCGGCGTGTTGTGGGTGGTATCGCTGCTGTCGCCGATCCTGACGCCGTTCGTGCTGGCGCTGCTGCTGGCCTGGCTGGGCGACCCGCTGGTGGACCGCATCGAGCGCGCCGGCCGCTCGCGCAACATCGCGGTGGTGCTGGTGTTCGTGCTGGCGCTGCTGCTGTTCGTGCTGGCGCTGATGATTCTGGTGCCGATGATCGAGCGCCAGATCATGACGCTGATCGATGCGCTGCCGCAGATGCGTGCCTGGGCGATCAGTACCGCCATCCCGTGGCTGGAAGCCAAGACCGGCGTGGAGCTGATGGGCTGGCTGGACCCGGAGCGTCTGATCGACTGGATCCGCAGCCACTGGGAACAGGCCGGCGGCGCCGCCAAGACCTTCTTCGGCTATGTGCAGCGGTCGGGCTTTGCGATGGTGACCTGGGTGATCAACCTGGCGTTGCTGCCGATCCTGGCGTTCTACTTCCTGCGCGACTGGGACCGTCTGGTCGAGCGTGTGGCTGCGGTCATTCCGCGCGCCTACATCGGCACCGTGAGCCGGCTGGCACAGGAATCCAACGACGTGCTGGGTGGCTTCATCCGCGGCCAGTTCCTGGTGATGCTGGCGCTGGGGGCGATCTACGCCGCCGGGCTGTCCATCATCGGGCTCAATCTGGGCCTGTTGATCGGCATCATCGCCGGCCTGATCAGCTTCATTCCTTATCTGGGCGCCACCACCGGCATCGTGCTCGCCCTGCTGGCGGCGGTGGTGCAGGCGCAGGGTTTCGACCTGAAGCTGCTGATCGGCGTCGGGGTGGTGTTCACCGTCGGCCAGTTGCTCGAAAGCTATGTACTGACGCCGCGCATCGTCGGCGACAAGATCGGCCTGCATCCGGTGGCGGTGATCTTCGCGGTGATGGCGGGCGGCCAGTTGTTCGGCTTCCTGGGCATGCTGCTGGCGTTGCCGGTGGCGGCGGTGGCCAATGTGCTGCTGCGCTATGCGCATGAGCAGTACACGCGCAGCGATCTGTATGCGGGCGAACGCGCCGGTATCGTGCTGCAGTCCACCAACGAGCGCAGCGTGATCATCGACCCAAGCAAGGACACGGATCGGTTGTGAGCGTTCCGCAGTTGCCACTGGCGTTACGCGCGCCGCCCGATCAGCGATTCGATAGTTACATCGCCCCGCCCGACGGCCTGCTGTCGCAACTGCAGGCGTTGGCGATCGGGCAGGTGAACGACTGGCTGTATCTGGCCGGCCCCGCCGGCACCGGTAAGACGCATCTGGCGTTGTCGTTGTGCGCTGCCGCCGAGCAGGCCGGGCGTGCCCCGGCGTACCTGCCTCTGCATGCCGCCACGGGCCGGTTGCGCGATGCGCTCGAGGCGCTGGAAGGGCGCAGCCTGGTCGCATTGGATGGCGTGGAGAGCGTCGCCGGACAGCGCGACGACGAGGTGGCGCTGTTCGATTTCCACAACCGCGCGCGTGCTGCCGGCACCACCTTGCTATACACCGCACGGCACATGCCAGACGGCCTGGCATTGGTGTTGCCGGATCTGCGCTCGCGGCTGTCGCAGTGCATCCGCGTCAGCCTGCCCGTGCTCGACGACGCCGGGCGCGCGGCGGTATTGCGCGATCGTGCGCAACGGCGCGGGCTGGCATTGGACGAAGCGGCAATCGACTGGCTGCTGACCCACAGCGAGCGTGAACTGGCCGGACTGGTGGCATTGCTGGACCGGCTGGATCGCGAGTCGCTCGCTGCCAAGCGCCGCATCACCGTGCCGTTTCTGCGGCGGGTGCTGGAGGACCGCGGCTCGTCGAGCAGCTGACGGAATTATCCCGCTCACCGCTAGACAGGCACGGGCTGCTTTGCGCTTCCCATCTGCATCTATCGCAGTGTCCAGGCACTCGAGGCACAACGCCTAAAGCTTTTAAAGCAGATGGTCTGTGGCTCTGCTGCATGGCCCTTGCCCGCCCACCATCGCGGGACACGCCGCAAGTACGTCCATGTAGGCTCTTACGCGGCATCCATGCCGCGTAAAGTCCCGCGATGGTGGGCGGGCAAGGACCCGTCGGGATGGTCGGTGTGCATGGATCACAGCAGGAGCGGCGGTCGGCGAGTTAGGTCAGCGGTAGTTCCATGGACTTTGTGTGATCTGACTGACGTGATCTGATTGCAGCGACGCTTTCCGCCGAATGCGCGCAGAGAGGCAATCGGGATTGCCCATGTCGTTACATAGCCGTGCATCCATGCATGCAAGCGACTATGCCGCTACGTTAAGTCATCTGGCTTACTGTAAGTCATCTCGCTTGTGCAGTTCCAACAGCGCACGACCAACCTGGCAGGCGTGATGTCCTCACCGGTTGCGGGACCCTTGGCGGCATGGATGCCGCCAAGGAGCCTCCACGGACGGATTCACGGCGTGTCCCGGAAGTGGTGAGGGCATCGCGCCCTCGACCAACCAAACCGTTGGTTCAAATGTCGGACCGCAACTAAGCACCGCCACGGTCCACGTCTCCACGTTTGTCTCGAGTGGCCCAGACAGTGCGATAGATCGGCTGCAGAACTGCAGAGCTCCAGATCTGTGGGTTGTCTGCAAGGCCCTTGCCCGCCCACCATCGCAGGACACGCCGCAAGTACGTCCATGTAGGCTCTTACGCGGCATCCATGCCGCGTAAGGTCCCGCGACGGTGGGCAGGCAAGGACCTGTCGGGATGGCGGTGCGCATGGATTACAGCAGGAGCGGTGGGCACCGGGTTGGATGCAAGGCCCGTCGAGATGGTCGGTGTTCGTGGTTCGAGCAATGCATGACATGGGGCCGGGCGTTTGCAGTGGCGTGGCTGCGATCAGCCGTCGTCGCGCAGCAACCGGGCATCCAGCTCCGCCAATCGCTGCGGCGTGCCGACATCGGTCCAGCGCCCGGCATGGTGGATGCCGTCGATCAGGCCTGCGGCCATCTGCGCGCGCAGGATCGGCGCCAGCGCAAAGCGCGGCGCCGTGCCGGCGGGCTCCGGGAGCTGGCCGATGACCGATTGCCAATCGGCCAGCAACGCCGGTCGATACATGCCGATGCCGGCGTAGGTCAGCGTCGCGGGCAGATCTGCGCGCACCTTGCCATCGGCATCCAACGCAAAGTCTGCGCGTGCTGCATAGGCTGGTTGATCGACCAGCACCAGCTGCGCCAGTCCCGCCGGCGCACCCGACAGCCGCGCAAAATCGAAATCGGTCCAGATATCGCCGTTAACCAGCAGGAACGGGGCATCGCCCAGCAACGGCAACGCGTGCAGCATGCCGCCGCCGGTTTCCAGCGGGCTGTCGCCCTCGAAGGAGTACGTCAGCCGCAGCCCGAATGCGCCGCCATCGCCCAGTACATGAGGAAATTGGTCGGCCAACCATGAAGTATTGATCACCACCTCGTCCACGCCCAGCGCGGCCAGCTTACGTAGATGCCAGACAATCAGCGGCGTGCCGCCGACCGACAACAGCGGCTTGGGCGTGCGCTCGGTCAACGGACGCATGCGTTCGCCGAAGCCGGCTGCGAAGATCAGCGCCTTCATGCCCCGGCCTGCGCGGAGCGTGCCGCCAAGGCGGGTTTGACCAGGTCTTCCAGCAGGCCGATCAGCGGCGCAAGCTCGGGATGACGCGGCAACACCTCGTCCAGATAGGCGATGAAACGCGGCACGTTATCCAGATACCAATGCTTGCCGTCGCGATGGTTCAGGCGCGAGAAGATGCCGAGATTCTTCAGGTGCCGCTGCACGCCCATCCAGTCCGCATCGCGCAGGAATTGCGCCAGCGGCGGCACCGGCAAACCGGCTGCTGCGGCACGTGCGTGGTAGCGCTCCAGCCAGCCATCCACGCGCGCAAGCGGCCAACTCACCGAGGTGTCCTTGAACAGACTGATCGGGTCGTAGGCGATCGGCCCGATCACGCAATCCTGGAAATCCAGCACTGCCAGCCCGTCGCTGACCGGCATCAGATTGCGCGGCATGAAATCGCGATGGGCGAACACGCGCGGCTGCGCCAGCGCGTTGTCCATCAAACGGCGCTGCACCAACTGCAACTGCTCGGCATGCCCGCAGTCCAGCTGCAGGCCCAGGTGGCGGCCGAGAAACCATTCTTCGAACAGGCCGGCATCGCGTTGCAGCAGCGCCTCGCCGAACACGCCGCTGTCGGGGGGCGGGGCAATGCGTTGCAGCAATAGCAACTGACTGATCGCAGCATCCAGCAACGCGTCGGCATTGGCGTCGGTTAGCACCTGCGCCAGGGTCGGCACGCCCAGGTCTTCCAGCAGCAGGAAGCCCGTTTCAAGATCCTGCGCAAGCACCTGTGGCACGCGCACGCCGTGGGTGCCGAGCAGGGCGTGCATGCGTAACCAGGGCGCCACGTTTTCCAGTGCAGGTGGCGCATCCATCAGGATGCGATCCGCGCCGCGTCCTTGCGTACGCCAGTAACTGCGAAATCCCGCATCGACAGAGGCACGTTGCAGCGTGACCTCAAGGTCATCTAGCACATGCCGCGCCCACTGCAGACGGAGCGCATCGCGCGCGGTATCGGTAAGCAACGATGACGTCATGGGTGAGTGCTGTCTCGGGGAGTGAGGCGTAGCCAGGTCGAAAGCGACGCCGGTTCGATCAACGCTTGCTGCCGCTAAACAGGCGCAGCAGTGCCAGGATCGCGATCGCACCCAACAATGCGCCGAGGAAACCGGCCGGTTCACCGGCGTGGTACCAGCCCATGTAGCGGCCGAACCAGCTGGCCACCACTGCACCGGCGATGCCCAGCACGATGGTCAGCAGGCAACCCAGCCGCTGGGTGCCGGGCGTGATGAAACGGGCCAGCAGCCCGACCACGAAGCCAACCAGGATGATGTAAAGCCAGCTGTCGCTACCGAAGAGATTGTTCATCGCAGGCACTGAGGGAAGAGGGATCGGCAGACTAGCATTCGCCGCCGCGGCAACCACGTGTGCAGTGCCGACTGCCGCGACGGCGTTGGGACCATATCCATGCGCGCCGCCGCGCATGACAAAGCACCTGACCACCCCATGATGCGCGGGGCGGTCAGGGATCAATCAGCAGCAGCCATGCCCGCCATGACGGGTGCCGCTGTCAGCGGCCACCGGCGAGCCGCTGGTCTCGCCGCGCAGGCAGGCGGCGTGATGCTCGGCGATCACCTTGGACACGCAGGCCGTCACCCGCTTGCCCATCGGGATGTGCAGGAACTCGTTGGGGCCATGCGCATTGGAGTGCGGGCCGAGCACGCCGGTGATCATGAACTGCGCACCCGGGAACTTCTCGCCCAGCATGCCCATGAACGGGATCGAGCCGCCTTCGCCCATGTACATCGCCGGTTTGTCGAAGAACGCCAGGCTGGCCTCGTCGATGGCTTTTTCCAGCCACGGCGCCATCGCCGGCGCATTCCAGCCGGACGATGCCTTCTCCAGCTCCAGCGTTACCTGGGCGCCGTTGGGCGGATCGCGCAGCAGCGCTTCCTTGAGCAGTTCGCCACAGGCCTTGCCGTCGGCGGTCGGCGGCAGGCGCAGCGACAGCTTCACTGCGGTCTGCGGGCGCAGCACGTTGCCGGCCGAAGCCAGCGGCGGCATGCCAGCCACGCCGGTGATCGACAGCGCCGGGCGCCAGGTGCGGTTCAATACCAGCTCGGTGAGATCGTCATGCATCGGCGCCAGGCCATCGACCATCGGGAACTTGTCGAAGATGGCGGTATCCAGCGTCGCCGCCGCGGCCCTGGCCTGCGTCAGACGCTCGGCCGGCACCTCCACATGCAGTCCGCCCAGCAGGATGCGGCCGCTGACTTCGTCCTCGATCCGCGACAGCAACTGGCGCAGCAAGCGGAAGCTGGACGGCACCACGCCGGAGGCGTCGCCAGAATGCACGCCTTCCTCCAGTACCTTCACGCTCAGATTGCCGCCGGTCAGCCCGCGCAGCGAGGTGGTGCACCACAACTGCTCATAGTTGCCGCAGCCCGAATCCAGGCACACCACCAGCGATGGCTTGCCGATGCGTGCGGCCAGATGGTCGACATAGGCCGGCAGGTCGTAGCTGCCGGATTCCTCGCAGGCCTCGATCAGCACCACGCAGCGCGCATGCGGCAGGCCCTGGGTGCGCAGCGCCAGTACCGCCGCCAGCGAACCGAAGATCGCATAGCCATCGTCTGCGCCACCGCGCCCGTACAGCTTGTCGTCGCGCAGCACCGGCTCCCATGGGCCGAGGTCGGCGTCCCAGCCGGTCATTTCCGGCTGCTTGTCCAGGTGGCCGTACAGCAGCACGGTGTCGTCGCCCGATTCGGCGCCGGTTGCCGGGATCTCGATGAAGATCAACGGCGTGCGGCCCTCCAGGCGCACCACCTCGACCTGCATGCCTTCGATCGCCTGCACGCGCGCCCAGGTTTCCATCAGGGTGACCGCCTGTTCCATATAGCCATTCGCGACCCAATCGGCATCGAACATCGGCGATTTGTTGGGAATACGGATGTAATCGACCAACTGCGGGACGATTTCGCGGTCCCAGGTGTCGCTGATGAATTGGTCGATCTTGGCGCTGTCCATGGAGACTCCGAATACGTGACGTAACGGCACATTCTACCTCCGCGCCTTGGGGTAGGTATTTCCCTACAAGGCGTCGCGCAGTTCACCGGCTGTGTGAAAAGTTCGTTGGCGATAGGATTGCTGCATGTGGCGCGGGACACTGGCTCCGCCGGCAGGAATGCTGGCTAGGACCATCACCCAAGCCACAAGGAGCGTTGCAATGAAGTCATTTACCGTAGCCCTGAAGTCCCTGCTACTGGCGTTGCTGTTGTCCTCGAATGCGTATGCGTTCGACAAGGTCGATATCAACACCGCGTCTGCTGAGGAATTGGACAAGGTGCTGACGAACGTCGGGCGATCAAAAGCCGAGGCAATCGTCGAGCACCGTCAGGCGAACGGTCCCTTCAAAAGTGCCGAGGAACTGGCACTGGTCAAGGGCATCGGACTCAAGACGGTCGAACGGAATCGAGACCTGATCGAAGTAGGAGCCACGATGGCTCCCGCCAAGAAGGCTGCCAAGGGGGCGGCGGTGAAACCGGTGGGACGGCGTTGAGGGGAAGGGATCCGAGATACGGTTCGACGCGAGGATGCGTGGCCGCAACCTAACTGGACAGGATGTCCGGGGGATGGCTGGAAGCCGACAAGGACGTGGAATCGCCCGGTGTTGCACTTGGATGTGCAGCCGGGCGTTTTTCGTTTTGGGGCCACTTGGGTTACGCGCACCCAAGCGGCGGTGACCGCAGGAAGGGCGGTCTCAGCAGGAAGCGCCAGTCATATCGCAAGGCACCGGCCGCTTTGTGAGGTGTTGGCCACACCATCAAGTTCGAGGCTCGGCGTCACGCCTGAGGCTCAGCGTCAGGCGCGATGCACAATACGAGACGGCCTGGGCGCCACGCTTGCGGCACAATGCGCCAATGCAGCTGACAGACCTGAGCAGCCGGGTGATTCCGGCCACCGACTACCGGCGCGAGCGATGGCGCAATCGACTGGGCTGGACGCGCGAGATCCTGCGCCTCGGCCATGTCGACGCTTGGGCGCTGCGGCTGTCGATCGCCGAGATCGAGCAGGACGCGGCATTTTCCGCATTCCCGGGCATCGATCGCGAGCTAGTGCTATTGCACGGCAATGGCATGCGGTTGCAGTTTGGCGATGCCGCCAGCGGTACTGGCACCGCGACCGGTATTGGTGGTGGCACTGCTGTTAGCGGTGGCGGTGGCGGTGGCAGCAAAAGCGATAGCGGCAATGAGGGCGGTAGCGCTGACCATGGCGGCAATGACGCCGGCGCCGATGGCGGTACCGATGCTTCCGGCAGCAGTCATCGCAGCTGCGAATTGCTGCCGCCGTATCAGCGAGCCCGATTCGCAGGCGAAGAAACGGTACATGCGACGCTGCTCGACGGGCCGACTCGGGATTTCAACCTGATGTGGCGGCGTGACCTGGTGCAGACCGAACTGCTGCATCGGCCGCTGGTCGGCACCATGCTGTTCTTCGCCGATCCGGGCAGCGCCTGGGCAATCCATCTGCTTGCAGGCCAGGCCAGCTTTGGACGCGATAGTGGCTTGCCGCCGTTGGCTGCGGGCGATACCGCGTGGCTGAGCGCCTCCTCGCGTACCCGTTACGTGCTCGATGGCGGCGGCGAGTTACTGGCGATCCGGGTAAGGCCGGTCTAGGACGTTGCATCTTTATCCGCGGCAGGTCGCGCCCCTCAGCACGTGCCCGGATGCATTCGTGTCAATGCAGACAAACGATGGCATCGCTGTGCCACCTGGCTCGGGAACAGTGCGAGCGTCGGGAGTGGTTCCGGCAATTCCAGGGGGAAATCCATGAGTACCATCAGCTCGGTCGGGTCCGGCTATGCCGCCTACACGTCCTATGCAAACCGCAGTGCGGCCACCGGCAACACCGCATCCACGGCGCAGTCGGAAAAAGCCAATCCGCTGACGCAATTGTTCAAGTCCATCGATAGCGATAGCGATGGCAGCCTGACCGCGTCGGAACTGTCGACCGCGTTGTCGTCCAGTAGCAATGAGGACGGCAAGATCGACATCGATGGGCTGCTGAGCATGCTAGATCAAGATGGTGGCGGCACCGTCAGCGAGAGCGAACTGGCACAGGCGTTACCGCCGCCGCCGCCTCCGCCGGGTCAGCAAGGACAGGACGTGCAGTCGTTGTTCGCGGGCCTGGACAGCGATGGCGACGAGAGTGTCAGCAGCGGTGAATTGAGCACGCTGGTCAATGGCGACAGCGCATCGAGCACGCAACTGCTTGACCTGCTCGACAGCGACAAGAGCGGAGCGCTGAGTCTGCAGGAACTGCAAGAGGCGATGCAGCCGCGCGATCCGCCGCCGCGCCCGCCGTCGTCCGCCGATGCATCCGGCAGTGATGGCACGCAGCAGGCGTATGCAGCGTTGGTACAGATGGCTGTAGGGCAGTACCGCAGCATTGGCGGCAGCGCGGCAACCAGCACTCTGGTCGATCTGGCAGCGTAACTGGGGTGGTTGGGCGATAACGGGGACGCTTTTCGATGCACTTCGGGGCAATGTGCTTTCTCCCTCGCCGTCGGCGGCTGACACAACGTCACATGCGGTTGTCGGCAGCTGGCAACGGTTGGGACCATCGGGAAGGGCAGGTGGCTGCGCGCTAACCGCATCGGCTGATCAGCCGATGCGGTTGGCGCGCTGCTACCGGATGCATGGATGCTGCGGATGTCAGCAACAGGCGCGCTCGGCTGGCGTCTGTGCAGTCGCGTTGTGGTCGCTCTGGCAGCCGCACAAGATGGTTCAGTACACGTCGCGGCGATAGCGCCCGTTGCGTAGCAGTTCCTGTCTGACACCGGCACCGAGGATGGAATCCAGCGCAAGGTCGAGCTCGGGCGCCATGCCGCGCAGGCTGCCGCAGACGTAGATGCAGGCGCCCTGATCGATCCAACGACACAAGCGATCGGCGGCAGCCGCCAGTGCGTGTTGAACGTAATGCGGCGGCTGTGGTTGATCGCGCGAGTAGACAAGATCCAGGCGCTCGATCCATCCGTCCTGCAGCCACTGCTGCAGTTCGTCGGCATACAGTGCGTCGTGCGCGGCATTGCGTTCGCCGAACAGCAGCCAGTTGCGACGTGCACCGGCTGCGATGCGTGCACGCAGATGCGCGCGCAGACCGGCGATGCCGGTGCCGTTGCCGATTAGCAGCATCGGCTGGTCGGGTGCGGGCGGGTGGAAGCCGGGGTTGCTGCGCAGGCGCAGCGCTATGGCCGCGCCGATCGGTGCGTGGACGCAGAGCCAGCCGCTACCCAGCCCCAGGCTGCCGTCGGCGTGCCGATGCTCGCGTACCAGCAGTTCGGCGTGGCCTTCCTCGGGAATGGAGGCAAGCGAGTAGTCGCGATGGGGCAAGGCGGCCAGGCGGCGCACCAGTGCTTCTGCGTCCAGTGCTGAATTTCCACCTGTAGTTGCTGTGGCTGTGTCTGTACTCGTATCCGTACCTTGGCCGATTTTGACTCCGGCATCGGCATCGGAACCAAAAGCGGAAACAGGACTGGCGCCGGCACCCACATCGCTACCCAGAGCGGCATCGGCATCGACGGGAAGTTGTGCACCGCCGAGCCAGTCGCGCAGGGTGCGGCCGTCGATTCGCTGCGCGCCATCGCGTTGGTTGCGCTGCAGCCAGGACTCCACCGCGTCCGGCGCATTATGCGGTGCGATCTCCGCGATATCGCCTGCGCTCCAGTGCGGCAAGGCGCCATCGCATGGCGTCAGGCGCAGTCGGTAGACCGGCGCACCCGCGCTACCGGGATTGACGTGGACACGCTCGCGTAGCTGCCAGGCGATATAGGTCGGCAGGCCCCAGTCGGGTTGCGTCGCGAGCGCGGGCGCCAGTTCCGCCAGCAGACGCTGCCATTGCTGCAGCGCGTTCGGGTCAGCGTTATCGACCTCGATGCGCTCGAACAGGCGAGTGGCGCCGCGCGCCTGCAGGCGATCGTCAAGGCGCCGTCCGAACGCGCAGAAGTGCGCATAACCACGATCGCCGAGTGCCAGCAGGGCATAGCGCACGGCAGCCAGATCCCGCGCGTCGTCGGCCAGCCAGGCGCGCTCGGCCGCCTGCGCATGATCGGGTGCATCGCCTTCGCCGGTGGTGCTGGCGATGCACAGCAGCCGCGGTACGCGTGCGAGTTGATCGCTATCGACGGCTTCGATCGGCAGCGCATGTGCGGCGACCCCTGCCGATTGCAGCGCGGCAACGCTGCGTTGCGCCAGCTCACGCGCAAATCCGGTCTGGCTTGCCCAGACGATCAACACACCGCTGGCGTGTGCATGGTGTGCGCCACCGCGTTTGCGTGCCCGCAGCAGCACGGCCGCGCACAGGGCCAGATACAGTGCCAGGCCGAGCGCTGCCAGCTGCCAGCGATGCGGCGTGGGTACGCTCCACCAGGTGCCGTCATGCAGGCCGGCCAGCCAGCCGACGATGGCGGCAAGCGCCAGCAGTACCAGCCCGTTGCCGAGCCACACGCGTGAGTTGGCGGTGATCATGACGCGGACAGGTGGCGTTCGAATGCAGGGCTCATGGATTCGAACAGAATGCCGTCCCTGCGCACCAGAAATCGCACGGCCAGTTCTGCGCTGCGGGCATGGGCAAGACCGGCATCAATGCCAAGCACAGTCATGGCGGTGGCCCAGGCATCGGCCTGCATTGCATCGGATGCGAGGACGGTGACCGCCGCGGGGGCATGCGGAACGGGCGCGCCGGTGCGTGGGTCGAAGGTGTGCGTATAGCGTGCGCCATCGGCATCGAAGCGGTGCCAGCGATCGCCGGAGGTGGCGACCGCCAGGCCGTCCAATGCCAGCACACGTGCCGGCAGCGCGGTGCCGGCGTCTTCGTCGGGGGTGGATTCGACCAGCACGCGCCACGCGCTGGCGTCGGGCTTGCATCCGTAACCGAACAATTCGCCGCCGACCTCGATCAATGCACTGTCGATACCCGAGTGCAGTAACGCCCGATGCACGCAATCCACACCGAAGCCCTTGGCGATGCCGGACAGATCCAGTGCCACCGCGCCCGGCTGCAGCACCCGCATGCCATCCAGGCGCAGGCGTTGCCAACCACAACGCAGGCTCGCCAACGCGATCGCGTCCGCTGCCGGCACGCGCTGGCGCGCGCCGGCAGCACCGAAGCCCCACAGCTCGACCATCGGGCCGACAGTGGGGTCGAAGGCCCCCTCGCTGGCCTGCGCAATCTCCAATGCTGCAGTCAGCACTGTGTGGAATTCGTCGGGCAGACGGTGCCAGCTGCCTGCCGGTGCACGGTTGTAACGGCTGATATCCGAATCGGCCTCCCAAGTACTCATCTGCACGACCACGCGATCCAGCGCGGCCTGGATGCACGCATGCAAGGGGTGCAGATCGCGCCGGCGCGGCGCCACCAGTTTCACGCTCCAGGTGGTGCCCATGCTGCGGCCGCCGAGCGTGGCGATGGCGTGGTCGGCGGAAGACGATGCGGACATGGACGGATCTTATGAAGATGGGGCGGCAGGATGCACGCTGCGTGCGCTCCTGCCGCGCACCGGCAGATTACTGCGGTAAGACTTCCAGCGTGACGACATAGCCCAGGCGGCGCTGCTTGGCCTGCGGCAGCGAGGTCTTGGTGTCTTCGGTGGTGGTTTCCAGCCAATACATGCCCGGCTCCGGCCAGGTCACGCTGAAGCCGCCCTTGGCATCGGTTTTGAGCTTGATCTCGTTCTGCGCATCGCGATAGCGGGTGCCGCCGCGCACGATCTCGATCTCCAGCCCGGCCGCCGGTTTGCCATCCAGTTGCAGCGTGAACTGCGCCGCTTCGCCGGCAACCAGATCGTTGGGATGGGTCATCGGAATCAACTCGATGCCCTTGCCGGCGGGCTTGAAGACCGTGGTGGTCGGCGCACCGCGGGTGACGAAGGTTTCCACCCGATTGAAGGACTGCGAGACCTGCAGGTCCTGCGCGTTCTTCGGCACTTCGGTGGCGAAGCGGGCTTCGTCGCCGCGCCAGCGCTTTGGCTTGCCGTCTTCCTTCCAGCTGGCGAACAGGCCGGCGTTGACGATGCTCAGCCTGTAGGTGCCGGGCTGGGTGAGCTGCAGATCGAACACGCTGCGGTACTTGCCGGTGGCCGGATTTTCCGGCTTGAGCGCGCTGCCATCGGGCGCGGTGATGCTGAGGTTGTCCAGGCGCAGCGGCACGTGGTTGAAGTAGAACAGGTCGTTGGACACCGCTGCATCCACGGTGATCCACGGCGCCTCACCGGCGATGACGGTCTGCGACGGCAGCAACCAGGCCTTGTGGGCGAGTGCGCTGACCGGCAATGCGGCGAGCATGGCGATCAGGACGAGCGAACGTTTCATGACAACTCCTTGAAGGACGATGAGGACGGTAGGTCACGTGTCTGATCAGCGCGCAGGTATGGCGCTGGGTGGATGCGTGGGAAGCGATATGTGTCTGGCAACGCGATGCACTGCGCACCTGTGCCGCGGCCGGCCGCGTACGCTGCGCGCGGCCGCCACCAGCAGGCAATGCTCAGGGTTTTGCGACCAGGCTGACGGCGCCGAGCTCGCTGCTGCCGCTGGCCTTAGCGGTCTGCGCAGACGTCGCCGGCCAGCTGAAAGGCACCTTGACCAGTTCGCGGCCGCCGACTTCGCGCGCGGCTTCCACCACCAGCGTGTACTGGCCGGCCGGCAGCGACTTCAGCGCGCCCTTGGTATCGGTGAACGACAACGCGTGCGCGCCGGCAGGCCGGGTGGGGCCGGTGACGCCGTCGACCGGCACGTCCAGCGTGCGGCCGCTCTTGCGCCACCACTGGCGCAGATCCGGCAGCCACTTGGTACCGTGGCCTTCGGCGGTGTCCTTGGATTGATACCAGACCGCCAGATTGGCGGCGACCTTCTGGTCGGCACCTTCCAGCCAGATCGCTACGTACGGGCGGTGATATTCGGCGACGTTGAGCTTGGGGATCTCGACGTTGATGTCGAGCGTGGCGGCGTACGCAGGCATGGCGAGCAGGCCGCTCAGGGCGATGGTCAGGGTGGCGCGCATGATCGTCTCCGGTAGGAAAAAAGTCAGTGGATCAACAGCAGGGCGAGCAGCAACGGAATCAGCAGACCCAGGCCGACCAGTGGCCAGGTCATGCGGCGCTGGCGCGCATGCAGATGCAGCAGGAACAGCCCGGTGATGCAGAACACCAGGCAGGCGATAGCGAACACGTCGATGAACCAGCCCCAGGCCGGCCCGGCATTGCGTCCCTTGTGCAGATCGTTGAGATAGGCGATGGCACCGCGCCCGGTACGCTCGTATTCGATCGCGCCGGTGCTGCGGTCCAGGCTCAGCCAGGCATCGCCGCCAGGACGCGGCAGCGCCAGATACACCTCGTCGGCCGACCATTCGCCAGCACGGTTACCGATGCTGATATCCAGCTCACGCCCCAGCCACTGCGCCACGCGTGGCGGCAACGGGGCATCGCCGTCGTCGCGGGTGCCCAGGGACTTGAGCAATGCCGGCGGCAGCGTGAGCGTGCGGTGTTCGGTCGAGGGGCTGGCTTCGATGCGCCCGGCATGGTTCAAGGTCAGCCCGGTGATGGTGAACAGCAGCATGCCGATCAGGCACAGCGCCGAACTGATCCAATGCCATTGATGCAGCATGCGCAGCCAGAAGCCGCGGCGTTGCTGGGTGGTGGCAAGAGTGTCGTTGGAGGTCGCCATGGCGCGCTCAGGCCACATCCGCTGCGGGCGACGGCCGCAGGTGCGATTGCCGCGCGGCCACTTCGCTCAGCAACCCGCGCAGACGTGGCTGCGTTGCACCCGCCAGCAACGGGGTGAGCTGTTGCAGGAAGCCGGCATGCCCGCCGGCGATCGCACGGCGCATCCATCGCTCGGCCTGGTCGATGTCGCCGGCGTCTGCGAGCAAGGTGGCGTAACCGGCCTGGCCGCGAAAATCGCCTGCCTCGGCAGAGCGGCGGTACCAGTGGCGCGCGGCGACCGGATCGGCAGTGCAGGCCAGGCCCTGGTCGAGATAGCGCGCCACGAAGTTCATCGATTTGGCATGCCCGCGCTCGGCGGCGGTGCGATACAGCGCCAACGCCTGCGCGTGGTCCTGCGCCACGCCCCGGCCCGAGCCATACAGATGGGCGAGGTTGTACATGCCCCAATCCAGCCCATGCTCGGCGGCGCGGCGGTACCACAGCGCCGCCAGCAGCTCGTTGCATACGGTGCCGAAGCCCAGTTCGTGGCAGCGCCCCAGCTGGTTCATCGCTTCCGGATGCCCGGCATTGGCGGCGACCTCGTACCACAGCATCGCCATGGCCGGATCGGCGGGGATGCCGCGGCCTTCGGCGTAGAGCTGGGCGAGCAGCAGTTGCGCTGCCAGATCCTGGCGCTCGGCGGCCCTGCGCAGCAGCGCGACCGCGCGATCGGGTTGCGTGTGCAGCAGCTCGATCAGCTGCGGCGGGTCCAGTGCGGGCTCAGACATCGGCCCATTGCCGCAACAGGTTGTGATAGACGCCGGTGAGCTGGATCAGCGACGGATGGCCGGGGGTGTCCTGGGTGAGCCGCCGGATCGACACATCCAGTTCGAACAGCAAGCGACGCTGCGCATCGTCGCGCAGCATGCTTTGGGTCCAGAAGAAACAGGCGACACGGGCGCCGCGGGTTACCGGCATCACCCGATGCAGGCTGGTGCCGGGATAGATCACCAGGTGCCCGGCCGGCAGCTTCACCGACTGCGTACCGTAGGTGTCCTCGATCACCAGCTCGCCGCCGTCGTAGCTGTCCGGGTCGCTGAGAAACAAGGTGGCCGAAACATCGGTACGCACGGGATCTGCGCCGCCGCGACTGCGGTCATAGCGGATCGCGTTGTCGACGTGATAGCCGAACGATTGCCCGCCGCTATAGCGATTGAACAGCGGCGGATAGATGCGCCGCGGCAATACCGCCGAAAAGAACGTGCTGCTTCGCGAGAGCGCGTCCAGCACCAGCGCGCCGGCCTCGCGTGCGGTGGCGCTGGCTTCGGACAGCTGTGCGTTGTCCTTGGCCTGCGCCGACTGATGGCCGGCGGTGATGCGGCCGTCCGCCCAGTCGGCCGCGTCCAGCCGCGCGCGCAGCTCGGCGAGCTGGGCGGGACTGAGAACATCGGGAATGGGCAGCAACATGCGGTGGTCTCCACGCCGCCCGCGTTGTGCGGACGGCGTGCCAGTGGGTCAGAAACTGAAGGTGGCGCTCAACACCGCCGAGCGGCCTTCGCCCGGAAGCGCCCAGCCATTGCCGGCAGTGACCGTGCCGGCCGCATTGACGGTGAGGTTGTTGCGCACGCTGGTGTAGTACTCCTCGTCGAACAGGTTGTTGACGTTCAACTGCAGGCTGAGCCAGTCGTTGACGCGCAGGCCGACCATTGCGCGGTGCACCCAGTAGTCGTCGGTCTTGAGATAGGCCGCAGCCGAGGCGTTGTTGGGATAGAAACCGCCCTGGTAGGTGACGCCGTAGCCGAAGGTCCACTGGTTGAGCGTATAGGTGGTCCAGATATTGCCGGCATTGCGCGGGGTCTGCACCAGCGCGCGTCCGGCCACCGGGTCTCCGGTGAGGCTCTCGGTGCGGTTGGACACGCTCTGCAGCACTTCGCTGTCCAGGAAGGTGTAGTTGGCGAAGATCGACCAGCGGTCGGTCAGGTAACCGGCGGCGCCAAGCGCGATGCCGTCCACGCGGGCCTTGCCGTCCAGCACCTGCTCGGGGATCAGCGGATCGCCGCTGTTGACCTTGTAGTTTTCGCGCTCGTTGCGGAACAGCGCAGCGGTCAGTGCCAGACGCTGGTCCAGCACGTCCCACTTGCCGCCCAGTTCGATGTTGACCGCCGTTTCGGGCTCGACATTGCAGTTGGCGCCGGCGGTGGCCGTGGCGATCGGCGTGCACGAGCCGTTGACCGAGGCCTTGGACGGCGTCTTGCTGTTGGCGTAGGACAGATACAGGCTGGCGTTCTCCACCGGCTTGAATACCAGGCCGGCGCGATACGAGAACAGGTCCTCCTCGCTGCCGGCCGGGAAGCCCGCGCTCACGCCGGTGACGTTGCCGGCGGCGTTGACGGTGTAGGTGGTGCTGTCGCCTTCGTTGTGTTCGTAGCGGCCGCCCAGGTTGAGCATCCAGTGTTCGTTGAACTGCAGCGTGTCGAACAGGTACACCGCCTGATTGGTCAGGCTGCCCTTGCTGCGCCCGGTGCGGACGTAATTCTGCGGGCCGGTCCAGATGTTGTACGGATTGTCGAAGGACTGCAGCGGATAGGTGATGCCGGTGGCGGAGCCGTCGGCATTGCGGAAGGTGGTGCCGCTATCGAGTTCGAAGTCTTCCTTGCTGAAGGCTACGCCTGCGACCACGCGATGCTCGATGGCGCCGGTGTGCAGGGTGGCGGTCAGGTCGGTCTGGCTGTGCGCGATGAAGTTCTCCGTCTCGCGGACCAGGCCACGCGGGCCGCTGTTGGGATTCCAGCTCGCCGCTGGCTGGCCGACGCAGGCGCGGCCGGTGTACGGGTCGGTGCCGTTGGGCAGGCACCAGGTGCCCTGCAGTGCGGTGGCGTTGGTGGTCTGGTCGACGCGCTGCACGCGCGCCAGACTGCGCAGTTTGACGTTGTCGTCGAAATCCATTTCCAGCACGCCGGTCAGCATGTCCACGTCGATTTCCTGACGCGAGGTGTTGCGGTAACCGAAGAAGGTTTCCGGGTCCACGCCCGGCAGCGGGCCGTCGTTGAACGGACTGAGCGCGAACGGCACGCCGTACTGCGGCAGGTTGTTGTCGTGCTGGTGCAGGTAGCTCAGGGTGAAGCGGGTATCCGAGCCCAGGCCGAACGCCACCGACGGCGCAAAGCCCCAGCGGTGACGGAATTCCTCGTTACGCCCCGGCACGTCCTGGGTGTGGCCCATCGCGTTCAGGCGCACGGCGGTGCCGTTCTCGAAGTCGTGATTGCTGTCGGCGGTCAGCCGTCCATAGCGATCGCTGCCGCCGCCGACCACCACATTGGTGAAGTCGCCCTGGCCGGCGGTCTTGGTGACCAGATTGATGTTGCCGCCGACCGAGCCGGCGCCGGACATCGCCGAATTGGCGCCGTTGATCAGTTCCACCGCTTCCAGGTTGAAGATGTCGCTGCGGCTGTATTGCGCGCTGTCACGCACGCCATCGGTGGTGATGTCGCTGCTGGCGGTGAAGCCGCGCAGGTTGATGCTGTCGCCGTAGCCGCCGCCGCCTTCGCCCGCGCCAAAGGTGATGCCGGGCAGGGTGCTGAGCACGTCGCGCAGCGACAGCAGGTTCTGCTGGTCCATGGTCTGCTTGGTGACCACGGTGATCGTCTGCGGCGTGTCGCGCAGCACCTCGGTGTACTTGGGCGAGGATGGCTTCTGCGCGCGTTCCTGTTGCACCCGGATGGCGTCCAGATCGACCGCGCCCGGAGGTGCCGGCGCATCGCCAGGCTGGGCGAAGGCAGGAGCGGACAGCGTCAGCAGCACGGCCGAGGTGAGCGGGGAAATCCTGGGAGTCATGAGGCGTCTCGAAGAGGAAAGCGAGGCTCCTGCCTGGCGATGGCTCGGCGGATGCGGATGGGAAGGCAGATCGGAAAATGCGCGCCCGCTAGCCCGAGGCGGCCAATTGACCCGACCAGTTTCCGGCCACGCACCGGCGCTGCGCAGCGGGGCGCAAACGAGGCAAGGTCAGGAAGGAAGTGCCGAGCAGAATTGGGCGCATGGGATCGCAGGGCAGGCCAGTTGTTAAGAAGGCCTGAAGGGCTGAGATCTTAAATGAAAATCATTCTTCTTTGCAATGATTGTCGTCTGGCGCCACACATCGAGGCAACCACGCTGCCCGGAGCGTCAGGCCTTGCGCCATCGATCTGAGGTCGCAGGGACCTTGGCATGTATGCGCCCTGGCAAGATGCCCACGTGCCGCCATCGGGCTGGTCGAGCTCGTTGATGGCGCAGCGCCTCTTCTCAGGCAGGCTGCAGATCCGCAGATGCCAGGGGGGGCGTGCGGCCGGGGCCGAGACTTCGGATCAGAGCCTCGGGTGGTCTCCGCTCAAGGGTGTCGTGTCACGCACGGATCCGGCGGTTGTCAGCGGTCGTCGCGGGTCCAGATGCCGCCGTGTTCGCGCTTGACCGGGAATTTGGGCACCGCGGTGTAGGCCGGCGCACAGAGCGGGCGGCCGTCGCGGATGTCGAAGCGCGCGCTGTGCAGCAGGCACTCGATGCTGCCTTCTGCGGTGTCGAACGCGCCCGGCGACAATTCATAGTCTTCGTGGCTACAGCGGTCTTCCAGCGCATACAACTCGCCGTCGAGGTTGAAGATCACGATCGGGGTATCGGTCACCTCGTCCCAGACGGTCTGCAGCTCGCCGGGCAGCAGCGCCTCGCTGGCGCAGACGAAGGTCCAGGCCTGGTTCACAGCGCTGCGCCGCCGAGCGGTTTTTCCAGTACCTCGAAGCGCAGGTCCTGGCGCAGCGGCACACCGAACCGCTCGTCGCCATACGGGAACGGTTTGGTGATGCCGGTGCGGCGATAGCCGCGCCGCTGGTAAAACGCAATCAGCTCGTCGCGGATGTCGATCACCGTCATCCGCATCACCGGCAGCTGCCACTCGCTGTAGGCGATACGCTCGGCCTCGGCCAGCAGCGTCTTGCCCAGCCCGCCGCCCTGTAGCGAGGGGTCCACCGCAAACATGCCGAAGTAGCCGGCACCGTGGTCGTCGGCGATATGCGCACAGGCCAGCAGGCGCCCGTCCTGCTCGACCAGCAGCACCAGGCTGCGATCGCGCAACAGGTCCTCGCGCAGCACCGCAGGATCGATCCGCGCGCCGTCCAGAAAGTCGGCCTCGGTGGTCCAGCCAACGCGACTGACATCACCGCGATAGGCCGAGGTCACCAGCGAGACAAGGGCGTCGATGTCGTCGACGGTGGCGGTTCGGAAGGTGATGGTCTGCATGGGGTGCAGTTTAGCGGGAATCGGGAATCGGGAATCGGGAATCGGGAATCGGGAATCGGGAATCGGGAATCGGGAAAAGCGTTGCGCCGCTTGATGAGCTACTTCCAACGTGTCGAACTGCATCAGTATGCGCGACAGCGCTTTTTCGATTCTCCATTCCCGATTCCCGATTCCAATCAACCCAGCAACCGACGCACCTTCACCAACGCAGCAACAAAGCGCTCGATCTCGTCATGCGTGTTGTAGAACGCCAGCGAGGCGCGGCAGGTGGCGGCGACGCCGTAGTACTGCAGCAGCGGATGCGCGCAGTGCTGACCCGAGCGGATCGCGATCCCTTCCAGGTCGAGCAGGGTGGCCAAGTCATGAGCATGCGCGCCTTCGATCAGGAACGACACCACGGCGGCCTTGTCCGGTGTGGTGCCGAAGATGCGCAGGCCGTCGATGCGCTGCAGCTCCTCGGTGAAATGCGCCAGCAGCTCGGCCTCGCGCGCTTCCACATGCGCCAACCCGATCGATTCCAGGTAGTCGACTGCGGAGCCCAGGCCGATGAAACCGGCGATGTTGGGCGTGCCGGCTTCGAACTTGTGCGGGGCATCGTTGAACACGGTGCCCTCGAAACTGACTTCCTTGATCATCTCGCCGCCGCCCAGAAACGGTGGCATCGCCTGCAGGTGCTCGCGCCGTGCCCACAGCGCGCCGGTACCGGTGGGCCCACACATCTTGTGGCCGGTGATGGCGTAGAAATCGCAGCCGATGCCGGCCACGTCGATACGCCGATGCGGCGCGGCCTGCGAACCGTCCACCACGGTGACGATGCCGCGCTTGCGCGCCTCGCGGCAGATCTCGCGCACCGGATTGACCGTACCCAGCACGTTGGACACATGCGTGATCGCCAGCAGCTTGACCTCCGGCGTCATCGCCGTGCGCAAGGCGTCCAGATCCAGCGCGCCGTCCGGCGTGATTTCCGCCACGCGAATGGTGGCGCCGGTGCGTTGCGCCACCAACTGCCACGGCACGATGTTGGCGTGGTGCTCCATGCGCGAGATCAGGATCACATCGCCGCTACCCAGGCGCGGCAGCGCCCAGGAATAGGCGACCAGATTGATCGCAAAGGTCGTACCGCTGCACAGCACCAGCTCGTCGGTGCGTACGTTGAGAAACCGTGCAAGCTTGCTGCGCGCGCCCTCGAAGGCATCGGTGGCTTCGGTGCCCAGCGCATGCACCGCGCGGCTCACATTGGCGTTCTGACGACGATAGAACTCGTCGGTCGCGGCGATGACCTGCAGCGGCTTCTGCCCGGTGTTGGCGTTGTCGAAATAGATCAGCGGCTTGCCGTGCACCTGCCGCATCAACAACGGGAAATCCGAGCGCACGCGTTCCCAATCCGGCGCGGCGAGGTGCGTGACGGCGGGTGCGCTCATGCCACGCCTGCCGAGGCCAGTGCGCGGTCCAGCTGCAGCGCCAGCACCGCACTCAGCGCTGCGGGCAGTACGCGCAGCGGCTCGTGGCAGAACGCGGCGCTCAACAAGCGCTGCGCCTGGGCCTGCGGCAGGCCGCGCGAGCGCAGATAGAACAAGGCGTTGTCGTCGAGCTGACCGACGGTTGCGCCATGCGCGGCCTGTACTTCCTCGGCATCGATCACCAGCACCGGCTGGGTGTCGATCTCGGCATTGGCCGACAGCAGCAGATTCTTGTTCGACAGCCGCGCATCGGTGCCGTCTGCGCCGGGACGGATGTTGATGCCGCCGTGGAAGACCACCCGGCTGCGATCGGCGCCCACGCCGCGCCAGACCAGCTCGCAGGTGGTGTCGCGTGCGATGTGCGCGATGCCCAGACGTGTATCGACATGGCGGCGGCAGTTGCCGAGCAGCACGCCATTGGCGATCAGTTGGGCGTTGTTGCCTTCCAGGCGCACGTTGAGCTCGTGGCGCGACAGGTGGGCACCCAGTTCCAGATCCACGCGCTGGTAGCGCGCATTGCGCGCCAGCGCCGCATCGGTCCGCAGCAGCGCCGTTGCGTGCGCACTGCCGGCCTGCACGCGGGCATGCGACAGCACCGCATCCTGGGCCAGATGGACATGCATCAGGCTGTTGTGCAGATGCGCGGCATCGCCGACATGCAGGTGATGCTCTACCACATTCAGCGCAGCGCCGGCGCGCAGTTCGATCAGGTGGCGGTGATGCCAGGACAGATCGTGCTCGGCGGCCGCGCCGATAAAGACCAGGTGCAGCGGCGCCTCGATCTGCGCGCCTTCCTGCACGTGAACCAGCACGCCTTCGTCGGCAAGCGCGGCGTTGAGGCGCGCAAAGATTTCATCGCTGCCTTCGAAACGGCGACCAAGCAATTGCTGGGCACCGTCGCCGTCTCCTGCGGCAAGCGACGCGGACAAGGTGTCCAGCCGCACGCCGTCCGGCAGCGTCGACAGTTCGCTCAATGCGTCGGACGGGCGGCCGTTGACGAACACCAGCCGCGGCGATGGGATCTCGTCCAGCAGCGCCGCATCGATCAATGTGGGCACCAGCGGCGCGGGCTGGAAACTGCGCCGCTCCAGTTGCCGCAGCGAGGTGTACTTCCAGGCTTCGGCGCGCGGACCGGGCAGGCCGGTCTGCAGCGCGGCGTCGAGTTCGACCCGACGCGCGTCGTTGCCCTTGAAGCCGCGGGCGAGGGAATCCAGCAGGGCGCTCATCAGGCAGCCGCCTCGGGTACCACGCGGTCCTTGAGGAAGTGGTAGCCGTGCTTTTCCAGCTCCAGCGCCAGTTCCGGGCCGCCGCTCTGCACGATGCGGCCCTCGGCCAGCACATGCACCACGTCCGGGGTGATGTAGTCGAGCAGACGCTGATAGTGGGTGATCACCAGGAACGAACGCTCCGGCGAGCGCAGCGCGTTGATGCCGTCGGCCACGCTCTTGAGCGCATCGATGTCCAGGCCCGAATCGGTCTCGTCCAGGATGGCGAGCTTGGGTTCGAGCACGGCCAGCTGGAAGATCTCGTTGCGCTTCTTTTCGCCGCCGGAGAACCCTTCGTTGACGCCGCGATGCAGCAGCTCGTCCTTCAGATGCAGCACGGCCAGCTTCTGCCGCACCAGCTTGAGGAACTGCATCGAGTCCAGCTCGTCCTCGCCACGCGCCTTGCGCTGCGCATTGAGTGCGGCGCGCAGGAAGTAGGTGTTGTTGACGCCGGGGATTTCCACCGGGTACTGGAAAGCCAGGAACAGGCCGGCTGCCGCGCGTTCTTCCGGCGACAGGTCGAGCAGGTCCTTGCCTTCGAACTGCACGGTGCCGGCGCTGACGTCGTAGCCGTCGCGCCCGGCCAGCACATTGCCCAGCGTGGATTTGCCTGCGCCATTGGGTCCCATGATGGCGTGCACCTGACCCGGCTGGATGTCCAGAGACAAGCCCTTGAGGATATCTTTGCCGGCAATGCTGGCGTGGAGGTTTTCGATGTTCAGCATGTCACTTCACTTCCGCAGAATTTTTGATGGAACCGGCGCACATCTCGCCTTCCTCGACGCCGTCAAGCCAGGCCTGCAGCTGCTTCACGCGCTGCAGGGTCAGCTCGGCCTCGATCTGGCCGACGCACATCGGATAGACCGAGCCGTATTCGGCGGTGGGATCGGCGTGCGCGGCGAGCGGCATCCGAGCCTCCAGCTCGGCGTCGCGGAACGCGAGCCAGCGTTGCTGGGCGAGCTTGAGCTTGGCCAGGAACAGCGGGCTATCGGAATACTTGGCCTGGATCGCCTTCCAGGTCCGGTTGAGGCGGGCGTCGGCGTCCTTGAACTCGTTCGCGGCGCACTGGTTCAGCGCGCCCTGGCTGGGGGCGTCGTAGCAACTGGGGGCGGGCGCCGGCGCAGCCGCCAGGGCCAGCGTCGGCAGCGCCGAGGCCAGCAGCAGAAGCAAAGGCCTGATCATCCGACCGATCCCTCCAGCGAGACTTCCAGCAGCTTCTTGGCTTCCACCGCGAACTCCATCGGCAGTTCGCGGAACACCTGCTTGCAGAAGCCATCGACGATCAGCGACACCGCGTCTTCCTGGCTGATGCCGCGCGCGCGGCAATAGAACAGCTGGTCGTCGCTGATCTTGGAGGTGGTGGCCTCGTGCTCGACGGTGGCGCCCGGGTTCTTCACCTCGATATAGGGGAAGGTATGCGCGCCGCACTGCTTGCCGATCAGCAGCGAATCGCACTGGGTGTAGTTGCGCGCGCCGTCGGCGTTGCGGTCGACCTTGACCAGGCCGCGGTAAGTGTTCTGCCCGCGCCCTGCGCTGATGCCCTTGCTGACGATCTTGCTCTTGGTGCGCTTGCCGATGTGGATCATCTTGGTGCCGGTGTCGGCCTGCTGGCGATGGTGGGTCAGCGCGACCGAGTGGAACTCGCCGACCGAATCGTCGCCGAGCAGCACGCACGAGGGATACTTCCAGGTGATCGCCGAGCCGGTTTCGACCTGGGTCCAGGTGACCTTGCTGCGCGCGCCACGGCATTCGGCACGCTTGGTGACAAAGTTGTAGATGCCGCCACGGCCTTCTTCGTCGCCCGGGTACCAGTTCTGCACGGTCGAATACTTGATCTCGGCATCTTCCAGCGTCACCAGCTCGACCACCGCCGCGTGCAACTGGTTCTCGTCGCGCATCGGCGCGGTGCAGCCTTCCAGGTACGACACATAGGCCTTGTCTTCGCACACGATCAGGGTGCGCTCGAACTGCCCGGTATGGCCGGCGTTGATGCGGAAATAGGTGCTCAGTTCCATCGGGCAACGCACGCCCGCAGGAATGAACACGAAGCTGCCATCGGAGAACACCGCCGAGTTGAGCGCGGCGAAATAGTTGTCGCCGACCGGCACCACACTGCCCAGATACTGTTTGACGATTTCCGGATGTTCCATGATCGCCTCGGACATCGAGCAGAAGATCACGCCCTTTTCGGCCAGTTCCTTGCGGAAGGTGGTGCCGACAGAGACCGAATCGAACACCGCATCCACCGCCACGCCGGCCAGCCGGGCACGCTCGTGCAGCGGCACGCCGAGTTTGTCATAGGTATCGAGCAATTCCTTGGGCACATCGTCCAGCGAGGCGTACTTCGGGCCCTTGGGCGCGGAGTAATAGCTCAACGCCTGGAAATCGATCGGCGAGACCTTCAACTTCGCCCATTCCGGCATCGGCATCTTCAGCCAGTGCCGGTACGCCTCAAGACGCCAGTCGGTCATCCATTGCGGCTCGTCCTTCTTGGCCGACAACGCACGGATGACGTCCTCGTCCAGGCCGGGCGGAAGCGAGTCCGATTCGATCTCGGTGATGAAGCCGGCGTCATAGCGTCGGCCCAGCCGTTCGATAATTTCGGCATTCTGCGGGGGTGCAAGTTCGGTGGCCATCGGGCTGCCTACAGGGTCAGGTGGTCGCGACGCGTGCGGCGATGGAACGCCGACGGCCGTCGCCAGGGAGAGAGAGGGGCTGCAACATCTGTGCGAGCGTGACACGACGCAATGCATCGCCGACCACGTCGTTGATCAGGCGCCAGTTGGAGCGCACGCCGCATGTCTGCGCGATGCCGCACTGGCTGTGGTCCTGGCTGCATTCGGTGATCGCCAGCGGGCCTTCCATCGCCTCGACGATTTCCACCAGCGTGATCTCGCTGGCCGCGCGCGCCAGCCGGTAGCCACCGTGCACGCCGCGCAGCCCTTCGACCAGGCCCGCTTGCGACAGCGGCTTGAGGATCTTGCTCACGGTCGGCGCTTCCAGGCCGGCCTGCTCGGCAAGTTCGCTGGCGCTGAGCACCTGACCGCAGCGCGCTGCCAAGACGGTCAACACGACAGTGGCGTAATCGGTGAGTTTGGTGACGCGCAACATGAGGAAGGCGATAAATCCTAAAGCGGACCGAAATTGTACGCTTTCAGCCGGAGCAGGGCCACCTGCCCGGTTCAGCCGCCGGCAAGCAGTAGCCGTTGCGGTTTCTGGTGCGCTTGTGCTTGGCGCATCGTCGCGCTGCAGTCACAATGAGCGGCCCCATCACTGGACCCCTTCATGTCGCGCAAAGTTGCCGCCCGCAAGTCACGTATCCACGGCAATGGCATGTTCGCCCTCGCCGCGCTCCGCAAAGGCGAGCGCATCATCCAGTACAAGGGGCGCCTGCGCACGCACGCGGAAGTGGATGCCGATGACACCGGCGATGTGGAGAGCGGCCACACCTTCCTGTTCACGCTCAGCGACGACTACGTGCTGGATGCCAATTACGAAGGCAACGTCGCGCGCTGGATCAACCACAGCTGCAATCCCAACTGCGAAGCGGTGATCGAAGAGGCCGAAGGCGAGGACCGCAGCAAGGACAAGATCTTCATCGAGGCCAAGCGCGCGATCAAGGCCGGCGAGGAACTCACCTACAATTACGGCATCACCCTGGCCGAGCGACATACGCCGCGCTTGAAGAAGATCTGGGCGTGCCGCTGCGGGTCGAAGAACTGCACCGGCACGATGCTGCAGCCCAAGCGCTGAGCATCCGCATCCGGCTGCCGCACTGACGCGGCGCACACATCGATTCACTCATGCGCAACAGGTGCATGCCTAGCGTGCGGGCTTCTTTTCAATGAGGAATTCCCGCATGTCGTATTCGCTCTCCGGCAAGACCATCGCAGTGCTGGCCACCGATGGCTTCGAACAATCCGAACTCATTGAGCCCAAGCGCCTGCTGGAATCCTGGGGCGCCAAGGTCGATGTGATTGCGCCCGGCGACGCTGTGCAGATTCGCGCCTGGAACAAGACCGACTGGGGCGATTCGGTGCCGGTGGACCAGCGCCTGGATCAGGCCAAGGTCGACACCTATGATGCGCTGGTGCTGCCCGGCGGCGTGCTCAACCCCGACACCTTGCGCGGCGACGCCAAGGCGATTGCGTTCATCCAGTCCTTTGCCAGTGCCGACAAGCTGGTTGCCGCGATCTGCCACGGCCCGTGGCTGCTGGTGGAAAGCGATCTGGTTCGCGACCGCGATGTGACCTCGTGGTCGTCGGTCAAGACCGATCTGCGCAATGCCGGCGCACGCTGGCAGGATGCGGAGGTGGTTGTCGACGGGGCGCTGATCACCAGTCGCAAGCCCGACGACATCCCAGCCTTCACCGCTGCAGTGGCCAAGGCCCTGGTGGCCTGACCGGTTCGTTGCAATGTTGGAAGTATCAAGACAAAGGCCTGACGCCATGACGCCGGGCCTTTGTATTGACCGAATGGCCGTTCGCGCAGGTTGGCGCAACGGCATGACGGCGCGCTTCGGTCCTGCGTTGCAACTAGCGCGTCAGCCTATTTCCCGGACAATGCAGCGGCCGGCACCAGTTGCTCGATGTTCTGGTTGAAATTCACCGCGACGCGGCCGTCGTGGATACCCACCGACTCCACCTGCACATTCCCCATCACCGCCGCGATGGCCGGATCGATGCGATAGATCGGCTCCTTGCGCGCGTAATCGGCCAGCCAGGCATTGAGCAACTCGCGGGTGCTGTGGTCGAGTTTTGCGCCAGCGTTGGCCGGGCGGAAATCGTCGATGGTGGGTTGATCGAGATAAAAGCCCTGCTTGGCCGTGTCGTAGCGCAGTGCGCTGGTCAAGGTCACATTGCCGACCGGCGCGGGCGCGCCGCCGGCGGTGGCGAGCGCCAGGTCGAATGCCATCTTGAGCCGGTCGCCCGGCGGAAGCGACAGCGCCGGATTGCTGACCGTCATCTCGACCAGGCCGCCCAGCGCATCGTGTGTCTGCGGGAAGCGACCGCCCAGGAATTGCTGCAGGTCGCTGCCCTGTACGCTGATCTGGTGTCCCTGGATCTGCGGCGTCGCCCACGCGCCGGTCGTCGGTATCGCCAGAGCGAGGGCAAGCATGGATCCGGCAAGCGAACGCAGTTTCATCGGGTGACTCCGGCAACAGGTGACATCACCTTAGTCAGTGCCGGTGAACCGTGGGTTAGCGCAATACCGGGTGCAGGGTGGCCGAGTAGATCTCCCAGTCGTCGCTGCCGTTGCGCGGCTGCAGCCGATAGGCGCCGACCAGACGTTGGGTGCCGGTGTCGGTACGCACGATCAGCTGCACCGGCACTTCGATCCGGCGCGAGGGCCGTTCCTGATCCAGTGCGACCGGCGGGTCGTTGTTGATGCGCATCGACTGGATATTGCCGATGCCGCGCAGCGCTGCATCGTCAGGCACCGGCGCAGGGCGACCGCCGCTCCACAGGGCGTCGGCATCGCCACGCGCCGTACCTGGCAACGCCCCCAGGTACCGGCGCACGGTTGCGCTTGCTTTAGCGAAGTTGGCGCGCGCGACGGCATCGTCGGGCCTGGCGTCGCCTGGCGGTGTTGGGCGCGCATTGCCCCCCGAGCCGACGCCCGGCGTTTGCGTCGCCGCGACAACGTGCGAGGACGGTGCCGCGTTGTCGGTTTCTTGGTCTGCGCTGCGATGACAACTGCAACCTGCGATTGCCGCTGCAAGCATGACGATCCCCAACCCTCGCATGGCGCATCTCTCGTCCCCAGATGCACGCAGTGTAGCGATCGCTGCGATGCCGGTCTCAGGTGCCGGCGGCCGGCTGCACACGTTG
This sequence comes from Xanthomonas sp. CFBP 8151, assembly GCF_011761885.1. Classification (NCBI taxonomy): domain Bacteria; kingdom Pseudomonadati; phylum Pseudomonadota; class Gammaproteobacteria; order Lysobacterales; family Lysobacteraceae; genus Xanthomonas; species Xanthomonas sp. CFBP 8151. Next base: position 1,107,227 of record NZ_JAASQZ010000001.1, read on the forward strand.
CAGGCGCTCCAGCAGCAACTGCAGTTTTGGCCGCAAGGCCTCCAGTGCATCGCTTGGCTGCGCGCGCGGGCGGGCGGCCAGGTCTTCCAGCAGCTGCGAGCCGACCGTCAGCGCCGCGCATTCGTCGCTGCTCAGATCGCGTCGCAGGTGCAGCTCCTCGAGCAGCCGCATCCAGTCGGCCCGCGAGCGCTGTTCGAATTCGATGGTGCAGCGATCGCTGCAGGGGCGGCCATCGCTCTCGATGGGCGTGACCGTAATGCGATAGCGTCTTCGGGACATGGAGGGGGGCGTTCCTTGGGCTGCCTCCACCATAGGCGTAGCCGGCAACGGCCTCGATAGCTCAGGCCATGACGCAGTGTTCCAGCATGCTCACTGTGCCGGCTGTGGCACGGGTTTGCGTAGCAACGGCAGCGGATCGTACGCACCGTTGCGCCCGTAGACACCATAGTGCAGATGCGGCGGGGTGCCGCGCGCGTTGCCGGTGGTGCCGACCATGCCAAGCGGTGTGCCGGGCTCGACGATATCGCCAACAGCCAGGCCCGCGGCCCAATCGTCCAGGTGCGCGTAGTAATGGCGTTCCATTGCCGGCCCGAGCACCCAGACCTGTTTGCCGCCCAGGCCTTGATCGCGGATGGCGCTGACCACTCCGCGCGTCGCGGACAGCACCGTTGTGCCACGCGGGGCGAAGATATCCACGCCGGCATGACGTCGGTCGCGGCCGCGCGGTGCGCCGAAGGTGTCGGCAATGCGGCGCGCCTGCACGCCTTGAACCGGGACCAACAACTGCACCGGTGGCGACATGCGCGACAGCTCCCAGCTGGTGCGCAGTTGTTCGGCAACCGGCAACTGCCATGCCCAAGGCGCGGCGACACCCAGGGCGCACAGCAGCGCGATCGACACCAGCAGCCGGCGCACGCGGCGTGCAGGGCTACGGGTTGCCGATGACGGCGGTGTGGATGGGCCAGGAGACGATGGGCCGGTCACATGCACCTGCTGCGTTGCAAATCAGCGTGCAGGGTAGGCAAGCGGCGATGAGCGGCATGTGGGGAGTGCCGCGGGCGGTCCTGCACGCTCAAAAAAAAGACGGCCCGCAGGCCGCCTTCGTGACACCGGAGGCGTGCTCGATTAGAGCGCGGCGTCCTTCAGTTTCTTCAGCAGGCGAGCCTTGACCTTGAAGCTGGCCGGCTTGGCCGCGAAGGTCTGCTCTTCCTTGGTGAACGGGTTGATGCCCTTGCGCTTCGGCTTGGCCGGCACATGGACGCTGGTCAGCTTCAGCATGCCCGGCAGGGTGAACGAACCGGCGCCCTTCTTGCTCAGCGACGAATGTGCGGCCGATTCCAGCGTAGCCAGAACGGCGCGGACGTCCTTCGGAGCCAGCTGGGTGGATTCGGCAATGTGCGCGACCAGGCCGGTCTTGCTCAGCGCTTCCTTGATCGGCTTCGGCGCAGCGGACTTGGCAGCAGCGGCCTTGGCCGGCTTTGCGGTCTTGGTCGCGGCGACCTTTTTCACTGCCTTCTTGGGGGCAGCCTTCTTAGCGGCGGTTTTTGCCATGAGTTATGTGTTCCGTGATCGTTGGTGGTGTTGGGTCTGCCGACCCAGTCGGCAACGCGAAATGTAGGGCAACTGCTGCGCGCCGCCAATAGGGAAACGATGAAACGACGGAAAAAAAGCGTCTTTTGACGGGGATTCGTTCACCGGTGGCAGAAAACCTCGGCGAAAGCGCTGTCGACGCGGCTGCGATGCGCAGGCAGACGCGGTGTCTGACGCATAGCAGCAGATCGTTTGCGCGCAGGCATCTGGGCGTTTTCGCCGCGTGCTGGGCGCCGAGCGTTGGCCAAGGTGTGCTGCCGCCGGTGGCGTTCGCTGCCGCGATCAAGCGTCGCGTGGCCGTGCGGTGCAGGACAGGTTTGCGTCGCCAACTGCTGGCGCACGTTCCTGAGGCCTTGTTCTGATCAGCCAATCCGCTGCGTTCGCGCCGCTGCTGCCGTGGGCGCCGGCAGCGTGCGCCGGATTTTTCCACACCCGACAAGGGCCGGTGCGCTGCGTTGCGTGACGGTTCCACTGCGCAATTGCCGTGGCTGTCCTGCGCGCGACCCGGCCGGCCGCTGCGGAACATTCCTAATCCGGATGATGCCCGGTCACAGGCGGCCTAGTCATTGGCCGCCGAGAGGCTGCGGCCGCGCTCGGTCGCTGCGGCAATCGCCCTGGCGGTGAGCGCTTCGAACTGGCCGGCCTGAAATGTCTCGATTGCCGCCTGCGTGGTGCCGTTGGGCGAAGTCACCCGGCGGCGGAGCAGTGCCGGTGCTTCTCCCGATTCGGTCAGCATGCGCGAGGCGCCGAGCAGGGTCTGCAGCACCAGCGTGCGTGCGGTCTCGGCCGGCAGGCCTTGTGCCTGCGCGGCGGCCTCCATCGCTTCGGCCAGCAGAAAGAGATAGGCCGGCCCACTGCCGGACACCGCGGTCACCGCGTCCATCTGCGCCTCGTCGTCGATCCAGACGGTGACACCGGCGCTCTCCAGCAAGCCGGCCGCCTGCGCGCGTTGCGCCTCGGACACGCGTGGATTGGCGTACAACCCGGTCACGCCGGCGCCGAGCAGGGCGGGCGTATTGGGCATTGCGCGCACCACCGCAAGGTCGCCGCCGGACCAGCGATCCAGCTGCGGAGCGGTGATGCCGGCGGCAATGGACAGCAGCAGCGGCTGCTGCGCCTGCGCAAGATCGGCCAGCTGCGCGCATACCCCTGGCAGCACCTGCGGCTTGACCGCCAGCACCCAGAGGGCTGCGCCGTCCACGGCGCTGCGCGCCTGCTCCACAACATGTACGCCGAAGTCGCGCGACAGCGCATCGCGCAGGTCGGCCACCGGCTCGGCGACGCGGATGCTGGCCGCGGGCACGCCTTGCCGGATCAGCCCGGCAATCAGGCTGCGCGCCATGTTGCCGCCGCCGACGAATGCGGTAAGCGCAGCGGCAGAAGGCGAGGGCGAGGAGGGCAGAGTCATTGCGACACCTTAAGTAAGAGGACACAGCGTGCTGGGCGAGGCTGATCGGGAAAAACGGTCAGGACGCTGCAGTAGCCGACGAGCCGCGTTCGCCGAACAACGCAGTCCCGACCCGCACCATGGTCGCGCCGGCCGCAATCGCTTCGGCAAAATCCGAGCTCATGCCCATCGACAAGGTATCCACCTGCGGGTAGCGGCGCTTGAGCTCTTCGAACAGTGCCTGCATGCGGGTGAACGCCGCCATGCGGCGCGCCTGCTCGGGGAATGGCGCGGGAATCGCCATCAGGCCGCGCAATTGCAGCCGCGGCTGTAGCGCGATGGCCGCGGCCAGCCCGTCGACCGCTTCCGGCGCGCAACCGTGCTTGCTGTCCTCGTCGTCGATATTGACCTGGATCAGCACATTCAACGGGGTGCGATCGGCCGGGCGGTGGTTGACCAGCGGCGCGATCAGCTTGGCGCGGTCCACGGTCTGCACCCAGTCGAACCACTGGCTGGCCAGTTCGGCCTTGTTGGATTGCAGGTGGCCGATCAGATGCCACTCCAGTCCCAGCATCTGCAGTTGGGCGATCTTTGTTTGCGCTTCCTGCACGTAGTTTTCGCCGAATGCGCGCTGGCCCTGCGCCGCCAGCGCGGCAACCGCGTCCGCCGGTCGGGTCTTGGACACCGCCAGCAGGCGCACATCGGTGCGCGCGTGTGGAGTCGCGGCGGCGTGGATGGCATCGAGAATCTGCTGCAGCGACGAAGCCGGCACGTGGCAATCCAGGTGGGAAGGAACGCTATAGTGCCGCCCCCGGCTGCGTCCTTCCAGCCGGGTCGCCGAACCGGGCCGGCCAATGACGCGGCCATGGCCCATGGACGCGCCGGGCCGGCCCACAGCGAGGCGAGCTGGCGGCCGATGCCGGAGCTGCCCAGGCATCGGCCGTGCCCGCGCCGCGGCTCCAGACCAACGCCTTCAGGCCCGCGCGACGATGCCGGCCTGAACCGGCCGCGCGCCGCTTCCCGCCAGCAGCCAGAACGCTATACTGCCGCTTGGGGAGTACCTTCCAATCGCAGCCTAGGGGAAAAGCAGCGCATGGATATCGCTGAACTATTGGCGTTTTCTGTCAAGAACAAGGCATCGGACCTGCATCTGTCGGCCGGCTTGCCGCCGATGATCCGTGTCGATGGCGATGTCCGTCGGATCAATATTCCGGCCCTGGACCACAAGCAGGTACACGCGCTGGTCTACGACATCATGTCGGACAAGCAGCGTCGCGATTACGAGGAATTTCTCGAGGTCGACTTCTCGTTCGAGATTCCGTCGCTGGCGCGCTTCCGCGTCAATGCGTTCAACCAGAACCGCGGCGCCGGTGCGGTGTTCCGTACCATTCCTTCCGAAGTGCTGACGCTGGAAGACCTGGGCTGCCCGCCGATCTTTCGCCAGTTGATCGACCAGCCGCAGGGCTTGATCCTGGTGACCGGCCCGACCGGCTCGGGAAAGTCGACCACGCTCGCCGGCATGATCGACTACATCAACAAGAACGAATACGGCCACATCCTCACTGTCGAGGATCCGATCGAATTCGTGCATACCTCGCAGAAGTGCCTGATCAATCAGCGCGAAGTGCACCGCGATACGCACGGCTTCAACGAGGCACTGCGCTCGGCGCTGCGCGAAGACCCGGACATCATCCTGGTCGGCGAATTGCGCGATCTGGAAACCATCCGCCTGGCGTTGACCGCTGCGGAAACCGGCCACCTGGTGTTCGGCACCCTGCACACCAGCTCGGCCGCCAAGACCATCGACCGCATCATCGACGTGTTCCCGGCCGGCGAAAAGCCGATGGTGCGCTCGATGCTGTCCGAATCTTTGCGTGCGGTGATTTCGCAGGCGCTGCTGAAGAAGGTCGGCGGCGGACGCACCGCGGCCTGGGAAATCATGGTCGGCACCCCGGCCATCCGTAACCTGATCCGCGAGGACAAGGTGGCGCAGATGTATTCCTCGATCCAGACCGGTCAGCAATACGGCATGCAGACGCTCGACCAGCATCTGCAGGACCTGGTCAAGCGCAGCCTGATCACGCGCAACCAGGCCCGCGAGTACGCCAAGGACAAGCGGATATTCGAGTGATTCGGGAATAGGGAATCGGGAATGGGGAATCGCGAAAGCATGCACCCCTGACCGGTCCCGGCTCCCGGCTTTTCCAATTCCCGATTCTCGATTCCCCATTTCCGGCTCCGAAGGAGCACGCCATGAGCACCATCGACTTCACCTCCTTCCTCAAGCTGATGGCGCACCAGAAGGCGTCGGATCTGTTCATCACCTCGGGGATGCCGCCGGCGATCAAGGTGCATGGCAAGATCAGTCCGATCACCCAGACGCCGCTGACCGCGCAACAGAGTCGCGACCTGGTGTTGAACGTGATGACGCCGTCGCAGCGCGAAGAGTTCGAAAAGACCCACGAGTGCAATTTCGCCATCGGCGTGTCCGGGGTTGGGCGCTTTCGCGTGAGCTGCTTCTACCAGCGCAACCAGGTCGGCATGGTGCTGCGCCGGATCGAAACGCGCATTCCCACGGTGGAAGAATTGAGCCTGCCGCCGGTGATCAAGACGTTGGCGATGACCAAGCGCGGCATCATCATCTTTGTCGGCGCCACCGGGACCGGCAAGTCCACCTCGCTGGCGGCGATGATCGGTTACCGCAACCAGAATTCCACCGGGCACATCATCACCATCGAAGACCCGATCGAATTCGTGCACAAGCACGAGGGCTGCATCATCACCCAGCGCGAAGTCGGCATCGATACCGATAGCTGGGAAAACGCGCTGAAAAACACCCTGCGCCAGGCGCCGGACGTGATCATGATCGGCGAGGTGCGCACCCGCGAAGGCATGGAACACGCCGTGGCCTTCGCCGAAACCGGCCATCTGGTGCTGTGCACCCTGCACGCCAACAACGCCAACCAGGCGATGGACCGCATCATCAACTTCTTCCCGGAAGACCGGCGCAACCAGCTGTTGATGGATCTGTCGCTCAATCTCAAGGGCGTGGTCGCGCAGCAGTTGATCCCCACCCCGGATGGCCGCGGCCGTCGCGTGGCGATGGAGATCATGCTGGGTACACCGCTGGTGCAGGATTACATCCGCGACGGCGAGATCCACAAGCTCAAGGAGATCATGAAGGAGTCCACCAACCTGGGCATGCGCACCTTCGACCAGAGCCTGTTCGAGCTGTACCAGGCCGGCGAGATCAGCTACGAAGACGCGCTGCGCTACGCCGACTCGCAGAACGAGGTGCGCTTGCGCATCAAGCTCTCGCAGGGCGGCGACGCCAAGACCCTGGCGCAGGGCCTGGATGGCGTGGAGATCGCCGAGGTTCGCTGAGCGCCTGCAGGCGCGTGGCACGCGGTGACGGATGGCCGGGGGTGCATGCGAACGGGACGGCCTGCGCCGGATTCGTTGCAGCGCCCTGCGTGCCGCTGTGTCCTGCGCGATGCAGCGGTGGACGCCGCTGCGCTCGATGAACGCGCGGCGTCGCAACGCGCGAATGGCGTGATGTTTCAGATGTAACCAGGTGCGCCGATAGTGTCTAATATCCGCACCCCACCGCAGTGCCCAGTCCGTGAGCCTTCCCGATTCCGATCTCCGTCCGGAGCAACAGCCGTTGCCCGACGACGGCACAGTGATGACTTCCGGTCCGTTGACGCCGCCACCGGATTCGGCCGGCACCGCGGCCGACGATCATGCGTTTCACCACTCGGTGGCCGAGGACGTGCAGGGCATGGTGCTGGCGACGCTGGTGGCGTCGCTGGGCCTGGCGATCTTCGCCAAGGGCGGCCTGATGATCGGCGGCATGGCCGGCGTGGCGTTCCTGCTGCATTACGCACTGCACTGGAACTTCGGCCTGGTGTTCGTGCTGGTCAACCTGCCGTTCTATTGGCTGAGCGTGCGCCGCATGGGCTGGGAATTCACCTTGAAGACCTTTGCCGCAGTGGGCGCCTGCGGCGCACTCACCGACCTGCTGCCGCGCTGGGCCGATTACGCGCACATCAGCACGCTGTTTTCGGCGATCGTCGGCGGCGCGCTGGCGGGCCTGGGCATCCTGTTCTTCATCCGCCACCGCGGCAGCCTGGGCGGCATCGGCATCCTGGCGGTGTACCTGCAGCGCGAGCGCGGCTGGAGCGCCGGCAAGGTGCAGATGAGTTTCGATGCGATGCTGATGCTGGTCGCCTTCGGCGTCCTCACCCCGGACAAGGTACTGTACTCGGCGCTGGGTGCGTTGATGCTCAGCCTGGTGCTGATGTTCAATCACCGGCCGCATCGTTACATGGGTGTCTGATTGCCGTCTTGCACCCACGGCGGCGACAACGCCTGGATGCGCGCAAATACCGGGCAATCGGCATGGTGCGCACCGGGCAGGTAGCCCAGGCTCATCAGGAATTCGCCGGTGATTTCGCCGCCGGTGAAGCGGAAGGTCTTCTTGAACAGCTTGACCCAGGCCGCTTTGTCGCGCGGATGCTGTGCGTCCAGCCATTGCGCGAAACTGCCGTGCGAGGCGCGCAGCTGCCGGACGACCTGCGCATTGTGGATAGCCGCCAGCACCTTCAGCCGGTTGCGGATGATGCCGGCGTCGCCGAGCAGCCGTGCAATGTCGCTCTCGCCATAGGCCGCCACCGTGTCCACATCGAAGCCGTCATAGGCGCGCTGGAAGTTGCTGCGCTTGCGCAGGATGGTTTCCCAGCTCAGGCCGGCCTGATTGATCTCCAGCACCAGGCGCTCGAACAGCTCGCGCTCCTCACGCTGTGGAAAGCCGTATTCGTGGTCGTGATAGTGCCCGTGGACCGGGTGGCCCGGGGCGATGCTGCAGTAGCCGCTCATAAGATGCCTGTTGTGGGTGGAGCAGGTGTCGGTGGACCCGTGCACAATGGCAGGGAATCCAATGCCCAACGATAGCGACCGAACAGCGACGCGTGGGTGCACGGATCGACTGCTGTGCCGTAGCAGATCGATCGCGGCACAGCGCAGCCTGCATGTTCGCGCTGCGCAGCCGCCGGCAATCTGAATGGGCCGGCCTTGCCTGCCGGGTGCCATCGGTGGCGTCTGCGAGGTCGCTGTCCATCGGCAGCATCGCCGGTCCGGTGCCGCCCGCATGCAGCAAGTATGGCAGCGGCTCTGCGCGCGGCGAAGCGAACGGCTAGAATGCGGCCATGTCTGTTTTGCCCACGCCTCTGGCCAACCAACTGCTGATCGCGCTTCCGGCGCTGTCCGACCCCACCTTTTCGCGCAGTGTCGCGCTGATCTGCCAGCACGACGAGAACGGCGCCATGGGCGTACTGGTCAACCGGCCCTCCGAATACACACTGGGCGAAGTCCTGTCGCAAATGGGCATCGACACCGTCGACGAGCACCTGCGCGAGCAGGTCGTGCTCAGCGGCGGGCCGGTGCACCCGGAACGCGGTTTCGTCATCCACGACGATGCGCGTGACTGGGATTCCAGCCTGGAAGTGGGGCAGGGCGTCTACCTGACCACCTCGCGCGACATTCTCGAAGCCATGGCGGCTGGCGAAGGCCCGCGCAATGCGCTGGTGGCGCTGGGCTGTGCCGGTTGGGGCGCGGGTCAACTGGAATTCGAACTGGGCGAGAACAGCTGGCTGACCGCGCCGTCGGATGCCAATGTGTTGTTCGCCACCGCGCTGGAAGATCGCTGGCAGACCGCCGCCGGGCGCATCGGTGTGGATCTGTTCCGGCTCACGGACTATTCCGGGCATGCCTGAGGCGGGCGCTTTCCGCCCGGATGGCACGGTGCTGGGCTTCGACGTGGGATCGCGCCGCATCGGCGTGGCCGTCGGCACCGCGCTCGGTGCCGGCGCGCGTGCGGTGGCCGTCATCCATGTACATACCAACGGCCCGGACTGGGTCGCGCTGGATCGTGTGCATAAGCAATGGCGTCCCGACGGTCTGGTGGTCGGCGACCCGCTGACCCTGGACGACAAGGACCAACCCGCACGCAAGCGCGCGCATGCCTTCGCCCGCCAACTGCGCGAGCGCTACGCGCTGCCGGTGGTGCTGATCGACGAGCGCTCCAGTTCGGTCGAAGCCGCGCAGCGTTTCGCGCGCGAGCGCGCCGACGGGCGCAAGCGCCGCCGCGATGCCGAGGCGCTGGACGCGATGGCGGCCGCGGTGATCGTCGAACGCTGGTTGGCCGCGCCCGACCAAGCCACTCTTCTTCCCTGACACTCCCGACCTGCGATGACCACCATGCAACTCGATTCGGACGGACGCCTGCGCCACCTGCTCACCCTGGAAGGACTGCCGCGCGCCACGCTGCTGCAGCTGCTCGATCGTGCCGGCCAGATCCGCGACGCGGCGGTGGGGCGCGTGGGCAAGCGCAGCGTGCTTGCCGGCACGGCGGTGTGCACGCTGTTCTTCGAACCGTCCACGCGCACGCGCAGCTCGTTTCATCTGGCTGCACAGCGACTCGGCGCGGACGTGCTCAATTTCGATGCCTCCACCTCGTCCACCCGCAAGGGCGAAACTGCGCGCGACACGTTGAAAAATCTCGAGGCGATGGGCGTACGCGGCTTTGTGGTGCGCCATCCCGACGATGGTGCGGTGGAAGCGCTGGCCGCGGCTGCAGGCGAGGGCACCGCCTTGATCAACGCCGGTGACGGACGCAGCGCGCATCCCACCCAGGGCCTGCTCGACATGCTCACCCTGCGCCAGGCCAAGGGCACCGATTTTTCCAAGCTCAAGGTGGTGATTGTCGGTGACGTGAAGCATTCGCGCGTTGCGCGCTCGGACCTGCATGCACTGCGCACGCTGGGCGCCGGCGAGATCCGCGTCTGCGGCCCGGCCAGCCTGCTGCCCGACGACGACATGCTGAATGGCTGCGTGGTCGGCCAGGACTTCGACGCCATGCTGGAAGGGGCCGATGCCTTGATGATGCTGCGCCTGCAGCGCGAGCGCATGGAAGAAGGCCTGGTGCCGTCGCTGGAGCAGTACCACAGCGACTACGGACTCACCCGCGAGCGCCTGGCACGTGCCGGCCGCGACGCCGCCGTGCTGCATCCTGGCCCGATCAACCGTGGCGTGGAAATCACCGACGAAGTCGCCGACGGCGCGCAATCATGCGTGCTGCGCCAGGTCGCCAACGGCGTGGCGGTGCGCATGGCCGTACTGGAAACCCTGCTGGGTTGAGCGAACCCAGCAACGCGGCCGCGCACCCGCAATGCGGTCGCGGTCGCGCCAGGTGCGCGTCTTCGCGCGCACATCCCAACGCCTTGCCATCAGAACCCGCGCGCGGCCTGCTCCTACGATTCCCGATTCCCGATTCCCGATTCCCGATCCAGGCACCACGCCGTAACATCCAGTCGCCTATCGTGACGCCTCCTTTCATCGCAGGAGATCGCAATGGGTATTTCACGTCACGCCACCGCTCACTGGGAAGGCGACCTCAAGACCGGCAAAGGCCAGCTCAGCACGCCGCAAAGCGGCTTGATGGACAAGACCCGCTATGCCTTCAATAGCCGCTTCGGCGACGAGAAGGGCACCAACCCGGAAGAACTGATCGCCGCCGCGCACGCTGGCTGCTTCACCATGGCGCTGTCGGCGCAGCTGAGCGAAGCCGGTTTTCCGCCGACCTCGCTGGATACCCGTGCAGACGTGGATCTGTCGATGGAAGGCGGCCCGCAGCTGTCGCAGATCCGCCTCAAGCTCAAGGCCGTGGTGCCGGGTATCGACGAAGCCAAGTTCCGCGAACTGGCCGACACCGCGAAGAAGAACTGCCCGGTGTCCAAGGCGCTGAGCGCCGTGCCGATCAGTCTGGAAACCGAGTTTTCCAGCCAGGCGTGATCCCACTTGCGTGCGTTGGCGATAACTACCGGCGCACGCAGCTGGCGGCGACCTGAATAGGGCTTTGCGAGGTCGGTTCGGTTCAGGGCGGTTTCACTGGCGCAGGTCGAGCATCGGCAGCGTGTCCTCCCCTGTAGAAGCTGCCGCAATGAAAACTCTTGTGCTTGGTGCTCTGGTGATGGGTGTGGCAGTTGCAGGCAATGCAACGGCGCAGCGCTATGACAGCGGCTACGACGGACGTGGCAGCTATGAGGACGGTCGTTATGAATATGCGCGGGTGGTGCGCGTGGACCCGATCATCGTGACCGATTCGTATGGCGAGCGCAGCAGCGAACGCTGCTACAACCGCCCGGCCGACGGTTACTACACCAGTAACGACGGCTATTACCGCGACGGCGGCAGCTATGGCCAGGCCGGCGTGTCCAATCGTGGTGTGGCCAGCGTGATCGGTGGTATCGCCGGTGCGGTGCTTGGTAGCCAGGTCGGTGGCGGCAATGGCCGTCTGGTCGGCACGGCAGTCGGCACCATGGCCGGCGTCGCGGCAGGTCGCTCGATCTACGAAGCCAATAATCGCAACTACCAGGGCAATGTCAGCGTCTGCGAGCCGGTGTCCTACCGCCGCGAACGCGACCGTGTCGACGGCTACGACGTGACGTACGAATACGCGGGCCGCACCTATCATACGCGTAGCGACTACAACCCGGGCGACCGTATCCGGGTACGCGTGGACGTGCGTCCCGACTGACCGGTGCGGTGTCGTGTGCCGCGGTCAGGCGATCGATATCGGCCCATTGAATGACGAAAACGCTGCGGGTGATCGCAGCGTTTTTTGTTCCGACGCACGCGCTTTTCAGCCTGCCGGATCAGGCGCGATCACGCCCAATCCAGCGTGCCGCGGATCACCGTCTGCACCTGGCCGCCAGACCACACATCGCCATTGGCGTCGATGCGCAATTCCAGCAAGGCGTCAAAGCCGATCTCGCGGCCCTGGCTGACCACGTAGCGACGTTCCTTGCCCGGCAATGCCTGGCGGCTGTCCAGCCAGGCGGCGAGCACCGCATTGGCCGCGCCGGAGGCGGCATCTTCGAAGCGCCGGCCATTGCCGACGAAGGCGCGCACCGCCAGATCGTAGGCGCCGGGCGCTGCGGCGCGCGCATAGGCGAACACGCCCATGCTGCCGGTGGATTCGGCCAGCGCGGCGATCGCGTCCCAGTCCGGCTGCAGGCCGCGCAGCGCCGCTTCGCTTGCCAGCTCCATCACCCACCAGGTGCGGCCGCCGTCCATCAAGGCGGGCGGCAAGCTGCCGAGTGGCCAGCCGCGCACCGCATCGCGCAGGCGCGGGTCGTCGGCCTCCACCTGCTCGGCCGCGCGCGCGCGCGGGGTGCGGATGGCGATGCTGCGGTGGCCTGCGGTCTGCTCCACGCGCAGCGGCAGCTGGCCGGCGATACCGTCCTGGATCAACACGCCGTCGTCGGGTGCGGCCAGGCCGGCTTCCAGTACCGCGTGTGCGGTGCCGACGCTGGGGTGGCCGGCAAACGGCACTTCCTTTTGCGGCGAAAACATCCGCAGCCGATAGCTGCAGTGCGCATCCGGCGCCGCAAACACGAAGGTGGTTTCCGGCAGCTTGGTCCAGCGTGCGATGGCCTGCATCGCCGCATCGTCCAGGCCTTCGGCATCGAGCACCACCGCCAGCGGGTTGCCGCTGCCGGGGCGGGCGGAGAACACATCCAGTTGCAGGAAACGGCGGGTGGTCATGGCGGCGGCTCCGCGAACAGGGCGCGGCAGCTTACCAATCGATACGGCCTTCGATCACTTGCCTGGTCGTTCCGCCGATCCAGACTTCGCCTTCGTGATCCACCTCCACGTGCACACGGCCGTCGCGGCCGACCTCGCGGCCCTGGCTGGCGACGTAGCGCAACGCCTCGCCCGGCACGCGGCCTTCGCCGTGCAGGCGCGCGGCAATGCAGGCGTTGGCACTGCCGGTGACCGGATCTTCCGGGATGCCGTCGCCGGGGCAGAAGGCGCGCACCACCAGGTCCGCGTCGCTACTGGCCTGCGGCGCGTAGATGGCCAGGCCGGTGGCCGCGCTGGCCTGGGTCAGGCGGCTGATCGCAGCCAGATCGGGCGCCGCCTGGCGTACCGCCTGCGCGTCGGCCAGTTCCAGCAGCCACCAACCGGGGCCGTTGTTCCATAGTGCGGCCGGGCGTGCGGCCAGGCGCAGGCCAGCGCAGGCATCGTGCAACGCCGCAGCATGCGTCTGACCGGTCTCGATCGCGCGCGCATGCGGTGCCCGCAGCCGCACCAGCGAGGCGCCATGTCGGTCGAGCACCTGCACCGGCAATACGCCCGCCGCGCATTGCTGGCGCATCCGGCCGTCCGGCTTGAACGCAACCAGCCCGTGCGTCGCCGCCGCCCACGCAGCGCCGACGCTGGGATGGCCTGCAAACGGCAGCTCGGCGCGTGGCGTGAAGATACGGATGTGGTAGTCCGCATCGGGTGCGCTGACCGGCAGGAAAAAGATCGTCTCCGACAGGTTCAGCCAGGCGGCAATCTGCTGCATCTGCTCCGACGACAACGTCTGCGCGTTGAGGACCACGCCCAGCGGATTGCCGCGGCCATGCTGGCCGCCGAACACATCCAGTTGCAGGTAGCGGTGCTTGCTCATGGGGCATGGATCTCGGTCGATGGAAGGCGCGTCGATGGTTGCAGCGCAAACCGTTGCGGTGATGGCAGTGGCCGCCGGCAGGCTGCGACCGCACACGGGGTCATGCAGGCGACATTGGCAGTAGAATCGGAGGTTCCGCCCGGCGTACCGGGCGTCTTCCCCCTCATCCTAAACGCCTATCTCAATGTCAGCTCCCCACTCTACCGATCGTTGGATCGTCCTCAAGTTCGGCGGCACCTCGGTGTCGCGTCGTCATCGCTGGGACACGATTGGAAAACTGGCGAGCAAACGGGCCAACGAGACCGGCGGCCGCGTGCTGGTGGTGGTGTCCGCGCTGTCGGGCGTGACCAACGAACTCACCGCGATCGCCGATGGCGCTGCCGACAGCGCGCAGCGCGTTGCGGCGCTGGAGCAGCGTCATCGCCAGTTCCTGGCCGAGCTGGAACTGGATGCCGATGCGGTGCTGGGCGAGCGCCTGGCCGCCCTGCATGCATTGATCGGCGATACGCGCGCGGCAACGCGCACGCTGGACTGGCAGGCCGAGGTGCTGGGGCAGGGCGAATTGCTGTCTTCCACCATCGGTGCGGCGTATCTGCATGCCAGCGGCCTGGACATGGGCTGGCTGGATGCGCGCCAGTGGCTGTCGGCGCTGCCGCCGCAGCCCAATCAGAGCGAGTGGTCCAAGCGCTTGTCGGTGTCCTGCCAGTGGCAGTCCGATGCCGACTGGCGCGCGCGTTTCGATACGCAGCCCACGCGCCTGTTGATCACCCAGGGCTTCATTTCGCGGCACGCCGATGGCGGCACCGCGATCCTGGGGCGTGGCGGTTCGGATACCTCGGCGGCGTATTTCGGTGCGCTGCTCGGCGCCAGCCGGGTGGAAATCTGGACCGATGTGCCCGGCATGTTCAGCGCCAATCCCAAGGAGGTACCGGACGCACGGCTGCTGACCCGCCTGGACTATTACGAGGCGCAGGAAATCGCCACCACCGGTGCCAAGGTGCTGCATCCGCGCTCGATCAAGCCATGCCGCGATTCCGGCGTGCCGATGGCGATCCTGGATACCGAGCGCCCCGATCTGCCGGGCACCAGCATCGACGGCAATGCCGAGCCGGTGCCGGGCGTCAAGGCAATCAGCCGGCGCAACGGCATCGTGCTGGTATCGATGGAAGGCATCGGCATGTGGCAGCAGGTGGGCTTCCTGGCCGATGTGTTTACCCTGTTCAAGAAGCATGGCCTGTCGGTGGACCTGATCGGTTCGGCCGAGACTAATGTCACCGTGTCGCTGGACCCGTCCGAGAACCTGGTCAACACCGATGTGCTGGCGGCGTTGTCGGCCGATCTGTCGCAGATCTGCAAGGTCAAGATCATCGTGCCGTGTGCGGCGATCACCCTGGTGGGGCGCGGCATGCGCTCGCTGCTGCACAAGCTCTCCGACGTGTGGGCCACGTTCGGGCAGGAACGCGTGCACATGATCTCGCAGTCGTCCAACGACCTGAATCTGACCTTCGTCATCGACGAAGCCGATGCCGATGGCCTGCTGCCGATCCTGCATGCAGAACTGATCGACAGCGGTGCGATGCCGGTGAGCGAGGGCGAGGTGTTCGGGCCGCGCTGGCGGCAGATCATCGGCTCGGTGCGCCCGCGGCCCACGCCGTGGTGGCACGCCGAGCGCACCCATCTGCTGACACTGTCCAAGGCCGGTACGCCGCGTTACGTCTATCACCTGCCCACGGTGCGTGCGCGTGCGCAGGCGCTGGCGCAGATCGCGGCGGTGGATCAGCGCTATTACGCGATCAAGGCCAATGCGCATCCGGCGATCCTGATGGCGCTGGAACAGGCCGGTTTTGGCCTGGAATGCGTCTCGCACGGCGAGCTGCGCCGCGTGTTCGATACCTTGCCCGAGCTGTCGCCGCGGCGCGTGCTGTTCACCCCGAGTTTTGCGCCCAGGGCCGAGTACGAAGCGGGATTTGCGCTGGGCGTGACCGTCACCGTGGACAACGTCGAAGCATTGCGGCGCTGGCCAGAGGTGTTCCGCGGCCGCAACGTGTGGCTGCGCATCGACCTGGGGCATGGCGACGGGCATCACGAGAAGGTCAACACCGGCGGCAAGGCGTCCAAGTTCGGCTTGTCGTCCACGCGCGTGGACGAGTTCGTGGACGTGGCGCGCACGCTGGAGGTCACCATCACCGGCGTGCATGCGCACCTGGGCAGCGGCGTGGAGACCGGCGAACACTGGCGGATGATGTACGACGAACTGGCAGGCTTCGCGCGCCGCATCGGCACGGTGGAGACCATCGATATCGGTGGCGGCCTGCCGATTCCCTACAGTGCCGAGGACGAGCCGTTCGATCTGGAGCTGTGGGCCAAGGGCCTGGCCGAGGTCAAGGCGGTGCATCCGGGCTATCGACTGGCAATCGAGCCGGGCCGTTACCTGGTGGCCGAAGCCGGCGTGCTGCTGGCGCAGGTGACCCAGGTGATCGAGAAGGACGGCGTGCAGCGCGTAGGCCTGGATGCGGGCATGAACACGCTGATCCGGCCCGCGTTGTACGACGCCTGGCACGACATCGAAAATCTCAGCCAGCTCGGCGCGCCGGCCGATGGCAGCTTCGATATCGTCGGGCCGATCTGCGAATCGTCCGACGTGTTCGGCAAGCGCCGTCGTCTGCCTGCCGCCACCGCGCCGGGCGATGTGATGCTGCTGGCCGATGCCGGTGCCTACGGTTACTCGATGGCCAGCACTTACAACCAGCGCGAATTGCCGCGCGAAGAGGTGATCGATGCGCCCGCAGGCTGAGTTCATTGCACTCAGTATGCTGGCCGGTGGTGCTGCGATCGTGTTCGCCACCGCGCTGCAGCAACTGAGCCTGGGCATGCCGTGGAGCGACACCTTCAAATGGCTGCTGCCCGCACTGGTCGCTGCCGGTATCGGCGCATGGTTGGCCGGGCGTTGGCAACGTGGGCGCGATGCGCGGGGTCCGTCGCGTCGCAGTGGCGGGATGGCGGTGCGCACGGTGCTGTTGAGCGCGCTGAGTTATGTGCCGGTGGTGGCGCTGTATCTCGCCGTCGCCTTTGCGGTGTCCGGCGATACCACGGCTGCACGTCTGGATGTGCTGTTGCTGGCGGTGCTGTTCGGTTGCCTGCCGCTGCTGTGGGCTGCGGTGCCGTTTTCCATGATTGAATATGTCCTGTGCCGGCGTTATCTGCGTCGCGTACGTGTTCCTGCAGGTAGTCCATGAGCGCTTTCGACAAACACCAGATCTCCACCTTCCGTTTCGTGCGTTGCGCACTGGACGCGCACACCGGCGTGGCGACGCTGGTGTATGCCTTCGATCAAGGGCCGGAGCTGGTCGAGACCGTCGCGGTGCCGGGCGCACCGTTCGCGCTGGACGGCGCGCAGGCCGCTGCCGTGCAACAGGCCTTGCAGTTGCTGCATCTCATCGCGGGCGTGAGTTACTACAAGGCCGCAGTGCCGCCGACCATCGCCATCGACAGCTACAGCATCGATGCCGATACCGCTGCGCTGGTGGAAAACGTCTACCTGCACGGCCTGGGCGAGTTCGCCTATCGCAATGGCTTGAACCTGCACGGCAAGATCCACTTCCCGGTGGCTGCACCGGCTGCTGGCGCTGCGCCCGCGCTGGGCCTGCGCGAGCACGCCTTGGTTGCGATCGGTGGCGGCAAGGATTCGCTGGTCAGTATCGAAGCGCTGCGGCATGCCGGCATCGACCAGACCGTCAGCTGGATCGGCGGCTCGCAGCTGATCCGGGCCTGCGCCGAGCGCACCGGTTTGCCGGTGCTCAATATCGGCCGCGTGCTGGCGCCGGAATTGTTCGAGCTCAATCGCCAGGGCGCCTGGAACGGGCATATCCCGGTCACTGCGGTGAACTCGGCCATCCTGGTGTTGTCGGCCTTGCTCAATGGTGTGGACCAGGTAGTGTTTTCCAACGAGCGTTCGGCCAGTTACGGCAGCCAGATTCCCGGCACCGGCGAGGTCAATCACCAGTGGTCCAAGGGCTGGGCGTTCGAGCAGGCGTTCGGCGATTACGTGCAGCGGCATGTGGCGGGCGACCTGCGGTACTACTCGTTGCTGCGGCCATTGTCGGAGCTGGCGGTGGCGCGCCAGTTCGCCAAGACCGATCACTACGACGCGCATTTTTCCAGCTGCAACCGCAACTTCCACATCATGGGCGAGCGCCCGGTGCATCGCTGGTGTGGCGTGTGCCCGAAGTGCCATTTCGTGTTCCTGGCATTGGCGCCGTTCATGCCCAAGACGCGGCTGGTCAAGATCTTCGGGCGCAATCTGCTCGACGATGCAACCCAGGCCGGCGGCTACGATGCGCTGCTGGAATTCCAGGACCACAAGCCGTTCGAATGCGTCGGCGAAGGCCGCGAATCGCGCGCGGCGATGGCGGTGCTGGCCGGCCGTGCCGAATGGAAGGAAGACGCGCTGGTGCTGCGTTTCATCCGCGAGATCCAGCCGCAGCTGGACCAGCAGGCGTTGCAGCTGGTGCCGTTGCTGGCCATCGACGGCGAGCACCGGATTCCGTCGGCGCTGTGGGAGCGCGTGCGTGCGAATTTCGCAGCTTGAGGGCAAGGCGGTCGCGTTATGGGGCTGGGGGCGCGAAGGGCGCGCGGCGTATCGCGCGTTGCGTGCCCGCTTGCCTACCCAATCGCTGACGGTGTTCTGCAACGCCGAGGAAGCACGCGAGCTCGAGACGCTGGCCGATGCTGCATTGCATGTGGAAACCGATGCCAGCGCGCATGCGCTGGGCCGG
The DNA here is from genome assembly GCF_011761885.1 of Xanthomonas sp. CFBP 8151. Classification (NCBI taxonomy): domain Bacteria; kingdom Pseudomonadati; phylum Pseudomonadota; class Gammaproteobacteria; order Lysobacterales; family Lysobacteraceae; genus Xanthomonas; species Xanthomonas sp. CFBP 8151. The sequence goes on from NZ_JAASQZ010000001.1 coordinate 1,125,495, forward strand.
TTCGAAGTGGTGGTGAAATCGCCCGGCATCAGCCCGTATCGTCCCGAGGCGCACACCGCTGCAACCGAGCACGGCACGCAATTCATCGGCGGCACCGCGCTGTGGTTTGCCGAACAGGCGCAGCCTGACGGCTCTGTGCCCGGCGCCATCTGCGTTACCGGCACCAAGGGCAAAAGCACCACCACCGCGCTGCTGGCGCATCTGTTGCGTGCGGCCGGCCATCGCATCGCCCTGGTCGGCAATATCGGCCAACCCTTGCTGGAAGTGCTGGCGCCGCAACCGCCGCCGAGCTATTGGGCGATCGAGTTGTCCAGCTACCAGACCGGCGAAGTGGGGCGCAGCGGCGCACGTCCGCAATTGGCGCTGGTGTTGAACCTGTTTCCGGAGCATCTGGACTGGCATGGCGACCAGGCGCGCTACGTGCGCGACAAGCTGGCGCTGGTCACCGAAGGCCGTCCGCGGATCGCCTTGCTCAATGCCGCCGATCCGCATCTGACCCAGTTGCAGTTGCCGGACAGCGAGGTGCGCTGGTTCAACCATCCCGATGGCTGGCATCTGCGCGGCGATGTGGTGTATCGCGGCGAGCAGCCGGTGTTCGACACCGCCAACGTGCCGCTGCCCGGCGAACACAATCGGCGCAACCTGTGCGCGGTGCTGGCAGCGCTGGAAGCCCTGGGGCTGGACGCTGCGGCGCTGGCGCCGGCCGCAGCGAGCTTCCGCCCGTTGCCGAACCGCCTGCAGCTGCTCGGCAGCGTGGACGGCATCAGCTACGTCAACGACTCCATCAGCACCACCCCGCACGCCTCACTGGCGGCGCTGGCCTGCTTTGCGCAACGCCGCGTGGCCTTGCTGGTCGGTGGCCACGATCGCGGGCTGGACTGGCAGGATTTTGCCGCGCAGATGGCGCAGCAGGCGCCGCTGGAAATCGTCACCATGGGCGCGAACGGGCCGCGTATCCACGCGTTGCTGGCTCCGCTGGCCGAGCGCGGTCGCTTCGGTCTGCATGCCGCCAACGACCTGGAACGCGCGATGCAGCTGGCGCGCGAGGCGCTGGGCGAGCAGGGCGGCGTGGTGCTGCTGTCGCCGGGCGCGCCCAGCTTCGGCGCGTATAGCGACTATGTCGCGCGCGGCCGCCATTTCGCCCAGCTGGCCGGGTTCGATCCGGCGGCGATCAGCGCGATTCCCGGCTTGGGCGTGCAGTAGCGCTGCATTGCTGTACGCCAGTCGACGGCGGCATTTGCCTGGGTTTTTTCGACGGCCGTGGCAGAACGCTGCCGCGGTCGGTCCGTCGGCGTCCACGCTGACCCGGCCTGCACGGCAGCAGCGTCTACACTCGCCGGACCTTCCCGGGAGCAGGCACATGCACAAGCAATGGAGATGGCGTGGCGTTGGGTTGTTCGGTGTCTTGGCGTCGCTGGCGTTGCCCGCGGCCGCAGCGATGCAGGCCAAACCGCTGGAATGGACGATCGGCAAGGACACCTTCAGCGGCGTGCTGGTCTACGACGATGCCGGTGCCGCCAAGCGCCCAGGCCTGGTGATGGTGCCGAACTGGCGCGGCGTCAACGATTCGGCGGTCACCAAGGCCAAGCAGCTGGCCGGCGATGACTACGTGGTGCTGGTTGCCGACGTCTACGGCAAGGGCAAGCGTCCGGCCAACGACAGCGAGGCCAGGCAGTTTGCCGGTGCCCTGAAGAAGGACCCGCCGACGCTGCGCGCCCGCGCGCTGAAAGCGGTGGATGCGCTCAAGGCGCAGGCCGGCAAGGCACCGCTGGATGCATCACGCATCGGTGCGGTGGGGTTCTGCTTCGGCGGCACCACGGTGCTGGAGCTGGTGCGCGCAGGTGCGCAGCTGGCCGGTGTGGTCAGCCTGCACGGCGGCATCGCGACACCCAGCCCGGCGGCGGCCGGCTCGGCCAGGACGCCGGTGCTGGTACTCAATGGCGCCGACGACAAGAGCGTGAGCAAGGCGGACATCGCGGCCTTCGAAACCGAGATGAATGCGGCGGGCGCGGACTGGCAGTTCGTCAATTTCAGCGGTGCGGTGCATTGCTTTGCCGAAGCCGATGCCAACAGCCCGCCAGGCTGCCTGTACAACCCGCGTGCGGCGAAACGTGCCTACCGCATGCTCGGCGATTTCTTCGACGAACGCTTTGGCGATTGATGAGATGACTGGACGCGGCTCACCGCCGCCTGACAGCCCGTTCAGTGAGCGCGGCAGGCGAAACCTGCCGCCCGGATCAATGCGTGCGTTCCACCGCATAACGTGCCAGACCACGCAACGCTGCAACCGCAGGGCTGGGCGGCAAACCGTCCAGCGCCTGTTCCGCAGCGGCAGCGTATTCGGCGGCACGCTGGCGGCTGTAATCCAGGCCGCCGGTGGCGTGAATCGCCGCCAGCACCTCGGGCATTGCGCTCGCATCGCCCTCTTCGACGATCTGGCGTAGCCGCTCCCGGGTCCTCGCATCCGAGTGCGCCATGGCGTGGATCAGCGGCAGGGTCGCCTTGCCTTCGGCCAGGTCGTCCCCAAGGTTCTTGCCCAGGTCCGCGGCGTCGGCGGCATAGTCGAGCACATCGTCGGCAATCTGGAAGGCAAAGCCCAACTGCATGCCGTAGTCGTACAGGCGCTGCTGCACCTGCGTATCCGCGCCCGAGGCCAGCGCGCCCAGGCGGGTGCCGGCGGCGAACAGTACCGCGGTCTTGCGCTCGATCACGCGCAGGTAGGCGGCTTCGTCGGTGTCGGGGTTGTGCACGTGCAGCAGCTGCAGCACCTCGCCTTCGGCGATGCGGTTGGTGGTGTCGGCCAGGATCTGCATGACTTCCATGCGATCCAGCTCCACCATCAACTGAAAGCTGCGCGAATACAGGAAATCGCCGACCAGCACGCTGGGCGCGTTGCCCCACAGCGCATTGGCAGTGCTGCGCCCGCGGCGCAGGTCCGATTCGTCCACCACGTCGTCGTGCAGCAATGTGGAGGTGTGGATGAACTCGATGATCGCCGCCAGTTGATGGTGCTCCGGGCCGGAGCCGCCAGCGGCGTGGCCGGCCAGCATCACCAGCATCGGACGCAGGCGTTTGCCGCCGGCGGAGATGATGTGATCGGCGATCTGGTTGATCAGCACGACGTCCGAGGCCAGACGGCGGCGGATCAGCGCGTCGACCGCGGCCATGTCGGGCGCGGCGAGGGACTGGATCTGGGGCAGGCCCAGGACGGTGGAGAGGTCTTCGGCGATGGTCATGCGCAGGCGTTCGTGATGTGCGCCGATTATAGATGTCTGGGCCAGATCCGTCCCGCTGGCCGTGTGCGAGGGCCTCCGGCGTGGCTGCAAACCCTTGCGGCGCGGGCGTCGGGCCTGTCCGCGAGCGCCCGGATTCCGACCTGCCTGCGCGGCATTCCCCGGCCCGGTTCAGCGGCGATCCGCCGGTACCGAGGCCGGCAGGTGCGGTAACATTGGCACCAAGACATTCACCGCCGTGCCCACTGGCGCCGGCGCACCATCTCGGAAGCATCTATGGCCCGCGGCATCAACAAAGTCATCCTCGTCGGCAACCTCGGCAACGATCCCGACACCAAGTACACCCAGGCCGGCATGGCGATCACGCGCGTGAGTCTGGCCACCACCAGCATGCGCAAGGACCGCGATGGCAACAACCAGGAGCGCACCGAGTGGCATCGGGTGGTGTTCTTCGGCAAGCTGGGCGAGATCGCCGGCGAATACCTGCGTAAGGGCTCGCAGGTGTACGTCGAAGGCGAGCTGCGTTACGACAAGTACACCGGCCAGGACGGCGTGGAGAAGTACAGCACCGACATCGTCGCCAACGAGATGCAGATGCTCGGCGGCCGTGGCGAAGGCGGCGGCGGTGGCATGGGCGGCGATCGCCCGCAGCGCAGCCAGGCTCCGCGCCAGCAGCAGGGCGGTGGCGGTCAGGGCGGCGGTCAGGATTACGCCCCGCGTCGTCAGCAGCCGGCCCAGCAGCAGTCGGCGCCGCCGATGGACGATTTTGCCGACGACGATATTCCGTTCTGATCGGCAGTCAGCCTGTTTGTCAGTCAAAAGGCCCGCATCGCGCGGGCCTTTTGCTTGCTGGCCGCTGTTGCATCGACGCAGGCCGGGCTGTTCCGAAGCGCCCTGGACGCGCAGGTTGACCTGCCCAGTACGACGGCGCCGCTCACCAATCTCGACCAAACGTGGCTAACAGCACCTCGCGTGCAATCGTCAGGTGGCTGAGAACGCCGCGCACCCATGGTGTGTAAGCCTGACACACGCCGATTCCGGACATGGGCCGCGCCCGCCCGGTGTTGAGCGCAGTTCCGCTGTCTGTCGCGCTACGCCGACGTCCGGTCGCGGCCGTTCTGCTTGGCGCGATACAACGCCGAGTCGGCGTCGTGCACGAAGGCATCCGGGGTGCGTGGCGCTTGGCCCGGTTCGAACGTCGCTGCGCCGACGCTGACGGTGACGTGCGCGCTGGTCGGGCTGGACAGGTGCATCAGGCCGAGCCCGGCGACGGCGCTGCGGATCGCGTCGGCCAGCCGCAGTGCGCCGGCGGCATCTGTCTGCGGCAGGATCATGCCGAACTCTTCGCCGCCGTAGCGCGCGGCAATGTCTTCGCTGCGCCGCGAGCAGCCGGCAATCGCGCGCGCGATCAGACGCAGGCAGGCGTCGCCATTGACGTGGCCATAGGTGTCATTGTAGAGCTTGAAATGATCGACATCGATCATCAGCACCGAGAGTGGCGCTTGTCGATGGACAGCCTGCTGCAAGGCATGGGAGAGCCGGTGGTCGAACGCACGGCGGTTGGCGATGCCGGTGAGTGCATCTATCCAGGCTTCGGTGCTGAGTTTGTCCTCGTTGCGATGCATGCGGCGCAGTTGCAGATCCAGCCAGATGCCGACGCCCAACAGCAACGCGCACCCCAAGGCGGCGACCACGATGCGCTGGTGCGCCGATTGCCGCCAGTTGGCCAATGCGTCATCGACCGAGACACCGGTCAACACGGTCAATGGATACGCCCGCGCTGGCGTGAAACTGGAAATGCGCTCCACGCCGTCGATCGGCGAACGATAGGTGGCAGTGCCGTGCCTGCGGGCGCGCATGGTGGCGTAGATCGAAGTGCCTGCGATCGAGGTGCCGATCACGCCCGGTTTGTCGGGCAGGCGCACCAGCACGATGCCATCGTCATTGGTCATGCCGATGGTGCCGTTCGGGCCGACCTCGAAAGTGCTGTAGTAATTCTGGAAATACTTCAGTTGCAGCGTGACCAGGACTACTCCTGCAAACTCGCCGCTCGGGGTATTCAGGCGCCGGCTCAACGTGAGCACCCAACTGCCATCGGATCGGCTCTGTACCGGCGGTCCGACCAGCGACAAGGCGTCGCGATGGTTGCGGTGATATTTGAAATAGGCGCGATCGGCGTTGTTGTGCGTTCTGGGCGTGCTATCCAGTGACGAACTCACCCAGCTGCCGTCGGGCGCATAGATGAAGATGCCATGCAGCCGGTCCGAGCGACGCGCTTCATGCACGAGAAAATCATGCATGACCAGTCGCGCACTGGCCGATCTTTGGTCGTGCTCCACCCGCGACACCAACCCGGACAGCACGGCATCGGCGATCGTCATGGTGTCGCTGGCATGCTGCGCCAGCGAATTGGCAAGATTCAACGATTGCGCTTCGGCGGTGCGCAGCGCACTTCCGCGCTCTTCGTGGATGGACCAGTATTCCGAACCCAGCAGCAGCAAGCACGAAATGCTCAGCACAAAGTGCAGCGCGATGCGTTGTGCTCGTTGCCGTCGCCGCTTTGTGGATGATGTCACGGGAGTTACCTGTCTGGACATCAGGACATTGCAACTGCCGTGCCAGCTTAGCCGTTGGCGTCGCGTGGAATCGCTTGCATCGCGTGGCGCAATGCCGATCTGTGATTGATGCCTCATGCGTTGCGCGGCAGTTCGCGTGGCGTGCGACCGCGCTGCTGTCCAGCCTGCTCTCGTCACGCGCTCGACGATGCGATCACGCACGGCTACCGACAACAGGACCGAAAGCCAGCTCGACTGCATGCGGATAACGCCCGGGGTGTTATCCCGAACGTCGATCACAGCAAGGAGCGCCTCATGCGCGCGATTCGTTTAGCTCATCCTGCAGGCCTGAATGCATTACACGTCGTTGCGTTGCCCGACCCCGGGCAGCCGGCACGCGGTCAGATCAGGGTGCGGCTGCATGCAAGCTCGTCGAATTTCCATGACCTTGGCGTGGTGGCCGGGCAGATGCCGACGGCTGACGGCCGCATCCCCATGTCCGACGGTGCCGGTTTGGTCGAAGCCGTCGGGCCTGAAGTGGACGAATTCGCCGTCGGCGACCATGTGGTGTCCACCTTCTTCCCCGGGTGGCTGGATGGCGAGCCGCAGCAGGCCGGCTTTGCCACCACGCCCGGCGATGGCGTCGATGGCTATGCACGCTCTGCGGTCGTGGCCGCCGCGCATGCGTTCACGCACGCTCCGACCGGCTACAGCCATGCCGAAGCGGCGACCTTGACCACGGCCGGCGTCACGGCATGGCGCGCCCTGGTGGTCAATGGCGGACTCAAGGCCGGCGACAGCGTGCTGGTGCTCGGTACCGGCGGCGTGTCGATCTTTGCATTGCAGTTCGCCAAGGCGATGGGCGCCACCGTCATTGCGACATCGTCGTCCGACGAGAAACTGGCCAGTGCGCGCGCGCTGGGCGCAGACCACATCATCAATTATCGTCAGCATGCCGAGTGGTCGGCGCAGGTGCTGGAGATCACCAACGGGCGTGGCGTGGATCATGTGGTCGAGGTCGGTGGGCCGGGCATCCTGGCGCAATCGATCCGCGCTACGCGGGTGGGTGGGCATATCGCCTTGATCGGTGTGTTGACCGGTGCCGCGGGTCCGGTGCCGACCGCCGAAATGATGGGCCGACAGCAGCGCCTGCAGGGGCTGGTGGTCGGTAGCCGCATGCATCAACGGCAACTGGTGCGTGCACTGGATGCCTTGCCGCTGCGTCCGGTGATCGATCGCGCCTTCGCGCTCGACGCTATCGCCGACGCCTTCGCGTTGCAGCAGGCCAGCGGCCATCTGGGCAAGATCGTGCTGGAATTCTAGGAGCGGCTGACAAAACTCCTGCGCTTACCGTCAGGCGGGCGCGGGCGCGGGCGCTGCGTGAATCGGCATGTGGCACTGACCCACACTTTCACGCCATCCATGCCCCGCCTGACGGCTGCCGGTCACGCGTTGGTGGTCGCTCCAAGTCGGTCGTTCGCGTCCGGATGTCCTCGATGCAGTGCATCCGGATGCGGCAGACGAGCACCGCGCAGTGGAGACGGAGGCAAGCGCGCGGACGGGGATGACGTCTTCCCGCTCAGCATGTGTTTCCTGGCAGCATGTAGAAGATCTTGAATCACTTCATACGCCGCGAAGCCCGCAAAACGCGGGCTGCCAGCCCGCATGATCGTTGCGTAGCGAGTGGGCCATGCATTTCAGCAATGATGAGCGCGCTTCATAGGCGCATGCACTCCATGCCGCCAATACCCGCCGAACGCGGCTCTAGAATCGGGCCATACCCCCGCTTCGCGCCCGCACGCATGCGCTGCATGCTCACGTGATTGTGACCGACCGCGCTGCACATTGTTTAAGGAATGTATAAGCCAGCATTGTTGGAGATGCCAGCCATGAGAGAGATCAAGATGACCCGTCGCGAGATACTGATCGCTGGCACGGCATCGGCAGCCAGCGTTGCCGCAAACCAGTCGATGGCCGTGACTGCAGGCAAGGCGATGTCGCACCGGCAGGCGGTCGAGCCTGCCGATGCATCGAGCCAGGTTGCGTTCGAGGTCAACGGAAAGCCAGTGACCCTGACGCTGGACAATCGCACCACGCTGCTCGATGCCCTGCGCGAACACCTGCATCTGACCGGCACCAAGAAAGGCTGCGACCATGGCCAATGCGGTGCCTGTACCGTGATCGTCGATGGGCAGCGGATGAACTCCTGCCTGTCGTTGGCGGTGATGCATCAGGGCGGCAAGATCACCACCATTGAAGGCCTGGGCACGCCGGACAAGCTGCATCCGATGCAGGCGGCCTTCGTCAAGCACGATGGATATCAGTGCGGTTACTGCACGCCTGGGCAGATCTGTTCGGCGGTGGCGGTACTGGATGAAGTCAAGCGCGGCATCCCCAGCCATGTCACCGAGGATCTGACCGGCAAGACCAGGCTCACCACGCCGGAATTGCAGGAGCGGATGAGCGGTAACATCTGCCGTTGCGGCGCGTACTCCAACATCGTCGATGCGATCAACGATGTTGCGGGAGAGCGCGCATGAAGGCGTTTAGCTACGAACGCGCCGCCTCGCCCTCCGACGCCGCGGCCAAGGCTGCGCGCCAGCCGGATGCCAAGTTCATCGCAGGCGGCACAAACCTGCTCGATCTGATGAAACTGCAGATCGAGACGCCTTCGCATCTGATCGATGTCAACGGACTGAGTCTGGATACCATCGAGGAAACGCCGGACGGCGGCCTGCGCATCGGCGCCCTGGTGCGCAATACCGATCTGGCAGCCGATGCCCGTGTGCGTCGCGATTATGCCGTGCTGTCGCGCGCATTGCTGGCAGGTGCGTCGGGGCAGCTGCGCAATCGCGCCACCACCGCAGGCAACTTGCTGCAACGCACACGTTGCCCGTATTTCTACGATACCAATCAGCCGTGCAACAAGCGCCTGCCGGGCAGCGGTTGCGCGGCGATCGGTGGCTTCAACCGGCAGCTGGCGGTGATCGGCGCAAGCGAAGAGTGCATCGCCACCCACCCCAGCGACATGGCCGTTGCCATGCGCGTCCTGGACGCGGTGGTCGAAACGGTGCGTCCGGATGGACAGACACGAGCGGTGCCGTTGTCCGAGTTCTATCGTGCGCCCGGCAAGACGCCGCACCTGGAAACCGTGCTGGAACGCGGCGAACTGATCACGGCGGTGAGCCTGCCCAAGCCGCTCGGCGGCACGCATGTCTATCGCAAGGTGCGCGATCGCGCTTCCTACGCATTCGCCCTGGTGTCGGTTGCAGCGGTCGTGCAGCGCGATGGCAGCCTGCGTGTCGGCGTAGGCGGTGTCGCCCACAAGCCGTGGCGCAGCGAGGCGGCCGAAGCGCAGTCGCGCCAGGGCGCGCGTGCAATTGCCTCCGTGCTGCTCGACGGCGCACGACCTACCGAACACAACGCCTTCAAGCTGCCGCTGGTCGAGCGCGCCTTGACCGCGGTCCTGGCCGAGACGAGGGCCTGATATGAAATTCGACACTCCCGCCAGTACCAATCCCATCGACCGGCTCAAGGTCGTCGGCAAGCCGGTCGATCGTATCGACGGTCCGCTCAAGGCCACCGGGCTGGCGCCGTATGCGTACGAGCATCACGATCTGCCTGGACGTGCCGCCTACGGCCATATCGTGGGCGCCGGCATCTCCAAGGGCAGCATTCGCAGCATCGATCTGAGCGCGGCGCGCAATGCGCCGGGCGTGCTTGGCATTGTCACCGCGCAGAATGCGGGCAAGTTGCAGAAAGGCAAATACAACACGGCCAGGTTGCTCGGCGGTCCGGAGATCCAGCATTACCACCAGGCCATTGCGGTGGTGGTTGCCGAAACCTTCGAGCAGGCACGTGCCGCAGGCCAGCTGATCAAGGTCGACTACGCTCGCCATGTCGGCGCCTACGATCTGGAAAAGGCACGCGATGGCGCCAAGGTCACCAAGGAGGGCGAGGCGCCGAACAGTGCAGTCGGCAATTTCGATAGCGCCTTCGCGGCCGCGCCGGTGCAGCTGGATGCCGAATACACCACGCCCGATCATTCGCACGCGATGATGGAGCCGCACGCGTCGATCGCCATGTGGGAAGGCGACAAGCTGAGCGTGTGGACCTCCAATCAGATGATCGACTGGAGCGCGGGCGATCTGGCCAAGACGCTGGGGATCCCGCGCGAAAACGTCCGTCTGATGTCGCCGTACATCGGCGGCGGCTTCGGCGGCAAATTGTTCCTGCGTGCCGATGCGGTGCTCGCCTCGCTGGCCGCGCGCCAGGTCGGACGTCCGGTCAAGGTGATGCTGCCGCGGCCGCTGATCTTCAACAACACCACGCACCGCCCGGCCACCGTGCAGCGCATCCGTATCGGTGCACAGCGCGATGGCAAGATCACCGCGATCGCGCACGAGAGCTGGTCCGGCGACCTGCCCGAGGGCGGACCGGAAATCGCGGCCGCGCAGACCCAGTTGCTGTACGCCGGTGCCAATCGCCTGATTTCCACACGCCTGGCCGTGCTCGATCTGCCAGAAGGCAATGCGATGCGTGCGCCCGGCGAAGCGCCGGGCCTGATGGCACTGGAAGTGGCCATGGACGAGATGGCCGAGAAGCTGGACATGGACCCGGTCAAGTTCCGTATCGTCAACGACACCCAGGTGGATCCGGAAAACCCGCAGCGTCCGTTCTCGCAGCGTCAGCTGGTCAGGTGCCTGGAAGATGGCGCAACGCGTTTCGAGTGGTCCAAGCGCAAGGCCAAGCCGGCCAGCAACCGCGATGGGCGCTGGTTGGTGGGCATGGGCGTGGCGGCCGCATTCCGCAATGCACCGGTGATGACCTCCGGCGCGCGCATGCGGCTGGAGCAGGGCGGCCGGGTGGTGGTGGAAACCGACATGACCGATATCGGCACCGGCTCCTACACCATCATTGCGCAGACCGCCGCAGAGATGATGGGCGTGCCGCTGGATTGGGTGGACGTGCGGCTGGGCGATTCCAGCTTCCCTGCTTCGGCCGGTTCCGGCGGCCAGTGGGGTGCGAACAGTTCCACTGCCGGCGTGTATGCCGCGGCAGTGAAACTGCGCGAAGCCGTCGCCGAGCAGTTGGGGCTGGACCCGGCCAAGGCTGAATTCGCCGATAGCCACGTGCGTGCCGGCGGCAAGCGCATCGCGCTCGGTGATGCCGCGGCCAATGGCGCCCTGGTGGTGGAGGACAAGATCGAGTTCGGCGAACTTTCCAAGACGCATCAGCTGTCGACCTTCGGCGCGCACTTTGTCGAAGTCGGCGTGGATATCGCCACTGCCGAGGTGCGCATCCGCCGCATGCTGGCGGTGTGCGCGGCCGGGCGCATCCTCAACCCCAAGTCTGCGCGCAGCCAGGTCATCGGTGGCATGACCATGGGCGCGGGTGCGGCCCTGATGGAAGAGCTGGCGGTCGACAAGCGGCTGGGCTTTTTCGTCAATCACGACCTGGCCGGTTATGAAGTGCCGGTGCATGCGGACATCCCGCATCAGGACGTGATCTTCCTGGAAGAAAGCGACCCGATGTCGTCGCCGATGAAGGCCAAGGGGGTCGGCGAGCTGGGCATCTGCGGGGTGGCGGCGGCGATCGCCAATGCGGTCTACAACGCCACCGGCGTGCGCGTCCGCGATTACCCGGTCACGCTGGACAAGCTGCTCCCGCATCTGCCCGAGTTGCTGCGCGCGTGAGTGCGGTGGTGGCCCCGGTCACGCATGCGGCGCCGGCCGAGCCGGCGTGGCCGGCATGGCCGAGCTATGCCCTGCACGATGACCTGCTGCCCACGCTGAGCGCCTGGCACCGAGCGGGGCAGCGTGTGGCCATTGCCACGCTGATCGAGGTGCAAGGCTCCTCGCCGCGGCCGTTGGGGAGCGAGATGGCCATCAGCGCCGACGGCCGGGTGGCCGGCTACGTTTCGGGCGGGTGCGTGGAGGCCGCAGTGGCGCACGAGGCCATCGCCGCCCTGCGCGACGGTACTCCACGCTGGCTGGACTACGGCGAAGGCAGTCAGGTGCTGGATATCCAGCTCAGCTGTGGCGGCCGTATCGGCGTGCTGGTCTGGCCGGTGCAGGACCTGGGCGAGCATCTGGCACGCTGGCGCAATGCGCGCCAGCATCGTCGCCCGTTTCATGTCGCGCTGGATCGGATCACTGGCGCAGTCCGTTATCCGGTCAATATGCAGGACCTGCGTCCCGACGAATTCCTGCGCACGCATCGGCCCCCGTTACGGCTGGTGCTGGTCGGTGCCGATCCTGCGCTGCTGGTACTGGTGTCGCTTGCCAGCCAGATGGGCATCGAGGTACGTGTGCTGCGTCCGCATGGACCCAGCGAACCACCGCCGGGACTGGCCGCGGACCATTACGATCGCCGTACGTTGGGCGAAGCGCTGCAGGATCTGCATCTGGATGCGGACACTGCGCTGTACAGCCTCGCGCACGACGGCGACAGCGATCTGCAGGTCGCCTGTCGGGGGCTTGCCTCCAGGGCTGCCTGCATCGGCATTCTGGGCAGTCGCCAGAAACGTAAGGCACGCCTGCAGGCACTGCGTGCACTCGGGCATGACGATGTCGCCCTGGCCAGATTGCGGCTGCCGGCGGGTTGGCGCATGGGGCGCTCCTCACCGCATACGATTGCGCTCGGCATCATTGCCGAAGCCACCCAGGCGGTTGCCGATGGGCAGGCAGCTGCAGTGGCTGGCTGAGTCTGTTGCTGCCCTGCGAGCGGGCAGGGAAGCCTCAGTCGCGTTTGCATTCACGTCAATGTGAATCTCAATATTCAGTCGCCAACACTGTTGGTGCGTGGTTGCCGGATAAGTTTCTGCACTGAAAAAGACTTATTTGTAAAAAAGTAATCTTTGATATGTCTTATAAGGCATGCATTTACCTGCTGCGCCTCCCGGATGACGATAACTGCGCCATCCAGCGCCGGCAATCCGCTGAAATCCCTGCTGCAGCGCGAGCGTTACTCGCGTCCGGTGAGTGCATTGCATTTAGTCACTCTGCGCGCACAGTTACATCTTTAGGCTGGCGCATCTCCAATATGCACGCCACGTCGCCATGACCGAATTACTTGATCACTATGCCGACGTCTTCTGCGACGCAGCTCGACTGCCGTCGTCAGCCATTATCGTTCGTCCAGACGCAACCCCGTGCAATGCACTTTTCGATTCGGGCCCGATGCTGCCGACCGCGCGCCGGTGTGCGCTTCGCGCGATGGCATCCGACGCATGAGTAGCGATCACGTTGCGCTGTTGCTCGCCGCGGGTGCAGGACGCCGGCTGGGGCGCTCCAAACAATTGCTGCTGCGCGAGGGCGAACCGTTGTTGCGGCGTTTCGCGCGCATCGCGCTGCAGACGGCGCCACGTCGCTGCGTGGTGGTGCTGGGCGCCGATGCCGACGCGTTGACCGATGTCCTGCAAGGTCTGGACGTGGAAGTGCTACGTCATTCCGAGTGGGCCGCCGGCATGGGCTCCAGTCTGGCTGCGCTGCGCCAGCATGTGCAGGACGATACGTCGCTGAGGCGCAGCCTGATCCTGGGGTGCGATCAGCCCGCGCTGGACGCGCCGCATCTACGCGCCTTGCTGGAAGAGGCTGACCGTGCCGCATCCGGATGTGCCACCAGCGGGTATGCCGGTGTGCGCGGCATCCCCGCGGTGGTGTCCCACACGGCCTGGGCCGATGTACCGCTCCAGGGCGACAGCGGCCTGCGTGGCTTGTTCGCCAGCCTGGACGTGCAGACATTGGGCTGCATCAGCGCCCCGGCGCTCGCATTGGACGTGGACACGCCCGCCGACCTGGTCGCAGCGCAACAGCGTGGCTGGGTGGATGCGGATTGAGACACCGTGACGGGTGCAGCTAATCGCTATACGGCAGCCTGGAGACAGAGCGGTATCAGGACCACAGCACGATCGCTTCCCTGATCACCAGGACATAGCCCACCACCATTGCGGTCTTGACCGGAAACTGGAACTTCCTGAGCAGATGCATGCGACGTCTCCCCCAAGGCATCTTCAAGAGCGACGAATTTCCCCGCGCCGTCTGCGCCCGTCGACGGCCATCTGCGACGTGTACGTGCCGCTCGAACGCGAATTTAGCGCCAGCTCTGATCGGTGTCATGTAAGAATTTTCCTACCTTTGTGCCAGTGTCCGCCCGACGGCGTTTGTATGAGCGAAAAGACATTCTGGCTATGCCGGACGCGGGGCCTTTGGCCACTCTCCCGCGGCCCCTTGAGTAAGGGCACGCCGGCATCCCTGACCGGGCCATGGCCCTCCCGCCGTCGGTGCGCTGCGCCTTTCCACGGTGCCCGTTTCCGTCGTTCGATCGCTGCATGCGCCGGCCGGAGGCCCTGATGGACGAGTCCCGCTATGTTGTCCGTATTCACCCGGAACAGGGCGGTTGGTGGGTGACCCGGCCGCAGTGGTCGCCGCTGCGTTATCTACGCGAGCAGGGCGCGCTGGAAAATGCCGAATTGATGGCCAAGCTGCATTGTCTGACCACCGGTCAGCCCAGCGACGTGGTGTTGAAGACCGCCGCAGGCGACCGCGTGGTACGTCGCTACGGCTGAGCGAGCCAGCCCCTTGCGGGGATCGTGCGGCAAGCGATGACGATCCGCCCGGGCGAGGCGGGTAACTGCGTGTGCCCGGCAACGTGTGCGGATGCGCCAAGCCGGCGGCCGTGCAGTCACGCCGCACTTCCCTGCCCGGGTATCCAGTCGACTGGATGCAGCCGATCGGCCATTCTTGCTGCGATCCGCACCTTGGCGGTCCTTTGTCGAGAATACCGCCCTAGTGAACGTCGCCGGTTCTGCACTGATCCAAAACGATATCGTCGTGTTCGGCCTGATCGCTGCGACATTGGGGGCGGTGTTCTGGACCTCGTCGCGCGAGCAGGGGCTGTGGCGACGCGTCTATGCCGTGGTGCCGGCGCTGCTGCTGTGTTACCTGCTGCCCGGCATCTACAACACCGTTGGCCTGATCGACGGTGCCAATACCCGCCTGTACAACCCCATCGCACGCGACGTGCTGCTACCGGCCGCGTTGATCCTGCTCACGCTGAGCATCGATCTGGGCGCCATCCTGAAACTGGGCCCTAAGCTGGTCGCCATGTATCTGGGCGCGTCGCTGAGCATCATGCTGGGGGCGGTGGTGGCGTTCTGGGTAATGGGCTGGGTGCATCCGGCCACGGTGGCGGGCGATACCTGGGCCGGCATGGCCGCGTTGGCGGGCAGTTGGATTGGCGGTGGGGCGAACATGCTGGCGATGCGCGAGGTGTTCGATGTGGACGCCACCACGTTCGGGCAGTTTGCGGTGGTGGATGTGGGCGTCGGTTATGTATGGATGGCGGTTCTGATCGTCCTGGCCGGGCGCGCACGCAGCATCGATGCGCGCAGCGGCGCCGATACCCGCGCGCTGGATTCCCTGCAGGAGCGCATGGCGCGTTTCCAGGCCGAGCACGCGCGCATTCCCAGCCTGGCCGATCTGATGGTGATCGTGGCGGTGGCGTTCGGCGGGGTCGGGCTGGCGCACGCATTGGCCAATCCGCTGGCCGCGTGGTGCAAGGCTCACCTGGGCTGGTCCAGCCAGTTCAGCCTGGACACGCCGTTCGTGTGGGTCGTAGTGCTGGCGACCAGTATCGGCTTGCTGCTGAGCTTCACCCGCGCGCGTTCGCTGGAAGGCGCTGGCGCTTCCAGGATCGGCTCGCTACTGCTGTATTTCCTGATCGCCTGCATCGGCATGCAGATGGATCTGCTGGCGCTGCTGGACCGACCGTGGCTGTTCCTGCTCGGGTTGATCTGGATCGCGGTGCATATCGGGTTGCTGTGGGGCCTGGGCCGCCTGCTGCGGGTGCCGTTCTTCTATTTCGCGATCGGCTCGCAGTCCAATATCGGTGGACCGGCCTCGGCACCGGTGGTGGCCGCTGCGTTCCATCCGGCCCTGGCCCCGGTCGGTGTGCTGCTGGGCACGATGGGCTACGCCACCGGCACCTATCTGGCCTATCTGGTGGGCATCACGTTGCGCGCGATGGCGGGAGCCGGCTGACCGGACCGTCGCACGGTCGGGGGAGCGTCGTCGGGAAGGTGTGGCAGGACGTGCCGGGGTTACCTCGCGGTATCACGCATTGCCGCAGTGCCGGATGCACGCGTGCATCCATGTGATCGCCGCTTGCGAGGTGTTGTCAGCCACCTCGAGGCGGGCACTGACCAGCGCCAGTGCCCGGTCGCGATTATTGCTGCAGGCCGCGCCGCTGCGCTTCCTGCTGCGTGCCCTGTTGCGACTGTTGCTGGTTGTGCTGCTGCAACTGATCGACATTGCCGTGCGCCGGCTCGTTGGCCGCCGAGGCAGTCTGCACATGGCTGCGCAGATGCGCCGGGTCGTCCATCCGGCCCTGCACCGCAATCAGGCTGTCGCCGTCGCGGTTGGGCACCAGGTGATCGATCCGCTGCAGGCCGTCGCTGCTCGCACGTGCGGCCACGCTGGCGGCGGTGTTGAGAAACGCGGTGTCGTCGCGCAGGCCCAGGCGTTCGCGCTGGCCGTCCAGACGCACCACCGCGTCGTTGAACAACTGGCTGCCTGCACCTTGCGCCTGCCCAGGCGCTTGCATGTCCTGCGCCTTCATCACCGAGTCCATGCCGTGCAGATCCAGGCGGTGCTTCAACATCATGCCCGGCACCAGACGTTGCCCGAACGACAGCGGGTCCGGTTCCGGCAGCTCGATCTGATGGCCGGCCGCATTGGGCATCGCCCACTTCAGCGGGATGCTGTCTTCCTGCAGATGGGTGAGGATCTCGTTCTTGACGTGGTAGCCGCGGATCAACTCGCTGCTGGCGTAGTCCTTGGCCGCCGAGGCATCCAGGCCCTGGCGCTCCAGCGTGCGGTCGTTGACGCCGGCGGCGTTGTAGGTCACGGCTGGGATGTCGTTGACCATCGCCGACGCGGCCGCCAGGCCGCCACCGAGCGAATGTCCCGAGATCACCACCTGGTCGCCGAACGCCTGCCTGGCCTGGCTGCCGAGCTGGATGGCAGACGCATATTGCGCGTCGTCGAAGCCCAGGCCCTGGCCAAGGTTGTGCTTCCAGTCCTTGCCTTCGTCGGTGCCGCAGAAGCCGAGCACCACCTGGCCCTGCTCGTTGCGGTAGAACGCGGCATCGAAACCGCTCTTGGCATCGTGCAGCAGGCCGGAGTCGATGCCGGCCCGTTGCAGCGTGCTGTCGTCCATGCGCGTCCAGCCGTTGGGCAGTGGCGCAAAGGTTTCAGCGCTGCCTTCGCGTCGCTGCGAGGCAGTGGCGTAGAGGTCTTGCAGCACCGCCGGGAACTGGCGGTCTTCCGGCTGCGGTTGCTGTCCACGCATCGACTCTGCGAATGGGGTGGACGAGGAATTTGACGGGCTCATGCGCGGCTCCTTGCGTTCGTCGTGCGAAAAGCCCGCCTAGCGGCTGCTTTCCACGGGAATGTTGTGGGCGCTCAACCATGCGCGCACGTCCGACCTGGCCTGCTGGCCGGCGGCATTGAGCAGGCGGTCGGGGGTGGTGAAGAAATACGCCTGGAAGGTCTGGTGTTGCGCGTTGCGCAGCGTGGGGTCCACCCCGGCCTTGAGCAATTGCAGCACTGCCGGGCTTGCCGCACCGCTCTGTGCGGCCAGATGCAGCACGCTGTTGCCGGTGTTGTCGACGCGCTGCACGTCGGCGCCCGCTTCGATCAACAACGCGATCTGCGCGTCGCGCTTGCTCTGCACGGCGCGGAACAGCGGCGTCCACCCTGCGCGCGCGCTGACCACATCGATCGGCGCATGGTGCTGCAGCAGGATGTTCAGATATTGCGCATCCTTCGCCATGGCGGCCATATGCACGACCGTTTCCTGGTCCATGCCGGGCAACGACGGATCTGCGCCGGCATCGAGCAATGCGGCCAGGGCGCGGGGTTGTTCGTTCCAGATCGCCCACTCGAGCAGGGTGACGTTCTGATCGCCGTGTGCGGCGAGATCGACCGTCGGTGCAAGTGCACGGATTCGAGCGACATCACCATGGGCAATGGCGCTGGCGATGTCGGTCAGGCCGGGGTCGCGGAAGGCGACGGTGTGGTCCTGCAGCGTAGCTGACATGGTGGTTTGCTCCTTGGCACCGGGCGAGGCGGTGCATGAGACCGCGAAAAACGAGGTCGCAAGAACGAGCAGGGTGGGGAATCGCGTCTGCATCGAAATCTCCTTCTCCTGATCGCATTCCTGGTGGCACTGCGGTGTGTCCTTCCGCAGCCGGGCCGATCCTACCAGCTGCACAAACGATGCGCGGTAAGATTTTGTGACATGCCGGCGCCACGGGTTTCAGTTGTTGAGTCCGCTTGCCGTCGTGGTGTCGGCCTGTCGCCGATGCATCACGATGGGCCTCATACGCGCCTGCACTCCGCCACAGCCGACGGTCACGGGGCGGCCGGCATAATGGCGCTTTGCGAGCAGATGGGTGCAATGGTCTACGAATTACTGATCAGCGATTGCGATGGCGTGCTTGTCGACAGCGAGATACTGGCCGACCGGGTGATGCGCGAGGCGCTGGCGGCCTTCGTGCCGGCCGAGGCGTTGGAGCATCTGCTCGGGACAACGTTCGGGCAGACCACGCGTGAGGTATTGCGGCGCGTGCAGGAACATTTCGCGGTCCGGCTGCCGGAGACCTTGCTGGCACAGATCCAGACGCGTGGCGAAGCCTTGATCAAAGCCGAGGTGCAGCCAATCGCCGGCGCGCGCGATGCATTGGAACAGATTCCGTTGCCGCTGGCGGTCGCCTCCAACAGCCGCCGCCACAATGTGATTGCCTCGGTCGAACGGGTGGGGCTCACCGTGCGCGCGGCGGGGCACATCTTCAGTGCCGATATGGTGGAGCGGCCCAAACCGGCGCCGGATGTCTACCTGTTGGCTGCACGGACCTTGGGCGTTGCGCCGGAGCGCTGCCTGGTGATCGAAGACAGCCCCACCGGTGCGACTGCCGCACTGGCGGCCGGCATGCAGGTACTGGGGTTTATCGGTGCCAGCCATATCCCGCACGGACATGCCGACACCTTGCGTCGCATCGGTGTGCTGGCGGTGTTCGACGATATGCGCGATCTGCCTGCGTTGTTCGGGCAGCTGGCGCAAAAACGCGCTGGCTGAGAGCTGCCGGCAGAACGTGTTGGACGCAGTGTCGAGGGTGGCGGAATCGCAGCCCTCTCGTTCTGCAACTGACTGGGCCAGATGTTCAATCGACCTGCAATGACAGAGCTGTTGCGTCGTAGCGTCGCTTGGAGACAGTCAAGAGCTTGGTCCGTCGAGCGCGCGGTGCCCTCACCACTTGCGGGACACGCCGCAAGGACGTCCGTGTAGGCTCGGTGGCGGCATCCATGCCGCCACACGGTCCCGCAACCGCTGAGGGAACCGCACCAGAAAATTGGTTAGTGGCTTTCTCGAGAGATTGTTGCTCGGCTTTGGGTGGCAGACGAGACGTTTGTGGGTTGCGTGCTGAAAGCCCGTCCACCGCTCGGCTCGCGATGGGATGGTGAGAAGCTGGTCGACACCCAATGATCCGACCAACGCACATCGTGCACCGCTTGCAACCATGCACATCTGCCATCTCGACAGGTCCTTGCCCGCTCACCGTCGCGGGACCTAACGCGGCATGGATGCCGCGTAAGAATCTACAAGGACGTACTTGCGGCGTGTCCTGCGATGGTGGGCGGGCAAGGGCCCTGCAGCGAAGCCGCAGATCAACCGCTCCGCAACTGATCCATCCGCACTAGATAATTCTGCTCGAGACAAAAGACACAACAGCAACCAAGACTTCGCGCAGCAGCAGCGGCGGTTGAGTGCAGTCAACAGCGCGGCGAGTCGAGTGCGCGGTGCCCTCACCACTTGCGGGACACGCCGTGAATCCGCTCGTGGAGGCTTCTTGGCGGCATCCATGCCGCCAAGGGTCCCGCAACCGGCGAGGACACCGCACCAGAAAGTTGCTCGGTGGTCGGTTGAAAACCCGCTGATTTGCCAGGCCTGCATGGGAGCGCTGACCTACCCTGCGGCGTGTCCCGCGATGGTAGGCGGGCAAGGGCCTTGCAGCCAATCCCAAGCCATCAACGCAACAGGGCGCGATTCGCATCGCGCCCTGCTGCGTTCCGACTCGCCACCTATCCGGTCATCCGGTCAGCAGCAGCGAAACCCGCTCTTGCCGCCGTACCGCGCATCCTGGCGCTCGCGGAAGAAGGTGGGGTAGTCCATCACCGGCTTGTCGGGGTGTTTTTCCAGCATGTGGCGCACGTAGTTGTCGTAATCGGGAATGCCGCAGCACAGGCGTGCGGTCTGGATCAGGCGCCGCCAGATGCGACGATGCACCTGGTACTGGCTGGCCAGAACGAGTTGGGTGCCCATTACAGATCCGCCATCTGGTGTGGCTGCAAAGCCACGTACGGGGTTTCACGGTCGCTGCGCTGCGGATTGCGGCGCGCAATCACGATCGTCTTGATCGCGTAGATCAGGATCGAACCCACCACGAACAGGAACAGCACCGTCAGCCCGGTGTTGACGTAGGCGTTGGTGACGATCTGCTGCATCTGCGCCACCGTCTTGGCCGGCGCGGTGATGGTGTTGCTGGCGATGGCGTCCTGGTATTTGTGCGCCTGCGCCAGGAAGCCCTGCGCCGGGTTGCTGTCGAAGATCTTGATCAGCCCCGCATAGGTGGTGCAGATCAGCAGCCACAACGCCGGCACCAGGGTGACCCAGGCGTAGCGGTCACGTTTCAGCTTGAACAGCACCACCGTGCCCAGCATCAGCGCGATTCCGGCCAGCATCTGGTTGGAGATGCCGAACAACGGCCACAAGGTCTGGATGCCGCCGAACGGGTCGATCACGCCGGTGTAGAGCAGGTAACCCCACAACGCCACGCAACCGGCGGTGGCGATGATGTTGGCGGCCCACGATTCGGTCTTCTTCAGCGCCGGGATGAAGTTGCCCAGCAGGTCCTGCAGCATGAAGCGGCCCGCACGCGTACCGGCATCCACGGCGGTCAGGATGAACAGGGCTTCGAACAGGATCGCGAAGTGGTACCAGAATGCCATGGTGTCTTCGCCCGGCAGCAGCTGGTGCAGGATCTGCGCGATGCCCACCGCCAGGGTGGGCGCACCACCGGCGCGTGCCAGGATGCTGTGCTCGCCGATGTCGCGTGCTGTGGCCTCCAGCACCTCGGGAGTGATCGCAAAGCCCCATTCGGACACCTTGGCCGCAACGGCCACGGTGTCGCTGCCGACCAGCGAGGCCGGGCTGTTCATGGCGAAGTAGATGCCCGGCTCGATGATCGATGCGGCCACCAGCGCCATCACCGCCACGAACGACTCCATCAGCATGCCGCCGTAGCCGATGTAGCGCATGTGGCCTTCGTTGGCGAGCAGCTTGGGCGTGGTGCCCGAGGCGATCAACGCATGGAAACCGGAAACCGCGCCGCAGGCGATGGTGATGAACAGGAACGGGAAGATGCCGCCCTTCCAGACCGGGCCATCGCCGGTGGAAGCGAACTGGGTCAGTGCCGGCATCTTCAGATCCGGCATGACCACCAGGATGCCGATCGCCAGCGCCAGGATCGTGCCGATCTTGAGGAAGGTAGACAGGTAATCGCGCGGTGCCAGCAGCAGCCACACCGGCAACACCGAGGCGACAAAGCCGTAGCCGATCAGCATCCAGGTGATCTGCTTGGCGGTGAAGGTGAATGCCGGGCCCCAAGTTGGATCTGCCGCGACCTTGCCGCCCAGCCAGATCGCGCCCAGCAGCAGGATCAGGCCGACCACCGAGATCTCGCCGATCTTCCCGACCCGGATGTAGCGCATGTACACGCCCATCATCAGCGCGATCGGCATCGTGGCGATGACGGTGAACATGCCCCAGGGGCTTTCCGCCAGTGCCTTGACCACCACCATCGCCAGCACCGCCAGGATGATGATCATGATCAGGAAGGCGCCGAACAAGGCGATGGTGCCGGGCACCTGGCCCATTTCCTCGCGCACCAGATCGCCCAGCGAGCGGCCGTTGCGGCGGCTGGACAGGAACAGCACCACGAAGTCCTGCACCGCGCCGGCAAACACCACGCCGACCACCAGCCACAGCAGGCCGGGCAGGTAGCCCATCTGTGCGGCAAGCACCGGGCCAACCAATGGCCCGGCACCGGCGATCGCGGCGAAGTGATGGCCGAACAGTACGTGCTTGTTGGTGGGCACGTAGTCCAGACCGTCGTTGTTGGCCACCGCCGGGGTAGCGCGGGTGACGTCCAGCTGCATCACCTTGTCGGCGATGAACAGGCTGTAGAAACGGTAGGCGATCAGGTAGATCGACACCGCCGCCACCACGATCCACAGCGCGTTGATGTGTTCGCCGCGCCGTAGTGCCACGGTGCCCAGACAGAACGCGGCCAGCAGCGCCAGCGCGCCCCAGGCCAGCTTCGAGAACCCTTTCATGCATGCCCCTCAGGAACGATTCACCCAAGGGTCACCCTCTGCCCGCCCGGGGTCAATGGCGTCGTTCGGGGCCAGGGTAAAACTTTAGTTGTAGAGCGTCCGGTCGCCGCGTGCCGGATCGCGCGGCGGCGCCGGCGGGTTTTGGAACGATCGGTTGCGCCGGTCGCGGTTGGGCCGCGTGCCGGCTGCATCCATTATTCGGGCCAGTCATTCACGCTAAGGAGAGGTCGATGAGCGTCACCACCACCGCAGCGGCACGCGTGCTGCGCACCATTCGTGGCATGCCCACCTCCGACGGCGCCGGGGTCAAGCTGACCCGCGTGATCGGCACCCAGCAGCTGCCGGACCTGGACCCGTTCCTGATGCTGGACGAGTTCGGCACCGACAAGGCAGAAGACTATCTGGCCGGGTTTCCCAGCCATCCGCACCGCGGCTTTGAGACGGTGACCTACATGCTGGACGGGCGCATGCGCCACAAGGACAACCATGGCAACGAAGGTCTGCTGACCCCGGGCAGCGTGCAGTGGATGACCGCCGGGCGCGGGCTGATCCATTCGGAAATGCCCGAGCAGGAATCCGGGCGCATGCGCGGCTTTCAGCTGTGGGTGAACCTGCCGGCGCGCGACAAGATGACCGACCCCAGGTATCAGGAGTACGCGCCGGAGAGCATTCCGGTCGCCCAGCCTGCGCCCGGCGTCACGGTCAAGGTGATCGCCGGCGCGGTGGGCGAGGTGCGCGGCCCGATCGTGCAACCGGCCACCGCGCCGGTGTACCTGGATATCGCACTGGCGCCGGATGCGGCCTGGGACTATGTGCTGCCCAGCGGCCACAACGCATTTGCCTACGCGTTCGAAGGTACGGTGACGGTGGGCGAGGGCGATGCCGCGCGTGCGCTGCCGGCTCAGGAACTGGCGGTGCTGGGCGGTGGCGAGCGCTTGACGCTACGTGCAGGTGCGGACGGTGCGCAGCTGATCCTGGTGGCGGGTCGCCCGCTCAACGAGCCGGTGATGCGACACGGCCCGTTCGTGATGAACACCAAGCAGGAATTGATGCAGGCCTTCGTCGATTTCCAGGAGGGGCGGTTCTGAGCCGGCGCGCTGCAGCCGCCGTGGGGCAGCGGTGCCGATGATGGCCGCGCGCAAGCAGTGGTCTTTGACGGCGGTGCATTGCATCTGCATCACACCCAGCGCGGTGCTGCGGGCACGGTGATCACGCGGCAGATCGAACTGGAAGGCGCGCTGGACGGTGCGTAGCGTGGACGTGGACGACGAATGGCCGATTCATCGCCTGCTCAAGGGCAAGGTATGGATCGCCACCGCACTGCTAAGGAGGCGGCGACGCGTCGGCGGGTGCGGCGGGCGCTAGAAAGCAGGCGAGCCGGTTGTGCGGCAGCATTTGCTCAGCCGGCCCGCTTGAGAGACCGCGTCAGGTGGGCATGCCCTGGCGCTTCACTACCGCCTGCGTCAGCGCTGCAGGGCCAGGCTGGCGGGCTGCAGATCCATGTTCTGCACCAGCGACTGCATCGAGGCCAGTTCCTCGGTGTTGGCGCCGTCGATCCATAGCTGTGCGTAGCGCTTCTTGCCCAGCTCGACCACGGTGACGCGGCGCGATTCCATGCCCGGCAGGTCACGGCCGCCCAGGTCGAGCTTGTACCAATAGAAGTCCTCCTGCTGGATCTGGCCTTTCTCCGCGCGTCGGTCGCGCGCCAGCGTCATCGCCGGGTCGCGGGTGGTCAGCATCACACCGACCACCTGGCGACCGTCTGCGGTCATGGCCTTGCAGACCAGATAGTCCGCGCCCGCAAGCTCGTTCCACTGCAGCCCGGAGGCTGGCGGTAGCGGCGGGCAGACCGGTGAGGTTTGGGCGTGAACGGCGGCGGCGGCCCACAGCAGGCTCAGGCCGACAAGGCAGGATGCGGACTTCATTCAAGTATTCCCCGGCGTTGGATGTCTGCGCAGAGACAGCGTCGTCGCGCGTGTCGCCGCATCAGCCTGTGCGCTCCCCGCCCGGCTGTGCCTCGCACGCAACCTGTCCCAACCTATGGAGACATCACTACCACAGGTTTGGCTGCAAGCTCAAGCGCAATTCGCAGGCCGGGCTGCAATCGGCCGTGCGCACGGGCACTCCCGTTTCGAGACCTGGGTGGGTACACGGCGCCCGCCCGCTGCTGACTACCACATCGGCGCCATCCAGCTGCGCCTCGCCGTCGAGGATGTAGAGCGCACGTTCGGTCGCCAGCGTTGCATGCGTGCAGGCGGGGAAGGCGCTCAACCAAGGCGGATCGCTCCGGCTGTGTCGCGCGCGAAGGCGGGGGGTGTCTTTCCCATGTCCAACGGCGCATGCCGCGCGATTGCAGTCGAGCGGCGCGTAGCGATGTGCTGCAGTGACCCCAGTCATGAACGCTCGCGCGAAGATGACGTAACTCATCGCAGGAAGAATCATCCATCGACCGCGCGACAGCTCGTGTCGGTGTCGGCACCGTTGACATGCGATGCGCCTGGATGCCGCGCTCTGGAAAGGCACTGCGGGGGTACGCTGGCGGCCAGCACGAGCGCGCCGAGATGGTCCAGCGCGGACGACAGCGGCAGGCACGCAGCATGTCGATCGCGATCGACTGCCGCGCGCTAGAACAGTTGTCCGGGCGCCGTGGCGTCCAGGGCGATCTCGCCGCGCCGCGAGGCCAGCCGATCGGCCAGGCGCGTGGGCTCGGGCAGGCGATAGGCGCGCAAGGTACGTAGCGTCCAGTCGAGCGCACCCTGCATCGAGACGCGATGGCCAGGCGAGACGATCAGCGGATTGCAGCGCAGCTTGCTGCGCAGCGCCCAGCCGATCTGCGTGCCGCCCAACAGGATCGGGCTATGGTCGCCGCGCCCGGGTCCTGGCTCGACGAAGCTGCCTGCCAGGCGTTGCTTGGCCACGCCGATGCTGGGCAAGCCGGTCACCACGCCAAAGTGTGCAGCGATGCCGAGCTTGCGCGGATGCGCGATGCCCTGGCCGTCGATGAAGACCAGATCAGGCGGGCGCGAGAGCAGTGCCAGCGCCTGCAGCAAGGCCGGCAGCTCGCGAAAACTGAGCAGCCCCGGTACGTACGGCATCGAGGTGGGCACGCGCGCGACATGGGTTTCCAGCGGCATCAGCGTGTCTGCATCCAGCAGCACCGCGGCCGCGCGCGTGGTCTGGCCGTCGTCTTCGAAGCCGACGTCGAAGCCGGCGAGCAGCTGCGGTGTTGCGCCGGGCTGGTCCTGCAGCACCACGCGGTGTGCCAGTTGCTGTTGCAACTGTCGCGCCTGGGTGACGCTGCCATCCCAACCGGCAAAGACGGGATCGATCGTTTGCATGGCCGCAGCATCGCGCGCCGGCCGTGGCGGTGTCGTGCACGCCTGCGATGCGCTGGCTGCCGTTACAATCGCAGGCTGATCGGCCCCCAATCGGAGAACCGTAGTGACCCGTAAACTCGTACTGCTGCGCCATGGCCAGAGCCAATGGAACCTGGACAACCGTTTCACCGGCTGGGTGGATGTGGAGCTCACCGAGCAAGGTCGCCAGGAAGCCGCTGCGGCCGGCAAGCTGATGAAGGACGAAGGCCTGCAGTTCGATGTGGCGCACACCTCGGTGCTCAAGCGCGCCATCCATACGTTGCAGGGCGCATTGAAGGAACTCGACCAGGACTGGTTGCCGGTGTCCAAGAGCTGGCGCCTCAACGAGCGCCACTACGGTGGCCTGCAGGGGCTGGACAAGGCCGAGACGGCCGCCAAGCACGGCGAAGAGCAGGTCAAGATCTGGCGTCGTTCCTACGACATCCCGCCGCCGGCGATGGACGTCGACGACCCTGGCCATCCGTGTCACGACCGTCGTTACGCCACGCTGGACCGCAATGCCTTGCCGGGCACCGAGTCGCTGGCGACCACACTGGTGCGCGTGTTGCCCTACTGGCACGACGCGATCGCGCCGCAGTTGAAGGCCGGGCAGACCGTGCTGGTGACCGCGCACGGCAACTCGCTGCGTGCGCTGTACAAGTACCTCAACGCTGTCTCCAACGAGCAGATCCTGGAGCTCAACATCCCGACCGGCATCCCGTTGCTGTTCGAGCTGGACGACAACCTGCAGGTACAGAGCTACCGCTATCTGGGCGACCAGGAAGCGGCCAAGTGCGCCGCCGAAGCGGTGGCCAATCAGGGCAAGGCAAAATAATCGTCGCATCCGCTGGCTGCGCTGCATGCATGACGCGCGCAGCGTGGCGTGGGGTTCGCAGCGCGCGCTCGAGTGCGCGCTCCGCATCTGACACGCGAGCGTGTGTTCTTGCAGGGGAGACATGATGTCCAGCAAGCGTAACAGGCAACAGATGAGTGCCACCTACTGCCGCGCGTATCTGGTGACGTTGGGGTTGCTGTTGGCAGGTGGCAGCGCTGCGTTCGCGTTGCTGGCCCGGGGCAGCGTATCCGCGTCGGCGATGGGCCTGACGCTGCTGATCTGTGTCATGGGTGTCGTGCTGCTGGCGTTTGGTTTTTTCGGGCCGTCGCGACAGATGGAATCCTGGGCGGAAGCGGCGTCCGGGCATGAGATCGCGCTGGTGCTGATGGTGCTGGCGTATCCGGTGTATCTGCTGATGGCACCGGTGTACGCGCGCAAATGACCGCAGTCGATGGCGCGCTGCTGCGCCGGGCTGCTGGGTGGTTTTCCGCGGAAGTAGAGAGCGCCGGCACGCGCGTGCCCAGGCGCCGCGGAGTGCGCGGTTGGGCGTTGCGTGTTCTTCGCCAAGGCGTGGTACCGGACGTCAGGATCTTGCGGTGCCGCTGCGATGATGGTGTGGTTGGTGTGTCTGCGTTGATAGCCCACTTTTTTTGACCGCGTCTGATGCGGTCGCATGCCTTGGAGAATGGAACGATGTTGAGCAAATTCGCGACGCTGTCGCTTGCGGTGGCTATCGCGGTGACGCTCTCGGCGTGTGGCGGTTCCGACGACACTGCCAGGCCGGCACCGGCCGCAACGCCGGCCGCACCGACCAGGGTGGATGTGTCCAAGCTCGATGCACCGATCGTGGCCTTCGGCATCAATGATCTGGATCCGGCCATCAACGCGTGCCAGGACCTCAACGGCTTCGTCAACGCCAAGTGGCTCAAGGCCAATCCGGTGCCATCGGACCGCACCAGCTGGGGCAGTTTCGAAGTGCTGGCCGAGCGTTCGCTGACCATCCAGCACGCGCTGGTGGAGCAACTGGCGCGCGGCAACCTGTCGGCCGGCTCGGTGGATGCCAAGATCGCCGACCTGTGGCGCACCGGCTCGGACGAAGCGGCGATCGACAAGGCCGGCATCACGCCGCTGCAGCCGCAGCTGAAGGCGATCGATGCGCTGACCGATGCGCCGGCCATCGCCGCATGGTTGCGCGACAGCTATGCAAAGGGCCAGGGGTTCATGTTCTCGTTCGGCGCCAACGCCGACTACAAGAATTCCGAGCAGATGATCGCCTACGCAGGCCAGGGCGGTCTGGGGCTGCCGGAAAAGGGCTATTACACCGATCCGGCGCAGGCCAGGATCCGTGAGCAGTACGTGGCCTACATCGCGCGCGTGCTGGAACTGTCCGGCATTGCAGCAGCGCAGGCGGCAACCCAGGCCAAGGCGGTGATGGCGTTCGAAACGCGCCTGGCCAATGCCTCGCTGTCGCGCATCGAACTGCGCGACCCGGCCAAGCGCTACAACCCGGTCGATGTGGCCGGCGCCAATGCCATCACACCGCATTTCGATTGGCAGGCATTCTTCAGCGCCCTGAAGGTTCCGGCAGGGACTTTCTCGCTGAGCCAGCCGGGTTACTTCGCCGAGTTCGATGCGATGCTGGCCGACACGCCGGTGGAGACCTGGAAGGCGTACCTGCGTTTCCACAGCGTGGATGAGGCAGCGCCGTACCTGGCCAAACCGTTCGAGCAGGCCAACTTCGATTTCTATGCCAAGACGCTGCGTGGCCAGCAGGACATGCTGCCGCGCTGGAAGCGCACCTTGAACGCGGTCAACGAGGCGATGGGTGAGGCCCTGGGCCAGTTGTACGTGCAGTCCGCATTCCCGGCCGAGTCAAAGCAGCAGATGCAGCAGCTGGTGCAGAACCTCTCGGTGGCGCTCAAGGCACGGCTGGAAAAGCTCGACTGGATGAGCGCGGACACCAAGCAGCGCGCGCTGGAAAAGTGGGCCAGCTTCACGCCCAAGATCGGTTACCCGGATCAATGGCGCGACTGGTCGGGCCTGGAAACCCGTGGCGATGGTTTCCTGGCCAACATGCAGGCGGCGCAGGCATTCAACTATCGCTACATGCTGGACAAGATCGGCAAACCGGTCGACAAGCGCGAGTGGCATATGACCCCGCAGACGGTCAACGCCTACTACAACGCCACGCGCAACGAGATCGTGTTTCCGGCGGCGATCCTGCAGCCGCCGTTCTTCGACTCCAAGGCCGATGCAGCGTTGAATTACGGCGGTATCGGCGCGGTGATTGGGCACGAGATGATGCATGGCTACGACGACTCGGGCAGCCAGTTCGATGCCAAGGGCAATTTCGATACCTGGTGGACCGACGCGGACCGCAAGCTGTTCACCCAGCGCACCGACCGGCTGGTGGCGCAGTTCGACGGCTATGAGGCGATTCCCGGCGTACAGGTCAAAGGCAAGCTGACCTTGGGCGAGAACATCGGCGACCTGGGCGGCCTCACCGTGGCCTACGATGCGCTGCAGATGGCGTCGAAGGAACAACCCGACGCCGGCAAGGACATCGACGGTTATACCCAGGACCAGCGTTTCTTCATGAACTGGGCCACGGTGTGGCGCCGCAACTTCACCGACGGTGAGTTGCGCGTGCGCCTGAACACCGACCCGCATGCGCCGGCCAATTTCCGCGCCAATGCTGCGCCCTCGAACATGCCGGCATTTGCGCAGGCATTCCAGTGCAGGCCTGGCGATGCGATGGTCCGTGCGGACAAGGATCGCGTTGCGATCTGGTGATCGGCGCCTGCGGCAAGCGCGGTTGCTGCCGCGCGTGCGGCAGCAACCGCGCGTTTCAACGGCTTTGTAGCGCATGATTCTTGCTGCATCTGCACATCGGGCTGCCTGCGCAGCGTCTAGACTGCCGCGCTCCGAATGGCAGGGGGGGCTGCAGTGACAAGACGAAAGATCTTCAAAGCGATCGGGATCGGTGTGCTGGTCCTGGTGCTGGGCAGCGTGCTGTCGTTGTACGGCTATGGGCGCTTTGCCGATCGTCAGCGTGGCGCAGTGAGCCATTCGCTGCCTGCCACGGCGATCGCAACGCCGATCGATCAGGTCGTCGCGCCGCTGCAGCAGGCACATGCCGATCAGACCGGCATGGTGATCCTGCCCGACAACGTCGATGCATTCGCGGTGCGTGCGCTCACCGCGCGTGCGGCCGGCCGCAGCCTGGATCTGCAGTACTACATCTGGCATGCGGACTTCACCGGCAACCTGCTGCACAACGAACTGCTGCATGCGGCCGATCGCGGCGTGCGCGTGCGCCTGCTGCTGGACGACATGAACATCCATGGCAGCGATTCGATACTGGCGGCGCTGGACAGCCACCCGATGATCGAAATCCGTCTGTTCAACCCCACCCGTGCGCGCGAAGGCACGCTGATGCGCGGCGTGGAGATGGTGCTGCGCATGTTCAGCATCAATCGACGCATGCACAACAAGGCCTGGATTGCCGATGGCCGGATGGCGGTGGTGGGCGGCCGCAACGTGGGCGACGAGTACTTCGATGCGGCGCGCGACACCAACTTCATGGATATGGATGCGGCCTTGATGGGGCCGGCCGTCGGCCAGGCCGAACAGGTCTTCGATGCGTACTGGAACAGCCCCAACGCGTTGCCGCTGGCCGCGCTGGTGACCGCACAGCCGCAGGCGCTGGATGCGTTGCGCGGCAGTCTGGACGCCGGCCTGGAATCGGCACGCGCGCATCCCTATGTGGAGCGGCTGCGTCAATCGCCGAGCGTGCAGGCCTTGACGCAGGGCCAGCGCCAGGTGCATTGGCTGGATCAGGCGCGGATCGTCTCCGACCCGCCGGAAAAGGCCGATGGCGCATCGCCGCAGGCGGACTGGATGACGCCGGTCTTGATCGGCGAGATGGCGCGTGCGCAGCACGAACTGAAGGTGATCTCGCCGTACTTCGTGCCGGGCGAGGAAGGCATGCGCTGGATCGACCAGTTGCGTCGGCGCAATGTGCGCGTCAGCGTGTTGACCAACTCGCTGGCTGCAAACGATGTGGTTGCCGTACACAGCGGCTATGCCGATTACCGCGTTCCCTTGCTGACGCAAGGCGTGCGTCTGCACGAGCTCAAGCCGATGGGCAAGCCGGACGGCAGCCTGTTCGGCTCAAGCGGTGCCAGCCTGCACACCAAGGCATTCGTGGTGGACGACAGCAGCGGTTTCATCGGCTCGTTCAATCTGGATCCGCGCTCGATGAACCTCAATACCGAGATGGGCCTGCTGTTCAACGATCGCGCAGTGGCGGCGCAACTGGAGCAGGTCTACAACCGCAAGATCAGTGCGCCGTTGAGTTACCGAGTGACCCTGGATCAGGGCGAGCTGCGCTGGCACGACGATGCGGCACAACCGCCCGAGGTATGGTCGCAGGAGCCGGCAGCGAGCGTGTGGCGACGTGGTGCGGCGACGGTGATGGGCTGGTTGCCGCTGGAGTCGCAGTTGTAGTTCTGCTGTTTCCGCGTGCCGCGCGTCACTGCAACTGTGTCACGATCTCGCGTGCCATCGCGCCCAGCGGCAGGATGCGGTCGGCGCCGCCGCGTTTGATCGCCTCCTTGGGCATGCCGAACACGATGCTGGTGTGTTCGTCCTGCGCCACGGTACGCGCGCCGGCCTGGCGCATTTCCAGCAGGCCAGCGGCACCGTCGTCGCCCATGCCCGTCATGATGATGCCCAACGCATTGCTGCCGGCCGCACGCGCGGCCGAGCGGAACAGCACATCCACCGACGGACGATGCCGATTGACCGGCGGCCCTTCCATCACTTCGACAAAATATTGCGCGCCGCTGCGGCGCAGCAGCAGATGCTTGCCGCCCGGCGCGATCAGTGCGCGGCCCGGCATCACCCGGTCGTTGTTGGCGGCCTCTTTTACCGCGATCTGACACAGGCCGTTGAGGCGCGCGGCGAAGGCTGCGGTGAATTTCTCCGGCATGTGCTGCACGATCACGATGCCGGGGCAGACGCGTGGCAGTGCAGTCAGCACTTCTTCCAGTGCCTGGGTGCCGCCGGTGGAGGTGCCGATGGCAACGATGCGCTCGGTGGTCTGCGCCAGCGCGCGGCCGCTTTGCGCGGGCAAGATCACATCGGCGGTGTGCTTGACCTCGGCTTCCAGTGGCGCTGCGGCAACGCGGGCGGCCAGCCGTTTGACGTTGGCGCGTGCGGCGCTGCGCACCGTATTGACAAGTTCCTCGGCCGAGTCGGTGAGGAATTGCTTGAGTCCCAACCGTGGCTTGGTCACCACTGCCACCGCGCCGGCAGCCAGGGCATCCATGGTGACGCGTGCGCCTTTCTCGGTGAGCGTCGAACAGATCACCACCGGTGTGGGGCGCTCGCTCATGATCTTGCGCAGGAAGGTGATGCCATCCATATGCGGCATTTCCACATCCAGCACGATCACGTCCGGCCATTGCTTGCGCATCTTTTCGATGGCCAGCAACGGGTCGGCCGCAGTGGAGATGACCTCGATGTCGGGTGCGTCGTTAAGCACGCTGACCAACACCTGGCGCACCACCGCCGAGTCGTCGACGACCATGGCCTTGATGGGATTGGGGCTGGCGGCAGGGCGATTGAAGGCTGTCGACACGTCGGATCCTTGGCTCAGGCCTTGCGGAAGATCGAGGGTGCCACCTGCACCAGGCCGATGTCGAGTTCGCTCAGGCTTTCCGAATGACCGATGCAGAAGTATCCACCTGATTTGAGGTTGGACAGCACGCGCAGGATGACCTCGCGCTTGGTCTGACCGTTGAAATAGATCATCACATTGCGCAGGAAGATTGCATCGAAGCTACCCAGTATCGGCAATGCCGTATTGAGGTTGGCATGCACGAACTTGACCCGGTCGCGCAGGCGGCGTTCCACCAGCAGTGTGCCGTCGTACTCGCCCTGACCACGTAGGCAATAGCGCTTGAGATACGCCTGCGGAATGCCGTCGATGCGTTGCAGCGCGTAATGTCCGGTACGCGCCTTGGCCAGTACGCGGGTGCTGATGTCGGTGCCCACCACGTCGAACGGACGCCCCTGCAAGGTGTCGTCCAGCACCATCGCCATGCTGTAGGCTTCTTCGCCGCTGGAACTGGCCGCGCTCCAGCAGCGGAACGGCAGGCCGCCGCGATGTTCGCCGGCCAGCCTGCGCAGCAGCTCGAAGTGCTTGGGCTCGCGGAAGAAGTAGGTTTCGTTGGTGGTCAGCAGATCGATCGCGGTCTGGATCTCGGCGCGGTCCTGCCGGCCTTCCAGCAACTGCAGATATTGCGTGTAGTTGCTGAACTGATGTTCGCGCAGGCGCTTGCCCAGGCGGCCGCATAACATGGCCTTCTTGCCGGGAGAAATGCTGATGCCGGCCGCTTCGAAGATGAAGCGCTGGAAGCGGCCGAATTCCTGTTCGGTGATGGCGGTGGCCGTGCTCATGTCAGGCAACATCCGCATCGCTGGGCAGCACGTCGCCGCACAGGCGTGCGATGCGCACGGCGTGTTCGCGCCACCATTCCGATAGCATCGGCCCGGGCATCGGCGAACCCATCAGATAGCCTTGCGCCAGATCGCAGCCCAGCTCGCGCAGCATGCGCCAGTCGTCCGGCGTTTCCACGCCCTCGGCCACGGCGGTGAGTTCGAGCCGGTGCGCCAGTTCCAGCGTGGATTCGAGCACGGTGCGTTGACTGCGGCTGCGATGGGCGGCATGCACAAAGCTGCGATCCAGCTTGAGTTCGGTGAAGGGAATGCTGGCCAGACGCTGCAGCGAGGAAAAGCCCGTGCCGTAGTCGTCGATCGACAGGCCGAACCCATGCAGACGCAGACGCGCCAGCATGCTCAAGGCATTGGTCGGCTCCACGATGGCGCTTTCGGTGAGTTCCAGCACCAGATCGGCAGGGCTCAGGCCGTTGTCGCTCAGCTTGCCGCACAGTTGTTCAAGAAAGCCCTGCTCCCCAAGCAAGTTGGGCGACAGGTTCAACGCCAGGCTCAGCTCGAAGCCTTCTGCACGCCAGTCCACCAGTTGCGCGACCGCCAGGTCGATTACCTGCTGGGTCAATGCATGGATCAGGCCTTCGCGTTCTGCCAGCGGAATGAAGCGGTCCGGTCCGATCATGTCGCCTTGCGGACGGCGCCAGCGGGCAAGCGCTTCCACACCGCGCAGACGGCCATCCCTGAGATCGAGTTTGGGTTGGTAGGCCACGCGGATTTCACCGCGGCGCATGGCCCGGTCAAGCCGCGATGCCGCCGCGCCACCGCTGGACATCAGCGGCGAAATCGCCGCCTGTGCAAACGTAGGCGCGTTTGTGGCCGGTTCCGGTTCGCATTCCAGCACGTTGGCCAGATCCTGCAGCTGCATCGGCTTTTCGATGCCGCCGAGCACGTGCACGCCGGCGCTGCGGCTGAGCTGCGTCACCGCATCGATCAAGGCGCCACCGCGTTGAGAGACCACGACCACCGGCACGCCGTACTTGCCGCGCGCCAGCGCATCAAGCAGCTGTACGCCGTCCATGCCCGGCATTTCCAGGTCGATCAGCAGCAGCGATGGCGCAATCGCACTGCCCAGCCAGGCCAGCGCGGCGTGGCCGTCGACCGCGCCGTCGACCGCCACGGCGCCGAGCTGGCGGCACAGCGCCATCGCGTGTTCGCGCTGAACCACGCTGTCGTCAACGACCAGTACCGGGCCGTCCAGCGCGCAGCTGCAGGAGAGAAGGGTGGGGCGCATGGGAGTCCTTGCGTGCATGCAGAACATGTCAGGCTGCCAGGTCGGCGACAGGCAGGTGTACGAGTGCGTCGTTGCCCAGCACGGCCTCGGCGTCGAGCAGGATCACGAAGCGTTCGCCGATCCTGGCCATCGCATGGATGCACTCGCGTGCGATGCCGGCGCCAAAACTGGGAGCGCCGGCGATAGCGTCTGGCGCGATCTCCAGCACTTCGCTCACCGCATCCACCAACAGGCCAAGCACCTGATGTGCCTCGCCATGGGCGATCTCCACGATCACGATGCAACTGCGCTTGGTGATCGCGCTGGCGTTGCGGCCGAAGCGTTGCTGCAGATCCACCACCGGCACCACCGCGCCGCGCAGGTTGATCACTCCGCGCAGGGCCGGCGGCATCATCGGCACGTCGGTGGGCGCCCGGTATTCGATGATTTCCTTGATGCCGAGGATCCCCAGGCCGAACATTTCCGTGCCCAGCAGAAAGGTCAGGTATTGCTGCGGTGCCGTCGATGACGGCGCTGTCGTGGTGCTGGCTGCGCTGTGCGGTTGCATCGTCGTTTCCTCAGAAGCTGGCGAACTGCGATTCGTCGATCGTATCGGCGGCGGCCGCCACCGCGCTGATCTGGCGCACGTTGGTACGGCGCGGCGGCGCGCTGATCGGGTTGTTGCTGTGCGTAGCGATCCGGCGCGGGCCAGGCTTGTTGGCGTTCGAGGCTACGGCGCGCGAGCCATTGCCCAGCCGGAAGAAGCCCATCAACTGCTGCAGTTGTTCGGCCTGCGCGCTCATTTCCTCCGAGGTGGCGGCCAGTTCTTCGGCATTGGCCGCAGCCGACTGCGTGGTCTGGTTCAACTGGCCGACGGCGGTATTGATCTGGCTGACGCCGGCGGTCTGTTCTTCGGAGGCGGCGGCGATTTCCTGCACCAGGTCGGAGGTGCGGCGGATCGAGGGCACCATCTCGCCGAGCACCCGGCCGGCGCTTTCGGCCAGGTCCACGCTGGAGCCGGCCACCTCGCCGATTTCCTGCGCGGCGATCTGGCTGCGCTCGGCCAGCTTGCGCACTTCCGCTGCGACCACCGCAAAGCCCTTGCCATGCTCGCCGGCGCGCGCCGCTTCGATTGCGGCATTGAGCGCCAGCAGGTTGGTCTGGTAGGCGATGTCGTCGATGATGCCGATCTTCTTGGCGATGTCCTTCATCGCCACCACGGTGGCGCGCACGGTGTCGCCGCCGTCGGCGGCCTCGCTCGCGGCCTTGGCGGCCATGCTGTCGGTGATGCGCGCGTTCTCGGTGTTCTGTGCGATGGAGGCAGTCATCTGTTCCAGCGAGGCGCTGGTCTCTTCCACGCCGGCCGCCTGTTCGCTGGCGGCCTGCGCCAGCACCTGCGCGGTGGCGCTGACCTGTTCGGCGGCGCTGGCCAGATTCTCGGCGTTGCGGTTGACCTCATCGACGATCTCGGTCAGCCGGCCCATGGTGGTGTTGACGTAGCGCTGCATGTCGGCGAAGGCGCCTTCGTAGTGGCCTTCCACGGTGTGGGTGAGATCGCCGCCGGCCATCGCGCCCATCACCTGGATCACTTCGGAAATGCTGCGCAGGTTGCCACGCGCACGCTCCACGGTATCGTTGATGAAGGCCTTCTTGCCCGGCAGCTGCGCCAGCGGTGCGTCGAAGTTGCCGCGCCCGAATTCGGCCACCACGCCCATGGCCAGTTTCTTGACCGCGATGTGGGCGCCCACCATCTGGTTGATGCCGGTGGCCATGCTGCGGAAATCGCCGTCGAAACTGCTGCTGTCGATGACAACGTCGATATCGCCGGCTTCGTGCTCGGCCGACATGTGGTTGATCTCGCGGATCAGGCCGGTGAGGCTGCCGCGCACCTGTTCCAGGGTCTCGTTGATGAAGCGCTTCTTGCCCGGCAGCAGCGGCAGCTGCGCGGTGAAGTTGCCGCGGCCGAATTCGGCCACGCAGGCGATGGCCTGTTTCTTGACCGCGATATGGCTGGCCACCATCGTATTGATGCCTTCGGCCATGCGGCGGAAATCGCCGGTGAAACGCTGGGTGTCGATGACCACGTCGATATCGCCGGCATCGTGCTCGGTCGCCATGCGGTTGACCTCGGCGACCATGCCGGTGAGGTTGCCGCGGATCTGGTCGACGATCTCGTTGATGAAGGCCTTCTTGCCCGGCAGGCGTTCCAGCTCGGCGGAAAAGTTGCCGCGCCCGAACTCGGCCACGCAGTCCATGGCTTGCTTCTTGACCGCGATATGGCTGGCCACCATGCGGTTGATGCCTTCGCCCATCGTGCGGAAGTCGCCGTCGAAGCGTGCCACGTCGATGCGTACGTCGATATCGCCGGCGTCGTGTTCCTGCGAGACGCGGTTGATCTCCTCGTTCACGTGGGCGATGGTGCTTTGCACCTTGCGCAGCGAACGCAGCACCTCGCAGGCCTGCTCGTCGGGCAACTGCGGCATGGCGATGGCGAAGTTGCCGCGCGCAAAGGCATCCAGCGTCGTGGCGGCAAGCTCCAGCGAGCCGGTAGCCGTACGGATCGCGCGGAGCAGCAATGCACCGCTGAGGAGTGCGGCGAGTACGCTGGCGGCGATCAGGGCGCCGCGCGACAACGTCAGCGCAACGCCCGCAACCACCACCACGACGGGCAAGGCGAGGGCGAGGGCGGTGGTGAACCACAACTGCGTGGCGATCGGAGAACGGTGTGGCATGGCGGCAGCTTCCTGGGGTCAGGTAACAACGAATGACGCGGTGATGTGGAGAGTGCTGGTGTATGTGCTCAGGCCGCCAGGGCGTCCTGATTTGGATGCAATTGCTGGAGCAGGCTGGGCACATCGAGAATCAGCGCGACATCGCCGCTGCCCAGGATGCTCGAGCCACTGATGCCCTTGACCTGTGCGAAGACCTTGGACAACGGCTTGATCACGGTCTGCCATTCGCCCAGCAAGGTGTCCACGACCAGGCCGAAACGCTGGGCGCCCTGGCGGATCACCACGATGCTTTCGCGCGCCGGCGTCCTGCCGCCGAGCGCGAACAGTTCGCGCAGGCGCACATACGGCAGCACGCTGCCACGCAGGTCGATGTAGTCGCTGCTGTAGTCGGGCGTGAACTCTACGCATTCCTCCACCACGTCTAGCGGCACCACGAACACCGACTTGCCGACACTGACCTGGAAGCCGTTGATGATGGCCAGCGTCAGCGGCAGCCGTACCGAGATGGTGGTGCCAGCGCCTGCCGTGCTGTCGATCTCCACGGTGCCGCGCAGCGCGGTGATGTTGCGCTTGACCACGTCCATGCCGACGCCGCGCCCGGACAGGTTGGTGACCTTTTCGGCGGTGGAAAACCCCGGCTCGAAGATCATCGCGAACACCTCGCGGTCGCTGAGCTGGCGGCCCGGCTCGATCAGGCCGCGTTCCAGCGCCTTGGCCAGGATGCGGTCGCGGTTCAGGCCGCCGCCGTCGTCGGTGATCTGGATGACGATGCTGCCGGAGTCGTGATATGCGTTGAGGCCCACCGTGCCGCGTGCGGGCTTGCCGCGCGCCACGCGCACCTCCGCCGGCTCGATGCCGTGGTCCATCGCGTTGCGCACCAGATGGGTGAGCGGGTCGCCGATCTTCTCCACCACCGACTTGTCCAGCTCGGTGTCTTCGCCGGCCACCACCAGCGCGATGTCCTTGCCGAGTTCGCGTGCCACATCGTGGACCACGCGCTGGAAGCGGCTGAAGGTACCACCGATCTTGACCATGCGCAGTTGCAGGGCGCTTTCGCGCACCTCTTCCACCAGGCCGGCCAGGATCGAGGCCGATTCCAGCAACTGCGTGTCGCCGGTGCGTTGTGCGTTGGCATTGGTGCCGGCCACGGCGATGATGAGTTCGCCGACCAGGTCGATCATGCGATCGAGCTTGTCGGCATCGACGCGGATCGAGCGCGCGTCGGTGTTGCGTGCGCCGGTGTCCTGCGCCGCACGCACCGGCGCTGTGGCCGGGGCGGCAGCCAGCAAGCCGACGATCGGCGCTGCGGCAGCCACGGCCGGCTCGCTTGCAAGCACGGCGGTGGCGTTTGACGGCGCCGGCACCGAGATGATTTCCAGATCGCAGTCTTCGCGTACGAACTCGAACACGTCCTCGATGGCGGCACGGTCGGCATCGCTGCGTAGCAGGATCTGGAAACCGAGATAATTGGCTTCCGGATCGAGTGCCTCAAAGCTCGGCAGCTGGCTGACGTCGGTGCTGATCGACTCGACCGAACCCAGCCCACGCAGATTGCGAATCAGCTTGAGCGGCGAGTTGCCGTAGCGCAGCGCGTCGGCGAACAGTTTCAGCGTGATGCGCCAGTAACCGCTCTGTTTTTCCGGAATGCTGTGCTGGAGGGCCGTGGCAGTGACACCGCATGCGCTGACCTGCAGGTAGGTCTGCAATTGTGCCAGCAGGGGCTCGGCCTCTGCAGCCAATGCGGCGGCATCGGCGTGACCGGGGTCGGCCGCAGTTTCCACCAGCGCATGGATGTGGTCGCAGCACACCAGCAGCAGCGCGATCAGTTCCGAGCTCAGCGTCAGCGCGTCATCGCGTACCAGGTCCAGCACGCTTTCCACCACATGGGTGAAGCCGACCAGTTGCGGCAGATCGAACAATCCGCCCGAGCCCTTGATGGTGTGCGCCGCACGGAAGATCGCATTGACCGCGTCCGGCGAGGATTCGCCGCGCTCGGCTTCGAGCAGATGACGTTCCATGTCTTCGAGCAGGTCCCGGCTCTCGGCCAGGAAGGTCTGCATCAGCTGGTTCATGTCCATGCGCGTTGCCAGTCCGTTAGTGAATGCGTTCGCCGATACCTGCAACCGCATGCGGGTACAGCGCTTCGAGCAGGCCGAGCAGTTCGATCACATCGACCACCGCGCGGCTGGAATCGGTCAGCGAAAACGGCCGTCCGTCGGCCTGGATCGCCTGCTTGGTCGCCAGCAGCAGCTGCAGACCGGTGGTATCGATCTCGCTGACGGCCCCCAGGTCCAGATGCAATCCACCCGGATGCAGCAATGCCGGCTGCAGCAGCGGCTTGAGTTCTGCAGCGCGACGGATGGTCATCTCGCCTTCGAGGGCGAGCGTCAGCGGCGCGGGTAGATCGGACAGGAGCGTGTTCATTGATGCCTCAACGATGCGATGGCGCACGGGTGCGTGCCTGGACGCGGAAGACGGTCGCTCCGGCGTGGGCTCGCGGGCATCTCTGCACACGGGGATCACGCCGGTCCATGCAGGTATCGGCGCGCGGCAGGAATATTGAGGCCAAATTCACTGCGGTGACGGATTTGCGAAACCCATCACTTCCCGGACATTAACTGCTCAGCTTTGTCGCAAGCAGACTCAGGAACCAATGTCCTGGACAGCCCCGCAGGACAGCCAGCCGGATGGTGGCCTGCTTTTCCTGCGTGCGGCCTGGATGGGTGCGCCGCCGCTGCCGGGAATGCACACGAAACAGGCAGCAGCGGTCACGCACCGGCATCGCAAGGTGCTGCGCGTAGTGAAATGCCGCACTGGACCGGGTTCACC
Organism: Xanthomonas sp. CFBP 8151; assembly: GCF_011761885.1. Lineage (NCBI taxonomy): Bacteria > Pseudomonadati > Pseudomonadota > Gammaproteobacteria > Lysobacterales > Lysobacteraceae > Xanthomonas > Xanthomonas sp. CFBP 8151. Next base: position 1,165,221 of record NZ_JAASQZ010000001.1, read on the forward strand.
CCGCGCCGCAATTGCAAGGCGATCGACCCGTCCTTGCGTCTTCCATGACCGAGAGCGGTGCGCAAAGCAGGCGCCACCGCCCCGGGAGCTTCGTTATCTCGGCGCCAGCATCGTCAGCAGGCCGCGTGCGGCGTTGAAACGGTCGGCGCCTTCCGGCAGCGGCAGCTTGATGCGCAGCTTGTCCGGGCCGTCCATGGTGTAGATCTTGGGCTGCTTCTGGATCAGCTGGATCACCGCGACCGGGTCGATCGCCGGTTTTGCCTCGAAGACCAGCCGGCCGCCATTCTCGCCCAGGTCCAGCTTGCGCACACCCAGCGCATTGGCCTGCAGCTTGAGCTCGGCAATCGCAAACAGGTGCTTGACCGGGTCCGGCAGCAGGCCGAAGCGGTCGATCATCTCCACCTGCAATTCGCGCAGCGCATCGGCATCGCGTGCGCTGGAGATGCGCTTGTACAGCGTCAGGCGCGTATGCACATCGGGCAGATAGTCCTCGGGAATCAGCGAGGCCACGTGCAGCTCGACCTCGGCGCCACGAACCTCCTCGCCGGCATCCAGGTCCGGCAGCTTGCCCTGGCGGATGCTGCGCACCGCGCGTTCCAGCAACTCGGTATAGAGGCTGAAACCGACCTCGGCCATCTGCCCGCTCTGGTCTTCGCCCAGCAGCTCGCCGGCACCACGGATTTCCAGATCGTGCGTGGCCAGGGTGAAGCCGGCGCCGAGCTCGTCCATGGAGGCGATCGCTTCCAGACGCTTCTCCGCATCGGAGGTCATCGAGCGACGATCCGGCACCACCAGGTACGCATAGGCGCGGTGATGCGAGCGGCCGACGCGGCCGCGCAGCTGGTGCAACTGGGCCAGGCCGAAGCGGTCGGCGCGGTTGATGATGATGGTGTTGGCATTGGGAATGTCGATGCCCGACTCGATGATCGTGGTCGACAGCAACACGTTGAAGCGCTGCTTCTGGAAATCCAGCATCACCCGTTCCAGCTCGCGCTCGGGCATCTGCCCGTGGGCGATGCCGATGCGCGCTTCCGGCACCAGTTCGGACAACTCGCGTTGCATGCGCACGATGCTTTCCACATCGTTGTGCAGGAAGTACAGCTGCCCGCCGCGACTGAGCTCGCGCTGGAAGGCCTCGCGCAGCAGCGTGTTGTCCCAGGCGGTGATGAAGGTCTGCACCGCGAGCCGGTTCGGCGGCGGGGTGGCGATGATCGACAGGTCGCGCAGGCCGGCCATGGCCATGTTGAGCGTGCGCGGGATCGGCGTGGCGGTGAGCGTGAGCAGATGCACGTTGGCGCGCATCGCCTTGAGCGCCTCCTTCTGCCGTACACCGAAGCGCTGCTCTTCGTCGACCACGACCAGGCCCAGGTCCCTGAACTTGACGTCCGGCTGCAGCAGCCGGTGCGTGCCGATGATCACGTCGATCTCGCCGCTGGCGACCTTCTCCAGCTCGGCCTTGATTTCCTTGGTGCTTTTGAAGCGCGACAGCACTTCCACCTTCATCGGGTAATCGGCGAAGCGGTCGCGGAAATTGCGGTAATGCTGCTCGGCCAGCAGCGTGGTCGGCACCAGCACGGCGACCTGCTTACCGGCGCTTGCCGCGGCAAATGCGGCACGCACGGCCACTTCGGTCTTGCCGAAGCCGACGTCGCCGCAGACCACGCGGTCCATCGGCTGGCTGCTGCCCAGATCGCGCAGCGTCGCATCGATGGCCGCCAGCTGGTCGGCGGTCTCCTCGAATGGAAAACCGGCCGCGAACGGCTCGTACATCGCTCGGTCCACCTGCAAGGCCAGACCGGCACGCGCACGTCGGCGGGCCTGGATTTCCAGCAATTCGGCCGCCACGTCGCGGACCTTTTCGGCCGCCTTGCGCTTGGCCTTGGTCCATTGCTCGCCGCCGAGCGAATGCAGCGGCGCGGTCTCGGCCGAGGCGCCGGAATAACGGCTGATCAGATGCAGCTGCGCCACCGGCACATACAACCGGTCGCCCTTGGCGTATTCGATTTCCAGGAACTCGCCGGGCATGCCGCCGGCATCGAGCACGATCAGCCCGCGGTAGCGGCCGACACCGTGATCCTCGTGCACGATCGGCGCGCCTTCGGACAGTTCGCCCAGATCGCGGATGATCGCTTCCGGCTCGCGTCCGACCCGGCGGCTGCGGCGTGGCTGGTTGGCGCGCTCGGGAAACAGCTGGCGCTCGGTCAGTACCGCAATCTGCGGGGCGTCCAGCGCAAAGCCGTCTTCCAGCGGCGCCACGGTGATGCCGAAGCGCAGCCCGGGCGCAGCCAGGAAGGCGGGCAGGTCGGCGACCACCTCCGGCTTCAACTGCGCGGCGGCCAGCACTTCCATCAAGGCTTCGCGACGACCGGCAGTATCTGCGGCCACCAGCACGCGGCCAGGGTAATGGCCCAGGAACGAGGCCAGCGCCTGACCGGCCGGTGCGTCTTTTGCCGCCACCGGCAGCGGCGGTAACGGCTGGTCGCCGAGTGCGGCGGCCTCGTCGATGCGCGGATGATCGCTGGTCCACACTTCGATACGCGCCAGCTTGTTGAGCCGCTCGCGCAATGCGTCCGGCGATTGATACAACTCGTCCGGCGTCAGCAGCGGGCGTTCCACATCGTGGCGGCGCTGCTCGTAGCGGTCCTGTGTCTGTGCCCAGAACGTGTCCGCCGCGTTGGAGACGCCGGTGGCGACCAGCGGCAGCACGCGCTTGTCCAGATAATCGAACAAGGTGGCGGTCTTGCTGAAGAACATCGGCAGGTAGTACTCGACCCCCGACGGCGCCAGGCCCGATTTCAGATCCTGATACAGCGCGCTGCGCCGGGTATCCACGTCGAAACGCTCGCGCAGGCAGGCCAGCACACGTTCGACGCTGACATCGTCCATCGGCACTTCGCGGCCGGGCAGCAGCTTGACGGCCTCGACCTTGTCCAGCGAGCGCTGCGATTCCGGGTCGAAGGCGCGGATCGAGTCGATATCCTCGTCCAGCAACTCGATCCGCAACGGAGTGGCTTCGCCCATCGGGAACACGTCGAGCAGGCCGCCGCGCACCGCAAAATCACCCGGGTCCATCACCTGCGGCACGTTGCGGTAGCCGGCGCTTTCCAGACGGCGTTTTTCCGCATCCAGATCCAGCCGTTGGCCGACCTTGAGATCGAAACTGCCGCCGACGATGTAGCTCAGCGGCGCCAACTGCTGCATCAGCGTCTGCACCGGCACGATCACCACGCCACGGGTCAGTGCGGGCAACCGATGCAGTGCGGCCAGGCGCTGGCTGATGATCTCCGGGTGCGGGCTGAACTGGTCGTAGGGCAGGGTTTCCCAATCGGGAAACGGCACCACCGGCAGCGTCGCGTGCTCGCCAAGCAAGGCATGCAGATCCGCCTCGATCTGATGCGCGCTCTGGTTGTCGCGGGCAATCACCAGCAGCGGGCCGGCATGCGCCTCGGCGGCGCGTGCGATCGACCAGGCCAGCGCAGTCGGCGAAGACGGAGCGCGCCAATAGGCGCGGAGCTGGCCGGACTTGGGCAGCGGCGGAGAAGGGAAGGTGGTTGGCGACGGCATCAGCTGGCAATTTTACCAGAGCCCCCACCGCGGCCGGTCCATCCGGCGTGAAAGCCGGCGTCGGGCCACCTGCGCCGCCTTGGTCGGATGTACGGCGCTCTCGCCATCTACAACCGACCATCCCGACAGGTCCTTGCCCGCTCACCGTCGCGGGCTCTTACGCGGCATGGATGCCGCGTAAGAGCCTACAGGGACGTATTTGCGGCGTGTCCTGCGATGGTGGGTGGGCGAGGGCCCTGCAGCCAAGCAGCAGATCAGCAATCAAAGCCAGGTGAGTCGAGGGTGCGGCGTCCTCACCGCTCGCGGGACACGCCGTGAATCCATCCGTGGAGGCTCGGTGGCGGCATCCATGCCGCCACACGGTCCCGCAATCGGTGAGGGCACCGCCCCAGACAGTTAGTCGGTTGTTTGAAAAGCTGGTCCGCTACCCTGGCTTTGTTGTGGAACGGGCGGACGCGTCCTTGCCCGAGCAGGACACCGTGCCTGTTCGCACTATGCCTACCGACCATCCCGACAGGTCCTTGCCCGCCCACCGTCGCCGGACCTTGAGCGGCATGGATGCCGCGCCAGAGCCTACAGGGACGTACTTGCGGCGTGTCCTGCGATGGTGGGCGGGCAAGGGCCTTCAGCCAATCCGCAGATCCTGCTCTAAACCGATTCCCGATTCCCGATTCCCGATTCCCGAATCCCGAATCCCGATTCCCGATTCCCGAATCCCAGCCCTCAGGCATCCAGCTCGAGCACCATCCGCACCAACTCCGGCGAATCCGGATGCGGCTGCGGCTTGAAGCCCAGCGACTCGGCCAGCTGCAGCATCGGCATATTGCTTTGCAGCACGTCGCCGAACAGGCAATCCAGGTACTTGCGCCGTGCCCACTTGACCAGCTTGCGCATCAGCTGCCGTCCTAGCCCCTGGCCGGCGACGAAGCTGCTGACCAGGATGGTGTACTCGGCTTGGCGGGTGCCCGGCACCAGCGCCGCGCGCGCCACCGCGCCCACCAGCGCTTCGCCCGGCGGCAGCTGTTCGGCGGCCACCAGCACGATTTCGCTCTTGGGGTTGGGATGGGTCAGGCGCTGCACCATCTCCGGGGTGATTTCGGCGGAGGAACGCACAAAGCGCGCGCGGATTTCCTCCGGTCCCAACAGGCTGAAAGCGCCCTGCAGCGGCGGACCGTCCTCGGGGCGGATCGGGCGGAGCAGAAGGGTGCGGCCATTGGGCAGGCTGAAATTTTCATGCCAAGGAGGCATGCGATTACGAATGGCCATGACCGGTGTTCCTTAAAGATCGGAAGATTCTGGCACCCGCCCAGGGCACGACCGTGAACGAATCCGGTGCGCCGCTGGGGCCGTCAGGGGATGGCATTGCTTCCCTCGCCACTGTACCGAGCGATACTGTGATCCAGTCGTGAGTGTGGCGCCGCGATTGTCAGCGCGAAGAAGCGCCGCCATCGATGACTCAGGTGTCCTGGCGCAGCCACTCCAGCCGGGTCGAGGCGCCGGCCTCGCCGAGATGCTGCTTCAGCACCGGCAGCGCGGGCGCCAGCACCTGGTCGAACTGCCACGGTGCATTGACGATCAGCAACCCGCTGCCGGTCAGGCGCAGCGGTGAGTCGTCCGGGCGCACCTGCAGCTCGGCGACCAGCACCGACTTGGCCGGCAGCGTGGCGGCCTTGCGCATGAACGGCTGCAGGCTGCGGCGCAGCTTGATCGGGTACCACACCATGCAGATCGCCTGCGGCCAGCGCGCCAGGGTCTCGCGCACGCTGTGGATGACCTGAGGGTACTCGGCCTCCTGCGCCTCGTACGGCGGGTCGATCAGCACCAGCCCGCGGCCGATCCTGGTTTCGCCCGCGCGCGGCGGCACGAATGCGCGAATCGCCTCGTAGCCATCGCCGGCATGCACGCGCACGCGGTTGTCCCTGGCGAACAGGCGCTTGAGCGCCTCGGCCTCTTCCGGCTGCAACTCGCAGAACGCCATGCGGTCCTGTTCGCGCAGCGCCTGCGCTGCCAGCAGCGGCGAGCCGGGGTAATGGTTGATCTGGATGCCGGCGGTGGGGCGTGCCGGCTTCTGGCCGGGCGTGGCCGGGCGGGCGACGCCCTGGTTGTCGGCCTGCACCGCGCGCAGATAGCGTTCGACCACCTCGGGCAGGGTCGATTCGGCCATCAGCCGCATCACTCCGGCATCGGCCTCGTTGGTCTTGCGGCTTTCCTCGCCGCCGAGCTGGTAGCGCCCGCGCCCGGCGTGGGTGTCGAGCACGAAGAACGGGGTGTCCTTGCGTTTGAGGGTGTCGATCAGCGCCAGCAAGGCGATGTGCTTGAGCACGTCGGCATGGTTGCCGGCATGGAAGGCGTGGCGATAGTTCATCGCGGCAGTGTACGGGCCGCGCCAGCATGCGGCTATGCTGCGCGCCATGTCCGAGTCCCCCGCCCGCGTGCTCGTCGTCGAAGACGAAGCCGCCATTGCCGATACGGTGCTGTACGCGCTGCGCAGCGAAGGCTATGTGCCCGAACATTGCCTGCTGGGCCGCGACGCATTGGCGCGGCTGCGTGCCGACCCGGCCGATGTGGTGGTGCTGGACGTGGGCCTGCCGGACATCAACGGCTTCGAGGTGTGCCGCGCGCTGCGCGGTTTCAGCGATGTGCCGGTGATCTTCCTGACCGCGCGCAACGACGAGATCGACCGCGTGCTCGGCCTGGAACTGGGCGCCGACGACTACATGGCCAAGCCGTTCTCCCCGCGCGAGCTGGTGGCGCGGGTGCGCGCGCGGCTGCGGCGTCGCAATGTGGCCGCCGCACTGGACACTGGCTGGCAGCCGCATGGCGCGTTTGCGATCGATCGCGAGGGCAGCCGCATCCGTTACGGCGATGCGCTGCTGCCGCTGACCCGCTACGAATACGCGCTGTTGTCGGCCCTGTTGCAGCGCCCCGGCGCGATCCTGAGCCGCGCGCAGCTGATGGACCGCGGCTGGGACGCTGCTGCCGACAGCGCAGACCGCACCGTGGACACCCATATCAAGACGCTGCGCGGCAAGTTGCGCCAGGCCGGCGTGCCGGCCGACCCGATCCGCACCCATCGTGGCCTCGGCTACGCGCTGGAGCTATAGCCGTGGCCGAGCGCAGGCGTCACGTTGTTCTCCCGGCCGGGGCCTGAGATGCGGCTCGGTCTCAAGCTGTTTCTGGGCTTCTTTCTGATCGTCGGATTGGCCGCGTTCTTCGTAATGCGGGTGTTCGTCAACGAGGTCAAGCCGGGCGTGCGCCAGGCGATGGAATCCACGCTGGTGGATGCGGCCAATGTACTGGCGGAAATGGCCGGCGGCGAGCTGGCTGCCGGCACCATCGCCAACGGCAGTTTCGCGCGCAACCTGGCGCAGGCGCAGCGGCGCGATCCCAAGGCCTGGGTGTGGCGGTTCCGCAAGAACAACGTGGCCTACCGCGTCACCGTGACCGACGCACGCGGCGTGGTGGTGTTCGATTCGCTGGGGCGCGATGTGGGCCGCGACAACTCGCGCTGGAACGATGTCTATCGCACCTTGCGCGGCGAATATGGCGCCCGCTCCAGCCCCGAGGTCGATGGCGACCCGACCGCCACGGTGATGCATGTGGCCGCGCCGATCTACGCGCCGAATGACCCGGCCAGGTTGATCGGCGTACTGACGCTGGCGCAGCCCAATCGCAGCATCGACCCGTTCATCGAGGCCAGCCAGCGCAACATCCTGCAGCGCGGTGCCTGGCTGATCGGCATTTCCGCGCTGATCGGCATCTGGATGACCTGGTGGCTGATGCGCGGCATCGGCCGGCTCAATCGCTACGCGCAGGCGGTGAGCGCGGGCGTACCGGTGCCGCCGCCCAAACCGCGCGGCGATGAAATCGGCGACCTGGGCCAGGCGCTGGAAAGCATGCGGCGCAAGCTGGAAGGCAAGGCCTACGTGGAGCAGTACGTGCAGTCGCTGACGCACGAGATGAAGAGCCCGCTGGCGGCAATCCGGGGTGCGTCCGAATTGTTGAGCGAGCCACTGCCGGAAGCCGATCGCCAGCACTTTGTCGCCAGCATCCGCGCGCAGGAGCTGCGCCTGACCGAGACCATCGACAAGCTGCTCGCACTGGCCGAGGTGGAACAGCACGGCTGGCTGCAGACACGCGAGCGTATCGCGGTGGCTGGCTTGCTGCAGGCCGTCCTGGATGCGGTGCTGCCGCGTGCGAGAGCGGCCGGCGTGCTGCTTGAAAGCGATGCCGCATCCGCTACAGCGCGCGAGCAGTCCGTGCTGGGCGATGGATTCCTGCTGCGCCAGGCGCTGATCAACCTGCTGGAAAATGCCATCGCGTTCTCACCGCAGGGCAGCACCGTCCAGCTGCGTGCGCAGGTACTCAAGGGGCAGGTGCAGCTGGTAGTGCAGGACCGCGGCAGCGGCGTGCCGGACTACGCACTGGAACGGGTGTTCGAGCGTTTCTATTCGCTGGCCCGCCCGCAGACCGGACAACGCAGCTCCGGCCTTGGCCTGCCGTTCGTACGCGAAGTCGCGCGCCTGCATGGCGGCGAGGCCACGCTGGGCAACCGCGAGGGCGGCGGCGCGTTGGCGACGCTGCGGCTGCCGGCTGGCTGATGCAAGGCTTCGGCCCGGCACGACCGAGTCGCCGTCCGATGATCCACTTCACATTGGCTTCAAATTCGCCTCAAATCCCCGACACCGGCGCACCGCACCCTGGCGACCTCCCAGACTGAGGAAGGTCGATGAAATCCCTGAAACTGTTGTTGCGCTTCGCCACCATTGGCGGATTGATCCTGTTGCTGCTGATTCCATTGCTGTTGATCCGCGGCACGGTGCAGGACCGTGCGCGTTACCGCGACGAGGCGGTGGAGCGGGTGGCGCAGAGCAAGGCCGGCGAGCAGCAGTTCATCGCGCCGGTGCGGGTGCTGCCGTTTACCGAGGACGTGCAGGTCACCGAGCCCGACGAACAGGGCAACCCGCGCAAGGTCTGGCGCAAGCGCGAGGGCCAGCTGCTGCAGACCCCGCGCACGCTCACCCTGAGCGGCGAGCTCACCCCGTCCGAGCGCAAGATCGGCCTGTTCCGCGTGCAGGTGTATTCGTGGAAGGCCGGGCTCAAGGCCGAGTTCGACCCGTTCGCCTATCCGGCCGTGGCCGGTCGCAGCTATGGTCGGCCGCATCTGGCGGTGGGCATTTCCGATGTGCGCGGCCTGGTCGGCACGCCGAGCCTGCGGGTGGACGGCCGCAGCTTGCCGCTGGAGAGCGGGGCCGGCGGCCTGGCGGAGCGCTCGGCCGGTATCCATGCCGATCTGCAGCCGCTGAGCGATGCGCTGGCCGGCACGCTGGGCGATGGCAACCTGGTGGAGATGTCCTTCGTGCTGGATGGCACCCGCAGCCTGGCGATCGCACCGATTGCCGACAACAACGACATCGCCCTGCGCTCGGCCTGGCCGCATCCGCTGTTTGGCGGGCGCTTCTTGCCGAATGCGCCGACGATCGGCCAGCGCGGTTTCGATGCGAGTTGGTCGTTGTCGTCGCTGGCCACTGGTGCGCAGACGCAGCTGCAGTCCAGCCAGTCGGCGCTGGATACGCTGGAAGTGCGGCTGGTCGATCCGGTGGACGTGTACACCCAGGCCGACCGGGCCAGCAAGTACGGCATCCTGTTCGTGGTGCTGACCTTCGTGGCATTCGTGTTGTTCGAGTTGATCAAGCGTTTGCCGATCCATCCCCTGCAATACCTGCTGGTGGGTCTGGCGCTGGCGATCTTCTTCCTGCTGCTGTTGAGCCTTTCCGAGCACATCGCGTTCTGGCAGGCGTATCTGGTCTCGGCCGCGGCGTGTATCGGCCTGCAGTTCTTCTATCTGTCCGGGGTGTTGCGCAGCTGGGTGCGTGCAGCCGGGTTCTCGGCGATGCTCACCGCGTTGTACGGGGTGCTCTACAGCCTGTTGATCTCCGAAGACAACGCGCTGCTGATGGGATCGCTGCTGCTGTTCGGCATTCTGGCCAGCATCATGTGGGTCACCCGCAAGCTCGATTGGTACGAGCTTGGCAACAGCCTGCGCTGAGGCCGGCATGCGCGCTCACGCACAGTTGCACCGGCGGGCGCAGCGCTTGCTGCCCGCCGGGATCGACACGGTGGCGCTGCTTCCCGCAGCGTTGCCGCAGTCTTGGGAAGCTTCGCCATTGTTGGCCTTGCCCTTGCGCCGCGATGGACGCTGCGGCGTGATCGGCCTGCGCCTGCATGCGGGCACCGCGCAGGCATTGCGCCTGGGCGGCAGCGGGTTCCTGCAGGCGGCGCAGCGGCAAGATGTGCAGACAGACAGCATGCGTCCGCGGCGCTACGGGCCGTGGCAGCGGTTGAGCAACGGCAGCTACTGGGCGCGCAGCACCGATGCACTGCTCGGCGTGCTGCTGGCCAGCGAGGAGGCGGCGGTGTGGTTGCTGTGGCAGCAGCCGGCTGCGGCGGCTCCGGGCAATGGCGGCTGGCTGCGCTGACCCACGGCGGCGCAGCTGCGCCAGGCTGGCTTACCATGGCCGGCATGAGCGGCTCCTCCCTGATTGTCGAAACGGTGCGCGGCGCGCAGGTACTGCCGCATCTGGCTGCGGTGGCGCAACTGCGCATCGCGGTGTTCCGCGCCTGGCCATACCTGTACGAAGGCGACGCCGATTACGAGCGCGGCTATCTGGCCGCCTACGCGGCCTCGCCGGACAGCGTGTTCGTGCTGGCACGCGATGGCGATGCGGTGATCGGCGCCTCCACCGGGCTGCCGCTGCTCGACGACAGCGAGGCCTTTCATGCGCCGTTTCGTGCGGCCGGCATCGAGCCGGCCAGCGTGTTCTATTTCGGCGAATCGGTGCTGCTGCCGGAATATCGCGGGCAGGGGATCGGCCACGCATTTTTCGACCAGCGTGAGGCGCATGCGCGCGCACTGGGCCGCTTCGCGCTCACCGCGTTCTGTTCGGTGGAACGCGCGCAGGACGATCCGCGCAGGCCGGCCGATCACCGACCCAACGATGTGTTCTGGCGCAAGCGTGGCTATGCACCGCAACCGGACATGCGCGTGCAATTGGCGTGGGCGGAGTTGCAACACGGCGAGATCGACCACAGTCTGCGGGTGTGGACGCGGCCACTGCCGCCGTGACCGAGTCACTTCTTCCGCCATCGATCAATCGCAATCAGGCCAGCAGATGAAAATTGCCGTCGCCAAGTACCCGATCGGCAAACCTGCCGACTTCGCCGCGTTCGCCGCACGCCAGTCCGCGCTGGTGGGCGAGGCTGCCGCCGCCGGCGCACGCCTGCTGGTGCTGCCGGAGTATCTGGCGCTGGAACTGGGCGCGACCTTCGATACGCAGATTTCTGCCGGATTGCCGGAGTCGCTGGCGGCGATCCAGGCGCTGCGTGCGCCGTGGCTGGAGCTGTTTGCCGGCCTGGCGCGCCAGCATCGGCTGCATCTGGTTGCCGGCAGCTTTCTGCTGGACCTGGGCCAGGGCCGTTACCGCAACCGCAGCGACTGGTTCACGCCCGATGGCCGGCACGGCTGGCAGGACAAGCTGCAGCTGACCGGCTTCGAAAAGGCCACCGGGCTGATCGAGCCGGGCGATGCGCTGAAGGTGTTCGACCTGGACGGCGTGCGTGCGGCGATCGCGATCTGCTACGACAGCGAGTTTCCGCTGCCGGTGCGCGCGCAATATGAGGCCGGCGCGCGGCTGTTGATCGTGCCCAGTTGCACCGACACCGCTGCCGGGGCGATGCGGGTGCGCGTCGGCTGCCTGGCGCGCGCGCTGGAAAACCGCGTGTTCGTCGCGCAATCGGTCACGGCCGGGCAAGCGCCGTGGAGCCCGGCGCTGGACGTCAATACCGGCGAAGCGGCGGTGTTCGCACCGATGGATGTCGGCTTCCCGGCCGATGGCGTGCTGGTACAGACCCAGGGCACTGCCGTGTGGGCGTATGCGGAGCTGGATTTTGCCGCCTTCGAGGCCAGCCGCGCGCAGGCCCAGGTCGCCAACGATCGCGATTGGGTCGGTCAACTGGGCGCTCAGCTCGTGCGTGCCAGGCTGGCCACGTTCGACTGACCGGGCGCGCGGCCAGCCACTGCGCGCAGCATCAGGCGAGCGCAGTCGGTGCCCGCGACCCATCGCGCCACGCGTACGCCCCGACCGTTCTGCGCCGGCCATCACTCGCATCCCTTGCACCAACCACCAGGTTCCCATGGCCAAGAAAACCCTGATTCCGCACAGCGTCCGTCTCGAGTTCGCGCCCGGTGCGCGGGTGCACAGCAATCTGTCCGGCGCGGCCTTCACCGATGACTGGCTGTGGGTGGCCGGCGACGAGGCCTGCGCCGTGGATCGCCTGCGCAGGCTCGACCCCGTGCAGCACGAGACGTTGCGCTTCGGCCACGGGCAGAGCTTTGCATTGGCCGAGTTGCTGGATCTGCCCGGCGAGGCGGCCGAGGAGGCGGATCTGGAAGGAATGGCGCTGTCGGATGGATTGCTGTGGGTGATCGGCTCGCATGGGCTCAAGCGCAAGAACGCCAAGCGCAGTCGCGACGATGCCGAAAACGCCAAGCGCCTGACCAAGCTCAAGCTCGACGCCAACCGTCGCCTGCTGGCCTGCCTGCCGATCGAGCGCGATGCCGACGGCACCCCGCGCCTGGTACGCGAAGCCGCCGACGGCCGTCGCGCACTGCGGCTCAAGGGCGATGCCAGACACAATCAGCTCACCGACCTGCTGGCCGACGACCCGCACTTCGGCCCGTTCCTGGAGATCCCCGGCAAGGACAACGGCTTCGACATCGAAGGCATCGTGGTGGATGGCGAGCGCCTGCTGCTGGGCCTGCGCGGGCCGGTGCTACGCGGCTGGTCGGCGCTGCTGGAGATCCGGGTCCAGGCGCATGGCGACCATCTGCGGCTGGTGCCGCTGGACGAAGACGGCGCGCTGCTGCGCAAGCACTTCCTGCAATTGGGCGGGCTGGGCATCCGCGACCTGCATTATTCCGGCGACGACCTGTACCTGCTGGCCGGCCCGACCATGGTGCTGAACGGCGAAATCCGCCTGTTCAAATGGCCTGGCGCGCGTGCGGTGCTGGCCGCCAACCAGGCGCCGGCGCGCTTTCAGCACGAGCTGCTGGAATCGGCGGTGTTGCCGCACGGCACCGACAGCGACCGCGCCGAGGCGATCTGCAATCTTCCCAGGCACCTGGCCGGCGACACGCCCAGCTGGCTGGTGCTGTACGACGCGCCCGGCCCGGCGCGCAGCGGCGGCGGCGATGACGTGGTCTACGGCGACCTGTTGCGCAACCGCTGAGGCGGGCGCGGGCAGCTCTGCGCTGGTCAAGGTAAAATCGGCCGATCCCCGTTCTGCCGAGCGCTCCATGACCTGCCGCACCCGTTTTGCCCCCAGCCCCACCGGTTACCTGCACATCGGCGGCGCCCGCACTGCGCTGTATTGCTGGCTGGAGGCGCGCCGCCGCGGCGGGCAGTTCGTGCTGCGCATCGAGGACACCGACCGTGAGCGCAGCACCCAGGAGGCGATCGACGCCATCCTCGAGGCGATGGAATGGCTGGGCCTGGGTTACGACGAGGGCCCGATCTACCAGACCCAGCGCGTCGCCCGCTACAGGGAGGTCGCCGAGCAGCTGCTGGCGCAGGGCAAGGCCTATTACGCCTACGAGACCCGCGACGAACTCGACGCCATGCGCGAGGCCGCGATGGCCAGGCAGGAGAAGCCGCGCTACAACGGTGCCGCCCGTGAGCAGAACCTGCCGTACCGCGACGACCCCAACCGGGTCATCCGCTTCAAGAATCCTGCCGGCGGCACGGTGGTGTTCGACGACCTGATCAAGGGCGTCATCGAGATCGCCAACAGCGAGCTCGACGACATGGTGATCTTCCGCCCGGACGGCTTCCCCACCTACAATTTCGCGGTGGTGGTGGACGACTGGGACATGGGCATCACCGAGGTGATCCGCGGCGACGACCACATCAACAACACCCCGCGCCAGATCAACATCTACCAGGCGCTGGGCGCGCCGGTGCCGAAGTTCGCGCACATGCCGATGATCCTGGACGAGCAGGGCGCCAAGTTGTCCAAGCGCACCGGCGCGGCCGACGTGATGCAGTACAAGGACGCCGGCTATCTGCCGCATGCGCTGATCAACTACCTGGCCCGTCTGGGCTGGTCGCACGGCGACCAGGAGTTGTTCAGTCGGCAGGAATTGCTCGACCTGTTCGACGTCAAGGACGTCAATTCCAAGGCCGCGCGGCTGGACATGGCCAAGCTGGGCTGGGTCAACCAGCATTACCTGAAGACCGACGACCCGGCCAGCATCGCCCCACAGCTGGAATACCAGCTGGCCAGGCTGGGTATCGACGTCGCCGCCGGCCCGGCCGCCGCCGATGTGGTGGTGGCGCTGCGCGAGCGCGTGCAGACCTTGAAGGAAATGGCCGAAAAAGCCGTGGTCTGGTACCAGCCGCTGGAAACCTACGACGAAGCGGCAGTGATGAAGCACCTCAAGCTGGGCGCAGAGGTGCCGCTGGGCAAGGCGCGCGAACTGCTGGCGGCGCAGGGCGAATGGAGCGTGGAGACCGTCTCGGCCGCGCTGCACGACGCGGCCGCCGCGCTGGAGCTGGGCATGGGCAAGGTGGCCCAGCCGCTGCGCGTGGCCATCACCGGCACCCAGGTCAGCCCGGACATTTCGCAGACGGTGTACCTGGCCGGACGCGAGGGCGCCTTGAAACGCATCGATGCGGCACTCATCAAGATAGGGGCGGGCTGACCGCCGGAGCCTGTGATGAAGACCAACGAACACGCCTGCACTGCACCGCATCACCACGTCGATGACGCCAACGGCTTCGTGCGCGCGGTGGAGCGGGCCTGCAGCGAGCGCGGCCTGCGGCTGACGCCGATCCGCGCCAATGTGCTGCGGCTGATCGCCGACGCCGGCAAGCCGGTCAAGGCCTACGAACTGCTGGACTGGGTGCGCGAAGGCAAGGGCGTCGGTGCCGACGCCCCGCCCACGGTGTACCGCGCGCTGGATTTCCTGATGGCCAACGGCTTCGTGCACAAGCTCGAGTCGGTCAACGCCTTCGTCGCCTGCCACCACCCCAACAGTGCCCAGCACTCGGTGCCGTTCCTGATCTGCGACCGCTGCCACAGCGCGGTGGAGCTGGAAGACCGCGACGTGGTGGCGCAACTGGAAGCGCGCGCCAAGGCGCTGGGTTTCCAGCCGCAGGCGCAGACGCTGGAAGTGCATGGCCTGTGCGCCAAGTGCGCGGTGGCCGAGTAAGGATCGCCAGGCAACGCAGGGCGGTTCACTTGGAGCGGCGAACAAACCGTCGCGGGACCTTACGCGGCATGGATGCTGCGCAAGGGCTTACAAGGACGTACCTGCAGCGTGTCCCGCAACAGTAGGCGGGCAAGGGCCTGCAGCGATGCAGCAGATCAGCTGGCGTGACGTAGTTTTGTTAGCGGCTCTCAAGTTGCCGGCAGTGCGCAGACGCAGCAATCTGCTGCAGACGGATGCGCTGTTGTTGTCACACCGACAAAGCCTCGAACAGTACGCGCGTGCACCAGTGCCATACACGCGCATCACTGGGGTCGCTAGCGACTCATCGCTTACCCCAGGTATCAAACACCACCGCACATCACGCCGCGGCAGCGCTCTTGCATCCATAGCCCGCCAGAAACAGGGCGACCGCGCGCTGCGTCGCCTCGCGCAAATACTCGGGCGAGGGGTCTTTCAGTGCGCCGAACAGGCAGGGCATCAGGGTTTCCGCCTCCAGTAGCCCGCCGAACTGCCTTGACGCGATCAGGACGTCGGCGCAGCGGATCACGCCGCGATCCATCTGCGTCTGCAGATAGCCGGCCATGCGTTGCAGGCCTTCCTCGGGGCCTGCAGTGAAGAACAGCGCCCCCACGTCCGACCGCCCAGACACGCCGATGATGGTCTGCCAGATGGTGATCGAGCTGGGCGCGCACAGGAAGCTGAGGATGTCCTCGCCGAAGCGCTGCAGGGTCTCGGCGACGGGGCCGTTGCTTTGCGAAAGCGCGTCCAGCACCGGGTCGATATAGCGGTCGGACATGTCCTTGGCAAACGCCACGAACAACTCCTCCTTGGACGGGAAGTAGCCGTAGAGCGTGCGCTTGGAGCCGCCGACGCGGGCGGCGATCTGCGACATCGAGGCGCCTTCGAAGCCTAGTTCGAGGAATACCTCGCTGGCCGCCTGCACGATGGCGTGGCGTTTTTCTTCGGTTCTGACCCGCATCAACTGGCTCCCTTGGGTGCTTAAGTATACCGACTGGGCAGGAATGCTTGACGGCTGCGGATTCGCTTATTAGGATACCGAACCGTACCGTTTAGATTTAATCATCCTGCGTCCCGTCGGAGACCTCCCCGTGCGTCCTCATGCTTCGTTTCGCCTGCCCCTGCTCGCTGCCGCCGTTGCTGCCACCGTCCTGCTCAGTGCCTGCGGCAGCCCGCCGGGCGGTCCGCCGCCGGAGGAGGGCATACCCGAAATGGGCGTGCTGACCGTCAAGTCGCATTCGGTGACCCTGACCACCGAGCTGCCCGGACGCACGGTTCCCTACCTGATTGCCGAAGTTCGCCCGCAGGTGGGCGGGATCGTGCAATCGCGCCAGTTCACCGAAGGCGGCGACGTCAAGGCCGGGCAGACGCTGTACCAGATCGATCCGGCGACCTATCGCGCCAGCTACGCCAGCGCCCAGGCCACCCTGGCCAAGGCGCAGGCCAACCTGCGCACCGCCAGGCTCAAGGCCGAGCGCTACACCGAACTGGTGCAGATCAAGGCCATCAGCCAACAGGACGGCGACGACACCGCCGCCGCACTGGGCCAGGCCGAGGCCGACGTGGCGGCCGGCAAGGCCAGCGTGGAAACCGCGCGCATCAACCTGGCCTTCGCGCGTCTGGACGCGCCGATCTCCGGTCGTATCGGCCGCTCCAGCGTCACCCCGGGAGCATTGGTGACCGCCAACCAGGCCACCGCACTGACGACCATCCAGCAACTGGACCCGATCTACATCGACGTCACCCAGCCCAGCGCGGCCTTGCTCCGCCTGAAGCAGGCGATGGCGCGCGGCGATCTGGAGAAGGCCGGCGACGATGCGGCCAAGGTGTCGCTGCTGCTGGAAGACGGCAGCACCTATCCGTTGCAGGGTCACCTGGCGTTCTCCGATGTCACCGTCGACCAGAACACCGGCTCGATCACCTTGCGCGCGGTGTTCCCGAACCCGAATGCGGAGTTGTTGCCGGGCATGTACGTGCGCGCGGTGCTGCAGGAGGGCATCAAGGAGCAGGGCGTGCTGGTGCCGCAGCAGGCGGTCTCGCGCAATGGCGCCGGCAAGCCGACCGCCTTCGTGGTCGGCGCCGATCACAAGCTGCAACTGCGCGTGCTGGAAACCGACCGCGAAGTCGGCGACCAGTGGCTGGTGCGCAGCGGTCTGAAGGCCGGCGAACAGCTGGTGGTCGAAGGCGTCTCGCGCGCCCGCGACGGCATCGAGGTCAAGACCGTGCCCTGGCAGCCCAAGGGCAAGCAGGCCACCGGTGCCGGCAATGCCGCCGCTGGCACTCCTCCCGCCCCGACCGCACCGCGTGCGGCCAACTGAGGCGGGATCACACGTCATGGCACGCTTCTTTATCGATCGTCCGATCTTCGCCTGGGTATTGGCCATCATCGTGATGCTGGCCGGCATCCTGTCCATCGCCACCTTGCCGATTGCGCAATACCCCAGCATCGCGCCACCGGCCGTCGCCATCACCGCCAACTATCCGGGCGCTTCGGCGCAGACGCTGGAAGACACCGTCACCCAGGTCATCGAGCAGAAGATGAAGGGGCTGGACCACCTCAGCTACATGGCTTCCACCAGCGAATCCAGCGGTGCGGTGACCATCACGCTGACCTTCGACAACGGCACCGACCCGGACACCGCGCAAGTGCAGGTGCAGAACAAGTTGTCGCTGGCCACGCCGTTGTTGCCGCAGGAAGTGCAGCAGCAGGGCGTGACGGTGACCAAATCGGCCGCCAACTTCCTCAACGTGCTGGCCTTTACTTCCGAAGACGGCAGCATGAGCGATTCGGACCTCTCCGATTACGTGGCTGCCAACGTGCAGGAAACCATCAGCCGCGTCGAAGGCGTGGGCGACACCACCCTGTTCGGCTCGCAGTACGCGATGCGGGTATGGATGGACCCCAACAAGTTGAACAATTTCAGCCTGACCCCGGTGGATGTGCGCACCGCGATCCAGGCGCAGAACGCGCAGGTTTCGGCCGGTCAGTTGGGCGCGTTGCCGGCGGTGCCCAACCAGCAACTCAATGCCACCATCACCGCGCAGACCCGGCTGAAGACCGCCGAGGAGTTCGAGAACATCCTGCTGCGCACGCAGTCCGATGGCTCGCAGGTGCGCCTGCGCGATGTGGCACGCATCGAACTGGGTAGCGAGAGCTACAACACGGTGGGCCGCTACAACGGCAAGCCGGCGGCCGGGCTGGCGATCAAGCTGGCCACCGGTGCCAATGCGCTGGACACCGTGCGCGCGATCGACAAGAGCCTGGAGGAGCAGGAGAAATTCTTCCCGCCCGGCATGAAGGTACAAAAGCCGTACGACACCACGCCGTTCGTGCGCATCTCCATCGAGCAGGTGGTGAATACCCTGATCGAAGCGGTGGTGCTGGTGTTTCTGGTGATGTACCTGTTTCTGCAGAATTTCCGCGCGACCTTGATACCGACCATCGCGGTGCCGGTGGTGTTGCTGGGCACCTTCGGTGTGCTGGCGGCGTTCGGTTTCACCATCAACACGCTGACCATGTTCGCGATGGTGCTGGCGATCGGCCTGCTGGTGGACGATGCCATCGTGGTGGTGGAAAACGTCGAACGCGTGATGGGCGAGGAGCATCTATGGCCCAAGGACGCCACACGCAAGTCGATGGACCAGATCTCCGGCGCGCTGGTCGGCGTGGCCCTGGTGCTGGCCGCGGTGTTCGTGCCGATGGCGTTCTTCGGCGGCTCGACCGGAGTGATCTACCGGCAGTTCTCGATCACGATTGTTTCCGCCATGACTTTGTCGGTGCTGGTGGCGATGATCCTGACCCCGGCCTTGTGCGCCACCTTGCTCAAGCCGGTGGAAAAAGGCCATGGCTTGGCGACCACCGGGTTCTTCGGCTGGTTCAACCGCGTGTTCGATCGCGGCAACAACGGCTACCAGGGCGTGGTGCGGCACATGCTGGGCAAGGGCTGGCGCTACATGCTGGCCTACGCGGTGTTGCTGGCGCTGGTGGTGGTCGGCTTCATGAAGCTGCCGGTGGGCTTCCTGCCCGACGAGGACCAGGGCACGCTGTTCGTGCTGGTGCAGTTGCCGCCCGGCGCCACCGATGCGCGCACCGGCGAGGTGCTCAAGCAGGTGGAGCATCACTTCCTGGCCGATCAGAAGGACTCGGTCGCCGGCATTTTTGCGGTCTCCGGTTTCAGCTTTGCCGGTACCGGCCAGAACGTGGGCTTTGCCTTCGTCAAGTTGCGGCCGTGGGACGAGCGCACCGGCAAGGGCCAGAGCGTCACCGACGTGGCCGGCAAGGCCGCTGCGTTCTTCGCCGGCATCCGCGATGCCACGGTGTTCGCGTTCGCACCGCCGGCGGTGTCCGAGCTGGGCAATGCGACCGGTTTCGACCTGATGCTGCAGGATCGCGCCAACCTCGGCCACGAGGCCCTGATGCAGGCGCGTAACCAGCTGCTGGCCGAGCTGTCGCAGGACAAGCGGCTGGTGGCGGTGCGCCCGAACGGGCAGGAGGACACGCCCGAGTTCAAGCTGGAGATCGACTCGCACAAGGCGCAGGCCATGGGCGTGTCGATCGCCAATATCAACAACACCTTCTCCAGCGCGTGGGGCAGTACCTACGTCAACGACTTCATCGACAAGGGCCGCGTCAAGAAGGTGATGCTGCAGGCCGATGCGGCGTACCGCATGAATCCGCAGGACATCGATCGTTGGTTCGTGCGCAACAGCGCCGGCACGATGGTGCCGTTCAACGCCTTCGCCACCGCACGCTGGGGTTCGGGCTCGCCGCGTCTGGAGCGTTACAACAGCGTGCCGTCGGTGGAGATCCTGGGCATGGCGATGCCGGGTGTGGCTTCCAGCGGTGAGGCGATGCAGATCGTCGAAGCGGCGGCAGCCAAGTTGCCGCCGGGCATCGGTTTCGAGTGGACCGGGCTGTCGCGGCAGGAGAAATCCTCAACCGGCCAGACCGGCCTGTTGTACGGCTTGTCGATCCTGATCGTGTTCCTGTGTCTGGCCGCGTTGTATGAAAGCTGGGCGATTCCGTTCTCGGTCATCCTGGTGGTGCCGCTGGGCGTGTTCGGCACATTGCTGGGCGCGATGCTGACCTGGAAAATGAACGATGTGTACTTCCAGGTGGGCCTGCTCACCACCATTGGCCTGGCATCGAAAAACGCGATCCTGATCGTGGAATTTGCCAAGGAACTGCATGAAGGCGGCAAGAGCCTGGTCGCATCGGCACTGGAAGCGGCGCGCATGCGCCTGCGGCCGATCCTGATGACATCGCTGGCCTTCATCCTGGGCGTGGTGCCGCTGGTGCTTGGCAGTGGGGCCGGTGCAGGCGCCCAGCACGCCTTGGGCACCGCCGTGATCGGCGGCATGTTGTCCGGCACGATCCTGGCGATCTTCTTCGTGCCGTTGTTCTTCGTGCTGGTCAGCGGCTTGTTCAAGCGCCGCGCACAGCCCACTCCGCCCGCACCGCAACCGGCAGGACACTGAGATGACACCGATCCGCATGACATTGACCGCGATCGCGGTGGCCAGCGTGCTGTCCGGGTGCACGCTGATGTCGCGCTATGCACGGCCCGACGCACCGGTGCCCGAGCGCTTTGCCGGCACCGAGCTCGCGACGGCATCCACTACGACCGATACGGCGAGCCCCGAGCAGGCGATCGATATCGCCAACATCGGCTGGCGGCAGGTGTTCACCGATCCCGCGCTACAGCAGGTGATCGCCCTGGCACTGGAGAACAACCGCGACCTGCGCGTGGCCGCGCTCAATATCGAAGTGGCGCGTGCGCAGTACCGGGTGGAGCGTGCTGCGCTGCTGCCTGCCGTCCAGGCCACCGGCACCGCCAACAACGCACGCACGCCGTCGGAGCTGGCCATTCCGGGCCAGCCGCAGGTGTTCCGCACCTACAGCGCCAACATCGGCATCAGCGCCTACGAGCTGGATCTGTTCGGACGTGTGCGCAGCCTCAAGGAACAGGCGCTGCAACAGTTCCTGTCCACCGCCGAGGCACGCCGCAGCGCCCACATCAGCCTGGTGGCCGAGGTGGCCACCGCCTATCTGACGCTGGCGGCCGATCAGCAGTTGCTGCAACTGGCGCAGTCCACCTTGAGCAGCCAGAGCGACAGTTATCGCCTGCAGCAACGCAGCTTCGAGCTGGGTGTGGCTTCGCAGCTCAGCCTGCGCCAGGCGCAGACCACGGTGGAAACCGCGCGCGTGGATGTGGAGCGCTACACCGCGCAGGTGGCGCAGGACCGCAATGCCCTGGTGCTGCTGGTCGGCACGCAGGTGCCGGCGGCGTTGTTGCCGCAGGCCTTGCCCGATGGCGCCAGCGTGGACGGCAACGTGCTGGCCAGCGTGCCGGCCGGGTTGCCGTCGCAGTTGCTGCAGCGCCGCCCGGACATCCTGGAGGCCGAGCGCAACCTGCGTGCGGCCAATGCCAACATCGGCGCGGCGCGTGCGGCGTTCTTCCCGAGCATCAGCCTGACCGCATCGACCGGCTCGTCCAGCAGCAGCTTGTCCAACCTGTTCGATTCCGGCACCCGCGCCTGGAGCTTCGTGCCCACGCTGACGTTGCCGATCTTCAACGCCGGGCGTAACCGCGCCAACCTGGACATGGCCAAGGCCAACCGCGATATCCAGGTGGCGCAATACGAAAAGGCGATCCAGAGCGCGTTCCGCGAGGTTTCCGATGCGCTCGCCCAACGCGAGACCCTGGGCCGGCAGTTGCAGGCGCAACAGGCCCTGGTCGATGCCACTGCCGACAGTTACCGGCTGTCGCAGGCGCGCTTCGAACGCGGCGTGGACAGCTACCTGCAGGCGCTGGATGCGCAGCGCGCGCTGTACGGCGCGCAGCAGACCTTGATCACCACGCAGCTGTCGCGCTTCACCAATCTGGCGACGTTCTACAAGGCGATGGGCGGCGGTTGGCTGCAATCGGCCGACCCGGCGGTGGCCACGACCGCGACGGGGCAGCCACGTGGATGACGCCGCTGCCGAGGCCGCAACGCCCAGGCGCGCACCGCACGACAAGCGTGGCGCAATCCTGCGCGCGGCAGCCGAGCTGTTTCCGCGCCAGGGCTTCGACAGGACCAGCATGGACAGCATCGCCGAGCGCGCAATGGTGTCCAAGGCCACGGTGTATGTGCACTTCGCTTCCAAGGAGGTGCTGTTGCGTACCACTCTGGAGGCGCTGGCGCACCAGTCGCCCAATCCATGGGAGACATTGTTGAACATGCGCGGGCCGTTGCCTGTGCGTCTGCTCGCCATCGCCGAGGCGGTCGTGCGTATGGCGGCCAGCAACGCACTGGGCGATGCTGCCTATGGCCTGGTGCGGCCGCCGGCGCTGCCCAGCCAGGTGCGCGAGGAGATGTGGACGCTGGGCTTCGAACGCTACGACACCACGATGCGTGCGGTGTTGGCGCGCGAAGTGGAGCAGGGCAGCCTGGTCATCGACAGTCTGCCGGATGCCTCGGTGCATTTCTTCGGATTGATGACCGGGATGCCGGCCAATGCGGCGATGCGTGGCGACAGGTCGCAGCCACCGGCCGCCGCGCAGCACGCGTCTGTCGCCAGTGCGGTGGCGCTGTTCCTGCGCGCGTATCGGCCGCAACCGTCGGCGGTGACGACAGGCAGGCGCGAAGTACCGCACGGGTTCTAGCGGCGGCGGCAGGGCAGCACGATGGATGGGTGGTCGGTGGCGCGTTGCCGGCACCGCGCGCGTTGATGAGGGGCGCTCATAAGCGTTAGCACCGCCTGCTGTGCAATCTGCCTGCGGCACGCGGCTATCGTGATGCATCGGTGCTGCAGCGGTATTGCCGCCTGCGGCCGACTCATTCGATGCGGCCGTTGCCGCGGGAGCACACGATGCAAACACGACAGTTGGGAAACAGCGGACTGCAGGTGTCCGCGCTGGGCTTGGGCTGCATGGGCCTGAGCTATGGCTACGGGCCGGCGACCGCGCGCAAGGAGGCCGTTGGCTTGCTGCATGCGGCAGTGGAGCGCGGCGTCACCTTCTTCGATACGGCCGAGGCCTACGGGCCGTTCGCCAACGAGGCATTGCTGGGCGAAGCACTGGCGGCGCACCGCGACCAACTGGTGATTGCGACCAAGTTCGGCTTCAAGGACGGACATGCCGACGCCGGGCTCGACAGTCGTCCCGAGCGGATCCGTGCGGTGGCCGAGGCCAGCCTGACGCGCCTGAAGACCGACCGCATCGACTTGTTCTATCAACATCGCGTGGACCCGGCGGTGCCGATCGAAGAGGTGGCCGGCACGGTCAAGGACTTGATCGCCGAAGGCAAGGTCACGCACTTCGGCCTGTCCGAAGCCGGTGCCGACACCATCCGGCGCGCGCACGCGGTGCAGCCGGTGACTGCGGTGCAGAGCGAATACTCGCTGTGGTGGCGCGAGCCGGAAACCAGCGTCTTGCCAACGCTGGAAAAGCTCGGGATCGGCTTCGTGCCGTTCAGCCCGCTCGGCAAGGGCTTTTTGACCGGCGCCATCCAGGCCGACACGCAATTTTCTGCCGACGATTTCCGTAATCAGGTGCCGCGCTTCGCTGCCGAGGCGCGTCAGGCCAACCAGGTGCTGGTCCAACGCATCCAGGCCATCGCTGCCGACAAGGGCGCCACCCCGGCGCAGGTCGCGCTGGCGTGGTTGCTGTCGCGCCAGCCGTGGATCGTGCCGATTCCCGGCACCACCAAGCTGCATCGCCTGGAAGAAAACCTGGGCGCCGCTGCCTTGACCTTGAACAGCGAGGATCTTGCGCGCATCCAGCAGGCGCTGGATGCGGTGGCGATCGTCGGCGAGCGTTACAGCCCGGAGCGACAGAAGCTGGTCGGTAAATAACCCAGCGATCAACCCGCCCAACCGACGCTGTCGTAGGAGCGTGCTCGCGCGCGATGGGCGTTATCGAAAACGCCTCGTCGCGCTGGCACGCTCCTACACGGGCGTGTCACCGCACCGGATCGTGTCGCAATGCGTTGATCACCCCTTCAAACCCGCCGCAAACCGACGCTTTCGTAGGAGCGCGCTCGCGCGCGATGGGCGTTATCGGTAACGCGTCGTCGCGCGCAGGCACGCTCCTACAGGGGCGCGTCAGTGCGCCAGGTCGTGCCGCAATGCGTCGATCACTACCTTGAGTGCGCGCGAGGATTGGCGGCGGCTGGGGTAGTAGGCGTAATAGCCGTCGAACGGCTCGCACCAGTCCTCCAGCACGCGGCGTAGCCGGCCGGCGGCGATGTGCTCCAGCACCATGGTTTCCGGCAAGAACGCGAGTCCGCCGCCGGCCAACGCGGCACGCAGGATGGCGCTGCTGCCGTTGAAGGTCCATTGCCCGTCCACGCGCACCTTGACCTCGCGGCCGTCCTTTTCGAAATCCCAGGGCAGCAGGCCGCCATGGGTGGGCAGGCGCAAGCCGATGCAGTTGTGCCGGGCCAGCTCGGCCGGCGCGGCGGGGATGGTGTGGTGCACGAAGTAGCCCGGCACCGCCACCACCGCCATGCGCTGCATCGGACTGATCGGCACCGCGACCATGTCCTTGGCGACCTGGTCGCCCAGCCGGATGCCGATGTCGTAGCGCTCGGCAACGATGTCGGCCAGCCCGTAATCGACGGTGACCTCGATCTTGAGGTCGGGATAGTCGGGCAGCACGTTCGACAACGCCGGCCAGATGTAGGCATCGGCAGCGTGGCCGGCGGTGGTGATACGGATGGTGCCGGCCGGCTTGTCGCGGAAGTCGGTGAGCGCGGACAGCTCGTCGTCGATCTCTTCCAGGCGCGGTGCCACGGTGTCGAACAGGCGTGCGCCGGCTTCGGTCATCGACACGCTGCGCGTGGTGCGGGTCAACAGACGGACGCCCAGGCGTGTTTCCAGTGCGCGCACGGTATGGCTCAGCGCCGATTGCGAGACGCCCAGCTGCGCGGCGGCACGGGTGAAGCTGCCCTCGCGCGCCACGGTGACGAAGACCTGCAGATCGTTGAGATTTTCCCGCGCCATTGCTTGCGACGGCCGACTCCAGCGCATGCCATTCATGCCGCTGCATCATGCGCGATGCTGCGTGATGGCTTCAAATCCGAGGTGTCATTGCCGCATTGATGCGCTGTGTTTCTAGGTGCATGCGCGGTTGCCCGGGTAGTGCCGGCGCGCATGCGCGCTACAGTGCAGGCACTTGGATCGAGGAGCACTGCCATGAATCTGTTCGCAACTGCGATGTCGCTGTCGATGATGGCTGCCGCCACGCCCGGTGGTGAAGAGCAACAGGCGATCAGGGTGAGCAAGGCCGGTGGCGCCGCATCTGCGGCCGGCCCGGCCGACTATTTCACCGGCAAGGTGCGCATCGATGCGCCCTTCCAGGCCGATGCGCCGGCGCGGGTGGGCGGCGCCACGGTGACTTTCGAACCTGGCGCGCGCACCGCCTGGCATACCCACCCACTGGGGCAGACGCTGATGGTCACCGCCGGTGCCGGGCGCGTGCAGGAATGGGGCAAGCCGGCGCAGCAGATCCGCCCGGGCGACATCGTGTGGATTCCGCCGGGCGTCAAGCACTGGCACGGCGCCAACGCCACCGTGGCGATGTCGCATATCGCCATCGCCGAAGCGCAGGACGGCTCGCCGGTGACCTGGCTGGAGCAGGTCAGCGAGGCGCAGTACGCGGCCGAGTGAAACGGCGCTCAACGATGACGTGGTGCGGTCTGCCGCGTCATCGTTGGTGATGCATGCCGCTTAGTGCGGGCGCGCGTGACTAGGCTCCGCTGCGTAACTGCGCACGAATGAGCTTACGCCGCTTGTGTCGCAGCCTGTGCCCCGGCACGCAACCGTTGGGCGTCACGTGCGGGCGGCGCGCCGAGAATGCGTGCGTAGTCGCGACTGAATTGCGAGGCGCTCTCGTAGCCGACGCGGAAGCCGGCATCGGCGGCATTCAGCGCTTCGGCCAGCATCAGCCGGCGCGCTTCGTGCACGCGCAGATGCGAGCGATATTCCAGCGGCGTCATCGAGGTGACTGCCTTGAAATGCGCATGAAAGGTGGAGCGGCTCATTGCCGACAGATCGGCAATCTGCTCGATGCGGAAGCGCTGTGCGTAATGCTCGCGCAGCCAGACAATGGCTTTGGAAATCTGGTTGAGCCGGCTGTCGGCGATGGCCATCTGGCGCACCACCGCATTGGCCGGATCGGCCATCAGGCGATAGAGCACTTCGCGCAGGACCAGCGGCGCCAGTGCGGCGATCTCCTGCGGTTGGTCGAGCAGACGCGCCAGCCGCACTGCAGCGTCCTGCAATGGCGGCGTGCTGTGGTTGAGCAACAAGCCCGCCTGCGCCGCATCGCGTTGCGGCTCGACCAGCTCCGGGTGGCTGACGGCCAGATCGCTCAGCACGGCGGTGTCCAGATCCAGGCAGAAACACAGATACGGCTGCGCGGCGCTGGCCTCGATCACCGAACCGACGATCGGTAGATCCACCGAGGCCACCAGATACATCTGCGGGTGATAGATGTACGCCGCCGCGCCCAGCATCGCCTGCTTGCGGCCTTGCGCCACCAGGCACAGCATCGGCGTATAGACCGTGGGCACCGACACGGTGGGCGAGGCGCTGCGCATGATCTGCAACCCGGCAATCCGGGTGGCGTGCATGCCGTCGCCAGGAGCATGGCGCAGCAGGATGTCGGTCATCTCGGTCAAGGCGGACATGCAGGACTCGGCAATGGCACCAGGCGGCGTGGCCGCGATGCCGTCGATCCTACAAGACCCACTGTCATGGAGTTGGCATGCCTGCCACAGCAGCGGGTAGGGGTAGCGCCGATTGGCGCCGGCACAGACGGTCAGGCCCACGCGCCCGGTGCCTCAAAACGGCAGGCCAGCCACGATCTGGCGCTCACATATGCGCCGTATCATGGGTGTCTGTTTCCGTGACCGCCCAGTCCCATGCCCGCAAAACGTTCGACCATCGCCGCACCGGCAAGCCCGGCCGACTGGAAGGCGCTCGAGACCGCCGCTACGGCCGAACTTGCGCGCCGCACGGCGCAAGCGCATCAGCAGATCCTGGCATTGTTGAACACGCATGGACATCTGCTCAGCGAAGCGCAGCGGCGTGGATTGCACCGGCGCTTGCTGCGTGCGGGACGATAAAAACGAGGGCGCTAACAACATCCTTGACGCTAGAGCGACGGTGCCAACATGCCGGCCGCACGCGCTTTATTGGTTGGTGAGCCGAGTGTGCGGTGCCCTCACCACTTTCGGGACACGCCGTGAATCCATCCGTGGAGACTCCTTGGCGGCATCCATGCCGCCAAGGGTCCCGCAAGCGGCGAGGACACCGCACCAGAAAGATGGTCGGCGCTCGCATAAGAGCTGCCTGTCGCGCGACGTGCATTGGTCGTTGACTGTTGGGCCGCGCAGGTACATCGCTATCCAAATGCACATGACGCACTGCTCGTAGCTATGCGCACCGACCATCCCGACTGGTTGTCGCTCGAGATGCATCGGGTGTTGAGCTGGCGCATCGGCATCAAACAACGCGCAGCAGGCAATGTTCGTAATTGTGCACACCGACCATCCCGACAGGTCCTTGCCCGCTCACCGTCGCGGGACCTTACGCGGCATGGATGCCGCGTAAGAGCCTACACGGACGTACTTGCGGCGTGTCCTGCGATGGTGGGCGGGCAGGGGCCCTGCCGCCAAGCTGCAGATCGCTGCCTTACAGCTGATCTATCCGCAAACCCATATCGGCTCTCCGTCTTGCAACGTGCCATCCAGCCACCAACCAACCAAGATGTTGATTAGCAGCCACGCATCGGGCTGCGTCCAGCAAGGATCGGCCGAAGCGACCAGCGCGCTCGCGTTCAACCGCCAAGCTCCCACGGCGGCACTTCGCCCAGGCGTTCCTGCAGAAAATCCACGAATGCACGCACACGCGGCGGCTGCAGCTGGCGCGCCGGCATCACCGCGTTGATCTGCGAGGTTGGCGGCGGGTAATCGGGGAGCACTTCGACCAATCGGCCGTTGCGCAGTTCCTCGGCGATATGCCAGTACGAATGCAACGCGATGCCTTGGCCGGCGACGGCTGCATCGCGGATCAACTCACCGAAATTGCTCTCGAAGCGGCTTTGCATGCGGACGCGTACCAGGCCGCCCTCCGGCGTTTGCAACGGCCACACGTCCTGGCGGCCGTCGCGGCCCATCAGCAGCACCCCGGCATGCCCGGCCAGGTCGTCCGGCGTGCGCGGGGTGCCATGGCGCTGCAGGTAATCGGGCGAGGCGGCGAGGGTGCGGCGGTTGTCGGCGATGCGCCGCGCCACCAGCCCGGAGTCGTCCAGCGGGCCGATGCGGATCGCCAGGTCGAAGCCTTGCTTGACCAGGTCCACCAGGTCGTCGCTCAGGTGCGCACTGATGTGCACGCGCGGATGGCGGGCCTGGAATTCCGGGAGCAGCGGCGACACGTACTGCCGCCCGAACGAGGCCGACATGGTCATGCGCAGGATGCCGCCGACCGCGTGTGCGCTTTCGCGCAGATCGTCGGCCAGCGCACCCAGATCCTGCACCAGCACGCGGCCGCGCTCGGCCAGGCGCTGGCCTTCGGGGGTCGGGTGCAGCCGGCGCGTGGTCCGGTGCAGCAGGCGCACGCCCAGGTCGCGTTCCAGCCGCTTCAGGCGCTGGCTGGCGACCGCTACCGACAGGTCCAGGCTGCGCGCACCGGCGGTGATCGAGCCGGAATCGAGCACGCGCAGGAACAGGGCGATATCGCCGAGGCGGTCCATTACGATTCTCAACGATTGGTTGATAGTGAATCAGGATAGCAGGGGTTTTTGCTTGGTACGCCGGAGCGCAGGCTGTGGGTTGTCTTCCCTGGTCCATGTCCATGTCCACGTCCGCTTCCGCGCGTTGTTCGCGTTTTCCCCCAGCGCTGCTGGCGCTGACCATCGGTGCCTTCGGCATCGGCACCACCGAGTTCGTGATCATGGGCCTGCTGCAGCAGGTGGCCACCGACCTGGGCGTGTCGCTCAGCGCCGCCGGCCTGCTGATCAGCGGCTATGCACTGGGCGTGTTCGTCGGGGCACCGGTGCTGACGCTGGCCAGTGCACGGCTGCCGCGCAAGGCGGTGCTGGTCGGGCTGATGGCGATCTTCACCCTGGGCAACGTGGCCTGCGCGCTGGCGCCGGATTACACCGGCCTGATGGTTGCGCGCGTGCTGACCTCGCTGGCGCACGGCACCTTCTTCGGCGTGGGCGCGGTGGTGGCGACCTCGCTGGTCCCGGCCGAGCGCCGTGCGTCGGCGATCTCGCTGATGTTTGCCGGGCTGACCGTGGCCACGCTACTGGGCGTGCCGGCCGGCGCCTGGCTGGGCCTGCAGCTGGGCTGGCGGGCGACGTTCTGGGCGGTTGCGATCGTCGGCGTGCTGGCCACGGCCGCAGTGGCGTTGTGGGTGCCGGCGAACGCAGGCGCGGCCGCGCCGGTGTCGTGGCGCCAGGAAGTGGCGGTGCTGGGGCGCGGGCAGGTGCTGCTGGCGCTGGCAATCACGGTGGTGGGCTATGCCGGTGTGTTCGCGGTGTTCACCTATATCCAGCCGTTGCTGGTGGACGTGAGCGGTTTCGCGCAGACGGCGGTGTCGCCGGTGTTGCTGGTCTTCGGCGTCGGCATGATCGCGGGCAATCTGCTGGGCGGGCGTCTGGCCGACCGGCGCCCCACCGCCGCCTTGCTGGGCAGCCTGGCGGCGTTGGTGCTGGTGCTCGCCGCGATGGGCCTGGTGCTGCACATCAAGACCGCGATGGTGGTGTTCGTCGGGCTGCTGGGCGTGGCCGCCTTCGCCACCGTGGCGCCGCTGCAGTTGCGCGTGCTCGAGCATGCACGCGGTGCCGGCCAGAACCTGGCCTCCAGTCTCAATATCGCCGCGTTCAATCTGGGCAATGCGCTGGGCGCCTGGCTGGGCGGTGTGGTGATCGCCACGCGCGCCGGGCTGGTCGCCACCCCGTGGGTCGCCACGCTGTTGAGCGCGCTCGGCCTGGGGATTGCGTTGTGGAGCGTGCAGCTGCAACGCCGGCGTGCCGCCGCACCGGGCGTGTGCGCGCAGGCCGGTTGATTCGTTCTTAGGCATGAGCGCAGTGGCCGCGCAGCCGGCTACCTGCGCGATCGCGCAGGTGGTCGGCGAGCGGATCGTCGCGCCCGGTGTCGCGCGTTGCCGGATCGGCCGGCACGGCGCGCGGATTTTCTTTCGGTTTCAAGGAGCATTGCGATGGACACACGTTTTCTCGGCCGTTCCGGTTTCAAGGTGCCGGTGCTGGGTCTGGGGGCCGGCACCTTTGGCGGCAAGGGGCCGCTGTTTTCCGCATGGGGCGATACCGATGTGGCGCAGGCGCGGCGCATGATCGATCTGTGCCTGGAGGCGGGCCTGAACCTGTTCGACACCGCCGATGTGTATTCGGACGGCGCCTCTGAAGAGATTCTCGGCCAGGCGCTGCAGGGCCGCCGCGATCAGGTGATCCTCTCGACCAAGACCGGTCTGCGTCTGGGCGATGGTCCCAACGACGCCGGCGCCTCGCGCTTCCGCCTGTTGCGTGCGGTGGATGCCTCGTTGCGACGCTTGCGTACCGACTATATCGATCTGCTGCAGCTGCATGCCTTCGACGCGATGACCCCGGTGGAAGAAACCCTGACCACGCTCGATGCGCTGGTCCGCGCCGGCAAGGTGCGCTACCTGGGCGCGTCCAACTACGCCGGTTGGCAGCTGATGAAGTCGTTGGCGGTGGCCGACGCGCAGGGCTGGAGCCGCTTTGTCGCCAACCAGACCTACTACTCGCTGGCCGGGCGCGATTACGAATGGGAGCTGATGCCGTTGGGCATCGACCAGGGCGTGGGCGCGGTGGTGTGGAGTCCGCTGGGCTGGGGGCGTCTGACCGGCAAGCTGCGCCGCGGCCAGGCGTTGCCCGAACACAGTCGCCTGCACGCCACCGCTGCCGCCGGGCCGGCGATCAGCGACGAGCGCCTGTTCGACATCGTCGATGTGCTCGACGCGATTGCCGAAGAGACCGGCCGCAGCGTGCCGCAGATCGCCATCAACTGGCTGCTGCAACGGCCCACCGTGAGCACGGTGCTGATCGGCGCACGCGACGAAGCGCAGCTGCGCCAGAACCTGGGCGCGGTGGGGTGGTCGCTGACGGACGAGCAACGTGCGCGCCTGGATGCGGTGAGCGCGGTGGAGCCGCCGTATCCGTATTACCCGTACTGGCGCGGGCACTTTGCCGAACGCAGCCCGCTGCCGGTGTAGTGCGGCATCACGAGAGCGGCATCACAAGGGCCGCATCACAACGGCCGTGCCGCGCGCGGAATTACCTCGGGATAGGGCACCCTTATGCCTCGAAAGAGCCGAAAGAGCGCACCCGGGTTGAACGGCGGATGCGACAGGTCGTCGATCGGCCCCGCTGTGCGCGGTTGCGCGGCCGATGCTGGCGATGAGAAAGCACAGCAGTCGAATGGCTGCGACGGGGTAACGGCTGACCGGCTGCCAGAGGCAGGCATGCAGTGTGTCTGTGTTTCCACGTTGCGCGTTCGAGGACGTGGCAGTGCGCCCACACGTAGACCGCGCGACGGCCCTGGACTGCCGCGCGGAACGACGCCTTGGCTTGCTTACCAGCGATACGCCACCGACATCTGATACTGCCGTCCGGCGATCGGCCGGCCCATGAACACGCCGCCGGTCGCAGCACCCGGCACGCGCACATTGCCTTCGGTCAGGCCCAGCGTGTCGGTGACGTTGCTGCCGCTGGCGGTCACTTCCCAGTGTTCGCCCACATGCAGATTGGCGCCAATGTCGAGCATGTCGTAGGACGGCAGCAGCTGGCTGTTGGCCAGGTCCGCAAAGCGATCGCCGATGTAGGAATAGGTGGCAAACACCTTCAGGTCGCCGAACGGCAGCATCCAGTAATAACTGGGCGTGATGCGGAACTGGCGCTTGGGCTGGCGCATCACCTGGTTGCCGGTGAACTCGCGGTAGTTGCGGTACTTCGCATCCAGCCACACCCCGGTGCCGGCCAGCTCGAAGCCGCCGAACGGGCGAATTGCGCCTTCCACTTCCAGCCCGCGCGCACGCGCGTCGCCCACGGTGGTGAAGTTCTCGCCATTGGCCAAAAACGCCTGGAACGGCGAGTTCTTGAAGGTGTTGTAGAACGCGGTCAGGTACAGGTCGTAGCTGCCGGCACCGGACTTGAGCCCGAGTTCGTACTGATCCACTTCCTGCACGCGATTCTGACCATCGCGCAGATTGTCGAAGCCTGGGAACTTCACCCCCGAGTTGACGCGTGCGAACAGGCTGTTGTGCGCATCGAGCGTGAAGTTCAGGCCCGCCGTCCAGGAGAACGCCTCATCGTCCTGGTCGATGCGGCGCGTGCTGGCCAGCGCCAGCGAGGTGGCGTTGTCGTACAGCGTGGCCGGGTTGCCGTCCAGATCGACCGTGGCGGTGTCGTGCACATCGCCGGTGACGCTCTGGCGTTCGTAGCGGGCGCCCAGGTCCAGGCGCAGCCGCGCGTTGAGCTCCCATTCGTCGGCGACGAAGGCGGCGATGTTCTCGCCATCGTAGTTGGCGCGCAGGTTGAAGAACGCGGTGCTGGTGAAGCCCTGGCGCGTGGCCTGCTGCCCGTTGTCCAGCGCCAGATCGATACGGCGCGCGTTGTTCTGCGCGGTGAGCAGCATGGTGTTGCCCAGGTACCAGGTGTCGGCCGAGGAATACCTGGCGTAGTACGCACCCACTGTGAGCGTATTGCCGGCAAACAGTTCGCGGCTCAGGCGCAGGTCGTTGGTGAGCGAATTCAGGCGCTTGTCCACCGACCACCAGCCGGCTTCCAGCACCTGCTGATTCGGATCGACCATGCCGCCGCCATTGGTGTACGTCGCGGTGCCGCTGCTGCCGTAGCTGGCGATGAAATCGCCCAGGCGCTGCGGCGCATCGCCGGTGAACAACGCATAGGTCGGCGCGCTGCCGCTCATCACGTTGAAGCGGTCGGCAATGGTCCAGTCGCCGGTCTCCCAGTTCAGTTCGCCGCCGAACACATCGATGTTGACGCCGCGTCCGTCAGCCAGATCGCGGCGGATGGTCTGTCCATCCGGCCCGACCAGCAGGTCGACATTGCGGAAGTCGCGGCCGAGCAGGGTGCCGGTCTGCGCATTCAATCCGGGAAAACTGGACAGATCGTTGCCGTTGTTGCGCGACAGCAGCGGAATGGCGGTGTAGAAGGCATTGTTGTCGTCGGTATGCCGCGCGTAGAACGACAGCTCGCCACTGTCCCAACGCTTGCTCAAGGTGGCGCTGAACTGGCCACCCTTGTCGGCGGAGAACTGCGGGTCGCGGACGCCATCGGTTTGGCGAAAGAAACCGCCCACGCTGTAGTACCAGCCATTGCCCATCGGCCCGCTGTTGAACACATCGATGCGGCGCAGGGCGTTGTTGCCGCCGGTCAGGCGCACGCTGCCTTCGGGCTCGTCCTGGCCTTTTTTCTGGATGAAATTGACCGTCAGGCCCGGCTGGCCGTTGGAGAAGATCGGGCTGGAGCCGCCGCGCAACACCTCCATGCGCTCGACCGTGTCGTCGACGCGCAGCAGCGTGGAATTCTCCAGGAACGACAGGGTCGGCGGCGGAAACAGCGGCGAGCCATCCAGTTGCATGGTCACGAATGGCGCATCGCCTTCGGACGGCATGCCGCGCACGAAGATATTGGCACCGGTGCCGCCGCCGCTGGGCTCGGCCCATACGCCGGGCACGATCTTCAGCAGGTCTGCAGTGCTCTGCGGCACGGCCTGCTGGATCTGCTCCGGGCTGGCAGTGGTGATCGAGAAGCTGGCATCGCGCTTGGCCAGGCCCTTGAAGCGCGCGGTGCCGCTGACGATCACTGCATCCAACGTGGTGGCCTCGCTGCGAGGCTCCGCGGTTGAGGATTGCGCATGCGCAACGGGCGCAAGCAATGTGCCGATGGCAAGGGACAGTGCATAGCGGGGCATCGATGAGGTCATGAAAGCTCTCCTGAGATGGCGTCGCAGCTGGCGGCAATGCGCGCATCGTGCATGCGTCGTCAAAGGGTGGCCGGCAGCACGTGATAGAGGCCGGTTACGCAACGCGGCGACACACGTCGCGGTGTTGTTCTAACGGAGTTGCCGGCAAAAGCTGTTGTGCGCCGCGGCAAGCTGCAGTCAACGGGCTCGCCATCGTTCACTGCAGCACGGCGCTAGCGGCATGTGCGCATGGCAGCTGCGTCGACATCGGGCTGCGTGTGGCGCTGTTTCAATGCGCGCCACAGCGCAGGCGATGCGATCCATCGCGGCAGCACGATGGCCTTTACGCATGTCATGCGAGACACCACGCACGGTGCTTTACCTTATGCCAGGCGGGCACGCGCTTGCGTCCGCTTTACGCTGCTGCGCGTCCTGGCGCCGTTTCGCGGATCGGCAGGTTGATCAGTGCGGCGCAGAACTGCCATCTCCATGCCGGTACGTGCGGCATTGCAGCGCACCGAGACCGGTGGTCCCGATGCCGGACATGACGAGGCCGCCCGAAGGCGGCCTCGCTTATGACGGCGGGAGAGAGCTACCGTCAGAAGAACAGGCGCACGCCGAACGAGGCGCTGCGCCCGGGAAGCATCACATCGTCCTTGAGGAAGGAGGTGTGCACGCGTGCGTCCTGGTTGGTCAGGTTGTTGCCGTCCAGGAACACTTCCCACGCGTTGCTGCCGCGGTCCACGTGGTAGGCCAGATGCGCATCGACGAATGTATAGCCGTCGGTTGGGGTCTCGTTCACCGCCACCTTGTCCTGCTTCATGGTGCGGGTGGCGCCGAGCGAGGCGCGCCATGCATCGGCGTTCCAGCGCATCTGCGCGCCGACCCGGCCCGGTGCGATACGCGGCAGGTTGCCGCCATCCTTCAGACGCGCACGCACGGTGTCGCCGAACACGCGCAGGTCCCACGCGCCGGTGTCGTTGTCGGCCAGATGGAAGGTGGCCTCGCCCTCGAAGCCGTGGAAGACCGCATCGTTCTGCGTCCACTGGCGGATCGGCAGGAAGTCGTTGTCTTCTTCGTTGAACCATTGGCCGCCGGTATCGACGATGTAGACGAAGTCGTTGTAGCGGTTGTAGTAGGCGGCGATCTTGGCATCCACCCATGCGTTCTGGAAGTTCAACCCCAGCTCGGCCTGGTTGGCCTTTTCGGTCTTCAGATCCGCATCGCCGATCTCGTAGGCGAGGGTGGCGATATGCGGGCCGTCGGCAAACAGCTCTTCCTCGGCCGGCGCGCGTTCGGCATGGTCGAGGTTGGCGGTCAGGCGCCACTGCTCGTTGAAGCGGAAACCGCCGCTGGCCGAGAAGCTGGTCGGGGTGAAGTCGCGGTCCACGCCGATGTCGGTGCGGTACTTGACCTTGTCCACGCGCGCGCCGACTTCGGCGGTGACGCGCTCCCAGCTGTTGCGCGCAACGCCGAACACGCCGAGCGAGCGGGTGTCGGTCTTGGGCACGAAGGATTCCTCGCCGATCGCCTGGAAGGTGGTGTCGCTGCCCTGCAGGCCGAACGCGGTCTGCCAGCCGCCGCCAAAGGTGAAGGAGGCTTCCACGCGGCCTTCGTTGGCGCGCTTGGTGAACACGGTGCCGACTTCTTCGCCTTCGAATTCGGTGTGCGCGTAATCGGTGTGGCCGAAGCTGTAGCGCAGCGCGCTGCCTTCGCCCCAGGGATCGGTCAGCCCGCCCTTGAGGTCGTAGCGGTCCTGCTGCAGCTTCAACGACACCCCACGCTCGCCGATCGTCGGATCGCCCGGCTCGCCGGGGTTGCCGTAGTTGTCGCGGAAACGCGAGGCCGACAGGCCGACGAAACCCCAGTCGCCGGACAGCGAGGCGCCGACCGAGCCGACCTTGGAGTCGATCCAGCTGTTGAGCTGGCGCCCCTGCGGGGTGTCGTAATCGTTCTGGTTGCGGTACACGCCGTCGGCGTGGATCGACAGGCCGCTGCCATTGCCGGCATCGACGCGGAACATGTCGGTGTTGCCGTCCTTGTCGCCACCGTCCAAGCGCACTTCGGCGCGGCCGCTGAAGCCATCTACCGGGGTTTCGGCAATGCGCCCGTCGACCACGTTGACCACGCCGCCGATGGCGCCGGAGCCGTACAGCAGCGTGGAGGGGCCCTTGAGCACTTCGATCTGGTTGGCCAGGAACGGCTCGATCGCCGGCGAGTGGTCCTGGCTGACCGTGGACACGTCCTGGCTGGACAGGCCATCGCGCAGCACCGCCACGCGCGGGCCGTCCAGGCCGCGGATGATCGGCCGGCCGACGCCGGGGCCGAAATTGGAACTCTGCACACCGGGCAGGCTGGCCACGGTTTCGCCCAGGCTGGAGCTGCGCACCTCGTCCAGACGCTCGCCGGCCAGTACCTCGACCGGGCGGCTCAATTCCCCGGCCGCATCGCGCAGCGGGCTGGCGGTGACCACGACCTTGTCCAGGTCCTTGATATGGCGGCCACTGGAGGCGGTGGCGTCGTGGCGCGTGTCCGAGCTGGGCGGGGTCTGCGGGTCGGCAGCTGCCGGCGCGTCCTCGGCCATGGCCAGGGCGGGAGTCAGCAGGCTGGTCAACGCCAGCGAGAGCGTGGAGCGACGGAACGAGAAAGCGGGGCGAGGATGCATGGCAGGCCGGACTCTGTGTTTTGTTACTGCATATCAATGATAAGGCGCAGTTTGGCGACTGTGCCGACGGCAGGACCCGCTTGCATGTGCGATGTAGCGGTGCGGGTCTGGAACAAGGAAGATGTTATATTATTCCACGTCGCCGCGAGCCCCTGCTGGAAGTCATGCCTCTACCGTCTCTTCGCCATGTGCTCGACCGCTTCGGTGCGACCGGTTCGCTGCTGTGCGCCGTGCATTGCGCGGTGCTGCCGCTGGTACTGGCCCTGGCCCCCTCATTGGGCTTGTCGTTCTGGCTGGGCGATGGGGTCGAATTGGCCATCGTGGTGTTCGTGACGCTGCTGGGCTTGTTTAGCCTGGTATTGGGGTATCGCCGCCACAAGGCGCTGCATGCGCTGGCGCTGTTGCTGCCGGGCTTGCTGCTGCTGTGGGCCGGCTTGCTCTACGACCCCTTGCACCACGCGGTGGTGCCGCATGCGGTGGTGATGACGCTCGGTGGTGCGCTGGTCGGCATCGCCCACCTGGTCAATCTGCGTCTGAACCACGGGCACGCCCACGTCCACGACGCCAGCTGCGCACACTAGCCCGGGCTGCGCGGGCCGGGGCCTACGTGGTAGGCTTGCCGGCCTTGCGCGAGGGCGCCGCCGGCGTAAACCTCGCCAGACCCGTGTTCAGCACGGGGATTTTGTATTCAGCATTCACATTCAGGAGTCGACGAACATGGGTAAGGGTGACCGCAAGACCGCCAAGGGCAAGCGCTACAATTCCAGCTACGGCAATTCGCGTTCGCACGCGGTGAGCAAGGTTGTCGTGGGTGCAGCTGCCCCGGTCGCCAAGAAGGGCGTGGTCAAGGCCCCGGCCAAGAAGGCTGTCGCCAAGAAGACCGTTGCCAAGGCCGGCTGATCCTTCGCCCGCTTCGCGACAGCAGAACGCGGCGCTTGCGCCGCGTTTTTTTATGCCTGGCATCGGCGCAGACGCGTAATGCAGTGCTTGCCCCACCAGCCGGGTCGCCACCGGCTGGCGTCTAACCGGCAAGGCGCGCGCGCCGCTGGCGTCCCGTTGGCGCAGGGCGTCACAGCGCCATCCGGAGTGTGCGGTGGCATGGCCGGCATCTGCACCGTGCGGTCCACCGGCCCTGCGCCGCTTTCCCGCGTGGGGTGGTCAGTGCGTCGCCGCAGTGGTCGGTGGGTGTGTCGGCGTCGGCGCCAGCAACTGTTCGGCCAGGCCACGATAGAGCGGCGTCTTGCACACCAGCGCAGACATGGCGCGCGCGATCAGCACGGTGGCCAGGATCGGCAACAGCATCTGGCGGGTGTCGGTCAGTTCCAGCGAGATCACCGCCGAGGTCAACGGCGCCTGGGTCACGCCGGTCAGGTATGCGCACATGCCCAGCAGCACGAAGGTACGCGGGTCCAAGCCCGGCATCAGCACCGACAGGTTGTGGCCGATGCCGGCGCCCACCGCCAGCGCTGGCGAGAACAGCCCGCCCGGAATGCCGGCCAGGTACGAGACCAGATTGGCCACCAGCTTCACCAGTCCGAATTCGTGGCCGACCACCGCCTGGCCCTGCACCAGGCTGCGCGCCTGCTCGTACCCGGTGCCGAACGCGCCTTGCCCGAACAGCAGTGCCAGGCCGACCAGCAGCACCCCGCACAGCGCGGCCAGCAGCACCGGATGGCGCCGGCGCAGCGTCGCCAGCCAGCGCGGCTTGCCGCCGGCACTGGCCAGCACCAGGCGCGCGAAGATGCCGCCGAGCAGGCCAGCCACGCTGCCGCATAGCGCGATCGCCAGCCACGCCTGGCCCAGCGGCAAGGCCACCGCCAGCTTGCCGAAGTAGGTGTAGTTACCCAACAGACCCAGCGACACCACGCCGCCGACGATCACCGCGGTCAGCAAGGTGCCGGAGAAGCGGTGCTCGAAGCGCCCGCTCAATTCCTCGATCGCAAACACCACCCCGGCCAGCGGTGTGTTGAACGCCGCGGCGATACCGGCAGCGCCGCCGGCAAGCAGAAAATGCGAGAGCTCGCGCGGATCGTGAAACCCGAACCAGCGCCCGAACACATGCATCAGGCTGGCGCCGACATGCACGGTCGGGCCTTCGCGTCCCACCGAGGCGCCACCGAGCAGCGACAAGGTGGTCAGGGCGAGCTTGCCGAGCGACACGCGCAGCGACAGATTGGTCTGGCGGAATGCCGCGTCGTCATGTTCCAGTGCCGCGATGACCTGCGGGATGCCGCTGCCACGCGTGGGCCGCATTGCGCCGGAGGTGAGCCAGGCCAGCAGGGCGAAGATGCCCGGCGTCAGCAGCAGCGCCCACCAGATCGAATGCGCGGTGATGCGCTGAAACAACTGGAAGGCGGCGTCGCTGGCCTTGGCGAACACGATCGCCACCAGCGCCACTGCAATCGCGCCACCCCAGAGTGCGGCGCGACGACGCCAGCCTTCGCGGGACAACAACGGCCGCAGCCGGAGCCGGCGCGGCGAGGGGGCAGGAGCAGGCATGGCGCGATTGTCGCATCGACGCAGCGCGGCCGCGACGCGTCACTCAGTGTGTGGCAGCCGGCGGCGCGCGCAAGGCCGGCAGCAACGTGGCGGGATTGCCATCGTTGGGGGCGGCGGGAATGCCCAACAGCCGGGTCATCAGCGCATACACATCGACATTGTCGAAACCCGGCAATGTCTTGCCCTGCGCCAGGTCCGGGCCCTGCGCCAGGAACACTGCACGCATCGAGGGCAGCGCCGGATCGAAGCCGTGCGAACCGCGCATCTGATCGCGCGGGCGCTTGGCCAGTTTGTCCGGGAACAGTGCATCCCAGCCTTCGTGCATCTGGCACACGATCGGCGGAATGCGCGGATGCGTGCCGTAGTGCCAGCGTGCCGGCAGCTCCGGCTTGCGCCAGCAGTCGTACTGCGCATGCGCACCGAGCAGGCCAGCTTCGGCGCGGGCCTGCTGTCCCGGCAATGGCGAAAAGCCGATCACCTGCCCGTCGGTCACGGCAGTGGCGATGTCCGGCCGCGCCATGTCGTCCACGCTGATCGCATGCCCGGGCGCCACCTCGGCCATGCCGTGGTCGGAGACCACAACGATATTGGTGCGCGCGCGCGTGCCGTCGCGCTGCATGCCGGCCAGCAGCCGGCCGATCGCGCCATCCACCGCACGCACGTTGTCGGCATATTCGCGCGACTCCGGGCCGTGGTCGTGGCCGGCTTCGTCCACGTGTTCGAAGTACAGCGTGACCAGGCGGTTGCTGGCGGCGCCGGACGCGGCCAGCCAGCCCCGCACTTCGTCCACGCGCGCGTCCAGACCGCTGCCTTTTTCGTAGTGGCGCCAACGCGTGGGGCGCACGCCACCGATCGCCGCCTCGCTGCCGGGCCAGGACCAGGTCGCGGCATGCAGGCCGTGCGTTTCCGCACCCACCCACAGCGGCTCGCCGCCCCACCAGCGCGCATCGCCGACCGCGTCCTGCTTGCTCAGCCAGAAGCCGCCCAGCGTCGCATCGCGCATGCTGTTATGCACGATGCCATGGTGATCCGGGCGCAGGCCGGTGACCAGGGTGTAGTGATTGGGGAAGGTCAGCGACGGGTACGACGGCGTCATCCAGCGCGCACGTACGCCGTCGTGCGCCAGCTGCGACAGATTCGGTGTGATGCCGCGATCGAGCATGTCCGCGCGCAGCCCGTCGATGGAGATCAGCAGCACGCTGTGCGGCAAATCGCTGTGCGGTGCGTCTGCCGACGCGGGCGCCGCAGGGGCGGGCGCTGGCGTACTGTGCGAAGGGGGGCGAGAAGTACAGGCCGCGAGCAGCGCGAGCGCGGTTGCGGCGAACAGAAAACGTCGATCGATCATCGCCCCAGTTTACGGCCTCACAATGACGCCGCGAAGTCAGCGCCCGCCGGCTGCGGAAGATGCGGCGAACAGATCGTCGGCAGCTGCGCTCTGGCGCGGCGACCAGCCTTCCAACTGCAACAAGGCCTGCTTGGTCGGCAGGCCACCGCCGAAGCCGGTCAGCGCGCCGTTGGCGCCGATCACACGGTGGCAGGGCAGCACGATCGGCAACGGATTGCGTCCATTGGCAGCGCCAACCGCGCGGCTGGCGGCCGGGCGTCCCACCGCATGCGCGAGTTGCGCATAACTCCAGGTCTGCCCGAACGGAATCTGCGCCAGCGTATGCCAGACCTGCAGCTGAAACGGCGTGCCGGTCGGGGCCAATGGCAGATCGAAGCTGCGCCGCCCGCCGTGCAGATAGTCGAGCAATTGCTCCCGTGCCTCGCGCACCAGCGGCGCATCGGGGTCGTGCTGCCAACGCGCGCGGCCGATCGCGTCGTAGCGGTTCTGCGCAAACAGGATGTGGTGCACGCCGGCAGCATCGGCGGCCACGCTGAGCGCGCCGATCGGCGAAGGGAAGGTGTCGTAATACAACGTGCTCATGAGCGGGTGTCCTTGCGATCGACAGCGAGATGCCACAGGTGCAATACGGCGTAGGCGCGCCACGGCCGCCAGGCCTGCGAGCGCGCCTCGGTGGCACGCGCGCTCAGGCGCCCGGGCGTGCCGAGCACCTGCTGCAGGATCAGGTCGCCGGCCGGAAACGCGTCCGGATGCGACAGCGCACGCATGGCGACGTAGTGTGCGGTCCACGGCCCGATGCCGGGCAACGCGGTGCAGGCGGCGACGAACTCGGGCAGGCGCTGGCCGGCGCCGAAATGCAGCCGCCCTTGCGCGCACGCCGAGGCCAGCGCACGCAGCGTGGCGGCGCGCGCCCGCGGTAGCCCCAGTTGTTCCAGCGGCGCCTCGGCCAGCTGTACCGGGGTCGGAAAGATGCGGTCCAGGCCGGGCGGCATCTCCCCATGATGGCCGCCATGCCGATCGACCAGCCGCGCCGCCAGCGTCGCCGCGCCGGCCACGCTGATCTGCTGGCCCAGCACGGCGCGCACGGCCACTTCGAAGCCGTCCCAGCC
Source organism: Xanthomonas sp. CFBP 8151 (assembly GCF_011761885.1). Taxonomy (NCBI): domain Bacteria; kingdom Pseudomonadati; phylum Pseudomonadota; class Gammaproteobacteria; order Lysobacterales; family Lysobacteraceae; genus Xanthomonas; species Xanthomonas sp. CFBP 8151. The sequence continues at coordinate 1,206,650 of NZ_JAASQZ010000001.1, forward strand.
GCCCGGCACGCGCAGGCCGGGACGGCGCGCGATCGCCTCGGCCAGCAGCGGCTCGGCCGCCAGCGTGGCGTGCACCGCCTGCAGATCCGCATCCAGGTCGAACAGCCGGCGTACCCGCCGCACGATCTGCGGAATCTGCCGCGGGTCGGTCGCGCCGATGCGCAGCAACAACTCCGCACGCTGCGGTGCCGCGCTGACCTCGATCAGCGTCGCGTTGCCCGGTGTGCCGATCACGCGCCGGTAGCCGCTGGCGTCGACCTGCTCGATGCCGGGAATCGCGCGGCGCTGCAGAAATGCCAGCATCGCCGGCAGATCCAGCGGCGGGCGATAGCCCAGGCGCAGGGTCAACTCGCCACCGGGCACCTCGGCACGCTGCTTGCGCAGCGCCGACGGCGGCATCCCGCAGCCTTCCAGGAACGCGGCATTGAAGCGGCGCAGGCTGTTGAAGCCGGCCGCCAGCGCGACCTCGGTGACCGGCAATGCGGTCTCGGTCAGCAACTGCTTGGCCAGCAGCAGCCGGCGCGTGCCGTGCACCTGGATCGGGGTGGCACCGAGCTGCTGTACGAACTGCCGCTGCAACTGGCGCGCGCTCAGGCCCACCGCGTCGGCCAGGGTCTGCACCGGCTGCTCCAGCAGGGCGCCGTCGGCAATCATCGCCAGTGCGCGCTGCACGCTCTCCTCGCCCAGGTGCTGCTGCGCCTGCGGCGACAGCTCGGGGCGGCAGCGCAGGCAGGGGCGGTAGCCGGCGGCACTGGCTGCCGCCGCGCTGGGGTAATAGCTGATGTTGCCCGGCTTGGGCGGGGGCGCCGGACAGACCGGGCGGCAGTAGATGCCGGTGCTGCGCACCGCGGTGAAGAACAGCCCGTCGAAGCGTGCGTCGCGCGCCAGACGGGCGCGGTCGCATTGGAGTCGGTCGGGCGTGGCGGTCTGCATGGCGCCAGTCTATGCGCTCGCCCCGGCGTCGGCTGGCCGTTTTCGGACAGGGCTGCGCCGGGCCTGTGCGTTCATGGCAGGGTCAAACGCTTCGCCCATTCAGCCATAGACTGAGGGTGATCCCCGTCGCGGTCTGTTGCCTGACATCATGCTGAAACTGCTCTGCCTGTCCCTTTCATGCGTGCTGGCGCTGGCGGCCTGCGACCGCACCGGTACCTCGGCCGATGCCGCCGCGACGCAGCAGAGCGGCGCGGGGCAGGGCGATGGCGACCATATGGTGTCGGTGGATACGCCCGAGCCGGCGCCGCCGCCGCGGCCGCGTGCACAGGCTGGCGAGGCCGGCTGGCCGCAGGCGGAGCTGGACGCGGGCAAGGCCTGGATCAGTTGCGCCACCGATTACAGCAGCGAAGCCGGCGACGGCACGTTGCTGCCGGCGCTGGACCGGGCCAGCGTGGAGGCGGCGCTGGCGCCGTGCCGGGACACCGGCCTGCTGCGGGTGCGCTATGCCGGCAAGATCAACGCCGGCTTCGCCGCATTGGTGTGGCGGCTGGCCGCAGTGGCCGAGCAGCTGCAGTTGCCGCATCGCATCCTGGATCTGGATTCCAGCGGCGGGCAGGTGGAAGCGGCGATTCGCGCCGGCGATGTCATCGGCGAATCCAACTGGACCATCTGGGTGCGCGAAGGCTCGATCTGCCACAGCGCCTGCGTGTTCGTGCTGGCCGCAGGCGACAACCGGCTGGTGGCCGGCAAGGTCGGCATCCACCGCATGATGCGGATCAGTTCCAAGGCCACCTCGCGCGCGGAACTCAATCGCGAGTTGCGCGAGGTCTATGGCAACGTCAAGGATTATCTGGAGCGCAACGGCGTGGCCGTGGCGGTGGCCGACCTGATGATGACCGTGCCCAACCGCAGCCTGCGCCTGCTGACGATGGACGAGCTGCGCGAGTACGGGCTGGATGGCACCAACGCGGTGCAGGACGACCTGGAGCGCATCCGCCAGATGCGCAAGTGCGGCGATGCCTTTGTGCGCCGCAAGGACGCGTTTCTGGTCGCCTTCGATCAGCGCTGCAAGGGCGAGGGCGCCGATCTGGAGGCGGTCAACGCCTGCGGCCTGGCCTTGAAGCAGCGCTTCGGCTTCCCGGATGCGACCTGCCCGGAAGAAAGCCCGCTGGCCGAAACCGATGCCGCCGCGCTGCCGGCCAGCGCCGCGCCGCAGGCCGCGGCGGCGACCGAGGCAGCGCCGGGAATGTCCGCCGCAGCGCCAACCGCGGCACCGGCGGCAGAGTCGGCTGCCGAGCCCGCGTCGGAGCCGGCCCAGGGCGAGGGCTGAGCTTCACACCCACCGCACTGCCGGCTGCCTATGGTCGCGGCATATCACGGAGCCGGGGGGCGGCATGCTTGGAAAGACGAAAGGCGTAGCGCTGGCATATCTGCCATCGGCGCTGCTGGTGCTGGCCGGATTTGGCGTGGCCGAACTGCTGCAGATGATCGCTGCGGCCAGGCAGGTGCAGTGGCCGGCGACGCTGGCGGTATGGCTGAGCCTGGTGGCTTTGATCGTGGCCGTCGTCCGCGCGCTGTGGATCAGCTGGCGACTATGGCGACCGCGCGGTGTCGCGGCGGTTCCGCCCGGCGGCGACATCTGATTTTCGAGTGACAGGCGTGCGTTTCCGGCACCCGGCTCGCGCGTCGCTGCACACTCACCTCAATATGCAGCGCAGGTCTTAAACTGCCGCACCCGCCGCGAACCCTGCGGTGGTTCCCATCCGTTTGCTACGCACAAGGTCATCTGCCCCATGTTCCGTCCTCGTCTGCTTGCCGCGCTGCTGTTGGCTCCCTCGCTGGTCCTGGCACAACAGCCGCAGACCGCTGCACGTCCGGCCGCAACTCCCCAGCCGGCACCCGCGGCCAGCCCGGCGCAGCAGGCGCAACTGGTCAAACAGAATACCGAGATGACCCAGGCGGCATTGCGGGTGGCGCAAATGGTCGATGCCAACCAGGTGGCCTCGCTGTGGGATGGCGCATCCAGCGTCGCCAAGACCGCGGTCAAACGCGATGTCTTCGTGACCCAGATCGGCGCAGAGCGCGCGCGCCTGGGGCCGGTGGTCGGGCGCGGGCAGGGCTCGGTGACGCGGGTCAAATACGCCGCCGGCGCGCAGGTGCCCGAAGGCCTGTACATCAACGTCAGCTTCCCGACCCGTTTTGCCAAGGCGCAGCAGCCGGTGCGCGAGTTGGTGTCGTTCCGTCTGGACGAAGACAAGACCTGGCGGCTCGCCGGTTACAGCCTGCGCGCGTCGGTCAAGTGATGCTGCGGCTCATCGGGAGACCAACGTGGAACTGACGATCGAACTGCAGATGCTGGGCTGGGCCATGGTGCTCGGTCTGGTGCAACTGCTGGCGGCCTCGGCCAGCATGACCGCCCAGCGCGGGACCAAGTGGAACGCCAGCGCGCGCGATGGCGAGCCCAAGCCGTTGACCGGCGTCGCCGCGCGGCTGGATCGTGCCTTCCGCAATTATCAGGAGACGTTCCCGATCTTCGCCGCTGCGGTACTGGCGGTGAGCATCGCCGGCCGTACCAGTGCAGACACTGCCCTGGGCGTGCAGCTGTATCTATGGGCGCGCGTGGCTTACGTGCCGGCGTATGCGGCAGGCATTCCCTATCTGCGTAGCGCAATCTGGGTGGTGTCGTTGTGGGGCATCGTCAAACTGGTGCGGGCGTTGCTGGGCTGGTGACGTACGCCAGACTGCGTGCGCGCAGCCGGTGGTGTCATGACTGAGAAAACGCAGCGATAAGTTGCGCGCCCGCGACTGCGGTGGGCCCACTATTCCGGTCGCTGCTTGATCCTGATCAAGTCCGGCCGACACCACTGCCGCTAGACTCACGACCACTATCAAGACTGCCGCGCTCAGCGCCAGGCGGGCGTGCTCGGTGCGGCACGGGCCAGGCGTATAGTCCGGTTTCTCCGCGCCGATCCTATCCACCTGACCGCTGCACGCCGCGTTTTGTTAGCTTCTCTAGGCATCGGCGGTGAAGGAGAGCGGCATGCAATCGGTGGATATCGCAGTCATTGGTGCCGGGCCGGTCGGCCTGTGTTTTGCGCGGTCGTTGGCCGGCAGTGGCCTGTCGGTGCTGGTGGTCGACCAGCAGCCGCGCACGCAGCTGGCCGAGCCGGCCTTCGACGGACGCGAAATCGCGCTGACCCATGCCTCGCGTGCATTGCTGGAGCAACTGCGCATCTGGCAGCAGTTTCCCGCCGATGCGATCTCGCCGCTGCGCGACGCACGCGTCATGGACGGGCATTCGCACTTCGCACTGACCTTTGCCGCCTCGGCGCGTGGTGCCGGCGATCTGGGCTGGCTGGTGCCCAATCATCTGATCCGTCGCGCGGCCTGGCAGGCGGTGCAGGCGCAAGCTGCGTTGGAGATCCGCTGCGCCTGCACGCTGCAGGCCGTGCAGCAGGAGCGCGGCCGCGTGGTGCTGCAGTTATCCGATGGGGAAACCGTGTCGGCGCGCCTGCTGGTGGCGGCCGACAGCCGCTTTTCCAGCACCCGGCGCCTGCTCGGCATCGGCGCGCAGCTGCGGGATTTCGGCAAGACCATGCTGGTGTGCCGGATGCGGCATGCGCTGCCGCACCGGCATGCCGCCTGGGAGTGGTTTGGCTACGGCAAGACGCTGGCGTTGTTGCCGCTGCAGGGCAATCGTGCCGGTGCGGTGCTGACCCTGCCGCCGCGACAGGTGGAGGCGTTGCTGGCGATGGAGGCGGCGGACTTCAGTGCGGCGGTGACCGAGGCGTTCGAGCATCGGCTCGGGCCGATGCAGCAGGACGGCAGCCGGCATGCCTATCCGCTGGTGGCGGCCTATGCGCAACGCTTTATCGCCGAGCGTGCCGCGCTGATCGGCGATGCCGCGGTGGGTATGCACCCGGTCACTGCGCATGGCTTCAATTTTGGATTGCAGAGCCAGGCGCGCCTGGCCGAGCGTGTGTGCGCCGCTGCCGCCGCCGGGCGCGACATCGGTGCTGCGGCGTTGCTGCAGGGGTACGAGCGGGCGCACCGGCTGGCGACGCGACCGCTCTACGAAGCGACCAATGCACTGGCCGCGCTGTACACCGACGACCGTGCGCCGGCCCGCCTGCTGCGACGTGGTGCCTTGCGCGCGGCGCAGGCGGTGGCCCCGTTCAAGCAGGCGATCGCGGCGCATCTGACCCAGCGCAGCGTTTGACCTATCGACGTGGGAGCGGGGAGGCGCAGTGCGTGCAGCGCTGCGCTGTGTTCCTCATGCGCACTGGCCTGCAACGCTGTTCGACGCGTGGGCGGGCAAGGCGGTCGGCGGCCCGTTCGCAGGTGCTCGTGCGGCAATCGGGTGGGCTCGGTCGGCTCGGCTGTCATCAGGCGCGCCGCAGTCGGGCACGCGGCCATCAGGCCGGCGCGTTTATCCGCGCAAGAATCGCATCGATCGCGGTGCGCGCATCGCCGCTGCGCAGGGCCTGTTCCAGCAGTGGAATCACCCAGGCGCAGCCGGCCTTGGTCACGTCTGCGCGCCAATCGCCGCGCCAGCCTTCCAGTTCGTGCAAGGCCAGCATGCTGCAACCGCCACGCTCGGCGTGACCGCCACGGATCGACTGCTCGAACCAGAATGGCGTGGGTGAATCGGCGTCGATCGAGAAAATATAGACATCGTGGTCCGGGTCTTCAGCCGAGGGCGCGTTGTTGCGCCAGCTGACTTCCACCACGCTCATTCTTCTGGCTCCGCATCGGGGTCCAGCGCCAGCACGCGGATCTCCACATCGTCCAGTTGCACGCGCTGGCCGGGGCGGATCTTGGCGGTCTTGCGCAGTTCCTGCACGCCATCGACGCTGACCGCGCCGCTGGCGACGATCGCCTTGCCCTGCCCACCGCTGTCGGCAATACCGGCCAGCTTGAGCAACTGGTTGAGTTCGATGTACTCGCCGTCCAGGTCGAATTCCAGAAATTGCATGGTGCGCTCGGTGACAGGAAGACCGGGATTATCCGCCCGTCGCAGCCGACAACACCACCGTGCCAGATGCAGCGCCGGCGATTGGAGTCGTTACAGCACCGCTATGCCGGCGCACTGCCGGCATCCATCACGCGGGAGTCGCGGCGCGGCGTCGGCCCGCTCATTCGCGTCGAAAACGTGCAATCTCCTCCAGCATGCTTTCGGCACGCACGACGCCGGGCCCGGCATGCGCGTTGTCGATGCGCTCCAGCCACGGATGGCGCCTGCGCTGCAGCCGTCGATAGCCGAGCCAGGTGCCGATGCCGCCGAGCACGCCCACCAGCAGATTGAGCAGCAGCCAGTCGTGCGGCAGGGTCAGGCCGGTCAGCCTGCGCCAGCCGGCGTCCGCCACGGCCACCCACAGCACCCAGAACGCCACGCCCAGCCACGGGGCCACCCGTGTGCGCCAGTGCCGCAACTGGGCGAGTGCGCGCTGCGTCGGCAGCAGCGGTCCGGCAAAGTCCAGTTGCGCCAGCAGCTGCAGCTGCCGTAGTGCGGAGATCGCCAGTGCAATGCTCCACAGCTGCAGCAGCACGCCGCCGATGATGGCCGCAACCTGATCGGTGTGGGCAAGCCAGCTGCGCGCGATCACGACGTGCAGCGCCACGGCGCACAACAATTGCGCGGATTGGCTCAGCCACAGCGGGCGTAGGCTGGTGCGCGCCGCATGGCCACGTACCTCGCCGATGATGTGGGCGATCTGCGTGCTGTGCTGATCCAGGCGGTGTTCCATCGCGTGCCAGGCGCGTTGCATGTCGTCGAGTTCCATCGAATGTTCCTTGGGCGAGTGGGTGGTCAGAGTTCGGCGCGGATGCGCGCCTTGAGGCGGCTGAGTTTCGTAGCGACATTGGTCTCGCTGATGCCGAGCACCTCGCCGATCTCGCGGTAGCTGTGCGCGTCCAGGTACAGCAGCATCAAGGCGCGTTCCAGCGGTGGCAGGTGGGCGATGAAGCCGTGGAGCGCGGCGACCTGCTGCGCGTGTGCCGGGTCGCGCGCCAGCGGGTCGGCGATGCTGTCGGCCACCGCCTCCAGCGGGAGCGGGTCCTGCGGCGCGCGGCTGCGGCCGCGCAGATCGCTGATCGCCACGTTCAAGGCAATGCGATACATCCAGGTGGAAAAGCGCCGGCCGGCGTCGTAGCCGGGGAACGCGCGCCATAACTGCACGGTGATGTCTTGCGCCAGCTCGGCGCGGTCGTCCGGATTCCAGCAATAGCTGGCCGCGACCTTCAGGACGATGCCGCGGTGCCGCTGCAGCAAGGCGTTGAAGCGGGTGTGCAGGTCTGTTTCCAGGGACATGGCTCCGGCCGGGTGGGTGGATGACAAGGGTCAGGAGATGGTTCGCCGCAGCGGGCGGATCCTCACAACCTGAATGGACTGTCACGGAAATTTCGACAGCAGGGGGCCTCAGGGCGCACACTATGCTGCTTTGCGCCTGCCGGCTCCGTGCGGCGCCTCCGGAGTTACCCAATGACCCAAGAATCTCCCGCGCCGCTGCTGTTTGCAGACCTCGGCCTCTCAGACGCTGTGATGAAGGCGGTTGCCGCCGTCGGTTACGAGTCGCCGTCGCCGATCCAGGCCGCCACCATTCCTGCGCTGCTGTCCGGTCGCGACGTGCTCGGCCAGGCGCAGACCGGCACCGGCAAGACCGCCGCGTTCGCGCTGCCGGTGCTGTCCAATGCCGACCTCAACCAGCTCAAGCCGCAGGCGCTGGTGCTGGCCCCGACCCGCGAGCTGGCCATCCAGGTCGCCGAGGCGTTCCAGAAATATGCCGAGGCCATTCCCGGCTTCCGCGTGCTGCCGGTCTACGGCGGCCAGCCCTACGCACAGCAGCTGAGCGCGCTCAAGCGCGGCGTGCATGTGGTGGTCGGCACTCCAGGCCGCGTGATCGATCACCTGGACCGCGGCACGCTCGACCTGTCCCAGCTCAAGACGCTGGTGCTGGACGAAGCCGACGAAATGCTGCGCATGGGCTTCATCGACGACGTCGAAGCGGTGCTGAAGAAGTTGCCGGAGAAGCGCCAGGTGGCGCTGTTCTCGGCGACCATGCCGCCGGCAATCCGTCGCATCGCACAGACCTATCTCAAGGACCCGGCCGAAGTCACCATCGCGGCCAAGACCACCACCTCGGCCAATATCCGCCAGCGCTACTGGTGGGTGAGCGGCCTGCACAAGCTGGACGCGCTGACCCGCATCCTGGAGGTCGAGCCGTTCGACGGCATGATCATCTTCGCGCGCACCAAGGCCGCCACCGAAGAGCTGGCGCAGAAGCTGCAGGCACGCGGCATGGCCGCGGCGGCCATCAATGGCGACATGCAGCAGGCCGCCCGCGAGAAGACCATCGCCCAGCTCAAGGACGGCAAGCTCGACATCCTGGTCGCCACCGACGTGGCCGCGCGCGGCCTGGACGTGGAGCGGGTCAGCCATGTGCTGAACTACGACATCCCGTACGACACCGAAAGCTACGTGCACCGCATCGGCCGTACCGGCCGTGCCGGCCGCAACGGCGACGCGATCCTGTTCGTCACCCCGCGCGAAAAGGGCATGCTGCGCTCGATCGAGCGCGCCACCCGTCAGCCGATCGAAGAAATGCAGCTGCCGAGCGTGGATGCGGTCAACGATACCCGCGTGGCACGTTTCATGACCCGCATCACCGAGACCCTGGCCGGTGGCCAGATCGACATGTATCGCGATCTGCTGCAGCGCTACGAGGGCGAGAACAACGTGCCGGCGATCGATATCGCCGCGGCGATGGCCAAGTTGCTGCAGGGCGATGCGCCGTTTTTGCTGACCCCGCCGGTGCGTGGCGCGCGCGAGGAATTAGCACCGCGCGAGCGCAACGAGCGCGGCGACCGCAGCGATCGTGGAGAGCGTCCGCGCTTCGAGCCGAAGTTCGAACGTGGCCCGCGTGCCGATGGCGAGCGCGCTGCACGCCCGCCGCGTGCGGAACGTCCGGCGTTTGGCGATGACGGCGCGGGCGCCGAGCGTCCGCGTCGCGATCCGGTTGCCCCGCGTGGCGAGCCGGAGTTCGGCATGGAGAGCTACCGCATCGAAGTGGGCCACACCCACGGCGTGAAACCGGCCAACATCGTCGGCGCGATCGCCAACGAAGCCGGCCTGGAAAGCCGCTACATCGGCCGTATCGACATCCAGGACGACTATTCGATCCTGGACCTGCCGGCCGACATGCCGCGCGAGCTGCTGACGCACCTGAAGAAGGTCTGGGTGTCCGGCCAGCAGCTCAACATGCGCAAGCTGGAAGAAGGCGAGGCGGCCGCATCGCCGTCCAAGCCGCGCTTCCCGCGGGGGGGCAGGCCGTCCGGCCGCCCGAATGGCCCGAACCGTCCGATGGACCGCGCCGGCGCGCCGCATCGCAAGGGCCCGCCCAAGCCCCGCGGCGAGTAAGCGCCGCTGACAATCCGGTTGCGTGCGGTCGTCCGGCCCACGCGGCCGGTCGCTGCAGTCGTTATGCCAGTTGGTGCATATCGGCATGCAGGCGTCACGTGCCGACATGGCGGAGATTGCCGGTGGCATCGCGTTAGCCGAGCTAAGTTCCTGCCTCGATCGCGTCCAAGCGGGCGCTGCCATACAGCCTGCGCCGTTGCGGCCGTTACTGCCTTCAGGCGCCCACCGGGCGCATCAATCGCATTGGGCGGCGGCAGGGGTCGAGGAAGACGATGGCGCAGAAGGCGGGCGGCAAGAGCAATAGGCGGACCATGCACCTGATGCGCGGCTGGCTGACGCTTCCCTTGGCCTTGTTGATCGGCATGGCCGTCAGCATGGCGGCGCTCTCGGCGCTGGTGATCGAGATCCAGTCCGGGGCAATGGCCTGGATCGTCGGCCAGAGCCACTGGTCCAATGCCCAGCAGGAGTCGGCATACTGGCTGGAGCGCTATCTGGGTAGCGGCGATCCGGCCGACCTGCAGGCCGCCTGCCGCGCACTGGACGTGCCGCTCGGCGACCGCGCGGCACGCGAGGCGGTCGAGCAGCCGGTGATCGACCGGACTGCGGTATATGCCGGGCTGGCCGCCGGCCGCAATGCCCGTGAGGACATGCCGCAAATGGTGCGGCTGTATCGCTACGGCCATGTCCTTCCGTATCTGGGCGATGCCATCGCGATATGGAAACACACCGATGCCGACCTGTCGCAGCTGAGCGCCCTGGCCGACCGGGCCGCATCCGTGCAGGCCACCAGCCGGCCGGATCCGCGCGCGTTGCAGGCCTTGCGCGACGAGCTGCATCTGCTCGACGGCCGCATGCGCAGCGATGCGGCGCAGTTCCAGGCGCTGCTGGTCGGTTGCGCGCGGCTGCTGCACGACGTGATGGTGACCTGCAGCCTGGCGACCTTGTTGCTGGTGCTGACCACCTGCGTGCTGGCGATGCGCCGCATCCGCAATTATCTGCTCTCGCACGAGGGACGCTTTCGCACCGCGTTCGAGCAGGCGGCGCTGGGCATGGTCAAGTTCGACCTGCGCGGCCGAGTGCTCGACGCCAATGCCGCGATGGCCAACATCCTGCGCTACCGGCCGGAGGAACTGCAGACCTGCACGCTGGCCGAGGTGATGCATCCGGACGACATCGCGCTGGACAGCCGCGGCCTGGTCGACTGGCCGACGCTGCTGCAGACCGGCGAGCGACGCTTTCTGCGCGCCGATGGCGGGGTGATGTGGGGGCGCTGGAGCGCGTCGCTGGTGGAGCCCGGCCCGGAGGAGCCGACCCTGGTACTGGCGGTGATCGAAGACGTCTCGCATGCGCACGAGCTGGCCGACGAAGTCGCCTTCCACGCGCGTCACGATGCCTTGACCGGCCTGATCAACCGCCGTGAGATCGAACGCCGGCTATTTCGCCTGATCGAGCCGCCGCAATCGCCGCAGCTGTGCCACGCGCTGTGTTTCGTCGACCTGGATCACTTCAAGCTGGTCAACGACACCTTCGGGCATGCGGTGGGCGATAAATTCCTGTGCCACTTCGCCGACGTGATCACCATGCAGTTGCGCTCCGGCGACTGGCTGGGGCGGCTGGGTGGCGACGAATTTGCGATCCTGCTGGCCAATACCGATCTGGTGCAGGCGCGGACCCTGCTCGAGCGCATGCATGCGGTGCTGGGCCAGCCGTGGAGCCATCGGGGTGGACGGCCGCTGACGCCGAGTTGCAGCTTCGGCGTGGTGGAAATCCGCCAGGGCGCCAGCGACGTCAATGCCTTGATGACCGCCGCCGATCTGGCCTGCTATGCGGCCAAGGAAGAGGGGCGCAACCGGATCCGCTGTTTCGGCGAAAGCGATCTGGCCCTGGCACGGCGCCGCCACGACGGCGGCTGGATCAGCGCGGTGCAGCAGGCGCTCGCCGAAGACCGCCTGCTGTTGTATGCGCAGAAGATCCAGGTGTTGAGCGATCCGCAACGCCTGCAGTACGAAGTGCTGGTGCGCATGCGCGCGCGCGACGGGCGGGTGCTGAGTCCGGGCGAATTTCTGCCTGCGGTGGAGCGCTACGGCCTGGGACGCATGGTCGATGTGCATGTGCTGGAAACGCTGTGCGCGCAGCTGGCGGCCAATCCGATGCATGTGGCCATGCTGGACCTGTGCCACGTCAATCTGTCTGCACAGTCGATCGCGCAGCCGGACTTTCTCGATTTCGTGTGGTCCTTGTTCGAACGCTACCCCGGCCTGGTGCCCAAGCTGTGCATGGAGATCACCGAGACCGCCGTCATCGGCGATCTGGAGCATGCGCAGCGCTTCGTGCAGAGCGTGCGCGCGCGCGGCTGCCATGTGGCGCTGGACGATTTCGGCAGCGGCCTGGCCTCGTTCGGCTATCTCAAGCAATTCACCGTGGATGTTCTCAAGATCGATTGCGGCTTCGTGCGCAATTACGCGCATGACGCGGTGGACCGTGCGGCAGTGCATTCGATCGCGCAGGTAGGCCTGGCGCTGGGGATCGAAGTGGTGGCCGAGGGCGTGGAGTCGGAGGCGGACATTCCCGGTCTGCGCGAGGCCGGTGTCGGCCAGGTGCAGGGTTTCAGCCTGCATCGGCCATGCCCGCTGGACGAGCTGCTGCATGCCGGGCAACCGCTGTTGGCGCTGTCCTGATCGCAGATTGGTGCACGCGCGCCGCTCCAAATCGCCGATAATCGGCCGATGACGACCCGACTCAACAAATACATCGCCGAAACCGGCTTCTGCTCCCGCCGCGAGGCCGATCGCCTGATCGGCGAACGCCGGGTCACCGTCAATGGCGTGGCTGCCGGCACCGGTGCGGTGGTGGGCGAGGAAGACACCGTGCTGGTGGACGGCCAGCCGCTGCGCACGCGCGCCGCCGGCAAGCCCGGTGGCCGCAAGCATGTCTACATCGCGCTCAACAAGCCGGTGGGCATCACCTGCACCACCGAGAGTTCGGTCAAGGGCAATATCGTCGAGTTCGTCGGCCACGAGCAGCGCATCTTCCCGGTCGGCCGGCTCGACAAGGAGTCCGAGGGGCTGATCCTGATGACCAGCAACGGCAACATCGTCAACGAGATCCTGCGCGCGGAAAATCGCCACCAGAAGGAATATCTGGTGGCGGTCAACAAGCCGGTTACCGACGAATTCCTGCGTGGCATGGCGCGCGGCGTGCGCATCCACAACGAGACCACGTTGCCGTGCCGCACCGCGCGCATCGCCAAGTTCGGCTTCCGCATCGTGCTGGAGCAGGGTTTGAATCGGCAGATCCGCCTGATGTCCGCCGAATTCGGCTACCGCGTGACCCAGCTGCGCCGGGTGCGCATCGACAACATCAAGCTGGCCGCGCTCAAGCCCGGGCAGTGGCGCAATCTCAGCGATGCGGAATTGCGCGGATTGCTACCGCAGCGCGCCGACTGGTGAGCTGTTCGGGCACACTGGGCTGAACCAGCGGCACGGTGCGTCGGCTGCATGCGCAAGCCGATGGCCGCGCATGGCCGGCTCGGTCATACTTTCCGACGCTGACAGCCAGCTGGGGAGCGGGCAGAGTGATCAAACCGACATTGCCGGACAACGAAGCCGGCTCGCAGCGCTGCGTCAGTACGAGGTGCTGGATTCGCCGCCCGAACGTGCCTTCGACGACCTCACCATGATTGCGTCCACGCTGTGCGAGACGCAGATGGCGGCGGTGGTGCTGGTGGACGAACAGCGGCAATGGTTCAAGTCCGCACATGGCGCACCGCGCGGCGAAGCATCGCGCGACATCTCGTTCTGCGCGCATGCGATCCTGCGCCCGGACGAAGTGATGATGGTCGACGACACCTTGCTCGACCCGCGCTTCCACGACAACCCGATGGTGACCGGCAGTTCTGCGGTGCGCTTCTACGCCGGCGCGCCGTTGGTGACCAGCGCGGGCATGGCGCTGGGCTCGTTATGCGTCTTCGACCAGACGCCGGCGCATCTGCGCGACGAGCAGCGCGCCGCCTTGCAGGCATTGTCGCGCCAGGCCGCGCATCTGCTGGAACTGCGTCTGGCCGGCAAGCGCCTGCGGCAGCAACTGCATGAGCGCGAATGGTACGAGCAGCAACTGGCCGGTTACTACGCGCAAATGGATGCGTTGAATGCCGATCTGGTCGAGCAGCCCCGTACCGATCCGCTGACCGGCTTGCCCAATCGACGCGCGTTTGCAGTGGCCTTGGCTGCGGCCATGGACCAGACACGTGCGGCAGGCCAGCCGTTGTCGGTGGCGTTGCTGGACGTGGATCACTTCAAGACCGTCAACGACGTGCATGGGCACGACCAGGGCGATGTGGTGCTGCGCGAACTGTCGGCATTGTTGCGCGCGCATGTGGCCGGTGCCGGCACCATTGCGCGTTACGGTGGCGAGGAATTCGTGCTGCTGCTGCCCAATGTGGATTTGCTGCAGGCACGGGTGCAGTGCGAATACCTGCGCCAGAGCGTGGCGGTGATGACGATCGCGCTGCCGGTGACGGTGAGCATCGGCGTGGCCACGCTGCATCCGCAGGAAAGCGTGGAGGCGGTGATCAAGCGTGCCGATCAGGCCCTGTATGCGGCCAAGCGTGGCGGGCGCGACCAGGTGGTGGCGTTGGGGTAGGTGGCGTGCGCACGCGGGTGCGTCATCGATAGGGCCGGTCGCGGCCTGGGCCGCTCCTACGACGACGGTTGTTGGTTGTGCCGTGCGGTCAGTCGACGATGTTCTTCGCCTCGGCAGTGCCGAGCAGTTCCGGATGCACGATCCTGCGTCGGCGTTCCAGCACCGGATGCAGGAACACCGCGCCGAGAATGATCGCCACGCCGAGATAGAACTGTAGGGTCAGCTCACGTTGCTCGCCGAGCAGGACGATTGCCAGCAAGATGGCGTAGACCGGTTCGAGATTGGTCACCAGTTGCACCGAGTAGGCGCTGAGATGGCGCAGTGCCACCAGCGCCAGCGCAAACGGCAGCAAGGTGCAAACCAGCGAAAGCACCAGCAGCAGGACGCCGTCGTGCAGGCTGGGAACGATCAGCAGCGCGCCGTGCAGCGACGGCAGCACCAATGGCATGGCCGGCGCCAGCACGGTCAGGGTCAGCGTGCCGGCGCCCAGTTCCAGCGCGGTGACGGTGAGCGGGTCGGCATGCGCCACCATGCGCTTGTTGAGCGAGCCGAACAGGCCGACGAACACCGCCGAAATCGCGCCGACCACCACCCCGGCACGCATGCCATCGGGCACCCCGCCGACCACCAGGGCCACGCCGGGCAGCACCGCCAGGCCGAACAGCAATTCGCGCGGGCGGAAAGGGCGCTGCGTCACCCATGGCTCGATCACTGCGGTGAACACCGGGGCCAGCGCAATGCAGGTCGCGGCCACCGAGGCATTGGCCAGCTTGATCGCGCCGTAGAAGGTCAGCCAGTGCAGGGCCACCAACGCGCCGATGCCGCAATAACCCAGCACCACGCGCCCGGACAAGCCGCGCAGTCCACGCCACACGCGCGGCAACAGCGCCAGCGCCACCACCACGATCAACATGCGCCACCACACCAGTGGCAGCGCAGGCAGCGTGATCAGCTTGCCCAGGATCGCGGTGATGCCCCAGAGCAGGACGCAGAAATGGATTTGCAGTTGCGCCTTGCGCAGGTCGGTCGTGGGCATGCGCCATTGTCGCCGAAGACGCGACGCAACGCCTGTGCTAGCGCGAACCCAATTGCTGCAACAACGCCATTGCCGCAGCCGGATTGCGCTCCTTGGCGGCACTGATGAAAAACACGAACACCTCGCGCGGCATGGCCGCGACGTGCGTCGACGCGTCGATATGCGGCAGATCCGCCGGATCGTCGCCGCGCTGCCAGGCCTGGATGCGCTCGGCCCACTGCCCCAGTGCCGGCGCCGGGTAACCGGCAGCCAGGCGCGCCTGGCTGCGCATCAGGCGTGCATAGACGAAGTCGGTGGACAGATCGGCAAAGGACGGATGCTCGTCCGAATCGGTGAATACCGTGGCCACTCCATGCCGGCGCACCAGTGCCAGCAGCGACGCATCCACCGCGTCGTGGTCGCGGATTTCCAGCACATGGCGCAGCACGCGCTTGCCGGCGCGTTTGGGCAGCAACGACAAAAAGGCGTCCAGGTCGTCGGCCTGCAGCCGATGCCCTTGTTCGAACTGCCACACCAGCGGCCCCAGCGTGTCGCCGAGCTCGACAATACCGCCGATGAAGTCGTCCACCTGCGGCTGCGTGCCGGCCAGTTTGCGCGACTGGGTAATGCGGCGCGGTGCCTTGGCCGAGAAGACGAACCCGGGCGGTACCTGGTCGCGCCACTTCGCGTAGGTCGCCGGTTTCTGCGTTCCGTAATACGTGCCGTTGATCTCGATGGCGGTGACGTGGCGGCTTGCGTATTCCAGCTCGCGGCGCTGCACCAGCCCTTGCGGATAGAACATCCCCGCCCGCCAAGGCGCATACACCCAGCCGCCGATACCGACGTGGATGCCATCGAGCGCGGGCGGGGTGGCAGCGAACAGATCGGTCATGAGCGATTCCACGTTGGCGTGAGCGCCCCCCGGCATGTCGGATACGCGCACATGTGGCAGGCCGCCCAGATGATAGCCCCGCAGCTGCGCAGCGAAGTGGGGCAGCTGCCAAGACGCTCGCGCACACTGCCAGGCAGGCGCGGCTGTTGGCGCGGGGCGGCATGTAGGCATTGTGCACACCGATGCAGGCGCAGCCCGGCCAGCCGGCGATCGGCGGCTTACACGGACGCGGCCATGCCGCTACCATCGCAGATCGCCTCTTCCGGACCGCAGCGATGACCTGGACCACGCCCGATCTGTGTGACCGCTTTCCCGAGGTGAGCATCGCCGAACCGGTGTTCCGCTCCTATGGCGCACGTGCGGCATTCTCCGGGCCGATCGTCACCGTGCGCTGTTTCGAGGACAACTCGCGCGTGCGCGAACTGGCCGCCACGCCCGGCGACGGACGGGTGCTGGTGGTGGACGGGCAGGGCTCGTTGAAACATGCCCTGCTCGGCGACCAGATCGCCGCACAGGCGCTCGCCAACGGCTGGGCCGGCGTGTTGATCCACGGCTGCGTGCGCGATGTGGAGATCCTGGCCACGCTGCCGCTGGGCGTGCTGGCGCTGGGCGCCTGCCCGCGCCGCACCGAGCGGCGCGATCTGGGCGATGTGGATGTGCCGGTGAATTTTGCCGGCGTGGCCTTCGTGCCCGGCCATTGGCTGTATGCCGATGGCAACGGCGTGTTGGTGGCACCGCTGCCGCTGTCGCTGGACAGTGCGGGCGGATCGATCTGAGCGACATGCGAGGACCTGGGACAGTGACCGTGAACCGATGGCTGAGTGGAGGCGTGCTGATGCTGGCAAGCGTGGTGGCGACGACGCGGGCGGCCGAGCTTCCCGCCGGCATGCAGCAGTTCGACGCGCAGATGGAGCGCGTGCGCGAGCAGTTCGATGTGCCCGGCATTGCGGTGGCCATCGTCAAGGATGGGCAGGTGGTGCTGGAGCGCGGCTACGGCGTGCGCGAGATCGGCAAGCCTGCGCCGGTGCAGGCCGATACGCTGTTCGCGATCGCCTCCAACACCAAGGCCTTCACTGCCGCGTCGCTGTCGATCCTGGCCGACGAGGGCAAGCTCTCGCTCGACGATAAGGTCATCGATCACCTGCCGTGGTTCCGCATGTCCGACCCGTACGTCAGCGGCGAGATGCGCCTGCGCGATCTGCTCGCGCACCGCAGCGGCCTGAGTCTGGGCGCGGGCGACCTGCTGTTCTGGCCGACCACCAGCTACAGCACCGACGAGGTGGTGCAGCGCCTGTCCAAGGTGCCGTTGAAGGGCGGTTTCCGCGATCGCTACGCCTACGACAACATCTTGTACGCGGTGGCGCAGAAGGTGATCGAGCAGGTCTCCGGGCAGAGCTATGCGGCGTTCCTGCAGCAACGCATCTTCGCTCCGGTCGGCATGCGCGGCACGCGCTTCAATGCCGACCATCTGCAGCCGGGCGACAACGCGGCGGTGGGCCATGCCAAGTACGACTTCACCGAGCTGCGCACCGTCGCGCCACTGACCTGGTCCAACAATTCCGGTGCCGGCGGCATCTATGCCAGCGCGCACGACATGGCGCTGTGGATGAAGGTGCAACTGGCCGGCGGCGTGCTGCCGGATGGCAGCCGGCTGTTCAGTGCCAGGCGGCAGCAGGACATGTGGTCGATGATCACGCCGATCGCGATTGCCGAACCGGCCGTGCCGGAGCTGGCGGCAGCACGGCCCAATTTTTCCGGCTACGGCGAAGGCTGGAGCCTGAGCGATTACCGCGGCCATCGGCTGGTCTGGCACACCGGCGGCTGGCCGGGCATGGTGTCGCGGCTGACGCTGGTGCCCGACCAGCAACTGGGCGTGGTGGTGTTGACCAACCAGGAAGTCGGCGCGGCCTTCAATGCAGTGACCCTGCAGGTGCTGGATGCGTTCCTGCAGGTGCCGGCCACCGATTGGACCGCCGCCTATGCCAAGGCCGTGGCCAAGGCCGATGGCGATGCGGACACCAGCTGGAAGAAGCATCTGGACGCACGTGCAGCGCGCTCCACGCCGTCGCTGCCGTTGCGCAGCTATGCGGCGACCTATCGCGACCCGTGGTACGGCGATGTGGTGATCCGTCAGGACGGCAAGCGCCTGCGTCTGCAGTTTTCCAGGACCGCGCAATTGATCGGCACGCTGGAGCATTGGCAGCACGACAGCTTCATCGTGCGCTGGGACGACCGCTCCTTGAATGCCGATGCCTTCGTCAATTTCGCGCTGACCCCGGATGGCGCGGTGCGCGAGATGCGGATGGAGGCGGTGTCGCCGCTGACCGATTTCAGCTTCGATTTCCAGGATCTGGTGTTGACGCCGGTGGCGGCAGCGCAGCCGACGCAGAAGTGATGCCTCGCTGATCCTTGCGGCGGCCATCGCCACTGCACCGAGCGTGCGTGGCCGGCCGCCTGTGCTGCAGCGCCGGCGCCGTGCGCACCGATGGCCTGGCGGTGGGGCGCCATCGGCGCCGCAGCCGCGCACACCGCGCATGGTCTGATCAGTGCGGACTTGCGCAACCGGGCTCGGCGCATCGGCCACGTGTCGTCCGGGCCAACCGTGACGATGACTCCAGCCTCGCTCCGCCAAGGCCTGCGTGCCAGCTGCACGATGGCTATCGCCCACCGACACGGCTCGTTATGATCCGCGCACTTCTCAGGGATGTCGCCGAACGCATGACCACTCCGCAGATGTCGGTGTACTTCTTCCTGCAGGCCGCCGCGATCCTGCTGGCCTGTCGTCTGGTGGGGCTGCTGGCCAGGCGGATCGGCCAGCCGCAGGTGGTGGGCGAGATGATCGCCGGGGTGATGCTGGGGCCGTCGCTGTTCGGCGTGCTGGCACCTGCGACGCAGGCAGCCTTGTTTCCCAGGCAGACCATGGATGTGCTGTACGTGTTCGCGCAGTTCGGCGTGGGCCTGTACATGTTCCTGGTCGGTACCGACTTCCGCGGGGACCATTTCCGCGCGCGCTATCGCAGTGCGATGAGCGTGTCGATGGCCGGTATCGCGGTGCCGTTTGCATTGGCCTTTGCCATGTGTCCGTGGTTGATCAACGTCGGCGGCCTGTTTTCGGAAAAGGCCAAGTTGATGGAGGCCTCGCTGTTCCTGGGGGCGGCCATCGCGATCACCGCGTTCCCGATGCTGGCGCGCATCATCCACGAGCGCGGTCTGACCAATAGCCCGTTGGGCACGCTGGCACTGACTGCAGGTGCGTTCGACGATGCGGCGGCCTGGTGCATTCTTGCCGTGGTGCTGGCGAGCTTTGGCGGCAGTTGGGGTAGTGCCTATCTGGCCATCGGCGGCGGGGTGGCCTATGCATTGTTCATGATCTTTGTCGGCCGGCATCTGCTGCGCCGCCTGGACGCCTACGTGGTGCCGAACCAGCCGCTCGGCAACGGTGTGCTCGCGGTGGTGTTGATGCTGTTCTGCCTGAGCGCGTGGGCAATGGATGCGATCGGCATCCACGCCGTGTTTGGCGGCTTCCTGCTGGGCGTCTGCCTGCCCAGGGGTGCGCTGACCGAAAAACTGCGCGAGATGCTGCAGCCGTTCGTGGTGGTATTGCTGCTGCCGCTGTTCTTCACCTATTCCGGCCTCAAGACCCAGCTCAGCGTGCTGCTGCAGCCGCAGATCATGCTGGCAGGCGTGGCGATCCTGGCCGCATCGTTCATCGGCAAGGGCGTGGCCTGCTGGGCCGCGGCGCGTGCCACCGGCGAGAACAACCGCGATGCGATGGCGATCGGCTCGCTGATGAATGCACGTGGCCTGATGGAGCTGATCATCATCAATATCGGCCTGCAGGCCGGGGTGATCGAACAAGGCCTGTTCTCGGTGCTGGTGCTGATGGCGATCCTCTCGACCTTGATGGCCACGCCGCTGTTCAACTGGATCATGCGGCGCCATCGCAACGTGACCGATGCGGTGCCGAGCCTGCAGCAGCGCTGAGGCGCTGCCATCGATTCCACCGATGCGGGCAGGCGCTGCTGTCGTCTGACGCCTGCGCCGCGATGGTGGTCGCATCCAGGCGCCTCGATGCCTGCTGCGATACACGGCGCCCCGCGCGCTGGCGTGCGCGGCGTCGCGCGGCTTGCGGGCATCCGTGCAGCATCCGGGCACCGTGCGGCGGCGGAGTCACCATCCCGGCGTGTGTGGCCGGTCCGTTGCAGGTGCGTGCGCGCGCCTGCAGGACCGATAGCGGCAGGGTGCAGCTTGCGGCACCGGCGGCGCAGCGATGCAGCCAGTGGCGCGGCGCTGCATACTTGCAGCGCAAACAGGTAGCCAAGACACGATGAGCAAGGCCAAGAAGAAAGCTGCACAGCAGGCGGTGCCCGCGCCTGCGCCGGTGTATCAGCTGCATGTTTCGCTGGTGGAGAGCGCGCCGTTGATCTGGCGCCGCGTGCTGGTGGCGGGGGCGCTGCGCCTGGCCACGCTGCATCGCGTGCTGCAACCGGTGATGGGCTGGCACGGCGCGCATCCGTACGAATTCGACCTGGGCGGCGGCCGCTATGGCGAGTCCGGGCTGGACGTGCCGGACCGCTCGCGGCTCAAGCACGCCGCGCGCGTCACCGTCGAAAGCGCGGTGGGCGAGCTGGAGCGCTTCGACTATTTCTATGGTGCCGGCGCCGGCTGGCAGCACCGCGTCCAGGTCGAGGCGATCCTGCCGCCGGATGCGGGCTTGCGTGTAGCCCGTTGCGTGGACGGCGCCAACGCCTGCCCGCCGGAAAACAGCGAAGGGATCGACCACTACCAGGCATTGCTGCAGATCATCGCCGACCCGGATCATGCCCAGCATGTGCAGGAACTGGCCACTCTGGGCGGGCGCCTGGAGCCGGGCCATTTCGATCCGGCCGAGGTCAACCGCCTGCTCGCGCGTGTTCGTGAGTGAGCGTCACTGCGCAGGACGTTGGCCAGCGTGATCCCGACGCGCGCTGGTCAGCACGGTGCAGCCACTGGCTGACACCCCATGACCTGTGGTGGTCACCAGGCCCTGCCTGGCACAGGCAGCCGCAAGCGATGCAAGGGAGCCGGTTGTCCGGCGCATGCAGCGCATGCCTGGCTTGCGTCTGTGGATGCAGGCGCCGGCACCGGCACCGGCGCCACTGCAGCTTGACGCGCGATCAGCTAGCCTGAGCCCCCGGTTTTTCCCGAAAGTGTCTGCGATGTTTCGCTGGTTCGAATCCCTGATCGATGTCTTTCCGCCAATCGAGCGGGACATGCCGCCGCGTAGCGTGTGGCGGTTCTATCTGCATTATCTGCGGCCGTTGTGGCCGATCCTGCTGGCCACGCTGGTCGCCGGACTGCTGCTGGCCTTGGTGGAAGTGGCGATGTTCGACTTCCTCGGGCGCATCGTCGACATGCTGGCCGAGCGACCGGGCGCGGACTTCTTCCGTCGTCATGCCGGCGAATTGATCTGGATGGCGGCGATCACGCTGGTGGCGCGGCCGCTGTTCACCGGGCTGCACAATCTGTTGGTCAACCAGGCGATCGTGCCGGGCCTGAGCAACCGCTCGCGCTGGTTGATGCACAACTACGTGGTGCGGCAAAGCCTGGGCTTCTTCAACAACGATTTCGCCGGCCGTATCGCCAACCGGGTGATGCAGACCGGAACCTCGCTGCGCGAATCGGCGGTGCAGATGGTCGATGCGCTCTGGTACATCGTGGTCTATACCGGCAGCGCGCTGTGGTTGTTTGCGCAGGCCGACCCCTGGTTGATGCTGCCGTTGCTGATCTGGCTGGTGGTGTATGTCGCGCTGATGGCGTTCTTCGTGCCGCGCATGAAGGCGCGCGCATGGGTCGCATCGGATGCGCGCTCCAAGGCCACCGGGCGCATCGTCGACGGTTACACCAATATCTCCACGCTCAAGCTGTTCGCCCACGCCGGCCGCGAGCAGGCCTATGTGCGCGATGCGATCGACGAACTGGCGGTGAAACATCGCGGGCAGACGCGCGTGACCACCACGATGGATACCGCCATCGCGGTGGCCAATGGCTTTTTGATCGTCGGCACCTGCGGGCTGGCGTTGTGGCTGTGGAGCCGCGGCCAGATCAGCGTGGGCGCGATCACGCTGGCCACCGGTCTGGTGATCCGCATCCACAACATGTCCGGCTGGATCATGTGGACGGTCAACGGCATCTTCGAAGACATCGGCAGCGTGCAGGACGGCATGCAGACCATCTCGCAGCCGGTGCTGGTGCAGGACGCGCCCGACGCCGTGCCGCTGCAGGTGACGCACGGCCAGGTGCAGTTCGAGCACATCCATTTCCACTACGGCAAGCGCGGCGGGGTGATTGCCGGGCTGGATCTGCAGGTACGCGCGGGCGAGAAGATCGGCCTGGTCGGGCCATCGGGTGCGGGCAAGTCGACCCTGGTCAACGTGCTGCTGCGGCTGTACGACCTGGAGCAGGGGCGCATCCTCATCGACGGGCAGGACATCGCCCAGGTCACCCAGGAAAGCCTGCGCGGGCAGATCGGCCTGGTCACCCAGGACACCTCGCTCTTGCATCGTTCGATCCGCGACAACCTGCTGTATGGCAGGCCGCAGGCCACTGACGCGCAGATGCTGGAAGCGGTGCGCAAGGCGCGCGCGGAAGGCTTCATCGACACGCTGGTCGATGGCGAAGGCCGTCGCGGATTCGATGCCTATGTGGGCGAACGCGGGGTCAAGCTGTCGGGCGGTCAACGGCAGCGCATCGCCATTGCGCGCGTGCTGCTGAAGGACGCGCCGATCCTGATCCTGGACGAGGCCACCTCGGCGCTGGACTCGGAAGTGGAAGCGGCGATCCAGGACAGCCTGGATGCGCTGATGGGCAACAAGACCGTCATCGCGATCGCGCACCGTCTTTCGACCATCGCGCGCATGGACCGGCTGGTGGTGATGGATGCCGGACGCATTGTCGAGACCGGCACGCATGCGCAACTGATTGCGCAGGGTGGCCTGTACGCGCGTCTGTGGGCGCGGCAGACTGGAGGGTTCGTTGCGGCGGATCGGTGAGAGGGCTTTAGTGGGTTGCGCAGACGTGCAACCACCGCAGCAACAAGCCCCGCTCCTGCCGGGGCGCCAAGGCACGGCTTGCGCGCCACTGGCGCGCGTGCCTTGGAGCGCCCGCGCCGCAAGCGCGGGCCGGGGCGCGGAGCGGGGGTTGGGGTGAGGGTACGGGGCGAAGCCACTCGCTAGTCCCGGCTACGCCAGGCTTCGCCCGTACCCCCATCCGCCCATGCAGGGCACCTTACTCCCGAGGGAGAAGGATCAATCACTCGATGGGCTGGTTCAGCATCAACTCGCGTGCAAAGCGTACCGGCGGGGCGCCGTAGGACAGCATCTTGTCGTGGTACGCCTTCAGGTTGAAGTCCTTGCCCAGCTTGTCCTGCACCGCCTTGCGCGTGTCCAGATGTTCCTGCACGCCAACGAAGTAAGTCGGCAGCTGCGCGGACGACAGCTGCGCACGCACCCACTTGCCCGCCGCTTCGCTTTCCTGCTGGAAGGTGTCGTGGGTCATCAGGTGCATTGCCTTGTCGCGCTCCCAGCCGTCCACATGTACGCCCTGGTCGAGGATGGCGTTGGCGATGGTGCGCAGGTAGAACTTGAGCTGCACCAGGTGGAACAGCGGGTCGTTATCCAGATAACCCTGTTCCTGCATCATGCGTTCGGTGTACACCGCCCAACCTTCGGCGAACATGCCCGAGCGCAGCACCGCGCGCAGCGTGGAGTGGAACTTGGCCGAATGCCAGCCTTCCAGGTAATGGCCCGGGGTGCCTTCGTGGATGCTGAGCAGGTGGATCATGCGGCTGTTGTATTCGCGCAGGAACGAATCGACCTGCTGGTCGTTCCAGTCGTCGGGAATCGGCGAGACCGCATAGAAGGTCTTGAGATTCTTGTCGAGCGGGCCGGGCGAATCGCAGTACGCCACCGCCACGCCGCGCTGGAATTCCGGCATCAGGATGATGTCCACCGGCGAATCGGGCAGCGTCATCAGATCCTTCTGGCGCACGAACTCGGTGGACTGCGCCAGTGCGGCCTTGGCGTCGTCCACCACCTTGTCGCGGGCCGGCTTGTCGGCATAGGCCAGTTCCAGCGCCGCCTCGATCGCGGCCTGCTGCTGGTCGTCGTTGGGCGTCTCGGGCAGTTTGGGTGCGCCGGGCTTGTCCTTGAGCACCGTGCGGGCAATGCCGTACATCTGGCTACGGACGCGCTTGAGCTCGGACTCGGCGCGCTGCTTGATCTCGGCGCGCGACAGCGACGACAGCAGCGCGAATTTCAGCTTCTGGTCGTAGAGTTGCGCACCGACGCGGAAATCGCCCTTGGCATTGGGTACCAGCACGGTATCCAGCCAGGTCTGCTGCTCGGCCACGGCCTTGCGCAGACGGTCGATGGCGGCCTGCGCGCGGGCCGCCTCGATCGGGCCGAGTTGGCCGATGTTGGGCGCGATGAAGGTATCGACGATGCTGAGGATGCCCTTGTTCTGCTTGGCCACCGTCTCTGCATGGATCTTCGGCACGCGGGCCGGGTCCAGGTTTTGGCGCGCCTGCGCAAAGATGCCGGGAATCTTTTCCATGCGCTGCGTGGCGGAGGTCAGGCGCTCGGACAGCGGCGCGAATTCGCGCGCCATCAGGCCATACAGCGCGCTGCCGGCCAGGCCGTTGTAGACCTGCGGGTCCCAGGCCCAGCTCTGCAGCACCTCGGTGTTCCAGATTTCCGATTGCAGCTGGTTGCGCAGAATGGCCGCATCGACCTGGTTTTCGCGCGACAGCTTGGCGACCTCGATGGCATCCAGCTCGGCCAGCAAAGCCTTGCCGGCATCCAGGCTGCGCTGGCGGCCGGCGCTGCTCAGATCGTCGATCTGCGTGTCGAAGCGGTGATCGCCGGTCTGGGTGGCGGTGACCGGCGACAGCTGCATCCAGGTGTCGAGCGCGCGCTTGGACAGCGCTGCAAAGCGCGCATCCGGCGTCTGCGCATCCTGCGTCGTGGCATCAGGGGCGCCGGCGCGCGGCGATTCGGGCTGTTGCTGGCAGGCGCCGAGGCCGGCGAGCAGGGCGAGGACAAGCAAACGTTGACGCATGGTGGATCCCGATGGAAACAGTCCGCCAGCATAGGCATGTGCGCGCTTGTCCGCATCCGCCATTGGTTTAGAGTGGCCCCTTCCAAGGAGGATCACCATGCATTACGCCGGTAGCTGTCATTGCGGACGCATCGCGTTCGACCTGGAGACCGATGCGCCGATCACCGAGGCATACGACTGCAACTGCTCGCTGTGCCGTCGCCGCGGCGGCCTGTTGTGGTTCGGCACGCGCGCGCAGTTGCGTCTGCAGGGTGAGCCCGAGGCGCTGGGAACCTATCGCTTCAACCAGCAGCATATCGATCACCACCATTGTCCGCAGTGCGGCATCGCGCCCTTCAGCGAGGGCGTGAATCCCAAGACCGGCGAGGCCGGTGTCGCGGTCAACCTGCGTTGCCTGCCGGAACTGGATCTGGCCGCGCTGAGCGTGCACGCGGTCGATGGAGCAAGCCGATGAGGCGCGGCGTGCAGCGTTACGCGGTCGGGTTGCTGCTGGGCTGGGCGCTGAGCGGATGTGCCAGGCAGTCTGCGGAGATGGCGGCAGACGGCGGCGCGCCGGCGCCGGCACCGCCTACCGCGCAAGGCAACGCCCTGGCATATGAGCATGATGTACGGATCGAGCTGCCGGCCGATCAGATTGGCCAACGCATCGCGGCGGTACGCACCGCCTGCCAGTCCGCGCAGTTCGGCGACTGCACGCTGCTGGCGGTGGAGCAAACCGGTGGGCGCGACCCCAGCGGCGGCGTCAGCGTGCGGGTGGTGCCGGACGCCATCGAGCCGCTGGTGCAACTGGCCGGCCAGCATGGCGATGTCGCCGCGCGCAGCACGCGTGCCGAGGATCTGGCGCAGCAGATCGCCGACACCGGGCTGGCGCAGACACGCCTGCAGAAAGAACATGCCCGCCTGCTCGAACTGCAGCAACGCCGCGATCTGGCCGTGACCGATCTGCTGGCGCTGTCCAAGCGGTTGGCCGAGATTGAGGCCGAAGCGCAACAGGCCCAGCAGGACGCTGCGCAGCAACAACGGCGCGTACGCACGCAGTTGTTGACGCTCAATTTTCGCGGGACCGGTGGCGAGCGGGGCAGGGGCGAAGTTGCCGGGGCGGCAGCCGAGTTCGGCCAGGTCTTCGCGTCCAGCGTGGCCTGGGTGATCCGCGCGGTGGCGGCGTTGCTGCCGGTTGCGGTGGTAGGGCTGATTGCCGGCTGGCTGCTGCTGCAGGCATGGCGCTGGCGTGCGCGGCGGCGCCGGATGTCCTGACCACCACGCAGCCGGCCGGCGATGCCGCGCCGGCTGCGCGTGTCCCTGACGGGCGCTTACTTCAGAGAGTTACTCGAAGCGTTGAGGGTTGCACAGTGCTCTCAATTGCGCTGTCTGCACGCGGTAGCGGCGCAGCGCGTCGTGTGCGCCAGCTTCCGGGTACCGACTGCGCCTGCATGGGCAGCGCAGTCGTCTCTGGCCCGCTCAGCCTTCGTCGAGTTCGTACTCGACAAACACGTCCAGCTGCAGGGCCAGTTCCTGCACGGCGTCGCGCACCTTCTGCGCAGTGGCGTCGTTGCCGGCTTCCACCTCGAACTCGTGGCTGCCCGGACCTTCGTCGTCGGACAGGCCGGCCGAACTGGAGTCGTCGTCGTCCAGGTGCGGCATCAGATCGTCGACTTCTTCCACGTGCTCGATGCCTTCGATGCTCTGCAGCAGGTTGGCGATGGCACGCGCGTCGTCGTCGGTGCCGGTGATACGCATGCGAAGAGTAGGCATGGGAGTGTCCTGGGGATTGGGGAGCCAAAGCCTAGGCACCGGCAGGACAAAACGAGGTGATGGTGGGCGTCGGCTGCTCCATCGAGCATGTCACCCATCGAGCGCTTTTGCCGCTCGCGATAAAGCCCCTTTCCTGCGGGGTGACTTAAGGCAACGCTTGCGCGCCACTGACGCGCGCGTCTTCAAAGCCCCCCGGCGCAACAAAAAGCCTCTCTCCTGCGGGAGAGGGGGTGGGGTGAGGGTACGAGGCGAAGCCACACGTGCACTCAAACTCTGCCCGGTTTCGCTCGTACCCTCATCAGCGGCATCGGGGGCACGTCTCCCGGAGGAAGAAGCAACAGCCGCTCAAGGCCTCGCTGCTACCTCTTCGGACACCTTCTCTCCGTGAAGGGGGCGATGTCCCGGAGGCAAAACGCAGAGGTAACGCTCGCGCAGAGGGGGCAAGGGGAGATTCCTGCGCAACCTCATTCCGTAGCCGATGCTTTGCGCGATCGCCGCTGCGCGCGCGGTGCACCCGACGCCTCGCTCGCCGGCAACGCCACCAGCTCTGCCGGCAGTGCCGGCATCGGGGTGCGTTCGTCCAGGGCCTCGCGCTTGAGCCAGTCGATAAATGCCATTGCCGCAGGGCCGGGGACGCGGTGGCTGGGGTGCACGATGTAATAGGCGTAGCGTGCCTTGAGGGTGGGGCCGGGCAGGCGCACCAGCTCGTAACGCTGCAGATACGGTTGGGCGATGTGCTTGCGCGCCAGGACCGCGCCCAGGCCATAGACTGCCGCGCGCATCGCGTCGGTACTGTCGTTGAAGGTGTGCATCGGCGGCAGCGTGGTGCCGCGCACCTGGGCGGCACGGAACCAGTCACGCCAGCCCTGCGGCGACATGTCGGTCAGCAGCGGCAATTGCGCGATCTGCGCCGGCGTGCGTAGCGCGGCGACCTCCGGCAGCGATGGCGAGGCCACCGGAAACAGCTCATCGTCCATCAGGTGATGCGAGGTCAATCCGGGCCAGGCACCCTGTCCATAGCGGATGCCCAGATCCGGGCCGCCCTCTTCGAACCGGGAAAACGCCGCGTCCGATTGCAGATCCATGCGGATATGCGGGTACGCGCGACAGAAGCGCGGCAGCCGCGGCAACAGCCAGCAGTACGACAGCGAGCGCAAGGTGGTCACGCGCAACGGGATGGCGTCTTCGCGCGGATGCAGGTTGCCGGCCACGGAGGCGATCTCGGCCAACGCTGCGGTGGCGGCATCGGCCAGCTGGCGCCCTTCCGCGGTGAGTTTGACCCCACGCGGCAAGCGCTGGAACAGGGTCACGCCCAGCAGCGCCTCGAGCTTGCGCACGTGGTGGCTGACCGCACTGGCGGTCAGATGCAGTTCTTCGGCGGCATGCGCGAAGTTCTGGTGGCGCGCGGCGGCGGCGAACACGCCCAGCGCGGGTAACAGGGTAGGGCGCAGGTTCATCGAGGCATGAATGAGATTTGTGGCTCGCCTCGATACTACGCGCTTGTCGCGCCTTCGGTGGCAGCCGATGCTGCATTACCCCATCGCGATGATCGTGCCATGTCCATCTGCCTGCCTGACGTTGTCCTTTGCGGTTTCAGCACTTCACCGCAGCTTGCGCAGGCGGGTCGATGAGCGCGCAACCGGCAACGCGGCCGGCGGCCGCGCCACGCGAATGGCGCACCCCGCTGGAGCTGGGGTTTCTTGGCATCGTCTGGGGCTGCTCGTTCCTGTTCATGCGCGTGGCCGCACCCAGGTTCGGCACCGTGGTGCTGGTGGAAATCCGCCTGGCGCTCGGGGCGTTGGTGCTGTTGCCGTTCCTGTGGCTGGCGCGCGAGCGGTTCCCCCTGCATCGCTGGCCGATGCTGGCGGCGATCGGCGTGCTCAACTCCGCGTTGCCGTTCCTGCTGTTCGCCTGGGGCGCGCAACACGCGCCGGCTGCGATCGGTGCGATCTGCAATGCGATGACGGTGTTGTTTACCGCACTGATCGCCTTCCTGTTCTTCGGCGAGAAGATCGGCACGCGTCGCGCGCTGGCCTTGCTGATCGGCTTCATCGGTGTGCTGGTGCTGGCCACCGGCAAGTCGGCCGGATTGAGCGTGGGGCCGGCGGCACTGGCGGGCGCCAGCGCGTCGCTGCTGTACGGCATCGGCTACAACCTGGTGAAGCGCCACATGGGCGATTTGCCACCGGCCGCGTCGGCGGCATCCACGCTGGGTTGCAGCGCGCTGCTGCTGGCACCGCTGGCCTGGTGGCAGTGGCCGACCACGCCGGTGCCGGCAGTGGCCTGGGCCTGCGCCACCGCGCTGGGCGTGGTCTGCACCGGGCTGGCGTTCCTGATGTATTACCGCCTGATCCAGCGCATCGGCCCGGCACGCGCCTCCACGGTGACCTACCTGGTGCCGGTGTTCGGCGCACTGCTGGCATGGTCGCTGCTGGGCGAGCCGTTGACCTGGACCATGCTGGTCGCCGCGGTGCTGATCCTGGGCAGCGTCGCCTTCAGCCAACGCGCCCGCTAGGCAAGCGCCCCACTTTTACGATTCCCGATTCCCGATTCCCGACTCAGCCAGCCGGCGGCGTCCGCACCGGCAACGGCACATTGCACAGATCGATATGCCCGGCCGGGCGCTTGTAGAAATCGTCTTTGCGGTTGCGGCGCGCTTCGGCCACATCGCGGAAGGTCTGGCTGTCGGTGCGCAGCAATTGCAGTGGCGTGCGTTCGGGCAAGGGCACCTCGCTGGCCAGGCGAATGGCGCGGATCGGCGAGCGCTGCGTTGCGTCTTCGTAAAACCCCATCGGGTCCGGGCCGCGCGGGATCACGCTGAGCAACTCCATGCCCTTGACCACGCGACCGACCACGGTGATGTTACGGTCCAGCTGGCGCGGCGATTGCCCGGTGACCACATACAGCTCGGCGCCGATGCTGCTGTCTTCGTCGTTGTTGCGGCCGGCGCCCAGGGTGCCGTAGCAATGCGCCAGCCAGGTCTTGCCGCTGGCGCTGTCGCGCCCGACCGGGAAGCCGTCGACAAAGCCTACCTGCGCTGCCCAGCCATCGCTGTCGGGCAGGCGCTGGAAATCCAGACCCTGCGATGGACGTTCGAATTCGGCCGGCAGGTGCGTCTTCGCCGAGCCCAGCGACCTGGCCTTGGCCGGCGTCTCGCCATCCGGGTCGCCGAACTGCACCACGAAGTTGTCCTGCGAACGGTAGATGCTGAGCCCGTCCCAGAAGCGTTCGTGCGCCAGGGTGCGGATGTTGCCCACGTGCGCGGGCGCAAACTGCGGCGCCAGCTCGATGATCACCCGTCCGCCATCCAGTTCCAGGTACAGCGTGCGCTCGGGGTCGAGCACGCGCCATGCGCTGGCCGGCGAGGCATCCAGGATCTGTTGCGGGCTGCGATAGGCGGCGTTGGCGGCAGTCGGTAACACCAGGGCAAGCAGGCAGGCGGAAGCAGCAGTGCGCAGAAGCATGAAGGCAGCCAGCGGGAGGGATGCCCGATTCTTGCCGACCACGCGCCCGGACGCAAAGCGCACGCACAGCAGGACGCCGGCGGAATGCGCCGGCGTCGTGTTGTCATGCGCATGCCTGCTGCTGCCGTGCGCTTACGGGTTGTTGCGCACGTGCGGGCTGGTGTGGTGAACGTTGGCGCCGTGGTCGTTGCCGAACAGCAGGACCAGCTGCCACAACGCGCAGAGGCCGACCAGCGTGTAGACCACACGCGACAGCAGGGCGTCCTGGCCGACGAACAGCGTGGCGACCAGATCGAACTGGAACAGGCCGACCAAGCCCCAGTTCAAGCCGCCGACGATAAGAAGCACCAGGGTGATGACGTTGAGCGTTTTCATGAAGAACAGACCATGCGGGTTGGGAGATCCCAGCGACCGCATGTCGCACGCAACGCCTCGTGAGCGTGCACGGGGCCGTGACGGGCTGGCGCACGCCACGATCACCTCCGCACGACGCGCGCGAAACCGATGCAATGTGTTGGCCATCCGGCAATGCACCGGCGGCGCAATGTCAGCGTGCCGGTTTGCGCTTGACGTACAACTGCTTGCGCACCCGCGCCACCACCTCGCCCTGGCGGTTGTGCACTGTGTTTTCGAACCAGCGCAGGTGTTTTTCGCCACTGGCGGTGGCCGCGCGCAACTCGGCCAGCACGCTGTCGTCGATGACGAACTCCGCACTGACCGTGCCGCGCCCGGGTTTGACGAATTCGATGCTGCCGGCCTTGTCCCACACGTAGTAGTCGCGCCCCAGGTTCTGCATGGTCAGCAGCATCCAGAACGGGTCGGTCATCGCGAACAGGCTGCCGCCGAAGTGGGTGCCGACGTAATTGCGATTCCACGGCCGCTGGCGCAGTTCCACGCTTGCGTGGCGGTAATCGGCCGACAACTCGGTGACATGGATACCGGCGAACAGGTACGGCGGCCACAGGTTGATACCGAGCTTGAACAGTGAAGCGCGCATGCGGCCAGGGTCCATGGCGGGGGCGGGCCCGCAGCATACCATTCGCATGCGTATGGAGGTTGTGGCGGTGACGGCAACGCCCGGCCGGCCTGCACCGGGCGCCATGGTGCCGGTTGCGCTTAGAACACCAGCGACGACATCTTGCGGCGGTAGCGGCCGACCAGGTCTTCGTCTTCGATCACCCGGAACGCATCGATCAGGCTACGCCGCGGCAGGTTGTCGTCGAAGGCGCGGTCCTGCCGCAGCATTTCCAGGAACTGCTCCAGCGCGACTTCGTCGTGGCCGTCGAGCAGGTGGCGCACGCCGAGCAGATGGCGCGCACGCAGGTCGGTGCCGTTGGCCGCAACGGCGGCCTGCAGGGCGTCGGTATCCGGCGCGTCCTTGAGCACATTGGCAAAGCTCAGCCGCGCCTTGGCGCGCACCGCGCGGTCGTCGGTGGCCAGGTTAGCGGGCAGGGCGTCGATCAATTGCTCGGCCTCGGCGGTGTCGCCGGTCTTGAGCAGCGCCAGCGCCAGGTCCAGCTTGAGCTCGTCCTTGTCCGGCTCGGCGGCGATCGCCTCGCGCAGCGCGGCCACCTGGTCCTGCGGCTCGAGCGGGGCCGGCGGCAGTTCTTCGGCGACCTGCGGCTCGGCCGGCAGCACGCCGTGCTGGGTTAGGAATTCGCGCACCTGGCCTTCCGGCATCGCACCCGGGAAACCGTCGACCAGTTCGCCGCCCTTGACCAGGAACACCGTCGGCACCGAGCGGATCTGGAACGCGGCGGCGATCTGCTGCTCCTTGTCCACATCGACCTTGGCCAGCTCGAAGGCGCCGTTGTAGTCGGCGGCGAGCTTTTCCAGGATCGGCGTCAACGACTTGCAGGGGCCGCACCAGGTGGCCCAGAAGTCCACCAGCACCGGTGTCGTCAACGATTTCTGCAGGACCTCGGTCTCGAAGGTGTCGGTGGTGGCATCGAATACGTGCGGCTTGTCGGACATGGGCTTCCAGAAGTGATTGCGGCAACAGTGGGAGGTAATGGTGGCAAACCGGGCCGACACAAGGCTGGCCGGCCCGGGCGCATGGCGCGTGGCCGGCCGTCACGCCGGCAGGGGTTCACGCCACGCGCGCCCGGCACGACAATGCTGCGTCCTGGTGGCGCAGCCTGCGCCCCGCGTTGGAGCAAGGCAATGACACGCATCGATGGCACCCAGCGCTACCTGGGCCTGGTCGCCGCAACCGTCTTCGTGCTGGCGGTGGCCGGGTTCGGCGTGGCACTGCCCGGTTACCTGCAGGCCAGCCATCCGGTTGCGCTGCTCGGTGCCAACGGGATGCCGCATGCGCTGGGCTTCAACCTGCTGGCGTTCGTGCTGGTCGGTGCGCTCGGCATGGCCACCGGAGTCAGCCTGCTGGCGCGCATGCCGGCCAGGTCCAGCTGGAGCCTGCGCGTGGGCGGGCAGTTGATCGTGCTGGCCGGGCTGGCCTTTCTCGGCATGGGCGCCTTGCCCCTGGACCCCACCGATCTGGACGGGCGCGCTAGCCAGGCCCATGCCACCGCCTGGCTGCTGTGGGCGGTGGCGTTCGTGCCGGGCATGTTGCTGCTCGCCGCCGCGCTGCTCAACCGGCCCGGCACCCGCGCACTGGCGTGGCTGAGCCTGGGCGCGGGGCTGCTGGTGGCGGTGCTGGCGTTCGGCCCGCCGGGCCTGCTGCGGCAGGCGATCGCCCAGCGCCTGGCGTTCCTGGCCTGGGTCGGCTGGCTCGCGGTGGCGGCCTGGCGCTGGCCGGCCAGACCCGCCACCTGAGGCAAGCGTTTGGAGCACCTGCTGCACTGCGGTACCCTGTGCCGCTTTGCACCGCCCGAGCATCCGCTCCCAATGTCCACCGTCGAACCGAACGCCTACGACCCGCAGCAGGTCGAAACCTCCGCCCAGCAGTTCTGGGATGCCACCCGCGCCTTCCAGGTCGACGAAACTTCGGACAAGCCGAAGTTCTATTGCCTGTCGATGCTGCCGTACCCGTCCGGTGCGCTGCACATGGGCCATGTGCGCAACTACACCATCTCCGATGTGGTCAGCCGCTACAAGCGCATGACCGGCCACAACGTGATGCAGCCGATGGGCTGGGACGCGTTCGGATTGCCGGCGGAAAACGCGGCGATCAAGAACAAGACCGCGCCGGCCAAGTGGACCTACGCCAACATCGAGCACATGCGCGGCCAGCTCAAATCGCTGGGCTATGCGATCGACTGGTCGCGCGAGTTCGCCACCTGCACGCCCGAGTACTACGTGCACGAGCAGCGCATGTTCACCCGGCTGATGCGCAAGGGCCTGGCCTATCGCCGCAACGCAGTGGTGAACTGGGACCCGATCGATCAGACCGTGCTGGCCAACGAGCAGGTCATCGACGGCCGTGGCTGGCGCTCCGGCGCGCTGGTGGAAAAACGCGAGATCCCGCAGTGGTTCCTGCGCATCACCGACTACGCGCAGGAACTGCTCGACGGCCTGGACCAGCTGGACGGCTGGCCGGACTCGGTCAAGACCATGCAGCGCAACTGGATCGGCCGCTCGGAAGGGCTGGAGATCCAGTTCGACGTGCGCGACACCGACGGCGCTGCACTGGACCCGCTGCGGGTGTTCACCACCCGCCCGGATACGCTGATGGGCGTGACCTTCGTGTCGATCGCCGCCGAGCATCCGCTGGCGTTGCATGCGGCCAAAACCAACCCGGAGCTGGCCGCGCTGCTGGAAACGCTCAAGCACGGCGGCGTCTCCGAAGCCGAGCTGGAAACCCAGGAAAAACGCGGCATGGCCACCGGCCTGACCGCGGTGCATCCGATCAGCGGCGAGCAGGTGCCGGTGTGGGTGGCCAACTTCGTGCTGATGGGCTACGGCACCGGCGCGGTGATGGCGGTGCCCGGCCACGACCAGCGCGATTTCGAGTTCGCCAACAAGTACGAGCTGCCGATCGTGCAGGTGGTCAAGCTGCGCGAGCCGCGCAACGACGACGAGCAAAGCTGGGACGCCAGCCAGTGGCGCGACTGGTACACCGACAAGAGCCGCCCGCTGGAGTTGATCAATTCGGCCGAGTTCGATGGCCTGGATTTCGGCGGCGCCTTCGAGGCGTTGGCCGAGCGCTTCGAGCGCAAGGGCCAGGGCCAGCGCCGGGTCAATTACCGCCTGCGCGACTGGGGCGTCAGCCGCCAGCGCTACTGGGGCTGCCCGATCCCGGTGATCTATTGCGCCAAGTGCGGCGCGGTGCCGGTGCCGGAAGACCAGTTGCCGGTGGTGCTGCCGGAAAACGTGGAATTTGCCGGTACCGGTTCGCCGATCAAGACCGACCCGACCTGGCGCCAGACCACCTGCCCGGACTGCGGCGGCCCGGCCGAGCGCGAGACCGACACCTTCGATACCTTCATGGAGTCGAGCTGGTACGTGGCGCGCTACACCAGCCCCAACGCACGCGACATGGTCGATCGCCGCGCCAATTACTGGATGCCGGCCGACCTGTACGTGGGCGGCATCGAGCACGCGATCCTGCACCTGATGTACTTCCGCTTCTATCACAAGCTCATGCGCGACGCGAGGCTGGTGGACAGCGACGAGCCGGTGACCAACCTGCTCACCCAGGGCATGGTCATCGCCGACACCTTCTATCGCGATGCCGACAACGGCGGCAAGGACTGGATCAATCCGGCCGACGTGGAGATCCAGCGCGACGAGCGCGGCCGCGTCACCGGCGCGGTGCTGATCGCCGACGGCCAGCCGGTGCACATCGGCGGCACCGAGAAGATGTCCAAGTCCAAGAACAACGGCGTGGACCCGCAGTCGATGGTGGCCAAGTACGGCGCCGACACGGTGCGGCTGTTCTCGATGTTCGCCGCCCCGCCGGAGCAGTCGCTGGAGTGGAACGAGGCCGGTGTCGATGGCATGGCGCGCTTCATGCGCCGGTTGTGGGTGCAGGTGCACAAGCACGTGGGCGAGGGCGCTGCCGCCGCACTGGATGCCGCCGCGCTGAGCGCCGAGCACAAGGCGATCCGCCGCAAGACCCACGAGACCATCGGCAAGGTCAGCGACGACTACGGCCGCCGCCACAGCTTCAATACCGCGATCGCCGCAGTGATGGAGCTGTCCAACGCGCTGGCCAAGTTCGACGATGCCGGCGCGCAGGGCCGTGCGGTGCGCCAGGAAGCCCTGGAAGCGATGGTGCTGCTGCTCAACCCGATCACCCCGCACGCCAGCCACGCCCTGTGGCAGGTGCTGGGCCGCGGCGAGACGCTGCTGGAAGATGTCGCGTTTCCGCAGGTCGATGCCGCCGCGCTGGTGCGCGACGCGCTGACCCTGGCAGTCCAGATCAACGGCAAGTTGCGTGGCACCATCGAGGTCGCTGCCGATGTCGGGCGCGAGCAGATCGAAGCGCTGGCCCAGGCCGAGCCGAACGCGGCCAAGTTCCTGGACGGGCTGAGCGTGCGCAAGATCATCATCGTGCCCGGCAAGATCGTGAATATCGTGGCGGGCTGATCGTTGCCACGCCGGTCCGGGCAGTGTCGCGGACCGGTGTGGCGACGCGCAGATGAGATTGCCGCAGTGGCGTGTGGTCATTCATTTCACCGGCGCGTGGCGACGCGTTTGTCATTCCCGGGCGCCGCGGTTTTCGCGGCGCCCTCTCAAGCCCCGTTCACGCGGTGTCGGGCAGGCTAGCCGCCTGTTGCCGCCGCCGGGGCGCTCATCCAGACTGTGCCCATGATTCGATTTCCTACTGCCTTCGCTGCGTCCCTCGTGCTTGTCTCGAGCCTCACCGCCTGCGGCTTCCATCTGCGCAACTCGCTGGCGCTGCCGCCGGATACGCCTGCGGTGAAGGTGCAGTCCGCGGTGCAGTACAGCGAATTGGCCAAGTTGCTGCGGCGTGGCCTCAAGGCCGCCGGCGCCACGCTGGCCGACGAAGATGCCAAGACCGGCTTTGCTCAGGTGCAGGTGTTGTCCGAACGTTGGGGCGATCTGCCGATCGCCATCGACAGCCAGGGCCGCGCGCAGGAGTACAGCCTGCGCTATGCGGCCATCTTCACCGTCACCACTGCCAGCGGTTCGGTGCTGGTGCCGCAGCAGGTGATCGAGCTGTCGCGCGACTACGTGTCGCCACCGGTGGACGCCACCGGTACCGCCACCGAGCGCGAGATCCTGGCCAACGAATTGCGCAAGGACATGTCGGCCTCGATCCTGCGGCGCATCGACAGCGTTGTGCGCGCGCGCGTGGAGCGGGGCGAGACGCTGGAAAGCACGCCCAGCGCACCGCTGCAGCCGGCCACCACACCGCCGGTGCAACAGCCATCGACAACGCCCTCATCGACGACACCTGGTTCGACGCAACCGTCGACGACGCCACAACCGTCATCGAACAACCGCTGAGCCAGCGCGCGCTTCTCGCCCCATGGAACTTCGTCCCGAGCAGCTCGCCGGCCAGTCCAATCAGCCGCTGCAGCCGGTCTACCTGATCGCCGGTCCGGAGACCTTGCGCGTGCTGGAGGCGGCCGATGCGGTGCGCGCACGCGCACGCGCCGAAGGCATCAGCGAGCGCGAGGTCTTCGATGCCGATGGCCGGGAGTTCGACTGGAACCAGCTGGATGCGACCTTCAACGCGCCCAGCCTGTTCAGTCCGCGCCGGCTGGTGGAAGTGCGCCTGCCCAGCGGCAAGCCGGGCAAGGACGGCGCCGAGGTCATCACCCGCTTCTGCGCCAACCCGCCGCCGGATGTGGTCCTGTTGATCACCGCCAACGACTGGAGCAAGGCGCACCAGGGCAAGTGGGCCGATGCGATCGGCCGCATCGGCACCATCTCGGTGGCCTGGGCGATCAAACCCCACGAGTTGTCGGACTGGATCGAGCGCCGCCTGCGCAGCCACGGCCTGCGTGCCGACGCCGCTGCCGTGCAGCGCCTGAGCGAGCGGGTGGAAGGCAACCTGCTGGCCGCCGCGCAGGAAATCGACAAGCTGGTGCTGCTGGCCGATGGCAAGGTGCTGGACCTGGAGGCGATGGAGTCGCTGGTTGCCGATGCGGCGCGCTACGACGTGTTCCGCCTGGCCGAAACCACCTTTTCCGGGCAGCCGGCCGCAGTGATCCGCATGCTCGCCGGCCTGCGCGCCGAAGGCGAGGCGGTGGCCGCGCTGATGCCGATCCTGATCAAGGAACTGCTGCGCACCGCGTCCCTGGCCAAAGTGCAGGCCAACGGCGGCAACCTCGCCGCCGAAATGAAGGCGCAGGGCCTGTGGGAATCGCGCCAGGCGCCGTTCAAGCGCGCGCTGCAACGGCATCCCGAACCGCGCCGCTGGGAGCGCTTCGTCGCCGAAGCCTCGCGGGTCGACCGCATGGCCAAGGGCCGCGCCGATGGCGACCCCTGGGTCGGCCTGGAACGCCTGCTGGTGGCCGTGGCCGAAGCCCGCGCGGTGAGATTGCTGGCGTGAAAGCCGGCGATGCCGCCACCGGCGACCACGCCTCCGCCAACAGCGATGCGCGCTCCACCTCCCGACACAGCGCAACCCCAGGCCAGGCCGCAAATAAGGCCACCCCGAGCAGCGCGGCCCAAACCTCTCCGCCCACCGAGTCCCACCCGGCAGCACCGGCTCCGCGCTCTTCCGATTCTCCAATCCCGATTCCCGAATCCCAGCTCCACCTCTACTACGGCGGCACCTTCGATCCGGTCCACCTGGGCCACCTCGCCATCGCCTGCGCCGCGCGCGACGAGCTGGGCGCGTTGGTGCACCTGGTCCCGGCCGCCGATCCGCCGCACCGTCCCGCACCCGGCGCCACCGCAGCGCAGCGCGCGCGCATGCTGGAGCTGGCGCTGGCCGACGCCCCCGGGCTGGCGCTGGACACCCGCGAGCTGCAACGCGCCAGCCGCGACCGTGCGCCGTCCTACACCGTCGAGACCTTGCGCGCGCTGCGCGCCGAGCTCGGCCCCACGCTGCCGATCGCTTGGCTGCTCGGTGCCGATGCCTTCGTCGGGCTGAGCAGCTGGCATCAGTGGGAGGATTTGTTCGAGCTGGCGCATTTCGTCATCGCCGCGCGTCCGGGCACGACGCTGGACCTGGCCGCTACGCCGCAGCTCGCCGCCGCAGTGCAGGGCCGCTGGGCCGCCGGGGCGGGCGAGCTGGGCATGTCGCCAGCCGGCCGCCTGTGGTCGCTGCAGCAGCCGTTGCGCGGCGAATCGGCCAGCGCGGTGCGCTCGCGCATCGCCGGCGGCGGCGACTGGCAGGCGCTGGTGCCGGCGTCGGTGGCGGCATTTATCGCGCACGAAGGCCTCTATGGCTGCACCCTGCCGACGAGCTGAACACGCAACTGGCCGGACCGGCCTATAATTCACGCCAATTCCATCGAGTTGCCCGCTTTGACCACCCAAGCCCAAGTCATCAAGACCTCCATCCCGAATCCGCCGCCGTCCGTGCCGGCCCTGCTGGCCACCGTGCGCGAGGCCGTGGAGGAGCTGAAAGCCAAGGACGTGGTCGAGATCGATGTGCGCGGCAAGTCCAGCGTGTGCGATTACATGGTGGTCGCCTCGGGGACCTCGACCCGCCACGTGAAGTCGATCGCCGAGGAAGTGGTCAAGTTCGCCAAGCGGCTGGACGTGATGCCGCTGGGCGTGGAAGGCGAGCGCGAGGCCGAGTGGGTGCTGGTGGACCTGGGCGACGTGGTGGTGCATGTGATGCTGCCGCGCGTGCGCGAGTTCTACGCACTGGAACGTCTGTGGACGGTGGGCGACCAGCGTCCGGACGACGCGGATGCCGACTCCGAAGAGTGAGTGAGCCGGGCATGCCGCGCAATGCCCGACCCCCGACCGATGCGCCTGCCTCGCAGGCGCTGCAACACCTGCGCAGCCAGGGCGCGCACGCCTCCGGCGCGCCGCTGTCGCCGGCACGCAAGCGCTTCGACCGATTGCTGCAGGACCTGGAACGGCTTCGTGCCGACCTGCAGGCCTGGCACCTCGCGCTCTCGCTGTGGCGCGCGCGTTACCACGCCGAATTGCAGCCCTTGCTCGACCGCCGCCGCGCGGCCGACATCGCGCTGGTCGAAGAGCTCGATCGTGCGCATGCCACGGTCAAACTGGGCAAGGCCGACCGCGCCTTCCTGTCCGAGTTGCTGTGCGATATCGCCGCCCCGCTGATCGAGGCCGGCCACGAGGCACTGCGCCCGATCTACGATCGCCACAGCGCAGCCGGTTACGACCAGGAAGTCGCCGCGTCCGATGCGCTGATGAAGCAGATCCTCGGCCAGGCCTACGGACTGGATGCCGACGAGCTGGATGGCATCGATTCGCCCGAGCAACTGTACGCGCGCGTCAGCGAGCGCCTGCAGCAGGAGCGTGCCCAGCAACAGCAACGCCACACGCAACGGCGCAAGCGCGCCGAGCACAAGGCGGTGGGGGAGAATGCCGCGCCGCCGCCGCTGCGCGAGCTGTATCGCAAGCTGGCCGGCAATCTGCATCCGGACCGCGCCAAGGGCGCCGACGACCACGCCGCGCGCACCGTCCTGATGCAGCGGCTCAACGCGGCCTACAAGGCCGGCGATCTGCTGAGTCTGCTCGAACTGCAGGCCGAGATCGGCCTGATGGACGCGCAAGGCGTGGATGCGATGAGCGCCACGCGCCTGCAGGACTACAACCGCGAGCTGGATCGGCAGTGCAGGCAGTTGCAACAGCAGGTGCGGCAGCAGTCGGACGACTTTTGCGCCGAATACGGGCTGGAGCTGCCGTCGCGCCCAAAGCCGGAGCGACTGGGCCGGTTGATGGCCCAACTCAAGCGCGAGGTCGAAGACGACTTGCTGGACGCGCGCCGGGGCCTGCGCGAGCTGGAAGACCCGCAATCGTTCAAGCGCTGGTTGAAACTGCAGCGCGCCATGGCGGGCGCCCCCGACGCGCCCTGGTTCTGATCCCGGTGTTGAATGTCGTTGTCAGCGTGCACACCCGCCACCGCGGGTGCGCGCAACCGCGGTTGGGCATGCGCTGCCAGCCATGCGACCCACACGCCTGCCTGCGCGGCGTTGCACCGGCGGCCGGGTCGACGCGGCCGAACGGATGCCGGCCCGTTCGGCCGCAGTGGCCGTTGTCATCTGCCTACGAAAGCCAACTTACGGCCGCTCTCACAACGGCCCGCGCTCCCACGGCCCGGTGATCGCCAGGGTGATGCCCGGCGTCTGGATGTTGACGAACAGGGTGCGCGCCAGCGGATCCCAGCAGGCGCCGCAGAACTCGGTATCGCGGTAATCGCCCTCGGCAACGGTCTTGCCGGCATCGGCGATCTGCTGCGAGGTGAGCTGCACATTGTTCTTGGCCAGGTAGAACGACTCACCGCCGCGGGTCAGCCCGAGCAACCGCGCGCCGGGGCCGTATGCGTCCGGGCTCTCGCCGCCGTCTTCGCACAGCACCACGCCGCCGCGCGCGCTGACGGTGACGTTGTCCGGGTTATGTGCGGCCAGCTGATTGCCGCTGACGAACAGGGCGCTCAGGCGCTGGGTGAACAGGTCCAGCACCCACACCGCGCCATTGCCGTAACCGCGCCGGCCCTGCGCATCCACGCCGGTGCTGGTGTCGACGATGAAGAGCTTGCCGTAGCTATACCAGATGCCTTCGCCACGGCTCATGCGCAGCGCACCGTCTGCCCAGGCCTGCGCGAACGGCCCGCTCAGGGTGTCGTTGGCGCCGATGTCGGCAAAACCGGCCGGCGCGGCGATGCTGTCCAGATCCGGCTCTTCGATATCCACCCATTCCAGCTGGAACTGCTGGCCGATGCTGGCCACGGTGAGATCGGCATTGCGCCGCCCGCGCACGCGTGCGGCCTGCAGGCGGCCACCATTTTCCAGCGAGCCATTGCGCCCACGGCGGTCGTTGGGAATGAAGCGGTACAGACCGGCCTTGTTGCGATCGTCCTCGGTGAGATAGACGATGCCGGTGCGCGGATCGA
This sequence comes from Xanthomonas sp. CFBP 8151, assembly GCF_011761885.1. NCBI lineage: Bacteria > Pseudomonadati > Pseudomonadota > Gammaproteobacteria > Lysobacterales > Lysobacteraceae > Xanthomonas > Xanthomonas sp. CFBP 8151. The sequence goes on from NZ_JAASQZ010000001.1 coordinate 1,247,777, forward strand.
TTGCCACCGCCTCGTGGCTGAAGCGGCCCAGCCCGACCAGCGGCCGGCCGGTGGTGCGCTGGCTGTCCGGATCCACTTCGAACACGTAGCCGTGCTTGCGGCCGGTGCTGGATACCGCGTTGGTCTTGATCTCCTCGCAGCTCAACCAGGTGCCCCATGGCGTCGGGCCGCCGGCGCAGTTGACCAGCGTGCCGCCCAGGCTCGGCTCCAGGCTGCCCCAGCCGCGGCGGCCGTAACTCAGCGTAGTGGTGCCGCCGCCGGCCAGTTGGGTGCCGCTGACGATGCCGGTGTCGTACATCGCCGGTGCGCGGAACGGCGTGGTCGCACCGCGTTCGTGGTTGCGGATCAGCACATATTCCAGGCCGCGCGACGGATCGCTGCCCGGACGCCAGTCGGGCCGACGCAGCCCGACCACGGCCATGCCGTCATGGCGGTCGGGGCAGGGCTGGCCATCGTCCATGCGATCGCCGCTCCAGCCGAACGAGCGGTAGCTGAAACCGCGCGGCAGCTGCAGCAACGGCAGCCCGGTGCTCTGGTCGGCGACCGGCGCGAGCGGGCCATACCGGCTGGGCACCGGGGCAAGTTGCAGCGGCGGCGAGGTGCTGGTGGCGGCCTGGGCCTGGCGCGCTTGCAGCGCGCTCAAACTGCCAAGCGCACCGGCGGCCATCGCGGCAGCGCTGCCCTTGAGCACCTGGCGGCGGGCGGGATCGAAAATCGGCATCGAACGACTCCTGCGGGCTGGGTAGTGCGCCGACCCTAGAAGCCCGCTGTAACCGCACCATGACACCGGTGTGATCGACCCGGTTCCGATGCCCAAGCTGTGACGCGGATATCATGCCGTCATGAAATGCCGACTTATCGCTACCGGCGAGCGCGCACCGGCCTGGGTGGCGCAGGGCTTTGCCGAATACCAGAAACGTCTCTCGCACTGGATGCCGCTGGAGCTGGTCGAGATCGAACCCGGCCTGCGCGGCAAGGGCCGCGATGCACAACGGGCGATCGACGACGAGGGGCGCCGCGTGCTCGCCGCGCTGCCCAAGAACGCCTACGTGGTTGCGCTGGATATCCCGGGCCGCCCGCTCAGTTCGGAACAGCTGGCCCAGCGCATGGAGCACTGGCGCGGGCAGGGCCGCGATCTGGCGTTCCTGATCGGCGGCCCCGAAGGTCACGCCGCCGAGGTACTGAAAACCGCCAGCGAAAGCTGGTCGATCGGCCTGCTGACCCTGCCGCACATGCTGGTGCGCCTGATCGTCGCCGAGCAGCTGTACCGCGCTGCGGCGATGCTGGCCAATCATCCGTATCACCGCGCGTAAGCGGCATCGCGACGGCAGTACTCCGCGCGTAGCCCGTTCGCTTTCGAGATGGGTATGTGCGCCAGTAGCCGGGCACATCCTCAACCCGATTCACGAGACCGCACGTCGTCAGTGTGCACGCAAGGCGCGATGCAACGATGCGCCTGCAACAGCTGAAACCGTGGCCTCGCAGCAGCTGGCGGCGCGGCCCCAGACCATGCGGCGACCGGGCATCCGGGTCGCCGCAGGTGATGGCGCATCAGTTCAACGAAAAACTCACCGGCACCAGGCCGTAGGCCTGCACGGCCTGGCCGTTCTGCATCGCCGGCTGGAAGCGCCAGTTGCGCAGCACCTGGCTGCGTGCCGCCAGATCGAGCGCGCGATGACCGCTGCTGGTCTGCACGCTCACCTCGGCCGGGCGCCCATCGGTGCCGACCAACACGCGCAGCAGCACCGTGCCATGCTGCCCGGCACGCAGCGCTGCCACCGGGTAACTCGGCGCCGGTGAACTCAGATACTGCAGCTGGCCTGCCTCGACCGGGCCGCTGGGCGCGGCAATTGCCGGCGCGCTGTCAGGCACCGCATCGGAGACCGCAGCTAAGGCAAGTGGTGCGCTGTCGACCACGGCCGGCTGACTGATCTCCGGGGTCCGCACCTGCACCGGCACCGTGGTCGGCGGTGTGTGCGTTGTCTGCGGCGTGAACTCCACCTCGATCGGAAATACCGGTGGCGGCGGCGTCGCGATGGTGATGGGCATGAGCCAGCGTTCTTTCGGGGCGGGCTGTTGCGGAATTGCCCGGTACGAGAGCGGTATCAACAACAACCCGCCGGCGAGTAGATGCAAGGCCACCGCCGTGCTCATCGCCAGAACGCGCGACGTGTCGATGCCTGTGGATCGGGAAGAAACCTGCGATTGCGTGCGAACCATCATCCACCTCCTCAACGGAACTGCGGAAAGGACCAGCGCGACCCGGACGCACTACACCATCCGGTAGCGTAGGTTTACCGCGAGCTCTGCGCGGGCACAAGCGATTTCGAAGCGCTGGCGGTCGGCGGGTTGATGCGCCCCGGCCGTATCGACCCGCACACATTCGGCGCGTCAGACTCGTGTAGGGAAGCGGGCAGGTGTCGTCGCAAGGCGCGGAAACAGAACTTTTGGCTTGCCCCATAAAAAAACTGCCCTCGAGGAGGGCAGTCTGGAAAGCAAACCGAACGCGATTTCGGTCAGGTCAGCGCCCCAATTCGAACGTCACCTCCAGGTTGATCGACAAGGTGCTTTCGCCCGGCGCGACCTGGGTGTCCATCTCGGCCTTGGCCGAGCGCATCGAGGCGGCCATCATCATCGGACGCACGCCGCCGCTGCGGCCCTCGGAGATGCTGACGATGCGGCGCACCTTCAGGCCCAGCGACTTGGCGTAGGTGTCGGCGCGGGCCTGGGCCTTCTTCAGGGCGGCCACGCGGGCCTCGTCGTAGGCCGGTTCGGGCTGGTCGACCGAGAAGCTGGGGCCGTTGATATCGTTGGCGCCCTGCGCGACCAGCGCGTCCAGTACCTTGCCCAGGCGCGAGATGTCGCGGACCTTGAGGCTGACCGTGTTGCTGGCCTGGTAGCCGTTGATTCTGGGCGCTTCGTTTTCTTTGTAGGTGTACTGCGGGCTGAGGTTGATGCCGGTGGTCTGCACGTCCTTGTCGGCGATGCCGGCGGCCTTGATCGCGGCCATGACCTTGCTCATCTGTTCGGCATTCTGGCGCATGGCGGCGTTGCCGTCGGCGGCCTGGGTGACCACGCCGGCCGACAGCGTGGCGATGTCCGGTATGCGCTTGGCGTCCGCTTCGGCCGACACGTTGAGCAGGGTGCCGTCGTTGGGAATGGTGTAGCTCGGAGCAGTCTGGGCGTGGGCGGTCATGGCGGTTCCGGCAGCGATGGACAGGGCCAGCAACAACGGTGTGAGGGTGGTACGCATGAGATCTCCTTGTCTGTAGGGGAAGCGTGTTGCCGGTTCGATGAACATGTTGTGAGTCGAACGCGACCACTGTCGCCCGGATCGGCAAGCGGGCGGGGAGGAGCAACAGGTATGCTGGACGGATGCTCTATCTCGCCTCCCGGTCGCCGCGCCGACAAGAACTGCTGCAACGCTTGGATGTGCCTTTCCAGACCCTGCAACTGGACGTGCCCGAACTGCGCGCGGCCGACGAATCGCCTGCGCAGTACGTGCAGCGCGTCGCGCTGGACAAGGCGCGTGCCGGCCTGGCGCAGGTGCAGGCCAGCGACCCCGATGCGATCGTGCTCGGCTCCGATACCGAAGTGGTGCTGGGCGAGCGGGTGTTCGGCAAGCCGGTCGATGCGGACGATGCGATCGCCATGCTGAGCCTGCTGTCAGGACGTACCCACCAGGTGCTCACGGCAGTGGTTCTAGTCTGCGCACAACGCGCGCCGGTGCAGGCCCTGGTGGTGTCGGAGGTGACCTTCGCGACGCTCGATGCTGCGCAGATTGCCGCGTACGTGGCGTGCGGCGAGCCGATGGGCAAGGCCGGCGCGTATGCGATTCAAGGCCGCGCCGAACGTTTTATCAGCCATCTGTCCGGCAGCTATTCCGGTGTGATGGGATTGCCGCTGTTTCACACCTCGCAGTTGCTCACAGCCTTCGGAGCGCATTGATGTCGGAAGAGATCTTGGTCAACGTCACCCCGCGCGAAACCCGCGTCGCGGTGATCGAGAACGGCATGCTGCAGGAGCTGCATATCGAGCGCGGCTGGCGCCGGGGCGTGGTCGGCAATATCTACAAGGGCAAGGTGCAGCGGGTGATGCCGGGCATGCAGGCGGCATTTGTCGAGCTGGGTCTGGAGCGCGCGGCGTTCCTGCACGCCAACGACGTGGTGCGCCCGGTGCCGGCACCGGCCAGCGTGGTCGATACCGAGGAGACCCCGATCCCGCCGCCGCCGGCGGCGGCGGTGCCGATCGTGGAGCTGCTGCGCGACGGCCAGGAGATCGTGGTGCAGGTGGTCAAGGACCCGATCGGCACCAAGGGCGCGCGGCTGACCACGCAGATCAGCATCCCCTCGCGCTACCTGGTGCTGCTGCCGCAATCCAAGATCGTCGGGGTGTCGGCGCGGATCGAGGACGAGGCCGAGCGGCTGCGCCTGAAGACCATCGTCAGCGAGGTCTCGGCCCAGCACGGCGGCTTCGGCTACATCATCCGCACCAACGCCGAAGGCCAGCCGGCCGAGGCGCTGGCCGAGGACATCGCCTACCTGTCGCGGGTCTGGAACGTGGTCGAGCGGCGCGGCCGCGAGGCGCCGCCGTGCAGCATCATCTACGAGGACCTGAGCCTGCCGTTGCGTGCGGTGCGCGATCTGATCCGCCGCGACGTGGAAAAGGTCAAGGTCGACTCCAACGAGACCTTCGTGCAGCTGCAGGCGTTCGTGGCCAAGTACATGCCGGTGCTGGCCGAGCGGCTGGAGCTGTATACCGGCGACCGGCCGATCTTCGACCTGTATGGGGTCGAGGACGAGATCGGGCGCGCGTTGAACAAGCAGGTGCCGCTCAAGTCCGGCGGCTACCTGGTGATCGACCAGACCGAGGCGATGACCACCATCGACGTCAACACCGGTTCGTTCGTCGGCCAGCGCAACCTCGAGGAAACCGTGTTCCGCACCAACCTGGAGGCCGCGCAGGCGGTGGCGCGGCAGCTGCGGCTGCGCAACCTGGGCGGCATCATCATCATCGACTTCATCGACATGGACGACGCCGAGCATCGCCGCCAGGTGCTGCGCACGCTGGAAAAGGCGCTGGCGCGCGATCACGCCAAGACCACCGTCTACGAGTTCTCGCCGCTGGGCCTGGTCGAGATGACCCGCAAGCGCACCGTCGAAAGCCTGGAGCGGCAGCTGTCGGAGACCTGCGGCCAGTGCAGCGGGCGCGGCACCATCAAGACCGCCGAGACGGTGACCTACGAGATCTTCCGCGAGATCACCCGCGCGGTGCGCCAGTTCGATGCCGCGCGGCTGCTGGTGATCGCCTCGTCGAAGGTCGTCGCCCGCATCACCGACGAGGAGTCGGCCGCGGTGGCCGAGCTGGAGGAATTCCTCGGCAAGAGCATCCGCTTCCAGTCCGACGACCAGTATCTGCAGGAGCAGTTCGATGTGGTGCTGTTGTGAGTCCGGGAATGGAGAGTCGGGAATCGGGAATTGGGGTGGAGCAGAAGGCGCTCTGTGGGGTGCTGGTGACATCTTTAGAATGGCGGCGCGCGTGGATGGATGAGCGTGTGCGCGGCGCGGTTTGTGCTCCTACGATTCCCTATTCCCTATTTCCCATTCCCCGCCGTTAATGCCCACCCCGCTGCGCCGCCGTCTCCGTCTGTTTCGCCGCTATGCGATCACCGCCACTGCGCTTGCGCTGGTGGCGATCGCGTTGCTGGTGGGTGCGGCCAGCCAGGCGTTGCCGTTGGCCGAGCAGCGGCCGCAGCAGATCGCCGCGTGGCTGAGCCAGCGCGCCGGCCAGCCGATCGCCTTCGATCGCCTGCAGACCGAATGGACCCGGCGCGGCCCGTTGCTGCGGCTGGATGGCCTGCGGATCGGCCCGCATGGCGAGGTGCGCGTGGGCCAGGCCGAAATCCTGCTGGCGATGTATGCCGGCCTGTTGCCCGGCCACTCGCTGACCGAGGTGCGTCTGCGTGGCCTGGCGCTGACGCTGCAACGTAGCGACGATGGCGTGTGGTCGGTGCAGGGCCTGCCGGCCGGGCGGCGTTCGGACCCGTTGGAAGCGCTGCGCCGGCTCGGCGAGATCCAGGTGGCCGAGGCGCGCCTGCGGGTGGCCGCGCCGTCGCTCGGCGTGGACACCACACTGCCGCGCATCGACCTGCGCCTGCGCGTCAACGGCTCGACCGTTAAGGTCGGCAGCCGCGCGTGGATCGACCTGCAGCGCGCGCCGTTGACCACGGTGATCGCGTTCGATCGCGACAGCGGCGACGGCAGCGCCTATGCGCAAGCCGACCCGGCCGATCTGGCCGCCTGGGCGCCGTTGCTGCAGTTCGGCGGCATACGCGTGGACGGCGGTGGCGGACGCCTGCAGGCCTGGGCGCAACTGCGCGCGCGCCGGATCACTGCAGTCGTCGTGGATGCCGATCTGCGGCAACTGCGATTGTCCGGCGCGGCATTGCCCGAGCAGACCGCACGCCGCACGCTGGCGTGGGAGCGGCTGCAGGCGCGCGCGCGCTGGCAGGCCATCGACGGCGGCTGGCGGATGGATGCGCCGCTGTTGCGGTTGGGCCAGGCGGCCAGGCTGCAGCGGCTGGACGGGCTGAGCGTTGCTGGCGGGCGCCGTTATGCGGTGGTGGGCAAACACCTCGATGTCTCGGGCCTGATCGCGGCGGCCGCCTTGAGCGAGCAACTATCGCCCGGCCTGCGGCGCTGGCTGAGCCTGTCCCGGCCGCAGGTGCGCCTGGCCGATCTGCAGATCGCCGGCGAGCAGGGTGGGGCGGTGCGGGCGCAGGGCCGGATCGAGGAGCTGGGCTTCCTGCCGGTGGGCAACGCGCCTGGCATCAGCGGTCTGCGTGGCCGGATCGATGGCGATGCGCAGGCGATTCAGCTCGACCCCGCACCGGATGCCACGCTGCGCTTCGATTGGCCGACCGGCTTTGGGGTGGTACACGAGTTGCAGCTGGCCGGCAGCATCGTGGGCTGGCGCGACGGTGCCGGCTGGCAGGTAGCCACGCCGGCGTTACGCGTGCAGGCCAAGGACTACGGCGCCAGCGTGCGCGGCGGGCTGTGGTTCCAGAACGATGGCAGCCGCCCGCGCATCCAGCTGGCCACGCAACTGGACGATGTCGCCTTGCCGGTGGCACGCAAGTTCTGGATCCGCTCCAAGATGAGCAAAGCGGCCATCGACTGGCTGGACACGGCGGTTGCCGGTGGCGTGATCACCGGCGGCACCGGCCTGGTCAGCGGCGATCTGGACGACTGGCCGTTCGACAACAACGACGGCCGGTTCGAGGCCTTCGGCCAGATCCGCGACGGCGTGATCCCGTTCAATCCGGACTGGCCGGCAATGGAGCAGGTGCAGGCCGATCTGCGCTTCATCGGCAACGGATTTTCCCTGCAGGGCAAGGGCGAGCTGGCCGGCGCGCCGATCGCGTCCCTGGAGGCCGGCATTCCCAGCTTCGCCGCCTCCGAGCTCTACGTGCGCGCCTCCACCCGGGCCGACGCCGCGCAGCTGCTGGGCATGCTGCGCAAGGGCCCGCTGGAGCAACGCTACGGCGACACCTTGCGCAATCTCACCGTGTCCGGCCCGGCAGCGGCGAGCTTCGATCTGCTGCGCCCGTTACGCAGCAAGGGCGTGGGCGGCCATCTGCAAGGCACGGTCGCATTGCAGGGCGCCAGGCTGGCCGATGCGCGCTGGAACCTGGCCTTCGATCAGGTCAACGGGCAGGCCCAGTACCGCGACACCGGCTTTGCCGCCGAACGCCTGAGCGTGCAGCACCAGGGCCGCAGCGGCGAGTTGTCGTTGCGCGCCGGCGGCTTCGTGCAGGACCCCGAACAGGCCTTCGAGGCGCGCTTCGGCGCCACCCTGGATGCCAAGGAATTGTTCGATCGCGCGCCGCAGATGGAATGGTTGCGCCCCTACGTGCATGGCAGCGCACCGTGGCAGGTGGGCGTGGATGTGCCGCTGCCGTCGCCGGGGCAGGCGGACGCGCAGGCATTGCTGACGCTGCGCTCGCAGCTGGTCGGCACCACCCTGGATCTGCCCGCACCGTTGGACAAGGCGGCCACGCAGCCGCTGGACACGCAGGTCAAGGTGGCCTTGCCGGTGGGCGATGGCGACATCGACGTGGCCTTCGGCAAGCTGGTCGCGCTCAAGGCCAGCAGCCACGGCAACCAGACCGGCGTGCGCGTGGTGATGGGCACCGACACGGTCACCGAGCGTCCGCCCGCCAACGGCCTGGTGGTCACCGGCCGCACCGCCTCGCTGGATGCGATCGACTGGATCAGCCTGGCGCGCGGCAGCAGCGAGCCGGACATGCCGCCGCTGCCGGGCCAGCCAGCAGCACCCAAGCAGGACGCCGTGCCATTGCAGCAGGTGGATGTGCAGGCCGACCGGTTGCTGATGATCGGCGGGGTGTTCCCGCAGACGCGCCTGCGCCTGCGGCCGACCCGCGACGCGGTCGCGGTGACCCTGGACGGCCCATCGCTGGCCGGCCAGCTCAGCGTGCCCAATGCCGATGGCGCCGCCGTGCAGGGCAAGCTGAGCACGGTGCACTGGCAGCCGGTGGCCGCAGCGGCCGAGCCGGCCGCGCCCGAGCCGGGCGATCCGCTGGCTGGTGCCTTGCCGGAACCGGCGCGTCGCGCGGTGGCCGAGTTCGACCCGGTCTCGATCCCGCCGCTGTCGCTGGATATCGACGACCTGCAGGTCGGCAAGATGACCCTGGGCGCGGCCACCCTGCGCAGCAGCCGGCTGACCGACGGCATGCAGGTGGACCAGCTGCAGCTGCGCTCCAACGACCAGAATATCGGCCTGACCGGCGCCTGGCGCGGCAAGGGCGATTCCGCCAGCACCCGGCTGTCGGCGCGGGTGGACAGCCGCAATCTCGGCAACCTGCTGCAGAACCTCACCCTGGGCGGCCAGCTGCGCGGCGGCGAAGGGCAGCTGGAACTCAATGCCGGCTGGCAGGGCTCGCCGACCGGGTTTGCGCTCGGTTCGCTGGACGGCGATCTGAAGATCGACGTGCGCAACGGCCAGCTGCTGGAAGTGGACCCGGGCGCCGGTCGCGTGCTCGGCCTGCTCAGCGTGGCGCAGTTGCCGCGCCGGTTGATGTTCGACTTCCGCGATTTCTTCTCCAAGGGGCTGGCCTTCAACAAGCTGGACGGCCAGGTGCGCTTCGGCGACGGCTTCGCGCGCACCGATGCGATCCGCATCGAAGGCCCGGCCGCCGACATCGCCATCCGGGGGCAGACCGACCTACGTGCGCAGACCTTCGACCAGACCGTGGACGTCAACCCCAAGGCCGGCAATCTGCTCACGGTGGTCGGCGCCGTGGCCGGCGGCCCGGTCGGTGCGGCGGTAGGCGCGGCCGCCAATGCGGTGCTCGGCAAGCCGCTGGGGGCGATCGGCGCCAAGACCTATCACGTCACCGGGCCGTGGAAGGATCCGCAGGTGGACGTGGTGGAACGCGAAGTGCGCGAGCGCGCGCCGGGCAAGCCGCCTGCAGCAGACACGCCAACGGCAACTCCAGGCACGCCCGGTCGGTCGCCACGCTGACGCGCCCGATTGCGGGCGCGCTGGCGAGCGTCGGTGCTGGTCGTCGCGGGCGCTCAGGTCTTACCGCAAGTCGATCGAACGCGGCACGCGCGCCAGCCGGCAAGCTGCGCGCACTGATGCACTCAGTCGACTGAACTGTCGCCGTCGCTGTCGGCGCGTACGAACATCGGCAGACGCAGGCGCGAGCGGTGGCCCTGCACCGGCGCCTGATCGGCACCGGCGACGCCACGGAAATAGCCGCGTTGCCATTTCTCGCGCGCGGCGGCCGATTGCGCATCCGGCAGTTCCTGCAGAAACTGCGTGCGGCTGCGCGTCCAGTCGGCATGCTGTTGCGCCAGTTGCGGCGCCTCGGACAAGGGCTTCCACTGCGGCTGCACCTGTTCGATCAGGTGTCGCGGCAGCGGGAACAGATGGCAGAACGGCTCGCCGGCCGCGAAGCGCACCTTCCCGGGCCGGGTGAACTTCCAGTTCATGGTGAAGGTGTACGGGCTCCAGTCGGTTTCGACCATGCCGCTCAGCGCGCCGATGCCGTCCTTGGGCCGGTTCAAGGGCCCGGTGACGAACAGATCCATGCCGGTATCGGTGCGAAACAGGCAGGGCACGTGGAAGGTCAGCACGCCGTAGCCGAAGTGGCTGATCGCCGGTGACGCGGCGCCGGCATCGACGCTGATCCGGATCGCATCCAGACCCTCGCGCCCGTCCCAGCTGGCCTCGAAACCGGCCTGGCACAACAGCTCCCAGCCATGCGCATTGGCGATCGCCAGCGGCAGGCAGCGGTACGCATAACGCTGGTCGGTGGCGTCCATCCAGTCGCGCTCGTGCGGGGCGGGGCGGATGTCCAGCGTATGGCCATCCAGGACGTGGGCAGTGAGCTTCATGCGCGGGCGTCGGCGTGGCGATGGGCCTGCGATGATAGCCGTGCCGCATGTTCAGCCGAACGACTTGTCTCCCCGGCGCGCGGGCCCCATCCTGACCGCATGACCGATAACGCTCTCACTCTGGCCGAAACCCGGCTGCTGCTTCCTTCCGGCCTGGACACCGGCCATCTCGACCGCACCTTCGGCGCCCTGCTGGGCCCGGGCATCGACTTCGGCGACCTGTATTTCCAGCATTCGCGGCGCGAGAGCTGGAGCGTGGAAGACGGCATCGTCAAGGACGGTGCGCATTCCATCGAACAAGGCGTGGGCGTGCGCGCGATTGCCGGCGAGAAGACCGGCTTCGCCTATTCCGACGACATCCAGCGCGACGCCTTGCTGGAGGCGGCGCAGTCCGCGCGCGCGATCTCGCGCGAGGGCGGCGCGCAATCCACCCGTTCGCTGGTGCGCGGCAACGGCCGCGCGCTGTATCCGGCGACCGACCCGATCGACGACATGGACAGCGCGACCAAGGTCGAGTTGTTGCGCCGTATCGATCAGTACGTGCGCGCTGCCGACCCGCGCGTCAAGCAGGTGATGGTGAGCCTGTCCGGCGGTGTGGACACGGTACTGATCGCGCGCAGCGACGGCGTGCTCGCCGCCGACGTGCGCCCGCTGGTGCGCCTGAACGTGCAGGTGATCGTCGAGCAGGGCGGGCGGCGCGAGTCCGGTTACTCCGGCGGCGGCGGCCGTTACGGCTATGCCGAACTGTTCGCCGATGGTCGCCCGGAAGGCTTCGCCCGCGAAGCGCTGCGTCAGGCGCTGGTCAACCTGGATGCGATTCCGGCACCAGCCGGCGTGATGCCGGTGGTGCTCGGCCCGGGCTGGCCCGGGGTGCTGCTGCACGAGGCGGTAGGGCATGGCCTGGAAGGCGACTTCAACCGCAAGGGCACCAGCGTCTACGCCGGCCGCATCGGCGAGCGCGTGGCATCAAAGGGTGTGACCATCGTCGATGACGGCACCCTGGATGGCCGTCGCGGCTCGCTCAATATCGACGACGAGGGCACACCCACCCAGTGCACCACGCTGATCGAAGACGGCGTACTGGTCGGCTACATGCAGGACACCCACAACGCGCGCCTGATGGGCGTGGCGCCGACCGGCAACGGCCGGCGCGAATCGTTCGCGCACCTGACCATGCCGCGCATGACCAACACCTACATGCGCGCCGGCCAGCACGATCCGCAGGAAATGATCCGCTCGGTGAAAAAGGGCATCTACGCGGTCAACTTCGGCGGCGGACAGGTCGACATCACCAGCGGCAAGTACGTGTTCTCGGCCACCGAGGCCTACCTGATCGAAGACGGCAAGGTCACCGCGCCGGTCAAGGGTGCCACGCTGATCGGCAACGGCCCGGAAACCATGCAGAAGGTGCGCATGATCGGCAACGACCTGGCACTGGACGAAGGCGTGGGCGTGTGCGGCAAGGACGGGCAGAGCGTGCCGGTCGGCGTCGGCCAGCCGTCGCTGCTGATCGACGGCATCACCGTTGGTGGAACGCAGGCCTGAGATGCGGGGATTCGGGAATCGGGAATCGGGAATCGCAACAGCGGGGACTGCGGGGTGTGGTGGGTTCCGCTTGGGTGATTGTCCGTTTCTGCGGGAACTCAGGAAGCGGGATTCGGGGTTGGCAACGGCCGGGATGGCCGTTGCGGGGCTGGATGGATCGGGCGGAGCCTTATTCGTCGCCTTCCGACGCCGATTCGTCGTCTTCCAATCCCGATTCCCCACTCTCCAGTCCCTGCTCCTGAGACAGGTCGCGCAGTACCTGGAACAGCTCGCGGTAGGCGCGCGGCGGCTTGTTCTTGGCCCGCTCGTGAATGGCGTTGCGCACCAGTTGACGCAGTTGCTGGCGGTCGGCGGCCGGGTAGGTTTCCAGCAGTTTGGCCAGCGCCACGTCGCCGTCGGCGAGCAGGCGCTCGCGCCAGCGCTCGACGCGGTGGATCGCGGCCACTTCGCGGCGCGCGGTGTCGCTGTTGGCATCCAGCGCATCGCGGATCGCGGCCAGCGTCTGATCGTCCTCGCGGCGCATGTGCTTGGCCAGAAACGCCAGCTGGCGCTTGTGCGCGATATGCGAGGTGATGCGCTTGCTCTCTTCGATATGCGGGATCAGCGATTCTGGCACCGGCAACTTGGCCAGCTGCGCGGGGGTGAGCGCCACCAGCTTTTCGCCCAGGTCGAAAATTTCCAGCGCCTCGCGCCGCTGCTGGCTGCGGCTGGCGCCGCGAAATTCACCGGTATCTTCGTCGCGTCCGCGCATTGCCAATACATCCCAAAACAGACTGATTAAAAATTCTGGCCATGCCGGCCAGCTCTTGCGCAGGGACCCGCTATCAGGTCACTCGCACCATGAGACTAGGATAAAGCATTGAACGCACTCTCCTCCGAAACACGTGTCCACGACGACAGCCTGCAGCGCCTGGACGCGCTTACCGACATCGCGCAGCGCCTGCTCGAGCGCGCCCGTGCGGCCGGCGCCACCCAGGCCGAAGTGAGCTGCAGCGAGGAGCGCGGCCTGGACGTCAACGTGCGCCTGGGCGATGTGGAGACGGTGGAATCCACCCGCGACCGCGGCATTGCGGTCACCGTGTACTTCGGCAAGCGCAAGGGCAGCGCCAGCACCGCCGATCTGCAGGATTCCAGCCTGGAATCGACCGTCGCCCAGGCCTGCGCGATCGCCCGTTACACCGAGGACGACGTCGCTGCCGGCCTGGCCGACCCGGAGCTGATGGCGCGCGACTTCCCCGAGCTGGACAGCTGGCACCCGTGGGCGTTGGACGCCGACACCGCGGTGGACCTGGCGCTGGCCTGCGAGAGCGCCGGGCGCGATGCCGATGCGCGCATCAGCAACTCCGACGGCGCCTCGGCCAGCACCGGGCTCAGCCTGTCGGTGTATGCCAACTCGCATGGTTTCATCGGTCGCGAGCGCGGCACCCATCATTCGATCAGCTGCGCGCTGATCGCCGGCCAGGGCGACGGCATGCAGCGCGATGGCTGGTACAGCAGTGCCCTCGCACGCGAAGACCTGGAGGCCCCGGAAGCGATCGGCCGCCACGCCGCCGAACGCACCCTGGCGCGGCTGCAGCCACGCTCGCTGCCGACCGGCCAGCTGCCGGTGCTGTTCGCACCGGAGGTGGCGCGCTCGCTGGTCGGGCATCTGCTCGGCGCGGTCTCCGGCGGTGCGCTGTATCGCCGCGCCAGTTTTCTGCTCGACAGTGTCGGCAGCAAACTGTTCCCGGACTGGTTCAATATCGAAGAACTGCCGCATCTGCGGCGCGGACTGCGTTCGGCCGCGTTCGACGGCGAAGGCGTGGCGACGCGGCGTTCGGCACTGATCAGCGACGGCGTGCTGCAGCGTTACGTGTTGGGCAGCTATTCGGCGCGCAAGCTGGGCCTGCAGACCACCGCCAATGCTGGCGGCGTGCACAACCTGCAGGTCAGCGCAAATGCCGGCGACCTGGCTTCGCTGGTTGCCGGCATGTCGCGCGGCCTGCTGGTCACCGAGCTGATGGGCAACGGCGTCAATCCGGTGACCGGCGATTATTCGCGTGGCGCCGGTGGCTTCTGGATCGAGAACGGCATGATCGCCTATCCGGTCGACGGGCTGACCATCGCCGGCAATCTGCGCGAGATGTTCGCCGGCATCGAGGCGGTCGGTAACGATGTCGATCCGCGCTCGCACGTCAAGATCGGCTCGGTGCTGCTCAACCGCATGACGGTGGCAGGCGACAGCTGAGCGCAGCTGGCCGGGCTGCCGCGCCCGCCACCCGGCGCGCGCGCATCTTGCCGCTCTGCCTGGCGGCAGTGGCCGTGCGCCGCCGAGACCATGTCTTCCCGCACTGGTGGCTGGCTGAATCGTTGCTATAGTCCGCCGCACCACAACCATGCATGGGGAGAGATGATGAGCGAATTCGAGTCACACGCCGTACCGCCACCGCCGCCGATCGGGACCAGTACGCCGTCGGAGGAGCGCACCCTGGCGCTGGCCGCGCACCTGCTCGGCATCCTCACGTCCTTCATCGGCGCGCTGGTGATCTGGCTGATCAGCAAGGACGCCAGCCCGTCCAAGCCGTTCGCCACCGATCAGGCCAAGGAAGCGTTGAATTTCCAGATCACCGTGATCATTGCCTATGTGGCTGCGGTGATCCTGACCATCGTGTCGTTCGGCATCCTGTTCTTCGTGCCGACGCTGGTGTGGATCGCCAACTTGGTGCTGTGCATCCTGGCCGCGGTCAAGGCCAATAACGGCGAGCACTACCGCTATCCGTTCACGCTGCGCCTGATCAAGTAATCCGGCGCGGTGCAAATGACAAAGGCCCGGCAGCGATGCCGGGCCTTCGTCGTTTCAGACGATGATGCGATCAGTTTTGCGCCGGGGTGTTCTCGGCGAAGTACTCGTGGCTGTCGGCGTTGGTGATCGCCTGGGCCGGGTTGCTGATCGCCAGGCTGCGCGCGCCGGACTGGCCGTAGACACGGTCCTGGGTGCCGGCGACGACCGTGAAGTGGCTGGTCTCGTGCACCAGCGTTCCGGCCTTGGAGTCGGTGCCGGTTGTCGACGCACTCCAGAACGCATTGCAGACATGGATCTCGTACGGCTGGTTTGGATAGACGTAGGCGAAGGCGTCCGCCAGATCCGCTTCGCAGTTGCAGTTGATCGTCAGCTGGCCGTTGTTCTGGTCCAGTGCGTTGTCGATGTTGACGAAGTTCGAGCTGACCCGGCTGTAGCGCGAGGCGTTGTAGGCGCCGAACCAGGTGGTGTAGCGCGCTCCGGTGCTGCCGGCATTGAGGTAGTTGCGCGCGTTCTGCGAGTAATTACGCGCGGCGGTGACGGCACTGGCGGCCTGATTGGTGCGGGTGGTGCTGCAGTTGAGGTAGTTGATGCCATTAACCACCGCGGTCGGACCGATTGCGAGCTGGCGCTGCACGCCGCGACGCGCGCCATCCAGCCAGACGGTGAGCGGCGTGCTGGTGGCCACGGCCGGCTGGCCGTTGGCCGCCTTCATCAGACTGCCGTCGGACAGCGAGGCGTATTGCAGCGACGAACGGACCTGGATGGTGTAGTTGCCACTGGTCGACAGATCGTAGGCGCCGGCCAGATCGACCTCTCCCTTGACGCTCTGGCCGGGCTTGAGGATGGTGAAGTCTGCCGCCTTGGGCAGGCCGCGCTTGACCAGGCGTCCGGTGTAGGTCACCGGCACGCCATCGCGGCTCACTTCCAGGATGCCGTTATCCAGCGTCTGCAGCGGCAGCTGATAGGTCGGCACGCGGGCGATCTGGCTGCCGTTGTTGGTGACGGTCACCGCGATCTTGCCCTGGTGTCGCCCGGCCTGATCGGCGACCGGCGCCAGTTCGATGGTCAACGGGACCGGGCCGCGCACGGACTGTGCCTGCGCCGAACCGAGCACGCCAACAACGGCCAGCGTGCCTGCTGCAAACGATGCGAGAAAAACGTTCTTCACCAGTGACTCTCCATGTGGTCGGGGGATGTCCGCGGACGCGGGCAGGTCAACCTAGGCAGAGCGAGCAGACGCAACAAGAGAATCGATTGATGCTGTTTTTGGCCTGCCGGTGGCCACTCAATGACAAATGCGAACACCGATGGCGACAAATCGGCAGAAAAATGTGAATTCTTCCTCGCTTTTTGATCAATCTATGAAAATCTTCCTGTGAAAAATGTTTGGGAAGAAAATTTACGTTCTGTGACATAGCGCAGTGCTTGCAGGGCGGTGCGCCATCACCGCACCGTGCGCTGGCGCACGGTGTGCGCAAAAAGCGGCGCGATCGTCTGATCGATGCAGGTGTCGAAGTGCGCGACAGAATGCGGTGCGAGTCCGCCGCGAGCGCGGGAGATGCGGTGGCCAGGCCATCGATTGCCTGAAAACCCTGGTCGTCGTCGTGGCCGCAGGCCGCTGGCGAATCGTCGGCCGGTCTGTGGTGCTTGCGCGGGCAGGGCGCTGCCTTCGCGTCGGTCACCTGTTGGTCGGCTGGCCGTCGCGCTGATCGACCACGCGCGGACGGCGCTGCTCATGCCGGCCGGTGACTGCCCGTGCGGCGATGTCTGCACCTAATCTGGCACCAGGCATCGGCACGAGGGGCACGGCGCGGCGGCACGGTAGCTCGAACGAACGCGGCGCCCTAGTGCGCGCGGTCCACCGCAAACCGGCCCAGTGTCGCCAGCGTGTCGCCGGGCGGGCCGTAGGGCTGCAGGATGTCGTGCATGCGTGTGGCCAGCTCGGCCAGTTTGGCTTTGGCGCCGTCCATTCCGAGCAGGGCGGGATAGGTGGATTTGGCTTGTGCGGCGTCCTTGCCGGCGGTCTTGCCCAGCTGCGCCGAGCTCGACTCCACATCCAGGATGTCGTCGCGGACCTGGAACGCCAAGCCCAGCGCATCGGCAAACGCATCCAGGCGCTGCTGATCGTCGGCTGCGGCTGCGCCGGCGAGCGCGCCCATGCGCACTGCGGCACGGATCAGCGCGCCGGTCTTGAGGGCGTGCATGCGCTCGAGATCGGGCAGCGATTGCAACCGGCCGGTGGCGTCGATATCCAGCGCCTGGCCGCCGCACATGCCGGCAGCGCCTGCGGCGGTGGCCAGACTCTGCAGCCAGCCGACCCGCAGCTCCGCACTGACCGGGGCCGCAGCCAGCAGCTCGAAGGCGCGCGTCTGCAGCGCGTCGCCGGCCAGGATCGCGGTAGCTTCGTCGAAGGCGATATGTACGGTGGGCTGGCCGCGACGCAAGGCATCGTCGTCCATTGCCGGCAAGTCGTCGTGCACCAGCGAATAGGCGTGGATCAGCTCCACCGCCACCGCGGGCGTGTCCAGGCTGTCCTCGTCGGCGCCGAACAGCGCGCCGGCCGCATACACCAGCAGCGGACGCATGCGCTTGCCGCCGCCCAGCACCGCGTGCCGCATCGCGGCGTGCAGTCGCTGCGGCGCCAACAAGGGGCTTGGCAGACAGGCCTCCAGGCTGCGTTCGGTGCGGCCGATCCAGTGTTCGAACAACGCCGAACTCACCTCAGCCGCCGTCCTGCGACGGCGCCTGGAAGTCTTCGGCCAGATCGGGGCGCGCGGGGTCGGTCAGCATGCGCACGCGCAGTTCGGCCTGTTCCAGTGCCTGCTGGCAGTCGCGGTACAGACCGATGCCGCGCTCGTAGGCCGTAAGCGATTGCTCCAGGCTCTGGTCGCCGACTTCCATCTTCTGCACCAGTTGCTCGAGTTCTTCCAGCGACTGTTCGAAGCGGGCGACCGGGGAGGTTTCGTTCAAGGATTTTTTGACCATCGTCAAAGTGTGCGGCGCGCAGGCAGGCGGGTCAATTCGCATTGGCGTGGTCGTGCCACTGCAAGGACGCGCCGTGTGCGCGCAGCCAGTCGCTCAATGCCGCCGAGACGATGTGGTCGCCGGCTGCCAGTACCTGGTCGCCGGCCCACAGCACCGGCAGGCGCGCGCGTTGCCAGGGCGGTAGATCCAGCGCCTGCAGCAGGTGCTTGAGCCGATGCGTGCGCGCGCGCTGCGGCAACACGATGCGTTCGCCACCCTGGCGTGCGCGCACCATCAGCGGTTGCGCGAAGCGCAGGCCGGGTTCGCCTTGCAACTGCAGGCATGCGCCGTCCGGCAGCGGCAGCGGGGTGGCGCCATCCCAGCTGGTCTGCCATGACGCCGGCCACGCGGTATGCGAACGCAGCAGGTACAGGCACTGGCGCCAGCGCCGCACCTGCACCTGTTGCCAGGCAAAGCAGGCCTGCCGATCCGGCGCGTCGTCGTCGATTTCCCGCTCCAAGGCGGCAACGCCGTGCGCAGGCAGCGGCGGCGCCTGCGCCGCAGCCACCCAGGCGCGCAGCAGCCGCGGCCGACGTGTTGCCGGCTGCGCACGCAACACTTGCAGATCCAGTGCGCCGGCGGAGGTCAGCAGGCCGGGCAGGAGCGCGGTGTCCTCCTGCAGCAGCAGGTCGCTGGCATCGGCGCTCAGCTGCGCGCTGCGCGCCAGTGCCTCGGCGGCCTGTGGCCAACGCTGCTGCAGTACGGGCATCAGCCGGGTACGCAGGAAGTTGCGGTCGTGGCGGGCGTCGGCATTGCTGGGGTCTTCGATCCACTGCAGGCGATGTGCCTGCGCATACGCCTGCACCTCGGCGCGCGCATGCGCCAGCAAGGGACGCCACAGCATGCCGGCGGCGAAAGGACGCTGCGCGCGCATCGCGGCCAAGCCGTCCGGGCCGGAAGCGCGCAGTGCGCGCAGCAGGAAGGTTTCGGCCTGATCGTCGCGATGGTGCGCCAGCGCCAGCCATTCCCCCGGCGCCAGCGCGGCGGCAAATGCGGCGTGGCGTGCCTGGCGTGCCGCCGCTTCCAGCCCCAGGCCGCTGTCGCGCGCGACCTGCACGTGCGCGATCTGCAATGGAACTCGCAGGGCATCGCACTGGCGCTGGCAATGCGCGGCCCAGGCGTCGGCATCGGCATGCAGGCCATGATGCACATGCACCGCACGCAGCCCCGTGTCGCGGTAACGCGGCGTCGTTGCCAGCAGATGCAGCAAGACGCTCGAATCCACGCCGCCGCTGTAGGCGACCAGCACCGGGACGGGCGGCGGTGCTGGTTGCGGCAATCCGGTCATCGCCGCAGCGAGCTTGCTGCGACGCTGCATCCGGACGCGGGCGGCGAGGTATGACTCGCCGTCGCCGCCACTTGCGCTCCGCGCAGCCGGCCCATCAGCGCTTGGCCGCAGTCTCGAACGTTGCCGACTGCGGCAACTCCACCGGTACGCCGGCGCTGTCGCAGGTGCCGGCCTTGCACAGGCGCTCGCGCAGGCGCGGGGTGGCCTGGACGATGACGTGGTAGATCACGTTCTCTTCCAGCGTGCCGCGGAAGGCCGCGCTGCCCGGGCCGGTGGCCCAGATGCCGACGTCTTCGCCGCCATGGCTTTCGGACTTGGTCGGCACCAGCGATTCCTGCATGTAGCTGGGCGCCTCGGTGTCGACGTGGGTCAGGTCCGGGCGCCCGGCGGCCGGCTCGTTGCTGCTGGGCTCGTGCGGGTACTTCTTGGGGCCGGCCGGCTGCGCGTTGCTGGCGCCGGTGTAGCCGGGGCCGTTGGCGTAGCTCAGCGTGGTGTAGGGCTGGCCGGCCAGGTCGGTGGCCAGTTGGCTGCGGTCGCCTTCCTCGCCGCCGGTACCGCGCACCTTGCCCAGGATCGGGTTGCCGCGCACCGGGTAGCCGACGAAGTTGAGCGTATGCGAATGGTCGGCGGTGACGATGATCAGCGTGTCCGGCGGCGCGGTCTGCACCGCAGTGCGCACCGCGTTGGACAGCGACACGGTTTCGTCGAGCGCACGGTAGGCATTGCCGGCGTGGTTGGCGTGATCGATACGGCCGCCTTCGACCATCAGCACGAAGCCGTTCGGGTCGCGCGACAGCGACTGGATCGCGGTGCGGGTCATCTCGGTCAGGCTGGGCTCGCCTTGCGGAGTGCGATTGCGGTCGTGATCGAACTGCATGTGATCCGGCTCGAACAGGCCCAGCAGCGCGGGCGCGCCGGCGGCCGCTTTCAGCTGTTGTTCGTTCCAGACATAGGCGCCCTGCGGGTGCGCCTGCTTCCACTCGGCGACCAGATCGCGGCCGTCCAGGCGCAGGCCGACCTTGTCGTCGTATTCCGGATCGCGCTCCTGCACGGTCTGGAACTGGCTGCGTCCGCCGCCCAGCACCACCTGCGGGCCACGCCCGAAGCGCGCGCTGGACAGCAGTTGCTGGGCGATGTCCTGGCAGCCGGCAGTGCGGGCGGACTCGGGCAGGTCGGTATCGTTTTCCCAGTTGCGGTCCGGCGAATGCGCATAGGTCGCCGCCGGGGTGGCGTGGGTCAGGCGGGTGGTGGTGACGATGCCGGTGGCCATGCCGGCACTGTCGGCCAGCTGCAGCCAGCTCAGCAGGCCCTTGCCCAGGCTGTCGGCGCAGTCGCTGCGGTTGCCGCTGCTGACGCCGATCGCGCCCATATGCGACTTCACCCCGGTGGTGATCGCGGTCATGGTGCCGGCCGAATCCGGCGTCTGCGAATCGGTGTTGTAGGTCTTGCTGAAAGCGGTGGCGGGGAACTGCTCCCACGACAGCAGGTTCTCTTCGCCCGGCCCGCCCTTGCGCTGGCCATCCAGGATGCGCGCTGCCGCGACCGTGGTCAGGCTCATGCCGTCGCCCAGGAACAGGATCACGTTGCGCGCGCGCCCGGCCATTGCGCCGTTGCCGGCTGCGCGCGCTGCACCAGAGCGGTACCACCATTGCGGCGTCTCGCCGGCGGGATGCGTCACCTGCGGCACCTCCACGCGCACGGCGGCGGGCGCGGATGCGCCGGTGCCGGCGCTGGACGCGCAGGCGGCGATACACAGGGTGGTCAGGGCGGCGAGGGCAGGCAGGCGGTAACGCATCGGCATCGAACTCGTGACTGAATCAGTGCGCATTATGCCGGGATGCCTGGTGTCACACGGATGACACGCCGCTGTTCCAGTCGTGACCTCGCCGGCGGCGCGGGCCTGGGCTATGGTGCATGCACTCTCCCCCCGGATGATTCGACGCATGACATTGGTCTCGGCCTGGTTGCGCATTCCGTTCTGGCAACGCGTGGTGGCCGGCTTCGTGCTCGGCGCGCTGGCCGGCTGGGCCATGGGCCCGGCGGCCGATGTGTGGTTCGGCCCACTCGGCGATCTGTACGTCACCCTGATCAAGATGATCGCGATCCCGCTGGTGTTCTTTGCGGTGATCAATGCGATCTCCTCGCTGCACGGGCAAAAATCCGTCGCCGCGCTCGGTGGGCGCACCTTCCTGTGGTTCGTCATCACCGCCGCGCTGGCGGTGGGCGTAGGCCTGGCGGTGGGCACCTTGATGCAACCCGGCGCCGGGCATTTCAGCCTGAGCGTGGATTCGGCCTGGAAACCGCGCGATGTGCCCAGCCCGATCAAGGTGCTGCTGGACGTGGTGCCCTCCAACCCGTTCTACGCACTGACCGGTATCGGCACCAAGACCAATGCGGCCGGCGAAACGGTGCTGGCTGCCGGGCGCGGCTCGATCCTGCCGGTGATCTTCTTCGCCGCGCTGCTGGGCTTTGCGATGGTCAAGCTCGGCGAGCGCGTGGCCGAAGCACGCAAGCTCACCGCGCAGTTGAGCGACATCATGATCCAGGTCACCCGCTTCGTGCTGGAGATGACCCCGCTCGGCACCTTCGGGCTGATCGCCAGCCTGGTCGGCAGCTATGGTTTCGAGAAACTGCTGCCGTTCGGCAACTTCGTGCTGGCGCTGTATGTGGCCTGCACGATCCATATCGTGGTGGTCTACAGCAGCCTGTTGTTGCTGCATGGATTGAATCCGTGGAAGTTCTTCCGCGGCGCGGCGCCGGGCATGCAGGTGGCGTTCGTCAGTTCATCGAGCTTTGCCGCGATGCCGGTGGCGATGCGCTCGATCACGCATAACCTGGGCGTCAGCAAGGACTACGCCGCGTTTGCGGTGCCGCTGGGTGCCAGCATCAAGATGGATGGCTGCGGTGCGATCTTCCCGGCCCTGTGCGCGGTGTTCATCGCCCAATACACCGGCGTGCCGCTGACTGCCAACCAGTACTTCGTGGTGCTGATCGCCTCGGTGCTCGGCAGCTTCGGCACGGCCGGCGTGCCCGGCACTGCGGTGATCATGGCCACCGTGGTGCTGAGTGCGGCCAATCTGCCGCTGGAAGTGATCGGTTATCTGTATGCGATCGACCGCATCCTCGACATGATGCGCACCATGACCAACGTGACCGGGCAGATGCTGGTGCCGGTGCTGGTGGCCAAGGAAACCGGCCTGCTCGACAAGGCGGTCTACGAGTCGGCATCGACCAATGTGGGGCTGGAAGATCCGTTGACCGATCGCGCGCCGACGCAGCGCTGACCGCCACCGATGCGCGTTGGATTTCCAACACTGTGCAATCGCCTGCAGTAGCTGTCTGAGTTGCACAGCGTCGAGGGCATGTTGGTGCGGCGGTCGTTGGCCGACGACCCGTTCGAGCAGACCGCTTTGCGGTGCAGCGACTGGTCGACCAGCAACGCCGGGAGCGCGCCTGCGGCGGATGCTGAAGTGCGGCAACCGCACTTTCCCATGTTGTGTCTACGCAGGCGGGAAACACTGGAGGCGCCAGGTCCCCGCTTGACGCATCGGCGCTGATGGACGATGCGCCAAGGCATTGCCGTTGTGCGCACTGGTAGTCCACCCGCATGGCACACTGCCCGCCCATCTATTGACGAGGGCGGGCGGTGATTGGCAAACAGCGTGATCTGACGTTTCGTTTTCTGGCCGAGCCCAGCGACGTCAACTTCGGCGGCAAGGTGCACGGCGGGGTGGTGATGAAGTGGATCGATCAGGTCGGCTTTGCCGCGGCAAGCGGCTGGAGCGGGCATTACTGCGTTACCGTGGCGGTGGGCGGCATTCGCTTCGTGGCGCCGGTACGGATCGGCGATCTGGTCGCAGTGTCCGCCAAGCTGGTCTACACCGGCCGCACCAGCATGCACTTTGCCATCGATGTGCGGGCGCGTAGCCCGATGGGCGGCGACTCGCGGTTATGCACGCATTGCATCATCGTGTTCGTGGCGATGGACCCGGACGGCATCACCCCGGTGGCAGTGCCCTCCTGGCAGCCGGACACGCCGGAAGACCAGCGCCTGGCCGAATACGCGCTCAAGGTGATGGAGCTGAGCAAGGGCATCGAGGACACCATGGCGCATTACCAGGCCGCTGCTGCACGCTGACCGTGGGGCAACGCGCGCGGCATGCGTACGCGATCCAGAGGCGTGCGCGGTGGCGGCAGGGAGCTTCGGCGCAAAGACTGCCCACAACGCAAAAGGCCGCGGAATCTCCGCGGCCTTTCTGTCATGCAGTGGGTCAGATGCTCAGGTCAAAGCACCCGACGCGCCTGGATGAACTTCTCGCTCCAGTAGCCGCTGGCCAGCGAATCCACCCGCACGTCCTTGCCGCGGCTGGGAGCGTGCAGGAACTTGCCATCGCCGACTACCAGACCCACATGGTCGATGCGGCCACGCCTGCCGAAGAACACCAGGTCGCCTGCCTTGAGCGCGTTGGGGTCCTTGATCAGTTCTGCAGACTCGTCGCGTGCGATGTCGCGCGACACACGCGGCAGGTCGATGCCCAGGGCGGTCTTGAACACATAGCCGACCAGGCCGCTGCAGTCGAAACCTTCGGTGGACTCGCCGCCCCAGACGTACGGGGTGCCGAGCAGGGCCATGGCGCGTTGCAGGATCACCTGGACACGGCTGTCGGCGACGGCGTTCTGGGCAGCGTTGGCCGCGCTCTGGGAAACGTCGTAATTGGCCAGCAGGCGGCTGAGGTCACCGGCGAACATTGCCGAGCGGTCCATCAGCGGAATGGCGTCGTTGGCGGCCAGGTGCGGAAGCAGGGCGGCCAGTGTTGCGGTGGCAGCGGCGTCGGCGCGGCTGCGGGTTGCGGCTTTCTCGGCGGCGACGGCGCTGTCTGGCGTGGTCGTCTGCGGAGCGGATGGGGTGCCGTTGGCGGTCTGGGCCAGGGCGGGTAGGGCTGCGAGCCAAAGGGCAGTGGCGCATAGCAGGCGGAGCGGTTTCCGGGGCGGAAGCGGTGCGGCGCCAGTGTTGATCTGTTCGTCGTTCGTCACGCGGGAATCACAATTCTGCTGTCGATGCGGGATGATGCCCTGGTGAAAGAATCGTTACGTTCAAAAAAGGTTAAATTTCCGTTTTGTGAAACGTGACGTGTATCGCATATCAGGGCAAAACCCGCTTTGAGCCTGAATAATGGTCACGCCAGTAGGCGCCATCCAGGAAATCCAACCGGACGGTACCGCCGGTGTTGGGCGCATGCACGAAGCGGCCCTCACCGACATAAATGCCGACATGGGTCACGTTGCCGCTGGAGCCGAAAAACACCAGATCGCCAGTGGTCAACGTCTCCGGCGAGATGCGCGGGCCCTGCACCGCAGCCAGTTCACGCGAGGTGCGCGGCAGCGCCAGCGCCAGCACATCCTTGTAGACATAGGTGACCAGCCCGCTGCAGTCGAAGCCGGTCTCCGGTGTGTTGCCGCCGAAGCGGTACGGCGTGCCGACCAGGCCCAGCGCTCGCATCAGGATGTTGTTGGCGGCGGCCGGGTTGGACGGCGGCACCTGCGGCCAGACGCGCGGTGCCGGTGGCGGGGCCGCTGCCGGTCGACGGACCGGCGCCTGTACGCAACCGCCCAGCAGCACGACCAGTCCCAGCAACGAACTGGCCGCGGCGCGGCGGGCGCTGACGGCGAAAACTGGCGTGATATGCATGGAGCCGGGATAATGGGCGGTCGAAAGGTCGCCATGATGGCGGCGCACCCGGCGGCCGACAAGCCGTCCTCCACCGTCTGCCACCGGGCAGCCTATTCAGAGCCAGGCATGAAGATCGAAAAAGACAGCGTCGTCCGCTTCCACTACACCGTTTCCGAGCTCGGCCAGGAACCGATCGAGAGCTCCAAGGAGCGTGACCCGTTGGCGATCATGATCGGCCACGGCAACATCATTCCGGGCCTGGAAGCGGCCATGATGGACAAGCAGGCCGGCGACAGCTTCGGTGTGGACGTCAAGGCCACTGAAGCGTACGGCGAATATCGCGAAGGCCTGAGCCAGCGCGTGCCCAAGAAGCACTTCGGTGCCACCAAGCTGGTACCGGGCACCCAGGTGGTGTTGCAGACCAACTTCGGCCCGCGCGCAGTGACGGTGCAGAAGGTCGGCATGAGCGTGGTCGACGTCGATCTCAACCACCCGATGGCCGGCAAGGACCTGCACTTCGATGTGGAGATCATCGAGGTGCGTGAAGCCACCCAGGAAGAGCGCGACCACGGACATGTACATGGCGAAGGCGGCCATCACCACTGAGCGCAGCCGTCGCGCTGTCGGTGTGGTGTGCAGACCGATGCAGGTAATCTGCAAGATGGGCATGCACCGCGCGGTGATGCCGGGTTGCAGGTGCCGATCGTGCCGGTCTGACCAGCGTTCGCCGGATGCATTTCTGCGGCCCGCCATCCCGGCGGGCCGTTTGCATGTTGCGCGCCGCGATCGCCGCGCCGCGCTGTCCGGGCCGAGATGACCCCGCGCAATCCTTTGCTGCCCATTGCAATGAGCGAGCGCATCGCGGTGCTGGATGTGCTGCGCGGTTTTGCGCTGCTGGGCATCCTGCTGATGAACATCGAAGCCTTCGTCGGTCCGCTCGATCTGGCGATCACCGGCGTCGAGCCGCATTGGCACGGTGCCGACCGGGTCGCCGATGCGCTGGTGTACCTGTTGGTGCAGGGCAAGTTCTACACGCTGTTCTCGTTGCTGTTCGGCATGGGGTTTGCGGTGATGGCGCAGCGCGCCGCGCAGGCCGGGCGCGGGTTTTTCGGCATCTATCTGCGTCGCACCGTCGGGCTGCTGGCGATCGGGCTGGCACATGCGCTGCTGCTGTGGTCTGGCGATATTCTGGTGACCTACGCGTTGCTGGCCTTGTTGCTGCTCGCTACACGCTCGGTGCCGACGGTGGCGCTGCCGTGGCTTGCCGCGTTGGTCTACTGTTGCGCGCCTGGCTTGATGCTGCTGTACGGCGTCGCAGGCACGTTGACGCAGCTCGATCCGGCGTCTGCCGTGGAATGGAAGGCTGCGGTGGCCGATGCAGCACAACAGGCGGGGGCGAACGTGCAGGCGCAGCGCGCTGCCTTCGGCAGCGGCAGCTATGTGCAGGCCACGCTGCAGCGCTGGCACGATCTGCAGCAGGCGATGACCGGGCTGAGCATCAATGGCCCGGCAATGCTCGGCATGTTCCTGCTGGGCAGCTGGTTTGTGCGCAGTGGCGCGATCGCCGCGCCCGAGCGCTTCCCGCGCCTGTTTCGGGCCCTGCGCTACGGCGTGCTGCCGCTCGGGCTGGGCGTGATGGGGGTGAGTTACGCGCTGGAGCCGTGGATCGATCCGGCGCGCCTGGATCTGCGTTTGTCGGGTGCATTCGCGTTGTCACTGATTGCCGGCCCGCTGATGAGCCTGGGCTATGCGGCGTGGGTGGTGCGCCTGGCACCGCGCCTGGCATGGCTTGCGCCTGCCGGACGCATGGCGCTGACCAACTACCTGATGCAGTCGTTGCTGTGCACGTGGATCTTCTATGGTTACGGGCTGGGCTACTTCGAGCAACTGCCGCGCGTATGGCAGCTGCCGTTCGCGCTGGCGCTGTTTGCGCTGCAGGTGGTGCTGAGCCGGTTGTGGCTGCGCTTGTTCCGCTTCGGGCCGATGGAATGGCTATGGCGCAGCGTGACCTATCTGCGCGTGCCGCCGATGCGTCGCAGCAGCGGGCAAGTGGGGTAGTGCGCGCACGAGTGCCCGGTGGCGGTCATCGCACCGGTCCGTGGTCGCCACTACAGGCGCCGCCGCCGGGGGGTGTTTGCCGGTGCAAGCCGGCAAGGGCTGTTCGCTCACACTGGAGCGCGCGGCCGACCATCTGCATGCGCCGGCTGCTCCTGCCGTGATCGAGCGCTGGGATGGATGGCGGCCGACGAACTGGGACAAGGTGCCGGTGCTGGCCGCGGGCAGGGCCGTCCTCACGTCTGGCTCGCAGCCGGACATGGCATGCTCGCCATCAGCATGAGCACCACAAGCGAACAACTGATGGCCGACCTGATCACGGGCCGCGCACCTGCGCTGGACCTGCATCCTTACCGGGCGGAGCAATTCGCATGAGTGTCCGTTACGACTACGACGTGGTGATACTGGGAGGCGGCTCCGGTGGATTGGCAGCGGCCTTTCGCGCGGCCAAGCACGGCGCACGCGTGGCGATGATGGAACCGAATGCGTTGGGCGGCACCTGCGTCAATCTCGGCTGTGTACCCAAGAAGGCGATGTGGCTGGCGGCCGATCTGGCCGGCAAGATCGCGCTTGCCGGGGCGCTGGGTTTCGATGTGCCGCGACCGACATTGGCATGGCAGGAACTGGTCACGCACCGGCAGGGCTACATCGGCAACATCCACGCAAGTTATCGGCGTCGCCTCAACGAAGATGGCGTGGTGATGATCCCGCAGCGCGGTGTGCTGCAGGATCGCCATACCATCATGGGCGGCGATGGCGTGCCGGTCACCGCCGAGCACATCGTGATCGCAACCGGTGCGCACCCGTTGCGCCCCGACGTGCAGGGTGCCGAACACGGTGAAGTGTCCGACGATTTCTTCAATCTCTGTCATGCGCCCGAGCAGGTGGCCATCGTCGGCGGCGGCTATATCGCGGTGGAAATCGCCGGCTTGCTGCAGGCGCTGGGCAGTCGCGTGCATTTGTTCGTCCAGGGCGAGCGGCTGCTGGAGCGCTTCGACGCCGAGCTGACCCTGCAACTGGCCGACAACCTGCGGCATCTGGGCGTGCGCCTGCATTTCGGTTTCTCGACCACCGCTCTGGAACGCGATGCGGACGCCAAGTTGCATGTGCATGGCCATCCCGCACACACCAGCGAGCAGGGCAACGACGTGTTCGACAAGGTGTTTTTCGCCACCGGCCGACGCGCCAATACGGCGGGGCTGGGTCTGGAAGAGGCCGGGGTGCGCCTGGGCGAAAAAGGCGAGGTGGTGGTGGACGATGGCCAGACCACCAGCGTGCCCAACATCCATGCCATCGGCGATGTCGGCGGCAAGGTCGGACTGACGCCGGTGGCGATCACGGCAGGACGCAAGCTGATGGATCGCCTGTTCGGCAAGCAACCGGATGCGCGCGTGGACTACGAGGGCGTGCCGAGCGTGGTGTTCTCGCATCCGCCGCTCGGGCAGGTCGGCCTGACCGAGGAGCAGGCGCGCGCGCGGCATGGCAGCGCGGTACGCATCTATCGCAGCAACTTCCGCCCGATGTTGCACGCGCTGGCCGACGCGCCGCAGCGCAGCCTGTTCAAGCTGGTGTGCGTGGGCGAAGAGGAGCGCGTGGTCGGCGTGCATCTGCTGGGCGAGAGCGCCGACGAAATGCTGCAGGGCTTTGCGGTGGCAGTGAAGATGGGCGCGACCAAGCGCGACTTCGACGAGACCGTGGCGATCCATCCGACCTCCTCGGAAGAGATCGTGTTGATGCATTGAGGTGCCAGTTGTGGCCGGGCGGGCGAGGCATCAGTCCCTGGCTTGATGCAGGGACCGACATCGGTCGGGAGTTCGACAACCTGCAGTCAGCGCGGGTGCTTCGGGGCGAACGCGTCGACGGCGCGCAGGCAGTGCCCCTTTCGCCCGAGCGAAGAGGGGTTTTTGATCCAGTAACTGGCATCCTTGCGTGATGTCCAAGCCCCGCAACCCGACGACGCGTCGATCTGCCGACCTGCCTGCGCATGCCGCCTCCAGCGCTGAGGCGCTCTGCGGCGAACAGGCACGACTGCGCATTCTCGCCGCGATTCGCGCAATCCCTTCCGGGCAGGTTGCCGGTTATGGCGACGTCGCGCTGCGCGCCGGCCTGCCAGGGCGGGCGCGGCTGGTGGCCCGCGTGCTCAGCGGCAATGACGATCCGCAGCTGCCCTGGCACCGGGTGCTGCGCAGCGACGGCCGGATCGCGTTGCCGGAAGGCTCGTCCGGCTACCGTGAGCAATGTCGGCGACTGCGCGCCGAAGGCGTGGCGGTCGAGCAGGGCCGGGTGCGTCGTGCCAGTGCCGCACAGCGTCTGGACGCGGCCGTGTGGGGACCTTCATAAGCCTGCCGTTATGATGGTTGGCATTCCGAAGGATGCCGTCATGCCCCAACTGCCGCCCGTCACCAAAGCGTTGTTGATCGCCAATATTGGCTTGTTCCTGCTGCAGTGGGCGTTGGGCGATCTGGGCGCTGGCGTGCTGCCCTCCGATGCGGCGCTGTCGTCGCTGATGTTGTGGCCGATTTCCAACGGCTTCGATGCCTTCTCGCCCGGTGCCAGCTTCATGCCGTGGCAGCTGCTGACCTACGCGTTCCTGCATGGCGGCTTCAATCATCTGTTCTTCAACATGCTGGCGCTTTTCATGTTCGGCGCGGCGCTGGAACAGACCTGGGGCCAGAAGCGCTTTCTGACCTATTACCTGGTGTGCGTGGCCGGCGCCGGCGTGTGCCAGCTGCTGCTGGCCTGGTTCACCCAGAGCGGGGCGCCGGTGGTGGGGGCGTCGGGTGGGGTGTTCGGCCTGTTGCTGGCCTACGGCATGCTGTTCCCCAATCAGCGGGTGATGCTGCTGTTTCCGCCGATCCCGATGAAGGCGCGTACCTTCGTGATCGTGTTCGGTGCGATCGAACTGTTCCTGGGTGCAACCGGCTGGCAGCCGGGCGTGGCCCACTTCGCGCATCTGGGCGGCATGCTGTTCGGCTGGCTGATGATCCGTTACTGGCGCGGGCAGTCGCCGTTTGGCGGCAGTGGCGGCAAGAAGGGCGGTGGCAAGGGGCGCAAGCCGCCGCTGCGCGTGGTGCGTTGAGATAGTCGCGGCGTGGCAGATCCACGCTGATCCGTAGGAGCGGCCCTGGCCGCGATGGGCGTTACCGGCAAGTCTTCATCGCGGCCGGTGCCGATCCTGCCAAGCGTGCGCTGTCATGGACGAAATGCCAGGCACAAAAAAGAGCGCGGAGTCCGCGCTCTTTTTTCATTTCCAGCCACTGCATGTCGATTGCCAGTGACTTCCTGGCGCTTGAATCAGCGCCAGATCTTCAACTGCTCGGCATCCATGCGCTGCATCGGCTGGCCGGCCTTGCAGCTGAACGCCGCACCGAATTCCGGCAGGTTGGACAGCGGGCCGTTGGTGCGCCACTGGCCCGGCGCCCGGATGTCGGCGCTGGCGCGCTGCACCGCTTCGTTCGGCGACAGCTGCTGGGCCCACAAGGCGGCCCAGGCAGTGAAGAACGCCTGCTTGTCGGCCTCGGTGGCCGCAGGCTGTGCCTTGCTGAAGGCCTGCCAGGCCAGTTCGACGCCGGCCAGGTCGGCCAGGTTTTCTTCGGCGGTCTGTGCACCGTTGACCTTGACGTTGGGCACGCCCGGGTAGGCGTAGGCACCAAACTGGCTGGCCACCTTGCCGGTCAGCAGGGTCCAGCTGGTCTTCTCGGCCGGCGTCCACCAGCTGCGCAACTCGCCCTTGGCATCCACCAGCGAGCCCTTGGCGTCGATGGCACGGGTGATTTCGTGGGCAACCAGCGCGCCGTAAGCGCCGTACTGCGCGGCCGGCGTGCTGCCCGCAGTGAGCACCGGCGGCTGCAGCACGGCAGCGGTGATGATCAGGCGGTTCTGTGCGATGTCGTAGGCCACTGCCGGCTGCTGCGGCAGCACGTCCCAGCGGCGGTCAGCGTTGCCCTTGCCAATGCGCTTCATCTCCTCGCGGTGACGCCAGGTCGAAGCGATCAGCATGTTGCCACCGAAGCTGCCGCGGCCCATCGGCTGCACGGTGTAATCCAGATCGCGACGCGGCGCGCCGACCTCGATCTTCATCGCCGACAGCTTGGCCTTGGCTTCGGCGATCACTTCACCGTTGCCCCAGCCGGTACGCTCCAGCGCGGCCAGCTGCGCGTCGCGTACCTGGTCGGCGATGGCCTCGGCCTGGCGGCGCGTGTCACTGCTCAGGTAGCGCGCCACGTATTCGCGGCCGAGCATCGGGCCGGCAGCGATATTGATCGCGTCCAGCACCTGCTGCCAGCGCTGCGGCGGCAGGGCATCGCCACGCAGCAGACGGCCGCGGAACTGGTATTCGGCATCGTGGAAGCTCTTGGACAGGTACGGCGCCATCGCATCGCCCACGCGCCAACGCAGATAGGCCTTCCACTGTTCCGGCTTGATGCTGACGATCATGCTGTCGAGCTGCTTGAACATGGCCGGGTCTGCCATCGACACCAGGTCGTCCTTGACGCCCTGCGCTTCCAGGAAGTCGGCCAAACGCAGATTCTTGTACTGCTTTGTCAGGTCCTTGATGGCGATGGGTGCGTAGTTGTTGAACGGGTTGTTGATGCCCTGCACCGACTGCGCGCTGCGCGCCAGCACGGTCTCGATCTGCAGCACCGAGGCGGCATCGGCGTCGAGCTTGTCGGCCGGGGTGCCGGTCAGCGCCAGGATCTGCTTGACGTAGGCGCGGTAGCGGCCCATCAGCGCCTGGGTGTCGGCGTCGGTGCGGGTGTAGAACGCCGGGTCCGGCAGGCCCATGCCGCCCTGCATGAAATAGCCGATATGGCGATCGAGCGCCTTCAGGTCCACATCCGGGCCGAAATTGAAACCGACCGGAATGCCGACCTGATGCAATGCTGCGATGGAAGCGGGCACATCCTTGGCCTTCTTGATCGCGTCGATGCGCGACAGCAAGGGGGCGATGGGGTTGGAGCCATCCTTTTCGACCGACGCTTCGTCCAGGCCGCTGGCCCAGAAGTCGCCAAGCAGTTTCTGCACATTGCCCTGCGGCGCTTTCATCGATGCATCCAGCAACTCGCGTTGCTGCTGCAGCGCGCGCTCGGACAGCTGGCCCAGCGCGGTGACGGCACCGGCCTGCGGCACCGGGTTGGCCTTGAGCCAGCCGGCATTGGCGTAATCGTAGAAGTCGGTGCAGGCCGCCGATACGGCCGGGGCCTTGGGGGCGGCCTTCTTCTTGCGAGCGGCGTCGGCGTCGGGGGCGGACAGCAGCGTGATCAGGCTGAAGCCAAGAGCGAGGGCAAGCGGACGAATGGTGGGCATCGAGAAGAAAGGTGGCCAGATTGAAGTCGGCGGAGTTTAGCAAGGCTGCGCCTCGTGCAGGCGGGCGCGAGCCGCCGTTGGTTCCCGGTGCCGGCCGCTTGCATGAACGCATCAGGCCCGCGCGTGCGCGCCAGCGTGTGGTGCCATTGAGCTGGAAGCGCTTGCAGCCGGTGACCTGCGCAGTGTGGATGCAGGCCAAGGCGCGTGCGGTGTGCCGCGATGGCAACGTTTGAATGCTTGAAGCGATTGGCTGCAAGAAGCGACTGTCGCCGGCCAGCGTAATTCACCTGCCACGCAGCAAAAATCGAAAACAAAAAAACGGGCGACGATCTTTCGATCGCCGCCCGCATGATGGACCGCGATTACGCGGTTACCAGATCACGACCTGCTGATCGCCCTGACGCACCATCGCATCGCCAGCCTTGCACGAGAACGCCGCGGCAAACGCCGGCATGTTCGACGGCGCACCGCTGGCGCGGAAGTTGGCCGGTGCATGCGGGTCGGTCTTCAGGCGCACCACCAGTTCTTCCGGAGTGAAGTTGCGGCGCCACACCGTGGCCCAGTTGAGGAAGAAGCGCTGGTCACGGGTGATGCCGTCGGTCTTGGGGTCGTCCTTGCCGGCGGTGGCGGTCTTCATCGCGTCATAGGCGGTGTTGAGGCCGCCCAGGTCGGCGATGTTCTCGCCCAGCGTGAGGTCGCCCTTGACCTTGTCGCCGGCCGGGGTGCGATAGCCATCGAACTGCGCGACCAGCTTGCCGGTGCGCGCCTTGAACGCGTCCAGATCCTTCTGCGTCCACCAACCCGGATCGGCGATGAAGTTGCCATCGGCGCCGAAGCGGCTGCCCTGGTCGTCGTAGCCGTGGGTCATCTCATGCCCGATCACCGCACCGATGCCGCCGTAGTTCATTTCCTCCGGCGCATTCGGGTCGAAGAACGGCGGCTGCAGGATGGCGGCCGGGAACACGATCTCGTTTTGCAGCGGGTTGTAGTAGGCGTTGACGGTCTGCGGACTCATGCCCCATTCGGTCTTGTCCACCGGCTTGCCGATCTTGGACAGGTTCCACTTGTAGTTGTACTCGGACGCGGCCATCACGTTGCCCAGGTAGCTGTCGCGGCTGGTGCTCAAGCCGTTCCACTCGCGCCACTTTTCCGGGTAGCCGATCTTGGGCGTGAAGCTTTCCCACTTGGCGATCGCCTTGGTCTTGGTCTCCGGGCTCATCCAGTCCAGCTTTTCGATGCGGGCCTTCAGCGCGGTGCGCAGATTGGTCACCAGGGTTTCCATCTTGGCCTTGGAATCGGCCGGGAAGGCGACCTTGACGTACATCTGGCCCAGCGCTTCGCCGGTCTGGCCATTGATGGTCGCCAGCACACGCTTCCAGCGCGGCTTGATCTGCTTCTGCCCGCGCAGGGTCTGGTTGTAGAACGCGAAGTTCTCATCGACGAACGGCTGGCTGAGGAACGGCGAGGCGCCATCGACGGTATGGAACCGCAGGTAGGCGCGCCAGTTCGCCGGATCGGTGTCGGCGATCATCTTGCTCACTTCCTGGTGGAAGGCCGGGATCGCCAGCGAGAACATCTCCGGCGTGGTCACGCCCTGCGACTTGAAGAACTCGGTCCACGACCAGTTGGGCGTCAGCTTGTCGGCATCGGCCGGCGAGATCGGGTTGTAGGCCAGCGAGGCATCGCGTGACATCTGGGTGCTGGTCTTGGAGACCTTGGCCAGACGGGTTTCGAACGTGACCACCTGCTTGGCCTGCGCGGCGGCATCGGCCGCGGTCACGCCCGACAGTTCCAGCACCTTGGCCACGTGCGCCTGGTAGGCCTCCAGCTTGGCCTTGTTGGCGGCGCTGGTGTAGTACTCCGGATCCGGCAGGCCCAGACCGCCCTGCATGGCATAGGCGATGTTCTGGCTGGACTTCTTGAAGTCCGCCTCGGCGCCGAAGCTGAAGAGCTCGTTGTTGCCTTTGGCCGCGCTGCTGCGCAGATAGTCGACCAGCTTGGTCTGGTCGCTGATGGCGTCGATCGCGGCCAGTTCCGGCTTCAGCGGCTCGATGCCCTGGGCGTTGATCTTGGCCTCGTCCATGCCGGTGGACCAGAGGTCGCCGACGATCTTTTCCACGCCGGTGGCGCCGGTGTCGGCCGCCGCCTGTTCGACCAGTTGCTGCTGGATCGCATTGGAACGCTCGTCGAGCATCTCGAACGCGCCCCAGCTGGTGCGATCGCTCGGCACCGGGTTGGCGGCCAGGAACTTGGCGTTGGCGTACGCATTCAAATCCGTGCAGGCGTTGCCGTTGGTATCCAGGTCGGCGGCGGTGAACTGGTTCACAGCCGGCAGCTTGCTCTGGTCCAGGGTCAGCGCCTTGGGAGCCGCCGCAGTGGTTGCGGCGGTATCGGCCGCGGGCGCGGCCGGCGCGGCGTCTTCGGATTTCTTGCAGCCGCTCAGCGCGGCGGCCACGGCCAGGGACAGGGTCAACAAATGAGGTGTACGAATCACAAAGGGCTCCGGGAGCAGATGTGGGAAGCCCCGTCGCCGGGGCTGTGGCCGGCACTCTACGCCTCGCCAGCCGGATGGCATGGTGTCGAAGGTCATGGGTGCGGCGTGTGTAGGTGGGACGGCCCACGGTGTCCGGGTGCGTGGCAGTCCTGCGCAGGGCGCCAAGCGCAGTGGCAATCCGATGTTTGCGAGTCCTGCGCGCTGTGGCTTCGGATCCCGTTCTTGCTCTCCCGGCCTGACCGTCGATTTCGGTGGCCGGACAGCCATCTTGATGGCCGCGAAAGCCCAATGGTCCGGCTATGCAAGCACTGCTATATACAAGCGCATGCCTACCGCCTCCGAACCGTTGGATGCCCTGATCATCGGCGCTGGCCATAATGGCCTGGTCTGCGCCGCCTACCTGGCCAAAGCCGGCAAGCTGGTAGCGGTGCTGGAAGCGCGCGACGTCGTCGGCGGCGCAGCGGTCACCGAAGAATTCCATCCGGGGTTTCGCAACTCGGTGGCGGCGTACACGGTGTCGTTGCTGCAACCCAAGGTCATCGCCGATCTTGACCTGGAGCGACATGGCCTGCGCGTGGTGGCGCGCCGCATCAACAACTTTCTGCCATTGCCGACTGGCGAGTACCTGCTGGCCGGTGCGGGGCGCACGGCTATGGAAGTCGGCAAGTTCTCCGCGCGCGATGCCGCTGCATTGCCTGCCTATGAAGCGCGCCTGGAGCAACTGGCCGATGTCTTGCGTGCGCTGGCATTGCAGCCACCGCCGGGTGTCAGCGATGGTGGATGGCTGCGCGCGTTGCCGCAGCTATGGCCGCGGGCAAGCTGGGGCTGTAGCTGCAGGGACTACCGCTCGCGTTGCGGCAGGAGCTGCTCGACCTGTTCACGATTTCGGCCGCCGAGTAGCTGGATCGCTGGTTCGAAAGCTCCGATCAAGGCGCTATTCGACTTCGACGGCATCGTCGGCAATTACGCCAGCCCCTACACGCCGGGCACCGCCTACGTGTTGCTGCATCACGTGTTCGGGCAAAGCAATGGCGTCAAAGGCGCCTGGGAACACGCCATCGGCGGCATGGGCGCGATCACCCAGGCGATGGCCGCCAGTGCGCGCGACTCTGGCGTGACTATTCGCACCGGCTGCGCGATGGAGCGCGTGCTGGTGGAGCAGGGTCGTGCGGTCGGTGTCATCACCGTCCAAGGAGAGACGCTACGTGCGCGTGCAGTGGTGGCCAACGTCAATCCGAAGCTGCTGTATCAGCGTTTGATGCAGCCGGACGCTGTCCGCGCGGCAACACGGGAACGCATGGCGCATTACCGCTGCGGATCGGGCACGTTCCGCATGAATGTCGCGCTCTCGAGGCTACCGGATTTCACTGCGTTGCCGGGTACGGGCGATCATTTGACTGCCGGCATCATCCTGGCGCCGAGCCTGGATTACATGGACCGTGCCTGGCAGGACGCGCGCGCTTCGGGATGGTCACGCGAACCGGTGGTCGAGTTGCTGATTCCCAGCACGCTGGACGACACGCTGGCACCGCCCGGTCAACACGTGGCTAGCCTGTTCTGCCAGCACGTGGCACCGCAACTGCCGGATGGCCGGCACTGGGACGATCACCGCGAAGAGGTCGCCGACCTGATGATCGCCACGGTCGAGCGCTACGCGCCTGGATTCGCCTCCTCGGTGCTGGGCCGGCAGATCCTCAGCCCGCTCGATCTGGAACGCATCTTCGGACTGATCGGGGGCGATATCTTTCACGGCGCCCTCAGCCTCAACCAACTCTTCAGCGCACGCCCGATGCTGGGGCAGGGCGCCTATCGCGGCGCGATGCCCGGGCTCTATCTGTGCGGGTCCGGGACGCATCCCGGCGGCGGGGTGACCGGAGCGCCTGGGCATAATGCGGCGCGGGTGATTTTAGGTAATCGAGGTTTTGCTGGGATGCATTGAATCGAATTCGCTGCCAGGGAGGAGCTGGTTTGAAGTCGACACTCCTCTGAAAAATTCAATAATTTTACTGCTTTATATTGTAAAAACGTGATCTATATCTAAAATCTATTTTAGAAAATGATAATAATGATGTGCGCTCGTGGTAACTGCGCGAATTTCACTCACAAGGAGATGTCCGGTGAAGATTACTTCTGCTGCATTGTTGATTGTCCTCGCATGTGCTGTGGCAGACGTCCAGGCTGCCCGTAAGAACTCGATCAATTACGTCTATTTTAGTGCCGAGGGCGTGCCCGTTGGTCAGCAGGCGTACTTCTGCAATAATGCCCGATGGCATGGAGGAGATACTTCTGCGCCATATCGTTTGACGATTAAGGGCGGCTGCAATAGTGAAGTCATTTGTCCGCCGGGCGGTGGAACTTGCAACATTCAAAACGATACATCGGTAACTTATTCGGTACCAAGCAGTGCCCCGTTCACAGAAGAAGAGGCATGTGATCTGATCGGACGCTTTCCGTGCCAGACAACTGAGCCTGAACTTCTGTGGGATTTTGGATGGACGCCTGTAAGGGGTTAGATGAGTCAACTTCAGGGCTGGCGGTATAGGTTCTTTTACACCGGTACAGCGCCTCCTGCGTCGATTATCGTCGTGCCTCCAAAGGAGGATTTTGCTTGCGTTCGCAGGTTTAGCTGCCAAAAGATCTGCGGACTGCGAGGTCCTTGCTACCCGTCTGCTTCGCTACAGACCGGTATGCCTGTAGTGGTTCGAAACCTCGGGGTGGCATGTTCGGGTAGCGCGCGCCGCGTCTAGTCCTGCCGCTGATCAGTTTCTTAAAACCTCAAAAGAGGTCCGGATAACCGGTCTCTGGAGCAATGGCAAACCTGTCGGAATCGTCGCGACGACATCTCCGTGTTTCTTGCGATCAGAGATCGGGGTCACTCCCTTTATCACAGACACTTACAAAAAAAGGCCGATCGAGGCCTGAGAAGTGTTTAGGTTAGGCGAAGGAAGTTCAGCACAGAGTTCAAGCGTGGTGCGGTTGAGCCGGCGAGCCAGCTGGGCGTCAGCTGCGCCCAAGTGGCTCCAGAGTTGGGGGGCGTGACAACAACAGCGCGATTGTTACGGCAAAGCTGCAGCGTTGCGAGCTGCTCGGAGGTGATCACCAAGGGCTCAGGGCGCCGTCAGCCTCAATCAACTCTTCAGCGCACGCCCGATGCTGGCCAGGGCGCGTATCGCGGTGCGGTGCCAGGTCTGTATCTATGCGGATCGGGCACGCATCCCGGTGGTGGAGCGCCTGGGCATAATGCGGCGCAGGTGATTTGGCCGGCTGACGCAGGCAGCGATGGCAGCCCAAA
This sequence comes from Xanthomonas sp. CFBP 8151, assembly GCF_011761885.1. NCBI lineage: Bacteria > Pseudomonadati > Pseudomonadota > Gammaproteobacteria > Lysobacterales > Lysobacteraceae > Xanthomonas > Xanthomonas sp. CFBP 8151. The sequence goes on from NZ_JAASQZ010000001.1 coordinate 1,285,656, forward strand.
AAAAGCCCCGGAAAGACCGGGGCCATAGACAGTACGTCTGCAGGGCGAAGGTGGGTATCCCACCTCCGCCTTTGCACGCGATCAAACGATCAGAAGTCGTAGGACGCAGTCAGACGCATGTAGCGCGGCTGGTTGTAGCTCCAGGCTTCTGTACCGAGCCCATACGTATTGGACACGGTCCGGCGAGTGACTTCATTGGTGCTGGAGATGCGATTGACCGAACGATCATTCAGTACATTGAATACATTCAGCGAAAACGCCAGCTTGTGATCGGCGAAGCCTGGACGATACGTGACGCCTAGATCGAGATTTTTGATCCATGGAGTCTCCCCAGCGCCGCCGGCAGATACAGGTTGGCCATAGCAGTAGTGATACGACGAGCCATAACCGACCGGATCGTAGTTCAGCGCTGCAGCGTCAGGGCCGGCGTAATAACCCAGGCAGGACTTCGGTGTGCCCGACATCACCCTGACCGTGGCAGATGCCAGCCATTCTGGAGTGAATTGGTAGGCACCGAACGCCTTCAACTGATGGCGACGATCATTGGCCAGATTGCCACCTGCGTAGTACATAAGCTGGGCTGCATCCCAGTCCTGAGTCTTGGAGATGTCGGCTTGCCCAAGATCTGACTTCACCTGCCCTTCGGTGTTGCCGTATAGGTGCGACCAGGTGTAATCGACGCGGCCGTACCACTTTTCATCGAAGGGATGCTCGATGAAGAGATCCACGGCAACGTAGTTGCGCTTGGCTTTGTCGGTGAAGCCCCAATCGGACTGCGACATACGCAGCTGGGTATAGCCAGATCCGTCAGTGTTGGCAAGGTTGTAGGTGTTGGTCTCGCCCGGGTTGAACATCACGCAACCAGGAATACTCACGCTGCTGGCATCACCGCCCGCTGCGGTAAGCGCATCGGACATACGGCCGGGATCGCAGACGTCATCGATCGCAGTCTGGAGTTTGCGATAAGTGACTTTGGCGCCCGAATTCCACTTCTCGCCGAGCGTCTTTTCGAAGCCAATCAGGAACTCGTCTTGATACTGCGACTTCAGATCGCTTGGGGCGAACGAGTTCGGATCCGGTGCCTCACCATATTCACCGTTGGAGGAGACCGGGCCGGGACCGAGTGCAGTCAGGCCAGTTGGTTCGCCGTTGGCGTCGATCCCGGTGTAGGTGAAATATTCGTTCGTGAACGTCGAGGCCGATGCCCCGCGAATGGCGACCTGATTCGGCAGCGCAAGATAGTAGCGACCGACGTTAGCGAACACCTTAAAGGAAGAGTCGCCAAAGACATCCCAGCTCACCCCGACACGCGGAGCCCACTGGTCACCACTGTCCACGTAAGCCACATGATCGCTGTTGTAGTTGGTGAACTTGTCGTTGCGGATACCCAGCGTGAGGAGCCAGTTATCGTTGACCTGCCACCGATCTTCCAAGTAGTAGGCCTTCTGCTCGACGGCCATGCTGGTAACTGTGGTCAAGATACGGCGGTTCACGAAGTAGCCATTACCTCCGGAGGGGCCAACGCCCAGTGCACCATTGATGGGTTCGCTGGGATCGTCCTGGCTGCCGTAGATCCAGCGATACCCTGGACCACTGGTAAATACGCCTTCGTCGTAGGCGTTGAAGTACATATTGTCCACGCCGGCGGTCAAGTCATGATCGCCTAGACGATAGTTCAGCTCCAGACGCAGATTGCGACTCTTATTGATCGGGTCTGATGCCTTGACAGTCGTGGTGGCCTGCCCGTTGGTAATACGCCGGCCGCCGGTGATTGCCGGGTCCTGCAGAGTCGAACTGGCGATGTTGGGCAATGCCGATGCACCAGGATTGAACTGTTGGTTGTGCTGAGTATCGCGTCCCCACGTTGCATTGAGGGTCAGGTCGTCTGTGATGTAACTGGTGAACTTGACGATATCGACACTGTCTTTGAGCTTGTACGTATCCGTGAACAAGCCAGAAGGGCCCTGATCCGTCAGTGTCGCATAGTCGTAATTGCTGTAGACACCGGAGCGTCGATCGTTATTTTCGATGCGTGTGTATTCGAGAATGTTGCTGTCGTTGATATTCCAGTCCAGTTTGCCGTAGAACTTCGGCGAACTGTTCTCATAATGGCTGCGTCCCTGGTCGCTGGCGGCCGTCGCAATATTGGTGGTTGCTCCGTCGACCTTGTCCGTTTCGCCGGCCACGAACAGGAATAGGCGATCCTCAATCAGCGGGCCACCCGCGTACGCGCTGTAAACGGTCCTGTTCTGCACGTCGCCCTTGCCGCGGCGATAGATCGTCCCGGGCAGGTCGTCATCTTCATAACCATAATTCTCCGGAAGTTCGCTATTCGGATACCAAGCATCGCCGCGTGAGCTCGCCAGCGATTTCGGTTCCCATACCGCTTGCGCACCAAAATGCCACTCGTTGGTGCCGCGCTTACCCACTTGGCTGATGACGCCGCCGGTCGAGCGGCCGTACTTCGCGCTGTAGCCGCCCGTATATGTTTCCTGTTGGTCGATTGCGCCGTAGGGGAGGCTGAGCCCGCCGAGGTTGTTGAACGGATTAGTGACATTAACGCCGTTGATGTAATAGGCATTCTCCGTCACACCAGCGCCGCCGAACGAGATGGTGGACCGCGAGCCATTGTTGAAGGCGCCACTTCCGGAAATCGCACCTGGTGCAAGCAACGCAATCGCTTCGGCGCTGCGTCCCAGCGGCAGGGTTGCCAGCTGTTCGGACGTGATCACCGACCGCGAACTGGTGGAGCTGACGTCGATCTTCGGCGCGTTGGCGGCGGTGACCGTGATTGCGCCGAGCGTCGTTGCATCGGTGCTGCCGCTGGCAGCTGCGCCCGCAAACGACACCTCTGTGCCGGATCCGACGCGCAACTGCACGTTCTTGCGGGTATCGACGACCTGATCGCCGCGCTTGAGGGTGACGGTATAGGCGCCCACCGGCAACGAGCCGAGGTTGTAGCGGCCATTGGCGTCGATGGTGATCGTGCGGCTGAGGCCGGTGTCGCTCTGCACGACGATGGTGCTGCCGGCTTCCGAGGGAGCGCTACCGTAGATGCTGCCGGTCGTGCTTTGTGCGTAGGCCGCGCCATTGGCGAGACAGGCGCCGAGCACGACAGCCAGAGCGGTGCGCTTGAGGACATGGCGACGAAATTGATTGCTCATTCCTAACCTTTCAACTGGGTATCGGGAGAAGTGGCGGTCATCGGAGAGTCAGATGGCCTTAACCCGAACGTAATGAATCTGTGGTCTGAGTCGCAAGCGTTTTGAATGATTCGTTAATGAAAAGGGCGAGATCCGCATCAAATATGCGGATCTGCGCACAAATTGTCAGGCATGTGAGCACGCGCGCGCTCAAGCCGCACAAGTATTCATTTTTGTCAGTGCGCGCAATGCGGCGTGAAATTGCGCTCGATGAACCGAGCGCTACTTGGCTGATATACCCGCGTTTAGTTGTAGAGGTTGGTTGTATGGTTGCATTTGAAACATCAAAAAAAGACCCCGTCAGACGGGGTCTTTTCAATGCATCGTCAACCGGACTCAGAACCGGACCGTCGTGCCCAGATAGAAGAACCGCCCAACGTTGTCGTATAGCGCGGAGGTGAAGTCCGAGCCGAAGTAGTTGCGTGGCGGATCCTTGTCGAAGGCATTGTCGATGCCGAGGTAGACGTCGATCTTCGCGCCGGGGAACTGGTAGCCGAACTGGAAGTTGTGGTAGGTGTACGAGCCGTTCTTGATCGGGCTGGCCGAGCCCGGATTGCTGTTGTAGCTTTCCGGCGTCACGCGCAGGTTGCCGTCTACATAGTTCATGTCCCACGAGGCGCGCCATTCGTTCCAGTTGTACTTGGTCTGGAACTGCGCACGCCAGCGCGGGTCGGTCACGTAGGTGACGTACTCGTCGTATTCGGCCGGGAAGTCCTGGAACACCCATTCGCGCGACTGGATCAGGCGCGTACCGACCAGGCGCAGTACGGTGTTGCCTTCGCCGAGCTGGAAGCGGTAGTCCATTTCCAGATCCACGCCCACACGCCGCGAGCGGGACAGGTTTTCGTTGAGGGCCTGCCAGCCGATGATGCTGTGTTCGGGATAGATGCGGCCCTGCGGGTCGGTGAATCCACCCAGCGGGGCGCGCTGCACGAAGCCGCAGAAGCTGTTGTCGATGCCGCCTGGATTGTCCACGCAGCGCGTGGCATTGGTCTCTGCGGTCACGGTGCCGATCGCGTCTTGCAGGTCGATGCGCCAGTAGTCGATCGACATGCCGAAGCCGTCGAAGAACTCCGGTTGCCACACCAGACCATACGACAGGCTGCGCGCGCGCTCCGGCTTCAACTCAGGATTGCCGCCGCTCACGCCGGGGCGGGTGGAGGTGTAGGTGTCGATCCAGCCCACCGGCACGCCCAGCGCACTGCAGTTGGCCTGGCGCAATGCCACGTCGCCCGCGGTGCCTGGGCGGTTGGTGTTGGTCGGCAGGTAGTTGCAGGGATCGTTGATGCTCGCGAAGTTCTCGCTCTGCGAGTCGTACAGCTCGCCGATGCTGGGCGCGCGTACCGCCTGTGCCAGCGTGCCGCGCAAACGCAGCGACGGGATGATGGTCCAGTCCAGGCCCACGTTCCAGGTCTTGGTCGAGCCGATGCTGTCGTAGTCCGAATAGCGCCCTGCCACGTCCAGCGCCAACCGGTCCACGCCCGGCAGGCCTGCCAGCAACGGAATGGTGCTCTCGACGAAGACTTCCTTGACGGTGTACTCGCCACCGCTATTGGGGATGGCGTTGAGGAAGGTCGCGCCCGAGGCCGCCAGCGGATCGGTGATCTCCTCGCTCTGCTCCTTGCGGTACTCCACGCCCCCGGCAAACCCGATGTCGCCGGCCGGCAGCGACAGCAGGTTGCTGTTGGCCACCGAGGCGCTGAACACGGTCTGCTGGATCTTGGCCTGCGAGCGCGCGGTGGTGTTGAACCACGCCGCTGCTTCCGGGGTCACCGCGTCGTTGCCGAACACGCTGAACGGCACGCAGCCTTCGCGCGCCAGGGCCGAATAGACGCGGTTGGTGTTGGGGTTGATCGCGTTCGGATCCAGCGTGGTGCGGCAGACGATGTTGCCGCTAGCATCGCGTGCGGCGTCGATACCGGCTTGCCAGCGCTCATTGATGCGATTGTTGAGGTTCAGGCGGTCGACCGTGGTCTTGCCGTAGTTGGCAGACACGTCGTAGCTCCAGTTGTCGGTGAAATTGCCTTCGGCGCCGAGCACTGCGCGGTAGGTCTTGCGCTCGATGTTCTCGCCGCGGCGGCCGGCATCGACGTTGAAGCGGTTCATCAGGATCTGGGTGGCACCGCGCGCATCCATCAGCGCACCGAGTTCGGGGCTGACATACGGATTCTGACGACGCACGCGCAGCGAGCTGTCGAATGCCGGCTGGCCGAAGAATTCCGAATCGGTCTCGCTGTACTTGCCCTCGAAGAACAGGCGATGGTTCGCGCTGATCTCGAAGTTGATCATGGTGTTGACGCTCTTGCGATCGAAGCCGGGCTGCAGGTCGGCAACCGCATTCAGATCGACGAAATCGCAATCCACGCACGAGGTATTGCTGACCACCGGGCCGTTGTAGCGATTGCGGCGGAAGCTGCCGTCCTGGTTGAACAGGTAGCGGTTGCCGTAGCTGCCCGGGTTGCGGAAATCGAAGGTGCCCAGGTTGAAGGTGCCGCCGTAGGACGTGGAATGATTGCCGCCCGGGCCGCTGAGCACATTCTGCGGATTGCGCTCGCTCGGCGGTTGGCTCGGGTCGAACGCGGGGTTCGGAACCGACACCAGATACTCGCGGCCGATGGCGCGGTTGCCGCGGCCGAAGCGGTCCTGCTTGCTGTATTCACCCGACACCGCGATGTTGCCGCGGCCATCCGCAAAGTCGGTGCCTGCCGGGAAGCTGGCGAAGGAGCGGTTGTAGTTGCCCTCATCGGCCAGGCCGGTCTGCGCGCGCGTCTCCAATCCGGTGAAGGTCTTCTTTAGGATGAAGTGACCACGCCGGCCACTGCGTCGGCGCCGTAGACGGCCGAGGCACCACCGGTGATGACGTCGACGCGTTCCGCCCATTCCACCGGAATCGTGTTGACGTCCACGGCAGTCGAACCCGGGCTGGAACCCACGTGGCGACGGCCGTTGACCAGCACCAGTGTGCGGTCGGTGCCCATGCCGCGCAGGTCGAGCAGGCCCAGCCCGGCGGTACCGATGAAGCGGGTGGAATTGCCCAGCGTGTAGCTCGGTGCCAGCGCCGGCATGCGCGCCATCAGGTCGCTGATGGTGGTCGCGCCGGTGGCGCGGATTTCCTCGGCACTGATCGCAGTGACCGGTGAGGGCGTGACGAAGCCGGTACGCGCAATGCGCGAGCCGGTGACAGTGACCTTGTCCAGATCGGTGGTGCCGGGTGCGATCCCGTTTTCTGACTGCGCCGCGGCGTGGCCGGCAGAAGCGGCCAGCACGGCAAACAATGCGGTGCTCAAACGATGACGCTGGGTGTGTTGCTGAAGACGACTCGACATGACGGTGCGGATTCCTTGCCGGATATTGCGAAACAGCAGTGCTCGCTGAGCGCTGGCTGAACTGAACCCCGAACGTAACAATTCCTTAACCATGTGTCCATATTTGTTAAATTTGTCGCTGCCTGACACATGGCTTGGCGTACAGTGCCGGCGTTTGGCCGCGCTGGGAAACGCGTCTGCCCGTGGCCGAGTCGGTAAACTGGCGATCTTTCCAGCGCTGCGGCTGGCGATGCGGCGATCGCCGCGTTGGCAGCGCACGACGAATCAGGCAGGCAATGACGACGATGGTGCAACGCGCTTCAAGCAAGGCGATCGACCTCCCCCAGAGCGCATGCGCATGACCGGCGAGCGCAGAATCCCCGCGCATGCGGTGCAGGGCGCGCTGGCGCCGCACCCGCGGATACGCAATGTGATTGCGGTTGGTTCCGGCAAAGGGGGGGTGGGCAAGTCCACCACTGCGGTGAATCTGGCGCTGGCCTTGTGCCAGCAGGGTGCGCGCGTCGGGGTACTGGACGCGGACATCTACGGGCCGAGCGTGCCGGCGATGCTGGGCCTGAGCGGGCGGCCGGACAGCCCGGACAACAAGTCGATCGAGCCACTGCGCGCGTTCGGGATCGAGGCGATGTCGATCGGCTTGCTGGTCGACCAGGACACGCCGATGATCTGGCGCGGGCCGATGGCGACCTCGGCACTGACCCAGCTGTTCAACGACACCCTGTGGGACGACCTCGATTACCTGCTGATCGACCTGCCGCCGGGCACCGGCGATATCCAGCTGACCTTGTCGCAGAAGATCCCGGTGGCCGGTGCGGTCATCGTCACCACGCCGCAGGACATCGCCACGCTGGATGCGCGCAAGGCCTTGAAGATGTTCGAAAAGGTCGAGGTGCCGGTGCTTGGCATCGTCGAGAACATGGCCGTGCATACCTGCAGCCATTGCGGCCACCGCGAGCACCTGTTCGGCGAAGGCGGCGGCGAGCGCATGGCTGCGCAGTACGGCGTGCCCCTGCTTGGTTCGTTGCCGCTGGCGATCGCGATCCGCGAGCAGGGCGATGCCGGCCAGCCGATCGTGGTGGCCGCGCCGGAGTCGGCGGCAGCGCTGGCCTATCTGGCCGCTGCCGCGCGTCTGTCCGAAGAGCTGGGCAAGCGGCCGCGCGCCAGCATCCCGATTTCGGCTTCGCTGCTGTAGCGCGCAGGCCGGCCGCTGGTGCCGGCTGCTTGCTAGACTTCGCTGCCTTTCGCGCAGGCCGCTCGGCCTGCCGCCTTCCGTCTTCAAGGAACACCGCATGAGCATCAAGAGCGACCGCTGGATCAAGCGCATGGCCGAACAGCACGCGATGATCGAGCCGTTCGAACCCGGCCAGATCAAGCATGACGCCGCCGGCCAGCGCATCGTCAGCTTCGGCACCTCCAGCTACGGGTACGACGTGCGCTGCTCGCGCGAGTTCAAGATCTTCACCAACATCAACTCGACGATCGTCGACCCGAAGCACTTCGATCCGGGCAGCTTTGTCGATATCGAATCGGACGTCTGCATCATCCCGCCCAACAGCTTTGCGCTGGCACGCACGGTGGAGTACTTCCGCATCCCGCGCGACACCTTGGTGGTATGCCTGGGCAAGAGCACCTATGCGCGCTGCGGCATCATCGTCAACGTGACCCCGCTGGAGCCGGAGTGGGAAGGCCACGTCACGCTGGAATTCAGCAATACCACGCCGCTGCCGGCGCGCATCTACGCCAACGAAGGCGTGGCGCAGATGCTGTTCTTCCAGTCCGACGAAGTCTGCGAGACCTCGTACAAGGACCGTGGCGGCAAGTACCAGGGCCAGACCGGCGTAACCCTGCCGCGCACCTGATGCAGTGGGCAGCCGTGACCTTCAGCAGGTCGCGGTGGCCCGCTCGCGGTAGCGCAGCAGTTGGCGCACGCCGGCGGCGATCAGCAACGCCGGCCACCAGGTCGACACCAGGTTGCCCAGCTCGATACGGGCCAGCCCGAGGTTGTCCAACAGAAACAGCGTGCCCAGCGTGATCAGGAACAGGGCGGGAATCAGGCGATAGTGCATGGCGATGTCCTCGGTAGGTGTGCGCCCATGCTGCGCGCAACACGCCCGCCGATCAGGTGCCGGAAGTCAACTCTTGCGGATGACAGACGTCATGCCGGCAAGGTCATGGCTGCATTGGTGGCCGTGTCGTGTTCGCTGGCAGTCTCACCTTCTCCCGATGGGAGAAGGGATGTCGGCGCTCTGACCAGACGCTGGGGCTGATCGACTGCTGGAATCGCTCCATTCCATGTTCATGGGAGCTAACGCCCATCATGCACACGGGCGAGAGCCGCGCCTCAAGGCGCATTGCCGCATCCAATCAGTGACAGATCAGAAGCTACGGCCGGGTAGTTCGGGAATCAACAGCGCCAGAAGCGCGCCCTTACGATTCCCCAATCCCGATTCCCGATTCCCGGCTATTTGCCGCGCCCAAACAACATCCCCACACCGCAAGCGACCAACGCCGCCGGCCACCATGTGGCGATCAGCCGGCCAAGACTGACATTGGTCCAGCCCAGGTTATTGGCCAGAAACAGCAGGCCGACGAGGATCAGGATCAGCGCGGCGACGACATTGGATTTCATGCGGAAAGGTGGTTGCAAGACGGGCGCCTATCGTAGCCGCTGCGCCCACGTAGCGACATGCTGGCGCAGCGCATCGGCCTCGAAGCGCTGCGCGCTGCCGCTGCCCCAGACCGGGCCTGGCCAGGCCGCATCGCCCGGATGCCGGCCGACCAGATGCACGTGCAGCTGCCGCACGACGTTGCCCAACGCCCCGATATTGAGCTTGGCGACCCCGGGCTCGACCCGCAGCAACTGCGAGAGCTGATTGATCTCGGCCAGCAACAGGCGTTGCTGGCCGCCATCCAGATCGATCCATTCGCTGACATCGGCGACCCGCGGCACCAGCACCAGCCACGGGAAGCGGCTGTCGTCCATCAGCCGCACCTGCGACAGCGGTCCGTCGGCGACGAACACGCTGTCCGCTGCCAGCCGCGCATCGAGTTGGAAGCCGCTCGCCTCGGACATGCCCGCTGCCGTCCCACTCATCCCAGATGCGCTTCGAAAAAACCCAGGGTACGCTCCAGGGCACGCTCGGCGCTGTCGGCGTCGTAGTGGGTGGGGTCGATGCTGCGGTTGAAGGCGTGGCCGGTCGGATACACGAAGGTTTCCATTTGCGGCAGCTTCTCGCGGTGGGCCTGGATCGCCTCGGGCGGAATGCTGGTATCCCGCTCGCCGAAGTGGAACATCACCGGCGCTTTCGGGGTTTCGTCCAGCAATTGGGTGTTGCGCCCGCCGTAGTAGCTCACCGAGGGCAGGCCCAGGCGGATCGCCGACAGCAGCGCCACCGAGCCGCCCCAGCAATAGCCCACGGTGCCGACCTTGCCGGCGCGGCTGAGCAGGGTGGCGGCGGATTTGACCACCTCCACCGGGCGCTCCAGGCCGACCGCATTGGCCAGTGCCAGGCCGCGCTGCAAGCTTTCCTGGTCGTAGGGCAGCTGCACGTCCTTCTCCTGCAGGTCGAAGAAGGCCGGCGCCAGCACTTCGTAGCCGCGCGCGGCGTAATCGTCGGCCACCGCGCGAATATGTTCGTTGACGCCGAAGATCTCCTGGATCACCACCAGGCCGCCGCGCGGGCTGGTAGTCGGGGTGGCGTGCCAGGCGGCAACCTGGCCGTCGGGGGTGTCGAGCGTGGTCCAGTGACCCATGGGAACTCCTGATGCAGGATGGGGGAAGGCGCGCATTATCGGCCGGATCGACGGCGCTGCAGGTGAGGGTCTCGCTGAGATGACCTCGCTTGCCCCGGCGCACGGTTCAGAGCGCTGCCCGCGCGCCGCTATAATTGCCCTACTCAGGCCCCAGGCCGCTCCGTTCCCAGGCTCCTGCTTCCATGTCCCAGCTGAACCCCAAAGTCGGCTTCGTCAGCCTTGGCTGTCCGAAGGCGCTCGTCGACTCCGAACGCATCCTCACCCAGCTGCGCGTGGAGGGCTACGACATCGTGCCCAGTTACGACGCTGCCGACGTGGTGGTGGTCAACACCTGCGGCTTCATCGATTCGGCGGTGACCGAGTCGCTGGACGCGATCGGCGAGGCGATGAACGCCAATGGCAAGGTGATCGTCACCGGCTGCCTGGGCAAGCGCCCGGAGCAGATCCGCGAGGCCTATCCGCAGGTGCTGGCGGTGTCCGGCCCGCAGGACTACCAGAGCGTGATGGAGGCGGTGCACGCCGCGTTGCCGCCGCGCCACGACCCGTTCGTGGATCTGGTGCCCGACTACGGCATCAAACTGACCCCGCGCCATTACGCGTACCTGAAGATCTCCGAAGGCTGCAACCACCGTTGCAGCTTCTGCATCATTCCGTCGATGCGTGGCGATCTGGCCTCGCGCCCGGTCGATGAGGTGCTGCGCGAAGCCGAGCGGCTGGTCCGCGGCGGGGTCAAGGAATTGCTGGTGGTCTCGCAGGACACCTCGGCCTACGGCGTGGACCTGAAATATGCCGAGCGCCCGTGGCGCGACCGCATGTACCAGACCCGCATGAAGGCGCTATGCGAAGGCTTGTCGGAACTGGGCGTGTGGACGCGGCTGCACTACGTCTATCCGTACCCGCACGTGGACGATGTGATTCCGCTGATGGCCGAAGGCAAGCTGCTGCCGTACCTGGACATCCCGTTCCAGCACGCCAGCCCGCGCATCCTCAAGCTGATGAAGCGGCCGGGCGCAGTCGACAAGACGCTGGAGCGCGTGCAGCGCTGGAAGGCGATGTGCCCGGAGATCACGGTGCGCTCCACCTTCATCGTCGGCTTCCCCGGCGAGACCGATGCCGAATTCGAATCCATGCTCGACTTCCTGGATCAGGCCCAGCTGGACCGTGTCGGCGCGTTTGCGTATTCGCCGGTGGAAGGCGCCAGCGCCAACGCGCTGCCCGATCCGGTGCCGGAAGAGCTCAAGCAGGAACGTCTGGCCCGCTTCATGGCCAGGCAGGCGGAGATTTCTGCCGCGCGTTTGGAATCCAAGATCGGCAGCGTGCAGCAATGCCTGGTCGACCTGATCGAAGACGACATCGCAGTGGCGCGCTCACGCGCGGACGCACCGGAAATCGATGGGCTGGTGCATATCCAGAACGGCGGCGAACGCGGGTTGAAGGTCGGCGACCTGGTCGATGTGGAGATCACCGACAGCGACGAGCACGATCTGTTCGGCGATGCGCTGCCGGCCAATGTCGCACCCCAGCAGGGGCGCGCGTTGAATCTGCAGATGGTGTAACTAGGTGCGGATTCGTCCGCATCTGTCCGTAGGAGCGTACAAGTGCGCTCCTACATGTCAGCAGATTGCGAATGGATGCCTATGGGATCGCGTAATCCACCGACACCACCACGAAGGTGTGCTTGCCCGACGGCAACTGCGCTTCGAACTCGTCGTCCACGCGTTTTTTCAACAAGGCGCGCGCCAACGGCGAGTCGATGCTGATCCAGCCGCGTCCGGCGTCGGTTTCGTCCGGGCCGACGATGCGGTAGTGCAGCAGCTCGCCGCTGTCGGCGTCCTCCAGCTCGACCTGTGCGCCGAAGAACACCGCGCGCGGGTCGGTCGGCGCGGTGTCCACCACGCGTAGCGCTTCCAGGCGTTTGCTCAGATAACGCACGCGGCGGTCGATCTCGCCCAGCTGCTTCTTGCGATAGGTGTACTCGGCGTTCTCCGAGCGGTCGCCCTCTGCCGCGGCGGCGGCCAGCGCACGCACCACCTCCGGCCGACGCACGCGCCAGAGCTCTTCCAGCTCGGCCTTGAGCCGGGCGTGGCCGTCGGGCGTGATCAGTGCGGTGCTTTTTTCGGCAGGCGGGCGCCAGCGGCTCATGGGCGGTGCGTCGGACAGCGGGGGCGCGATGCTAGCGCGCATGGCCGGCTTGCGCATCTGCCGTCGCACGGCGAAGCTTTGCGCCTTCCGGGACACGGACGTTGTCATGTTGCTGATGCCGCTGCACAAACCCTGGTCGCGCCAGAACATTCCCTGGGTGACCCTGCTGCTGGTAATGATCAATGCGGTGGTCTACCTGGGCTATCAGCGCAAGGACGACGCGCTGGTCGAAAACGCGGTGCGCTACTACGTCGAATCCGGCCTCGGTGCGGTGGAGGCGCAGGCCCATGTGCGCTATCTGCAGCAGACCGGCGACACCAGGCTGCGTGTTGCGCGCCAGGCCAGGCTGGACAGCGTGCCGGCGCGGCAACGCCTTGCGTATCTGGCGCACCTGACGATGCACGACCTGGCCTTTACAGAGGCATTGCGCAGCGGCGCATTGTTCGAGGACGAGCAGCGTCTGCGCGAATGGCGCACATTGCGCGCGCCCTACGATGCGCACCTGTCCAGGGTGTTCACGCTGCGGCATCTGCAGCGTAGCTCCGAGTGGTCACCTGCGAGGATGCTGACGGCCACTTTCCTGCATGGAAGCTTTGATCACTTGCTGGGCAACATGCTGTTTCTGCTGGCGCTGGGCACCTTGCTGGAAGGTGCGATCGGCAGCGGCTGGTTCCTTCTGCTGTATCTGCTGGGCGGGTTCGGCGCCAGCGCAGCCAGCCTGTGGTGGCGCTGGGGCGCGCCGGGTGGCGGCTTGGGCGCCTCCGGTGCGATCGCCGCCTTGATGGGCGCGTTCTGCGCGGTCTGGGGCAGGCGCAGGGTGCGCTTCTTCTACTGGTTCTTTGTGGTGTTCGACTACGTGCGCGGGCCGGCGATCCTGCTGCTGCCGCTGTGGTTGGGCTGGGAGCTTTACAGCCTGCTATGGAGCGACAACGGCAGCGTCGCCTTCGAGGCGCACGCCGGTGGGCTGATCAGTGGCGCGCTGCTCGGTGTCGTACTGGTGCTGTTGCGGCGCACGCGCCCGGCCTTCATGCAGGAGAGCGAGGCAATGCTGGTGGACGATCGCTGGGAGCGCGCGCAGCGGCATCTGGGACGCATGGAGAACGTGGAAGCCGAACGCCTGTTGGCGGAGCTGGCCAGCGAGCAGCCGCATAACCTGGACGTGGCGCTCGCGCGCTACCGCACCGCACGCAATGCCGGCCGCAACCAGGACAGAGTGCGGCTAGCGCAGACGCTGCTGCATCTGCACACACATCACGCCGAGCAGAGCCGCATCCAGCTGACGGTCGCTGCAGAACTGAGCAAGGCCGGGATCGGGTACGCGCCATCGGCACGCACGGCACTGATCGGCGCATGTCTGCGCACTGGATTGTTGGCCGATGCCGAACGTCTGTTGAAGGAAGGCGAGTCGGGGATGCCGCGCGCCGAGCTGGCGCACCACTGGTTCGTGCTGGCCCTGCGACACGGCGAGCTGCAGGACGGCGCGCAGCGTGCGCGCTTGCTGCGTCAGCTGCTGGAGCAGTTCCCCGAGCAGGCGCAGGCCAGCAAGGCGCGCTTTTTGCTCGAGAACGGGTGAGTGATTTCTGCTTGATCCGTGTTGCCAAAGCAAGCGGTGAGGGCTCCGTACACTCGACTCACCGGAGCTTTTGACCTGGCATTTGACTGCACTTGAAAGACACTGCTACGCGAGGTCCGGGTTGCTGTTGTGTCTTCTGCCTCGAGCAGAATTATCTAGCGCGGATGGATGAGTTGCAGAGCGGTGGATCTGCAGCCTGGCTGCAGGGACCTTGCCCGCCCACCCTCGCGGGACACGCCGCAAGTACGTCCTTGTAGGCTCTTACGCGGCATCCATGCCGCGTAAGGTCCCGCGACGGTGAGCGGACAAGGACCAGCCGAGATGGTCGGTGTGCAGGGCTGCGAGCAGTGCATGTCGCAAGATGCGCCAATTTTGTGGATTTACCTGTCGACTTTAAAATTTTGTTGGCCGCTCAAGCTGGTTGAATTGCCACCGCTTTCAGCGCGGCTCCCAGCTTCGCGCGTAGTGCATCGTCGTCGCATTGAGTCAGTGCGTTTTGCAGCACCGCGCGCGCCTGCTCATCGCGGCCGAACCGTTCGCCCAGCAGCAGGCCCGCATCCAGCGACCATGCCGGCATCATCCGATCGCGCGGCCATGCGGCAATAGCCGCAAGCAGGCCATCGGTCGCCAGCTGGAATTGCCCGGCCATCTTTGCGCGCTCGGCCAGCACGGTGGCCTGCTCAGGCGTCAGCGGGGTAAACGCGGAGTCGCCGTCCAGCGCTTCGCGCTGCAATGCGAGCGCGCGGCGCTCCTGTTTTTCCTGCAGCAGACGGTTGATGTACTGGCGGGTGTGCTCGCGCAGTTCGTCGTTGCGATGGTGTTGACGCAGCAGCCGTTGGTACAGCTCGTGCACCGCCAGGCTCACCGCACGCGAACGCACCGCGCCGCGCAGCGCCTGAAATGCCTCGTCGGAATGTCCATCGCGCACGTACTGTTCTGCTTCGTCGAGCAGGCGTTGATCCGGGTCTTCGCGCTCGAACGCCGCGCCACCGCTGGGCATGTAGCCCAGTTCTTCGTGGTACTGGTAGACCAGATACCCCATCAGGTGGAAGCTGGCGAACAGGCTCCAGATCGAGGCGATTACCATCGTCGCCTCGCGCACGATCGGCGGCAGATACTTCGCCGCAATGAAGATCGCCGCAGTGGCGCTGCCCTGGATCACGTACAGCAAACCGTATGCGGCCAGATACGGCCAGCCGATGCGCACTGCCATGTCGATCGACACGGCAGGATTGAGCGCGCGGCGCAGGCTGCCGTCGATGGCCAGCGCAATCATCATGCCCGGCAGCAGCAACTGGACTGCCAGATAGGCGATGGTCAGGCCAGGCTTGCCAGCCAGCACGCCCGCCGCACCAATGACGATGCCCAGCGCAAGCGCCAGCAGGACCAGCCGCAGCACCGCGCTGTCGAAACTGTCGTAGCCCAGCCGTGGCGCGTCGGCTTGCCCGTCGGCGGTATGGCGCAGGATGTCGAAGGCATAGGTGTAGGTCGCCATCCCCAGCACGCCGGCAACCACCAGTTTCAGGATGCCCGGCAGCACCAGCAGCGCGCTGCACAGCGTCAGCGCAATCAACGCGTACAGCGCCGAGCCGCGCAGCGGATAGGTGGCGATGGCGGGAATGCGGGTCCAGAACGGTACCGGCGCGGCCTGCGCGGCAACCTTGCGTGCGCGAAAACGGTCTTCCATGACGCTCCCCAGGCGTGTGATGTGACCGGATTGTGCGGTGGCGCGCGTCGTCACGCAATTGGGGGAAGGCGAGCCGACTAAGCTGGATGGCCAGCGGCTGGCGACATGTCGCCGGCACGGTCCGGATATTGCCGGCCAGGCCATGCGTCAGTGCCGGCATTGCATCCAAGCTTGCTGTGTCCGATAGCATCGTGCGCGCATCGATAGGCCACCGATTTAGTGCATGCGTCATCTGTCTGACGCTCCAACTCAGCGACAGGTAAAATGGTGGCCCGCCGCAATCCTTGCGGCCCGTACGAGCGATCGGGCGCGCCGCGCCCCTGGCGCTGCCATCGCTCGCATCACAAGGAGTGTCGCTTGAATCCCTCTGCCACCGGCAACCCGCAGGTCCGCATTCGCAGCATCGATGTGCTCTCGGACAATTGGTATGTGCTGCGCAAGGTCACGTTCGATTTTCAGCGCAAGGACGGCCGCTGGCAGACCCTGTCGCGCGAGGCCTACGATCGTGGCAATGGCGCCACCATCCTGCTGTATAGCCGCGCCAAGCAGACGGTGATGCTCACCCGCCAGTTCCGCTTGCCGACGCTGCTCAACGGCAACGCCGACGGCATGCTGATCGAAGCCTGCGCCGGCCTGCTCGACCAGGACGATGCGCTGACCTGCATCCGCAAGGAAACCGAAGAAGAAACCGGCTACCGCATCGACAACGTGCGCAAGGTGTTCGAGGCGTTCATGAGCCCTGGCTCGGTCACCGAACGCCTGTACTTCTTCGTCGGCGAATACTTCGACGGCGACAAGGTCAGCGAGGGCGGCGGACTCGAAGAGGACGGCGAAGAGATCGAGGTGCTCGAGCTGTCCCTTGATACAGCGCTGGCGATGATCGGCTCGGGCGAGATCGCCGATGCCAAGACCATCATGCTGTTGCAGTACGCCAAGTTGCATGGCGTATTGGAGTAAGTTCACGCCAACACGCGGCAGCCTTTCAAAGCGACAGTGTCATCGCAACGTGTCGGCGGCGATCAGGGCTGATCAACGCTTCCCACCAAAAATACTGCCGAAGATGCCGCGCACGATCTGCTGGCCGATCTTGTTGCCCACCGTGCGCGAGGTCTGCTTGGCCATCGCTTCGAGCATGCCCTGGCGGCGGCCGGTGCCGAACACGGCATCCTTGACGGCTTTTCCGAAACCGCTGTCCTGCGTTTCCTCGTCCTCGCGCGTGCGTGCCGGCGGTGCGGCGTTGTGTTCGGCGACCTGTTCGACCCGGCGCGCCAGCAGTTCGGCAGCTGATTCGCGGTTGATCGCGGTGTCGTAGCGGGTGCCGACCGGGCTGGCCGCTCGCACTTGCGCGCGTTCGGTCTCGCTGATGGCGCCCATGCGGCAGCGTGGCGGGGCGATCAGCGTTTGCTGCACCGGTGCCGGCACCCCCTTGCCTTGCAGCGGCGACACCAGCGCCTCGCCGGTGCCCAGGCTGGAGATCGCCGTGGCCACATCGAGTTTGGGATTGGCCACGAAGGTCTGCGCCGCGGTCTTGACCGCCTTCTGGTCGCGCGGGGTGAACGCGCGCAGGGCATGCTGCACCCGGTTGCCGAGCTGGCCGAGGATGGTGTCGGGAATGTCGTCGGGAAACTGCGAGCAGAAATACACGCCCACGCCCTTGGAGCGGATCAGCCGGACCACCTGCTCGATCCGCTGCACCAGCGCAGCCGGCGCATCGTCGAACAGCAGATGCGCTTCGTCGAATACGAACACCAGCTTGGGGTGTTCCAGGTCGCCCACCTCGGGCAGACGCTCGAACAGTTCCGACAGCAGCCATAGCAGGAAGGTGGAATACAGCTTCGGCTTGAGCACCAGTTGATTGGCCGCCAGGATGCCGATCACGCCGCGGCCGTCCGCAGACACGCGCATCAGGTCGGCCAGCTCCAGCGCCGGCTCGCCGAAGAAGTGCTCGCCACCGTCCTGCGCCAGCCGCAGTAGGGCGCGCTGGATCGCGGCCACCGACTGGCTGGAGACCAGCCCGTAACTGGTGGATAGTTCCTTGCGTTCTTCCACCACCAATCCAAGCAGCGCGCGCAGGTCATCCAGGTCCAGCAACAGCAGGCCGCGGTCGTCGGCCAGCTTGAACACGATGTCGAGCACACCGGACTGGGTGTCGTTGAGTTCCAGAATGCGCGCCAGCAGGGTGGGGCCCATCTCGCTGACGGTGGTGCGCACCGGGTGGCCGAGCTGGCCGTACAGATCCCAGAACACCACCGGGCTGGCGGCCGGCGCGTAGTCGGCCATGCCGATCTCCGTGGCGCGCTGCAGCACGCCGGCAGCGCCGTCGCCCGCCACCGCCAGGCCGGCGACATCGCCTTTCACGTCGGCCAGAAACACCGGCACGCCCATGCGCGAGAAGCCTTCGGCCAGGGTCATCAAGGTCACGGTCTTGCCTGTGCCGGTGGCGCCGGCCACCAGTCCGTGGCGATTGCCGAAGCGCCCTTCCAGCACAACCGGGATGTCGTCGGTGACGCCTTTGCCGAGCAGGAACGAGGCCATTGCGCAGATCCGGTA
This sequence comes from Xanthomonas sp. CFBP 8151, assembly GCF_011761885.1. Lineage (NCBI taxonomy): Bacteria > Pseudomonadati > Pseudomonadota > Gammaproteobacteria > Lysobacterales > Lysobacteraceae > Xanthomonas > Xanthomonas sp. CFBP 8151. Next base: position 1,303,887 of record NZ_JAASQZ010000001.1, read on the forward strand.
GGAAAATCCGGATTCTAGCGGGCAATCTGGCCGGGCAAACCGGGCGGGGATCGACCCCGGTTTGCCCGCGCTGTCCGGCTGCCGGCCGCCGACAGGCGGTGTAACGACGCGGCCGGTTTGCCAGCCGCCTGCCGCCCTTCCTCAAGGCATTCCAGGCCCGGTGCGCCACTGCCAAGGTAACGGCCCACTGACCCTGGGGCGCCGCCGCCTTGCCGCGGTGTCGCCCCGGCGGCTACCCTGCCTGCCTTTCCGCTGTACTGCCTACGATGCCGCTCGCTCATTTTGGTTTGCGCCCATGGCCGGTTCTGGTCGTGGTGGCGCTGATGTCTGTCGTCCCCGCTGCCCACGCCATTTCCAAACGCGACACGGAGAAGGCCGCCGTGCTCGATGCCCGCATGGCCGCCGCCGAAAAGCGTTATCGCGATGCGCTGGTGCTGGTGAACAACTCCGACCCCAAGGGCACCGCCGAAGGCGATGCTGCGCTGGAGGACATGGAAGACGTCATCGACGCCTGCATCAAGCAGCGCGGCTGCCTGGTCGCCAATCAGCTGGCCACCTACAAGCGCCTGCTGAAGGCGCGCGCCGATGCCGAAGCGCCGGCCGCCGAAGATCCGCAGGACGACGACACCCTGCTGCAGGCCGACCCGGACCACCTCGGCCCTGCGGCGAACGGCGTGCCCGAGGCGGCGCGTGCCGCCTCGCTGCTCAACGACCAGCGCCACGATTTCGACAAGATGGTGCAGTACAACCCGGCGGTGCAGGCCGGCATCCGCCGCTGGCTGACCGACATGCGTCCGGCGCTGCTGACCAGCTACGAGAACTACAGCAACCTGCGCGGGGTGATGTGGCCGGAATGGCAGAAGCGCGGCCTGCCCGAGGCGCTGCTGTTCGGCATCATGGCCAAGGAATCCAACGGCAAGGTGCACGCCAGCTCGCGTGCCGGCGCGGCTGGATTGATGCAGTTCATGCCGGCCACCGGGCGTCGCTTCGGGCTGGGCCCGGACGGCACCGGCTTCGATACGCGCTTCGATGCACGCAGCGCCGCCGAAGCCAGCGCCGCCTACCTCAACGAGCGCATGGCCGGGCTCAATCGCAACATCGAGCTGGCGCTGGCCGCCTACAACGGTGGCGAGGGCCGTGCCGCGCGCGTGTTCTCGCAGAGCGGCGGACGCGGATTCTGGGACCAGGACGTCTACAACCAGTTTCCGGCCGAAACCAAGGACTACGTGCCGATGGTGATCGCCGCGGCGTGGATCTTCCTGCACCCGCGCCAGTACGGCGTGGACTTCGCCAAGCTCGACGCGCAGCCGGCCACGCTGAAGCTGGCCAAGTCGACCACCATCTACGAACTCACCATCTGCCTGGGCAGCATGGGCGCGCGCGACGGCTACATGCGCGCGTTGCGCAACCTCAACCCGCGCTATGAATCCGATGGCTGGATTCCGGCCGGCACCGTCATCAACGCCACCAACCGCATCGTCAGTCTGTACACGCGCTACTGCGTGAACGGCCCGCGCGCGGACCTGGCGCGCACGCTGATCACCGCCGATCTCAACAGCGCGATCGTGCGCAGCAGCAGCACCCCCGAGTACGTGCCCAGCGTGGCGGTGGGCGATGTCAGCCCGATGGCCGGCGTGCCGACCACCGTGGCCACCGGCCAGCCCGCGATCGCCAAGCCCAAGGCCAAGCAGGCGCGCAGCTACACCATCGCCAGGGGCGACACGCTCGGTCGCGTGGCGCAGAAGTATCAGTGCGAGATCAAGGAGCTGGCCAGGGCCAATGGCCTGAAGGCGCCGTCGTATGCGCTCAAGCCCGGGCAGAGCATCAAGCTGGCCGGCTGCGATCGCTGAGCAGCGCTTGCAGTACCGCGTGGGTTAGAGCATCGGCCAGCTGCTTCGGAGAGCTGCGTTGGGTCGCTTCTGTGTGAGCGGTCGGGCGCCCCGTAGGAGCGGACCTGGCCGCGACGAAGCTGCTCCGGTAACTCCAGGCTCCGAATCGGAGGCTGGAGTGCCGAGAGGCGCAAGCCCCCCAGCCTCACTGCGAATGCCACGTCGCGGTCGGGTCCGCTCCTACACCCGCATCGTTCTTGTTGGGAGCCGGACTGGGCATCGGTCTTGTAGCGAGCGAGCCTGAGTGCGACGCCGCTGTCATGGTGGCGTTTCGCCGCGGACAGGTGTTCCTGCTCGGCGTAGGTCATCGAGCTGACCAGCGGAGATCGTTGGTCAGTGCGGGCGTATCGCATCGGGGCACTGCGCCGGGCTGCGCCATGGTAGGAGCGGACCTGGCCGCGACGAAGCAGTCCCGGTCGTTCCAGCGCAGGCGATGACGCTCTACATCGAAAGCTGGGAGTGCGACATGCGCCTGCGCATGAACTTCGTCGGGAACGCCCTGTCGCGGTCAGGCCCGCTCCTACGAGGACGTCGCTGCGTTGCATCACTTGCGTACCGAAGCGGGCAATCGCAGGCGCGCCGCCGTGATCAGCTCGGCTGGCGACGTGCGAGCGCCTGCCCCAGGCGCACCGATGTCTCCGCGGCAAGTCCGCCGTCGAGCTTTGCGACACCTGGCGGCAGCAGCACGATCACGGTCGAGCCGTAATTGAAGCGCGCCATCTCCGCAAACCGCTCCAGCACGATGCCCTTGCCGCGATAATCCTTGCGCGTGATGCGGTCGCCGTAGCGCGGGATCTCCACGCCGCTCCACACCGTTTCCACGCCCGACACCAGCAGCGCGCCCACCATCACCGAGGCCATCGGGCCGAAGTCGGTGTCGAAGTGGCAGACCAGGCGCTCGTTGCGCGCGAACAGCCGCGGCACATTGCGCACCGCATCCGGGCCAACGCTGAACAGGCGGCCGGGCACGTGCACGGTCTCGCGCAGGGTGCCGGTCCACGGCATATGCACGCGGTGGTAGTCCTTGGGCGAGAGGTAGACCGTCGCGAACAGGCCATCGTTGAACGGCTGCGCCGCTTCGGCGTCGCCGAGCAACTCGGCGGCAGTGAACGACTGCCCCTTGGCCTGGAAAATGCGGCCGTTCTCGATCGGGCCGAGCTGGCTGATGCGGCCGTCGGCGGGCATCAGCAGCGCCGCAGGATCGGCATCAGGCACGCGTGCGCCCGGCTTCAAGGCGCGGGTGAAGAATGCATTGAAGGTGGGATAGGCGCGCGGGTCCGGTTCCAGTGCCTCGCCCAGGTTCACGCCGAACTTGCGCGTGACCGTGTCGATCAACCATTGTTTGGTGGACGGCGTATCGGAATAGGCCAGCGCACGCGCCAGCGAGGACAGCAACCGGTGCGGCAGCACGTAGGTCAGGGAAGTGACGAGACTCACGGAGCGGTTACCTTGGTCAGTTGCTGGAGGTCGGCGGCGATCGCCTTGGGGTCGAGCGGGGGACGGATCAGCCCGGCTAGGCGGCCCTGCGGGTCGAGCACGGCGATGCCGGCCGAGTGATCCATGCTGTAGTCGTTGGGATTGTCCGCAAAGCCCTTGCCGGGCACTTTCTGGAACACGAAGCCCAGCGCGGTGGCAAAGCGCTGCAATGCCGGCACCTCCGCGGTGGCGGCCAGGGTGTCCTTGTGGAAGGCGTGCGAGTATTCGCCCAGGCGCGCCGGCGGGTCGCGCTGCGGGTCCACCGACACGAACAGCACGCGCGGGCGCAGGCCATCGGGGATGCTTTCCCACTGCTGCTGCGCCACCGCCAGATCGGTCAGCGTAGTCGGGCAGACGTCCGGGCAGAAGGTGAAGCCCAGGAACACCAGCGTCCAATGTCCCTTCAGCTCACCGGGTACCAGCTGGGTGCCGTCGGACTGGCGCAGGCTGAACTGCGGCAGCGTGCGTGGCTGCGGATAAAAGGTGATGGTCCGGGTGGGTGGCCAGGGCGAGCTGGGCGCGGCGCCGAGGAACTTCTGGCCCAGCAACAGCCCCAGGCCGGCGGCCAGCGCCACCAGCAGCACGATGCCGGTATTGCGATTGAACATGGCGGTTTCCAGTGCAACGGACGCTCATGATACCGATCCGACCTCTATAATCGGGGGCCGATTCCTCTTTAGTTGTTGCCATGACTGCCGCCGCGGCCGACGAACTGCACACCATCATCGACCTGATCCGCTACGGCACCAGCCGTTTCAATGCAGCCGGTCTGACCTTCGGCCATAGCTACGACAATGCGCTGGACGAGGCCACCCAGCTGGTCCTGCACAGCCTGCATCTGCCGCACGATCTGGGCCCTGCCTATGGCCAGGCGCGCCTGCTGCGCTCGGAAAAGGAGCAGGTGCTGGGCTTGTTCGAGCGCCGCATCCACGAGCGCGTGCCGGCGGCGTACCTGACCGGCGAGGCCTGGTTCGCCGGGCTGAGCTTCAAGAGCGATGCGCGCGCGCTGGTGCCGCGTTCGCCGATCGCCGAGCTGATCGAGGCCGGCTTCGAGCCCTGGCTGGGCGGCCGCGAAGTCACCCGCGCGCTGGACCTGTGCACCGGTTCGGGCTGCATCGCGATCGCCATGGGCCACTACAACCCGCAGTGGGACGTGGACGGCGTGGACATCAGCGACGACGCGCTGGCACTGGCTGCCGAAAACAAGGCGCGCCTGCTTGCCGACAATGTCACCCTGCTCAAGTCGGACCTGTTCGCCGGGCTGGGGGGCCGCCAGTACGACCTGATCGTCACCAATCCGCCGTACGTCACCAACGACGAAACCGACGCACTGCCGCAGGAGTATTCCTACGAGCCGGAGCTGGGTCTGCGTGCCGGCGACGACGGCCTGGATCTGGTGCTGAAGATCCTGCGCGATGCGCCGCAGCACCTCAGCGAAGATGGCCTGCTGATCTGCGAAGTGGGCGAGTCCGAGCAGCACCTGATCAAGCTGCTGCCGGAAGTGGATCTGGCCTGGGTCGAGTTCAAGGTCGGGCAGATGGGTATCTTCGCGGTCGAATGCCGCGAGCTGATCGCGCACGGCGCGCGCATCGCCGAGCTGGCCAGTGCGCGCTGAGTCGTCCATCGCGCGGCCGCAGCTGAGCGATCTGCTGTTGCTGGTGCCGGTGTCCATCTTCGGCGTCGGCATTCCGCTCGGTTTGGTCGACGTGGTGTACCGCCTGTTCGACCCGATGTACGGCGGTCCCTCGCCACAGCGCTGGTTGAGCGCGGGGGCGGAGATCGGCTTCGGCCTGATGGCGTTTTTCGGCCTGGTATCGGCGTGGATCGTGGTGGTCAGTTCGGATGCGGCCTTGCGCGCGCACCGGCGCCGCACGCTCATCGTGGCACTCGGCCTGCTGGTCGGAATCGGCGTTGCGCTGTACCTGCTCGCCGATTGGCTGCTCAGTGGGCGCGACAGGCTGGATGCATTTGTACTGGTGTTCAGCGGCCTGTTGGCGGTGGCGCCGTTGCTGGTGGCGGCACGTCACCTGCCGCGCATCCTGCGCGCCACGCCACCTGCTGCACTGTTGAGAGGATGCCGTCATGGGCAGTAACAGTTTCGGCCGCCTGTTGACGGTCACCACCTTCGGCGAGTCGCACGGGCCGGCGATCGGCTGCGTGGTCGACGGTTGCCCGCCGGGCCTGGAGATCGCACCGGAAGAATTCACCCACGATCTGCAGCGGCGTGCATCCGGCAAGAGCCGGCACACCTCGGCACGCCGCGAGGCCGACGAGATCGAGATCCTGTCCGGCGTCTATGAAGGCCGCACCACCGGCACGCCGATCGGCCTGCTGATCCGCAACACCGATCAGCGCAGCAAGGACTACAGCAACATCGCCCAGCAGTTCCGTCCCGGGCACGCGGACTACACCTATTGGCAGAAGTACGGCATCCGCGATCCGCGTGGCGGTGGGCGCTCGTCCGCGCGCGAGACCACCATGCGCGTGGCCGCCGGGGTGATCGCCAAGAAATGGCTCAAGCAGCGCTACGGCGTGCTGGTGCGCGGATTTCTATCGCAGCTGGGCGAGATCCGCCCGACCGGTTTCGACTGGAATGCGGTCGAGGACAATCCGTTTTTCTGGCCGCATACCGAGCAGGTGCCCGAGCTGGAAACCTATATGGACGCGCTGCGCAAGTCCGGCGACTCGGTCGGCGCGCGCGTGGACGTGGTGGCCGGTGGCGTGCCGGCGGGCTGGGGCGAGCCGATCTACGGCAAGCTCGATGCCGAACTGGCCGCCGCCTTGATGAGCATCAATGCGGTCAAGGGCGTGGAGATCGGCGACGGCTTCGCCAGCGCCGCGCAGAAGGGCACCGAACACCGCGACCTGATCACTCCGGAAGGCTTTCTCAGCAATCATGCCGGCGGCATCCTGGGCGGCATTTCCACCGGCCAGGCGATCACCGCCTCGATGGTGCTCAAGCCGACCTCCAGCCTGCGCCTGCCCGGCGCGACCGTGGATGCGGACGGCGCGGTGGTCGATGTGATCACCACCGGCCGCCACGACCCCTGCGTCGGCATCCGCGCCACCCCGATCGCCGAGGCGATGATGGCATTGGTGCTGATGGACCAGGCCTTGCGTCATCGCGCCCAGTGCGGCGATGTCGGCGAGGTGGCGCCACGCATTCCCGGTCAGGCCGATGTCTGAGTCGCCACGCGCCAGGGTGTGGGTCAGCCAGCCGCTGTTCGACGATGTCGTCGCGCAGTTGGGCGAGCATTTCGAGCTGACCACCACCGCGCGCGTCACCACGTATTCGCCGGCCGAGCTGGCTGCGCGGCTGGCGTCGCTGGACGGTGCGCTGATCACCCTCAACGAGCGTATCGGCGCGGCGGAAATCGCTTCTGCGCCGCAACTGCGCGCGATCGCCAACGTCGGCGTGGGCTACAACAACCTGGATCTGGACGCGCTCAGCGCTGCCGGCATCCTGGCCAGCAACACCCCGGATGTATTGACCGAGACCACAGCCGATCTCGGCTTTGCCTTGCTGATGGCCACCGCGCGCCGCATCACCGAAGCCGAGCGCTGGCTGCGCGACGGGCAGTGGGGGCAGTGGTCGTTCAAGACCATGCTTGGTGCCGATCTCCACGGCAGCACGCTGGGCATCCTGGGCATGGGCCGGATCGGGCAGGGCATCGCCCGCCGCGGCGCGCACGGCTTCGGCATGCGCGTGCTGTACCACAATCGCAGCAAGCTGCCGGCCGCCACCGAACAGGCGCTCGGCGCGCAGTACGTGGACCGCAATACGTTGCTGGCGCAGGCCGATCACCTGGTGCTGGTGCTGCCGTACAGCAAGGATTCGCACCACATCATCGATGCCGCGGCGCTGGGCAAGATGCGCCCCACCGCCACGCTGGTGAATATCGCGCGCGGCGGCCTGGTCGATGAAATCGCGCTGGCCGATGCGCTCGCCAACGGGCGTCTGGCCGGTGCCGGCCTGGATGTCTACGAAGGCGAGCCGGCCGTCCGTCCCGAACTGCTGGCCCTGCGCAACGTCGTGCTCACCCCGCATATCGGCAGCGCCAGCCTGGCCACGCGCCGCGCGATGGTGCAGCTGGCGGTGGACAACCTGATTGCCGCGCTGGGCAAGGGTCCCAATGCCGGCCATCCGCCGAGCGCGCTGAATGCCGATGCGGTGGCTGCTGCCAAACAGGGCGGAGCGCGCGCTGGCGAAGCGACCAGCACCGGCGCCGGCGCCGGCAAAACCATCACGACCAAACGATAGGGAACCTCCGCGGCCAGCTTTGGAGGTTCCCCGAACCCACTGCGCAAGCGTGTTTCCCCTCTTTCCTTATTCGATAAAGACAATCTCATGAGCAACGAAAACCGTCGTTTCAACGTCGCGGTCGTGGGCGCCACCGGCGCTGTCGGCGAAACCATGCTGAGCATCCTGGCCGAGCGCAACTTCCCGGTCGCCACCCTGTACGCGCTGGCCTCTTCGCGTTCGGCCGGCGGGCAGGTGGAGTTCAACGGCGGCAAGGTCGATGTGCTGGATCTGGCCGATTTCGACCCCACCGGCGTGGACATCGCGCTGTTCTCCGCAGGCGGTAGCGTGTCCAAGGAGTACGGCCCCAAGTTCGCCGCCGCCGGCGCGGTGGTGATCGATAATTCCTCCGCGTTCCGCTACGACGACGACGTGCCGCTGGTGGTGTCGGAGGTCAATCCCGAAGCGCTGAAGCAGCGCCCGCGCGGCATCGTCGCCAACCCCAACTGCTCGACCATGCAGATGCTGGTCGCGCTGGGCCCGATCCACCGCAAGTACGGTATCGAGCGCATCAATGTGGCCACCTACCAGTCGGTCTCCGGCGGCGGGCGTTCGGCGATGGAAGAGCTGGGCAAGCAGACCAGCGAGCTGCTGAGCTTCCAGCAGATCGACCCGCAACGCTTCCCGGTGCAGATCGCCTTCAACCTGATTCCGCACATCGACGACTTCCAGGACAACGGCTACACCAAGGAAGAGATGAAGCTGGTCTGGGAGACGCGCAAGATCCTGGGCGACGACTCCATCCAGGTGAATCCCACCGCGGTGCGCGTGCCGGTGTTCTACGGTCACTCCGAAGCGGTGGCGATCGAAACCCGCGACAAGATCGGCGTCGAAGACGCGCGCGCGCTGCTGGCTGCATCGCCCGGCGTGGAAGTGGTGGACGAACGCAAGCCCGGCGGCTATCCGACGCCGGTCACGCATGCCTCCGGCAAGGACGCGGTGTTCGTCGGCCGTATCCGTGAGGACCTGTCGCATCCGCGCGGCCTGAATCTGTGGATCGTCTCGGACAACATCCGCAAGGGCGCCGCGCTCAACGCCGTGCAGCTGGCCGAGCTAGTCGCACAGGAAGGCTGATCATGGTACTTCCGTAGGAGCGCGCTGGCGCGCGACGGAGTTTCCCTGTGATGCCTCCTCGCGCGCAAGCGCGCTCCTGCCAATGCGTTGTCGATGGCCTGCTGCATGGATATCGCATCGAGGCATCGCGGCGGCATGTGCGCTCTGCGTCCGGTCGCCGACTTTTTCGCTCATGCAGCGGCTATATTGATGCCCATGAAACATAGGGGCGGGGGCGCGATGCGTCCGATACAAGGGATAGGTGCGCTGCTGCTGATGGCCTGCAGCGGCGCTGCCATGGCATTGGGCTTGGGCGATATCCGGGTGCTGTCCAGGCCCGGGCAGCCACTGGTGGCCGAGATTCCGGTCATCTCGAACGAGCCGGGCGAACTCGACAACGCACGCGTGGCGCTGGCATCGGCCACCACGTTCGCACGGGTCGGCCTGGAGCGCCCGCAGGGCCTGGTCAGCAACCTGCAATTCCAGTTCGCGCAGGACGCGCGCGGGCGTGCGGTGATCCGCGTGACCAGCAGCCAGGCCGTGGAGCAGCCGGCGATCAACTTCCTGATCGAGGTGGAGTGGGGCCAGGGCCGGCTGGTGCGCGAATACTCCGCACTGGTCGATGCGCCCAACACCGCCGCGGCGATTGCCGAGCCAGGCATCGAGGCGCCGCGCGCCGGGGCCAGCAACACCATCGCACGCGCGCCGGCCGCCGCGCCGGCCGCCAACGCCGAGCGCGCCGGGCAGCCAGCCGACACGGTGGCGCCCGGCGCACGTTCCAGCACACGCGCTGCCGCGCCGCTGCCGGCCGGCGATGCGTTGCCGGCGGTGCGCTCGGGCCAGACCTTGTCGGAGATCGCTGCCGCCGTGGCCCGTTCCAGCGGACATTCGCTCGACCAGACCATGCTGGCGCTGCTGCGTACCAACCCGGACGCCTTCATCGGCGGCAACATCAACCGGTTGAAGCAGGGCGCAGTGCTGCGCACCCCACAGGAAGATGCGTTGGCGCAGGTCGGCGCCGCCGAAGCGGCGGTGATGGTGCGCGAGCAGGCCGCGCAGTGGCGACAGGCGCGCTCGGCGATTCCGCAGCCGGCCGAGGCCGGCGCTGCCGCTGCAACGCCCGCGCCTGCCGCAGCTGCGACGTCGGCAGGTGCTGGCGCGCGGCTCGAGATCGCCCCTGCAGTGGCGAGTCAGACCAATACCGCCGGCGCTACGTCCGGTACCAGTGCCGAAGGCGAGGGCGACATGGCGGCCAACCAACAGTTGCAACAGGCCAGGGAAGACATCGCCACCCGCGATGCGGAACTGCAGGATCTGCGCACCCGCGTGGCCGATCTGGAAAAACTCAAGCAGCAACAACAAGCCCTGATCGCCATGAAGGACACCGACCTGGCGGCCGCGCAGAAGCGGCTGTCGCAGACGCCGGCCGCGGCTCAGCATGGCAGCGGGTTTCCGCTATGGCTGATCGGTGGCCTGGTGTTGATCGTCGCGGCGGTCGTCGCCTGGCTGGCGGCGCGCCGGCGCAAACCCTCGCCGCTGCCGCCGTTGCCGCGGCGTCAGTTCGATTTCGTGCCTGTCGGCGCTGCGGCAGACGCCGCCGAGCCGCAGGACGATGCGCAGGCCACTGTGCCCAGCGAGCACGATGTGCTGCACGAAGCCGAATTCGAGCAGGCCGATCTGCGCGAAAAAGAACGCGCCTATCAGACGCAGCAACCGCTGTCCGATGTGCTGCGTCGCGAGCCGCTGCTGTCCGAGTCTGTCGCAGCGCCGCCGGTGGTCGCCAGCGAGGATTGGCGCTCGTTGCGTGCAACGCCGCCAGCTCCTCCAGTCGTGCAGCCGGAGTTCGTTGCGCCGCAGGATTCGGTGCCGCAGCAGACGACGTCCGCGCACGCAGAACCGGAAGACGGCGAGCCGCAGCTTGCAGGCGCTGCATATGCCAGCAACGATCTCCCGCCGGGCGTGCCCTCCGCAGCTGTCGCCGCGCAGGACAGCCTGGATGTCGATCCGGCACCCGTTGCTCCCGTCGCTGCGCCCAGTGCGGTGACCAGCAGAGAGTTCATCTCGGCTGGGCGTGATCGTCTGGAACTGGCGGTTGCCTACATGGATCTCGGCGACAGGGACACCGCGCGTGGTCTGCTGCTGGAAGTCGCCGCAACCGGCGACGAGGCCACCCGCGCCGAGGCCGCCGAACTGCTGGAACGCCTGGCATGAGCCCTGCGCTGGACAGCATGGCCGCCGCACGCGAGCGCCGCATCGACTACGTGGAATTCGCCTCGCTCGATCTGGAGGCCAGCCGCGCCTTTTTCGAAGCCGTGTTCGCTTGGCAGTTTCAGGCCTATGGCCCGGATTATCTGGCCTTCAACGACGGCCGTCTGGACGGTGGCTTCTATCGCGCCATTGGCGCAGCGCCGGCAGACGCTGGCCCATTGGTCGTGCTGTATGCCGACGCGCTGGAGCCCATGGCCGAGCGCGTTCGCGCGGCCGGTGGCGAGATCGTCAAGCCGGTGTTCGGCTTTCCCGGCGGCAGCCGGTTTCATTTCCGCGAGCCGGGCGGTAATACGCTGGCGGTGTGGTCCGAGCGCGCGGTCAGCTAGTCCGCGCACGCTCCATCGATTCGACAACAGGCAGGTTCCGATGCGTTACGCGCTGGGCGTGGAGTACGACGGCAGCGAGTTCCAGGGCTGGCAGCAGTTGGGTGAACATGGCGGGCCGAGCGTACAGGCCAGCCTGCAGGCGGCGCTGTCCTCGGTGGCCGATGCCCCGGTGCAGGTGGTGTGCGCAGGCCGCACCGATGCCGGCGTGCACGGCGAATGCCAGGTGGTGCATTTCGACAGCGACGCGCACCGCGCGCCGCGTGGCTGGATGCTGGGCACCACCGCGCGCCTGCCGCCCTCGATCGCGGTGCGCTGGTGCGTGCCGGCCGCGGCCGACTTCCATGCGCGGTTTTCCGCACGCGCACGCCGCTACCGGTATCGCCTGCTCAATCGGCAGATACGCCCGGCGCTGTATCGTCAGACCTTGAGCTGGGAACGGCGCCCGCTGGATGCCGATGCCATGCACGCTGCCGCGCAGGCCTTGCTGGGCGAGAACGACTTCAGCGCATTCCGCAGCGTGCAATGCCAGGCCCTGCACGCACGCCGCAACCTGCAGGCCATCAGCGTGCACCGCATCGGCGAGGTGGTGGAGGTGCAGGTCCAGGCCAATGCATTCCTTCATCACATGGTGCGGAATATTGTTGGCTCGCTGATCCTGATCGGAACCGGGGAACAACCGGGCGACTGGATCGCGACGTTGCTGGCCGGCCGCGACCGCACGGTGGCCGGGCCGACAGCGCCGCCACAAGGCCTGGTCTTCATCGGGCCGTTGTATCCCGCAGAGTGGCATCTGCCCGCTGAGGTGACCCAATGAATCGATCGCTGTACCGCACCCGCATCAAGTTCTGTGGCATGACCCGCGCCGGTGATATCCGACTGGCCGGCGAGCTGGGTGTGGACGCGGTAGGTTTCATCTTTGCGCATGGCAGCCCGCGCCGCGTGGCGCCGGCCGAGGCGCGCGCGATGCGCCAAGCCACCGCGCCGATGGTCGATGTGGTAGCGCTGTTCCGCAACAATTCCAAGGAAGAAGTGCGTGAGGTGGTGCGCACGGTGCGCCCGACCTTGCTGCAGTTCCATGGCGAGGAAGACGACGCGTTCTGCCGCAGCTTCAACCTGCCGTATCTCAAGGCGGTGCCGATGGGCAGCGGCGGGACCAACGGCGAGGACGCCAACGCGCGGACCTTGCAGCTCGCCTATCCCAACACCGCCGGTTTCCTGTTCGACAGCCATGCGCCTGGCGCGGGCGGCGGTACCGGCAAGACCTTCGATTGGTCGCGCCTGCCCACCGGCCTGCATCGCCCGTTTCTGCTGGCCGGCGGCATCACCGCCGATAATGTGTTCGATGCGATCGTGGCAACGCTGCCGTGGGGCGTGGATGTGTCCAGCGGCGTGGAACTTGCGCCCGGCATCAAGGACGGCCACATGATGCGCAAGTTCGTCGAAGAGGTGCGCCGGGCCGATTGTCATGAGATGGGGTGAGTTGGGGAATCGGGAATCGGGATTGGGGAATCGGAGCGGGCAGTCTGCCTGGTTGTGTTGATTACTCTTGGGTTATCCAATTCCCGGTAATTGATTGCTTGGTCGTAGTTTCTCCGACCACCGAGCGTTCCAATCAGGCGCTTGCGGCATCCGTGGTGCGCTGCTGATCTTCTGAAAGTGCGCTACGCAACCAGCCGGCAAGCTGTTCGATGCGCGGGTCCGGGTTGCGCCTTGCGGCGCAGAGCACCCAGCGGCCGCGGGTTGGCGTGAAGCCCCACGGCGCCAGCAGGCGTCCGGCGGCCAGGTCTGCGGCAACCAGCGGTTGCGGTGCGATCGCCACGCCCAGGCCGGCGGCGGCCGCTTCCAGCAGGTAGACCAGATGTTCGAATTCGGTGCCGAAGCGCAGCGCGTCGGGCGCCAGGCCGTGGCTTTGCGCCCATTCCGGCCAGGCCTGCGGGCGCGAGCGGGTGTGCAGCAAGGCGTGATCGAGCAGGGCGGCAGGCGCTTTGCCGGCCAGCTGTGTCGCCGATGCCAGCTGCGGGCTCAGCACCGGACCGATCCACTCCACCCCCAGTTCGTGCACCTGCCAGTCGCCTGGCCATGGCGGGGTGTCCAGCAGCAGTGCCGCATCCAGGCCATCCAGGTCCGGGCCGGGCGCCTGCTCGTTGGCCGACAGGTGCAAGCGCACCTGCGGCAGATCCCGCTGCAGCCGGCCCAGCCGCGGGATGACCCAACGCGCGAGCAGGCTGCCCGAGCAGCCCAGCACCAGCGGCGCCTCGCTGGTGGGGCGGCGCAACGCGGCCCAGGTGTCGCCGATCAGCGCAAAGCCTTCGCCGGTCGCATCGCGCAGCCGGGCGCCGGCAGGCGTCAGCGCCAGGCCGCGGCCCTGGCGGGTAAACAGCGCCGCGCCCAGCGCCTGTTCCAGCGAGCGCATGTGCCGGCTGATGGCGCCATGGGTCACGTGCAACTCTTGCGCGGCCCGGCTGACGCTCTGCAAACGCGCGGCGGATTCGAACGCGCGCAGCGCTGCCAGTGGCGGAAGCAGTGTGCTCATATGTGAGTCCAGGTCACAGGTTGCAGCAATCTTATCGATTTATCGCGCGCCGTGGCTGCGCTACAGTAATGCCTCTTGTATGACCGCATCGCTGCAGAGGATTCCCATGTCGGCCCAGCCCATCAGTGACTTTCACGCCTATCCGGACGCTGCCGGCCACTTCGGCAAGTTCGGGGGCCGGTTCGTCGCCGAGACCTTGATCGGCCCGTTGCAGGAGCTGGCTGCCGCGTACGACCAGGCGCGCCAGGACCCGGCCTTCATTGCCGAGTACGACAAGGATCTCAAGCATTACGTCGGTCGGCCCAGCCCGATCTATCACGCCGAGCGCCTGAGCCGCGAAGTGGGTGGGGCGCAGATCCTGCTCAAGCGCGAGGACCTCAACCACACCGGCGCGCACAAGATCAACAACACCATCGGCCAGGCCCTGCTGGCCAGCCGCATGGGCAAGACCCGCATCATCGCCGAGACCGGCGCCGGCCAGCATGGCGTGGCCAGTGCCACGGTGGCCGCGCGGCTGGGCCTGGAGTGCGTGGTCTATATGGGCGCCACCGACATCGAGCGGCAGAAGATCAACGTCTACCGCATGAAGTTGTTGGGTGCCACGGTGATCCCGGTGACCTCCGGCTCGGCCACGCTCAAGGATGCGCTCAACGAGGCGATGCGCGACTGGGTCACCAACGTGCAGGACACCTTCTACATCATCGGCACCGTGGCCGGCCCGGATCCGTATCCGCGCATGGTGCGCGACTTCAACGCGATTGTCGGCCGCGAAGCGCGCGCGCAGATGCTGGAAGACTTCGGCCGCCTGCCGGATGCGATCAGCGCCTGCGTCGGCGGCGGCAGTAACGCGATCGGCCTGTTCCATGCCTTCCTCAACGACCCAGGCGTCAGGATCTACGGCGCCGAAGCGGCCGGCGACGGCATCGCCTCCGGCCGCCATGCGGCGTCGATCGCGGCCGGGCGCCCCGGTGTGCTGCATGGCAACCGCACCTATGTGATCTGCGACGACGACGGCCAAATCACCGAAACCCATTCGATCTCCGCCGGTCTGGATTACCCGGGCGTGGGCCCTGAGCATTCGTTTCTGTCCGACAGCGGCCGCGCGGTCTATCAGGGCATCACCGACGACGAAGCGATGGCCGCCTTCCACCTGCTGGCGCATACCGAAGGCATCCTGGCCGCACTCGAATCCAGCCATGCAGTGGCGCAGTCGATCAAGCTCGCGCGCGAGATGCCCAAGGACGCATTGATCCTGTGCAACCTGTCCGGCCGTGGCGACAAGGACGTGCACACCATCGCTGCGCGCGAAGGCGTGCAGGTCTGATGCCACTGCGGCGCGTCACCGTGACCGCGCTGGCCGACCAGCCAGGCGAACAGGAGCTGCTGCTCGCCTGGCTCGACCGCTGGGCGCCGCAGATCCGTACCTGCTCGGAGAACAGCGGCTGCGGCTGCTGCCTGGACAGTTTCGACCTCGAGGTCGAGGCCCAGGCATTGGCCGAACTGCCGCCTGCCATGTACCAGGACATCCATTGAAGCGGTCGTACCGCCTCTAAACTTTTGCAAGGTCTTTCAATGCGTCGTATCGACGAAACCTTCCAGCGCCTGCGCGCCGATGGCCGCAAGGCGCTCATCCCCTTCATCACTGCCGGCGACCCGTCGCTGGAAGCCACCGTGCCGGTCATGCATGCGCTGGTGCGTGCCGGTGCCGATGTCATCGAGCTCGGCGTGCCGTTTTCCGATCCCATGGCCGACGGCCCCACCATCCAGCGCAGTTCCGAGCGCGCGCTGGGCCGTGGTGCCGGCCTGGCCTACGTGCTGGAGGCGGTGCACGAATTTCGTCGTGAAGACGCCACCACGCCGGTGGTGTTGATGGGCTACCTCAACCCGATCGAGATCCACGGCACCCGGCGCTTCGCGCAAGCCGCTGTCGCTGCCGGAGTGGATGGCCTGCTCCTGGTCGACCTGCCGCCCGAAGAAGCGGCCGAGACCCGCGCCGTCTTCACCGAGGTCGGCCTAGCCCTGATTGCGCTGGCCTCGCCGACCACCAGCGAGCAGCGCCTGGACATGCTGTGCAGCAGTGCCCAGGGCTATCTGTACTACGTCAGCTTCGCCGGCGTCACCGGCGCCTCGAATCTGCTCGACACCCATGCCGCCAGCGACCGCCTGCGCCAGCTGCGTCGGCGTGCCGGGGCCCCGGTGGTGGCCGGTTTCGGCATCAAGGACGCTGCCAGCGCCGCCGCAATGGCCGTCGACGCCGAAGGTGTGGTGGTCGGCAGCGCCCTGGTCGCCGCGCTGGCCGAAGCTGCCGACGTCCGCAGCGCCCGCGAACGCGCCGAAGCCTTCCTGGTCCCGCTGCGCCAGGCACTGGATCGCTGATGCGCGCTACGATCAATACGTCATGCTGCAGGTTGCGCACGCGGCTGCATTGCATACCTTGACCCCGAAATTGGACTCAAGCTTGCAACTTCCGCCGCTAGCGCAACTACATTTCACTGCGGCAGAAGGGACCTGAATGGATTGGCTTGCCAGCAAGCCTAGTGCCATATTCTCAGTTGCAGAGCCAGTCATGGGGATCTGATAGCCATCGGGGACATCCATCGGTGCAACATAACCATACAGACGGATCCACACCGCATCGCGCCCGCTGGCGTCCACCGGAATGTCCAGGGTCTTTTTGAATGCAAGTAGATCCTTTCTGACGTCGGGGACCGACAGCAGGCGTGCATCGATCCGCGGCAAGCTTCTAACTTCGTCAGCACTGGCAAAGGTCGCACCTATTTGATCCTGCCGAACCGGGTACATCGCTGTGCTTCCACCACGGTTGCATTGTGTGCAGTCTGAGCTCATTGCACAGAAAGTCTGACCATTGGGAAGTAACGTGGGGCTGCATCCAGATCCTCCAGGACATGCGCAGGTCAGGATGGCGGTCGGACTGATTGCCCAGACACCTTTTTCCTGGGTAAACATGAACCAGCCAGTAGGTACCCTTATTGTCATCGAGCCATCTGGATTGATGTGCGACGTCGTCTTGCTTGGAAGCTGTGCGCTGGTCTCAGTTCCGCACATCTTTACTTGGGCTTGGCTGCTACCGATAACGGAGACCAGGAGTAAGAGAGCTGCAATGCATGCCGGTGTTTTCATGATCGATCCTTGTTCACTGAGGCTTCTAGGGGGCTTGTTTCGTTTGGGCGATACGCATTTAAGCAGGCGTATGGCTGCTGGAGCACTCCAGCCCCGATCCCTGGGCGCCAGGTCGCTAATATCATAATCGCGTTGCTTGTAAAAGCCTGTGCCGATCGGCGGCTGTCCGCTCGACTATCTTGCTGGTGTTTCGCCGCGTAGGTCTGCGAAAGCGTCGGGCGCCGGGCTGGTTTACACTCCGCATTCTGATGCCCCATAAGGGGTGCTTTTACGGAATCGAATGAGCTGGCTCAGCAAATTGATGCCCTCCGGCATCCGCACCGAGAACACCCCGGCCAAGAAGCGCAGCGTCCCCGAGGGCCTGTGGGAGAAGTGCAGCAACTGCGGCAGCGCGCTGTACGGCCCCGAGCTCGAGGAAAACCTCGAGGTGTGTCCCAAGTGCGGCCACCATATGGCCATCCGCGCGCGCGCGCGCCTGAATTCGCTGTTCGATCCCGACACCGCAACCACCGAGATCGCCGCCCAGCTGGGTCCGGTCGACGTGCTCAAGTTCAAGGACCAGAAGCGCTACGGCGAGCGCATCAAGGCCAGCCAGAAGAGCAGCGGCGAGTACGACGCGCTGATCGCCATGCGCGGCACGCTCAAGGGCAATCCGCTGGTGGCCGCCGCCTTCGACTTCGCCTTCATGGGCGGCTCGATGGGCTCGGTGGTCGGCGAGCGCTTCGCACGCGCGGCCGAAGTGGCGCTGGAAGTCGGCTGTCCGTTCGTGTGCTTCTCCGCCAGCGGTGGCGCACGCATGCAGGAAGGCCTGTTCTCGCTGATGCAGATGGCCAAGACATCCGCTGCGCTCGGTCGCCTGCGCGAGGCCGGCCTGCCGTACATCTCGGTGCTGACCCATCCCACCACCGGTGGCGTGTCGGCCTCGTTCGCGATGCTGGGGGATATCAATATCGCCGAGCCGCATGCGTTGATCGGCTTCGCCGGCCCGCGCGTGATCGAGCAAACCGTGCGCGAGACCTTGCCGGAAGGCTTCCAGCGTTCGGAGTTCCTGCTCGACCACGGTGCCATCGACCAGATCTGCGATCGTCGCGCAATGCGCGACCGCATCGCCGATCTGACCGCGATGATGATGCGTCAGCCGCATCCGCAGGACGCGGCTGCATGAGGCCGGTGGTTGCGCGCGCGCGCGACAACTTCGCACGCGCTGCTGCGTGTGCGCCCACCCGTAGGCAGGAACACCGCAACGCATGAGCAGTCGCAAGTATTTTGGAACCGACGGCATCCGCGGTCGGGTCGGGCAGGGCGTGATCTCGGCCGATTTCGTGCTGAGGCTGGGCAATGCGCTCGGTCGCGTGCTGACCCGTGGCCGTAGCAAGCGTCCGCTGGTGCTGATCGGCAAGGACACCCGGATTTCCGGCTACATGTTCGAAGCCGCACTGGAGGCCGGCCTGGTCGCCGCCGGCGCCGACGTGCAGCTGATCGGCCCGATGCCGACTCCGGCCATCGCCTTCCTGACCAACACCCTGCGCGCCGATGCCGGCGTGGTGATCAGCGCCTCGCACAATCCGCACTACGACAACGGCATCAAGTTCTTTTCCGCCGAAGGCGAGAAGCTCGATGACGCCACCGAAGCGTCGATCGAGGCCGCGCTGGACGAGCCGTTCCACACCGTGGAATCGGAGCGTCTGGGCAAGGCGATCCGCACCCGCGATGCGATCGGCCGTTACATCGAGTTCTGCAAGGCCAGCGTGGCGCGCGGGTTCACCCTGCATGGCCTGAAGATGGTGCTGGACTGCGCACACGGCGCGACGTATCACATCGCGCCGATGCTGTTCCGCGAGCTGGGTGCGGACGTGGTCGTCATCGGTGCCGCACCCGACGGGCTCAATATCAATGCCGGTGTCGGCTCCACCCATATCGACAATCTCGCCGCCAAGGTGCGCGAGAGCGGTGCACAGCTCGGCATCGCCTTCGATGGCGATGGTGATCGCGTGCTGATGGCCGACGACCAGGGCAACCCGGTCGATGGCGACGATCTGCTGTACGTGCTCGCGCGTTCCTGGCAGGCCAGCGGCCGGCTTACCGGCACCGTGGTCGGCACGTTGATGACCAACTACGGCCTGGAGCAGGCGCTGGCTGCATCGGACATCCCGTTCCAGCGTGCCAAGGTCGGCGACCGCTATGTGCACCAGGCCCTGGTCGAAGGTGGCGGCACGCTGGGCGGCGAAACCTCCGGCCATCTGCTGTGTCTGGATCGCGCCACAACAGGCGATGGGATCGTCAGTGCGTTGCAGGTGCTCGAGGCGCTGGGGCGCGATGGACAGAGCCTGCGCCAGGCACTGGGCAGTCTGAGCAAGGTGCCGCAGAAGACCGTCAATGTGCGGCTGGACGGCGGTGCCGCCAAGGCGATTGTCGAGGCCGCCGGCGTGCAGCAGGCGCTACAGCAGGCGCAGACCGCCGTGCAGGGCCGTGGGCGTGCGTTCCTGCGTCCTTCCGGCACCGAGCCGGTGGTGCGCGTGACCGTGGAGGCCGACGACGCCGGTCTGATGCAGGACACGCTCGACCGTCTCTCCGGAGCCGTGCGTGACGCGGCGTGAGTCGCTGATCATTGGTGTCTGCGTGGTCTTTGCCAAGGCCGCGACGTTCTACCTGCTGTATCGCCTGCTGTCCTGAGCGGCAGGCTTTCCTTTTGACTTCCCGACTTCAACTGCAGATATCCGTATGAGCGCCCGCATCCCGACCCTGGACATCACCCGTTTCGACAGCGACCGCGACGCTTTCGTCGCCGAGCTCGGTGCGGCCTATCGGCAGTGGGGCTTTGCCGGCATCCGCAACCACGGCATCGCGCAAGCCGATATCGACGCGGCGTATGACGTGTTCAAGGCGTTCTTCGCGCTGCCTGAGCAGGTCAAGCGTCGCTATCACGTCGAAGGCAGCGGCGGTGCGCGCGGCTATACCGCGTTCGGCGTGGAGACCGCCAAGGATTCCAAGCATTTCGACCTGAAGGAGTTCTGGCACATCGGCCGCGAGAT
This sequence comes from Xanthomonas sp. CFBP 8151, assembly GCF_011761885.1. Lineage (NCBI taxonomy): Bacteria > Pseudomonadati > Pseudomonadota > Gammaproteobacteria > Lysobacterales > Lysobacteraceae > Xanthomonas > Xanthomonas sp. CFBP 8151. Next base: position 1,323,905 of record NZ_JAASQZ010000001.1, read on the forward strand.
CACGGACGATTCGCCGTACCGCGCGGTGATGTCGCCGAACCTGTGGCCCGAAGAGGTGCCCGGTTTCCGTGAGCGCGGCTATCGCCTGTACCAGCAGCTGGACCAGCTGGGCTCGCGCGTGCTGTCGGCGCTGGCGCTGCATATCGGCCTGCCGCAGGACTACTTTGTCGACAAGACCAACAACGGCAATTCGATCCTGCGGCCGATCCACTACCCGCCGATCACCAGCGACGACATTCCCAACGTGCGCGCCGGGGCGCACGGCGACATCAATTTCATCACCTTGCTGGTCGGTGCCAGCGCGGCCGGGCTGGAAGTACGCTCCAACGACGGCGAGTGGGTGCCGTTCACTGCCGATGCCGACACCATCGTGGTCAACATCGGCGACATGCTGCAGCGCCTGACCAACCACGTGTATCCGTCCACCATCCACCGGGTGGTCAATCCGCCGGGCGAACAGGCGCGCAAGCCGCGCTATTCGGTGCCGTTCTTCCTGCACCCCAATCCGGATTTCCTGATCGACGTGCTGCCTTCGTGCATCACCGCCGACAATCCGAGCCGCTATCCCGAGCCGATCACCGCGCACGGTTTTCTGGAAGAACGTCTGCGCGAAATCAAGCTGAAATGATACGTTCGCAGCGACCAGCCCGTGCAGCAGCTGCGCTTACAGCAGAAGCAATGACCGCTGGCACAGTTTGATTCATGAAGCTCTGTTCGCGTCTGGTTAAAGCTTGCATTCACCTCAGCCGATAACCCAGTCTGATCGCTAGCGCGACGTCGGATTCGCCTGGCGCCGCTGCCGATTGCATTAGAGCTCGGGGGGCGCATGAGGACGCAGTGGTTCAAACGGATCGGCCCGGTTGCGGGGTTGCTGGCGTCCTGCGCCGCAAGCTGCGCATCGGCAACGCCGATCAGCGTGACCGTGGTCGATGGCAACGGCATGTTGGTCGATGCGGTGGTGAGTCTGGAGCCGGCTCGTGCGGTTGCCGCCGGGGCGCCCAGGACCGTGGAGATGGACCAGGTCAATTCGCAGTTCGTGCCTGCCGTGCTGGCGGTGCGCACCGGCACCCTGGTGCGGTTTCCCAACAGCGACCAGATTCGCCATCAGGTCTATTCGTTCTCAGCCGCAAAGCGGTTCGAGTTGCCGCTGTTCCAGGGCAGCACTGCGGCCCCGGTGCGCTTCGACCAGGCTGGTCTGGTAACGTTGGGCTGCAATATCCATGACTGGATGCTGGGCTATATCGTGGTGATGGACACGCCGTATTTCGGCAAGACCGGCAGCGACGGTCGGGTGCAGCTGGATGCGCCGGCAGGCAGCTACACGCTGCGGGTCTGGCATCCGCGCATCAAGGGCGCCATGCTTGCCGAGCCTGTGGCGCTTGCGCGCGAGGCTGTGCAACGGCGCGTGACCTTGCAGACCACCGGCGCCGCGCCAGCGGTGCCACCGGATGCGCGCGTGCGTGCGCTGCAGGACAAGTTCCGTCGCGCCGACCCGAAGACGCCGAAGCCATGAAGGCCATGCGCCTGCATACCCGGATCGCGGCCTTTCTGGTGCTGGTCGTGCTCGCCACGCAGGCATTGACCTTCATCGCGGTGCAGGTCGCCACCGAGCGCAGCGTCAAGGCGCAGCTCGACGAGGAATTGCGGATCGGCGAGCGCGTCTGGCAACGCATCAATCTGCGCCGCGACGAACAGCTGATGCAGTCGGCCTCGGTGCTGGCCGACGATTTCGGTTTTCGCGCCGCCGTGGCCAGCGGCGATGTGCCAACCATGCAATCGGCATTGCGCAATCACGCGGCGCGCATGTCGGCCCAGACCGCGCTACTGCTGGCGCCGGATGGCGAATTCTTGACCGGGCTCGCCGATCTGCCGCAAGCCGAGCAGCTGCGTGCGGTGCAGACCCTGCTGCAGCAGGCGCAGCGCGATGGGCACGCGGTCGGCGTGGTCGCATTGGACCGACGCATCGTGCGGCTGGCGGTGGTCCAGGTTCTGGCACCGAGCCGGGTAGGCTGGATCGCGATCGGCAACGAATCCGGCGACGGTCTCGCGCAGGATTTCCGTTCCACCACCGGGCTGGATGCGACCTTCTTCACCGATGGTCCGCCGGTGCGCGTGCTGGCCTCCACCCTGGAGCCGGCGGCGCGCGCCGAATTTGCGCAGCAGTTGCCGGCCGCTCAACGCGCGCAGGGTGCGGCGGTTGCGTTGACCCTGGCCGAGTCGCGTTACCTGGTCAAACTGCGGTCGATCCAGGGCGACAGCCATGTGCGAGTCGCGCTGCAGGCCTCGCTGGATCGCGCGGTGGAGCCCTACCGCGTCCTCAGATTGCGCATCCTGCTGTTGGCCGGTCTGGCGACGGCTGCGGCGCTGGGTGTGGCGATCTTCCTGGCGCGCAGCGTCAGCCAGCCGGTCGCACAACTGGTACAGGCAGCACGGCGCATCCAACGCGGCGATTATCACACTGTGGTCCAGGTGCCACCCGGGCGCGAACTGGCCGAGTTGGCCGACAGCTTCGGGCGCATGCAGCAGCAGATCGCCAGTCGCGAGCAGCGCATCCTGCATCAGGCGCGCCACGATGCCTTGACCGGTCTGCCCAATCGCATCTGGTTGCTGGAGCGGCTGAAGGAGGTGGTGGACCAGACCGTGGCTTCCGGCGGCACGGCGGCGGTGTTGATCCTGGATCTGGAACGCTTCAAGGAGCTCAACGACAGCCTGGGCCACGATTTCGCCGATCAGATCCTGATCGAGGCGGGCCGCCGCCTTGCCGACGTGGTGCAGGAGCCCAATCTCGTCGGGCGACTGGGCAGCGACGAATTCATGGTGGTGGTGGCGCAGACCGACGTCACCACTGTGCAACAGGATGCGCAGCGCTTGCTGCTGCAGTTGCGCCGCCCGCTGGCGCTGCCGCAGGCGCGCATCCAGCTGGAAGCCAGCATCGGCATCGCCCTGATTCCCGAACACGGCGCCGATCCGGACACCCTGTTGCGCCGCGCCGACATCGCACGTCGCCAGGGCGGCAACGCCACCATCATCGGCGCCAGCGTGTATCGCCTGGGTCAGGACGAGCAGCATCTGCGCCGGTTGCGCCTGACCGGCGACCTGCGCCAGGCCATCGGCGGCAATGAGCTGACCTTGCGCTTTCAGCCCAAGATCTGCCTGCGCAACGATCGCGTCGAACAGGTGGAGGTGCTGGTGCGCTGGCACCATCCGGCGCTCGGGGCGATCGGCCCGGACGAATTCATTCCCTTGGCCGAGCACTCCGGCGTGATCCATCCCTTGACCCGCTTCGTGCTGGACGAGGCGCTACGCTGCCAGGCGCAATGGCGCAGGCAGGGGCTGGAGCTGGGCATGGCGATCAATCTCTCCGCACTGGATCTGTCCGACCCCGGTTTGCCGGATTACGTGCGTGGCCGTCTGGAGCATCACGCGGTGCCGGCGCAGTCGGTCACGCTGGAACTGACCGAAAGCGCCTTGATGCGCGATGTCGAGTCCGCCCTGCACATGCTGCATCAGCTGCGCAGCGTCGGCGTACGTCTGTCCATCGACGACTTCGGCACCGGCTACTCCTCATTGGCGCAACTCAAGCGCATGCCGGTGGACGAATTGAAGATCGACAAGAGCTTTGTCATGCAGCTGGCCGAAGGCACCGACGATGCGTTCATCGTGCGCAGCACGATCGATCTTGGCCATAACCTCGGCTTGAGCGTCATCGCCGAAGGCGTAGAGAGCGCCACCGCGCTGAGCCTGCTGCGCGGTTACGGCTGCGACATGGTGCAGGGCTATCTCTATTCGCCCGCATTGGAGGAAGTGCCGCTGATCGCCTGGTGCATGCGTCAACTCGATCTGGCGCCGACGGCGCAAGCAGGGATGCATTGATGCACAGGTGGCGAGGCACGCTGCTGTCTGCGGCATTGGCCGGGCTGGGCCTCGCACCCGCGGCGGCGATCGCAGGCGAGGGGCGCCTGCTCGCCACCGGTGGCGTGTCCATGATCGAAGGCAGCAGCGGTGGCGGCATCGTGCCGTGGGCCACGCTGTCGGGATACGGCACCCGCGACGAACTGGGCAGCGTGCTGTTCGCCACGCATGTGGACAGCGGCGACTACCGGCTCGACGTGCAGGGTGCCGCGCTGACGGTCGGTAACCGGCTGGAACTTTCGCTGGCGCGGCAACGTCTGGATCTGGGTACCCTGCAGGATCGGCTGGGCCTGCCGTGGAATGCGCTCGGCCAGGATGTGTTCGGCGCCAAGCTGCGGGTCTACGGCGATCTGGTCTACGGACATGCGCCACAGGTCAGTGTGGGCGTGCAGTACAAGCGCCTGCGCGATGGCGCGTTGCCGCTGGCGATCGGCGCACGCGACGATCACGGCACCGACGTCTATGTCAGCGCCAGCCGTCTGTTCCTGCAGGCAGCGGGCGGCTATCAACTGCTGCTCAACGGCACGTTGCGCACGACCCGCGCCAATCAGACCGGCTTGCTCGGTTTCGGCGGCGATCGTCGCAACGCCCGTCGGCTGGTCGGCGAAGCCAGCGCCGCCGTCGTGCTGTCGCCGGCGTGGGTGGTCGGCGTGGAGTATCGCGACAAACCCGACAACCTCGGCTTCGCCCGCGAGCAGGCCTGGGGCGATGCATTCGTGGCCTGGTTTCCCAGCAAGCATGTGTCCCTGACCGCGGCATGGGCCGAGCTTGGCGACATCGCCACGCTCACCGACCAACGCGGCCCCTATCTTTCCCTGCAGGTGGCGTTCTGATGAATCGACGGCTGCGCTGGCCCTTGCTGTGCATGCTGGCGCTGATGAGTGCCTGCGCCATCACGCAGCCGCGCCCCACGCTCTACGACGAACTCGGCGGGCAGGCCGGTATCGAAGCGCTGGTGGAAACCATGCTGTCGCGCATCGCCGACGACCAGCGCATCGTCGACAAGTTCGCGCGCGTCAACATCGTGATGCTCAACGAGCGCCTGGTGCAGAAGTTCTGCCATGTCGCCGACGGCCCGTGCCCGGATACCGCCAAGTCGATGCAGCAGGCGCACGCGCACCTGGCCATTCGCGAAGGCGACTTCAACGCGCTGGTCGAGGATCTCAACTGGGCGATGGATCAGCGCAAGATTCCGCGCCGCACGCAGAACGGTCTGCTGGCGCGGCTGGCGGCCATGCACGGTGACATCGTCAATCACTGAGGGTGTCGCACCACTGCCGCGCGCAGTGATGGACGCGCGTGGTCGATCCTCATGACGGCAGCTTTCCACCCACGGACGACGACCTTGAGCGGGTCGTCCATGGCACCGGAAGTCCGCCCGCGACGTGTTGCCAGTCGCCCTGCGCTGCAGACAGGACCGAGGCCGCGGCCGGTATCGGCCGCGACCATCGCAATGGACGAGCTGGCTGCTGCAGACGGCGCGCAGTCACGGGCGTGTGGCTGCGCACGCAAAACGCTGCAGGCAGCCGAAGCGCAGCCGCCTCACTGCAACGGACGTACCCGATGCGATCCGCGCGCCATCAGGCGCAACGCGAGCGCATGCGGCAACACGCGCAACGCCGCGTTGACCAGGCGATAGCGCCAGCCCGGCACAGCCAGTACCTGGCCACGCTCCAGCGCGGCAATGCCGTACTCGGCCACGTCGTCGGCCTGCAGCCATGCCCAGCGGGGCAGGGTGGACATCGCCGCGCGGGTGCCGGTGACATCGTGAAATTCCGACCAGGCAAAGCCGGGACACAGCGCGCAGACCTTGACCGCGCAGTCGGCGTTTTCCAGCGCCAGTGATTCGCTGAAGCGCAGCAGGAAGCTCTTGCTGGCTGCGTACAGCGTCTGCCCGTCGGCACTCGGCGCCAGTGCGGCGAACGAGGCCACGTTGAGGATGCGGCCCCGGCCGCTGGCGCGGATCATCGGCAAGAGCCGCCAGGTCAACTCGCATACCGCGCCTACCATTACCTGCAGGAAGCGTGCATGCGTGGGCCAGTCGTTGTGCAGGTAGCGGCCCGGCACGCCGTAGCCGGCGTTGTTGACCAGGGTGCCCACCGTCCAGCCATTGCGCTGGATCTGCGCGACCAGTGTTGCGGCCGCGCCGGGATCGCTCAGATCGGCCGGCACTACTTCCACCCGCACCGACGGCCGCAACTCCACGGCCAGCGCCTGCAGCCGGTCGACCCGGCGCGCGGTCAGGATCAGCGGCACGCCACGCCTTGCGTAGGCGCGCGCAATCTCGCGGCCGATGCCGCTGGAGGCGCCGGTGACCAGCGCGAAGACAGGCGAAACGGACATGGCAGGTTCCCGTTGAAGGAGAGACAGGACAGGCGGGGGACAGAAGTGTGCCGGCTACCGACAGGGCATGGGCTATTCTGTCGCCTGTCTTCCACTCAGGAGCCTGCACCTGATGCGTCGAAAACTTGTTGCCGGAAATTGGAAGCTGCATGGCAGCCGCGCCTTCGCCACCGAACTGGTGGCCCGGATCGCTGCCCACATGCCCCTGGAGGGTGTCGATGTCGTCATCCTGCCGCCATTGCCTTACCTGGGCGACCTGATCGAGGATTTCGAGGAGCACCACCTGTGTTTCGGTGCCCAGGATGTCAGCAGCAACGAGAAGGGCGCCTATACCGGTGAAGTCTCGGCCACCATGCTGGTCGATGTGGGCGCCGAATACGGCTTGGTCGGCCACTCCGAACGCCGCCAGTACCATCGTGAGAGCAGTGAGCTGGTGGCGCGCAAATTCGCCGCCGCCATGCATGCCGGGCTGATCCCGGTGCTGTGCGTGGGCGAGTCGCTGGAACAGCGCGAGGCCGACCAGACCGAGGCGGTGCTGCGCGCCCAGCTCGAACCGGTGCTGGCGCTGGTAGGGAGCGCGGGCTTCGCCCGCGCCGTGCTCGCTTACGAGCCGATCTGGGCCATCGGCACCGGCCGTACTGCCAGCCCGGAGCAGGCGCAGGCGGTCCATGCGTTCCTGCGTGGCGAAGTCGCGAGGGCGGATGCTAGAATTGCCGATTCTCTGCCCATCCTGTACGGGGGCAGTGTCAAGCCCGATAACGCCAGCGAGCTGTTTGCGCAGCCCGATGTCGATGGCGGGCTGGTCGGAGGCGCCTCGCTGGTCGCCGAGGACTTCCTGGCCATCGCGCGTGCGGCGGCCGCTTGTTAACCCATTAAGTTTTGTCCGGGGACGGATTTCGAAATGCTGATGTTGATCCTCAATGTGGTCTACGTGCTGGTCGCGCTGGCGATGATTGCGCTGATCCTGATGCAGCGTGGTGCGGGTGCGGCAGCCGGTTCCGGCTTCGGCGCCGGCGCGTCGGGCACCGTGTTCGGCTCGCAGGGCGCGTCGAACTTCCTGTCCAAGTCCACCAAGTGGCTGGCGGTGGTGTTCTTCAGCATCAGTCTGTTCATGGCGTGGTACGCCACCCACGGCGCGCGTCCCACCGACCAGAACCTGGGCGTGATGTCGCAGTCGGCTGCCCCGGCGCCTGCCGCTGCGGGCGAGCTGACTCAGCCATTGCCGCAGGCGCCGGCTGCCGGCGCCGTGCCGACTGCTCCTTCGCAGCCAGTGCCTGCCGCAACGCCGGCGCAGTCCGCACCGGTCCAGCAGGCCCCCGCGGCACGCGAAGAAAACGCTTCAGAACCAGCACAAAAACGCTGAAGCCGGTTACAATGCGCTGCGCACTGGGATGCCCAGCGGCGCAACGTATGCCCAGGTGGCGGAATTGGTAGACGCACTACCTTGAGGTGGTAGCGACTTAGGTCGTAGGGGTTCGAGTCCCCTCTTGGGCACCATTGTTTGGCTGCAGTTCCTGCGCATCGCTTGTCGCGCGCGGGGTCTGCCTATACCCCATGCCGGCACGCGGCGCGTGCGGGCAGAGGCAAGAGAGAATCGCTGTGCTGGCCGAATATTTGCCGAGTCTGCTGTTTCTGATCGTCGCCACCGGTATCGGCATCGTGCTGATGCTGGTCGGTCGATTCCTCGGTCCGCGTAGTCCGGACCCGCGCAAGCTCTCGCCTTACGAGTGTGGCTTCGAAGCCTTCGAAGACGCGCGCATGAAGTTCGACGTGCGCTACTACCTGATCGCGATCCAGTTCATCGTGTTCGATCTGGAAATCATCTTCATCGTGCCGTGGACGCAGGTGTTCATGGAGATTGGCGCACGTTCGCTGGTCACCATGGGGCTGTTCGTCGGCATGTTGTTCCTCGGCTTTATCTATGTGTGGAAGAAGGGAGCGCTGGAATGGGAGTGATTCAGACCCTGGATCGTCTGATGACCAACCCGATGCCGGAAGGCCGGGTGGAAGACATCCTGCGCCCGGAAGGCGAAAACCCGCTGCTCGAGAAGGGCTACGTGACCACCAGCGTCGATGCGCTGCTGAACTGGGCGCGCACCGGCTCGATGTGGCCGATGACCTTCGGTCTGGCCTGCTGCGCGGTCGAGATGATGCATGCCGGCGCAGCGCGCCTGGATCTGGACCGCTACGGCGTGGTGTTTCGTCCGTCGCCGCGCCAGTCCGACGTGATGATCGTGGCCGGTACGCTGGTCAACAAGATGGCCCCGGCGTTGCGCAAGGTCTACGACCAGATGCCGGACCCGAAGTGGGTCATCTCGATGGGCAGCTGCGCCAATGGCGGCGGCTACTATCATTATTCGTATTCGGTGGTGCGCGGTTGCGATCGCGTCGTGCCGGTGGACATCTACGTCCCCGGTTGCCCGCCGACCGCCGAGGCGCTGGTTTACGGCATCCTGCAGCTGCAGAAGAAGATCTGGCGTACCCAGACCATCGCGCGCTGACACCCGTCTTCTTCTACTGAGAGCAGCCAAGCCCCCATGGCAGAGCAAGCATCTTCCTTCACTGACCGACTTGCGGCACGTTTCGCCGGTGCGCAGATCGCCGTGGCATTGCCGCGCGGCGAAGTGACGCTGGAAGTCGCTGCGGCCGATTGGCACGCCACCTGTCTGGCCCTGCGCGACGAGCTCGGTTTTGAGCAGCTCAGCGATCTGTGCGGCGTCGATTACCTGGGCTACGGCAGCGACGAGTGGGACACCGCCGACGTGTCGTCGCAGGGCTTCAGCCGCGGCGTCGAGGGCAAGGCCGTCGGTCGTTTCGCCTGGGGCGAATTTCCCAGCCAGGAAAGCTCCGACGGCGCCCATCCGCAGCACATGCCCAAGCAGCGTTTTGCGGTGGTCGCACAGCTGATCTCCTACCAGCACAACCAGCGTCTGCGCGTGCGTTGCTACGCACCGGACGAACAAGTGCCGGTGGTGGCGTCGTTGACCGACATCTGGCCCGGCGTGAACTGGTTCGAGCGCGAAGCCTTCGACCTGTTCGGCATCGTCTTCGATGGCCATCCGGACCTGCGCCGCATCCTGACCGACTACGGATTTGTCGGCCATCCGTTCCGCAAGGATTTCCCGCTGATCGGCAACGTCGAAGTGCGTTACGACGATGAGCGCAAGCGTGTCGTGTACGAGCCGGTGACCTCGGTCGAGCCGCGCGTCGGTGTGCCGCGCGTGATCCGCGACGACGCCCGTTATGAGACTGCCGCTGGTGAAGTGGGCAAGTCGGAGACCGCCAAGTGAGTGAGTTCCGCCAGGCAACCGATGCCTTCGCGAGCAATCCTGTCGAAAGCAAGCAGGAAATCCGCAATTACACGATGAACTTCGGCCCGCAGCATCCTGCGGCGCACGGCGTGCTGCGCCTGATCCTGGAAATGGACGGCGAAACCGTGGTGCGTGCCGATCCGCATATCGGCCTGCTGCACCGTGGTACCGAGAAGCTGGCCGAATCCAAACCGTTCAACCAGTCGGTTCCGTACATGGACCGCCTGGATTACGTGTCGATGATGTGCAACGAGCACGCCTACGTGCGCGCGATCGAGTCCTTGATGGGCATCGAAGTGCCCGAGCGTGCGCACTACATCCGCACCATGTTCGACGAGATCACCCGCATCAAGAACCACCTGATGTGGGTCGGGTCCAACGCGCTCGACCTGGGCGCGATGGCGGTGATGCTGTACGCGTTCCGCGAGCGCGAGGAATTGATGGACGTCTACGAGGCGGTCAGTGGCGCGCGCATGCACGCTGCCTACTACCGTCCCGGCGGCGTGTATCGCGATCTGCCCGATCGCATGCCCAAGTACAAGGAATCCCGCTGGCACAAGGGTGGGGCACTGAAGAAGCTCAACGCAGCGCGCGAAGGCTCGATGCTGGACTTCCTCGAGGATTTCACCAATACCTTCCCGTCGCGCGTGGACGAGTACGAGACGCTGCTGACCGACAACCGTATCTGGAAGCAGCGTACCGTCGACGTCGGCATCATCAGCCCGGATCTGGCGCGTGCCTGGGGCATGACCGGCCCGATGCTGCGTGGCTCGGGCATCGAGTGGGACCTGCGCAAGAAACAGCCTTACGCCAAGTACGACGCGGTGGAGTTCGATGTGCCGGTCGGCACCAATGGCGATTGCTACGACCGCTATCTGGTGCGCGTGGCCGAGATGCGCGAGTCCAACCGCATCATCAAGCAGTGCGTGAAGTGGCTGAAGGCCAATCCTGGCCCGGTCATGGTCACCAATTTCAAGGTCGCTCCGCCAAGCCGCGAAGGCATGAAGGACGACATGGAAGCGCTGATCCATCACTTCAAGCTGTTCAGCGAGGGCTACTGCGTGCCGGCCGGCGAAACCTACTGCGCGGTCGAGGCGCCCAAGGGCGAGTTCGGCTGCTACCTGATGTCCGATGGCGCCAACAAGCCATTCCGCGTACATCTGCGCGCGCCGGGCTTTGCGCATCTGTCGTCGATGGACGCGGTGGTGCGTGGCTATCTGCTGGCCGACGTCGTGGCGATGATCGGTACTTACGATTTGGTTTTCGGTGAGGTTGACCGATGAAGGCGACGGGTAATTTCGAAGCGGCGCGCGACGTCGATCCGCAGGTGGTGCTGAGCGACAAGACGCGTGCGCACATCGATCATTGGCTGGGCAAGTTTCCGCCCGATCGCAAGCGTTCGGCCGTGCTGCAGGGCCTGCACGCTGCGCAGGAGCAGAACCAGGGCTGGCTGACCGACGAGCTGATCGTCGGCGTGGCCAAGTATCTGGATCTGCCGCCGGTGTGGGCCTACGAAGTCGCCAGCTTCTACTCGATGTTCGAGACCGAAAAGGTCGGCCGCCACAACGTGGCGTTCTGCACCAACATCAGCTGCTGGCTCAACGGCGCCGAAGATCTGCTGGCGCACGCGGAAAAGAAACTGGGGTGCAAGCTGGGGCAGTCGACGGCCGATGGCCGCGTCTACCTCAAGCGCGAAGAAGAGTGCCTGGCGGCCTGCTCTGCAGCGCCGATGATGGTCATCAACGGCCATTACCACGAGCACCTGACGAAAGAGAAAGTCGACGCGCTGCTGGACGGGCTGGAGTAAGACATGGCACATCATCACGCACCCTCAGGCCCGGTCGGTCCGGCGCCGTTGCCGCATCAGGTCGTCTACACGACGCTGCACTACGACACTCCGTGGTCGTACGAGAGCTATCTGAAGACCGGTGGCTATGCCGCGCTGCGCAAGATCCTGGAAGAGAAGATCGCGCCGGCCGACGTCATCGAGATGGTCAAGGCGTCCAATCTGCGCGGCCGTGGCGGCGCGGGCTTCCCGACCGGTCTGAAGTGGTCGTTCATGCCCAAGGGCACGATGCAGAAGTACATCCTGTGCAACTCGGACGAATCCGAGCCGGGAACCTGCAAGGACCGCGACATCCTGCGCTACAACCCGCATTCGGTGGTGGAGGGCATGGCGATCGCCTGCTATGCCACCGGCTCGACCGTTGGCTACAACTACCTGCGTGGCGAGTTCCACCACGAGCCGTTCGAGAACTTCGAACTGGCGCTGGCCGATGCATACGCCAACGGCTGGCTGGGCAAGAACATTCTCGGCAGCGGCGTGGATATCGATATCTACGGTGCGCTGGGTGCCGGTGCCTACATCTGCGGCGAAGAAACCGCGCTGATGGAATCGCTGGAAGGCAAGAAGGGCCAGCCGCGCTACAAGCCGCCGTTCCCGGCCAACTTCGGCCTGTACGGCAAGCCGACCACCATCAACAACACCGAGACCTACGCGTCGGTGCCGGCGATCATTCGCAACGGCCCGGAGTGGTTCCTGGGGCTGAGCAAGACCAAGAACGGCGGCCCGAAGATCTTCTCGGTGTCCGGCTGCGTGCAGAAGGGCGGTAATTTCGAAGTGCCGCTCGGCACCACCTTCGACGAGTTGCTGGAAATGGCCGGTGGCCTGCGTCCGGGCCGCAAGCTCAAGGGCGTGGTGCCTGGCGGCGTGTCGATGCCGGTGCTGAAGGCCGACCAGGTTGCCGGGCTGCAGATGGACTACGACACCTTGCGTGCGCTCGGGACCGGCCTGGGGTCGGGCGCGATCGTGGTGTTGGACGACAGCGTCTGCTGCGTGCGCTTCGCCTGCCGCATCTCGCAGTTCTTCCACAAGGAATCCTGCGGCCAGTGCACCCCGTGCCGCGAGGGCACCGGCTGGATGCACCGCGTGCTGGAGCGCATCGTCGCCGGCAAGGCCACGATGGAAGACCTGCATCAGCTGCGCACCGTTGCCGGCCAGATCGAAGGGCACACCATCTGTGCCTTCGGCGAAGCGGCGGCGTGGCCGATTCAAGGCTTCCTGCGCCAGTTCTGGGACGAGTTCGAGTACTACATCGTCAACGGTCGTTCGATCGTCGACACGCATGTCGGAGTGGCTGCATGAGCGCCCAACCAGTGAACCCGAACGTGCCACCGGACCATGTCACCGTCGAGATCGACGGGCAGTCCCTGGTGGTGCCGAAGGGTTCGATGATCATCCAGGCGGCCGACAAGGCCGGCATCCCGATCCCGCGCTTCTGCTACCACGAGAAGCTGCCGATCGCGGCCAACTGCCGCATGTGCCTGGTGGATGTCGAAAAATCCCCGAAGCCGTCGCCTGCCTGTGCCACGCCGGTGATGGATGGCATGAAGGTCACCACGCGTAGCGAAAAGGCGTTGAAGTACCAGCGCAGCGTGATGGAATTCCTGCTGATCAACCACCCGTTGGACTGCCCGATCTGCGATCAGGGCGGCGAGTGCGAGCTGCAGGACGTGTCGCTCGGTTACGGCCGTTCGGTCAGCCGCTTCAACGAGCGCAAGCGCGTGGTGCCGGACGAGGACATCGGGCCGCTGGTCGCCACCGAAATGACCCGCTGCATCCAGTGCACCCGCTGCGTGCGTTTCACCGCAGACATTGCCGGCACCTATGAGCTGGGCGGCATGTATCGCGGCGAGAACCTGCAGATCGGCACCTACGACGGCAAGCCGCTGACCACCGAAATCTCCGGCAACGTCATCGACGTCTGCCCGGTCGGCGCGCTGACCAACAAGGTGTTCCAGTTCCGCGCGCGTCCGTGGGAATTGATGGCGCGCGAATCGCTCGGCTATCACGATGCGATGGGCTCGAACCTGTTCCTGCATGTGCGTCGCGGCGAAGTGCTGCGCACCGTGCCGCGCGAGAACGAGGCGGTCAACGAGTGCTGGCTGTCCGACCGCGACCGGTATTCGCATCAGGGCTTGTATTCGGAAGACCGTGCGGTCAAGCCGTTGAAAAAGGTCAACGGGCAGTGGACCGAGGTGAGCTGGGCCGAAGCTCTGGCCGCCGCGACGCAGATCCTGCGTGACAACGCCGGCGACCCGCTCGGTGTGCTCGTGCATCCGTCCACCTCCAACGAAGAGGGCGCATTGCTTGCACGTCTGGCCGAAGGCCTGAACAGCGGCAATCTGGATCACCGCCTGCTCAACCGCGATTTCTCCGATGCCGCGGTGGCCGAAGTGTTCGCCACGCCGCTGGCCGAGATCGAGCGCGCCGATGTGGTGGTGCTGTTCGGCACCAATGTGCGTCACGAGCTGCCGTTGCTGCATGCACGCCTGCGCAAGGCCAGCATCCAGAACGGGACGCAGATCCATTCGGTCAATCCGGTCGATTTCGATTTCGCCTTCACCCAGGCAAGCCGTACGGTCGTTGCGCCGTCGCAGCTGGCCAGTGCCCTGGACGATACGGCATTGCGCGATGCGGTCAAGGGCGCCACGCGCGCCGTGATCGTGGTCGGCGCACTGGCTGAAAACCACCCGCAGGCTGCCGCGTTGCGTGCCGCTGCACGCGACTTTGCCGCTGCAACCGGCGCCTCGCTGTGCCGGATCCCGCAGGGTGCGAACGCAGTCGGTCTGGTGGCGCAAGGTGTGCTGCCGATCGCTCGCGATGTCGCCGGCATGCTGGCGCAGCCGCGCCAGGCCTACCTGCTGTATGGCATCGAGCCGGGCCTGGATTTCGCCGATGCCGCCGCTGCACGCAGTGCGTTGGCGGGTGCCAAGGTGGTCGCATTCAGTCAGTTCGCCTGCGCCTCGACGCGCGATGTGGCCGATGTGATCCTGCCGATCGGCGCACTGCCGGAAATCGACGCATCGCTGACCAATCTGGATGGTCGCGTGCAGACCGCACGTGCCGCCGGTCGCCTGCCGGTCGAAGCGCGCGAAGGTTGGCGCGTATTGCGTGCCCTCGGTGGCGAGCTTGGCCTGGCCGGTTTCGAATTCACCGATCTGGTCGGCCTGCGTGCCGGCATGCAGAACCGTATCGTCAGCCCTGTCGCCTCGGCGCAGCCGGCTTCGAGCAATGACGGGCTGGAAGTTGCCGCCACCGCTGCGATCTATCGCACCGATGCGGTGGTGCGTCGCGCCGCCGCGCTGCAGTCGCATCCGCTCAACATCGCGCCGTGTGTGGCGATGCATCCGGAGCAGGCTGCGCAGCTGCAGGTCGGCGCCGGTCAGATGGTCAAGGTCGGTACCGACGTCGGTAAGGCGACGTTGCCGGTGGTGCTGGACAAGCGCGTCGCACCGGGCACGGTGTGGATCGAATCCGGCCATGGCGCAACCGCGCCGCTCGGTGCCGGTCGTGTAACGGTGGTGGCTGCATGAACGAATTGCTGTTGAACCTGGTGGATCCCCTGCACCAGTGGTTTGTCGGTCTGGGCGATGGCGGCGTGGTGCTGTGGACCGTGCTGAAGATCCTGCTGATCACCGTGCCGGTGATCGTGTCGGTGGCCTTCTACGTGGTCTGGGAGCGCAAGCTGATCGGCTGGATGCACGTGCGTCACGGGCCGATGTACGTGGGCATGGGCATCTTCCAGGCCTTCGCCGACGTGTTCAAACTCCTGTTCAAGGAGATCGTGCAGCCGAGCAGCTCGCACAAGGCGATGTTCATCATCGCGCCGTTGCTGACGCTGGCACCGGCCTTCGCGGCCTGGTCGGTGGTGCCGTTCGACACGCAGCTGGTGCTGTCCAACGCCAACGTGGGTTTGCTGTACCTTCTGGCAATGACCTCGCTGGGCGTGTACGGCATCATCCTGGCCGGCTGGGCATCCAACTCCAAGTACGCGTTCCTGGGCGCGATGCGCTCGGCCGCGCAGGTGGTCAGCTACGAAATCGCGATGGGCTTTGCGCTGGTCGGCGTGATGATCGCCTCGGGCAGCGTCAACCTGAGCCAGATCGTGTTCGCACAGGCGGGAAGCTCCGGCTTCTTCGACTGGTTCCTGATTCCGCTGTTCCCGTTGTTCATCGTGTACTGGGTGTCCGGCGTCGCCGAAACCAACCGAGCGCCGTTCGACGTGGTGGAAGGCGAATCGGAAATCGTCGCCGGTCACATGGTGGAGTATTCGGGCGGTGCGTTCGCGCTGTTCTTCCTGGCCGAATACGCCAACATGATCCTGGTCAGCTTCCTGATCTCGATCTTCTTCCTCGGCGGCTGGTTGAGCCCGATCCAGGGGTGGGTCAATGCGGATATTTCGCCGTGGATCGACTGGGTGTGGAAGGGTGGTTGGCCGTGGCTGCTGATGAAGGTGTTCTTCTTCGCCAGCGCCTACATCTGGTTCCGTGCCAGCTTCCCGCGTTACCGCTATGACCAGATCATGCGTCTGGGCTGGAAGGTGTTCATTCCGCTCACGATCGTATGGATCGCAGTGACGGCGTTGATGGTGTTTTACGGCGTGATCCAGAAGGGCGTGTAACCGATGAACAAGATCACCCATTACTTCAAGAGCCTGCTCCTGCTCGAACTGCTAGGCGGCCTGTGGCTGACGTTGAAATACACGTTCAAGCCCAAGTACACCGTGCTGTATCCGATGGAGAAGTTCCCGCAGTCGCCGCGTTTCCGTGGCCTGCACGCATTGCGTCGCTATCCCAACGGCGAAGAGCGCTGCATCGCCTGCAAGCTGTGCGAAGCGGTGTGCCCGGCGCTGGCGATCACCATCGACTCGGCCAAACGCGAGGACGGCTCGCGCCGCACCACGCGCTACGACATCGATCTGTTCAAGTGCATCTTCTGCGGCTTCTGCGAAGAAAGCTGCCCGGTGGACTCGATCGTCGAGACGCACATCCTCGAGTACCACTTCGAGAAGCGTGGCGAGAACATTGTCAACAAGCCGCAGCTGCTGGCGATCGGAGACCGGTTCGAAACCGAGATCGCCGAGCGTCGCGCTGCCGATGCCGCCTTCCGTTGAGGTCATGATGGACTGGGTCACTATTGCTTTTTACGCCTTCTCCGCCGTCGCGGTCGTGTCCGCCGGTGCGGTGATCAGCGTGCGCAACCCGGTGTACGCCGTGTTGTGCCTGATCCTCACCTTCTTCTCGATGGCATGCATCTGGTTGCTGGTCGGCGCCGAGTTCCTCGGCGTAACGCTGGTGCTGGTCTACGTCGGCGCGGTGATGGTGCTGTTCCTGTTCGTGGTGATGATGCTGGACATCGACACCAGCCGTCTGCGCGAAGGGTGGGTCAAGTACATGCCGGTCGGCGTCATCGTGGCGGTCGCCATGCTGGCGCAGATGGTCACCCTGATCGGCGTCAAGGCGCGCAGTGCCGCACCGTTCCCGGCCGACAACGCCGCCGCGCAGGCGGCCGACGTGTCGAACCTGACCTGGCTGGCCAAGACCCTCTACACCGAGTTCCTGCTGCCGTTCGAGTTCGCTGCGGTGATCCTGACCGTGGCCGTGGTGGCTGCCGTGATGCTGACCCTGCGCAAGCGCACCGGCATCAAGCACCAGAACGCGGGCGAACAGTCGCGGGTGAAGGCGGGCGATCGTCTGCGCATGGTCAAAATGGCGGTTGAAAAGCCGGTACAGGTTGCGCCGAAGCTCGACGCAGCCGACGGACAGGAGGCGAAGTCTTGATTACCTTGGGCCACCTGCTTGGACTGGGCGCGGTGCTGTTCTGCATCTCCCTGGCCGGCATCTTCCTCAACCGCAAGAACGTCATCGTGTTGCTGATGTCGATCGAGCTAATGCTGCTGTCGGTCAACGTCAACTTCATTGCGTTCTCGCGCGAGCTTGGCGACCCTGCCGGTCAGCTGTTCGTGTTCTTCATCCTGACCGTTGCCGCTGCGGAGGCTGCGATCGGCCTTGCGATCCTGGTGACTCTGTTCCGCACGCGCCGCACGATCAATGTGGCCGAAGTCGATACGTTGAAGGGCTGACCTGTAGATGGAAATCACTCTCTCCAAGAGTCTGTTGATTGCGGTGGTGCTTGCACCGCTGGTCGGCAGCATCATCGCCGGCCTGTTCGGTCGCCAGGTAGGGCGCAAGGGCGCGCAATACGTCACCATCCTGGGCGTGGCGGTCAGCTGCGTGCTGTCGTGCCTGACGCTGTATCAACTGGTGGAGCAGGGCGCCAGCCCGTTCAACCAGAACCTGTACACCTTCTTCGATGTCGGTAACTACTCGGCGCACGTCGGCTTCATGGTCGATCGCCTGACCGCGATGATGATGGTGGTGGTGACCTTCGTGTCGCTGCTGGTGCACATCTACACCATCGGCTACATGGAAGAAGACCCGGGTTACCAGCGCTTCTTCAGCTACATCTCGTTGTTCACCTTCTCCATGCTCACGCTGGTGATGAGCAACAACTTCCTGCAGCTGTTCTTCGGCTGGGAAGCGGTGGGCCTGGTGTCCTATCTGTTGATCGGTTTCTGGTTCAAGCGCCCGACTGCCGTGTTCGCCAACATGAAGGCGTTCCTGGTCAATCGCGTCGGCGACTTCGGCTTCATTCTCGGTATCGCCGGCGTGCTGCTGTGGTTTGGCTCGCTGGATTACTCCACCGTGTTCGCCAACGCGACCACCATGGCCGGCGCCAAGGTGCAGCTGTTCGCAGGCCACGAATGGAGCGTGATGACGCTGATCTGCATCTGCCTGTTCATCGGTGCGATGGGCAAGTCGGCGCAGGTGCCGCTGCACGTGTGGCTGCCGGACTCGATGGAAGGCCCGACGCCGATTTCGGCACTGATCCATGCCGCCACGATGGTCACCGCCGGCATCTTCATGGTCGCGCGCATGTCGCCGCTGTTCGAGCTGTCGGAAACCGCGTTGAACTTCATCCTGTTCATCGGTGCGACCACGGCCTTCTTCACCGGCCTGATCGGCATTGTGCAGAACGACATCAAGCGCGTGGTTGCGTACTCCACGCTGTCGCAGCTGGGCTACATGACGGTGGCGCTGGGCGTGTCGGCCTATTCGGCCGCCGTGTTCCACCTGATGACGCATGCCTTCTTCAAGGCGCTGCTGTTCCTGGCGGCCGGCTCGGTCATCATCGGCATGCACCACGAGCAGGACATGCGCAAGATGGGCGGCCTGCGCAAGTACATGAAGGTGACCTACTGGACCAGCGTGATCGGTACGCTGGCACTGGTCGGTACGCCGTTCTTCTCCGGCTTCTACTCCAAGGACACCATCATCGAGGCAGCCGCACACCATGCCCACGAGTCGCATAGCTGGATCGCGACGTACGGGTACTGGGCAGTGCTCGGTGGCGTACTGGTGACCAGCTTCTACAGCTTCCGCCTGCTGTTCCTGACCTTCCATGGCAAGGAGCGCTTCCGCGATGCCCATGCGCACGACGTCCATGGTCACCATGACAGCGCGCATACCGATGCCGAGGCGCAGGTCCACGCGCACGACAGTCATGCGCACGACGCACATGCACACGATACGCACGGTCACGACGATCACGGTCATGGTCACCATGGTGCCCACGAGCCGCACGAATCCAAGTGGGTGGTGACGTTGCCGTTGATCCTGCTGGCGATCCCGTCGGTGGCGATCGGTTTCTTCACCATCGGCCCGATGCTGTTCGGCACCGATTGGCAGGGCCACCACGCCGCGCATGCGATCAAGGGGCAGGCAGTGTCGTTCTTCACCGGCATCGTCGATTTCTACGATCCGGCACGCGACACCGTCGGCGCACTGGCCGAAGAGTTCCACGGCCCGGTCGCCTTCGCGCTGCATGGCATGATGGCGGCGCCGTTCTTCCTGACGGTCGCCGGTCTGCTGCTGGCTGCGCTGTTCTATCTGTGGAAGCCGGAACTGGCTACCAAGTCGCGCAAGGCGTTCGCGCCGGTGGTGTGGCTGCTGGAAAACAAGTACGGCTTCGACAAGCTCTGGATCAATGGCTTCGCCGGTGGCGGCGTGGTCCTTGGCAAGGCGTCACGTGCCATCGATACCCATGTGGTCGACGGTGTCGTCGTCAATGGTTCTGCCCGACTGATCGACCTGGCTGCAAATCTGCTGCGTCGCACGCAATCCGGTTTCCTCTATCACTACGCCTTCGCAATGATCATCGGTTTGATCGCCTTGTTGGCGGTACTGATGCATTTCTGGCGTTGACCTGTACGGAATAAGAAAACGTGTCGAACTGGCCTTTACTGTCTATCTTGATCTGGCTGCCGATTATCGGTGGCGCCTTGATCCTTGCGTTGCGCAACGCCGAGACCGCCCGCTGGGCATCGTTGGCGGTGGCGGTGGCGACCTTTGTGCTGAGTCTGCCGCTGCTGGGCTACGATACGGCCAATGACGCCATGCAGTTCATCGAACTGCATGCCTGGATTCCGGCCTACAACATCGGCTACAACCTGGGCGTGGACGGTATCGCGGTCGCGTTGATCGTGCTGACCACGCTGGTGACGGTGCTGGCCCTGATCGGCGCCTGGCGCTCGATCGACAAGCGCGTCAATCAGTACGTCGCCGCCTTCCTGATCCTGGAAGGCGTCACGGTCGGCATCTTCGCTGCGACCGATGCGATGCTGTTCTATGTCTTCTTCGAAGCCATGCTGATCCCGATGTTCCTGATTATCGGCGTCTGGGGCGGTCCGCGGCGTATTTACGCGGCGATGAAGTTCTTCCTGTACACCTTCCTCGGCTCGGTGCTGATGCTGGTGGGCCTGGTCTACCTGTATCTGAAGGGTGGCAGCTTCCAGCTGGCCGACCTGTACGCGCTGCAGCTGACCGCCAAGGAGCAGACCTGGATCTTCTTCGCCTTCCTGATCGCATTTGCGGTCAAGGTGCCGATGTTCCCGGTGCACACCTGGCTGCCGGATGCGCACGTCGAAGCGCCGACTGCCGGTTCGGTGATCCTGGCTGCGATCGCGCTGAAGATCGGCGGCTACGGCTTCCTGCGCTTCAACCTGCCGATCGTGCCGGATGCAAGCCATGAGTTCGCCTGGCTGGTGATCGCGCTGTCGCTGATCGCGGTGGTCTACGTCGGCTTGGTGGCCCTGGTGCAGGACGACATGAAGAAGCTGGTGGCGTATTCGTCCATCGCGCACATGGGCTTTGTCACCCTCGGCACCTTTATCGCCTTCACCCTGGTCCGTGAGTACGGCAGCACCGACGCCGCCCGTCTGGGCCTGCAGGGTGCAATGGTGCAGATGGTTTCGCACGGCTTCGTGTCCGGTGCGATGTTCTCCTGCATCGGCGTGCTGTACGACCGCATGCATACCCGCCGCATCGCCGATTACGGCGGTGTGGTCAATGTGATGCCGTGGTTCGCGACGTTCTCCATGCTGTTCTTCATGGCCAACGCCGGCCTGCCGGGTACCAGTGGTTTCGTCGGCGAGTTCATGGTGATCCTGGCCAGCTTCCAGAAACACCCGCTGGTTGCCTTCGCTGCCGCCACCACGCTGGTGATCACCGCCGCTTACACGCTGTGGCTCTACAAGCGCGTGTTCTTCGGCGAAGTGGCCAACGCCCATGTGGCCGAGCTGAAGGACATCAATGGCCGTGAGGCGTTCGTGCTGGGGGTGTTCGCCGTTGGCGTGCTGGCCCTGGGCCTGTATCCGAAGCCGCTGACCGATCTGATGGAACCATCGATCGCCAAGCTGGCTACCCAGATTGCCGCGTCCAAGCTGTAACAGCTTGCCGTACGTTTTGATTTCCAGGATTTGATGATGACCACGCCAACGCTCGCGCCGTTGACCACCGCTGACCTGGCTCCGCTTGTTCCGGAGCTGGTGCTGATCGGCGGCGCCTTTGCACTGCTGATGCTCGACCTGTTCGTGAGCCAGCGGAACAAGGTCTGGACCCACCTGTTCTCCGTCGCCGTGCTTGCGGTGGTGTTCGCGCTGTTGGCGACCGGCACGGGCGGGCAGGGCGAGATCTTCCACGGCATGTTCGTGCGCGACACCGCGGCCGACGTGATGAAGACGGTGATCGTGCTGGTCAGCGGCCTGAGCCTGGTCTACGGCTGGACGTACTTGCGCGAACGCAATCTCTATCAGGGTGAGATCCCGGTGCTGGTGTTGTTCGCCACCGCTGGCATGATGCTGCTGACCTCGGCGGGCAGCCTGCTGATGGTGTATCTGGGCCTGGAGCTGCTCGCGCTGTGCTCGTACGCTTTGGTCGCCTCCAACCGCGACAACGGCCTGGCCACCGAAGCGGCGATGAAGTATTTCGTGCTCGGTTCGCTGGCCTCGGGTCTGCTGCTGTACGGTATGTCGCTGGTCTACGGCGCCACCGGCACGCTGAGCCTGAGCGGCATCCACGACGCGATCGACGGCTCCAGCGAGCGCACGCTGCTGCTGACCGGCACCATCTTCATGATCGCCGGCGTGGCCTTCAAGCTGGGTGCTGCGCCGTTTCACATGTGGTTGCCCGACGTGTACCAGGGCGCGCCTGCGCCGATCGCCTTGTTCATCAGCTCCGCGCCCAAGCTCGCCGCCTTCGGTATGGCGTATCGCCTGCTCGAAGTGGGAATGGGTCCGCTGTCGCCGCAGTGGCATCTGTTGATCGGTGGCCTGTCGGCAGTGTCGCTGGTGATCGGCAACCTGATGGCAATTGCGCAGAGCAACCTCAAGCGCATGCTGGCGTACTCGACCGTCTCGCACATCGGCTTTTTGTTGATGGGCGTGGCCGGCGGTGGCGAGGAAGGCTATGCCGCGGCGATGTTCTACGCGGTGAGCTATACCATCATGTCGACCGCCGCGTTCGGCGCGATCATCGCGTTGTCGCGCAATGGCTTCGAAGCCGAGAACATCGACGACTTCAAGGGACTCAACGCACGCAATCCGTGGATGGCCGGCCTGGTGCTGTGCATCATGGCCTCGCTTGCGGGTATCCCGCCGTTCCTGGGTTTCTGGACCAAGCTGGCGGTGCTCGGCGCCGCGGTGAAGGGCGACATGCTGTGGCTGGCCCTGGTCGGCGTGCTTTGCGCGGTGATCGGCGCCTTCTACTATCTGCGTGTCATCAAGGTCATGTATTTTGATGAGCCGGTGGGCGAGCCGTTGCCGGCCAACAACGATCGTGTGCTCGGCACCGTGCTTAGCGTCAATGCGCTGGCCTTGCTTGCGCTAGGCCTGGCCTGGAGCCCGATCATGGTGTGGTGCCAGCGGGCATTTGCGGGCCTTGCCTAAGGCACGCATCCTCGCATGACCTCGCGGCGCGTGTGCTATGCGCGCCGTCGATGGAGGCCTGAAATAAAGTCGTGATTGCTGTTTCGTTTTTGTTGCAATGCGGTTATCATTTGCCGCGACGTTGAAGACCCCAGGGTTTTCAATCGATGAAAAACTAGGGCTTGCAATTGCCGCTCAAGTTCTTCATAATTCCGCTTCTGCTGCGGGGTGGAGCAGTCTGGCAGCTCGTCGGGCTCATAACCCGAAGGTCGCAGGTTCAAATCCTGCCCCCGCTACCAAGTTTTGAAGTACTGCTTTAATGCAATGCCTTAGGGCAGTACTTCAGCTTCTTGGATCGCAAAGACGCATGTTCCCGTCTTTGCGCCGACCCTGAGAGGTCGGGCTTTTTTTACGCAAGGGGCCCATCGGGCCCCTTGTTTTTTCCGGAACCGGAAAGTTTGCTGCCGGTTGCCGGGGTTCTACTGGCAATCATCTGATCAGGGCAGTCTGTGAGCGAAAAAGCGACCGAAATCGCGAATCTGCTGAGTCCAACGGTTGAGTCCTTGGGCTTGGAACTGCTGGGTGTGGAATATCTTCCCGCTCCAGGTGGCGCCACATTGCGCCTGTACATCGATGTGCCGCTGGCCGAACAGCCCGAGCGCGTGATCAATGTCGACGACTGCGAGCGCGTGAGCCGCGAAGTCTCGGCCCAGCTCGACGTCGAGGACCCCATCACCGGCAACTACACGCTCGAGGTGTCCTCGCCGGGTGTGGACCGCCCGTTGTTCACGCTGGAGCAGTTCGGCCGTCACGTTGGCGAGTCCGCCAAGATCGTGTTGAAGCTGGCGCAGGATGGCCGGCGCCGCTTCCAGGGCCAGATCGCGCGGATCGACTCCGAGGCCGATACGGTGGTGTTCGTCATCGATGGCAAGGATGTGCAGGTGGGCTTCGACAACATTGACAAGGCGCGCATCCTGCCGGATTGGGTCGCCCTGGGCCTGGCCCCGCAAAAACCGAACAAGCCCGGCCCGAAAAAACCCGGGCACGAGAAGAAGAAACCATCCAACGAGTCGGCGGCTGGCAAGCCGCGCGCGGAGTGACGAAATGAGCAAGGAACTTTTGCTGGTAGTGGATGCGGTGGCCAACGAAAAGGGCGTGCCGCGCGAAGTGATCTTCGATGCGATCGAGGCCGCGCTGGCTTCCGCAGCGAAGAAGCGCTATCCCGACCAGGACGTGCTGACGCGCGTGACCATCGACCACAAGGACGGTAACTACGAAACCTATCGTCGTTGGGAAGTGGTTGCCGACGATGTCGTGATGGAATCCCCGGATCGCCAGGTGCGTCTGATGGATGCCGTCGACGAAGCCGACGGCGTGGATGTGGGCGACTACATCGAAGAACAGATCGAAAACCCGGACTTCGGCCGTATCGCGGCGCAGGCTGCCAAGCAGGTGATCGTGCAGCGGGTGCGCGAAGCCGAGCGTCAGCAGGTGGTCGATGCCTGGAAGGATCGCGTCGGCGAGTTGATCACCGGTGTGGTCAAGCGCGCCGAGCGCGGCAACATCTTTGTCGACCTGGGCGGCAATGCCGAAGCCTTCATTCCCAAGGACAAGGGCATCCCGCGCGACGTGCTGCGCCCGGGCGACCGCGTGCGCGGTTATCTGGCCGAAGTGCGTTCCGAACCCCGTGGCCCGCAGCTGTTCATCAGCCGCGCCGCGCCGGAATTCATGATCGAGCTGTTCAAGCTCGAAGTGCCGGAAGTGGGCCAGGGCCTGGTCGAGATCAAGGCCTGCGCACGCGATCCGGGCGACCGCGCCAAGATCGCGGTGATCGCGCACGACACCCGTACCGATCCGATCGGCGCGTGCATCGGCATGCGTGGGTCGCGCGTGCAGGCGGTGTCCAACGAGCTCAATGGCGAGCGCGTGGACATCGTGCTGTGGAACGAGAACCCGGCCAACTTCGTCATCAATGCGATGGCGCCGGCCGAAGTGCAGTCGATCATCGTCGATGAAGACAAGCACTCGATGGATCTGGCCGTGGCGGAAGACCGCCTGGCCCAGGCGATCGGCAAGGGCGGCCAGAACGTGCGTCTGGCCAGCCGCCTGACCGGTTGGCAGCTCAACGTGATGACCGCCGACCAGGTGGCCGCCAAGTCCGAAGCCGAGCAGACCTCCGCGCGCCAGTTGTTCATGGATCGCCTGGAAGTGGACGAGGAAATCGCAGCGATCCTGGTGACCGAAGGCTTCAATACGGTCGAGGAAATCGCCTACGTGCCGGTCGGCGAGTTGCTGGCGGTGGAAGGCTTCGACGAAGACATCGTCGAAGAGCTGCGCGCCCGTGCCCGCGATGCGTTGCTCAACGCCGCGCTGGCAGAAGAAGAAGGCCTGGAAGGAACTCAGCCCACCGAGGACCTGCTGGCGCTGGAGGGGATGGACGAGGAAACGGCCTTTGCTCTGGCCGAGCATGGCGTGCGCACCAGCGAGGACTTGTCCGACCTGGCAGCGGACGAGATCGTCGACTTCGGCATCGAGGGTCTGACCCAGGAGCGCGCCGCGGCGCTGATCCTGGCGGCCCGCGCCGAGGAGATCGCCCGTTTGGAGCGCGGCGAATGAGCCGGCAATGAACCGCGCCCTGACCCCATCAGGGCTTAGAATCAGCGTTTCCCTTGCTCTGGGCGAGGGGGCGCCAACCAGATCATAGGATCCGAATGTCGCAGCAAACCACTATCCGCAAGCTTGCCGAACTGGTCAATACGCCGGTCGATAAACTGCTGGTTCAACTGGCCGAGGCCGGAATGAAGTTCAGCGGTCCCGACCAGGTCGTGACCAGCACCGAGAAGATGAAACTGCTTGGCTTCCTGCGTCGCACGCATGGCAAGGCCGAGACGCCTGCCGAAGCGGCGAGCGAAGCAGCCAAGAAGATCACGCTCAACCGGCGCAAGCTGCAGGAAGTCACGGTCAGCGCCGGCCGCACCAAGACCACGGTCAACGTGGAAGTGCGGCAGAAGCGCACCTACGTGAAGTCCGAAAACGAAGGCAGCGGCCGTCCTGCGCCGATGACGCCGGACGAGGAGCGCGCCGACATTCTGGCCAAGCTCGCCGCCTCGCGTCAGCGCAATCTCGACGAGCAGCAGGCGCTGGCCGAAAGCGACCGCGTGCGCGACGAAGCGATCCAGCGCAAGCGCGAAGAGGAACAGGCTGCGCGCGACCGCGCCGAAGCCGAGCGCAAGGCTGCCGAGGAAGCCGCTGCGGCTGCCAGTGCGCCGGCGCCGGTGGCTGCCGCAGCCGCACCGCCTGCAGCCTCTGCCGCACGCACGCCGTCGTCGCCGTCTGCGCCGCGTCCGGCCCGTCCGGCTGGCGCACCGCCGGCATCGCGTCCTGCCACGCCGGCGCGTCCGGACGACCGTTCCAATGCGGCCAAGCACAAGACGCGCGGTTCGCACGTCATGGTGGCGGGTGTCGAAGACGACGATGCGACCAAGCGTTTTGCCGGGCAGTTGCATCTGTCCGCGGCCGATCGTGCGCGCCGTTCCAACGTGCGCGGCAAGCCGACCGGTCGTCCGGGTTCGTCGTCCTCGCGTCGTGGCAACGACAACGGCCGTGGCGGCAACCAGGGCAATAGCGGTCCGCACGGGTTCGAGCGTCCGACCGCGCCGGTGGTACGCGAAGTGGCGATCGGCGAAACCATCACCGTGGCCGACCTGGCGCAGAAGCTTGCGCTCAAGGGCGGCGATGTAGTCAAGGCGCTGTTCAAGATGGGCGTCATGGCGACCATCACCCAAAGCATCGACCATGACACCGCCGCGCTGGTGACCGAGGAACTCGGCCACAAGGCCGTGCGTGCCGACAATGCCGACTTCGAGGATGCGCTGCTGGCGCATGCCGAGGATGCGCAGGGCGATGCTACGTCGCGTCCGCCGGTGGTGACCATCATGGGTCACGTCGATCACGGCAAGACCTCGCTGCTGGATTACATCCGTCGCACCAAGATCGCCTCGGGCGAAGCCGGTGGCATCACCCAGCATATCGGTGCGTACCACGTCGAAACCGGCCGTGGCGTCATCAGTTTCCTGGATACGCCCGGCCATGCCGCGTTTACCTCGATGCGTGCCCGTGGCGCCAAGATCACCGACATCGTCGTGCTGGTCGTGGCGGCCGATGACGGTGTGATGCCGCAGACCAAGGAAGCGGTGGCGCACGCCAAGGCGGCAGGCGTGCCGTTGATCGTGGCGGTGAACAAGATCGACAAGGCCGGCGCGGATCCGCTGCGGGTCAAGAACGAATTGCTGGCTGAAAACGTGGTGGCCGAAGAGTTCGGTGGCGATACCCAGTTCATCGAAGTGTCGGCCAAGGTCGGTACCGGTGTGGACACGCTGCTGGACGCGATCTCGCTGCAGGCCGAGGTGCTGGAGCTGAAGGCAGTGGCCGAGGGCCGCGCCAGCGGTACCGTGATCGAATCCTCGCTGGACAAGGGCCGCGGCCCGGTGGCCACGGTGCTGGTGCAGCAGGGCGCGCTGAAGCGTGGCGACTACCTGGTGTGCGGCATCCAGTACGGCCGCGTGCGTGCGCTGTTCGACGAGACCGGCCACCAGCCGGCCTCGGCCGGCCCGTCGATTCCGGTACAGGTGCTCGGGCTGTCCGGCGTGCCGGAAGCCGGCGACGACTTCGTGGTCGTCGACGACGAGCGTCTGGCCAAGGACGTGGCGCAGCAGCGCGAAACCAAGCGTCGCGAGTCGCGTCTGGTGGCCTCGGCCAGCAACCGCATGGAAGACATCCTGGCCCAGATGGGCAAGGGCGAAGGCCAGCAGGTGCTGAACCTGGTGATCAAGGCCGACGTGCAGGGCTCGGTGGAAGCGCTCAAGCAGTCGCTGGTGGCGTTGTCCAACGACGACATCCGCATCAACGTGATCCACTCCGGTGTGGGCGGCATCACCGAATCCGATGCCAATTCGGCAGCGGCCTCCAAGGCCACGGTGATCGGCTTCAACGTGCGTGCCGATGCCTCGGCCCGCAAGATCGTCGAGTCCAACGGCATCGATCTGCGTTACTTCTCGATCATCTATGACGTGATCGACCAGGTGAAGCAGGTGGCGTCGGGTCTGCTCGGCGTGGAAATCCGCGAAGAGATCATCGGTATCGCGCAGGTCCGCGACGTGTTCCGCAGCTCCAAGTTCGGCGCGGTTGCAGGCTGCATGATCATCGAAGGCGTGGTGAAGCGCAGCAAGCCGATCCGCGTGCTCCGCGACAGCGTCGTGGTGTTCGAGGGCGAGCTGGAATCGCTGCGTCGCTTCAAGGAAAACGTCGAGGAAGTGCGCAACGGTACCGAGTGCGGTATCGGCGTGAAGGCCTACAACGACGTCAAGGCCGGCGACCAGATCGAGTGCTTCGAGCGTATCGAAGTCGCCCGTACGCTATAACGGCTGCCGGGGCCTGCGGGCCCCGGACTCCGTCAGGCGGAGTTGCAAGGCAAGTTCTGCAAGGCGAGGGCGGCATGGCCGCCCGCGTCCGTTTTTGGCTTCGGTGCCAACTGGCCCTCCGAATCAACCAGGTCCATGACCATGCCAACCAAATCATTCCATCGCACCGACCGCGTTTCGGCGCAGGTGCGTCGCGACCTCGGCACGATCGTGCACGCGGCCGTGCGCGACCACGGCCTGCCGTCGGTCAGCGTTTCCGACGTCGAAATCAGCCGCGACCTGGCACATGCCAAGGTGTTCGTTACCGCGCTGCAGCAGGAACGTTCGGCCGAAGCCGTCAAGGGGCTCAAGGAAATCGCCGGTCAGCTGCGCACGCAGCTGGCGCGCGCGATGAAGCTGCGCCACGTGCCCGAGCTGCATTTCCATTACGACGATTCGGTCGACCGCGGCGAGCGCATCGACAACCTGCTGCGTGACCTGGACGATGTCGGCCCCGAGGCCGCGTCCAGCGACGAGGACGCCGAGCAGCGCTGAGCGCTGCCGGCCGGCCGCCTGTCGATCAGCGGCCCTGATTTCAACGGGCGCGCACAGTGCCCGATTCGAGCACCGATCTGTTGAAACCCCGTATCGTCTATCGCCCGTTGCACGGCATCCTGTTGCTCGACAAGCCGGCTGGAGTCAGCTCCAACACGGCCTTGCAGTCCGCGCGCCGCTTGTTGCGTGCCGAAAAGGGCGGCCACACCGGCAGCCTGGACCCGCTGGCCACCGGCTTGCTGCCGCTGTGTCTGGGCGAGGCCACCAAGATTGCCGGCCTGCTGCTCGGTGCGGCCAAGGCCTACGACGCCGAGATCGTGCTGGGTGTCACCACCGATACCGACGATGCCGATGGCCAGATGTTGCGCGAGTGTGCGGTGCCGGCACTGGACGAAGGCGCGCTGCGTGCGGCGCTGACGCCCTTCATCGGCCGTATCCGCCAACAAGCGCCGATCTATTCCGCGCTCAAGCAGGGCGGCGAGCCGCTGTACGCCAAGGCACGCCGGGGCGAGGTGATCGCCGCGCCGGTGCGCGAGGTCGATGTACATGCGATCGAGGTACTCGGTTACGCCGCGTCGCGGCTGAAGTTGCGCGTGACCTGCGGCTCGGGCACCTACATCCGCAGCCTGGCGCGCGATCTGGGCGAGGTGCTTGGCTGCGGTGCGCATATCGCCTCGCTGCGCCGGCTCTGGGTCGAGCCGTTTCGCGCGCCGCAGATGATCACGCTGGAGGCGTTGTCGGCAGCCCTGGAGGCGGGCACCGACGCGCAGGAGCTGTTGTTGCCGATCGAGGCCGGACTGGCCGATTTTGCGCGGATCGTGCTCGATGCATCGCATGCGGCACGTTTTCGCATGGGCCAGCGCCTGCGCGATGCCGCATTTCCGACCGGCCAGGTGGCCGTGTTCGGACCGGACGGAATCCCCTCGGGGCTAGGCCTGGTGGACGCGGAGGGGCGTTTGTCGCCGCAGCGTCTATTCAATGGACTGAACGACGCCGTAGCTTGTTAAGTTTTGGTCAACTTGTTCCCGGGCCCGCACGACGTTACAATTTTGCGGCCCCAATCGGGGCATCTCCAGCGCCAAGCGCGCTCATCCCTAGCAAACGGCGAGTCCGGCGGTGCGTCATGCACGTTCCTGCCGACCACGCATCTATCGAGTAAACATCATGTCCGTCGACACCCAGAAAGTTATTGAAGACAACAAGCGCAGCGCACAGGACACCGGTTCGCCGGAAGTGCAGGTCGCCCTGCTGACCGCGCGCATCGAGCTGCTGACCGGCCACTTCAAGACCCACAAGAAGGATCACCACAGCCGTCGTGGCCTGCTGCAGATGGTCAACCGCCGCCGCAGCCTGCTCGACTACCTGAAGAAGAATGACAACGAGCGTTACAAGTCCTTGATCGAGAAGCTCGGCCTGCGCCGCTAATCGAGTCATACCGCCGCGGCGCAGCGATGCGCCGCGGCTTTGTTTTGGTCATTCGCATCACGTTATCTGCAGCATGTGGTTCATGGGCCGGAGCCTCCCGGCCGCCCGTTCTCGGCATGGGTCGACGACGGTCCAACGAAGACAGCAACACCTAAGGGAAAAAACCTCCGTGGCAAAAATCACCAAAACCTTCCAGTACGGCAAGCACACCGTCACCCTGGAGACGGGCGAAATCGCTCGCCAGGCAGGCGGCGCCGTCATCGTCAAGTTCGACGACACCGTACTGCTGGTCACCGCCGTCGCCGCCAAGAGCGCGCGCGAAGGACAGGACTTCTTTCCTCTGACGGTTGATTACCAGGAGAAGTTCTACGCCGGCGGCCGCATCCCGGGCGGCTTCTTCAAGCGCGAAGGACGTGCGACCGAGAAGGAAACGTTGATCTCGCGCCTGATCGATCGCCCGATCCGTCCGCTGTTCCCCGAGGACTACAAGAACGAAGTGCAGATCATCGCCACCGTGATGTCGATGAACCCGGACATCGACGGCGATATCGCCGCGCTGATCGGCGCATCGGCCGCGCTGTCGCTGGCCGGCACTCCGTTCAACGGCCCGATCGCTGCGGCGAAGGTCGGTTACAAGAATGGCGAATACATCCTCAACCCGACCGTGACCGAGCTGAAGGATTCGCAGCTGGAGCTGGTCGTGGCCGGTACCGCCAATGCGGTGCTGATGGTCGAGTCCGAAGCCGAGCTGCTGTCGGAAGAAGTGATGCTGGGCGCGGTGACGTTCGGCCATCGCGAGATGCAGAAGGTCATCAACATCATCAACGAGCTGACCGTCGAAGCCGGCACCAAGCCGTCCGACTGGGTGGCTCCGGCCAAGAACGACGGCATGATCGCCGCGCTGAAGGAAGCAGTGGGCGAGCAGCTCGCTTCGGCCTTCCAGGTGCGCGACAAGCTGCAGCGCCGCGATGCGATTTCGGCGATCAAGAAGGACGTGCTGGGTGCGCTGGCACCGCGCGCCACGATCGAAGGCTGGGCTGCCGGTGATCTGTCCAAGGAATTCGGCGAGCTGGAATACCAGACCATGCGCGGCTCGGTGCTGAGCACCAAGGTGCGCATCGACGGCCGTGCACTGGATACCGTGCGTCCGATCAGCGCCAAGGCCGGCGTGCTGCCGCGTACCCATGGCTCGGCGCTGTTCACCCGCGGCGAGACCCAGGCCATCGTGATCACCACGCTCGGCACCGCACGCGACGGTCAGGTCATCGACGCCGTCTCGGGCGAGTACAAAGAGAACTTCCTGTTCCATTACAACTTCCCTCCGTACTCGGTGGGCGAGTGCGGTCGCTTCGGTGCGCCGAAGCGTCGCGAGATCGGCCATGGCCGTCTGGCCAAGCGCGGCGTACTGGCGGTGATGCCGAGCCTGGAAGAGTTCCCGTACACCATCCGCGTGGTCTCGGAAATCACCGAGTCCAACGGTTCGTCCTCGATGGCATCGGTCTGCGGCAGCTCGCTGGCGCTGATGGACGCCGGTGTGCCGATCAAGGCGCCGGTCGCCGGTATCGCGATGGGTCTGGTCAAGGAAGGCAACGACTTCGTCGTGCTGTCGGACATCCTGGGCGATGAAGATCACCTCGGCGACATGGACTTCAAGGTGGCCGGTACTGCCGAAGGCGTGTCCGCGCTGCAGATGGACATCAAGATCGAAGGCATCACCGAAGAGATCATGAAGCAGGCATTGCAGCAGGCCAAGGCCGGCCGTCTGCACATCCTCGGCGAGATGGCGCATGCCCTGACCACCCCGCGTCTGGAGCTGAGCGATTACGCGCCGCGTCTGCTGACCATCAAGATCCACCCGGACAAGATCCGCGAAGTGATCGGCAAGGGTGGTTCGACCATCCAGGCCATCACCAAGGAAACCGGTACCCAGATCGACATCCAGGACGACGGCACGATCATCATCGCCTCGGTCAACGCCATTGCTGCGCAAGCTGCGAAGTCGCGCATCGAGCAGATCACCTCGGACGTGGAGCCGGGCCGCATCTACGAAGGCAAGGTCGCCAAGATCATGGACTTCGGTGCGTTCGTCACCATCCTGCCGGGCAAGGACGGCCTGGTGCACGTCTCGCAGATCTCCAGCGAGCGCGTGGAAAAGGTCGGCGACAAGCTGAAGGAAGGCGATCTGGTCCGCGTCAAGGTGCTGGAAGTGGACAAGCAGGGCCGTATCCGTCTGTCGATCAAGGCAGTGGAAGAAGGCGAAGGCCTGCCGGCGTCTGCCGAGTAACTGTCACTGTTTGACGCGTCACGAAAAAGCGGGCTTCGGCCCGCTTTTTCGTTGGCTGTCCGGCAATGGCGCGTGACTTGATCCTTCTCCTGCGGGAGAAGGTGCCCCGCAGGGGCGGATGAGGGTACGGGCGAAGCATCGTGCGGTTGAACCTTGGCCAAGGCATCGCCTTCGTACCCTCACCCCAACCCCTCTCCCGACGGGAGAGGGGTTTGAGCCCTGCTTACCTGGGCTGTTGTTTCGGCTCGGGCTGTGCTTCCGGACGCGGCGGCACCACGCGTGGGAAACCCGGCGGCATCGTCTGGTCCGTGGGCAAGGTGGTTGGCGAAGGCAGCTGCTCGACCGGCGGTGGTGCGGTCAGTACCGCATCCGGACGCAGCTTCAACAGGGCCGCCCAGTCGCGTCGATTGAAATCGCAGAGTTCTTCGTGTGCCGGCGTGCACTCGCTGGCGATGCCCAGGCCGTCCTCGCTCTGGTCCTGGCTGCCGTCGGACTGCGGTGTCGGCAACTCCACGCGGCCGGCGCGGTCCAGCGGCATCTTGCGCATCATCACCGTATTGAACACATTGCCGCCGATCAGATACAGGGTGCGATCGCCACCGACGTTGGCAGCCACCACCACATCGCAATGCGATTGCCACGGCATCGGCGCGCTGCCGCCAAGCCCGGCCTTGAGGCCGGCGTAGCCGAGCGCGGCGCTGCGCCCGCGCAGCAGGCACAGCAGATCGCCGGGGGCGGGCTTCTCTACCGCCGGGTCAGTGAACTGGTACGGGCCGCTGGCGCCATCGTTGTAGGCGCTGCGGATGTAATCCAGATGGCGTGCAGAGCGATGGAAACCGCTCAGGCCGGCCTGCGTCATCACCCAGGAGATGAAGGCGGCCGACCACGGGTTGTCGACCAGGAACGCGCGGCAATCGCTGGCGGTATAGCGCGTGCCATCCAGTGCCGCGCAGCTCGATGCGCCGGGGCGGCCGCCCATCGATGCCAGCGTGCCGCTGTCGCGCCAGTAGCCGGCCACGCGTTGCCAGGCGACCACGCCGTGGTCGGCCAGATAGCCCGATTCGGCCTCGGTCACGCCCAGGCTGGCCAGACGGCCCTTGGCATCGATAAACGGGTGCTGCCACAGGCGGTGCTCGTTGCAGGCGCTGCGCACGATGGCGATTGCCGCAGGGCTGGTGCCGAAGCGCGGGGGCACATCGCAGACTTCCGCGGCGGCCGCGGTGCCGCCCCATGCCGCCAACACCAGATAGAGCCACGGCCAAGGTTTTCCAGTCATCGCAGATCCTGCACAGAACAATCGCAGCAGGCTGACAGAGCCGGCTGCGGGCAAGCGTGAAATCAGCGCGGCGGCGGGCCCAGTTTGAGCGACAGATCGACCGCGTGCACGTGCTTGGTGAGCCCGCCGATGGAGATGCAATCCACGCCATCGGCCGCAATGGCGGCAATGCCGGCCAGATCCACGCTGCCGGAGACTTCCAGCGGAATGCGTTGTTCTCGCGGCAGGGTGGCAACGATGCGCACCGCGTCGCGACGCATTGCCGGGTCGAAATCGTCGATCAGGATGCGCGTGCAGCCGACCTGCAAGGCTTCGCGCAACTGCTCCAGTGTTTCCACCTCGACCACCAGCGGCAACTGTGGTTGCTGCGCACGTGCGGCATGCACGGCGGCGCTCAGCGACCCGGCGGTGCGGATATGGTTTTCCTTGAGCATCACCGTGTCGAACAGGCCGATGCGGTGATTGTCGCCACCGCCGCAGCGCACGGCGTACTTCTGCGCGGCGCGCAGGCCCGGCAGCGTCTTGCGCGTATCCAGGATGCGCGTTCCGGTGCCGGCCACGGCAGCGACGTATGCAGCGGTGGCGGTCGCGGTGGCCGACAGCGTCTGCAGGAAATTGAGCGAGGTGCGCTCGGCGCTGACCAGGCTGCGGCTGCGGCCATGCAGCAGCGCCAGCACCGTGCCGGCGGCGACGTGCTGGCCTTCGTGCACCTGCCAGTCGATCCGCACCTGCGGATCGAGCGCGCGGTGCGTGGCGTCGAACCAGGGACGCCCGGCGATCACGGCGTCCTGCTTGCACAGCAGATACGCGCTGTCGGCCCGATCGGGCAACAGCGCTGCGGTCACATCGCCGGTGCCGATGTCCTCGGCCAGCGCGCGCGCCACATCGGCGTCCACCAGTGCGGCCGGTGGTGCCTCCGGCACGGTGGTGCGCAGGGGAGAATTCACTTTTCGGGGAAGTCGGCGATCTGCGCAGTGCCGATGGCTTCTTCGGCCAGCAGCACCGGAATGCCGTCGTCGACGCGGAAGATCTGCTTGCGGTCGCGCGTGATCAGTGCCTCGCGCAGTGGCTGTGCCTGCGCGGTGCCGTCGGCACGCTGCAGGGTTCCGCCGGCGATGGCGGTGTTGAGTGCCTCCAGGCCCTTGCCGTCGAGCAGCGAAAGCGGCTGGCGGGTGTCGGGCGAGCACAGCAGGTCGAGCAGTTTGCGATCCATCGAAGTCTTGTCTTGCGTGGAAGATGGCTAGAATACGTCTTTACCGCAGGGCAGGGCCATGACCTCCAACCACTCCGCGCCGCTGGTCGGCATCGTGATGGGTTCCCGTTCCGATTGGGAAACCATGCAACACGCAGCTCAGAAGCTCGATGCGCTGGGCGTGCCTTACGAAGTCAAGGTGGTTTCGGCGCACCGCACACCGGATGTGTTGTTCAGCTATGCCGAGCAGGCTGGCCCGCGCGGTCTGCGCGCGATCATCGCCGGTGCCGGTGGTGCGGCGCATCTGCCGGGCATGCTGGCGGCCAAGACGGCGGTGCCGGTGCTCGGTGTGCCGGTACAGTCCAAGGCGCTCAACGGCATGGATTCGCTGCTGTCGATCGTGCAGATGCCGGCCGGCATTCCGGTGGCGACGTTTGCGATCGGCAATGCCGGCGCGGCCAATGCGGCCTTGTTCGCCGCAGCGATGCTGGCACCGGAGCAGGCGCAGATCGGTCAGGCGCTGGCGCAGTTCCGCGCCAGGCAGACCGACGATGTCATGGCCAGCGACGACCCGCGCCAATGACCACGGTCGGCATTCTGGGTGGCGGCCAGCTGGCCCGCATGCTGGTGTTGGCCGGCGCGCCGTTGGGCTTGCGCTTTGCGGTGTTCGACCCGGCCGCCGATGCCTGCGCAGGGCAGGTGGCGCCGCTGCAGGTCGGCGCCTTCGACGACACGTCCGCGCTTGCCGCATTCGCCGCACAGGTGGATGTGATCACCTTCGATTTCGAGAACGTGCCGGCCGCCGGCGCGCAGCAGTTGGCCGCGCAGGTGCCGGTGTTCCCCAGCGCTGCCGCATTGGCGGTGGCGCAGGACCGGCTCAGCGAAAAAACCCTCTTCCGCGAGCTCGGCATTCCGGTGCCCGAGTTCGCTGCCATCGACGACCGTGCAGGACTCGACGCCGCATTGGCCCGTATCGGCACGCCGTGCGTGCTCAAGACGCGTCGCTTCGGCTACGACGGCAAGGGCCAGTTCCGCATCAAGGCGCTTGCCGATGCCGATGCCGCGTGGGACGCGCTCGGCGCGCAGGCGGAGAAGGTCGGGCTGATCGTGGAGGCCTTCGTGCCGTTCGAGCGCGAGGTCAGCGTGGTGGCAGTGCGTGGGCGCGACGGCGAATTGCGCGCCTGGCCGCTGACCGAGAACTGGCATGTGGACGGCGTGCTCTCGGCCAGTCTTGCGCCAGCGCGTGTGGATGCCGGGTTGCAGGCTGCGGCACAGGCGCATGCGCGCGCGATCGCCGAGCGCCTGGACTACGTCGGCGTCTTCGCGCTGGAACTGTTCGTGCGCGATGGCCAGCTGCTCGCCAACGAGATGGCGCCGCGCGTGCACAACTCCGGGCACTGGACCATCGAAGGTGCCGAAACCTCGCAGTTCGAAAATCATGTGCGCGCGGTGCTGGGTTTGCCGCTCGGCAGCACCGCGATGCGCGGGCATGCCTGCATGCTCAACTGGCTGGGCGCGATGCCGGATGCTGCCGCATTTTTGGCGGTGCCCGGTGGGCATTGGCACGACTACGGCAAGCAGGCGCGCGAGGGCCGCAAGGTCGGCCACGCCACGCTGCGCGCCGAGACGCCGCAGGCGCTTGCACAGACATTGAGCGAAGCAGGCACCGCGTTGCAGCGTGATGCGCAGGTGGAACCGGTGCTCGCGCGTTTGAGCGAAGGGTAATTCGCAGAACCATCGGTGGCGCTGCCGTGGCCTGGTTGATGTGCATTCGTGGCGAAGATGGACAGCAGTGCGCGGTGCCTCCAAATGCGCCGTTGCAACGGCGCGGGCCGCTAGCCCAACCGGCTGGCCACGAACTCCCAGTTGATCAACTTCCAGAACGCGTCCAGATATTGCGCGCGGTCCTGCCGGTAATCCAGGTAATAGGCGTGCTCCCAGAGGTCGCAGGCGAGCAGCGGGGTGTCCGGCCCGGTGAGCGGCGTGGACGCATTCGGCGTGGCGACGACCGCCAGTGCGCCATCCGGACGCTGCACCAGCCACACCCAGCCCGAGCCGAAGGTGCCCACGGCGACGCGGTTGAATTCCTGCTTGAAATGCACGAAGTCGCCGAACGATTTGGCGATGCGGTCGGCCAGCCGGCCCAGTGGCTCGCCGCCGCCGCGTGGGCGCAGGCACTGCCAATAGAAATTGTGGTTCCACACCTGCGCGGCCAGATGGAACAGCGTGCCTTGCGCCTGCGCGATGATGTCTTCCAGCGTCAGCTCGGCGAACTCGCTGCCTTCGATGCGCGCATTGAGCCG
This sequence comes from Xanthomonas sp. CFBP 8151, assembly GCF_011761885.1. Taxonomy (NCBI): domain Bacteria; kingdom Pseudomonadati; phylum Pseudomonadota; class Gammaproteobacteria; order Lysobacterales; family Lysobacteraceae; genus Xanthomonas; species Xanthomonas sp. CFBP 8151. Next base: position 1,361,011 of record NZ_JAASQZ010000001.1, read on the forward strand.
ATCGACCTCGTTGCGGTGACAGATGCCGTGGTGCGCCTCCAATGTGGCGGCGGAAAGATGCGGCTCCAGGGCAGCGCGGGAGTAGGGCAATGCAAGGTGTTCGATCGGCATGATGGCAAGGGCAGCGAAGGGAGTGCGGCGACAGGTCGCGCTGAAGGCTTACAATGCGCGCCTTTGCGGAAGTCTATCCGACCCGGCGGTCGGGCCTGCCGCTCCCAGTCAGGAGAGTCCAATGCCGGTGATGGAACGGATCCAGGCCGAAGTCGAACAACACCCGATCGTGCTGTTCATGAAAGGTACCCCGCAATTTCCGATGTGCGGGTTTTCCAGCCGCGCGGTGCAGGCGTTGGTCGCTGCCGGCGCCGACCAGCTGCGCACGGTCAACGTGCTCGAAGAGCCTGAAGTGCGCGCCAATCTACCACGCTATTCCAACTGGCCGACCTTCCCGCAATTGTTCATCCACGGCGAGCTGATCGGCGGTTGCGACATCACGCTGGAACTGTTCGAAGCCGGCGAGCTCAAGCGCATCGTCAGCGAGGCCTATCAGCCGTGAGTCTGGCGCAGGCCCGGCCCGATGCGGCGGCGCTTGCCGGCCGCGTGGTGCTGATCACCGGTGCAGCCGGCGGCCTGGGGAGCGCTGCGGCGCAGGCGTGTGCATGCGCCGGTGCGACCGTGGTATTGCTCGGTCGCAAGCTGCGCCCGCTGGAGCGCATCTATGACGCAGTTGCCAAGCTGGGGCCGGAGCCGTCGCTGTATCCGCTGGATCTGGCCGGCGCCACGCCGGAGGACTACGCCGCGCTGGCGCAGCGGCTGCAGGCCGAGCTCGCCGGCCTGCACGGCCTGCTGCACTGCGCTGCCGATTTCGCCGGCTTGACCCCGGCCGAACTCGCGGCGCCTGCCGATTTTGCACGCAACCTCCATATCAACCTCACTGCGCGCGCTTGGTTGACCCAGGCCTGCCTGCCGCTGCTGCGGCGGCAGGTCGATGCGGCGGTGGTCTTCGTCGTCGACGACCCTGCACGCGTTGGCCAGGCCTATTGGGGCGCCTATGGCGCTGCCCAGCATGCGCAGCGTGGCCTGCTCGCCAGCCTGCATCACGAAACCGTCGCCGGCCCGGTCCGCATCAGCGGACTGCAGCCCGGCCCGATGCGCACCGCCTTGCGCGCGCGCGCCTTTACCCATCAGGAAGACAGCGACGCGGTGGACCCCGCGCGCTATGCGTCCGCCTGCGTCACCTTGTTGTCCATGGCAGGTGCTTCGCACCGCGGTGCGATCTGGAGCCCTTCCGCATGACCATTCTTTCGGCGGCGCTGCTGCTGTTCCTGATCCTCGACCCGCTGGGCAACATCCCGGTGTTTCTCAGCGTGCTCAAGCCGCTGCCACCGAAGCGGCAGCGCTTCGTGCTCGCGCGCGAGTTGCTGATCGCCCTGTGCGTGCTGATGGCGTTTCTGTGGGGCGGCAAGTACGCGCTGGAGCTGATGCACCTGCGCCAGGAGTCGGTGGCGATCGCCGGCGGCATCGTGCTGTTTCTGATCGGTATCCGCATGATCTTCCCGCGTCCGGAAGGCCTGATGGGCGAGATCCCCGATGGCGAGCCCTTCATCGTGCCGCTGGCGATCCCGCTGGTGGCCGGCCCGTCCGGGATGGCGGCGGTGATGCTGATGGGCAGCAACGAACCCACCCGGCTGTGGGATTGGAGCCTGGCCTTGATGATCGCCTGGATCGGTGCATCCACCATCCTGGCCTCGGCCCCGCTGTTGTACAAACTGCTCGGTCATCGCGCACTGACCGCGATCGAGCGCCTGATGGGCATGTTGCTGGTGGCCATTTCGGTGCAGATGTTCCTGGATGGCCTGGGGACTTATTTCAAGCTGCCGGTGTCGATCTGAGCCGGTCGGTGATAGGCGGGCAGGGGAGTGGAGCGATCTGTGACACTGCCTAGCGAGAATCTGAAGCCACGCCACTGACGCGTAGCGGTGCAAGCCGCCGGCGGCGCCGGGATGCCTCTGTAACAAGGGCCTTCGACAGCCCTTGCCGCGCTTTCGGGCCAAATGAGCCCTGTTTTCGATCAATTGGCTCAATAGCGCGACGCTGGTCGCAGATGCCGCGCGACTTTGCGCAAGTTGGCGTTTACGCCTTCACATGCGAAGTTCATGTTGCACTGCGCGAACTTTGTCACGCCGCCGTCACAATCAGGCCTTAGCGTGTTAATCTGTTGTTAACCGTTGCGGCAGCAACCGCCGCGCGGCGAGGGACCCCAGATCATCGGCAGCCCACCCCCGGGAACGGTTGGGCTGACTGCGCCTTTTTGTCACTGCCCAACCTGTATCGAGGCTACCGAAATGACCCACCCCCGTTGTCTTCGCATGTCCAAGCTGACGCTTGGCCTTGTTGCCGCGCTCGCCGCCGCCCCCGTGTTCGCTCAGAGCACCTCTGCCGGCGTCGCTGGCCTGGTTACCAGCAGCGGCGGTCAGCCGGTGCCGAATGCCGAAGTGACGATCACCCACGTCGAATCGGGAACCGTCAGCCGCGCCACCACCGATGCCAGTGGACGCTACAACGCGCGCGGCCTGCGTGTGGGCGGGCCGTACACCATCACGATCACCAAGTCGGGTGAAGGGACGAAGACGGAAGAGGGCGTGTACCTGAACCTCAATCAGGTCAATAGCGTCGACGCATCCCTGGGCGGTGACGTGACCACGCTGGGCGCGGTACAGGCCATCGGTGGCGATTACGGCTCGGCGCTGTTCAGCGCCAACAAGATGGGCACCGGCACCAACGTGACCCGCGAGCAGATCGAATCGCTGCCGTCGATCAACCGCAACCTGCAGGACTACGTACGTCTGGATCCGCGCGTGGCGCAGACCGACAAGGCGCGTAATGAAATTTCCGTGGGCGGCCAGAATCCGCGCTTCAACCTGATCCGTGTCGACGGTATCAGCACCAACGACGCGTTCGGCCTGGAATCCAACGGCTTGCCGACGCCGCGCCAGCCGTTCTCGATGGATGTCATCGACGAAATCTCCGTCGACGTCGCCAACTACGACGTCACCATCACCGGCGCCACCGGCGGCGTGATCAATGCGGTCACCAAGTCCGGTACCAACGAGTTCCACGGTTCGGTGTACGGCACCTACCGTGAGAACGATTGGTCGGGCAAGAACCAGAACGATATCCGCCCGCAGCTGTTCGATAACGAAACCACCTACGGCCTGACCCTGGGCGGCCCGGTCATCAAGGACAAGCTGTTCTTCTTCGCCAACTACGAAAAGTACAAGGGCAAGGGCGTGTTCACCGGAGCCTCCGGCTACGGCCCGATCGGTTCTGGCGCGAGCAACATCGTGCAGATCCCGCAGGCGGACATCGATCGGATCATCGACATCTCACGTAACGTCTACGGGTTTGACCCGGGAACCCTGGCGCTGCCAGCGCTCGATTCGGATTCGGAAGAAAAGGGCTTCAAGCTTGACTGGAACATCTCCGACAAGCATCGCGCCTCGTTCCGTTATGGCGAGAGCGAGCAGAGCACTGCCAACCTCAACGGTTTCGGCAATCAGGCGCTGTCGCTGAATTCGTATCACTACGTGCGCGACTTCAGCCTCAAGACCTATACGGCCCAGTTGTTCAGCGATTGGACCGACACCTTCTCGACCGAAGCCAAGGTGTCTTACCGCGACTACTCGGCCGTGCGTACTGCTGCATCGCAGCTGCCGGCCGTTGCTGTGCGCATCGGTAACAACACCGTCAACCTGGGCACCGAGCAGAGCACCCAGGCCAACGAACTGCGAACCGAAACCTGGAATGCCTTCTTTGCCGGCACGTTGTTCTTGAACGACCACACCGTCAAGTTCGGCTTCGACTACGAAGACAACGATCTGTTCAACCTGTTCGGCCAGCGCGTCTTCGGTTCCTACACGTTCAACTCGATTGCCGACTACGCCGCCAATCGCCCGCTGAACTATCGTTATTCGCGGTCCAACAGCGGAAACATCGACGACATCGCCGCAGACTGGGGCATGCGCAATGTCGGCGTCTTCCTGCAGGACACCTGGGCCGTCAACAACAACCTGACGCTGACGTTCGGTGTGCGTTACGACGAACCGATGGTCAAGAACAGCCCGGCCTACAACGCAACCGCCTCGACGCTGTTCGGTTTCCGCAACGACCAGACCATCGACGGCAACGGCCTGTTTGAGCCGCGCTTCGGTTTCAACTACACCTTCGACAGCGACCGCCCGACCCAGCTGCGTGGCGGCGTGGGTCTGTTCCAGGGTGCCGCGGCAACCGTGTGGTTGTCCAACCCGTACTCCAACACCGGCCTGGCGTACACCGATTACAACTTCTCCAGCCAGACACTGGTGAACACCAATGGCATTCGTTTCACGCCTGACATCAATAACCAGCCGATCGGTAATGGTTCGTTGAATGGCGCTACGCAGTCCGTCGATTTCGTCGACAGCAAGCTGGGTCAGCCGTCGGTATGGAAGGCCAACCTGGCATTCGATACCGAGCTGCCCTGGTACGGCATCGTGGCATCTGCCGAGGCGGTGGTGACCAAGGTCAACGAGGCGATCTACTACCAGCAGCTCAATCTGGGCAATACCAGCCGCGTGGGTCAGGATGGTCGTAACCTGTACTGGAATACTGCAGGCTTGAATCCGGCCTGCTGGTTGGACGACGGCCGTAACCCGACCGGTGCCGGCGCTCCGGCGGCTTGTGTGCGCGGCACCGCCTCGGTGGTCGATGCGCGCGGCTCGCGTGATGGGCGCTTCAACGATGCGATCATCGCGCGCCCAACCGATAAGGGCGGCAGCGAGAGCTTCACCGTCGGCCTGAACAAACCCTTCAATGGCGGCGACTGGTCGTGGGGCTTGTACTACACCTACACCGACGCCGACGAAGTCAGCGGCCTGACCAGTTCGACCTCGGGTTCGCAGCTGGGCAACAATGCGGTCTTCCAGGCCAACGAAAATGTTGCCTCGACCGCTGCGTACGAAGTGAAGAACAGCATCCTCGGCACGTTGAACTGGAAGCATGCGTTCTTCGGCGACTACGAGACCAAGTTGGGCCTGATCTACCAAGGTCGCAATGGTCGCCCGTATAGCTATGCGTTCGACAACGACGCCAATGGCGACGGCCGCCTGAACGACCTGTTGTATATCCCGGCCGGCCGCGGCGATGTGCTGTTCGGTACCGCTCGAGAAGAACAGGCGTTCTGGAACTACATCGAAGGCAACGAGTATCTGGCTGCCCGCCGTGGTCAGGTGGCCGAGCGCAACGGCGCGCGCAACTCCTGGATCAACCAGTTCGACCTGCACATCGAGCAGGAGATCCCCGGCTTCTTCAAGGACAACAAGGCCTCTCTCTGGCTTGACGTCATGAACGTCGGCAACCTGCTGAACAAGAAGTGGGGCCGTGTCGAAGAGTACGGCTTCCCGGGCATGCGTGGTGTGGTGGAATACGGTGGTGTCGATGCGGCCAGCGGCAAGTACGTGTACCGCTTCAATACCCCGGACCAGTCCACGGTCTACGACGATCGCGGCATCTCCCGCTGGGCGCTGCAGCTGGGCTTCCGCTACCAGTTCTAAAGCTGGCTAGCGTGTCGAAGCTTGCAAAAACGGCCGGGTTCTCCCGGCCGTTTTCTTTTGTGCGGGTGAGTACGCTAAAGTTCTGAGATACGACAGGAGCAAGCTATGGAACTCAGCAGTACGGCAGCACGGGCGCTGCCGGTGGTGGATGCGCGGATCTATCCGCGCGGTGGCCTGGATGTGTTGTCCAAGGCGGAAGTGGCGCGTCTGCGCGACGCCTCCAGCGGCGGCATGCACGAGCTGTTGCGCCGGTGTGCGCTGGCCGTGCTCACCAGTGGTAGCGCGTCGGACGACCCGCGCGCCGCGCGCGACCTGTATCCGGATTTCGATATCCAGGTGAACCAGCAGGATCGCGGCATCCGCATCGATCTGAGCAACGCACCGGCAATGGCCTTCGTCGATGGCGAGATCATCCGGGGTGTGGCCGAGCTGCTGTTCGCCGTGGTGCGCGACCTGGCCTACATGGCGATCGAGCTCGAAGCCCAGCGCGGGGATCTGGATACCAGCGAAGGCATCACCAATGCAGTGTTCGGGCAGCTGCGCAACGCGCGCATCCTGCAGCCGTCGGACCCGAACCTGGTCGTATGCTGGGGCGGCCATTCCATCTCGCGCGACGAATACCTCTATACCAAGCAGGTGGGCTACGAACTGGGCCTGCGCGGCCTGGACATCTGCACCGGCTGCGGCCCGGGCGCCATGAAGGGCCCGATGAAGGGAGCCACCATTGCACACGCCAAGCAGCGCAAGCATCACACGCGCTACATCGGTGTGACAGAGCCGGGCATCATCGCCGCCGAGTCGCCGAACCCGATCGTCAACCACCTGGTAATCATGCCGGATATCGAAAAGCGCCTGGAGGCCTTCGTCCGCATCGGTCACGGCATCCTTGTGTTTCCGGGCGGCGTCGGCACGGCAGAAGAAATCCTCTACCTGCTCGGCATCCTGCTGCGCGAGGAGAACGCCGACCTGCCGTTCCCGCTGATCCTGACCGGCCCGACCATTGCCGCGCCGTATTTCGAGCAGATCGACCGCTTCATCCGGCTCACCCTAGGCGAAGCTGTCGCTTCCCGCTACGAGATCATCGTCGGCGACCCGGTCGCCGTGGCGCGTCGCATGGCCGAAGGCATCCACACGGTACGTGCGCACCGCAAGGATCACAAGGACTCGTACTACTTCAACTGGTCCGTGCACATCCCGCTCGAGTACCAGCAGCCGTTCGAACCCAGCCACGAGGCCATGGCCGCCCTGGACCTGCACCACGGCCGCCCGGCTCCCGCGTTGGCCGCCGATCTGCGCCGCGCCTTTTCCGGCATCGTCGCCGGCAACGTCAAGGAAGACGGCATGCGCCGCATCGAGGAATCTGGCCCCTTCGAGATTCACGGCGACCCAGACATCATGCAGGCCCTGGACGAGCTGTTGCGCGGCTTTGTCGAGCAGCGCCGGATGAAGATCTCAGGGGATTACCGGCCCTGTTATCGGGTGGTGACTTAGTCGCCTAGGACGGTACCGGCAAGGGGCGGCATGACGCTTGTCGGTCCAGTCAGTCCGCCTGTCGGTCCAGTGCTTGTCCGGTGGTGCGTCAAGGTTCATGCTCTCCAGCAACAACGCTGGGGAGCGTCTTGATGTCCGTCGTCCGTATGCGCGGATTCACATTGATCGAACTCATGGTGACTGTTGCGGTGCTAGCCATCACCGCAGCGATCGCGTATCCGAGTTTCCAAGGCGTATTACGCTCAAATCGGGTGGCCGCGTCGAATAACGAAATGATGGCATTGCTCACGCTTTCCAGAAGCGAAGCCATCCGGAACGGCCAAGGCAGCGGCATCTGTGGCAGTGCGAACGGAACGGCCTGCAACGGGAGCTGGAGTGCAGGGGTGATGGCCTGGAGCGACGCAAACGGAAACGGGAGTTATGACTCAGGCGAAACCGTGCTCCGTTACTCGCTGGGAAATCCAAGGCTGGTCGTTCAGGGGCCAACGACAGGGACGGTCATCGCGTTCGATGCGCGGGGACGACGCCGTGCTGCTGCCGATCAACAGGTCACGTTGCAACCCGATCAGTGTGGCGGGCAACCGTTGAAGCGCTCTTTAACAGTCAATGCGTCCGGGCAGATCCGCAGCAAAAAAGAGGCGTGCACATGAACCGAGACCGTTCTTTTCATCGCCGTTCTACAGCAGGCTTCACCCTAATCGAAGTGCTGATTGCCATTCTTGTGCTTGCAGTTGGCTTGCTTGGATTCGCGCTGCTGCAGACCATGAATGTGCGATTCGTCCAAAGCGCTAACTATCGCACACAAGCAACCAATCTGGCCTACGACCTCATCGATCAGATGCGATCCAATCGTTATCAGGTCGGCCAATACACCGCCGCCACATTCGCTGCTGGGGCCGTGACGGCGACTGGCGCGTGTGAATATCCGACAGGCGAAACCGTATCGGTAAGCCAGAACATAACAAGATGGCAATGTCAGGTAGCCAAGGCACTCGGAGATAAGGCTGCTGCTACAGTTACCTATGTTAATGGGGTCGCCACTGTGGCGATCAGTTGGGGCGATCAGCGCTGGGACAAGGAAAACCCTGAGGCAGTGACCAGCTTTGCGTTACGCACGGAGATCTAAGGGAATGAAATTGCGTTCGCGAATGTCTGGCCTTTCATTGATCGAGCTAATGATTGCGTTAGTGATCGGGTTAGTGCTTTTATTAGGGGTAATCCAAGTATTTTCAGCTTCACGCACGGCCGCCCAACTATCCGAAGGTGCTTCGCGAGCGCAGGAGAATGGACGTTTTGCGCTTGACTATCTGGCTCGAGACATTCGAATGGCGGGCCACTTTGGGTGCGTCAACGATCAAGCGCAATTCGTCAAGGGGGAAGGAGATCCCAGGGTCAATCTTTCTGCGACAACAGGAAGCGGGAGTCCTCTGGATTTCTCGGTATCAATTCAAGGCTATGAAGCACCGGGAACAGCTCCGAAAGATCAAATAACGATCGGTGGCAGTGCGAATTCGATAGTTGGCCTGCCAGCGTCCATTCAGAACTTAAACCCCGCGCCGAGGCCGGGCAGCGACATCATTGTATTGCGTTATCTTTCTGCCGAAGGCGTACCTGCGACAGGGATCGCTGCAGCTGGGTCCAACAGCACCTTGACGATGAATGCAACACGTTGGGCACGCCTGACCGACGATGGAGTGGCGGCTCCCACGCTGTTTGGAATTGCGGATTGCGCCCACGCGGATGTATTTGCTGGTACCACAACTGCAGGGTCCGTAACTGCCAGTGGTGTCAATCTTTCCGGGCGTTATGTTGTGCAGCCCACCGGTCAGACGATGGTTTATCGCGCCGAGTCCTTGGTGTATTACGTTGCCAACAGTCCCGATACCGGAGAGCCCGCGCTAAGGCGCGCTCGCGCGGGTAGCAACGGTGTATATGTCAGCGAGGAGTTGGTTGAAGGAATAGAAAGCCTACAATTCCTGTATGGATTGGATACGACGCCGGCGATCGCGACCCAAACTCCGCCTGTCGGTAATATTACCGAGCAACGTGTGGCTAGTGGAGTTGCTACCGGAGCCGATTCGGTGGCCGCCAACCAGTGGCGTCGCGTTGGGCAAGTGCAGGTCGGTATCCTTGCTCGCAGTCCGACGGCAGCAGCTGCAGGTACTCAAGTTGAGGCGAATCGACTGGGCGTGCTAGGTGTCACGATCGTTCCGCCGACAAACAACGATGGACGTTATCGTGCCAGTTACGAGTTGTCCATTGCCCTCCGCAATCGCCTTTTCGGTAACTGATAATGCAGATAAAACGTCTCGCTCGAAATCGTGCGATTAACTATCCGGCAATGACTCGTCAGCGCGGTGCAGTCTTATATGTGGCGCTGATCATGTTGGTGCTGCTTGCGCTGATCGGCATTGCAGGAATCCAGGTTTCTGGAATGCAAGAGAAAATGGCAGCCAATTATCGCGCTGTAAACCTTGCTTTCGAGGAGGCCGAGGGCATCGTCAGAAATGCCGAGAATTCAGTTGAAAATATTTCCAATCGAACAACTGCGCCAGCCGGTACCACGAGTTCAGTTGCTGCCGGAGATATCAATCGTGTCTGCGACGATGGTTTTGACCCGATACAGTGGGCGCAGGCACAGACCTCGGCTCGCGCGGTCAATGTCCGCCAGATCGATCAATGTATTCAGGGAGAGGCAAACATCGGCATGGGGCAGCCTGTAGATCCCGCATCTCCTGTTTTCCAGATTACCGGCGTCGCTGCTGACGACGTGAGCAACGCCAGCTCCGAAGCAGCCGTAGACACTATCTTCAAGCTTTGAAGAGAAGCATATGAAATCTCATAGAACGAAAGTAATTCTTGCTTCTGCAGCCGCCGGTGCCGTTGGCCTGGGGTGCTTTATCTATGCGTTAATCGCCGCGCAGGGCCAGGGTGTTCTGGCCCAGGCGCCAATGAATAATCAAGTGCAGACGCCGCCCGCGTTCATCATGGCTGTTGACGATTCGGGGTCGATGACCTTTCAAACCCAGTTTCCAGGGCAGGATGGCCAAGGCTGCTGGAGTACTGCGCAATATACGTTTTTCTCAAGCCCTGGGGTACTCAATACGGAAGATACAAGAAGCGTTGGATGTGGTTACAACCACGTGCTTCCTGGTGTCCGTATCGACGAGAATCGACTGGGTGTTCCTCCGTTGGATAGCCTGGGCTTCGCGCGCTCGGCTGCCTACAATCCAACATATTATGATCCGACGGTCAAATACGAGCCATGGATCAATAATGACGGCACATCATTTCCTCAAGCCGATCCGATGAATACCCGTATTAATCCGCTGCAATCCGCAACCATCGCGTTGGCATCGAATTACATGGGTGAGGATTTCAATAGTAGTTTTCGAATTCAGAACAGAATGGTGTTACCCCGAGGTACAAGTTACAGGCAGCGTTTCAGGGATAATAACAATAATCTCTATTTCGGAGCTGAGACAACGACGACAACTGATGTCACTTGGAGTGGTGGTTCGCAGACACTGCTGATAAGGTTTTGGCCTGCAACATTTTTCGTTCCTTACACGGGTAATAATGATGCTCGGCCAGTCCTTCCCGGCTCTGCCTCCGCGTATGACTCAGTGCCGCGTGAGCGTGTACGAGATGTATGCGGAACGGGCTGTGATATGTGGAAGTACACGATCGGTACCACTAATACCGTTGCCTTGCAAAACTTCGCAAATTGGTTTTCTTTCTACGGTAATCGCAATAGGGCAATTATCGCGGGTATGACCAGGTCGTTGGCTGACGTCAATAATATGCGGGTAGGATTCTTTCGCATCAATCAGTACGCCAGCTATGACGCCATTACGGACCGGTTGCCAATGCGAAATATGGCAACGGCAAGCGAGAAAACCGCGCTTTACAATTCGATCCTTGCATTGCCTGCAAGCGGCGGTACGCCAAATCGCCAGGCAGTAAATGCTGCGGGAGTCCAATTCCAGCGTACAGACGGCGCCGCTCCAGTCCAGCTGGCTTGCCAGAAGAACGCCGTGATGCTTTTTACGGATGGTTATAGTAATCAGAATGGGCCGCAGGTCAGTAACGCAGCTGGCGATGGCGGAATGGGAGTTCCATTTAGCGACAGCTATGACAATACCATGGGTGACATCGCTGCCAGATATTACAACAACATCGATGGCGGATCTCCCATTCGTCCTGACTTGGCCTCTGGGCTGGTGCCCGTTCCAAGTTCCTGCAACACCGCGAATGCCAACGTAAGATTGGACTGTCAGAAGAATCTGCACGTAAATTTTTACGGTATCACACTGGGTGCGCGGGGGAACTTATTTGACCCGGATGTGGTGCAGGATGCTTATACCACTCCAGCGATTTACCAGAATTGGCCGCCGCGTGAAAATGACGAAAGAAGCACTGTTGATGACATCTGGCACGCTGCAACCAACACTCGCGGTCAGTACATCAACGCAAGGACTCCGGCTGAAATTACGGCTGCGATGCGGAGAGTTCTCTCTTCGGTGACATCCGGTTCGTCTCCTTCGGGGACGCTTGCACAGAGCGGTGCGCGCATCGGCGCTGGCTCGTTCTCAGTAGTGCCCAACTACGAAATCGCCAATGAGGGCACAGATTGGTTTGGCCGTCTTACCGGCTATACCGTTTCTATCAATCCAACGACTCGGGTCGCAGTGACCACCGCAGCGTGGGAGGCAAGTTCACGAATGCCGTCTGCCGCGGCGCGCAATGTCTTGGTCAGCAAGGCAGGATCAGTTAGCGCCTTCAATGCGACTAATGTTTCTCTTGCGGATCTTTGCAACAAATCGACGTCGCTGTATCCAGGGATGTCGCTGTGCGCTGAGTCGGACCTTTCCGCGCTGGGGGCGACCGCAGCTACCGCTACCGCGTACTTGCGTGGAGATGCGTCTGGGGAAGTCCGCAGCGGTGGTCGCTTGCGCGATCGAACCACTGTGCTTGGCGATATCGTCAATTCGACGCCTGTCATCAGCTCTCCATTGGACGACTATGGTTATCGTAGTCTGTCGGGAGTGCCGGGAAGCACGTACGGCGCTTACTTGGATTCAAAGAAAGCAAATAGAAATTATATGGTTTATGTTGGAGCCAACGATGGCATGTTGCATGGCTTCGATGGAGGAATGAATGCAAGCGGTGTGATGAATTCCAATGGGGGCACGGAGCGATTTGCTTACATTCCTTCAACGGCGATCGGTCATATGGGTAACTTGCTGCTTCCCTACGATCCACTTGATCAAAGCGATCAGGAATTTAATCATCGTTACTATGTTGATGGTCCGCTGACCGTATCGGATGCTTACTATGGTGGATCCTGGAAGACAGCTCTTGTAGGGACTGCGGGTGCGGGTGGACGCAGCGTTTTTGCAATGGACGTTACGACGCCGACAAGTATTTCGACCAGCAGTCGCCTTTGGGAGATCAGCGATCTCGATAGCACACTCTCTGCGGCAGTTCGTAATAATATAGGCTATGTGCTTGGCAAGCCTGTTATCGTTCCAGTTGCTAACGCATCTGGCGTTGTGACATGGAAAGCGATTTTTGGAAATGGCTATAACAGCGCCAGTGGAAAGGCCGTTCTCTTTGTTGTTGATATCAAGGCAGGCGCACCCGCTATTACTATGATCGAAGCGACGGAGAGCGGTGGGGGGGGCGCCGGAAGCAACGGTCTTGGCAACATCGTTGTTGTTGATCGCTGGGGCGGTGCCAACCAAGCTGATCGGGTTCGTGATGGATACGCGGACACTGTTTACGCAGCCGATCAAAAAGGGGCCGTTTGGAAGTTTGATCTTCGTAGCACGGTGACATCTGTTTCCGTGCCGCTTTTCACAAGCCGTACTTCAACCGAGAACGGCTCTACCTATCGTCAACCGATTACCGGTGGACTCGTTGCTACCGCTGGTGATAACAGCGGTGTCATGCTTTTCTTTGGAACTGGAAGCTTCTCATTTGTAAACGATCCATTTGATACTGCTATCCAGTCGTTGTATGGCGTCAATGACGTTTCCTCTGGAGCAATTACGAGTGCGTTGACGCGCACCAACCTGCAGGCTAATACAATCTCCAGTTCTGGCGGCACGCGGAGTCTGGTGTTGGGAGCGAGCCCAGCAGGGGGGCGTGGCTGGTATGTCGACTTGCCGGCCGGGGAGCGTATGGTCGGAAATCCGAGCGTCGCGTCGGGCATTGTTTTCATCCCGACCTATGTCCCCAATCCGAACAGCGTGGGCTGTGCTGCTCAGGGGAGCAATTGGCTGTTTGGGCTGAACACTAAGACTGGTGGAGCCGCACTCGACGTGGCTCGCCGTAGCTCGCCGACAGGGTCGTCGTTCGCGTCGGGGACTGCAGCGACGTCGCTGACAACTCAGGGAACTACGCCGGTGAAGGATGTGGGTGTATCCGCCGTTCCACGACTGACGCCGGCAGAGTCTGGTGGAGCGCTGCCGCCAGGTGGAAGTTCCTGTTGGATGGTGGTAAGCGTTGCCGGTGCCGAACCGATGTATGTTCCCTATCCATGTGGGCGCCAATCCTGGAGGCAGGTGCAATGAGATATTTGGTCAGAGTATCGAGTGCATGCAATGGGTTCGCTCCACGGTTGGCTTCGCGAGGCTTCACCCTGATCGAGCTGATGATTGTTGTTGCTGTCGTGGCGATTTTGGCTGCGATCGCCTATCCCAGCTACTCGGAATACGTGCGCAAGTCTCGCCGTGCGCAGGCCAAGGCAGATCTTGTCGAGTATGCGCAGTTGGCTGAGCGGTATCACACGGTGCAGAACACCTATGTAGGCTTTACGCTGCCCAAGAATTTTTCGCCGCGGGAGGGTGGGACCAATGCGTATAACCTTCCATCGCCACAGGTGACTCAGTCCACCTTTGTGATCACTGCGACCCCCGCCAACATCCAGTCAGCCGACAAGTGCGGCACTCTAAGCATCGACCAGGCCAGCCGCAAGACCAACTCTAGGGGAGCCTTGTCGGACTGTTGGTGAGGGTGTGTTTCTAGGGATGGTGATGGCTGTTGCAATGCCCCGAAATCTTGCTACAATGCCGACCCCGCCCGAATAGCTCAGCCGGTTAGAGCACTTGACTGTTAATCAGGGGGTCGTTGGTTCGAGTCCAACTTCGGGCGCCAAGATGTTGAAGAGGCCGCGACTAGTCGCGGCCTCTTCGTTTTGGCCGTAGCTCACCGTGCGGGGCATGTGGTTGGTTGCCTGTAGCGAACAGACCGCGTTCGCCCTGAGTTGTTGACAATGACATCTGCCAGACGCTGCGCACGCGTGCAGAGGCTGATCGTGATGTTGGTGCCGCTGTTGCGGCCGTTCGGAAGAAATCGGACAAGCGATCGGCCGGTCGTTCCAGTGATACTGATGTTGTCGCTCGCAGCGTACTGCTCAACCTGCAGGACCGAGTCCGTATCTGCAGGCTGGCCAGTGCGCAGCGGATCCTTAAAAAGGATCCAACCCTGGCTCCAGTCCCTTCCAGATCGACAATTTGCCCCATCACCAGACGGGCAGATGCTGACCGGCAAGCGATGCGTGACAGCCAGGCTTCTGGCCATCGCCAGATGTGCGGTGAGTAAGTGAACCCTTGCCTGTGCTCGCTGCCACTCGATCAAAGCGTTGAAGCTGGGCAGGCCGATGGCTGCCACGATCCCGATGATCGCCATCACGATCACTAGCTGTAGTGCCGTGTACCCTTTTTCGCACGAACGAGTCACTGCTTTCACCGTCCTGCTCCCTGGCTCGGAACAAGCAGTCTCTACGGCGTCTATGGCTCAGGTAAGGTCGGCTCTCACGTGATGACGGGTCAGACTTTTACCGAAGGTGGCCTCCGCCGTTCGTGCAGTCCTCCCCCGAGACCCGCTCCATGACCGACCGTTTTCAGCTCGTATCCCCGTACTCCCCAGCTGGCGATCAGCCTGCCGCCATCGACAAGCTGGTGGCCAGCTTCGAGGCCGGCCTGGTCAAGCAGACCTTGTTGGGTGTGACCGGCTCCGGCAAGACCTACACCATTGCCAATGTGATTCAGCAGGTGCAGAAGCCAACGCTGGTGATGGCGCCGAACAAGACGCTGGCGGCGCAGCTGTACGGTGAGTTCAAGTCGTTTTTTCCGCACAACGCGGTGGAGTACTTCGTCAGCTACTACGATTACTACCAGCCCGAGGCCTATGTGCCGTCGTCGGACACCTTCATCGAGAAGGACAGTTCGATCAACGAGCACATTGAGCAGATGCGTCTGTCGGCGACCAAGACCTTGCTGTCGCGTCGTGATTCGCTGGTGGTGGCCACGGTGTCGGCGATCTACGGCCTGGGCGCGCCGGAAGACTATCTGTCACTGCGCTTGATCCTGTCGGTGGGCGAGCACATCGACCAGCGGCAGTTGATCCGCCATCTCACCGATCTGCAGTACACCCGCAACGAATTCGAGCTGACCCGTGGCGCGTTCCGCGTGCGTGGCGAAGTGCTGGACGTGTTCCCGGCAGAATCCGACACCGAGGCGTTGCGTATCGAGTTGTTCGATGGCGACATCGAGCAGCTGACCCTGTTCGATCCGTTGACCGGCGAAACGCTGCGCAAGCTGCAGCGCTACACCGTGTATCCCAAGACCCATTACGCGACCACGCGCGAGCGCACGCTGAGTGCGGTGGATACGATCAAGGACGAGTTGAAGGAGCGGTTGGAGCAGCTGTATTCGCAGAACAAGCTGGTCGAAGCACAGCGGCTGGCGCAGCGCACCCAGTTCGATCTGGAAATGATGGCCGAAGTCGGCTTCTGCAACGGTATCGAGAACTACTCGCGGCATCTCACCGGCAAAGCGCCTGGCGAGCCGCCGCCGACGTTGTTCGACTACCTGCCGCCGGACGCGTTGCTGGTCATCGACGAGTCGCACGTGACCATTCCGCAGATTGGCGCGATGTACAAGGGCGATCGCTCGCGCAAGGAGACGCTGGTGGAATTCGGCTTCCGCCTGCCGTCGGCACTGGACAACCGGCCGCTGCGTTTCGAGGAATGGGAGGCGCGTTCGCCACGCAGCATCTATGTCTCGGCCACACCGGGTCCCTACGAGCTGCGCGAGTCCGCGGGCGAGATCACCGAGCTGGTGGTGCGCCCGACCGGCCTGATCGATCCGGTGGTCGAGATCCGCCCGGTCGGAACGCAGGTGGACGACCTGATGTCCGAAATCCACGAGCGCATCAAGCTCGGTGATCGCGTGTTGGTGACGACGCTGACCAAGCGCATGTCCGAGAACCTCACCGAGTACCTCGGCGAGCACGGCATTCGCGTGCGCTATCTGCATTCGGATATCGACACAGTGGAGCGCGTGGAGATCATCCGCGACCTGCGCCTGGGCAAGTTCGATGTGCTGGTCGGCATCAATCTCCTGCGAGAAGGCCTGGATATGCCGGAAGTGTCGCTGGTGGCGATCCTGGATGCGGACAAGGAAGGCTTCCTGCGCTCCACCGGCTCGCTGATTCAGACCATCGGTCGCGCCGCGCGCAACCTGCGCGGCAAGGCCATTCTATATGCCGACAAGATGACGCGTTCGATGCAGGCGGCAATCGATGAGACCGACCGCCGCCGCGAGAAGCAGGTCGAGTACAACCTGGAGCATGGCATCACCCCCAAGTCGGTGGCGCGTCCGATCTCCGACATCATGGAAGGTGCGCGCGAGGATGCCGCCGAGAAGAAGGCCGGCAAGGGACGTTCGAAGTCGCGCCAGGTGGCGGAGGAAATGCCCGATTACCGCGCGATGGGGCCTGCCCAGATCGCCGGCAAACTCAAGAGCCTGGAGCAGCAGATGTACCAGCATGCCAAGGCCCTGGAGTTCGAGGCGGCTGCGCAGATCCGCGACCAGATCCAGAAACTGAAAGCTGCCAGCCTGGCATAGGGCATAGGGCATAGGGCAGAGCGACAGCGCAGAAGTTCGAGCGCAGGGAGGGCTTGTGGTGATCCAAACCCTGCGCTAGAATGCGCGCCCTGCACAGCGCAATGCTGACGCAGGAAACGGGCGGTTAGCTCAGCGGTAGAGCACTACCTTGACATGGTAGGGGTCACAGGTTCGAACCCTGTACCGCCCACCACTCCAAGTCCAGGCGGCACGGCGACTTGAGTGGCTTCAACATCGGCAGGCACTGCTGCCACGGATCCCCAAGTGACATGCGCATCAGCTCTTGCAGCTTCCGCGCGTTGCTTATTTGGTTTTCGACGATCGATCACTTGCCTCTATGCATCGCCCAGGCGTGCTGGACGAATTGCGTGCAATGGTCCGGCGTCGCTGCGGCGGAGCGGTGTCCTGGCAGGCCGGGCGGCCTGGGCGGTCCCTGCGTGCGAGATTCCTGGTGTCAAGCCGCGGCCTCTGCACGGCGTGCCATTTCGTCGCGGCGCTGGTCGCCGCATCTACGAAGCGGCGCAGGCTTTTTACTGCCAGGCGCGCGTGTGGCTCTGGAAGCACATCAGGCGCCAACGGAATTCCACCGGCGCTGATCCATCCCGATCCTCGCCTGGCTCGAATGCGCGCGCGGTTGTGCCGGCTTCGCCGAAACCGCTTTCTCCATCACACGTCTTGCTTTAGCATCGCCTCCGCGCTGACGAAAAGGAAGGCTGGCGATGGACGAGTATCAGCACACCGTGCTGACCAGGGGCGGGTACCGTGTCGTGGCAATCACCCGGGAAGACACCTATGCACCCGACGCCGTGGTGGCCTATGCCATCGTGACGGATGCCGGAACTCGGATCACGCCGGATCTTTCCCTGGATCAAGCCAGAGTCTGGATTGACTCGCTCGTCGAGAGCGAGAGTGGTGGACGCAAGTCGGATCTGGTCGATCACAAGCCCGTCGTCCGTCGCTAAGTGCCGTTCAGAAGTAAGCCAAGGAGTAGGGGCGCGTGTCCAAAGCCAAAATAATTGCAATCGCCACCGTGGTGACATTGCTCGTTGGATACGTCCTGTCCGGATATCTGACGCTTCTGCTGTTGCGGCTCGATACCGGGCTGTACGCGTGGGACACCTACTATCGCTACGTCAAGGCGCTGGGCCTGCCGGAAGTGGCGCCTTACGCAACCAAGATCAAGATGTCCGGCATTCTCGGTTTTGGTCTGACCGGGATCGTCTGGGCCATCATGGTCGTGCTCCTGGTCAAGCCGAAGACGCGGGCGTTGCATGGCGATGCGCGCTTTGCCGGAGCTGCAGACCTTTCCAAGCACGGTTTGTTCAAGCCGAGCGGCAACGGCATTGTCGTGGGCAAGTTCAACGGCAAACTCGTGCGGCTGAGCGGGCAGCAGTTCGTGATCCTCGCCGCGCCGACGCGCTCCGGCAAGGGCGTGGGCGTGGTCATTCCCAACCTGCTTGAGTATCAGGAATCGGTAGTGGTTCTGGACATCAAGCAGGAGAACTTCGACCTCACCAGTGGCTGGCGCGCCAGTCAGGGGCATGAGGTGTTCCTTTTCAATCCCTTCGCCGAGGATCGCCGTACACATCGCTGGAATCCGCTGACTTACGTTTCCAGCGATCCGGCCTTCCGTGTGTCTGATCTGATGAGCATCGCCGCGATGCTGTATCCGGACGGGTCGGACGACCAGAAATTCTGGGTCAGTCAGGCGCGTAATGCCTTCATGGCGTTCGCCCTGTATCTGTTCGAAAACCAGGACGAAGAGCTGTCGCTCGGCTTTCCGGGCGGGGCAGGGGCTCCTACGCTTGGCGGCATCTACCGCCTGTCGTCCGGGGACGGCACAGACCTCAAGAAGTACCTCAAGTCGCTGTCCGAGCGCAGATTCCTCAGCGGCAATGCGCGCTCGGCATTCGCCAATATGCTCTCCCAGGCCGATGAGACCTTTGCGTCCATCATGGGTACCCTGAAAGAGCCACTCAACGCATGGATCAACCCGGTCCTGGATGCGGCAACCAGCGCGGACGATTTCCTGCTCACCGATCTGCGCAAGAAGAAGATGACGATCTACATTGGCATCCAGCCCAACAAGCTGGCCGAAAGCCGGCTCATCATCAACCTGCTCTTCAGCCAGATCATCAACCTCAACACCCGCGAACTGCCGAAGTCCAATCCGGAGCTGAAGTACCAATGCCTGCTGTTGATGGACGAATTCACCTCGATCGGCAAAGTCGACATCATCGCCACTGCAGTCGCCTATATGGCGGGCTACAACCTTCGTCTGCTTCCCATCATTCAGAGCATGGCGCAGCTGGATGCGACCTACGGCAAGGACCTGTCGCGCACGATCATCACCAACCATGCGTTGCAGATCCTGTACGCGCCGCGCGAGCAACAGGACGCAAACGACTACTCCGAGATGTTGGGCTACACCACCATCAAGAAGAAGAACGTTACCCGTGGCAGAGAGACCACCCGAAGTGTCTCCGAGGAGCGGCGGGCCCTGATGCTTCCACAGGAGCTCAAGGCAATGGGCAATGAGAAAGAAGTCTTCCTGTACGAGGGCATCCCGCACCCGGTGCAATGCGACAAGATCCGCTACTACGAAGATCGCTATTTCACCGCGCGTTTGTTGCCCAAGACCGACGTGAAAACGCTGTCTATCAAGTTGTGACCGTCGTCTCATAATTGCCGCGAGGGTGCGCCGGTAATTCTTGACTCATGTGTGCGTTAAGGGCAAAGTGACCCAGAATTCGCGCATTGTTGATTTTTTGTTAAGGGGGCGGCGCCGGACGGGGTCGTACAGGAGTAAGGCTATGGATGGTTCTTCGGCGTATTCATTTTTATCGATCGCGCGTGCACGTGTCGCTGACCGGCCTCTTCCGGCTGGCCCAGGTGGCAGCATGCGCTTGAGCGAGTCATTAGAGGCAGATTCCCTCCGTCACCCGAAGGTGAGCGGGGCCGTTGTGCTGTCCGTCTTAAGCCCGAAATCTCATGAGTTGGAGAAGTCAGAGTGAATCCGATGTATGTGTCCAAGCTGTCACTGGTCTTGGTGGTCGCTGCGTTGGTAGGCGCCTGCGCAACCAAGCCAGCTCCCGATTTTGGTGGACGTTGGAAGCACGTCAATCACTTCGACGAGGCGCCCACTGAAATTCCGCTTTACACCTCCTACACGTATCAGGCTACGCCGATGGACGGCACGTTGAAGACGATGCTGGAGCGGTGGGCCGCGGATTCCAACATGCAGCTGTCCTACAACCTGCCTTCGGATTACACCTTGATCGCCCCGGTTTCCAATATCAGCACCACCAGCGTGCAGCAAGCCGCCACCGAGCTGAGCGCGGTGTACGCGGCACAAGGTGTGTCGGTTTCGGTCTCCGCCAACAAGTTGCTGGTACAGCCGGTGCCGGTATCGTCTGGAGCCAAGCTCTAAGAACCGAACTGCTGATTCGATGCTCTCAGCATTCGGTCGATGAATCTGTTCAAGCCTCCCATGTGCCCGCGCTCGTCGCGGCGATAGTTTCAGGCCTGACAAGGCCCTACGGTGACGGATCTAGACATGTTGCGTAAGAAGGTCAGTGAAAAGGACGGATCTGCCCAAGTGGGTGCGGCCGTCCAGAAAGCGATGAACTACGAGGTCAGCATCGCCGACCTCGCGCGCCGCAGCGAAAAGCGCGCATGGATGGTGGCGACCCTATCGATGCTGGTCACCGTCCTGACGGCGGGCGGCTACTACTACATGTTGCCGCTGAAGGAAAAGGTGCCGTACCTGGTGATGGCTGACGCCTATTCGGGAACCAGCACGATTGCAAAACTCGAGGCGAATTTTGGTGGGCGGACGATCAGTACCAGTGAGGCGTTAGCACGTAGCAATATTGCCCGGTTCATTATTGCCCGCGAATCATTCGATCTTACCATCATCGGTCAGCGCGACTGGAATACTGTGTCGGCAATGGGTGCCACGAACGTTGTCAATGAGTATCGGGCGCTGCACTCCGCGAACAATCCGCTACGGCCCTTGAATACGTACGGAAAGCTGCGTGCCATCCGCATCAATATTTTGAGTATTACGTTGATTGGCGGAAAAGGACAGCCCTACAAAGGGGCGACCGTACGTTTTCAACGGACCGTGTACGACAAAAATTCGACGGTCTCTACGTTGCTTGACAACAAGATCGCGACGATGGGATTTGTCTACCAAGATAATCTGGAGATGAATGACAGCCTGCGAGTCGAAAATCCTCTAGGCTTCCGAGTAACTGATTATCGGGTAGACAACGACTACTCCTCGTTGCCAGCTACTCCTGCCGGTGGCGGCGGGATCAACCCTCAGCCTCAGCCAGCGGCACAGCAGGCTGGTACTGGCATGATCGATCCTAGCGCGGCAAACGCCTCTGGTGCAGTTCAGCAGGCAGGCGTCCCGTTGCAGCAGGGAGCACTTCCGCAGGGTGGCGTGCCTCAACAGCAGGTGCAGCCCGCGTTTCCCGATCAAATGCAGCCGGCAGCTCAGCCTGCGGCGCAGCCCGCGATTCAACCCCAAGGGATGCAGAACAATGTCAATGGAGCGAGTGGTCGATGAAACTTTTTAATCGGTACAGTGCTGCGTTATTTTCAGCACTGCCACTTGCAATATGCGCTTTCTCGGCTGCCGCTCAAGTGGTTCAGGAGTATGAGTATGCCCCGGACCGCATCTACCAGGTACGCACCGGTCTCGGGATTACCACTCAGGTCGAGCTAAGCCCGAACGAAAAGATCCTGGATTACAGCACAGGCTTTACTGGCGGCTGGGAGCTGACGCGTCGCGAGAATGTCTTTTATCTCAAGCCCAAGAATGTCGACGTCGATACGAACATGATGATTCGTACGGCAACGCATTCTTACATTCTTGAACTCAAGGTGGTTGCAACAGACTGGCAGCGCCTCGAGCAGGCAAAGCAGGCTGGCGTTCAATACAAGGTCGTGTTCACCTATCCGAAGGATACAAGCTTCAATAATGTCGAAGACGCGGATACATCGAAGAAAGGCCCGTTGTTGAACGCCAAGATTTTGAAGGATCGGCGTTATTACTACGACTACGACTATGCGACGCGTGCCAAGAAGTCCTGGCTGATTCCAAGCCGCGTCTATGACGACGGCAAGTTCACCTATATCAATATGGATTTGACGCGGTTTCCGACCGGAAATTTCCCGGCAGTTTTTGCCCGCGAAAAGGAACACGCGGAGGATTTTCTCGTCAATACCACGGTGGAGGGCAACACCCTGATCGTGCACGGGACCTATCCTTTCCTGGTGGTTCGCCATGGCGATAACGTCGTCGGTCTGCGAAGGAACAAGCAAAAGTGAACTCGAATATTCCAAACAGCCCTGATGAGCGCTCCCCGAACAATGGCGGGGAAGAGCTACGCAACGGTGAGTACAACGAGCGCAACAATCCTTACTTTGCGCGTCAGCAGGCAGGTGCCGAGCCGGACCTCGACGCCAATGAACCAGTGTTGCGTTCCAGCGACATCAAGCGTCTGAATCGCAAGGCGCTTGTGTTTCTGGCTGCCATTGCCGCGTTATTGATTCTCGTCATCTTCTGGTTGGCGACACAAAGCGGAGAGGATTCTCCCCCGCCGAAACAGCGTACGGAGACGGTGGTTGCGCCAGCGTTGCCGCAGAACATGACTGCGCCGGTGGAAGAGGCGCCGGTTCCGCTAGCCCAGCAACCCAGCTTGCCGCCTCTTCCGCCAATGCCGACCGATGACAGCGAAGAGGTCAGCTCAGCACCGGAGCGTCAGCGCGGCCCGACATTACTGGAGCGTCGTATCCTTGCCGAATCCGCAACAAACGGCACAGCCATGCCTGGGCAAACGGGCGCTCAGCCTGCACCCGGCCAAGAAGAGAGTCCTGTTACGCTGGCTAAGCCGATCAGCAATCCGGATGGCCTGTTGGTACGTGGCACCTACATCCGTTGCATCCTGGAGACACGGATCATTTCCGACTTCGGTGGCTACACCTCGTGTATCGTCACCGAGCCGGTGTACTCGATCAACGGCCACAACCTGCTCTTGCCGAAGGGTTCCAAGATGCTCGGCCAGTACGGCGCCGGAGAGCCGACGACAAGGCGCCTGCAGGTAGTGTGGGATCGCGTCACCACGCCGACCGGACTGGATGTCACGCTGGTCGGCCCTGGTATCGACACGCTCGGTAGCGCTGGCCACCCGGGTGACTACAACGCGCATTGGGGTAACAAGATTGCATCGGCGCTGTTCATCAGCTTGTTGAGCGATGCATTCAAGTATGCGGCTGCTGAATACGGTCCTGAGACAACGACAATCGGTGTGGGCTCGGGAATCATCACCCAGCAGCCTTTCGAAAGTAACACCGCACGCAGCATGCAGCAGCTTGCGGAGCAGGCAGTCGAAAAATCAGGACGTCGTCCTGCCACCCTGACGATCAATCAAGGAACGGTATTGAACGTCTACGTTGCCAAGGACGTCGATTTCTCGGCGGTCCTGCCGAAGTGAATGAACAGCCTGCCATGACGATTGACGATTCCCCGACAGCGCGCATTTCGAATGATTTCCTGGATTACCAGTACTCGGTGCTGGGCATCCTGGACTACCTGAATTCGCCTGACGTGACTGAAATCTGCATCAATCGGCCTGGCGAGCTATATCTTGAAACGATCCACGGATGGCAGCGGGTCGACGTGCCATCCTTGACATATGACCGCGCCCGCCAGTTCTGCACGGCGGTTGTGAACGAAAGCAACACCGGGCAGCGCATTACCGATGCAGATCCCGTGGTCTCGCTGACGTTTCCTACAGGGCAGCGTGCGCAGTTCGTCATGCCGCCTGCGTGCGATGCAGGCAAGGTGTCTATCACCATCCGGCTGCCCTCCAAACACACCAAATCCCTCGAACAATACAAGCACGACGGGTTCTTCGACGAGGTGCTTGAGCAATCGGCAGACGTCAGCGATCACGATCAAGAATTGCTGGAGTTGCGCCGCAAGCGCGATTACGCAGAATTCTTTAAAAAGTGCGTGCTGTACAAGAAGAACGTCGTCGTCGCCGGGGCGACAGGTAGCGGAAAGACCACCTTCATGAAGGCGCTCGTCAATCATATTCCGAGCGAAGAGCGCCTGGTGACGATCGAGGACGCTCGGGAACTGTTCATCAGTCAGCCCAATTCCGTGCACCTGCTGTACTCGAAGGGCGGGCAGAGCGCCAGTAACGTGACAGCAAAAAGCTGCATGGAAGCCTGTTTGCGCATGAAGCCGGATCGCATCATCCTGGCCGAGCTGCGTGGTGATGAGTCGTTCTACTTCATTCGTAACTGCGCATCCGGGCATCCGGGTTCCATTACCAGTTGCCACGCCGGAAGTGTCGAGCAAACGTGGGACCAGTTGGCGTTGATGGTGAAGGCATCGAACGAAGGCTCCGGTCTGGAATTCGAAGTGATCAAGCGCTTGCTGAGAATGACCATCGATATCGTCGTTCACATCAAGGCTCATGCCGGGCGGCGCTTCATCACGGGCATCGATTTCGACCCCCTGAGAACATTGCGCAGCGGCTGAGACATCGATTTTGCAATTGAGGTTGAGCTGTTCTGGAAGGAGAAATGACATGTTGCCTGGCATGGAACTGATGGGGTGCACTGGACTGGCCGTCCCTGGCGAGGTGATGCAGCACGTTGTCCGTGTCGAGTCGTCGCGCAACCCTTACGCCATCGGCGTGGTTGGCGGGCGGCTGGTGCGTGAGCCACGTGGTTTGGCTGAGGCGGTTGCCACCGCCAAGATGCTGGAGCAAAAGGGCTACAACTTTTCCCTGGGACTTGGCCAGGTCAATCGGTACAACCTGCAGAAATACGGCCTGACCACCTATGAAATGGCTTTCGAGAAGTGCCCCAATCTGGTCGCCGCCTCGAGAATCCTTGCTGAGTGCCACTCGCGCTCTGGCGCCAATTGGGGCAAGTCGTTCTCCTGTTATTATTCCGGAAACTTCGAAACCGGCTTCAAGCATGGTTATGTCCAGAAGATCTATGCATCCATTCGTCAGTCGGTAGCATCATCCTCTGGAGCCGAACCCATTTCGGTCGTGCCGACGCGCCAGGTGCAGTTGCGGCCTGCCAATCCGCTCAAGCAGGCAGCCGCCGAATTGGCAGATGCGATCGTGGCGCGTCGTATTCAGGATCTATCTGGAGCGGGCAACACGGTGGCTTCACCGTCGGGGCCTATTCTATCGGCACCTTCAGCACCTTACTCTCTGCCGAGTCGGGCCACCCCCGTGGCTCCTGCAGCGGAGGACGAGTTGTATGTGATAAAGCCGACAGGCCAAGGGCGTGGGGTAGCGTTGCCCGCTGTCGCACCGCAAGCCTCGACGCAGACAGACCAACCCGCAAATCCCGTCTCCGTGCCGCGTGCACCACAGATGGCTCCGCAAGTAGATAGTGCATTTGTTTTTTAGGATGGAAGATCGCCACGGATATGGCTGCTGGACCCCCTCTGTTCCCAAGGAGTTAGACATGAAGTTTGAAATCGACAAGAAGACAATGGCAGATGCCAAGATGGTTGGCACTCAGGCGATGAAGGCACTGGTGTTCATCTCGCTGCTGATGGTGGCAGGTGGCGCGGCGGCTGATGGAAACGATCTCGCAGATACCGATACGCGCGTTTGCGGATTTTTGAACAATGTGACAAAGCTGCTGAATATGGGCTCGATCGCAGTGGTCACCATCGCCGTCATCGTGGCTGGTTACCAGATCGCCTTCGCACACAAGCGCATCTCCGAGGTGTCCCCGATTCTCATCGGTGGGGTGCTGATTGGCGCAGCTGGTCAGATCGCCAACATGATTCTGCAAAACAACGGCTCGGATTCGGGCGAATGCTCCACGATCACAGGTTCGTTGGTGCAGGTCGCTCAGTACTATGCATAAAGACGTGCTCTTCCGCGGATGCACCCGTCCGGCGATGTTTTTGGGGGTGCCCTATATCCCCTTCTTCATCGGCGCGGGCGGTGGCCTGCTGTTGGGGATGTACATCAATCTTTGGTACCTGTTGACCATCCCGGTCATCATCTTCGGCATGCAACAGATGGCCAAGCGTGACGAGATGATCTTCAGGTTGCTCGGATTGCGCTGGCTGTTTCGAATGCGTGCTCGAAACATCCAGCGTTATTCTGGGATGTGGGTGTTCACTCCAAATGAGTATCGCAAGGGTCCTCCGGGAAAACCTCGATGAGTATGTGAACCGATGAACCAACCCCACGCGTGCAACCTGCGTGGGGTTGGTGTTTGCGATGGTCATGTTGGTGTGACGCTTCCCTTTTAAATTGGTACGACCATGTTCAGTCCAGACAGTCCGATCAGTGAGTTCATCTCCATTTCAACCCATGTGGCGCCGTCCGTCGTCAAGACGACCGGTGGTGACTACCTGTTGATCTGGCACCTGGCTGGCTTGCCGTTCGTGGGGCGGGACGAGTTCGAGCTCGAGCAGCGACACAACACGTTCAATCGTTTACTACAAACGCTGCGTGCACCTGATTTTGCCAACATCGCATTCTGGGTACACGATGTTCGCCGTAGGCGCAGGATTGGGACTGGCGGGCGCTTCAAGCAGGGGTTCAATCAGAACCTGTCCGACGAGTATTACACTGCATTGTCGTCGCAAAAGATCATGCAGAACGAACTATATTTCAGCATGATTTATCGGCCGGTTGTGACGGGTCGCCGTTTGGTTGAAAAGTCTGCCGATCCCGAAAGGCTGCGTGTGGAGGAAGAGCAAGCTGTTTCCAAGATCGTTGAGCTTGCTACTAACGTTGAAGCGGTTCTGAAAGATTATTCGCCATATCGTCTTGGAATGTATGAGGCCAAGAATGGCGTGGTGTTCTCCGAGACCTTGGAATTTCTCGGTTATTTACTTAATCGCATTGACGAACCGGTGCCGGTACTGCAAGCCCCGGTGCCTGCGTACCTGCCCGTCAGCAAGCATATGTTCGCCAACAAGACAGGCGACTTCGTCGTCCGGACCCCGGATGGCATCAATCACTTCGGCGCGATCCTTAATATCAAGGAGTACGCCGATGGAACCTATCCCGGCATTCTCAACGGTCTGAAGTATCTCGATTTCGAGTATGTCATGACGCATTCCTTCAGCCCGGTCGGCCGCCACGACGCGCTGAAGGTGCTGGAACGCACCAAGGGCATGATGATTTCGTCGGGCGACAAATCCTCCAGCCAGATCCGCGACCTGGACCTGGCGATGGATGACGTGGCCTCCGGCAATTTTGTGTTGGGCGAGTACCACTTCACCCTAGCGGTGTATGCCGACAGCCAGGAGAAGTTGGCAAGGCAGATCGCGACGACGCGCGCAGAGCTCTCCAATGCCGGCTTCGTCTCGGCCAAGGAAGATCTGGCGATCGCCTCGTCGTTCTATGCGCAGCTGCCGGGTAACTGGCGCTTCCGCACGCGTATCGCCAACTTGAGTTCGCTCAACTTCCTCGGTTTGTCGCCGTTGCATAACTTTGCCCAGGGTAAGCAGCACAACAACCCTTGGGGCGACTGTGTCACCACCCTGCAGACCACCAACGGCCAGCCGTATTATTTCAATTTCCACGCGACCCACCCGGCCGAGAACTCCCTGGGTGAGAAGGCGATCGGCAATACGATGGTGATCGGCAAGTCCGGTACCGGCAAGACGGCGCTGATCAACTTCCTGTTGAGCCAGGTGCAGAAGTTCGATCCGATCCCGACGATCTTCTTCTTCGACAAGGATCGCGGCGCGGAGATCTTCGTACGTGCCTGTGGCGGGAACTACCTGGCGCTGGAGAATGGCTCCCCGACCGGCTTTAACCCGTTCCAGTGCGAGCGCAATGAGGCCAACACCCAATTCCTTGCCGAATTGATCAAGGTGCTCGGTGGCAAGCCCGAATACAGCGCACGCGAGGAGGAAGACATCTACCGCGCGGTGGAAGGCATGCTGGACACGCCGATGCATCTGCGCAGCATGAGCAACTTCCGCAAGAGCCTGCCCAACATGGGCGACGACGGGCTGTATGCGCGCCTGCGTCGCTGGACCGCCGGCAATTCGCTGGGCTGGGTGTTCGATAACCCGGTGGACACCATCGACCTGACGCGTGCGTCGATCATCGGCTTCGACTATACCGACGTGATCGACAACGCCGAGGTGCGCGTGCCGGTGATCAACTATCTGCTGCACCGCCTGGAGGCACTGATCGACGGCCGCCCGCTGATCTACGTGATGGACGAATTCTGGAAGATCCTGGACGGCAAGGGCGGCCTGAAGGAGTTCGCCAAGAACAAGCAGAAGACCATCCGTAAACAGAACGGCCTGGGCATCTTCGCGACCCAGAGCCCGGAAGACGCCCTGGCCAGCGACATCGCCGCCGCTTTGATCGAGCAGACCGCCACGATGGTGCTGCTGCCCAACCCCAACGCCAGTCGTGACGACTACATCGAAGGCCTCAAGCTGACCGATGCCGAGTACCAGGTGGTCGTCTCGCTCGACGAGCGCTCGCGCTGCTTCCTGGTCAAGCAAGGCCATGCCTCTGCGGTGTGCCAGCTCAACCTGCGTGGTATGGACGACGCACTGGCGGTCATTTCGTCCTCGACCGACAACATCGAGATCATGCATCAGATTCTGTCGCGCAAAGCCGATAAGTTAGGCGTGAGTGTTGACCAACTAACTCCGGAGCAGTGGCTGGAGGACTTCTATGCCAACCGCAAGGGTTCGGGCAAGCGCAAGTCGGTCAAGGACAAGGAAGTTGAAGATGCGTAACTCCGATATCAATCAATATATTCACCCGGCAATATATCCATCTGTGTCACAGGAGGCGAAAAACACCATGACAACCAAGTTCAGACATTTTTCTCGGGTATTGACGGGACTAGTGCTGCTCTGCATGGCCGGAGCCGCCAGTGCGCAGTGGGAAGTGATCGACAACAAGCTCAATACAACGACCGAAAAGATGCTTGAGAATCAGAAGGTCGGCAAGGGTGAAGGCGAAGAGTCGAGTGGCAAGGAGGTCGAAAAGCCGAAGGAGGCGCTAAAGAAGGTGGCTGACGACTTTGGTGTTTCGGGGTGTGCGTCCTCCACGTCTGGCACGCCGGTGTCCAGCGTGCAGAAGCAGGTCTGTGAGTTGACCCAGCGCACGCGCAATGCGCAATACAACTACATGGTGGCGATGAATGAGATCACCACCGAGCGACTGAAGCGTCTGCGTAAACTGGAGAAGGATCGAGCTGGGATCAAGGACGGGCAAATTGGCTTGCTGGACAGCAACACCAATAAGCTGCTGGCGTTGAAGGCGATGATGGATATCGACCGTCAGCAGATGGAGTCGGCGATGTTTGCCTACGACAGGCGTCTGGCCTATTTAACCGACAAGCAGACTGGTGCGGCGTTGGCAGCGATGAGTGGCACCAAGCCACCGGATCCGGAGGGCGAATCCTCCTGGTGGTCTCAAATCACTGGCGATTTGTGGAGTCTTGGCAAGACGGCCATCGCTGGCGCGGCGATGAAGGGTGCATTCGAGACCATCAAGAGCAAAGAGCCTGACGGCTACCGGCAATTGGCAATCGACAAGGATTGATGCGCACTCACTGTGGTGGAGCGTGTAGGCAATGGACTCAACTTCGGGCAGTAGCTGCCCACGGCGTAGCCGTCTCAGTGGATGTGGTGACATATGAAACTCAGTGATTTCTTGACGAACATCGCCAACTACGAATTTTTTCGTCTGATCAATAAGTACCTACGCGACGAGATCGCGATTTTCCAGTGGGAATTGTTGACGCGGACGACGGCCTGGGTAGGCATGGTGGCGTTGACGGTGCTGACGCTATGGATCTTGATCCAGGGCTACCGCCTAGCGACGGGCCAATCTCGTGAAGCCGCGATGGGCCTAGTGGTCACAGCGCTGCGCGCTGCGCTGATCATCGGGTTGGCGACGAGCATGGCCAAGGGCTCGCCGCAACTTTACTGGAGCTTGACCGACGGGATCAGCGCAGCGATCACCAAGACGGTGACCGGCGACTCGGACAGCCCGTACGAGGCGATCGACAAGAACCTGATGTTGATGCAGATGGCGCTGGCTGGGTTGGATCAGATCAAGACAGGCGGCGATAAAGAAAGCGAAGACGCCAAGAACCGGGCGCGCTGGTTCACTGGTATCGGCATGGCCGGCCCCGGCGTGGTGGCAGGCTCAATGCTGCTGTTGAACAAGCTGGCGATGGCGCTGGTTGTTGGCTTTGGACCACTCTTCATCCTGTGCCTGCTGTTCCAGGCCACGAAGTCGTTGTTCAGCAAATGGCTGCTATACGGACTAGGCACGATGTTTTCACTTTCGGTGCTGACGTTTACGGTGAGCTTGGCAACAAAGGTTGTGGGTGCGGTGGGTGTGGCGTTTCTTGCCAAGTGGGCGGTCAGCGGCGGCAATGGTGAAGGCATCAGCAGCATGGCGTTGCAGCAGGGAGGAGTAGGCTTGGTCTTGACGACGTTAATTCTAACCGCGCCACCGATGGCGGCAGCGTTCTTCCAGGGCACGTTAGGTCAGTTCGCACCTTATTCGGCGATTGGCTCACTGGGCTCGTCGGATGCGGCGTCTAACGCCAATCGACAGGGGCCGAATGCGCAGATGAGTGCGCCGGCTAAAAATATCGAAAATCAGCGCACTCAAGATCACACCGGAGCGCCAACTGTGATGCGCAATGAACCTACTGCCGGTCAAGAGTCGAATGCGGGTAGCCGTGGTCTTGCTCAAAAATGAAAAACAAGGCGGTCGTGATGCAGTTTCCTCAACTGATTATTTGTATCTCTTGGTTTTTTATCCTCTGTCCTTCTCTGAATGCCCAAACTAGATGTCCTATTGGTACTCAGATGGGAAGCATGCAATGCATTCCCGATACGCCCGATATGCAAGGCCAACAAGCACCTCCCTCTAATCCAACAGGCGAGTGGATTAAGACGTGGGGCGCGATTGCTCGTTCCAGTTCCACTGGCGAGGCTGGGAGCGCCGTGGGTAAATTTTCTGAAAGTGAAGCTCAGCAAGCAGCAACTGAACAATGTGCTTTGGGTGGCGCTAAAGATTGTGAGGTCCGATTAAGCTATCAAAATCAATGTGCTGCCTTGGTCTCTTCAATTTCTAAAAGTTTCTATCAGTCGTCTGCTTCAAAAAAGGCTGCTATAAAATCTGCATCCAAAAGCTGTGAAGCAAGTGATTCTGGATCATGTACAGTTATCTATTCTGAGTGCTCTGAACCATTTTTTAGAAAATACTAGTAATAATAGAGCCGTTCGGGATGACGCAAAGTGATGGCTCGCTCTTGGGTTAAACCTATCTTGATTTTGCTTATTTATCCTGCTTCTGGTGCTTTCGCACAAGCACGCTGCTCGATCGGTACCCAGATGGGGAGTACTCAGTTCATCTCCGACACGCCGGAGATGAAGCCTCAAAATGCTCCATCCCAAATCACTGGGGAATGGATTAGGACGTGGGGCGCAATTGCTAGCTCTGATAACGGTGATATTGGAAGTAGTACAGGGAAGTTTTCTGAGGAGGATGCTAAGGTAGAGGCGATTAAAATTTGCACGAATTTTGGCAACTCTGATTGTGAGGTTAACTTTACCTACAAAAATCAATGTGTCGCTGTGGTGCAAGCTGCTAAAGGGCGAACTGGCCAGGTGTCAGTGCAGAATTTCATTTCCAAAATGTATTGATTCAGCATTCAAATAGTATTGAAATAATAATAAGCGAGAACCAGTGTGATAATTCTTCGCGAAAGCTGTCCGCAGTTTTGATGTTCAGTGGTTTTCTGTTGCTGGCGGCGTGCAAGCAGGAGGCTACTCCAGAAAAAGTAGCTGACACTTCATCGAGTACACGGCAAAATTTGCAGGAAAGTTAAAATGAGCCCGTTTCGCAGACCAAGAATTCAGGAGAAAAAGAGCGAATGACATCGATTTATCAGGTCGTTTCGTTACTTGTTGCCCAAAATGGTACGCCTTGGTCGAGTTTCGATGCGGTTCCCAGTGTGCAATGGAGGGATATCTCCCCGAAAGATAATTCCGACGGCACCGACCCAGAGAATGCGCAGTGTCGCAGCGGGACCTTGCTGCTCGATGGATTCGGCGCGGTAGATGTGCCGGATGGAGGCTAGGGTGCAGATGGGGGGCGAAACAAGCCATGAAGGCGAGTCAGGCATCACGCTCAATGGCGATGCGCGTACTGTGCATTCTATTGTAGTGAAGAAGTTCTACGCCAGTCCAGAGTATGTCGAGGTCTTGAGGCGCCAGTTGCCGACGGCTACAGCGGTGCGATTGATTGCAGACAACTGTGCGGGAGACGAGGACGGTGGGCCAGATCCATTGCATACCAAGTTCCATGCGATCGGTCTTGATGCAGGTGAGGCATTTGTAGAGGCCTATCTGGACGATGGTGAAGAAACGCGTGGGCCAGGCTCCACAACATTCGTTTTTACGAAAACGAAGCCACAAAAAAAGAATTTAAGCGCTGCAGTGTAAAGAGTCGTGAAGGAGCCACCCCCAGGCATCAGTAGAAGGCTGGTGTTTTTCCTAATCGTCATATCCAGTGGACATGCATCATGGCTGATAGACGAGAAAAAGCGGCGGCCACCGCCCAAGGCTACGATCAAGGCAACATCGCGGGTGTCGATGACGCGATGACGCATCGTCTGATTGCATCGACCGTCATGACCAAAAGCAATGGCGGCGATTTGCGGATTACTAATAAACAGGGTTGCGTCGGTCGTTATCAAGCGGGGGCAGGCTGGTTAGCCGATGCGGGATATGTAGATCGTGCCAAGCTCAACGATGCGATGACTGATGCCGGTTTCGATCCACAAAAGGTACGTGGTGCGGAATGGAAGTAGGCGAGTAGCGGTGGTATGACGCGTTTTCTTGAGGACTCCTCTAACTGGAAGAACGGGTTGAGCCTTGAGCAATACAAGTCATCGGCCGCATTGTAGGATGGTGCGTTCAAGATCAACAGCCACAAGGCGTATAGCCAAGCGATCCGCAATGGCGTGTTGGACGAAGTTGATGATCCAGCCAAGGTGGCAGGCTTTCTGAAAGCCCGCCATATCTCAGGCTACGGTGGTGCGCGCGAAGCTGTCACTGGCGGGCGGGTCATCAGCGACAGCAACGGCACCAGCAACTACGACTACATGCACGACATCACACGTAATCGTGATGGAATGGATCAATACATGCAGCCGGGCCGTTCGCATGCTATGCATACGAATACCTCTGCTGTGCCTCAGCAGCCGAAGCGCGATGCATCGCATGACGGGAAACTAGAACAAGGCGAGCGCGGCGCGCAGGTGAAGCACCTTCAAGGCCAGCTTGCTCAGCTTGGCGCTGTTGGCCGCGATGGCAAGCCGCTGCACGCGGATGGCGATTTCGGCGGCAACACAAAATATGCGGTCGAGCAATTCCAGCGCGAGCACGGGTTGCAGATAGACGGCGTCGCAGGTCAGCAGACTCAGGCCGCTTTGGCCAAGGCGTTGACCCAGGCGGCACTCAAGCAACCTGAGCACACGACCGCTCCTGCTGCGCCGGCACGGGCAGCATCCAGCCCCTTGTTGTCTGACCCTCGCCATCCCGACAACGCGATGTACAACGGTGCAGTGAGCAAGCTGGAAGCCTTATGTGAACGTAGTGGCTTTGCCAACCGTAAAGAACTTGAGCAGGCAGCCGGCCAAATCGTGTTCGAGTCAAAGGTCAGCGGTCTCCAACGCATCGACCATGTGGTGCCCAACAAGAGCGGCGACGGCTTCTTCGCAGTACAGGGCGAAATGACCGACCCGGCAATGCAGCGGGTTTTTGTGGCCCGCAACCAAGCGCAGAATCAGCCGTTGGAAAACAGCAGCAGGCAAGCGGCCGAGGAAAGCCGGCATCAGGCCACTCAGGTGCAGGCCCAGGAAACTGCTTCCCGCTCGATGTCCATGTAAGTCGGGCGTGTTGGTCGTTGCGCTTCAGCGATCTGGTACATCGCCAAGGAGGTCAGGAATGTTCGCCTTGGCTTTACTCGCAACGACCTGCGCGATGAGATAGCGATCTTCCAGTGGGAGTTGTTAAAGCGCACGACATTCTAAGTAGGTATGGTGTCATTGACGGTGCCGACGCTTTGGATTTCTATCCAGGGGTATCGCATCGTGACCGGCCAGTCCCGCGAGGCGGCCATGGGCTTGGTGGTGACGGCGTTGCGCGCCTCGCTGATCATCGGTCTGGCGACGAGCATGGCCGAAGGTTCGTCGAAACTGTACTGGACGCTGACTGACGGTGTTAGCCAGTCCATTACCCAAGTGGTGACCGGGGATTCGAAAAGTCCCTACGATGCGATCGACAAGAATTTGGGTTTGATGCAAATTGCGATGATGAGCATCAATCAGATCTAGACAGCAGGCAACCAACAGCGCGACGACGAGAAGACCCGGGCGCGCTGGTTCACTGGGGTAGGGATGGCAGGCCCCGGCGTGGTGGGGGGCTCACTGCTTCTGTTGAACAAGATTGGTATGGCGCTGTTTGTGGGCTTCGGTCCCTTCTTCATCATGTGCCTGCTGTTTCAGGCGACGAAGTCGTTGTTCAGCAAGTGGCTGCTATATGGGTTAGGTATGGTGTTTTCGTTGTCGGTGTTGAGCTTCACGGTGAGCCTGGCAACGAAGGTGATCGGCGCAGTGGCTGTTGCATTCCTTGCCAAGTACGCATTCCCAGGGAACAGTGGCGAGGGCATCAGCAGCATGGCATTGCAACAAGGAGGGCTAGGTTTGGTCATGACAACCTTGATCGTCACCGCACCGCCGATGGCCGCCGCCTTCTTCCAGGGCACGCTGGGCCAGTTCACGGCGTACTCGGCATTAGGTCAGCTGGATCGAGCTAACCAAGAGTCGGGTGCTGGGCTGCCTTATGCGCCCTCGGCGCCCGCTAATGATGGTGCGCGTACTGCAGACAGTCAGAAAAGCATCACTCAAGTTAATACACGAGTTAGCGGTAGTGAGACTCCCAATGCCGCGGTGAGTACAGGTGCTCGTGGCGCAGCTTCTAATAATCAAATTGGTTAAACTACACTAAGGTAATGCTTATGAAATTTCTATCAATGATAATTATCATATTGGGTTTTTCTGGATTTGCAAATGCCCAAACTGCTTGTCCTTCCGGCGTTGCGTCAGGTAGTCCGCAATGCGGTCCTGATTCTGGAACTTCAAGGGGTAATACGCCGCCCGCTCCACCCCGTCCCACAGGTGAATGGATCAAAACTTGGGGGGCTATCGTAAATGCTGAAGATAGTTCTGAAGCTTGGGCTTCTATAGGTAAATTTTCAAAAGGCGACGCGGAGGCTGATGCGATTGATCAATGTCAAGTAGCAGGGCATCGTGGATGCGCGGTTACCTTTACTTACCGAAATCAATGTGTTGCACTTGCTTCTCCAAGCTCTGCGCAGGGCCGGGCAGGTGTTGCTGGTGCGCCAAGTATAGCGCTTGCCGAAAGCGATGCTATGGATATGTGCAGGAAAAAGGGTGGGCTAGATTGCTCTGTTATTTATAAGGATTGCACTAAACCAGTATTCCGTAATTTCTAGTTTTCGACTAGCGATTTCCATGCTGACTTTACTTTTCGGATGTAAGTTTGATCGTGGCTTGATTGAAATGTCAAATATTATTTATGATTTATTTAGATTAAATACCATTAAGGAAGTTATGATATATAGCGAGTAGATATATGCTGCGGGCATTTGAGTTTTGTCGACATTTATGACATTTTCATTATGATTAGCGGGTCGCTTCTGTAGTGGCGGAAATATAATAATTTTATTATTTTCTACTTCAGGCGTTATGCTGCAAGAACAAGAAGAAATAAGTGGTGTCGACTCCCCACAATTCAGTGCCAGCTAAAATTAGAGGTCTGTGGTTGATGTTGATCACGGAACTCGGCGGGCATCAGCCCATCCGAGCTATCTTGCCGTGTTCGTTTATTGTGGTTGGTGACCATTGCTTGGTTGCTCGTGCATATCGTTCAGTGTGCAGAATATGTCTATATTCAGGCACGCAGACGGTGCTCCCCTGCTGCATACGCCGCTTCATTAATCGCGTGACCTGAGAAAAAGCAGCTGAGTCGTTACACATGCGGCTGTCCATGAATACGTATGCACGGGCACGCTCTGGGTCTGTTACGCCGCTACGCTAACGCTCTTGGCTGGGTGCTCATCTCTGTGCCCACATTGGCCCGGGAGGGGCGTACATGTCGCAGACACCATGGTGGCGCGGGGCCGTCATCTATCAAATTTATCCACGGAGTTTTCTGGATTCCAATGGCGATGGGGTGGGCGATCTGCCCGGCATCATCGCCAAGCTCGACTACATTGCCGGGTTGGGTGTGGATGCGATCTGGATCTCGCCGTTCTTCAAGTCGCCAATGGCCGATTTCGGCTACGACATCGCGGACTACCGCGCGGTGGATCCGCTGTTCGGGACGTTGGACGACTTCGATCGTCTGCTCGACAAGGCGCATGGCCTTGGCTTGAAGGTGATGATCGACCAGGTGTTGAGCCACACCTCGATCGCGCATGCATGGTTCCAGGAGAGCCGGCAGGACCGGACCAACGCAAAGGCGGATTGGTACGTGTGGGCCGATCCGCGTGAGGACGGGGCGCCGCCCAATAACTGGTTGTCGCTGTTCGGAGGGGGGGCATGGCAGTGGGAGCCGCGGCGCGAGCAGTATTACCTGCACAATTTCTTGGTGGATCAGCCGGACCTCAATTTCCACAACGCCGAGGTGCAACAGGCGACGCTGGATAACGTGCGCTTCTGGCTGGATCGCGGAGTGGATGGGTTCCGCCTGGATGCGATCAACTTCTGCTTCCACGATGCGCAGCTGCGCGACAATCCGGCCAAGTCGGCCGACAAGCGGGTGGGGCGCGGGTTCAGTGCCGACAATCCGTACGCGTATCAGTACCACTACTTCAACAATACGCAGCCGGAAAATCTGCCGTTTCTGGAGCGCTTGCGCGGGTTGCTGGATCTTTACCCGAATGCCGTGAGTCTTGGCGAGATCTCGTCGGAAGACTCATTGGCGACCACTGCCGAGTACACCGCTCATGGCCGCCTACATATGGGCTACAGCTTCGAGCTGCTGGTGCAGGACTACAGCGCGGCTTATATTCGCGAGACGGTGAGCCGGCTCGAAGCCACGATGCTGGAAGGTTGGCCGTGCTGGGCCATTTCCAACCACGATGTGGTGCGTGCAGTGACGCGCTGGGGCGGGGCCGATGCGTCGCCGGCGTTCGCGCGGATGGTGGTGGCGATGCTGTGCTCGCTGCGCGGGTCGATCTGCCTGTACCAGGGCGAGGAGCTGGGCCTGGGCGAGACGGATGTGGCGTTCGAGGATCTGCGCGATCCGTATGGCATCACCTTCTGGCCGACCTTCAAGGGCCGCGATGGCTGCAGGACGCCGATGCCTTGGACGGATGCGTCGTCGGCAGGCTTCAGCAGCGGCAAGCCGTGGTTGCCACTGGCTGAGGAGCATCGTGCGGCTGCGGTGAGCGTGCAGCAGGAAAATCCGTTGTCCGTGCTCAGCGCGGTGCGCCAGTTCCTGGCTTGGCGCAAGGGCGAGCCTGCGTTGCGCGAGGGTGCGATCACGTTCTACGACACTGACGAGCCTGTGCTGATGTTCCGGCGCGAGCATGCCGGCCAGGTGGTGTTGCTGGCATTCAATCTGTCGGCCGACACAGCCGAGCTCAGACTGCCGGCTGGCGCGTGGAAGCAGGTCGATGTGCCCGGCGTGGAGCGCGGAGCTATCGAACATGCCCATCTGCGCCTGGCCGGGTATGCGGTGGTTTGTGCGATCGAGGGTGGTTGACGGTGTGTCGCGCCAGCTAACCGTCGGTACGTGATTGTCTGGAACGCAGCGAGGCATTCCTTGGGGGAGTGCCTCGCTTTTTTTGTAGTTGACGGTTGCTTGGTTCGCCAAGCATTTATAGCGTTGCGCCAGCTTTGCGGCTGTTCCAAGCCGATCAGGTTCTTGCTCTCTGGATGAGGCACGGTGCCCTGTTCTCCATGCCAGTCGGGGTGTTTTGACCGGAAGGCCGCACATGGATTGCGCTTGACTGTGAGGACGTCAGCGTTATCCGGCGGCCTTGTAGCAGCGGCTTGGATTCGTGTTGATGCAGGCAGGCGCTGATGGTGCCGCGATTGGAGACGTTCCGGTGCTACAAGCGAATGCTTTGCGCAGGGGAGTGCCGATGCGCAAGGGTTGCGTGATTGGCGCTTGATCCTGTGCGCTTTTGCAGAGGGCTATGCTAGCTCGGATTCTGAAAATTTTTGGATCAAAAGAAAACCCGCCGGTATCACGTCGGCGGGTTTTCTTTGATCGACTTTGTCGCTTTGATCAGGAGAATATTCGGTTCTTCTAGTTAGAAGCCGCATCTTGAGTGATCGCTCATGGAGCCGATAGAGCAGAGCTGGCTGCTTACTGATGCGCGTTGCGCTTGTGCCGTACCCTCACCCCAACCCCTCTCCCGGTGGGAGAGGGGCTTTGGTGTCCCGGTGGAGAGGGCTGGCGCCAGGGCCGGCCAGCTTGGTGATGCGCTGATTGTCACGTAGGTAGCGTAGCCACCCTTAGCGATGTGGCCAAAGGTAACGTCGTAGCCACAGATAAAGATGCAGCCAATCAGCGCATCGTTTGCAGTTCACAGCTCATCAGAACTTGTAGTTGACGCCCAGCACGAAGGTACGGCCCCATTCGATGTATTCCAGCGGACGGTCCTTGGTTTCGGCATAGGTGCGGTAGGGCGAGTTGCTGAGATTGCTGGCCTGCAGCAGCAGGGTCAGGCCGGCAAGGTCGCTGCTGTCGTTGAAGCTGTAGCTGATCTGCGCGTCGGTGATGTTTTCGCCGACCACGTAGCGCAGTGTGCGGTTGCCGTTGAAGTTGCCGATCTCGCCGATGAAGTCCGAGCGGCGGCGCTGGCTGACGCGCGCCTCGAAGCCTTTGTGCTCGTAGTAGGCAGTGAGGTTGTAGACGCGTTCGGACAGGCCGGGCAGGCTGATCTCGCCATCACCGACGCTGGAGGCGCTCTCCGGGTCGCGGATCTTGACGTCGCTGTCGTTGAAGGTGGCGCTGGCCTGGATGCCGAAACCTTCCAACGGAGCGAAGACCAGATCCAGCGGCAACGAAGCGGTGAGTTCGACGCCGCGCAGGGTGCCGCCCTTGCCGTTGAACGGGGCGCTGAAGGTGCCGGTGGTCAGTACCGGCGCCGAGCCCGGCGGCGGCACATAGCCGGCCACCAGCGCGGAGAAGTCGTAGTTGTCGCGGCTCTGGGTGTAGATGTAGCTCTTCAGGTCCTTGTAGAAAAACGCGGCGGCCACGTAGGCGCGTTCGGCGAAATATTTTTCGTAGGAAAGGTCGATGGCGTTCGCGCGCCAGGGATCCAGCATCGGGTTACCACCGC
The DNA here is from genome assembly GCF_011761885.1 of Xanthomonas sp. CFBP 8151. Lineage (NCBI taxonomy): Bacteria > Pseudomonadati > Pseudomonadota > Gammaproteobacteria > Lysobacterales > Lysobacteraceae > Xanthomonas > Xanthomonas sp. CFBP 8151. Next base: position 1,400,464 of record NZ_JAASQZ010000001.1, read on the forward strand.
TGGCGCCGGGGCGGCCGGTGGAGGTGTCGACGCCGAATTCCAGCGAGGCGCGCAACTGATCCACGCGTGGGCGTGCGACCTGCTTTGCCATCGCAAAGCGCAGTGTCTGCTCGTACGGGAACTGGAAAGCCAGATTCAGGCTGGGCAGCCAGTCGCGATAGCTCTTGCCGTCGTCGATCGGGCGCACTTCACTGCCCACCGGCTGCGACGCGTCCCAGTAATTTGCGCGCGAGGATTGGTCGGCGCTCTGCAGCTGCACGCCGATATTGCCGCGCACGCCCACATCGCCCCACTCGGTATCGAGATTGGCGCGCAGCCAGGCGGTGGTGATCTTCTCTTCGACGGTCCAGGCCTTGGACACCAGGAACGAGGCATCGTCGCTGGGATTGAACAGCATGTAACGCGAGACCACCGCCGGCACGTTCCAGGCGGGCAGGGTGCCGATGCCGGCAAAGCCCAGGTTGACCGGCGCGTATTGCAGGTCCGGTGCGATGGTGGATTCGCCCTGCGCACCGAGGGTGATGTTGCCTTCCGGCTGGGTTTTCTGTTTTTCGCGATTGGCGTAGTTGACGCCCACATCCAGATCCGAAAACCAGCTAAACGCTTCGGGCATCGGGAAGCTGGCCTGCAGGCGTGCGCCCTTGAGCACGTCTTCCACGCGCGGCACCTTGCCGTAGCCGGAGCCGTAGATGGTGTTGGTCAGAAACAGCTGATCGGGATTGGAGTAATCCATTCCCGGCGCAAGCTGGGAGAAGCCGTTGCCGACAACCGATACGCCGACGGTATCCAGTTGCGGCATCGGCGCACGCTGGAGATTGTTCTCCAGGTTCAGTTCGTCGCGCGTGGCCTTGGAGTAATTGAGATCGGCAACGATCTTGACCGCACCGGCGGTGAGCTCGTTGTTCCAGCCGAACGCGTCGATGGTGTCTTCGCGCTTGTTGTACATGCCGCGCACCAGCGGATAGACGCCGCTGGCGTCGCCGCCGGTGAAGCTGTTGCTGTCGTTGACGCGCACGTTGCTGATGTTCAAGCCGGGCGTGTAGCCGCCGTTGTAGTTGCTCAGGTTGAGCTCGAACTGGTTGGCGGTGTCGATCTGCTCGGCCTTGGTGTGGAAGGCGTCGAGCGTGCTGGTCCAGGCGTTGGACGGGCGGTATTGCAAGGTGGCCATGACGCCGTCGCGCTTCTGGTTGCCGGTACGGCGCAATGCCTTGATGCCGTCGGAAAAATACACGCCGTCGGCCACGCCGGGGCGCGGGCGCTGTGCGTTGACCGGCTGCCATGGTTCGTACAGGCCGACCTGGTTCTCCTGGATCGGCATGTCGGTGTGCGCATAGCCGATGGTCAGGCCGATGGTGCGGTCGGCGAACTGGTCGATGTAGCTGACATTGAAGCGATTGCCGTACGGATCGACATTGGCGGCCTTGCCCAGCGAATTGCGCTGGTAACGGCCGCCGATGGCGATCACCCGCTCGTTGTAGCTGAGCGGGCGTGCGGTCTGCATGTCGACGGTGCCGGACAGGCCCTGGCCGACCAGGCCGGCGTCGGGCGTCTTGTAGACGGTGACGCCGCTGACCAGTTCGGACGGGTACTGATCGAATTCCACGCTGCGGTTATCGCCGGTGCTGACCACCTCGCGGCCGTTGAGCAGGGTGGTGGAGAAGTCCGGCGAGAGCCCGCGCACGCTGATGACCTGTGCGCGACCGGCCACACGCTGTGCTGCCAGGCCAGGCAAGCGCGCGAGCGACTCGGCGATGCTGACGTCCGGCAGCCGGCCGATATCCTCGGCCGAAATGGCTTCCACGATCGAGGTCGAATCCCGCTTGACCGAGATGGCACCTTCGATTGCGCGGCGCAGGCCGGTGACCTGGACCTTGTCCAAGTCGGTCACCGCGCCGGCGGTTTGTTCGGGGTCGGTCGTTTGCGCCGGCGTCGACGATTGCGCGGCAGACAACGTCGGTGCCATGGCGACGGCCAGGGCGATACTCAGCGCAGAGCGCTTGTGCTTCAACATTTTCCCCTCCCAGGTACATGTTGTTCTTTGATTTTTCGATCCGGCAGACCGCTGGATGCATTGCATCGCGCGCCACGACGGACGTCACGACTGCGACGTATGGTAGACACGGCACCTGGGTGCAAACGGGCACTGCATACGTATTCATCCCGGCTGACTGCGCTGGAATCGATTCCACGCGGGCGTCGCTGCGGCGCGGTACGACCTGGGCCTGTCGTGAGGCAACGCCGATGCGCAATCCGCAGCGGCTGCCGTGCCGCTGCGTGATGCAATCGATCGCGTTGCAAGCTGCCTGGGCAAGCCGTCGCAAGCAGATCAGCGCCGGCTATCCACCGGCACGAAGCGAATCGCCTGCCCACCGCCCGGCGCAAGACGCAGTTCCAGCGTGTCGGCGCTGCTGACCTGGCGTTGTTCGCTGACAAAGGCGAATGGATTGCTGACATAGTCCGCACCGTCGCCGTCGCGATAGATCTGCGCGGTGTAACGCACGCCGGGCTCAAGGAATCCGAGCGGCACCTGCAGCAGGCGGCCGTGCTCGTCGGTGATGCTGCCCAGGAACCAGTCGCGGCTATGCCGGTCCTTGCGCGCGATGGTGACGTAGTCGCCGACTTCGCCATTCAAGGCACGGGTCTGATCCCAATCCACGGCCACGTCTTCGATGAAGCGGAAGGCGTCGCGGTGCTGCAGATAATGTTCGGGCAGATCGGCGGCCATCTGGATCGGGCTGTAAAGCGTCACGTACAGCGCCAGCTGGCGCGCAAGCGTGCTGGGAATCGCCTGGCCGTTGCGGCCTTTCAGGCTGACGATACCGGGCGTGTAATCCATCGGCCCGGCAAGCAGGCGGGTAAACACCAGGTTGACCTCGTGCTCGGGCGGATTCGGTGGCTGGCCCCAGGCGTTGTATTCCATGCCACGCGCACCTTCGCGCGAGATCCAGTTGGGATAGGTGCGGCGCAGGCCAGTGTCCTTGATCGGCTCGTGCGCGTTGACTGCGAGGTGGCGCGCGGCGGCTTCCTGCACCACATGCAGATGATGGCGCGCCATCCATTGGCCGTCGTGCCATTCGCGCAGCGGTGTGCCGCCTGCCGGGTTGCGACGTTCCACCTGGCCGTCGTCGCAGACATAGCCGGTCTTGACCGAGTCCACGCCGAACCGGGCGTACAGGTCCATCGCCTCGGCGATCTGGTCTTCGTAATGATCCACTGCGCACCCCGTTTCATGATGGCCGATCAGATGCACGCCCTTGCCGGCGGCATATTTGCTCAATGCGGGCAGGTCGAAATCCTGCGTCGGCCTGGTGAAATCGAAACTGCCGCCGTTGCCGAACCATTCGCCGTCCCAGCCCGGATTCCAGCCTTCCACCAGTACGCCACGAAAGCCGTGTGCCGCGGCAAAATCGATAAGGCGCTTGGTGTTGGCAGTGGTGGCGCCGTGTGTCGGCCCGGTCGCCCAGGTCTGCTGGTTGAGATGCATGGACCACCACACCCCGACATACTTGGACGGCTTGACCCAGCTCACATCGCCCAAGGCATTGGGCGCGTTGAGGTTGAGGATCAGGTTGGATTCCACCAGCCCGGTGGCCTGGTCGGCGATCTGCAGCGTGCGCCACGGCGTATCGAAGGGCAGCTTGCGCCGCACCTTCCAGCCTTCGGCGGCGGGCGACAGCTGCGCGCGCAGGCGCTGGCCTTCAGTACGGCGCAGCCACATGCCGGCGTAGTCGACCAGCGCCGCTTCATGCAGCGCGACATGCAGCCCGCTCTCGGTACGCAAGGTGAGCGGCGTATGTGCCAGCGCGACCTGGTTCAATGGCGTGCGCTGATACAGGTATTCGTAGTGGATCGGCTCGCCTGCCGGAATCCACCATGCTTCTGAAGGTTGCGCGACGGCGAATTCGGTGACTTCCTCGTCGATGATGGCTTCGCGCAATCCCGCTTGTTGGGGGAAGTGATAGCGCAGGCCGATGCCATCGTCGTACACGCGCAAGATCACATCGAAGCGGCGTTGCGCGCCGCTGCGTTCGCCCAGGCTGACGCTTAGTTCGTTGTAGTGGTTGCGCACCAGGCGCGTCTCGCCCCAGGGTTGTTCCCAGGTATCGTCATGGGCTTGGCGTGCTTGCGAGAGGACGACCAGACCGCGGTCCAGCCGGCCGTCGCGCAGCTGGAAGCCCAGCCGCGAGCGTTCCAGCACCGGCTGGCCCAGGCGTTGCACGCGGTAGTAGGGCGTTCCGCCGTCCACTTCCAGCGTGACCTGCAGGACGTTGCCGGGCGAATCGGCACTGATGGCGATGCGCTCGGCCTGCGCGATGCCCGCAAGACTGCCAAGCAACAGGACAAGCAGTCGCGCACTGCATGCGACGCGCGCTATCGAACGCACGCGATGTGAAACCAGCGGCATATCCCCTCCCAAGGCGGCCGTTGCGTCAGCGGCGACTATGCAGCGCCGCGGCGTGGATAGGCCATGCTGCACTGCGGCCAGTGCCATGAATACGTATGCATTGATGCGGAACCCCGGAGCGCGCGTCTACCATGGCGTCACGGCACCTGGGAGGGTCCGCGCCCGTGGCACGCCAGTGCCGCGCACTACAACGCGTGCAACGAGGGAGGGAAGCCGACGGTGCAAGCCGTCTGGCCGCTTCGATGCTGAAGATGATCTGCATGGCTGCAACGCTCGGCGTTGCGGCAAGCTCGCCGGTACTGGCCGATGAGCTGGAATTCCAGGGCCGCCGTGCGCAGGCGCAGGCGCTAGCAGACGGTGGTTTCGTGCTGCGCTGGCCGCAGGGCGAGCGCAGCATCGGGCCGCAGCCGATGCGCACCCACACCGCCAGTGCGTTATTCGACGCCCTGTTCGCGATGGCGCAGCAGGACATGGCCGACGACCGTGTCGAGGCGATCCGCGATCCGGCCTTCAACGACGGCAAGCCGGTGCCGTGCGCGTGTTTTGAGACCGGTGAGCGCTGGCCTTACGTGTGGACGCGCGATGTCAGCTTCGCCGCCGATCTGGCATTGGCGCGGCTGGAGCCGGCGCGCACGCGCAATGCGCTGCGCTTCAAGCTGTCGGCGGCGCGCGACGGGCAGATGCCGGGGGTGTTCGTTGCGCAGGACACCGGCTCCGGTGGCAGCTGGCCGATCAGCAGCGACCGCGTGGTGTGGTTTCTTGCCGCGCGCGGCCTGCTGGATGACAAGGCGTTCGCTGAAGACGTCTGGCAGGCGTTGCAGGCCACACTCGCGCAGGATCGTGACGCGGTCTTCGACGCGCGAATCGGCCTCTACCGCGGCGAAACCTCGTTTCTGGATTGGCGCGAGCAGACCTACCCGGAGTGGACGCGCGAGGATGTGCGCTTCATCGCCGAGTCCTTCGCCTTGTCCACCAACGTATTGCACTACCAGGCCCTGCGCCTGGCCGAGCAGCTGGCGCGCCAGCATGGCGATGCGCGCGCGTCCACGTACGCCCAGTGGGCCGATGCGTTGCGTCAGGCCATCGCCACGCGCTTCTGGGATGCGCGCAGCAATCGGTATGTGAGCTACCTGGGCAATGCGGCGCATCCGGTGCGCTATGCCAAGGTCGATCTGCTCGGCGTATCGCTTGGCGTGCTGGCCGAGGTGTTTCCGAAGGACCGTGCGCGTGCCGCGCTGCGCACCTATCCGGTGGTTGCCGGCGGCAGCCCGGTGGTGTGGCCGCAAGATGCCGAACAGCCGATTTATCACAATCGTGCCGTCTGGCCTTTCGTTAGTGCGTATGCGCTACGTGCCGCACGCCAGCTGGACGACGCGCCGCGCATTGCGCTGGAGCTGCAGTCGTTGATGCGCGGCAGCGCGCTGGCCGGCTCCAACATGGAAAACTACGAGATGCACAGCCTGGCGGTGCATGTGGAGGAGGGCGCCCGCAGTGGCCCGGTGGTGAATTCGCCACGGCAATTGTGGTCGGTTGCCGGCTATCTCTCCGCAGTGCTGGAAGGCGTGTTCGGCATTGGCGCCGATGGCAGCGTAGCGCCGAAACTGCCGCGTACGTTGGTGCCGCTGTTGTTCGGCGACCGCCAGCAGATCGTGCTTGAACAGGGCAAACGACGGTACGTGCTGCAGCGGCCGACGGCGAGTGCAGGTGAGTTGCTGGTGGCGGGGAAGGTCGAGCAACAAGGCCAGACCACGTTGGTACATCTGGTCGGCCGCAAGGCCGACACCACACCCCCGCCGCAGCCAGACCAGGTGTTCGCGCCCAGCACGCCCGAGGCGCCCGTCGCGCAACGGCATGGCGATGGTTATCGCGTCGTGATTCCGGCCGGGGCGACGCTGCACATGGATGGGCATGCGTTGGACGCCACGCGGCACTGGGACTTGCGCGATGACGGTCTGCTGCACGTGCTCAGCCTGACCCGGCGCGCCGATGGCCTGGAGTCGCTGCACAGTCCGGCGCTGACGCTGGGCCCGTTGCAGGAAGTCCCGGGTAGCGAGGCCTGGGTTTGGACTGCCAGGCGCGCGGGCCAGCATCGCGTATCGCTGCGTTATCGCAACGCAAACGGCCCGATCAATACCGGCGTCACTGCGGCGGTCAAACGCCTGCTGCTGGAATGCCCGGGGCAGGCCACGCAGTCGCAGGTCGTGGTGATGCCGCATAGCGCGGGCGAGCAGCTGTCCACGCAGGTTAGCTTCACTGCGGTGGCCGGGCAGCAGTGCCGGTTCCGGCTGGAAAACGGCTTCAACATGAGCGCGCTCGCGCATTTTTCGCAGTACAACGGCGGCCGCGGCGGTCGCGATGGCGTGGTCAACACCGCGCAGGTGAGCGCGCTGCTGGTCGGGCCTGCGGCGCGCACGGAGGCTGCGCAATGACCGCCAAGCCACGCCTGAGTTTCTGGCAGATCTGGAACATGTGTTTCGGCTTTCTCGGGATCCAGTTCGGCTTCGCGCTGCAGAACGCCAACGCCAGCCGCATCTTTCAGACCCTGGGTGCCCAGGTCGACGATGTGCCCGGCTTGTGGATCGCCGCGCCGCTCACCGGTCTGATCGTGCAGCCCATCATCGGCTACCTGTCCGACCGCACCTGGACCCGATGGGGGCGCCGGCGTCCGTATTTCATGCTTGGCGCGGTATTCACCACACTGGCCTTGCTGGTGATGCCCAACGCGCCGATGCTGTGGATCGCCGCCGGCACGTTGTGGGTGCTGGATGCATCGATCAACATCTCGATGGAGCCATTCCGCGCCCTGGTCGGCGATCAACTGCCACCGGCGCAGCGGCCTGCCGGCTATGCGATGCAGAGCTTCTTCATCGGGGTCGGCGCGATCGTGGCGAGTTTCCTGCCGTGGTTGCTGACGCACTGGGGCGTGGCCAATACCGCGCCGCCAGGGCAGTTGCCCGACAGCGTGCGCTACGCCTTCTACCTCGGTGCCGCGGTGCTGTTGCTGTCGATCAGCTGGACGGTGCTGCGTACGCGCGAATACAGCCCGCAGCAGCTGGCCAGTTTCGACGATGCGCATCCGCCTGTAGCGGCTGCAGCAATCGCCGGCACCTTGCCACCGCAGCGTGCGAGCGTGCTCTGGTGCGGCATCGGTGTGCTGCTCGCCGCTGCGATCGCCTGGCAGCACGGCGACCGCATGCTCTACGTGCTGGCCGGCCTGTGCATCGCCTACGGTGCGCTGCTTGGGTTGGCGCGCGTGCTGCCATCGACCAGCATGCTGGTGGCGATCGTGCAGGACGTGCGCAGCATGCCGCTGACGATGCGGCGTCTGGCCTGGGTCCAGTTCTTCTCCTGGTTTGCGCTGTTTGCGATGTGGATCTACACCACCGCCGCGGTCACCCAGGTGCACTTCGGTGCCCAGGACACCACATCGGCGGCCTACAACGAGGGCGCGAACTGGGTGGGCGTGTTGTTCGGCGCCTATAACGGGTTTGCGGCGTTGGCGGCATTGGCCATTCCACCGCTGGTGCGTGCGATCGGCCTGCGCTGGAGCCATCTGTGCAACCTATGGCTGGGTGCGGCCGGGCTGTTGTCGATGCTGGCGATCCGCGACCCGCAATGGCTGTTGCTGTCGATGCTGGGTGTCGGCTTTGCCTGGGCTTCGATTCTGTCGCTGCCTTACGCCTTGCTGTCCGACAGCGTGCCTGCCGCCAAGATGGGCGTGTACATGGGCATCTTCAATTTCTTCATCGTGATTCCGCAGCTGGTCGCGGCCAGCGCACTGGGCTTCGTGCTGCACGTCTGGCTGGGCGGTCAACCGATCTACGCGCTGGCCATCGGCGGCGCCAGTTTGCTCCTTGCCGGTGTGTGCGTGGTGCGGGTTCCAGTGGCTTCGGGAGGGCGGTGATGCGTCATGTAATGATGGCTGGACTGATCGTGTATGCAGGAGCGGCGAACGCAGCGACTGCACATGGCGATTACTACGGTACGCTGGAACCGTTCGCTGCCGACGCGGTGTATTTCGTGGTGACCGACCGTTTCGTCAATGGCGACCCCGGCAACGATCAGCGCGACCAGGGCGGTGCGCATCGCACGTTCGATGTGCCGACGCCTTGCGCGGATGCGGTCGGCGACAACATCGGTTACCTGGGGGGCGACTTCAAGGGCATCGTCGAGCATGCCGATTACATCCGCGAGCTGGGGTTCGGCGCGGTATGGATCACGCCGATCGTCGACAATCCGGATGAGGCTTTCACCGGCGGCAAGCCGATCAGCTGCGGCAGTACGCTCAGCGACCACGGCAAGACCGGCTATCACGGCTACTGGGGCGTGAACTTCTACAAGCTCGACGAGCATCTGCCCAGCCCAGGGCTGGACTTTGCCGGCTTCACCCGCGCCATGCATGCCAACCGCTTGAAGGTCGTGCTGGATATCGTGGGCAATCACGGCTCGCCGGCCTACAGCATGCCGGTGGCGCAGCCGGGCTTCGGCAAGTTGTACGACGCCGATGGCCGCCTGTTCGCCGATCACCAGAATCTGCCGCCCGCGCAGCTGGATCCGCAGCACGTTCCGCTGCACGCGTTCTACAACACCGGCGGCGGCCTGGCCGAGTTGTCCGATCTCAACGAAAACAATCCTGCGGTGCTCGATTATCTGGCCGGCGCGTATCTGCAGTGGATGGAGCAGGGCGCCGACGCGTTTCGTATCGACACCATCGGCTGGATGCCCGACCGTTTCTGGCATGCCTTCGTCGCGCGCATCCGTGAAAAACGTCCTGGGTTCTTCATGTTCGGCGAAGCCTTCGATTACGACGCCAACAAGATTGCCGGGCATACCTGGGCGCGCAATGCCGGCGTCAGCGTGCTGGATTTCCCGTTGAAGCAGCAGCTGTCCGCTGTCTTCGGGCATGAGCAGGCCGGGTTCGAGAAGCTTGCCGCGCCGCTGTTTCTGCGCCAGGGACCGTATGCCAATCCGTACGAGTTGATGAGTTTCTACGACAACCACGACATGGCGCGCCTGGATGCCAGCGACACCGGCTTCATCGATGCGCACAACTGGCTGTTTACCGCGCGCGGCATCCCGGTGATCTATTACGGCTCGGAAACCGGCTTCATGCGCGGGCGTGCCGAACATGCCGGCAACCGCAATTACTTCGGTGCCGAGCGCATCCGCACTGCACCGCAAAGCCCGATCTTCGGCCCGCTGCAGCAGATCGCGCGGTTGCGTCGGCATACCCCGGCATTGCAGCGCGGCGTGCAGGTGGATGTGCTGCTATGTGGGGATCAAGCGGCGTTCTTCCGTGTCTATCAGCATGCGGGCACCAGCCAGACGGCGCTGGTGCTGCTCAACAAGGGCGATGTGGCGGCGAACATCGAGGTGACGCATTTTCTGCAGCCAGGCACCTGGCGCGACGCGATGAGTGGCGAGCAGGTGCCGGTGCAGCGTCGGCTGCTGACGCCGGTGCCCGCACACGGGGTGCGGGTGCTGCTCTCGGACGCGCCGATCACCGACCCGGCCTTGCGCAGGCAGCTCGACGCGCAGATGGCCGAACAAGCCGCGCGCGATTCCCGCAACAGGTAGGAGCGCACCCGGGCGCGACGCGGCATTACCGGGAACGCCTAATCGCGCCCGGGTGCGCTCCTACGAGGCATCAATGGTCTCGCAGCCTGTCGCGCACGATTCCCAATTCCCAATTCCCGAATCAACGCCTGACAGCTCCATCAGCGGCCCGACCAGCCACCGGGTCGCCGGTCTCCGGGCCGGCCGGCCCCCAGCCCAGCGGTGGTTGCAGGCCGCTGCTACGCGAGGAGTCGCGCACTGCCAGCTTTACCGGAATGGTGCGGCTCTGCGCCGCTTCGCCGCGGATCAGCGCCACCAGGCTCTCCACCAGGAGCGTGCCGGCCTGCTTGGTGTCCTGTTGCACCGTCGACAGTGCAGGTGCCACCGACGCCGCCAATGCGATATCGTCGAAGCCGCTTACTGCCACATCCTGCGGCACCCGCAGGCCACGCTCGCGCAAGGCGCGCATTGCGCCGATCGCAATGAGGTCGCTGGCCGCACACACCGCATCGAACGCCTTGCCGCTGTCGAGCAGCTCCAGGCACGCGGCATGGCCGGACGACTCGGTGGTGATCGCATCGAACTGCAGCGCGCGATCTGCCACCAAGGCCTGCTGTTTCAGCGCGGCGACGTAGCCGCGGTAGCGCTCTTCGAACTCGGGGTAATGATTGGACGCGTGGCCGAGAAAGGCGATGCGTCGGCAGCCCTGCGCGAGCAGATGCTCGGTGATGTCCAGCCCGCCCTGATAATTGTCGCTGCCGATCGAAATGCCCGGCTGCCCCGGCAGCGCCGCGCCCCAGCGTACGAAGTGGGTGCCTTGTTCGACCAGCAACTGCAACCGCTGGCGCGACTGCTGATAATCGCCGTAGCCGAGCAGAATGATGCCGTCGGCCTTGTTGCTGTCTTCGTAATCGGCCTGCCAGTCCTTGGACAGCTGCTGGAAGGATACCAGCAGGTCGTAGCCCTGCAGCGCGCAGGCGCGAGTAATCGAGCCCAGCATCGAATGGAAGAACGGGTTGATCAGCGAATCGTCGGCGGTGGGGTCTTCGAAGAACAGCAGCGCCAGCGTGCCGGCATTGCGCAGCCGCAGCGACGAGGCGTTCTTGTCGACCTTGTAGTTCAATTCGTTGGCGATGCGCAGGATGCGCTTGCGGGTTTCTTCGTTGACCATCGGGCTGCCGCGCAGTGCGCGCGACACGGTCGGTTGCGACACGCCGGCCAGGTAGGCGATATCCAGCGAGGTGGCTTTACCCTTGATGGTCATGGTCGGTACTGGCAGCACAGGTGGCCGGCATCATGCCACGCGCATGCCGGCCCCGTGCCGGCATGCGCAACAGCGGGCTGATTGGTTTACCATTCGCTTCCAAGACCCCTTGCGAGAAGGTGGCCCGCGCCCCGCGCCGGCCCAGCGTGCGACATGAGCACTACCACCGCCCACCGCTGATTCCGGCCGCGCCAGTCCGCAGGGCGCGCGTACGGCGTTCGTTCCGCCCCACTTCTCGCCATACCTCTATCCGAGCCTGCGCCGCAACGGGCAGATCTCCCTTGCAGTCGTCGCGCTGCAGCCAGCACAGACCTCATCCTTGCCCATGATCAACATCACGCTCCCCGACGGCAGCCGCCGCGAATTCGAATCCCCTGTCTCGGTGATGCAGGTCGCCCAGTCGATCGGCGCCGGCCTGGCCAAGGCCACCATCGCCGGCCAGGTCGATGGCCAGCTGGTCGATGCCAGCGACGTCATCGACCACGATGCCAGTTTGCGCATCATCACCGCCAAGGATGCCGAAGGGGTGGAGATCATCCGCCACTCCTGCGCGCATCTGGTCGGGCATGCGGTCAAGCAGCTGTACCCGGAGGTCAAGATGGTGATCGGCCCGGTCATCGCCGAAGGCTTCTACTACGACATCTACAGCGAACGCCCGTTCACGCCGGACGACATGGCCGCGATCGAGCAGCGCATGCAGGAGTTGATCGCGCAGGACTACGAGGTGATCAAGAAGGTCACCCCGCGCGCCGAGGTGATCGAGGTATTCGCCCAGCGCGGCGAGGAGTACAAGCTGCGCCTGATCGAGGACATGCCCGACGACATCACCGCGATGGGCCTGTACTACCACCAGGAATACGTGGACATGTGCCGCGGCCCGCACGTGCCCAACACGCGCTTCCTCAAGGCCTTCAAGCTGACCCGCATTTCCGGCGCCTACTGGCGCGGCGATGCCAAGAACGAGCAGCTGCAGCGCATCTACGGCACCGCCTGGGCCGACAAGAAACAGCTGGACGCCTACATCCTGCGCATGGAAGAAGCCGACAAGCGCGACCATCGCCGCATCGGCAAGCAGCAGGACCTGTTCCACCTGCAGGAAGAGGCGCCCGGCCTGGTGTTCTGGCATCCCAAGGGCTGGTCGCTGTGGCAGGTGGTCGAGCAGTACATGCGCAAGGTCTATCGCGACAGCGGCTACGGCGAAGTGCGTTGCCCGCAGATCCTGGACGTGTCGCTGTGGCAGAAATCCGGCCACTGGGACAACTACCAGGACGCGATGTTCTTCACCGAGTCGGAGAAGCGCACCTACGCGGTCAAGCCGATGAACTGCCCCGGCCACGTGCAGGTGTTCAACCAGGGCCTGCACAGCTACCGCGACCTGCCGATCCGCTATGGCGAGTTCGGCGCCTGCCACCGCAACGAGCCCTCCGGCGCGCTGCACGGCATCCTGCGCGTGCGCGGCTTCACCCAGGACGACGGGCACGTGTTCTGCCTGGAATCGCAGATCGAAGCCGAAGTCACCGCGTTCCATCAGCAGGCACTGGCGGTCTACACCGCGTTCGGCTTTGACGACATCGAGATCAAGATCGCGCTGCGCCCGGAAAAGCGCCTGGGCGACGACGTCACCTGGGACAAGGCCGAAGCCGCGCTGCGCAGCGCGCTGGGCGTGTGCGGGGTGGAATGGCAGGAGCTGCCGGGCGAGGGCGCCTTCTACGGTCCCAAGATCGAGTACCACCTCAAGGACGCCATCGGCCGCACCTGGCAGCTGGGCACCATGCAGGTCGATTTCATGATGCCGGGTCGCCTCGGCGCCGAGTACGTTGACGAGCACAGCCAGAAGAAGCATCCGGTCATGCTGCACCGGGCGATCGTTGGTTCGATGGAACGTTTCATCGGCATCTTGATCGAACACCACGCCGGCGCCTTCCCGGCCTGGCTCGCCCCGGTCCAGGTCGTTGTCGCAAATATCACCGATGCCCAGGCAGACTATGTCGACTCGGTTCGGAAAACCCTTGCAAATCAAGGCTTCCGTGTGAACGCCGATTTGCGTAACGAGAAGATCGGATATAAGATTCGCGAGCATACGCTGCAACGCGTCCCTTATCTCCTCGTCGTCGGTGACCGCGAGAAGGAAAACGGCGCCGTCGCCGTGCGGACACGTTCGGGAGAGGACCTCGGGACCATGACGGTTTCGGCCTTCATCGAACGTCTGCAGGCAGAGCAGGCAGCGTGAGCCAACCCCGGCCGGTCTGGATGATCCGGATGCGCCGGTTCGATTCCCCTGGGAGATTGCAATATCAGTACCCCTGACAACAAACAGAACCGCAAGAACCAAGAAATCCGTGTGCCGCGCGTCCGCGTGATCGGCAGTGACGGTGAGATGGTCGGCGTGTTGTCGCGCGACGAAGCGCTCGCCAAGGCCGAGGAAGAAGGCCTGGACCTGGTCGAAATCCAGCCGCAGGCCGATCCGCCGGTCTGCAAGATCATGGATTTCGGCAAGTTCAAGTTCGAGCAGCAGAAAAAGGCCAACGAGGCCAAGAAGAAGACCAAGCAGGTCGAGATCAAGGAACTCAAGTTCCGTCCGGTCACGGACGAGGGCGACTATCAGATCAAGCTGCGCAACATGCGCCGCTTCCTGGAGGAGGGCGACAAGGTCAAGGTCAATATCCGCTTCCGTGGCCGTGAAATGAGCCACCAGGAACTTGGGCGCGAGATGGCGTCCCGGATCGAGGCCGACTTGGGCGACGACATCGTCATCGAGTCGCGTCCGCGCCTGGAAGGGCGCCAGATGGTCATGATGATCGCGCCGAAGAAGAAGATCTGATTCCCGCGCCAGGACGGGCCCTCATGGGTCCGCCAGGCCGGCGACAGCAGCCATTTGCAAGAATTCCCGTTAACGGGCATACTGCGCGGCCCGGTTTTGCCGGGGCGCCGCGCAAGCGGTACAGGACCTGTCCGGATCGTGTTCGATCAAGGACTTACAAGCAGGCAAGGGCAAGGATGGAAAGCGTGGTCGCAAGACTGCCGCCCGGGTCAGTGACAAAACACCATCAAGGACATTGCAATGCCCAAGATCAAGACCAACCGGGCGGCGGCCAAGCGTTTCCGCAAGACCGCCTCCGGCAAGTACAAGTGCGGCCACGCAAACCGTAGCCATATCCTCACGAAGAAAGCGACCAAGCGGAAGCGCAACCTGCGGCAGACGAACCACGTCCGTGCCGAAGATGCTGGCCGTCTCGATCGTATGCTTCCCTATCTCTGAGGACTGACCCATGGCACGAGTAAAGCGTGGCGTACAGGCGCGTCGCCGCCACAAGAAAATTCTGACCCTGGCGAAGGGCTACTACAACGCTCGCCGCAAGGTCTTCCGCGTTGCCAAGCAGGCAGTCATCAAGGCGCAGCAATACGCCTACATTGGCCGCAAGCAGAAGAAGCGTAATTTCCGTTCGTTGTGGATCACCCGCATCAATGCGGCTGCCCGCATCAACGGCTTGAGCTACAGCCGTTTCATGAATGGCCTGCTCAAGGCTGGCATCACCCTGGACCGTAAGGTGCTGGCTGATATCGCCGTGCACGACGCCGCCGGCTTTGCCGCGCTGGCTGAGAAGGCCAAGGGCGCGCTGGCGGCGTAAATGCAGGTCCCGTGCAAGAGCCCGCACATCATGTGCGGACTTTTCAAGGGGTAGTTTCTCGAGGGGGCTTGCACCGTTGGTGTACAGGCCTTCGGCGAGGGCAAGCAGATATGCGGGGGGAAGGGCGCGAGTCCTTCCCCTTTTGCGTTTTGGATGGCCGGCATCGCTGGTTGGATGCCTGGCAAGATGAAATTTGAGTGGCAATGCGTTCCGGTGCACCCGGAAACACCGTTCGGTTGACGCAGTTGAGGCGCGAGTGCAATGAGTGAGATTCAATCCCTGACCGAGCGTGCGCTGGCCGATGTCGCCGCCGCGCAGACGCCGGACCAACTGGAAGCCTTGCGCGTCGCACTGCT
Source organism: Xanthomonas sp. CFBP 8151 (assembly GCF_011761885.1). NCBI lineage: Bacteria > Pseudomonadati > Pseudomonadota > Gammaproteobacteria > Lysobacterales > Lysobacteraceae > Xanthomonas > Xanthomonas sp. CFBP 8151. Next base: position 1,415,674 of record NZ_JAASQZ010000001.1, read on the forward strand.
GGGCAAGAGTGGCAGCATCACCGCCCAGCTCAAGCAGCTCGGCACGCTGCCGGCCGATCAGCGAAAGGCCGCTGGCGAAGCGATCAACCTGTCGCGCGATGCGCTGACCGCTGCGTTGTCCGAGCGCAAGCACACGCTGGAAAACGCCGCACTGGATGCACGTCTGGCCGGCGAGCGGATCGATGTCACCTTGCCGGGTCGTCGCGGCGAACGTGGCGGATTGCACCCGGTCACGCGCACGCTCGAGCGCATCGTCGAGATCTTTGCGCGCCTGGGCTATGAGTTGTCCGATGGTCCGGAGATCGAGGACGACTGGCACAACTTCGAAGCCCTGAACTTTCCGCCGCACCATCCGGCGCGCGCGATGCACGATACGTTCTACTTCGGCGATGGCCGCCTGCTGCGCACCCATACTTCCGGCGTGCAGGTGCGCTACATGGATGCGCACAAGCCGCCGCTGCGCATGATCGCGGCCGGCAAGGTGTATCGCTCCGACTCGGATCAGACCCATTCGCCGATGTTCCATCAGGTCGAAGGCCTGCTGGTGGACGAGCATTCCAACTTCGCCGATCTCAAGGGCACCTTGTCCGAGTTCGTGCGGGCGTTCTTCGAGCGTGATTTCGAAATGCGCTTCCGCCCCAGCTATTTCCCATTCGTGGAACCGGGTGCGGAAGTGGACATCGCCTGGCAGCAGCCCGACGGCAGCACGCGCTGGCTGGAAGTGCTCGGCTGCGGCATGGTGCATCCGAACGTGCTGCGCAGCGTCGGCATCGACCCGGAGCGCTACACCGGCTTCGCGTTCGGCCTGGGCGTGGAGCGCTTCGCGATGCTGCGCTACGGCGTCAACGACCTGCGTGCGTTCTTCGAAAACGATGTGCGTTTCCTCAGGCAGTTCGCCTGACGGCGGGGAATCGGGAATTGGGAATGGGGAATCGTTGGAGCCGCGCGCTCCTTGGATTCCGTCCCCCAGGCCCGACACCCCGCTTTTGCGGTTCCCCATTCTCCATTTCCGATTCCCGGCCCCTCATGAAATTCTCTGAAAATTGGCTGCGCAGCCACGTTCCCATCCAGGCGAGCCGCGACGAGCTTGCCGCGACGCTGACGGCGATCGGTCTGGAGGTCGAAGAGGTCACGCCGTTGGGCGAGGCGCTGGGGCAGGTGGTGGTGGCGCGTATCGTCGAGGCGGTGCGTCATCCGGAAGCCGATCGTCTGCAGGTCTGCAGTGTCGATGCAGGGCAGGGCGAGTTGCTGCAGATCGTGTGTGGCGCGCCCAACGCGCGTGCCGGTCTGCTGGCGCCGTTGGCGCTGGTCGGTGCGCAGATCGGCGCGCTCACCATCACCGCGGCCAAGCTGCGCGGGGTGGCGTCCAACGGGATGCTGTGCTCGGCCAAGGAGCTGGGGCTGGACAGCGATGCGTCCGGTCTGTTCGAGCTGCCCGACGATGCGCCGGTGGGTCAGGCGCTGGCCGAGTATCTGGGCCTGCCCGATGCCAGCATCGAGATCAAGCTGACGCCCAATCGCGCCGACTGCTTCAGTGTGCGCGGCATCGCCTTCGATGTGGCGGCCGCCTGCGCCAGTGAAGTGGTGGCCTTCGATGCCGGTGCGGTGGCGCCGGTGTCGACGCGCACACTGGCGGTGGAATTGCATGCCGGCAACGCCGCGCCGCGTTATTGCGGACGGGTGATCGAAGGCATCGACCCGGCCGTGAAAACGCCGGTGTGGCTGGCCGAGCGGCTGCGTCGCAGCGGCGTGCGTCCGGTTTCGCTGCTGGTGGACATCACCCAGTACGTGATGCTGGAACTTGGCCAGCCGATGCATGCGTTCGATCTGGATACGCTGCAAGGCCCGATCGGCGTACGCCACTCGCGCGGCGGCGAGCAGCTGGCATTGCTGGACGGGCGTCAGGTCACGCTGGACGACAGCTTCCTGACCATCACCGATGCCGACCGCCCGATCGCATTGGCCGGTCTGATGGGCGGCCTGGATACCCGCGTCACCGAGACCACGCGCAACGTGTTCCTGGAGTCGGCGTACTTCGATCCGGCCGCGATCATGGGGCGTGGCCGCAAGTTCGGTCTGCATACCGATGCCGGCCATCGCTTCGAGCGTGGTGTGGATCCGGCATTGCCGCCGCAAGCGATCGAAGTGGCGACGCGGCTGGTGCTGGAACTGGCCGGTGGTACGCCCGGCCCGGTCGTGCATGCGCAATTGCCGCAGCATCTGCCGCAGCCGTCGCGCATCCTGTTGCGGCGTGTGCGGATCGCGCGCGTGCTCGGTATCCAGATCGACGATGCCGAGGTCGTGCGCATTCTGGGCGCGCTCGGCATGCAGCTCGAGTCGGTTGCCGAAGGCTGGCAGGTGATGGCGCCGAGCCGTCGCTTCGATATCGCCATCGAAGAGGATCTGATCGAGGAACTGGCGCGTATCCACGGGTACGACCGCGTGCCGACCACGCTGCCGGGTGGGGCGAGCCGGATTGCGATGCCGAGCGAAACCCAGCTCGATGAGCTCAGCGTGCGGCGCCAGCTGGTGGCGCGCGAGCTGCAGGAAACCATCAACTACGCTTTCGTCGACGCTACCTTGCTGCAGCGCTGGCAGCTGAGCGACGGCCTGGTGCCGTTGGCCAATCCGCTCAGCGCCGAGCTTGCGATCATGCGTCCGCGCCTGTTGCCGGGCCTGGTGGCGACGCTGGGCCGCAATGCCGCCCGCCAGGCCGGGCGGGTGCGCCTGTTCGAGCTGGGAAAGGTGTTCGCGGCCGCATCCGACGCCGGCGCTGCCCCACAGGAGTCGCAGCATGTCGCCGCGGCCGTGTGTGGCGATGCCCTGGCGCTGCAGTGGGGCGAGCCCGCGCGCAAGGTGGACTTCCATGATCTGAAGGGCGACCTGATGGCGCTGGCCGCGGCCAGTGGCGCGGTGCTGGAGTTCCAGCCTTCTGCCCGGCCCTTCGGGCATCCGGGGCGCTCGGCCGACATCCATCGCGACGGCGTCTGCATCGGCTGGATCGGGCAGGTGCATCCGCGCCTGGCCAAGGCGTTGGACATCGACGTGGATGTGATCGCGTTCGAGCTGGAACTGACGGCGTTGGTCAAACGTGCGCTGCCGCGTGCCGGCGAGCTGTCGCGGTTCCCCTCGGTACGTCGCGATCTGGCCTTCCTGGTGCCGGAAGAGGTGAGCTGGGCGGCGCTGTCGAGCAGCGTGCGCACCACCGTCGGGCCGTTGCTGCGCGAGGTGCAGCTGTTCGACCGCTATGTCGGGCAGGGGGTCGAGCCAGGTTTCAAGAGTCTGGCTATGGGCTTGATTTTGCAGGATAACTCGCGCACTCTCACCGACCGGGACGTCGACGCAGTCGTTGCCGATGCAGTGGCCGTGATCGAGCGCGAGCACCGCGCCCGGATCCGGAGTTGAGGCGGTAACCAGGGGATTGGCATGGCATTGACGAAAGCGGAGATGGCCGAACGTCTGTTCGACGAGGTCGGTCTGAACAAGCGCGAGGCAAAGGAATTTGTCGACGCGTTCTTCGATGTGCTGCGCGATGCGCTGGAGCAGGGCCGTCAGGTGAAGCTGTCCGGTTTCGGCAACTTCGATCTGCGGCGCAAGAATCAACGGCCCGGTCGCAATCCCAAGACCGGCGAGGAAATTCCGATCTCGGCGCGCACGGTGGTGACCTTCCGTCCGGGCCAGAAGCTCAAGGAGCGGGTGGAGGCTTATGCTGGATCCGGGCAGTAATCGCGAACTACCGCCAATCCCGGCCAAGCGCTACTTCACCATCGGCGAAGTCAGCGAGCTGTGCGACGTCAAGCCGCATGTGCTGCGCTATTGGGAAACCGAATTTCCGAGCCTGGAACCGGTCAAGCGGCGCGGCAACCGGCGCTACTACCAGCGCCACGACGTGCTGATGGTGCGCCAGATTCGTGGCCTGCTGTACGAGCAGGGCTACACCATCGGCGGCGCACGCCTGCGTCTGGAAGGCGATGGCGCCAAGAGCGAGTCGGCACTGAGCAACCAGATCATCAAGCAGGTGCGTATGGAACTGGAAGAGGTCCTGCAACTGTTGCGCCGCTAGGAAAACGCTTCACAAAGCCGCTATAATGGCAGGCCGCCATTGCGGCGGATGCAACATCTTCGGGGTATAGCGCAGCCTGGTAGCGCACTAGTCTGGGGGACTAGTGGTCGTCGGTTCGAATCCGGCTACCCCGACCAAATACGGAGCCCATGTCTTCACGGACATGGGCTTTTTTGTTGCGTCGCAACATGCGACTCCGGGCCTGTCAGGTACGTGACACGGTATGTCCATCGGCATACTGCACAGCAGCATGAAACCACCGGTCGAGCCCGTTTGTGTGCGGTTCTATGCGACGTGGACCTGGATCACGGAACGCTGCTAAGTATCCGAAAATGCTCTAAAACATTAGCGTCGGATCAGTACGTGGATCACGTTTTGTTAACGCGGCAACGACGAACTTGAATCAATAGGCCAACGCCGTCAAAAAAATGGCGAGCAGTGTCTTGCGATGCGTTGGTTCTATGCCATAGTGCACTGCAACACGTCACACCCGTCGTGATCCCGAGCATCTTGGGATGAATTTCTCTGTCGTACGTTCTTGCTGGCGCGTTGGCCGGTCGAGTGCTGCGCGAGGTCCTGTCCCACCCAACCGAGGCAGCCAGCCACACGCATGAAAAAACTGATCGGACGATTTTGCCAAGGCCTCAGCCTGGCGTTGATCTGCTCGATGGCACTGGGTGCATGCAGCACTGGTCCGAAGATGGCGGATTCCCTGCCGCTTCCGGATCCGCTGGCGATGTCCGCAGTGCAGCCGGAGTATCGACTCGCCCCAGGCGACTTGCTGTTGTTCAAGGTGTTCCAGGTCGACGATCTGGAGCGGCAGGTCCGCATCGATCAGAACGGCCACATCTCGCTGCCGTTGATCGGCGACGTCAAGGCGGCCGGTCTGGGCGTCGGAGAGCTGGAAAAACTGGTGGCAGAACGCTACGCCGCCGGCTATCTGCAACAGCCGCAGGTGTCGGTGTTCGTGCAGGAATCCAATGGTCGCCGGGTCACGGTGACCGGTGCGGTTGACGAGCCGGGTATCTATCCGGTGATCGGCGCCAACCTGACCCTGCAGCAGGCCATCGCGCAGGCCAAGGGTGTCAGCACGGTGGCCAGCCGCGGCAACGTCATTGTGTTCCGCACCGTCAACGGGCAAAAGATGATCGCCAGATTCGATCTGACCCAGATCGAGAAGGGGGCCAACCCGGACCCTGAGATCTACGGCGGCGACATCGTGGTGGTGTACCGCTCGGACGCACGCGTCTGGCTGCGCACCATGTTGGAACTGACCCCCCTTGTGATGGTGTGGCGCGCTTACCGATGAGCATGAATTCAGACAATCGTTCCTCCCCGTCTCATCGTCATGGGCATCTTGAGGTGGCCGACGTCGGCTTGCTCGACTACTGGCGCGCGCTGGTGTCGCAGCGCTGGCTGATCATTCTGATCACCGCCGCGGCAGTGGCGCTGGCTCTTGGCGTCACCCTGCTGATGCCGGAAAAATACCGCGCCACCAGCACGCTGCAGATCGAGCGCGACTCGCTCAACGTGGTGAATGTCGACAATCTGATGCCGGTGGAATCACCGCAGGATCGCGATTTCTACCAGACCCAGTACCAGCTGCTGCAGAGCCGTTCGTTGGCCCGCGCGGTGATCCGCGAAGCCAAGCTCGATCAGGAGCCGGCATTCAAGCAGCAGGTCGACGAAGCGCTTGAGAAGGCCGCTGCCAAGAATCCGGAAGCCGGTAAGTCGGTCGACTCGCGTCAGGCGATCGTCGAGCGCAGCCTGACCGATACCCTGCTGGCCGGACTGGTGGTCGAGCCGATCCTCAATTCGCGTCTGGTCTACGTCAATTACGATTCGCCGGATCCGGTGCTGGCTGCCAAGATCGCCAACACCTACACCAAGGTGTTCATTGTCAGTACCCAGGAACGCCGCATCAAGGCATCGTCGTTCGCGACCAAGTTCCTGGCCGAGCGCCTGGAGCAGTTGCGCGACAAGGTGGAGGACTCGGAAAAGGATCTGGTCTCCTATTCCACCGACGAGCAGATCGTGTCGGTAGGCGACGACAAGCCGTCGCTTCCGGCACAGAACCTGAGCGACCTCAATGCGATGTTGGCATCGGCGCAGGACACCCGCATCAAGGCAGAGGCCGCCTGGCGTCAAGTCAGCAGCGGTGACGCGATGTCGCTGCCACAGGTGCTGAGCAACCCGCTGATTCAGAGCCTGCGCGGCGAGCAGATCCGCTTGAACACCGATTATCAGCAGAAGCTGTCGACCTTCAAGCCGGACTATCCGGAAATGCAGCGCCTGAAGGCGCAGATCGAAGAGTCGCGTCGCCAGATCAATGGCGAGGTCATCAATATCCGCCAGTCGCTCAAGGCGACGTACGACGCGTCGGTGCATCAGGAGCAGTTGCTCAACCAGCGCATCGCCGGACTGCGGACCGATGAGCTGGACCTGCAGAGCCGCAGCATCCGCTACAACATGCTCAAGCGCGACGTCGATACCAACCGCCAGCTCTACGATGCGCTCCTGCAGCGCTACAAGGAGATCGGTGTGGCGAGCAACGTCGGATCCAACAACGTGACCATCGTCGATACCGCAGACGTGCCTACGTCGAAGACTTCGCCGAAACTCAAATTGAACCTCGCGTTGGGCTTCATCTTTGGCGTATTCCTGGGCGTGGCTGTGGCTCTTGTGCGCTACTTCCTGCGTGGCACGGCAGCGCAGACGCGGCTGGACTGACATCGTCGTGTTGCACAACGATGGTTAATTGAAGTGACAACTGATTCAGCGTGGAAAAGGGTGGATCCCGTATGTTTCGGGCTCCTTCGTTTGAAAGTTTGTCTCTGTTGAAACAAAGGGCTGTCGTGCGATCTGGGGTCGGTAGGTATTACCGCGGTGATCGTTCGACGGAGATGATTGAAAGCTCGCGTGCGATTCGTATGTTCCCCCGCATGCGCCGTATCGAGTTTGGAGGACATCCCCATGCTTTTGGCAGACTTGAGTAGCGCGACTTACACCACATCCTCGCCGCGATTGTTGTCCAAGTATTCGGCTGCAGCCGACCTGGTCCTGCGCGTCTTCGACCTCACCATGGTCGTGGTCTCCGGGCTGATCGCTTATCGCATCGTCTTCGGCTCCTGGGTGCCTGCGGCACCGTACCGGGTCGCCATCGCCACCACGCTGTTGTATTCGGTGATCTGCTTTGCGCTGTTCCCGCTGTATCGCAGCTGGCGCGGTCGCGGACTGTTGAGCGAGCTGATGGTGCTGGGTGGTGCCTTTGGCGGCGTGTTTGCGCTGTTCGCGGTGCACGCACTGATCGTGCAAGTGGGTGAGCAGGTCTCGCGCGGCTGGATTGGCCTGTGGTTTGTCGGTGGGCTGGCTTCGTTGGTGGCGGCCCGCACGGTGCTGCGCGGCTTCCTGAATCACCTGCGCACCCAGGGGGTGGACGTGCAACGCGTGGTGGTGGTGGGTTTGCGCCATCCGGTGATGAAGATCAATCACTACCTCAGCCGCAATCCCTGGGTCGGCATGAACCTGGTCGGCTACTTCCGCACGCCGTACGACATCGCCGTGACCGAGCAGCGTCAGTCGTTGCCGTGCTTGGGCGATCCGGACGCGCTGATCGAGTATCTGAAAGACAACCAGGTCGAGCAGGTATGGATCTCGCTGCCGCTGGGCGAACGTGACCACATCAAGCAGTTGCTGCAGCGTCTGGATCGCTATCCGATCAACGTGAAGCTGGTTCCGGACCTGTTCGACTTCGGTCTGTTGAACCAGTCCGGCGAGCAGATCGGCAATGTGCCGGTGATCAACCTGCGCCAGGGCGGCGTGGATCGCGACAACTACTTCGTGGTCGCCAAGGCCTTGCAGGACAAGATCCTGGCCGTGATCGCGCTGATGGGGCTGTGGCCGCTGATGGCAGCGATCGCCGTCGGTGTGAAGATGAGCTCGCCTGGTCCGGTGTTCTTCCGCCAGCGTCGCCATGGTCTGGGTGGGCGCGAGTTCTACATGTTCAAGTTCCGCTCAATGCGCGTGCATGACGACCATGGCACCACCATTCAGCAGGCGACCAAGAACGATACCCGTATTACCCGTTTCGGTGCGTTCCTGCGCCGCAGCAGCCTGGACGAGTTGCCGCAGATCTTCAACGTGCTCGGTGGCAGCATGTCGATCGTGGGGCCGCGCCCGCATGCCGCGCAGCACAACACCCATTACGAAAAGCTGATCAATCACTACATGCAGCGCCATTATGTCAAGCCGGGCATCACCGGTTGGGCGCAGGTCAATGGATTCCGTGGCGAAACTCCGGAGCTGCGCACGATGAAGAAGCGCATTCAGTACGACCTGGACTACATCCGTCGCTGGTCGTTGTGGCTGGATATCCGCATCATCGTGCTGACCGCAGTACGTGTGCTCGGACAGAAGACCGCGTACTGATGATGGCGGGGAGTGTGCGACCTGGCGCGCTGGGCGCCGCGGGCGGCTGCATCGCAGCCGTCCCCTTCAAGCAGGCGTCTGCATGCTGATCCGAATGAGCGACGAGGCCCGCGTTCGCTGGCACAACCTGCTGATCGAGCTGACGCTGCTGATCGGCGTCGGTTATAACCTGGTGCTGGCGCTGATCAACGCGAATGTGTTCACCGTACGTCCGGTGATCACCTACGCAGTCGAGTTCATCATCTACGCCGCATGTTTCCTGCTCGGGTTGGGTTCGCAGAGCCGCAAGCGCATCGCATTGATCATCAGCGGACTGGGGCTGATCGTTACCTTGATGTTCGTGCGCTTCCTGGTGAACTGGCAGATCGATCCGAAGTTCTTCCGCGACGCGTTGGTGGTGTTTGCGTTCGTGGTGCTTGGTTCGGCTTACACCGGGTCGGTGCCAAAACTGTTCGTGCGGATGACCATCATCGTGTCGCTGGTTGCAGCGTTCGAACTGGCGATGCCGAGCGCCTACGGCGATCTGGTCAATCCGAAGAGCTTCTTCGTCAACGCACGTGGCATGAGCGCGGAAGGGTTCTGGAACGAAGACAGCAACCTGTTCGTCAGCGCCACGCGACCGGGCGAGCGCAACTTCCTGCCGGGCTCCAATCTTCCCCGCGCCTCCTCGATGTTCATCGAGCCGGTGACGATGGGTAACTACATCTGCTTCTTTACCGCGATCGTGTTGGTGTTCTGGCGCTGGATGCGGCCGGCGATGCTGATTCTATCGGTCGGTTTGATCGGTTTCATGATCGTGGCCTCCGATGGCCGACTCGCGGCGGGCACCTGCGTATTGATGGTGCTGTTGTCGCCGCTGTTGAAACGTCTGGATCAACGGCTGGCGTTCCTGATTTTTCTGATCGTGATCATGACTGCGTGGTTGCTGGTGTGGATCACCGGAATCAGCGCCTATCAGGACACCACGATGGGCCGGGTATTTTTCACAGTCAATTCGATGAATAACCTGTCCTTCAACTCGTGGATGGGTCTGGATTTTGCGCAGGCGTATCGTTACTTCGACAGTGGCATCGCCTACTTCATCGCATCGCAGTCGATCGTCGGCGTGCTCGCATTCCTGCTGTCGTATTCATTCCTGTTGTTGATGCCGAGCAAGGAAGGGCAGCTGTTCAAGAACCTGGCGATCTTTGCGTTCGCACTGAGCCTGCTGGTATCCAACGGCTATTTTTCGATCAAGACGTCTGCATTGTGGTGGTTCGTGTGCGGCTGCCTGTGGCACATGCTGCCGACCTGGTCTGCTGCAACCGCTGCGCGCCTGCCCGGACAGGATCCGGCCGACGACGCGGCGCGATTGCCACTGTCCGCAGGAGGCGCGCGATGAGTGTGGCGGCAACGCAGGCACCCCGGCCGGTCGCACCGGTCGCCGGCGCGTCCGTTGCCACCGGCGGGCGCAGCCGCGACCCGCGTATCGACGCCGCCAAGGCCCTGGCGATTCTGCTGGTGGTGTTCTGCCACGCCAAGGGCGTGCCGCATGCAATGACGTTGTTTGCCTACAGCTTTCACGTGCCGCTGTTTTTCATGGTGTCCGGTTGGCTGGCGGCGGGCTATGCGTCGCGGACCACCGGCTTGCCGCAGACCATCGGCAAGCAGGCACGCAGTTTGTTGCTGCCGTATGTGACGTTCTATCTGCTCGGTTACGCATATTGGTTGCTGACGCGCAACATCGGCGAGAAGGCGGCGCGCTGGGGAAGCCACCCGTGGTGGGAGCCGATCGTGGCGATGTTCACCGGCATCGGCCCCGATTTGTATGTGCAGCCCCCGTTGTGGTTCCTGCCGGTGATGCTGGTGACGGTGCTGAGCTATGTGGTGTTGCGCCGCTGGATGTCGCCGGTGGTGATCGCGGTGGCATCGTTGATCCTGGCCTGGTGCTGGATGCGCTGGTTTCCGGGCCAGCAAGTGCGACTTTTTTTTGGCCTGGACGTCCTGCCGGTGTCGCTGTGCTTTTATGCGCTGGGCGCCCTGTTGATCCACGTTTCTGCACGTCTGCCGACCTCCTTGCCGGTGAGCGCGCTGGCGACGGTATTGCTGGCGCTGCCGGTGGCCTGGCTGGCTGATCGTAATGGCCGGATCGACGTCAACATGCTGGAGTTCGGCCGCAACCACGCCGGGTTTGTGGTCAGCGCAGTACTCGGCTCACTGATGGTGATCTGTGCCGCACGGTTGGTGCAGGGCTGGGCCTGGATACAGTGGATCGGCCGCAATACCTTGCTGATCCTGTGCACCCACATGCTGGTGTTCTTCGTGCTCTCCGGTGTCGCGGCGCTGGCCGGCGGATTCGGTGCCTCGCGTCCGGGGCTCGGCTGGGCAGTGTTCGTGACGGTATTTGCGCTGCTCGCGTGCGTGCCGCTGCGCTGGTTGCTGATGCGTTTTGCGCCGTGGACCCTGGGTGCCCGCCCGGTGGCGGCATGAGCGGCGCTGCACCATGACCACCGCGCCGTATTCCGACGCGGCCGGGCACGGCGGCCTGGGCGCCAAGGCCGCACCGGCGCCTGCGTTGACCCGCGATTGGCAGATCGATGCCGCAAAGGCGCTGGCCATCGTCCTGGTGGTGTTGGGGCATGCCAACGGCATGCCGGCCGGCTACAAGTTGTTCGCCTACAGTTTTCATGTGCCGCTGTTTTTCGTGCTGTCCGGCTGGGTGGGCGAGCGCTTCGGCCACCGCGCATTGACGGTGGCGACGATCGCGAAGTTGGCGCGCACGTTGCTGGTTCCCTATGTCGCGTTTTTCATGGTGGCCTACGCCTGCTGGTTGCTGATGGGAGTGACCAGCCGCGCGCCGCATCCATCGCATGTGCTGCCGTGGTGGGATCCGTTTGTCGGCCTGTTCTGGGCCAACGGCACACGCCTGTACGTGCTTCCGGCGTTGTGGTTCCTGCCGGCCTTGTTCGTCACCACGCTGGCCTATCTCGCCTTGCGCACGCGCCTGACGACGGCGGCCCTGGCTGCAGCCAGTCTGTTGCTCGCCTCGGCATGGGCGGGCTGGTTTCCGTCAGTGCACCTGCGGCTGCCGTTGGCGCTGGATGTATTGCCTGTTGCGCTGTTCTTCATCGCCGTGGGCGGATGGCTGTCGCGCTATGCCGATCCACTGCGGGCGCTTGGCGCCTCTTTCTGGGCGCCGGCACTGCCGGTGCTGGCGGCAGCGTGGTGGTGGCTGGCCGGATGGAACGGGCAGGTGGATGTGAACAATCTGCAGTTCGGGCGTTCCGCTGCGGTGTTCCTGCTGGTCAGCCTGCTGGGTACCGCAATGACATTGTGTGTGGCGTACTTCGTTCGACAGCGGCGTTGGCTGCAGTGGATCGGTGGCAATACCTTGCTGATCCTGTGCACGCACACATTGGTGTTTCTGGTGCTCACCAGTGTGGTGGCACGAACGGGCGTGACCGCTCGCAGCCTGATCGGCACACCGGCCTGGGCGATGGGTCTGAGCGCGTTTGCTGTCGCTGTCAGTGTGCCGATGCGTGCGGTGCTGATGCGCGTTGCGCCATGGATGTTGGGATTGAAACGTAAATGACGAGCTTCCAGAATGATCAGCCGAGCATGCAGATGTGTCTGCGTCGCTGGCACAGGAGATTGGCGTAATGAAAGTGGTGCATGTCGTCCGCCAATTCCATCCTTCGATCGGAGGCATGGAGGAAGTCGTTCTCAATGTGGCCCGGCAACACCAGGCCACCAGTGCCGATACGGTGGAGATCGTGACCCTGGATCGGGTGTTTACCGATCCGAGCGCGCAGCTTGCGGAGCAGGAGACACATCAGGGCTTGCCGATCCGACGCATCGGTTATCGCGGCTCGTCGCGTTATCCGTTGGCGCCGTCCGTGCTGAGCGCGATCCGCTCGGCCGATCTGGTGCATCTGCACGGCATCGATTTTTTCTACGACTATCTGGCGCTGACCAAGCCGCTGCATGGCAAGCCGATGGTGGTGTCCACGCACGGCGGCTTCTTCCACACCGCGTACGCCTCGCGGATGAAGCAGCTATGGTTTCAGACGCTCACCCGCACCTCGGCATTGGCGTATGCGCGGGTGATCGCAACCAGCGAGAACGACGGCGAGCTGTTCGCCAAGGTGGTCTCGCCGGCGCGTTTGCGGGTGATCGAAAACGGCGTGGACGTGGAAAAATACGCAGGGCAGGGCGCAGCGAGGCCGGGGCGGACCATGATGTATTTCGGCCGCTGGTCGGTGAACAAGGGCCTGATCGAAACCCTGGAGCTGCTGCAGGCGGTATTGCAACGTGATCCGCAGTGGCGGTTGATCATTGCAGGGCGCGAATACGACTTGAACGAGGCCGACCTGCGCAAGGCGATTGCCGAGCGGGGCTTGCAGGACAAGGTGCAACTCAGCATGTCGCCCTCGCAGGAGCAGCTGCGCAGCCTGATGCAGCAGGCGCAGTTCTTCGTCTGCCTGTCGCGCCATGAAGGCTTCGGCATCGCTGCGGTCGAGGCGATGAGTGCAGGCCTGATTCCGATCCTCAGCGACATCCCGCCATTCGTGCGACTTGCCAGCGAATCGGGCCAGGGCGTGATCGTCAACCGCGACCGGATCGATGCGGCCGCAGACCAGGTACAGGCGCTTGCGCTGCAGGCGGATGCGGATTTCGATACGCGTCGTGCAGCGTCCATGGCGTACGTGAGCCGCTACGACTGGAAGCATGTGGTCGGACGCTACGTCGACGAGTACCACACTGCGTTGGGCACGCGCGCTACCCGGGAGGCAGTGCGATGAGCGCGCCTGCAGCGGCAACGACTGCGCGGGCGAGCGCGCAGCAACAGGTCACCGTGCTGTTCTCCACGGAGAAGCCCAATGCCAGCACCAATCCATATCTGACCCAGCTTTACGCATCGCTGCCCGCCGCAGTGCAGCCGCGCTTCTTTTCGATGCGCGATGCGCTGCTGTCGCGCTACGACGTGCTGCATCTGCATTGGCCGGAATATCTGTTGCGCCATCCCAGTGCGGTCGGCACCCTGGCAAAACAGGTGTGTGCGACGCTGTTGCTGCTCAAGCTGCAGCTGACCGGCACGCCGGTGGTGCGTACCTTGCACAACCTGGCGCCGCACGAAGATCGTGGCTGGCGCGAACGCGGCCTGTTGCGCTGGATCGATCGGCTGACGCGCCGCTGGATCCGCATCAACGCGACCACGCCGCCGCGGCCGCCCTTCACCGACACCATCCTGCACGGCCATTATCGCGAGTGGTTTGCGAAGATGCCGCAAGGCACGCCGGTTCCTGGGCGGTTGCTGCACTTCGGCCTGATTCGCCCGTACAAGGGTGTGGAAACGCTGCTGGAGGTGATGCGTCAGGTCGACGATCCGCGCCTGAAGCTGCGTATCGTCGGCAACCCGGCCACGCCGCAGATGCGCAGCCTGGTGGAGGAGGCCTGCGCGCAGGATCCGCGTATGAGCGCCTTGCTGGCCTATGTCGAAGAACCGGTGCTGGCACGCGAAGTCAGCGAGGCCGAGTTGGTGGTGCTGCCGTACCGGCAGATGCACAACTCCGGCACCTTGTTGCTGGCGTTGTCGCTGGCGCGCCCGGTGCTGGCACCGTGGAGCGAATCCAACGCGGCGATTGCCGACGAAGTGGGGCCGGGTTGGGTGTTTCTCTACGAGGGCGAATTCGATGCGGCATTGCTGACCGGCATGCTGGACCAAGTGCGCGCCGCGTCGCGCGGCCCGGCGCCGGATCTCTCGCAACGTGACTGGCCACGGATCGGACAGCTGCACTACCGCACCTACCTGGAAGCGCTCGGCAAGCATGGAGACGCCGCGCTGTGACCGCAGAGATCCCGACGATGAATTCCCCCACGCCGCCGCCACAGCGCAGCCTCGGTTCGCGCGCCGCTGGTGGCGCAGCGGTGACCATGATCGGCCAGTCGGCCAAGATGGTCGTGCAATTCGGCGGCATCATCCTGCTGGCGCGCTTGCTGACGCCTTACGACTACGGCCTGATGGCGATGGTCACCGCCATTGTCGGTGCGGCCGAGATCCTGCGCGACTTCGGCCTGTCCGCCGCTGCCGTACAGGCCAAGCATGTCAGCCGCGAGCAGCGCGACAACCTGTTCTGGATCAACAGCGGCATCGGCTTGTCGCTGTCGGTGGCGGTGTACGCCTCTGCCCACGTGATCGCCAATTTCTACAAAGAACCGGCGCTGGTGACGATCTCCCAGGCGTTGGCGGTGACGTTCCTGATCAATGGCATGACCACGCAATACCGCGCGCATCTGAGCCGCGGGCTACGGTTTGGCCAGGTCGCGCTCAGCGATGTGGGATCGCAGGTGCTGGGCCTGGGCGCGGCCGTCGCTGCCGCCTTGCTGGGTTGGGGCTATTGGGCGCTGGTGGTGCAGCAGGTGGTGCAGGCGGTGGTCAATTTCATCATCGCTGCAAGCTGCGCGCGCTGGTTGCCGGGCGGGTATCAACGTTCGGCGCCGATGCGCGACTTCATGAGCTTCGGCTGGAACCTGATGGCCGCGCAGTTGCTGGGCTATGCCAGCCGCAACGTCGGGCAGGTCATCATCGGTTGGCGCACCGGCCCGGACGCACTGGGTCTGTACAACCGTGCGTTTCAGCTACTGATGATGCCGTTGAATCAGATCAACGCGCCCGCCACCAGTGTGGCGTTGCCGGTGTTGTCGCAGTTGCAGGACGACCGCGAACGCTTCAGCGCCTTCCTGCTGCGCGGGCAGACGGTGATGGTGCATCTGATCGTTGCGCTGTTCGCCTTCGCCTGCGCGCTGGCCATGCCGCTGATCGTGCTGGTGCTGGGCGAGCAGTGGCGCGAGGCCGTGCCCCTGTTCCAGGTGCTGACGCTGGGCGGTATTTTCCAGACTGCGTCGTATGCAACCTACTGGGTATTCCTTGCCAGGGGCTTGATGCGTGCGCAGTTGCTGTTCTCGCTGGTCAGCCGCATCGTGCTGATCGGCTGCATCTTCGTCGGCTCGCGCTGGGGCGCGATGGGCGTGGCGATCGGTTATTCGTTCGGCCTGCTGGTGACCTGGCCGTTGTCGCTGGTCTGGGTCGGCAAGATTTCCGACGCACCGGTAGGCGCACTGTTCACCAATGCGGTGCGCGCGATGACGGCGTATGGCGTGGCGGGGGCGTGCGCGTATTACGCATCCATCACCGTCGGTGGCCCGCTGTGGCAGCAGCTGGCCGTTGGTGCGGCCACGATGGCGGCGGTCTGTCTGCTGGCGTTGGCGATCTGGCCCGCGTTCCGCCGCGACGTCATTGCCATCCTCAATATCCGCAAGTTGCTCAAGCAGGCCAAGGCACGCCAATGAGATCGACCTCGTCTTCGCCTGCGTTCTTGCATGCTTTCTCCCACTCATTCATAGGACACGGCCCATGAGCGATACACCCGCCGCCGCTTCCGGCATTCGCCGGCCTTGCTACCTGGTCCTGTCCGCCCACGATTACCGCACGCCACGGCGCGCCAATATCCACTTCATCACCGATCAACTCGCGCTACGCGGCACCACCCGGTTTTTCTCGCTGCGCTACAGCCGGCTGTCGCGCATGAAAGGCGACATGCGGCTGCCGCTGGACGACACCGCAAACACCGTGGTGTCGCACAAGGGCGTGGACTGCTACCTGTGGCGCACGACGGTGCATCCGTTCAACACGCGCCGCGCCTGGCTGCGTTCTGTCGAAGATGCGATGTTCCGCTGGTATGCCGCGCACCCGCCACGCCAGTTGCTGGACTGGATGCGCGAGGCCGACGTGATCGTGTTCGAAAGCGGGATCGCGGTGGCTTTCATCGAGCTGGCCAAGCGCGTCAACCCGGCAGCGAAGCTGGTCTACCGCGCCTCCGATGGCCTGAGCACGATCAATGTCGCGTCCTATATCGAACGCGAGTTCGATCGGGTTGCACCGACGCTGGATGTCATCGCACTGGTGTCGCCGGCAATGGCAGAGGAAGTGGCAAGCCGCGACAACGTGTATCACGTCGGTCACGGGGTGGACCACAACCTGGATCAGCTGGGCGACCCGTCGCCGTATGGCGAAGGCATCCATGCGGTTGCGGTGGGCTCGATGTTGTTCGACCCGGACTTCTTCGTGGTTGCCAGCAAGGCGTTCCCGCAGGTCACGTTCCACGTGATCGGGTCGGGCATGGGCCGGCATCCCGGCTATGGCGACAACGTGATCGTCTATGGCGAGATGAAGCACGCCGAGACCATCGGCTACATCAAGCACGCCCGTTTCGGGATCGCGCCTTACGCATCCGAGCAGGTGCCGGTGTATCTGGCCGATAGCTCGATGAAGTTGTTGCAATACGATTTCTTCGGCCTGCCTGCGGTGTGTCCGAATGCCGTCGTGGGGCCGTATCAATCGCGTTTCGGCTACACTCCCGGCAACGGTGAATCGGTCATTGCGGCCATCAGTCGCGCGCTGGACGCACCGCGCGTGCGTTACCGCCAATGCCTGAATTGGTCCGACACCACCGACCGCGTACTGAATCCCGGTGCGTATCCGGAAACCCGTTTGTACCCGCAGCAGAATGGCGCAGCTGCGCGCGCTTCTTCGGAGGCCGTGCTCTCGCACTGATGCCGCGCACCCAACTTTAGGAGACTGCTCGTTATGGCCAATGCTTTGCTGCAGAAATGGATCGAACATGCGGAGCGCCGTGCCTTGTTCTGGTGGCAGCCGAAGAACGCCGGCGTCAACATGGGCGATCATCTGTCCAAGGTGATTGTGTCCTGCGTGCTCTCCTTGCAGGACAAGACGCTGATCGAGAAGCGCGATCTCAGCAAGAAGCTGATTGCCATCGGGTCGGTGCTGCATTTCGCCAAGGACGGCGACACCGTCTGGGGCAGCGGCATCAACGGCAAGATTCCCGCCGAGCGAAATACCTTCAGCACCCTCGATGTGCGTGCGGTGCGTGGCCCGAAGACGCGTCAATTCCTGCTCGATCGCGGGATCGCGGTGCCGGAGGTCTACGGCGACCCCGGTCTGCTGACCCCGATGTTTTTCCCCGCCGATGCGCTGGGAACGGCGAACAAGCGCCCCTTCGCCATCGTTCCGCATTTCAACGAACCGGTCGAGAAGTACAGCGCCTACGCGGATCATCTGGTGTTTCCCAACGTCAAGCCTGCGACGTTCATGAGCGCGTTGCTGGGCGCCGAGTTGGTGATCAGCAGCTCGCTGCATGGGCTGATTCTTGCCGAGGCGTACGGGATTCCGGCCGTTTACCTGGATTGGGGTAACGGCGAGGATCGCTTCAAGTACGACGACTACTACAACGGCACCGGACGCATGCAGTGGCACTCCGGCAACAGCGTGGAAGAGTGTCTGAAGCTTGGCGGCAACGGTGATTTCGACCTGGAGAAACTGCAGGCCGGGCTGCTGGCCGCGTTCCCTTACGATCTTTGGTGATCCGATGATGCAGGGCCGGCACGTGGATACGGAGACGACAGCAACCGCCAACTTGGCGACGCCGCAGGACGTGGTGATTCCGCTCGGCGGATTTCCGGTGCTTTCCACCACGCAGGAAGCGTTTGCACTGGAGTTGTTTCAGGCGTTGGCCGCCCGGCAGCCACGCCGGGTGTTTTTCGCCAACACCAATTTCATCGTGCAATGCCAGGCACTGCGCCCGCGGGTGCGCGAGCCCAGCGTGCGCATCGTCAATGACGGCATCGGCATGGATCTGGCGGCGCGCCTGATCCATGGCCGCCGCTTTGCCGGCAACCTCAATGGCACCGACCTGATTCCGTACCTGTGTCGCGAGGCCGCGCAGCCGCTCACGTTCTTCCTGCTCGGCGGTCGTCCCGGCGTGGGCAAGACCGCTGCCGCGACCTTGACTGGGACACTGGGGCAGCAAGTGGTGGGCATGTGCGACGGTTACGGCGAATTTGCCGCCGCCGGCGAGGGCCTGGCCGAGCGCATCAATCGCTCGGGCGCCGATGTGCTGCTGGTGGCCTTCGGCAACCCGCTGCAGGAGCGCTGGATCCTGGATCACAACCATGCCTTGAACGTGCCGCTGGTATTCGGTGTCGGCGCGTTGCTGGATTTCCTGTCCGGCACCGCCAAGCGTGCGCCGGATTGGGTGCGGCGCCTGCATATGGAATGGATGTACCGGCTGCTCAACGAGCCGCGCCGTCTGCTCAAGCGCTATAGCTGGGATTTGCTGGTGTTCTTCCGCACCTGCCTGCGCGCGGGCAAGCACCTGCCGTGATGCGCGCGCGGCGTTGGCGGGCTTAGCATGTAGGCATGCATCCGACCGCCGCCAAGCTGATCCGTTCGCTTGAACTCGCCCCGCATCCGGAGGGCGGGCATTTCCGTCGCACGTATGCGTCTGCGCACCAGGTGAGCGATGGCGGCCAGCCGCGCCCGGCGCTGACCGCCATCCGCTTCCTGCTCGCTGCCGGCGAATCCAGCGCCTGGCATCGCGTGGATGCAGAAGAGGTCTGGCACTGGCAGCAGGGCGATGCGCTGGAGCTGTCGATCTACGACGAGATCAGCGGACAGCTGCAACGCCTGATTCTGGATGCCGCCGAGCGCGGCGAGCCGATGCACGTGGTGCCGGCAGGGTGCTGGCAGGCGGCGCGGCCGCTTGGCGATTTCACCCTGGTGGGCTGCACGGTCTCGCCGGGATTCGTGTGGGAAGGGTTTGCGCTGCTCGACGGCGCCTCGCCCCTGGCCGCGCGCCTGGCCAGCCTGGACCCACGCTGAGCCATCGGCGGCTGCGGCGGCGAACATTTCCCTAACGCGGCCATGGCCGGCTTGGCGTAGTGTCCGCGTTCTCACACAGGGGGCGAGACGTGATGCGAGGCCAGCGGGCGGGGTGGGGCGTGGGAATGATGCTGGTGTCGTTGCTGGTGTCGTTGCTGGCGTCGGCCAGCGATGGCACGAGGCCGCAGCCGGCCGCGCCATCGCCGCCGGCCGTGGTCGATCTGGAAGCGATGGTGGTGCGCGGCGTACAGCCCGGCCCGGGCCTGTGGAAGGTCAGCAAGGACGACCATGTGCTGTGGATCCTGGGCACCGTGTCGCCGCTGCCGAAGCGGCTGCAGTGGCAGGCGACCGAGGTGGAAACGATCATCGGCCAGTCGCAGCAGGTGCTGATGGCACCGACCGTGCAGATCGATGCGGACATGGGGTTGTTCGGCAAACTGACCCTGCTGCCCTCGGCGATGAAGGCGATGAAGAACGAGGACGGCCGCGAACTGCGCGAGCTGCTGCCGGCCGAGCTGTATGCGCGCTGGTCGGTTGCCAAGGCACGCTATCTCGGCAGCGACCGTGGCGTGGAGCGCAAGCGCCCGATGCTTGCCGCCGGCGAGTTGTATCAGGCGGCGATCAAACGTTCCGGCCTGGCACGCTCGCCGGTGATCTGGTCGGTGGTGGAGCGTGCCGCCAAGCGCGCCGGGATCAAGCCGACCCCCACCGCGCTGGATTACAAGATCTCCGACCCGCGCCAGGCCATCAAGGAGTTCCGCGCCGGCGGTATGGACGATGTCGCATGCTTTCGCAGCATCCTGATCACCGTCGAGCGCGACTTGCCCACGATGGTCGAGCGCGCCAACGCCTGGTCGGTGGGCGATATCGATGCACTGCGCCAGTTGCCACGCGAAGATCCTCAGGCCGCCTGCATGAGCGCCATGGCCAGTTCCGGTGCCGCCAGGAAGCGCGGCATCGACGATCTGGAACGGCGCATGCGCGAGCGCTGGCTGAGCATCGCCACCGCCGCGCTGCAACGCAATCGCAGCACCTTCGCGGTGCTGCCGATCAGCCGGCTGACCGCAGCCGATGGCTATCTGGCGCGACTGCAGGCGCTGGGATATGCGGTGGAAGCGCCTTGACGCGTCGGCACGACTGCCCTGCAGTTGTCGTCTGGAACGAGATGGCGATCGACTGACCGATCGCCGTCCACGCAGGCAGGCATGCGCACCGCGCTCCGGCGATCGATCGGCTCGGCCCACGCCAGCCACGGTATGCTGCGCGCCTTGTCCAACGAGACCTCCGTGTTGAATGCATTGCCGCTGCGCATCCTGGGCACCGGGCGCCATGTTCCCGCCACGGAGGTGACCTCGCACCAGCTGGATCAACGCTGGCAGCTGCCGGCAGGCACCACCTTCGCGCGCTCGGGAGTGGCCACGCGCCATTACGTGGGCCAGGACGAGACGGCGTCGTCGATGGGGGCGGCGGCGGCGACCCAAGCACTGGCAAGCGCTGGCATCGACGCCAGTCAGGTCGATTGCCTGATCTCGGCCTGCAGCGTCATGGAGCAGCCGATTCCCTGCCAGGCGGTGCTGATCCAGCGCGCACTCGGGCTGGGCGATTCGGGCATTCCGGCCTTCGACGTCAACGCGACCTGCCTGAGCTTCCTGGTGGCGCTGGACATGGCCGCGAATGCGCTGGCGCTCGGGCGCTACCGGTGCGTGTTGATCGTTTCCAGCGAGGTGGCATCGGGCGGGCTGGATGCATCGTCGCCGGCCACCGCCGGCTTGTTTGGCGATGGGGCGGCCGCGGTGGTCGTGGGGCGCAGCGCCGCCGATGACGGCTCGGCACTGCTGTCCAGCCGCCTGTCCAGTTACGGCGATGGCGCGGAGCTGTGCCGCATTCGCGGCGGCGGCACCCGCTATCCGCGCGGCGAAGAGCAGTCGCCCGAGGCCTTGCGCAGCTTCAGCATGGATGGGCGCGGCGCCTACCGGTTCGCGGCACGCCATCTGCCTGCATTCTGGGAACGGTTGCTGGGCGAGGCCGGCACCACCACGGCAGCGTTGCGCTGCCTGGTGCCGCACCAGGCCTCCGGTGGCGGCCTGGATCATGTGGTGCAGGCGCTGGGGCTGCGCCCCGATCAGGTGATTCGCATCCTGCAGGCCACCGGCAACCAGGTCGCCGCCTCGTTGCCGCATGCCTTGCATCACGCCCGGATCGAACAACGCGTGCAGCGTGGCGATCTGGTTGCGCTGCTCGGCACCGGTGCCGGGCTGGCGATCGGCGGCATGGTGTTGCGGTACTAGGGCATGTGCGCATGGTCCGAACAGGTCGCGCCCTGATGCCGCCGCGCGTGTCGCTCGAGTTGCTGCGCATCGGCCATTGCCGCCACTGCGAGCGCATGGTGCGTGCGGACGGCCACTGGCATGCGGTGGAATTTCCCGCGTTGAGCGTGCTGATCCGGCATCCGCAGCGCGGCGCGCTGTTGTACGACACCGGGTATGCGGAGCATTTTTTCCGCGCGACCGATCCCTGGCCCGAGCGCCTGTATCGCTGGACCACGCCGGTGCGCCTGCCCGCGCACGAGACGCTGGGCGCACAGCTGGCACGCCGCGGCGTGCAGCTGGAAGAGATCGCCTGGTGCCTGATTTCGCACTTCCATGCCGACCATGTCGGCGGTCTGCGCGATCTGCCCAACGCGCGCTTCCTGTGCCTGCGCGCCGACTATCAACAACTGCGCAGTTGTTCGCGCCTCGGCGGCCTGCGGCGTGCCTTGTTGCCGCAGCTGCTGCCTGAGGATTTCGATCGGCGCCTGCAGTTTGCCGAGCAGGCGCCGTTGCGTGCGCTGACCGGCGCCTGGCAAGGTCTGGGTGAGGCCTACGATCTGTTCGAAGACGGCAGCGTGCTGGCCGTGTCGTTGCCCGGGCACGTGCCTGGGCAGATGGGCCTGTGGTTGCGCGATCAACACGACCGCGAGGTGCTGCTGTGCGCCGACGCGGTGTGGTCGTCGGCGACCTGGTCGGCACTGCAGTGGCCTGCCTGGCCCACACGTTTGTTGATGCACGATTGGCGTGCGTTCCGGCGCACCGTGCAGCAGCTGCACGCGCTGTCGCACGCGCACCCGGAGTTGACCATCCTGCCGTCGCATTGCCAACCCAGTCTTGACCGTTATCAACCGGAGTGGCGATGAGCCTGCGTATTCTCGTGACCGGTGCATCCGGCTTTGTCGGTGGTGCCTTTTTGCGGCGTTTTCAGGGGCAGCCGGGTGTGGAGATCCACGGCATCGGTCGTCGCGCCAGCGATCTGCCCAACTACCATCGCATCGATCTGAGCCAGCCGTTCTCGCTGCCGTGGCAGCCGGATGTGGTGATCCACGCTGCGGCATTGGCCTCGCCGTGGGGCACGCGCGCGCAGTTCCACCTGCACAACGTCCAGGCTACCGCCAACGTCATCGACTTCTGCAAGCGCCATGGCGGCCCGCGTCTGCTGTATGTGTCGTCCAGTTCGGTGTTCTATCGCGAGGAGCATCAATACGACCTCAGCGAGGACAGCCCGATAGGGCCGGCATTCGTCAACACCTACGCACAGACCAAATACCTTGGCGAAACACTGCTGGAGCACTATCCAGGCGACAAATCCGTGCTGCGCCCGCGTGCGGTGTTCGGGCCGGGAGACACGGTGCTGTTCCCGCGGGTGATCGCCGCTGCGCGCAAGGGTGCGCTGCCACGCTTCGTCGGCCAGACGCAGCCGGTGATCGGCGACCTGATCTACATCGATACGCTGTGCGATTACCTCTATCGCGCCGCGACCGCGCCGCAGTTGCAGCCGGCCTATAACCTCACCAATGCGCAGCCGGTGGATCTGCAGCAGTTGTTGTTGGACCTGCTCACGCGTCTGCAGCTGCCGCTGCCGCGGCGCGAGGTGCGCATCGCTACTGCATTGCGCATGGCCAGCGTGGTGGAAGCGGCGTATCGCCTGCTGCGTCTGCGCGGCGAGCCGCCGATCACGCGCTTCGGCGTGGGTGCGTTCGCCTATTCCAAGACCTTCGATCCACGACGCACGCTCGCCGATCTCGGGCCGCCCAGCGTCAGTCTGGAACAAGGCATCGAGGCATTCGTGCGTTGGCAGGCGGCGCAGTGGGCGTAGTCGTTCCGATAGTGGCAGCTGCCTACCTGGCGGTGCTGATGGTCAGGACGGCTGCGGTGCTGTGGGTGCTGCGTGAGGCACGCGCGCTGCCGCCAGGCGGCGCCACCACCCAAGCCGAGGTGGCGATCCTGCAGCCGGTGCTGGGCGGCGATGCGCATTTGCAGCAGGTGCTTGCGGCCAACCTGCAAGCGCTGCCGGACGCCCAGTTTGTCTGGCTGCTGGATGCAGACGATGGCCCGGGAAATAGCGTTGCTGACGCCTTGGTTGCGCTGCATCCGCATGCACGCATCCAGCGCATGTGGGTGCCGGCCGCGCCAGCCGGCATCAACCCCAAGGCCTGGAAGCTCGAGCACGCGCTGGCGCATGTGCGCGCGCCGATCAGCCTGATCCTCGACGACGATGCACAGCTGAGCGCCAGCGCGCTCGCACGCCTGCTGCAGGATCTGACCGACGCCGATATGGTCACCGCGTTGCCGTACTACCAGGACAGTGCCACTTTGGCAGGCCGCCTGTTGTCGCAGTTCGTCAACAACAATGCGGCGCTGACCTATCTGGGCTGGCTGCCGTTCGCCGCGCCGCTGACCATCAACGGCATGTGCTATGCCGCGCGTACCGAGCAGCTGCGCGCATGGGGCGGGTTTGCCGCGTTACTGCAGCAGCTCACCGACGATCTGGCCGTTGCCACCTTGGTGCGTGAGCGCGGCGGGCGACTGCGCCAATCCGTCGCGCCGGTGGCGATGCGCACCGCGATGCCGGATCTGGCCAGCTACGCACGCCAGATGCATCGATGGATGCTGTTCGCGTCGATCCTGCTGCGTCGGCAGAGCGTGGGCGTGCGTTCGGTGATCGGCGTGCTGCAGGGGCTGCCGCCGTTGTTGCTGCTGGCCTTGCTGGCCTGTGCCTGCGTGCAGGCGAGCTGGCCGGCGCTGGCCTGGGTGCTGGGCACCGTGCTGCTGCGTGCGCTGGTGCTGTGCCTGGTGCAATGGCGGTTGACCGGTGCGGTTCGCCACCGGGCATTGCTGTCGGTGGTTGCGGAGTGTCTGCAGCCGCTGCATCTGCTGCATGCGGCGCTGGTGCGCACGATCCGCTGGCGCACCCGGCATTATCGCGTGTTGCCGGATGGGCGTTTTCGTGCGGACTGACGGCGCCACCCTGCAGATCGCCTTCCTCACCGGGCAAAGCGATCCGGAGCGTTGCGCATTGAGCATGCAACAGCAGCATTTTCTGAAGCAGCTGCAAGGCCCGGGCCGGCGGCTGATTGACTGCAATTATCCGTATCGCCTTGATAGTCCACCGCAACGACATACGCCGCTGTGGCGCGCCAGCGTGTCCAACGCGCGCCAGTATCTGGCCGCACGCGCCGCACGCGTTGCCGATGCAGATCGCCTGCGCGTGGTCGCGCTGCTGGAGCAGGCGCCGACGACGGTGCTGCTGGCCGGCAGTTGTGGCCTGCAGCTGCTGACGGCGTTACGGCTGCCGCAGGCGCTGCGCGCACGCCTTGCCGTGTTCGCCTATGGCCCGGTGTGCAATGCGCCTGCCACGTTCGGGCAGCTGCGCGTCGTCCAGGGCAGCGGCGACTGGATCTCGCGCGCGCTGTTCGGCGGTACGCCAGACCTGACCCCTGCATGCGGGCATATGGCGTATCTGCGCGATGCGATGGTGTTGGCCGATTGCCAGGCCTTCATCGCGCAGGTCGAGCAGGCAGTGCAGGGGAGCGGGCATGCGCATTGATCTGATCGCGCCGCCGTATAGCGGGCATCTGCATCCGATCCTGGCGATCGCCCGGCAGCTGGCGCCACATCACGATGTGCACGTCATCAGCACGCCGGCCGCACTGGCGCGCATCCGTGCATGCGGACTGAGCGCGGTCGGCGTGCTGGATGCGCACGCCGACCGGCACTTGCTCGACATCGCCAACCCACCGCATGCGGTCGGCCACAATCCCTTGCGGCTGCGCCGACAGTTGCACAGCGCGCTTGGCCTGATGACGCGGGTGGGCGATGCGGTACGGCAGCGCTGGCGCGAGCGGAGGCCGGATCTGGTGATCGCCGACTTCACCCTGCCCAGCGCGGGGCTGGCGGCACAGGCGATGGGCATCGCCTGGTGGACCAGCATGCCGTCGCCATGCGTGATCGAAACCGGCGACGGGCCTCCGGCGTATTTCGGTGGCCTGCTTCCGGCATCCACGGCGAGGCAGCGGATCTGGCAGGCGATGGCGCGGCGGCTGACGCGTGGCTTCAAACGGGGCCTGCACCTGTGTTATCGCCGTCAGATGCGCGCATCCGGATTGCCGGCGATCTATCGCAGCGATCGCAGCGAGGCGGTGTATTCGCCGCACTGCATCCTGGCCCTGGGGCTGCCGTCGTTCGAGTTGGCACGGCGCTGGCCGGCGGCGGTGCGCTTCGTCGGGCCGCAGCTGTGTACGCCGCCCGCGGCGGTTGCGCCGCCGCAGTTCGTCCCCGGTCGTCGGCATGTGCTGGTGACGCTGGGCACCCATCTGCAATGGGTCAAGCAGCGGATGGACCAGGTGCTGCGTGCCGTCGCAGTGCAGTTTCCGCCGGTGATCTTCCACTTCAGCGATGGCGATAGCGCCGCGCCGCCAGCGCAGACGCACGGCAACTACCAGCGCCTGCCGTACGTGGATTACGCGCAGCAGCTGCATCGCTACGACCTGGTCATCCACCATGGCGGTGCCGGCATCCTGTATGCCTGCCTGGCGGCGGGGCTGCCGTCGATCGTCTACCCGCTGGATTACGATCAGTTCGACCATGCCGCGCGTCTGCACAGCGCAGGTGCGTCGTGGTGGCTGCGCGAGCTGGACGGTCTGCCTGCGCTGTTGCGCGATGCATTGGCCGCCACCGAGCTGCCAGCAGGCGTACGCAGATTGCAGGCAGAGCTGCACGACATGGAGGCGCAGGCGCGCATCGTGCGGCTGGTGGACGAATTTGCACGCACCGGTGCGGTGCCGCAGATTTAATGCGTTATCGCGCGGGATCGGTCGTGTGTCGGGTCGAAACATCAGCGTCAGCACGCGGCATAGGTCATTGCCGACACAGGCAGGCGATTCGTCCAACCGCCTGCCGCAACTGCTGCCGCGTGCGACCCGCGCAGGCCTCAGCCTGCAGCGGCATTCAACGCGGGCGGCTTGCCTGCCATCAGCTGCGGCCAGCGCTTGAGCACCGCAGCGCGGATGCCGGCCTGGTCGATGCCGGCCTCGGCCAGCAGGTCTTCGCGGCTGGCGTGGTGCTGGAAGCTGTCCGGCAGGCCCAGGTGCAGCATCGGCATGGTGACCGCTTCGGCGTTGAGCAGTTCGGCCACGCCCGAGCCGGCGCCGCCGGCAACGACATTGTCTTCGATGGTGACGAAGCCTTCGTGGCTTTCAGCCAGTTCCAGCAGCATGGCCTTATCGAGCGGTTTGACGAAGCGCATGTTGACCACGGTCAGGCCAAGTTCGCGGCCGACCGCTTCTGCCGCATCCACGCTTGCACCAAAGCCCAACAGGGCGATGCGTGTGCCGCTGTGACGCAACTGTGCCTTGCCGATCGGCAAGGTGGTGAGCGCTGTATCGAGTGCGCTGCCGGGGCCGGTGCCGCGTGGATAGCGCACTGCCGCCGGGCCTTCGTAACGCACGCCGGTGGTGAGCATCTGACGGCACTCGGCTTCGTCGGCCGGCGCCATCACCACCATGTGCGGGACGCAGCGCAGGAAGCTCAGGTCCAGGTTGCCGGCGTGGGTGGCGCCATCCGGGCCGACCACGCCGCCGCGGTCGATCGCGAACAGCACGTCGAGCTTCTGCACCGCCACGTCGTGCACCAGCTGGTCGTAGCCGCGCTGGAGGAAGGTGGAGTAGATCGCCACCACCGGTTTGGCGCCTTGGGTCGCCATGCCGGCAGCCAGCGTCACCGCGTGTTGCTCGGCAATCGCCACGTCGAAATAGCGCTGCGGATACTCCTTGCTGAAACGCACCAGGCCCGAACCTTCGCGCATTGCCGGGGTGATCACCAGCAGCCTGGGTTCGGCCGCGGCCATGTCGCAGACCCAGTCGCTGAAGATGTCGGTGTAGGTCGGTTTCTTGGCGCCGGCCTTGGCGACCAGGCCCTTGCTCGGATCGAACGGACCCACGGCGTGGTACCCGATCTGGTCGCCTTCGGCCAGTTCGTAACCCTTGCCCTTGGTGGTGATCACGTGCAGCAGCTGCGGGCCCTTGAGCGTCTTCAGGGTCTTCAGTGCGCCGACCAGGCCGGGCAGGTCGTGGCCGTCGATCGGGCCGGTGTAATGGAAGCCCATTTCCTCGAACAGCGTGGACGGCACGAACATGCCCTTCCAGTGTTCTTCCCAGCGCCGTACGAAACGCGCGGTGGGGTTGTTCTTCTTGTCGCCGAGGATCTTCTTGCCGCCCTCGCGGATCGCGTTGAGGGTGCGGCTGCCGCTGGCACGCCCCAGCATCTTGGTCAGCCCGCCGACCGCTTCGGAGATCGACATGCGGTTGTCGTTGAGGATCACCAGCAGGTTCGGCTCCGGGTCCATGCCGCCGGCGTGGTTGAGCGCCTCGTAGACCATGCCGGCGGTCATCGCGCCGTCGCCGATCACCGCCACCACCTTGCGCTCGTCGCCACTGCGTTGCGCGGCGATCGCCATGCCCAGCGCGGCCGAGATCGAAGTCGAGGAATGCCCGACGCCGAAGGTGTCGTAGACGCTCTCTTCGCGCTTGGGGAACGGCGCCACGCCGTCCTTCTGCTTGACCGTGTGGATCTGGTCGCGGCGGCCGGTGAGGATCTTGTGCGGGTAAGTCTGGTGACCCACATCCCATACCAGCTGATCGACCGGGGTCTGATATAGATAGTGCAGGGCGACGGTGAGTTCGATCACGCCCAGGCCGGCCGCAAAATGCCCGCCGCTCTTGCCCACCGATTCGATGAGGTAGGCGCGCAGCTCTTCGGCGATCGCGGTGAGATCGGCCTCGTCGAAAGTGCGCAGGTCGTCGGGGGTCTGGATGCGGGACAGGCGCGGATAGCGGGTGGAGTCGATCATCATCGTGTCAATGTTCTGAAGCCATATTGTCCTCCCCATGCGAAGGCCCGGCAAGCAAGCCGGTTCAGCTGTCAGCGGGAAGTGAGGGCCGAGCCTGTCGGCAGTGCAGGCGTGCGTGCCGGGTTCCCAGGGCTGCGGCAATCTGCCGCACCCGGGTCAGAGGCCTGCGGCACGGGCCAGGGATGTTGCCTGGCCTTCATGGCTCGCGGGTTGAGCCGGCGCATGGGGAATGGGTGCGAAGCCATGCAAGGCTATGCGTCGTTGTGAAACGACACACTCGACACCGTCGACGACGCCTTCTCTCAGGCGGCCGTTGCCAATGCTCGCAACTTGGCGCTCGGCGCGTGGTGCCGAGCCGGCTACAGCGACAGTTTCGAGCGCTTGGGCAACTGCGCGCGCAGGAACGCCATCTGGTCGGAGAGGATGTTGCGGTTGGACAGGATCAGATGTTCGATCCAGCTCGGCCGGTACGGCACCGCCAGCAACGGCATATGCGCCTGCTGTGGCGTCCGGTTGGCCTTGCGCGAGTTGCACTGGAAGCAGGCGGTGACCACGTTCTCCCAGCTGTCGCGGCCGCCCTTGGAGACCGGCATGACGTGATCGCGGGTCAGCTGCGGGCGACTGAAGTGCTGGCCGCAATACATACACAGCTGCGCATCGCGCGCGAACAGCGCAGTGTTGCTGAGCGTCGGCGTCGGGTCCAGCGCACGCGAACGCGCGTGCCCACGTGCGGCGATGATGGGATGCAATTCCAGCACGCTGCGCGCGCCGGTCAGGCGCGAAATGCCGCCATGGATCTGCATGCAGGGCTCGCCCAGCGTCCAGGACACCGCATCGCGTGCGTACAGACAGGCGGCGTCCTGCCAGTTGATCCAGTCCAGCACCCGGCCATGCGCATCGAGCGAAAGCAGGCGCAAGGTAGGAAGCTGCTGGATTGCAGCGACAGCGCTGCCCGCGACCGGAGCAGAAGAGCCTCCGGGGAAGATCACATCACCTGCGTGCGTGTCTGTCTCCATCGGGAAAACAGCTTATACCCGATCGTTGACAGTTTGTGTATCGCAGCGAACGGCTTTGGCGCGCGTCTTGCAATCAGGGATCAGCACGTCCCCGCCCAGCCGCCCCGGCCGCGCTGCGTCACCCATCTTCGGGCGCGTTGCAGGCCTTGTCCGTAGGAGCGCACCCGGGCGCGACGTCTTGCCGATCGGTACCGCCTCATCGCGGCCAGGTCCGCTCCTACGACAGCGGCAGAATCCTGGGGTGTTGCCATAGGAGCACACCCGGGCGCGACGTCTCGCCGATCGGTACTGCCTCGTCGCGGCCAGGTCCGCTCCTACGACGGTGGCGGAATCCTGCGGTGTTGCCGTAGGAGCGCACCCGGGCGCGACGTCTCGCCGATCGGTACCGCCTCGTCGTGGCCAGGTCCGCTCCTACGACAGCGACGGAATCCTGCGATGTTGCCGTAGGAGCGCACCCGGGCGCGACGTCTCGCAGATCGGTACCGCCGCATCGCGGCCAGGGCCGCTACGACAGCGGCCCTGGCCGCGATGATGGCACTTGCTCAGGCTTCGCCGAACAACTCCGCGTCCAGCGTCATCAACGGCGCTGCGCCGCTGCGGATGGTGGCGGCATGGGTCAGCGTGCGCGGCAGCACGCGTGCGAAGTAGAAGCGGGCGGTTTCGCGCTTGGCGCGCTTGAACTCCTCGCTGTGCGCGGAAGCATCGGCAGCGGCCACGCTGCGCGCCCACCAGTACGCCAGCACCACATAGCCGGAATAGAACAGGTAGTCATAGCTGGCGGCACCGAGTTCGTCCGGGTTGCGGGCGGCGCGATCGAGCACATCGCGGGTCAGCATCGCCCACTCGCTGCACTTGTCGCGCAGCGGCTCGATGAACTCGGCCAGCGCCGCCGCGTCCTGCTGCGCATTGGCGAAGCGTTCGACATCGGCCAGGAACAGCTTCAGTCCTGCCGCCTGGCTGGCAGCGGTCTTGCGGCCGATCAGGTCCAGCGCCTGGATGCCGGTGGTGCCTTCGTAGATGGTGGTGATGCGCGCGTCGCGGGCCAGCTGCTCCATGCCGTATTCGCGGATGTAGCCGTGGCCGCCGAAGCACTGCAGCGCGTGGTAGGTGTTCTCGATCGACCATTCGGTCTGGCAGGCCTTGGAGATCGGAGTGAGGAAGCTCACCAGGGTCTCGGCGTCGGCGCGCTCCTGCTCGGTGGCGCCGCGGTGGGCCACGTCGACCAGGCTGGCGGCGTACAGCGCGAGCAGGCGGCTGCCTTCGGTCAGCGACTTGATGGTCAGCAGCATGCGGCGCACGTCCGGGTGCACGATGATCGGGTCGGCCGGCTTGTCGGGAAACCTGGCGCCGCTGAGCGCGCGCGATTGCAGGCGCTCGCGGGTGTAGCGCAGCGCGTTCTGGTACGCCCGTTCGGACAGGCCGATGCCCTGCAGGCCCACGCTCAGGCGTGCGGTATTCATCATCGTAAACATGGCCTGCAGGCCCTTGTGCGGCTGGCCGACCAGGTAGCCCTGCGCGCCTTCGAAGTTCATCACGCAGGTCACCGAACCCTTGATGCCCATCTTGTGCTCGATCGAGCCGCAATGCAGTGCGTTGCGTTCGCCCACGTTGCCGTCGCGGTCCACCTTGAACTTGGGGGTGACGAACAGCGAGATGCCCTTGGCACCGGGCGGTGCGTCCGGCAACTTGGCCAGCACCAGATGCACGATGTTGTCGGTGAGATCATGCTCGCCGGCAGTGATGAAGATCTTGGTGCCGGTGATGGCATAGCTGCCGTCGGCGTTGGGCTCGGCGCGGGTCTTGAGCAGGCCCAGGTCGGTGCCGCAATGCGGCTCGGTCAGGCACATGGTGCCGGTCCAGCGGCCGTCGATCAGCGGCTTGAGGAAGACATCCTGCTGCCAGGTTTCGCCGTGCTGGCGCAGCGCTTCCATCGCGCCGTGCGACAGCAGCGGGAAGTTGCCCCAGGCCAGGTTGGCGGCGTTGATCATTTCGCTCAATGGCACGCCCAGCGTGTGCGGCATGCCCTGGCCACCGAACTGCGTCTCGGCGGTGAGCCCGTTCCAGCCGCCTTCCACGAACTGGTCGTAGGCCGCACGGAAGCCGGGCGGGGTGGTCACCGCATGGGTGCTCTTGTCGAAGGCACAGCCGATTTCGTCGCCGATGCTGTTGAGCGGCGCCAGCACCTGCGCGGTGAAGCGGCCGGCCTCTTCGAGCACGGCGTCGATGATGTCGGTGCTGGCGTCGGCATAGCCGAGCCGGGCGAACAACGCCTCGGCGCCAAGCACGTCGTGCAGGGCGAAGCGGAAATCGGTCAGCGGGGCGGTGTAGCTGCTCATGCGGAATCCTTCAAACGAGTGCGGGAAGGCGTGCGCGTCAGCGCAGCACGCCGTTGAGGCCGGGGGCCGGGCTGAGCGTGTTGCGCGATTCGACGCTGAAATCGCGCTGCTTCTTGTCCTGCGGCGTCGCCCACACCGTGCCCTTGAGCGAGTAAGACAGCGAGCGGCCGCCGGCGAGCACATCGGCCACGGTGAGACGGCCCAGCGAGGTCGGCTGCACGCTGACGGTCACCACGTCGGCGGTTTCCGGGCCGATCGAGATGCCGACGCTCCGGTCGAGCTTGCCGGCCAGCTGATCGCCGGCGGAAATCTCCAGCGCCACGCGCTCGAACTGCATCGGGATGCTGCTGTAGTTCTGCAGGCGCAGGTCCACCGACCAGGAGCCGTCGGCACGCACGGTCAATTGCTGGATGCTGGCGGCCGGCTCGGACACGCGGCGTACCGCACCGCCGCAAGCGCTCAGCAGCAGGCCACAGGCCAGCGAGACGATCAGGAAACGGTAGGCACGACGCATGTACTGAAGTCCTTGGCGGGATGAGGCGGCGCCAAGAATACTACGCAGTACGGTTGCTGCCTTGCTGCCTTACGGCGTGTCCGGGTGCAGGCGTTGCGGAGTATGCCCGGCGCGGCCCGCGTTCAGGCCGTTGGCGTCAACGCAATGGCGCAGCCACGACCAGCGGCGACAGGTCGTAGCCCATCTGCGTGGCCTGACGCTTGAGTTGCTCGAACTGCGCGCGCTGCATCTGTGGCGAGCGCGACAGGATCCACAGATAGGTGCGGTCCGGTTCGCCGACCACCGCCCATTGGTAGTCCGGGTCGAGTGCGATCACCCAGTAGTCGGCCCACACCAGCGGCAACCAGCTCAGCCACTCCGGCGCAAAGCGCACCTGCAGCTGCCCGGGCCGGCCCTCGACCGGCCGTGCCACTCCCTCGGCCTGGGTCAGCTCGCCATCGGCGGCGCGGCAGCCGTTGCGCACGCCGATCAAGCCATCGTCGCGCAAGGTGTAGCTGGCGGTGATGTCGCTGCGGCACTTCTTCTGGAACGACACCGGAAGATGCGCGATCTCATGCCACTGGCCGGCGTAGCGGGATATGTCCAATTGCGGCACTGCGCGTACCGGCTGTTGGGCCGCGGCCATCAACGGCAGCAGCAAGGCGAACGACAACAGCAGGCGGGGCAGGCGCATGACAATCTCCTCGGGACCCGCGCAGGCTAGGCCATGCCGCCTTCGGTGCGGTGTGAACCGATGCAAGAAAGCACGGTCGCCGCGCCGGCCCGCAACAAAGTTCATCGCAAGGCTTGCTCAAACTGCGCCTGCTCGCTATGATGCGCGTCCTCGCAACGCAGGCAGCATGTTGCGATAGTGGCCGAGTAGCTCAGTTGGTAGAGCAGGGGATTGAAAATCCCCGTGTCGGCGGTTCGATTCCGTCCTCGGCCACCATTTCCCAGCCTTCGTTCGCAAGGCTTCCCGGCAGTCGCCGGATGTGCAAACTCTCTTCCCGGTTTTGTCACCGCCACGTTGCAGCGATTGCTGCAAATGGATTGCTTGCGTTTGCTGGCAGACCTGTCGCCTGCGGCTAAACGAACTGCTGTGTTGCTCCGCGCTGTAACGCCGACTTCTGGGCGGCGCGTGCGTTGATCGAACTCCAGCTGCTGCGCAGCGCCTGATTGTTCCTTCTCCCCTCGGGAGAATGTGCCCGAAGGGCGGATGCGGGTAAGGCCCGCCCTTGAATGGGCTTGGCAGATTGCGTCCGGTGACCCAAGGGGTTGGAGTCGGCTCGCGCGCTGCCGGATCGCGGTGGTTTTCCACGTGGTCTTCAACTGCGCGTGGCGATACTTCCGCGCATGACGCACAAAACACTTCGACGCACGTTGATTCACGGCTACTGCGGTGAGTTCCGCGTGGAAACGATGGAAAGTCAGGCCCCTGGACAGACCCAGTGGTCGTCGACGGCGTTCGTGTATCACCGCGACCACCCCTTGCCGATCGCCACGATCGAGGGCGCGGGGCAGGGTGAGTACCGCGGCGATGCGCGCGAGCAGGCGCTGCGCGTGGGTTCGTGTCTGGCCGAGTTTCTGGACCCGAAGGAATACCGGCTCTGAGGCTAGGCGCCGGCACCGCGGCGCCAGGCTGCGCTGATACGCATGAGCGGGCACAAGGTGCTCAAAGTCGATCCGCGCAAGCCGATCGCATTGTCTGCCTATACCCTGCACCCGATTGACGCGGCAGAGCGATTAGCGGCCTGCTGGCCACCAGTTGTCCATGTTGCGCCGGTAGACGAACAGGCGCGGTGCCTTGGCCACCTGCGCGGCTGCCTGGCGTTCGCCGGCGATCAGCGAAAACCCGATGTCGGCCAGCATGCGCGAGAGCGCGTTGGCGTTGCCGCGGCCCGGGTCGCTGATGACGATCTCGCACGAAGGCCTGGCCAGCGCGGGAATGAGGCTGGCCAACATGGTGGCGTGGCGGGTCTCGTACAGCACGTCGCTGGCGATGATCATGTCGAACTGGCCCATGTTCAGTGCGCCGGCGTCCCAGTCGAGCCGGCGATACGGCACCGAGTCCAGGGAGTTGAGCGCGGCGTTGTACGCCAGGAACACTTCGGCCAGCGGGTGATGATCGCTGGCGACCACGTCGGCGCCGCGCCGGCGTAAGACCAGGCTGGCCAGCCCCAGGCCGCAGCCGAGTTCGAGAATGCGCCGGCCTTCGATCGGGCGCGTGGCCATTGCCTCGGCCAGTAGCCGACCGGCAGGCCAGACCTGCCCGAACAGGCTCCATTGCGCCGATGAGATGCCTGCATCGGCCGCACTCTCGTCCGGATCGGCGTATTGCTGTTTGTCGGCAAGTGCGCGGATGACGTAGGTCAGTTGCCCGAAGGTCAACTCGTGAATCTGGGTCTGGTAGCCCGGCATGGTGGCATCGCATGATTGCCAGAGCCTGCGCTGGCTGGAAAGACGCGCGCAACGGCGCCAGAACGGCCGAACGAAGCGCAAGAGCTACTTGCTGCCCGCGCATGCTACGGCAAAACGACCGATGCACCTGCCTGCCAATGCTGGCCCGCCGTGCCGCCATTAACCTGCTTTCAGCAAGCGACGGCGCAGGCCATCGCTCACGGGTGCACGCTTGCATGCGCTGCTCATGGCCATTGCTGCTCACCGTGAGCTAGGCATTTCGTTTGGATGTGAGGGATCAGCTCACCGGCCCTGACTAGACTATTGCCACGGGAATGGCCCCGCGGAGAACATGCACTTGAACGATCCCGGCGACGCAGAGCTAAGGGCGCCTCACATCGGCGAATCGCGCAGTCTTCCTGTCGATAAGCACCGCTCGGATATCTTCTTTGCGGCGGTGGAAACCACGCGAATGCCGATGACCGTGACCGATCCGCATCTGCCGGACAATCCGATCGTGTTCGCCAACCGGGCGTTCCTGGAAATGACCGGGTATTCGTCTGAGGAGATCATCGGCAACAACTGCCGTTTCCTGCAGGGTCCGGAAACCGATCCGGCCAGCGTGCAGGACGTGCGCGAGTCCATCGAGCAACGCCGCGAATTCGCCACCGAGGTGCTGAATTACCGCAAGGATGGCTCCTCGTTCTGGAACGCACTTTTCGTCTCGCCGGTGTTCGACGAGCAAGGCAACCTGGTCTACTTCTTCGGTTCGCAGCTGGACGTGAGTCGTCGTCGCGATGCCGAGGACGCCTTGCGCCAGGCGCAGAAGATGGAAGCGCTGGGGCAGTTGACCGGCGGCATCGCGCACGATTTCAACAATCTGCTGCAGGTGATGTCCGGGCATCTGGAAGTGATCCAGATGATGGTCTCCGGCGATGCCGCCAGGAATGCCGAACGCATCGCCTTCAGCGCCGAACATGCCGCAACGGCCGCGGCCAAGGCGGCCACCCTGACCCAGCAACTGCTTGCGTTTTCGCGCAAGCAGAAATTGCGGGGGCGGGTGGTCAATCTCAATGGCCTGGTGTCGGGCATGAACAACATGGCCGAGCGCACGCTAGGGGGCGGCATCAGTCTGCGACAGTCGCTGGAAGAGGGGCTGTGGAACTGCCAGATCGACACCACCCAGGCCGAAGTGGCGCTGTTGAACGTGCTGATCAATGCGCGCGATGCGATGGCGCAGTCCGAGCGCAAGGAAGTGACCGTGCAGACCCATAACGTGGAAATCACCAGCCACGATCTGGCCATGCACCACCAGTTGGCGCCGGGTCGCTATGTGAGCATTGCCGTCAGCGACACCGGCTCGGGGATGCCACCGGACGTCGCCAGCCGGGTCATGGAGCCGTTCTTCACCACCAAGGACGAAGGGCAGGGGACGGGCCTGGGCCTGTCGATGGTGTACGGCTTCGTCAAGCAGTCCGGCGGCACCGTGCGCATCTACAGCGAAGTAGGCGAAGGCACCACGGTGCGGTTGTATTTTCCCGCATCCAACGAGTTCGAGAACGACCTGCAGGCCGTCAAGAGCCGTGCCATCGACAAGGGCGGCAGCGAAACTATCCTGGTGGTGGAAGACAAGCAGGACGTGGCGGTGGTGGCCAGGATGTTCCTGGAAAACACCGGTTACCGCATTCTCTCTGCAGCCAGCGGGCGCGAGGCGATCGAGTTACTCGAGCAGCATGCGGAAGTGGATGCGCTGTTCACCGATCTGATCATGCCCGGCGGCATGAATGGCGTGGTGCTGGCCCGCGAGGCGCGGCGCATGCTGCCCAGGATCAAGGTCCTGCTGACCACCGGCTATGCCGATGCCAGCATTCAGCGCACCGACGTGGGCGGCGCGGAGTTCGACGTGGTCAACAAACCGTATACGCAGAAGGAGCTGCTCAAGCGGATCCGCATGCTGCTGGACGGGCCGACCGGCGTCGGTTGAGGCGCACGCATCCGGGCGATGCGATGCCCGGATGTCGCCTGCAGATGATCGCTGCGATCGTGTAGCGGCTGCTGCGTTGCAGGCCTATCCTTCGCTGCGCTCCGCTCGTTCTGTCCTATCTGAGAACGGCTAAAGCCGCGGCCAGCAGTGCCCGGCCCGAAGGAAGTGTTGCGCAGGATCTGGAGGGCATGCGTGATGCACGCCGATCCCGGTTACCGGCCGCGCCCGCCCGGCAGTGAGCGCAGTGGTCTGTTGGCCGCGCTGAATCCCGACGTGCTTACTCTTCGCTCATCGGCGCGACATAGCCATCCGGCTTGTCAGCGTTGCGTTCGAACAGGAACTTCTGCAACTCGGCTTCGAGAAAGGCGCGGTGCTTGGGGTCGCGCGGCGACAGCCGGTTTTCGTTGATCAGCATGGTCTGGTGTGCCAACCACGCTTGCCAGGCGGTCTTGCCGATCTGCGCGAAGATGCGCTGGCCGAGCTCGCCGGGATACGGTACGAAATCCAGGCCTTCGGCGTCGCTTTGCTGGTACTGGCAGAACACGGTGCGGGACATGCGGATTCCTTGAAGTGCGTGCTTACAGTGCGTCGAGCAGCTTGCGGATCGGCGCCGGCAGACCCAGCGATGCGAGATCGGCGCGGGCGACCCAGCGCAGGTCGTCATTGTCGCGTACCGCAGGGCGCAGTGCGACCTTGCGTACGCGCAACGGCTGCAGATGCAGGCGGTAATGGCTGAAAGTGTGCACGATCAACGGCATCTCGTCGGCGCGTTCGTAGTCGCCCTCGATGTGGTTGTCGAACCATGCGCGCATGCCGCTGTCGGTCTCGGCCTGCGGCAGCGTCCACAGCGAGGCCCAGATGCCGGTCGGCGGGCGGCGCTGCAGCAGGATCTGCCTGTCCGCGTTTTCCAGCAGCAAGGCGGTGGCTTCGCGCTCGGGCAACGCCTTGCCGGGCTTGGGCGTGGGCAGTGCTTCCACCAGGCCGTCGCGGCGCGCCACGCAGTCGTCCTGCAGCGGGCACAGCACGCAGGCCGGTTTGGCGCGTGTGCACAGTGTGGCGCCGAAATCCATTTGCGCCTGGGTGTAGTCGGCCAGGCGGCCGGCCGGCACCTGCGCCACATGTGTCGTTGCCAGTTGCCACAACTGCTTTTCGATCGCCGGCAAGCCGGGGTAGCCGGCAATGCCGTGGAAGCGCGTCAGCACGCGTTTGACGTTGCCGTCCATGATCGCGAAGCGGTCGTTCCAGGCCTGGCTGAGGATGGCGCCGGCGGTGCTGCGGCCGATGCCGGGCAACGCCAGCAACGCATCGAAATCGCGCGGCAACTCGCCACCGTGCAGGGCGACGCATTGTTTGGCCGCAGCATGCAGATTGCGTGCACGTGCGTAATAGCCCAGCCCGGCCCAGTGCGCCATCACCGTGTCGTTGTCGGCTGCGGCCAGGTCGGCCAGGGTCGGAAAGCGGGCGACGAACTTGTGGAAGTACGGAATGACCACCGCGACCTGGGTCTGCTGCAGCATGATTTCCGACAGCCACACCCGGTACGGCGCGCGCGGATGTTGCCAGGGCAGGTCGTGGCGGCCATGGCCGTCGAACCAGTGCAGCAACAGGGCGACGAAGGCGTCAGCGGATGAAGCGGCGAGATCTGCGGGCATGAGGTCTGCTGGCGGCGAAGGAGGGCGGTGCTGAGCACAAGCGCGGTGTTGCGGTGGCGATCTCAGCGCAGTGGGAACGCAATGCAGACCAGGCACTGCTGGCAGAAGAAGCCTTCATCGCCAGGCCAATGCGGCGCCTGAGGTGCGTGGTAGTAAGACACTGCAGCATCGCTGCACTGCGTTGCACGCAGCGCAGCGGGCATGGGGCGCGCGAACTCCAGCACGCGTTTGGCACGCGACCAGCCGTGCGACACCTGCTGCACCGCGCGGCCGGCCTGCAACGCGCTTGCGTACAGGGGCTGCAGATGCGGGCAGGCGTCTTCCACTCAGCTGCCCAAGGCTTCCGGCAGCAAGGCATCGACGAAGGCGACCGGGTCGAATACGCGCAGGTCTTCCGGGCGCTCGCCGATGCCGGCGAAGCGGATCGGAATATTGAACTCGCGCGCCAGTGCGAACACCACGCCGCCCTTGGCGGTGCCATCGAGCTTGGTCACGACCAGGCCGGTGACGCCGACTGCGGCATGGAACTGGCGCAGCTGCGAGATGGCGTTCTGGCCGGTGGTGCCGTCGATGACCATCAGCACCTCGTGCGGTGCGGCGGCATCGATCTTGCCGAGCACGCGGCGGATCTTGCCCAGCTCGTTCATCAGCCCGGTCTGGGTATGCAGGCGGCCGGCGGTGTCGGCGATCAATACCTCGGTGCCGCGCGCCTTGGCGGCCTGCAGCGCGTCGAACGCCACCGAGGCCGCGTCGGCATTCTGCCCCTGCGCGATCACCGCCACGCCGTTGCGATCGCCCCAGGCCTGCAGCTGCGCCACTGCCGCGGCGCGGAAGGTGTCGCCGGCGGCCAGCATCAGGCTGTTGCCGTCGTCCTTGAAGCGCTTGGCCAGCTTGCCGATGGTGGTGGTCTTGCCGACCCCGTTGACGCCGACGGTGAGCACCACGAAGGGCTTGGCCGAACGGTCGATGACCAGCGGTTTGGAGACCGGCTGCAACAGCGCGATGAGGTCGGCGCGCAAGGCCTTGAACATCGCCTGCGCATCGACGAACTCGCGCGACTTCATGCGCTTGCGCAGCCCTTCGACCAGGGCGGTGGTCGCGCCGATCCCGACGTCGGCGGTGATCAGCGCGGTTTCGATCTCGTCAAGCAGATCGTCGTCGAGCTTGGGGTTGCGTGAGAACAGACCGCCGAAGCTGCGCGCGAAGCTGCTGTTGCGCAGACGATCGCGCCAGCCCGGCTTGCCGGCCGGAGCGGCCGGTAGCGCATCGCGCTGGCCGACGATGCTGTCGTTGTCGGAGCTGGCCGGCGCTGGAGCGCCGATCACGGCAGGGGCGACGACACTGGGCGCGGCGGCGGGCAACGGGGCGAGGGCCGGTTGCACTGCGGGCGCAGCTGTTGTGGCGGCAGGCGTCACGACAGCAGGTGCAACGACAGCAGGCGTTGTGGTCGACGGTACGACTGCGGGCATGGCGCCTTGCGCAGGCGTCGGTGCCGGCGTGCCTGCCGGCTGCATGGGCGCGCTATGAGGCTGCGCGACTACTGGTGGCACCACTACTGTCGGCACCACCACTGCAATGGGAGCCTGTGACGCGGCAGACGGAACCGGATCGGGCAGCGCCTGCAAGGCCGCAGGCGCGGGCGTCGCCGGCGGCGCGGGCGCGCTGGGAACCGCGGCAATGCTCTGCGCCTGGCCAGTGCGCGTGGCGATGTCCTGCGCAAGCTGTTCGGCCGGCGCCGCAACAGGCGGCGTTGCGGCTGGCGTTGGCGTTACCGCATCGCTGCGCGCGGGTGTGGTGGGGGCGGGCGACGCTGTCGTTGCCGATGTGCCGGGTTCGGCAGTCGGCATTGCCTCGACCGGCGATGCCGGGGTGGCGGCAGACGGCGCGGTGGGGAATGCGGCTGCCAGTTCTTCCAGGCTATAGCGCGAGGTACGCGCGCTGTCGGGCGTGGTTGGTTTGTTGCGGCGGAAAAAGCTGGCCATTGGCAACGCAGTAGGGGAAACCCGAAATTCTACCATCCGGGCCCAGGGTCGCCTTGACGCGACCTTCAGCGCGACCCTGTCCGGGCCACATCCTAAGCACCGCAACAGCAGTGCAACAACCGGGGCAAACTGCGTCGCCGCAGCACCACAAATGCTGCCGAATTCGGCATTTGTGCCAGCGCTGTGTCAGGGTATGTTTACGTGCCTACAATTGACCCTTGAGCGCACGGTAATCGCGCGGGGTCATGCCGACGGTTGCCTTGAACTGACGTGCGAATGCGCTCTGGTCGGCGAAGCCGCAGCGTTGCCCGATGCTGGCGATGCTGTCGTCGCCGTACAGCAGCCGCATCGCCGATTCGATGCGCAGCTTGGTCAGCAGTTGCTGCGGGGTCACCTGGAACACGCGACGGAAGTGCCGTTCCAGCTGCGCCACCGACAGACCGGCCAGGTCGGCCAGACTCTGCACGCGCAGGTTGTCGCCGAAATGGGCCTGCATGTGATCCATCACCTGGCTCAGACGCTCGTACGCCGAGTGCCGGCTGTCGGGCTGGCCCAGATCGCGCGAGATGCCGACCACGCCAATCACTTCGTTGGCCTCGCAGAGCGGGCGCTTGAAGGTCAGGCACCAGCCGGGCAGGCGGTTGGGATACAGATGCACCTCCAACTGGTTGTCGATGAGCTCGCCACACAGCACGCGGCGGTCCTGCATCATGTAGCTTCCGCCCAGCGGCAGCGGAAACACTTCCAGTGGCGAGCGGCCGATGATTTCGCTACGCAGCTTGCGTCCGAGCCGGCGCACCAGCGTCAGGTTGCAGTGGGTGTAGCGGCCCTCGCTGTCCTTGATGAAGAACACCACGTCCGGCAGCGCATCGAACAGCGTCTGCATTTCCAGCGCGGGAAGGTTGAGGTCCATCGGCGTCATGGTGGCGGTCACGATTGACGGCTGCACGAAAGGCGCGGCCCTGTATTGATCCTAGCGCAAACGCGGGGCTGTGGGCCGGCTTGTCGATTGTGCAGAGTTCCGCATTTGCAACTCGCATTGGACGCTAGTCGCCTGCCAGCCGGCAGTGGGAGCATGAGCCATGCACAGCATCGACGTCATCGATTCCCATACGGCCGGCGAACCTACCCGCGTGGTCCTCTCCGGCTTCCCCGATCTGGGCGATGGCGATCTGGCGCAATGCCGCGAGCGGTTTGGCCGCGAATTCGACCAGTGGCGCAGCGCGATCGCCTGCGAACCGCGCGGCTCGGACACCATGGTCGGCGCCTTGCTGCTGCCCGCCCGCGACCCTAGCGCCTGCACCGGGGTGATCTTCTTCAACAACGTCGGCTACCTGGGTATGTGCGGGCACGGCACCATGGGGGTGGTGCGCACGCTGGCCGAGCTGGGGCGCATCGCGCCGGGCCAGCACCGCATCGAGACGCCGGTCGGCACGGTGGGCGTGGAACTGGCCGAAGACGGCACGGTGTCGGTCGACAATGTCGAGAGCTATCGCATAGCGACCGAGGTGGACGTGGACGTACCGGGTTACGGAACGGTGCGCGGCGATGTGGCCTGGGGCGGCAACTGGTTCTTCATCACCGGGCAGGCGCCGTGTGCGCTGGACCTGGCGCATCAGCGCGAGCTGACCGCCTATACCGAAGCGATCCGGCTGGCGCTGGACGCGGCCGGCATCAGCGGCGAGGCCGGCGGCGAGATCGACCATATCGAAATCAACGGCGCCGCGCCCGACGGCAGCGGCGCGGCGCGCAACTTCGTGCTGTGCCCGGGGCTGGCCTACGACCGCTCGCCGTGCGGCACCGGCACCAGTGCCAAGCTGGCCTGCCTGGCCGCCGACGGCAAGCTGGCCGAAGGCGAGCGCTGGGTGCAGCAGGGCATTCTGGGCAGCGCCTTCGAAGGCAGCTATCGCCTCAGCGGGCGTGGCATTGCGCCACGCATCAGCGGGCACGCCTACATCACCGCACGCGCGCAGCTGCTGATCGACCCGGCCGACCCGTTCGCCTGGGGAATCGTGGCCTGATGGACGCCGTGCGGCCAGCATCGGAGGGAGTTGGCAGCGCGCCGGCCGCCGATGCGGCGCCGTCGGCAGCGTCCACGCGACGCAGCTACGACCTGATCGTGGTGGGCGCGGGCATCGTCGGCGCGGCCTGCGCCGAGGCGGCCGCGTGCGAAGGGCTGCGCGTGGCGATCGTCGAGCCGGGGCCGATCGGTGGCGGTTCCACCGCGGCGGCGATGGGGCACTTGGTGGCG
The DNA here is from genome assembly GCF_011761885.1 of Xanthomonas sp. CFBP 8151. Lineage (NCBI taxonomy): Bacteria > Pseudomonadati > Pseudomonadota > Gammaproteobacteria > Lysobacterales > Lysobacteraceae > Xanthomonas > Xanthomonas sp. CFBP 8151. The sequence continues at coordinate 1,458,152 of NZ_JAASQZ010000001.1, forward strand.
ATGGACGACGACCCCGCCGAGCTGGCGCTGTCGGCGTATTCGCTGCGGCTGTGGGAGCGTTTTGCACAACTGAGCGAGGCCGAATTCAGCCGCTGCGGCACGCTGTGGGTGGCCCGCGATGCGCGCGAACTGGCGACGGTGCCGGCCAAGATCGCGCGGCTGGCGGCGGCCGGCCTGCATGCCGACGCCATCGATGCCGGCCAGTTGTATGCACTGGAGCCGCAACTGGCGCCGGGCCTGGCCGGCGGCATGCGCGTGCCCGGTGAAGCCGTGGTGTATCCGCCGCGGGTGGCGCGGCATCTGGTGAGCCTGGCCTGCAAGGCAGGTGCGCACCTGTTTGCGGGCCGCAAGGTGGAGCAGCTGCAGGCGCATGGGGTGCGTCTGGACGATGGCCAGCTGTTGGCCGGCCCGGTGCTGGTGGCCAGCGGCGTGGCCTTGCCGCAGTTGTTGCCCGAGCTGGCACTGCGCCCGCGCAAGGGCCATCTGGTCATCACCGACCGGCATCCGGGCTTGATCCGGCATCAGCTACTGGAACTGGGCTACGCCGATTCGGCGCATGGCGCCGACGCCACCAGCGTGGCGTTCAATGTGCAGCCGCGGCCGACCGGGCAGATCCTGATCGGCTCCTCGCGCCAGTTCGGCGAGCACGACCGCGCGCTGTCGCTGCCGGTGCTGCAGCAGATGTTGCAGCGCGCATTCGCGTATCTGCCGGTGCTGCGCGAGTTGCAGGCGATCCGGGTGTGGACCGGGCTGCGCCCGGCCACGCCGGACGGGCGCCCGTATCTCGGGGCGGTGCCCGGCCGGCGCGACGTGTGGGTGGCCGCCGGTCACGAGGGGTTGGGGGTCACCACGGCGCTGGGGAGCGCGCGGGTGATCGTGGACAGCCTGCTCGGGCGTACCCCGGCCATCGACCCCAGCCCGTACGCTCCGGCGCGCGCCGTGCACGGTGCGGCCGCATGAGCGCGATGGTGCGTCTGCACGTGGATGCGCAAGCGGTCGAGGTGCCGGCCGGCGCCAGCGTGGCCGCTGCGGTGGCGCTGGCGACGCTGCATTTCCGGCAATCATGCAGCGGCCAGCCGCGCGCGCCGTTGTGCGGCATGGGCGTGTGTTTCGAATGCCGGGTGCGCATCGACGGCGTCGGCCAGCAACGCGCCTGCCTGGTGGATGCGCGTAACGGCATGCAGGTACGCACCGATGGCTGAGCGCGTGCAGCATTTCGACGTGCTGGTGATCGGCGCCGGCCCGGCCGGCCTGGCGGCGGCGCAGGCGGCAGCCGGTCATGGCGTGCGGGTCGGCGTGGTCGACATGCAGCCGCGTGCCGGCGGGCAGGTGTGGCGCAACGATGTGCGGCACGGCGCACCGGCCGATGCGCGCGCGCTGTTGCGGCAGGTACAGGCCGCGTCATCGATCACGCTGCTGACGCAGACGCAGATCCTGCTGGCGCAGCCGGGCTGGCTGTTGGCCGATGGCCCGGACGGTTCCGTGCAACTGCATTACGCCGCCCTGGTGCTGGCCACCGGCGCACGCGAATTGCTGCTGCCGTTTCCGGGCTGGACCTTGCCCGGCGTCACCGGCGCCGGCGCGGCGCAGGCGCTGGCCAAGCAGGGCTGGCCGCTGGCCGGCAAGCGCGTGGTGGTCGCCGGCAGCGGCCCGCTGCTGCTGGCCAGTGCGGCCACGCTGCAACGGCATGGCGCGCGGGTGCTCGGCATCCACGAACAGACCTCTAAAGCTGCGTTGCGGCAGTTTGCATTGCAGTTGTGGCGCTGGCCGGGCAAGGCGGCGCAGGCGGTGGCGCTACGCCTGCAATTGCGCGCGGTGGCCTATCGCGCCGGCAGCTTTGTCGTCTCCGCAGATGGCGACACACAACTGCGCGAAATCGAGATCGAAGGGCCTGCCGGTCGCACGCGGCTTGCCTGCGACCAGTTGGCGGTGGGCTATGGCCTGGTGCCCAACACCGAGCTTGCACAGCTGCTCGGTTGCCGGCTGGATGCGTATGGCGCGCATCAACAGGTGCATGTGGATGCGTTGCTGCGCACCAGCGTCAGGCAGGTCTTTGCAGCCGGCGAAGCCTGCGGCATCGGCGGACGCGACTGCGCGCTGATCGAGGGCGCCATGGCCGGGCACATGGCTGCCGACGCACCGGACGCTGCGCTGCGCCTGCAGCCGCGGCGGCGTGCCGCGCGTGCGTTCGCCGAGGTGCTGCAACGGCAGTTCGCGCTGAATCCACGCATCCGCGCGCTGGCGCAGCCCGACACGCTGGTGTGCCGCTGCGAGGACGTGCCGCTGGCCGCGCTGGACAACTTCAACGATGCACGCGATGCCAAGCTCGCTTCGCGCTGCGGCATGGGCGCCTGCCAGGGCCGCATCTGCGGCACCGCGCTCACCGAACTGGGGCGTTGCCCGCCCACGCTTTCCACCGACGCCGGCCGCCGGCCGCCGTTGTTCCCGGTCCGCCTCGCGGCGCTAGCCGACCCGTTCACTTCCGACTCGCAAGGGAATCATCCATGAGTATTGCTGCGTTCTGGCACGGCGTGCTGCCGGCCATCACCACCCCGTTCACCGCCTCCGGCGAGATCGATCACGACTTCCTCGCCAAGCACGCCAATCAACTGGTGGATGCCGGCTGCACCGCGATCGTGCCGCTGGGTTCGCTGGGCGAAGCGGCCACCTTGAGCGTGGACGACAAGCTGGCCGTGCTCAAGACGCTGGTCGGCGCATTGAACGGCCGCGTGCCGGTGGTGCCGGGCATCGCCAGCCTGGCGACCGGTGAGGCGGTGGCGCTGGCCAAGGCGGCCAAGGACCTCGGTTGCGGCGGGCTGATGGTGTTGCCGCCCTACGTCTACTCCACCGACTGGCGCGAGATGGGCGCGCATGTGCGCGCGGTGATCGCCGCCACCGACCTGCCGGTGATCCTGTACAACAACCCGGTGGCCTACAAGACCGATTTCGGCCCGGCGCAGATCGCCGAGCTGGCCGCCGAATTCCCCAACCTGCAGGCAGTGAAGGAATCCTCGGGCGACGTGCGCCGCTTCGCCGCGCTGCAGGAGCTGCTGGGCGAGCGTCTGGCGCTGCTGGTGGGTATGGACGATGCCATCGTCGAAGGCCTGAGCATGGGCGCCAAGGGCTGGATCGCCGGCCTGGTCAACGCGTACCCGAAGGAATCGGTGCGCCTGTTCGAACTCGCGCGCGACGGCGGCTACCCGGCGGCGAAGGAACTCTACGACTGGTTCCTGCCGCTGCTGCGCCTGGATACCGTGCCCAAGTTCGTGCAGTTGATCAAACTGGTGCAGGAAAAGGTCGGCGTGGGCAGCGAGCGCGTGCGCGCCCCGCGCCTGGTGGTCGACGGCGCCGAGCGCGAGGCGGCGCTCAAGGTCATCGATCACGCCATCGCCACTGCGCCCAAACTGTCCTGACGATGAGCTCGCGCTGCACGCCACCGGATGGAGGCCGCGCGCGGATTCACGCGCGGACGCGGTGGCCGGCGTAGCGCGAGGTGGGTCGATGAGGATGTCGCATCAGCGCGACATCCGCGTCGTTTTTTGGTCGGCCCCTGCTGCACAGTGCGCAGGGTCTGTCCTCATGCAACCGAAGGTGCCGCAATGAACGAGACGCTCCACTCCCCGCCAACACAGCAGGCCGAGGTATTGCTGGCCGGCCGGTGGCAACCCAGTCGCGCGGCGAGCGCCAGCTTCCGTGCCGCCGACCCGAGCACGGGCAAGGCGATCGGGCCGCAGTTTCCGGTCAGCGGTGCGGAGGATGTCGACATTGCGGTTGCGGCAGCGCAGGCGGTTGCAGCGGAACTTGCGGCAGCACCGGTCGAAAGGATTGCCGCATTCCTGGACGCCTACGCCGACGCGCTGGATGCCGATGCCGACACCCTGGTGGCGCTTGCCCATGCAGAAACCGCATTGCCGGCGCCCACGCGCCTGCGTGGCAACGAGCTGCCGCGCACCAGCGGGCAGTTGCGTCAGGCCGCCCAGGCAGTGCGCAGCTATGGCTGGACCCAGCCCATCATCGACACCGCTGCCGATCTGCGTTCGCATCTGGCGCCGCTCGGCAAGCCGGTGGTGGTGTTTGGCCCGAACAATTTCCCGTTCGCCTTCAATGCCATTGCCGGCAGCGATTTCGCCTCTGCCATTGCCGCGCGCAACCCGGTAATCGCCAAGGCGCATCCGCTGCATCCGGCCACCAGCCGGCGCATGGCCCAGCTTGCGCACACAGCCTTGCTTGCGGCGGGCCTGCCGGCTGCGGCGGTGCAGCTGCTGTATCACGTCGACAACGCCACCGGCCTGCGGCTGGCCGGCGATGCGCGGCTGGGAGCGATCGGCTTCACCGGCAGCCGTGCGGGCGGGCTGGCGCTGAAGGCGGCCGCCGATGCGGCCGGCGTGCCGTTCTATGCCGAGCTGTCCAGCGTCAACCCGGTGTTCCTGCTGCCGGGCGCACTGGCCGAACGCGGCGCCGCGCTGGCGCAGGAATTCTTCTCCTCGTGCACCCTGGGCAGCGGCCAGTTCTGCACCAATCCCGGGGTGGTGGTGGTGCCGCAGGGCGAGGCCGGCGATGCGTTCGTGGCCGCGACCACGGCGCATTTCGAGGCCGCCATGCCGATGGTGCTGTTTTCCGGTGCCGGCGTGGAAGGCGTGCAACACGGTGTGGCAGCCCTGCGCGCTGCCGGCGCCGCGCTGCTTGCCGGCGGGCATACCGGCGAAGACGGCTATCGCTATGCGCCGACGTTGTTGAGCGTGGATGGGCAGGCGTTCCTCGCCAGCCCGCATGCGCTGCAGACCGAGGCCTTCGGGCCAGTGAGCCTGCTGGTACGTGCGCGCGACCTCGCGCAGATGACGCAGGTCGCCGCTGCGTTCGAAGGCAATCTCACCGGCACCTTGTATCGCGCAACCGATGGCAGCGACGATGCGGCCTGGCAGGCCATCGCACCGGTGCTGCGGGCGCGGGTGGGGCGGTTGATCAACAGCAAGATGCCGACCGGCGTGGCGGTGAGCGCGGCGCAGAATCATGGCGGGCCGTTCCCCAGCACCGGGCACCCGGGGTTCACCGCGGTGGGCATGCCCGGTTCGATCCGCCGCTTCGCCGCCTTGCACAGCTACGACGCGGTGCCGGACGCCTTGTTGCCGGCCGAATTGCGCCAGCGCAATCCGGGCGGTGTGGCGCGTCTGGTCGATGGGCAATGGAGCACCGCCGACCTCGGAGCGGGCGCATGAGCAGCCAGATCGGCGGGGTGTCGCTGGAGCAGGCGCGCGCGCAGTTGACGCCGTGGACGCAGCGCGCCGCACCGATCGCCGCGCAGGAGTACGCACAGCGCATCGAACGCGCACGCCGCCTGATGCGCGCGCACGGCGTGGATGCGCTGTTGATCGGCGCGGGCACCTCGCTGCGTTATTTCACCGGCGTGCCCTGGGGCGCGAGCGAGCGCCTGGTCGCGCTGCTGCTCACGCTGGACGGCGACCCGGTGCTGATCTGCCCCGCGTTCGAAGAAGGCTCGCTGGATGCGGTGCTGAAGATCGCGGTCGCCAAACATCTGTGGGAAGAACACGAGGATCCGTACGCGCTGGTGGTGCAGGTGATGGACGACCGCCACGCGCATGCGCTGGCGCTGGATCCGGGCATCGCCTTTGCCGTGCACACCGGCCTGCGCGCGCACCTGGGCACGGCGATCCGCGATGCCGCGGCCATCATCGACGGCTGCCGCATGTGCAAGTCGCCGGCCGAGCTGGCGCTGATGCAGCAGGCCTGCGACATGACCTTGCTGGTGCAGCGGCTGGCCGCCGGCATCGCGCAGGAGGGCATCGGCACCGACCAGCTGGTGCGCTTCATCGACGAGGCGCACCGCGCGCTGGGCGCGGACAACGGCTCGACCTTCTGCATCGTGCAGTTCGGCCATGCCACCGCGTTTCCGCACGGCATTCCCGGCGTGCAGCACCTGCGCGCAGGCGAACTGGTGCTGATCGACACCGGCTGCACCGTGCAGGGTTATCACTCCGATATCACCCGCACCTGGATCTACGGCACGCCCGACGACGCGCAACGGCGCATCTGGGACCTGGAGCAGGCGGCGCAGGCAGCGGCGTTTGCGGCGATCCGCCCCGGGCTCGCCTGCGAAGCGGTGGACCAGGCCGCGCGCAGCGTGCTGGAGGCCGCAGGGCTGGGGCCGGACTACCGCTTGCCGGGATTGCCGCACCGCACCGGCCATGGCTGCGGCCTGGCGATCCACGAAGCGCCGTATCTGGTGCGCGGCAATGCGCAGCCGCTGCAGCCGGGCATGTGCGCCAGCAACGAGCCGATGATCGTGGTGCCCGGTGCGTTCGGGGTGCGCCTGGAAGACCACTTTTACGTCACCGATACCGGCGCGCAGTGGTTTACGCCGCCGTCGCCGGCGATCGATCAACCGTTTGCATGAGCCGTTACAGGCTCACGCACGCGTAGGAGCGCGCCCGGGCGCGACGGGCAGTCCCGATAAAGCCGTCGCGCTCAGGCGCGCTCCTACAGTCGCCGTTGCATCTTGGAGTCACTGCATGAACCACCTGCGTCCCGTCGCCATCGGCCTGCTGGCCGCCGCCTTGTTCACTGCCTGCAAGCCGGCACCGCCGGCAGCGGAGACGGCAGCTGCGGCCACGCCTGCGCCAACCAGCGAACAGGCCGCCGAGGCCTTCGATGCGCTGCTGGACAAGCAATGGCAGTACCAGTTGCAGCACAACCCGGAGTTCGCCAGCATCATCGGCGACAAGCGTTACAACGATCGTTGGAGCGATTATTCGCTTCAGGCCGTGCAGGCCGAGCGCACCGCCACTGCCGAGCTGCTCACGCAATTCGAAGCGATCGACAGCAAGACGCTGGACGAGCAACGCCAGCTCAGCCTGCAGATGATGCTCGGCCAGTTGCGCGACAAGCTGGAAGGCATCGACCTGAAGACCTATGCGATGCCGCTGGAGCCGATCGGTGGCATCCAGCTGGGGCTGGCCGGTTACGGCGATGCGTTTCCGTTTGAGAACGCCAAGGATTATCAGGACTACATCAAGCGCCTGCAGACCATTCCGACGGTGATCGACCAGGTGATTGCGGTGTCGCGGCAGGGCGCCAAGGAGGGGCTGGTGCAGCCGCGTTATCTGCTGGAGCGCCTGCCCGAGCAGATCGACAAGATCGCCGCGCTGACCGGCGAGCAGAGCCCGTTCGCCTCGCCGCTGAAAAAACTCGATGCCGCAGTGCCGGCCGACCAGCGCGCTGCGCTGCGCACGCAGTTGCTGGCCGCGATCGAGCAGCAGGTGCGCCCGGCCTACGCCAAGCTGGCCGCGTTCGTGCGCGACGAGTACGCCGCGCAAGGGCGTGCGCAGGAAGGCCTGTGGTCGCTGCCCGATGGCGAACGCCGCTATCGCTACGCCATCCGCACCCAGACCACCACCGACATGGCGCCGGAGGAGATCCATCAGATCGGCCTGAAGGAAGTGGCGCGCATCGAAGGCGAGATGACGGTGATCGCCAAGGCGCAGGGCTTTGCCGACCTGGCCAGCTTCCGCAAGGCGGTGGACACCGACAAGCGCCACTTCGCCAGCTCCGGCGAGCAGATCCTGCAGCAGTACCGCGATTACATCGCCGCGATGGAACCCGAGTTGCCCAAGCTGTTCGGCCATTTGCCGAAGACGCCATTGGAAGTGCAGGCGATGCCAGCATTCCGACGCAGCGCGCCCGGCGCCGAATACTGGCAGAGCAATCCGGAAGGCACCAAGCCGGCCATCGTCAAGGTCAACACCAGCGACTTCGCCAGCCGCACGCTGGTCAATATCGAAACCACCGCCTATCACGAGGGCGTGCCGGGCCATCACCTGCAGATCTCGCTCGCCCAGACGCTGCCATTGCCGCCGTTCCGCCAGCAGGCCGGCTACAACGCCTATATCGAAGGCTGGGCGCTGTACGCCGAGCGCCTGGGCAAGGAGATCGGTTTCTTCAAGGACCCGTACAACGACTACGGCCGGCTGTCCGGCGAGCTGTTGCGCGCCAATCGCCTGGTGCTCGACACCGGCGTGCATTACAAGCGCTGGAACCGCCAGCAGATGGTGGATTTCTTCCATGCGCATCCGTCCGATGACGAGCCCAGCATCCAGTCCGAAACCGATCGCTACATCGTCTGGCCGGGCCAGGCGTTGGGCTACAAGTTGGGGCAGCTGCAGATTCTTGCGCTGCGTGCCGAGGCGGAAAAAGAACTCGGCGATCGCTTCGATGTGCGCGCCTTCCACGATGCGGTGCTCGGCGGCGGCGCAATGCCGCTGGCGATGCTGCAGCAGCGCGTGCGCCAGTGGATTGCACAGGCCAAGGCGGCGCCGGAGGCACGCGGATGAAGACCAGCAGTGTCTGGCGCGCGAGCGCATTGAGTGTGCTGATTGTTGCCAGCCTGGGCGGTACCGTGTCGCAAGCACAGGCCGCTGCACCTGCACCCGCAGCAAGCACGCAAGACAGTGCAGCGGCACGCTTCAAGGCGCTGTACATGCGCGAATGGCGCTGGCGCCAGGCGCAGCTGTCCGGCGCGGTGGATGAAGACAACCAGGCCACGCAGGACAGGCAGTCCGACCATCTGCCCAAGGTCGATGTGGCCACGCAAAACCTGCGCACTGCGTACTGGCAACAGGCGTTGAAGGAGCTGGATGCGATTCCGGCAACGCAGTTGCCGGCCGAAGATCAGGTGAGCTACCAGGTGTACCGGCAGCAGTTGCTGGTGCTGCTGGATCAGCAGCATTTTCGCGCCTGGGAAATGCCGTTCAACAGCGACTCGGCGTTCTGGAGCGACCTGGGTTTCAGCGCCGAGGCCAAGCTGCGTACGCGCGAGGACTACCAGCGCTATCTGAAGATGCTGGCCGATATCCCGCGCTATTTCGCCGAGCACACCGACAATATGCGTGCCGGCCTGGCGCGCGGTTTCAGCCAGCCCCGGGTGACCCTGAACGGGCGCGACCAGTCCATCGCCGACATGGTGCAGGCCAAGGGCGAGGCCAATCCGTTCTACGCACCGTTCAAGCAGATGCCGGCCACGCTGCCTGCCGATGTGCAGGCGCAATTGCGCCAGCAGGCAGTGCAGACCATCGATACGCAGGTGCTGCCGGCCTACGCGAAGCTGCTGGACTTCATCCGCAACGAGTACCAGCCGCGCGCGCGCACCACGCTGGCCGGCGAGGCCTTGCCGGACGGGCAGGCGTATTACCGCGCGCAGATCCGCGAGTTCACCACGCTGGAGTTGAGCCCGGAGCAGATCCACCAGATCGGTCTGCAGGAAGTGGCCAGGCTGCGCACGCAGATGGATCAGACCATCGCCGCCAGCGGCTTCAAGGCGCCGGCCGGGCAGGCGGTGTTTCCTGCCTTCCTGCAGTTCCTGCGCAGCGACCCGCAGTTCTATGCCAAGACGCCGGAACAGTTGCTCAAGCAGGCCGCCTGGATCGCCAAGCGCGTGGACGCCAAGGTGGGCGATTACATCGGCCGGCTGCCGCGCCGACGCTTCGCGATCGAGCCGGTACCGCCGGAGCTGGCGCCGTTCTACACCGGCGGGCGCGGTGGCCCGGGCATCTATCTGGTCAACACCTACAACCTGCCGTCGCGGCCGCTGTACAACCTGACCGCACTGACGTTGCACGAGTCCTCGCCCGGCCACGCGCTGCAGATGCCGCTGGCGGCAGAGGCGCAAGGGCTGCCGGAGTTTCGCCGCTACGCCTACATCTCTGCCTATGGCGAAGGCTGGGCCCTGTATTCGGAGTACCTGGGCCAGGAGATGGGCATGTACGACACGCCCTATGACCGCTTCGGCTATCTCACCTACCAGATGTGGCGCGCCTGCCGCCTGGTGATCGATACCGGCATCCACCACAAGGGCTGGACGCGCGCGCAGGCGCAGGCCTATCTGCGCGACAACACCGCCTTGAGCGAGCACGAAGTCACCACCGAGGTGGACCGCTACATCGCCTGGCCGGGGCAGGCGTTGTCGTATTACCTGGGCGAGCTGAAGATCCTGCAGCTGCGGCGCAAGGCCGAAGCCGCCCTGGGCGAAAAATTCGATTTGCGCCATTTCCACGATGCGGTGCTGCAGACCGGCTCGGTGCCCTTGCCGGTGCTGGAGGCGCGCATCGACCGCTTCATCGCCGACGGTGGTGTCTCGCCGTATGCCGCCGAAGATGCTACCGGGTCGGCGGCCGCAGCGGCCAAGGCATCTGCCAGCGACTGATCCAGGACATCACCCGCCGACGTTCTTCGCTACACCAACCGCGTATCCACGCTTCGGGGCGACCAATGACCACACACGGTGCGACCACGCAAGGCAAGTTCCACAAGCGACTCAGCCTGACCGACCTGACCTTTATCGGGCTGGGTTCGATCTTCGGCTCGGGCTGGTTGTTCTCGGCCAGCCATGTCTCTTCCATCGCCGGGCCGGCCGGCATCCTGTCGTGGATCCTCGGCGGCATCGCGGTGTTGCTGCTCGGCCTGGTGTATTGCGAACTCGGCGCCGCGCTGCCACGCGCCGGTGGCGTGGTGCGCTACCCGGAGTATTCGCATGGCGCCTTGCTCGGCTCGTTGACCGGCTTCATCACCCTGATCGCGTTTTCCAGCCTGATCGCGATCGAGGTGGAGGCTGCGCGCCAGTATGCGGCGGCGTGGTTTCCGCTGCTCAACCAACCCGGCGGCAGCCATCCCAGCGTGTGGGGCTGGCTGGTGCAACTGGCCTTGCTGGTGCTGTTTTTCCTGCTCAACTATTTCAGCGTCAAGACCTTCGCGCTGGCCAACAACATCGTCAGCATCTTCAAGTTCCTGGTGCCGATTCTGGTGATCGTGCTGCTGATGAAGCACTTCAATCCGGGTAACCTGAGCGTGCACGGGTTTGCGCCCTCGGGCATGGCCGGGGTGGAAGCGGCGATCTCTGCCGGTGGCATCATCTTTGCCTACCTGGGCCTGACCCCGATCGTGTCGGTGGCCAGCGAGGTGCGCGACCCGCAGCGCAATATTCCGATCGCCCTGATCCTGTCGGTGGCTTTGTCCACGGTGATCTACGTGCTGCTGCAGCTGGCATTCCTGGGCAGCATTCCGGCCGCGCAACTGGCACCGGGTTGGAGCGGCATCGACAAGGTGTTTGCCTTGCCGTACCACGACATCGCGCTGACGTTGGGAATGGCGTGGCTGGCAGCGCTGGTGATCTGCGATGCAATGGTCTCGCCCAGCGGCACCGGCAACATCTATATGAATGCCACCCCGCGCGTGGTGTACGGCTGGGCGCGCAGCGGCGGGTTCTTGCCGGTGCTGACGCGGGTGGATCCGCAATCGGGCATTCCGCGTCCGGCATTGTGGGTGAGCCTGGGCTTGTCGATCTTCTGGACGCTGCCGTTCCCCTCGTGGGAGACCCTGATCGGCGTGGTGTCGGCCGCCCTGGTGCTGAGTTACGCAGTGGCACCGGTCACCGTAGCCGCATTACGCCGCAGTGCGCCGGACTTGCCGCGGCCGTTCCGCGTCCGTGGCCTTGCCGTGCTGGGGCCGCTGTCGTTCATCGTCGCCGCCTTGATCGTCTACTGGTCGACCTGGCCCACCTTGTCGTGGTTGCTCGGCCTGCAGGTGGTCGCGTTCGTGCTGTATGTGCTGTATCGCCTGCCATCGCGCCAGGGCAGGGCACGCCTGCTGCGCCAGGTGCGCGCGTCGCTGTGGTTGATCGTGTTCTTCGTGCTGGTGATGGCGGTGTCCTGGGCCGGCACGTTCGGCGGTCACGGCTGGATCGCGCATCCGTTCGACACCTTGAGCGTGGCGGTGATTGCATTCTTCATCTATCACTGGGGCGCGCGCAGCGGCTTGCGCAGCGATGAGCTGGCGTTGGAGGAGGACGATGGCGAGTGAGCTGCGCCACGGCGTGGGTGCATCGCGCTGGTTGCGTGGCTGCTTGAATGGGGTGGCTGCGTGCATCGTGTTGCTGTCGGCTGCGGCACAGGCCGCGCCCAGTGTGGCCGATTACCAACGCGCGCTGGGCTTGCGCGCGCAATGGAGCACGCTGACCGAGAACGTGGCCTGGCCGGCGCAATGGCAAACCGCCGGCAGCTTCCATTACCGCAAGACGGTGCCGGGCGGATTCGCCTTCGTCCGTATGGATGTCGCCACGCTGCAGAAAACGCCGGCGTTCGACCAGCTGCGCGTGGCGCAGGCATTGAGTGCCGCGACCGGCACACCCTACACCGCGTTGCAGTTGCCATTCGAGCGCTTTGCCTATGCGCCGGACGGCGAGCGCAGCGACGGGGCGATTCGCTTCGCGCTTGGCGAAGCGCCCTGGCGTTGCAGCCTGACGGACGACCGCTGCGCCCGCGATGACGCCGCTGCACAGCAGCGTCCACGCGGCTTCGGTGTGGTGCGCGACCCTGCGGTGCCAGCCGACAACACGCCGCGCCGTTCGCCCGATGGCCGCTGGGAAGCGCTCGCCGATGGCTGGAACCTGCTGCTGCGTCGCGTTGCCGATGGCCAGCTGACCCGGCTCAGCGACGATGGCCGCGCAAACGATTACTTCGACCCGGAGAGCATCGCCTGGTCGCCGGATTCGCAGCGACTGGCGGTGTATCGCGTGCGTCCCGGGTTGGCCCGCCGCGTCACCCGTGTGGAAGCGGCGCCTGCAGGCGGCGGCCAGCCGCGCGTGCGCGCCCAGCTGTACCCCAAGCCCGGCGATGCGGTGGATGTGGAGCGGCCGGTGCTGTTTGCCGTGGACGGCACACGCCGCGAGGTGGACACTGCCCTGTTCGCCAATCCGTATGCGCTGTCGCCGCTGCAGTGGCGCAGCGATGGCCACAGCGTGAGCTTCGACTACGTGCAACGCGGCTTTCAGCGCATGCGGGTGATCGCGGTGGATGCGCAGAGCGGTCGCGCGCACGTGGCGGTCGGCGAGGATGCGCGCACCTTCGTCTACGCCGACCGCAGCTTTCGCCATGACGTGGATGGGCGCGGCGATGCGTTGCTTTGGATCTCCGAGCGCGACGGCTGGCGGCACCTGTACCTGGTCGATGGCCGCAGCGGCAGGTTCAAGCGGCAGCTCACGCACGGGCCGTGGATCGTGCGCGATGTACTGCGCGTGGACGACGCGCAGCGGCGCATCTGGTTCACCGCCAGCGGCATGGATGCGGGCAAGGACCAGTACTACCGGCAGCTGTATAGCGTGGATTTCGATGGCAGCCAGTTGACCCGGCTGACCCACGCCGATGCCGATCACGATGTGGCGATCGCGGACGACGGCCGGCATTACGTCGATGTCTATTCGCGACCGGACCTGCCGCCGGTGATGGAGCTGCACGCCATCGATGGCCGGCTGCAGCAGCAGGTGGAACAGGGCAAGATCGACAAATTGCTGGCCGCCGGCTGGCGCGCGCCGGAGACCTTCGTGGCCAAGGGCCGCGATGGCCGCACCGACATCTGGGGCATGGTGGTGCGCCCACGCGATTACGACCCGCACAAGAGGTATCCGGTGATCGAAAACATCTACGCCGGCCCGCACGACTCCTTTGTGCCCAAGACGTTCTGGCCGTTTGGCTATCACTCCGGCGGCGACAAGCAGATCGGCATGCAGGCGCAGGCGGATCTGGGCTTTATTGTGGTGATGATCGACGGCATGGGCACCGCCAACCGCTCCAAGGCCTTCCACGATGTGGCGTGGAAGAACCTGGGTGATTCCGGGTTTGCCGATCGCATCGCCTGGCACCGTGCATTGGCGGCCAGGGACCCTTCCTACGACATCGGCCGGGTCGGCATCTATGGCGCCTCGGCCGGCGGGCAAAGCACGCTGGGCGCGCTTGAGCGCCATCCGGACTTCTACAAGGTGGGTGTGGCGTTTGCCGGTTGCTACGACAACCGCATGGACAAGATCAGCTGGAACGAGCAGTGGATGGGGTGGCCGGTGGACGCCGGTTATGCGCAGGCCTCGGGCGTGGTCAATGCGGCCAAGTTGCAGGGCGACCTGCTGCTGATCGTCGGCGAGCAGGACAGCAATGTGGACCCGGCCTCCACCGCGCAGGTGGTCGATGCGCTGATCAAGGCCGGCAAGGACTTCGAGCTGCTCAACGTGCCTGGTGGCGAGCATTCGGTAGGCCGCTCCAGCGGGCCGATCGACTATGTGCAGCGTCGCCAGTACGACTTCTTCGTGCGCCATCTGCGCGACGAACCCACGCCGCATTGGAATTCACTACCGTCGGAGGCGCGATGACGCGTTTGCTTGCCCTGAAGATGCCGCGGCCGCGTAGCCGCATCACAGCCCTGCTGTGGTCGCTGGCGATGTTGGCCGGTTGCGTGCCATTGCTGGCCAGCGCGGAAGAACTGCCGCGCTTCGTTACCCAAAACGGCCGCCATGCGCTGTTCGTCGATGGCGCGCCGTACACCGTGCTGGCCGCGCAGCTGCACAATTCCAGCGCCTGGCCGGCGGTGCTGCCCAAGGCGCTGGACGAGGTGGTCGCGCTGCACGCCAACACGGTGGAGGCGCCGGTGTACTGGGAGCAGTTCGAGCCGGCGCCCGGGCGCTTCGATACCACCAACGTGGATGCCTTGATTGCCGGCGCGCGCAAGCGCGGCCTGCGCGTGGCCCTGCTGTGGTTCGGCAGCTGGAAGAACGGCCAGATGCATTACGTGCCGGAGTGGATCAAGCGCGACGACGCCACCTACCCGCGCATGCGCGACGCCAATGGCGAGCCGGTGGATGTGCTGTCGCCGCATGTGGCCGCCAACGTGCAGGCCGATGTGCGTGCGTTCACCGCATTGATGCAGCACCTGCGCAAGGTCGATGGCGACCGCCACACGGTGATCCTGGTACAGGTGGAAAACGAGCCCGGCGCGATCGGCACGGTGCGCGACCATGGCCCGGCCGGCGAGGCGGCGTTCGCGCAACCGGTACCCGCCGCGATCGCGCAAAAACTGGGCAAATCGCAGGGTAGCTGGCAGCAGTTGTTTGGTGCCGAAGCCGCCGAAGCCTTCAATGCGCATGCGACGGCGGCGTATATCGAACAGGTGGCCGCGGCCGGCAAGCGCGCGTATCCGCTGCCGCTCTACGTCAACACCTGGCTGCGCTACAAGGGCAAGCGTTACCCGGGCATGGATTATCCGTCCGGCGGTGCGACGGTGAATGTGTTCGCGCTGTGGCGCGCGGCCACGCCGTCGGTCGACTTCATCGGCACCGATATCTATACCAACGACTACAACGAGTACACCAAGGTCATCGGCCAGTATGCGCGGCCGGACAACCCGGCCTGGGTTTCGGAGACCGGCTTCGAGGCGGCCACCGCGCCGTATCTGTTCCATGTGCTGGGGCAGGGCGGGATCGGCTTTTCGGTGTTCGGCATGGATGGCAACCAGGACAGTCAGGCCAACCGCGACGCGATCGCTGCGCACGCCGCCAACTTCAAGCTGCTGGCGCCGCTGCAGCACGTGATCGCCCAGGCCGCCTTCGACGGCCGGCTGCAGGCGGTGGCCGAACAGCCCGGCGCGCCGCAACGCACGCTGCGCTTCGGCGACTGGCAGGCCAAGGTGTCGTTCGGTGCGCCGATGTGGGGCGATGCGCCGGCGATCCTGCCCGGCAACGACGACCACGCTGGCCGGCTGCTGGTGGCGCAGCTAGGGCCGGAGGAGTTCCTGGTCACCGGCATGGCCGCGCGGATTGAATTTTTTCGCGAGGCGGCCGATACCCGTCATGGACAACTGTTGCGGGTGGAGCAGGGGCGGTACGTGGACGGGCGCTGGCAGGTCGAAAGACAGCTCAACGGCGACCAGACCGACTACGGACTCAACGTCGGGCGGGTGGATGCGGCGGGCGAGGTGCCGGTGGTGTTGCGCGTGCGGGTAGGCACCTATTGAGCCTGCGTCAGACCGCTGCGCGGCCTGGAGGCGGGCGTGGCTGAAATCGGATGGCACGGGTGGGTCGCGGTTCCTGTCCGCCGGTGTTGTTCGCGCAAGGAAGGCTTGCCGTGTGGCTTGTTTGCGGTAATAGCGACGGCAGTACGGCGCGCCCTGTCATCGGCACTGCGCTGGTTTGTGAATAGACGAGCATCATCGGGTTTTTCATCGTTTCCGCACCGGAGCCATCATGAGCATCAGCAGCATCGCCAGTTCCGGAATGCAGGTCGCCGCGCTGCGTCAGCAGGTGGCCGCCAGCAATGTGGCACGCCAGCCGGTGGACGGCAGTCCACGTCAGGCCGTTGCAGCCAGTACGCAGGCCAATGCCGGCGTGGCGGCCAGCGTGGTCGATGCCGCCTCCGATCCATCGGCACCTGCCACCGATCTGGTCGAAGGCCTCTCGGCACGCAACGACTTCCAGGCCAACGCCACTGCACTACGGCGCTCCGACGAGATGCTGGGCAGCTTGCTGGATGTGCTGACCTGAGAGCCTGGATTGACGAAGGCCGGTTGTCGATCTAGTGCATTAGGTGCACGGCCTTCGCCGTGATGCCGCATCTGGCTGCACCTGAAACCGGATTTACGTTCTGCATTTCGTGGAGTCAGCGAATTGATGGCTGCTGCTTATGCCGGTATCGATAACTGCAGTTGTCTTGTCTGCGGGTGTTAGGACCGTGCGGGCAGCTCGCAAGCGTAGAGCGGCTGATCTGTTACCCGGCTGCCGGGCCCTTGCCCGCCCACCATCGCGGGACACGCCGCAAGTACGTCCTTGTAGGCTCTTACGCGGCATCCATGCCGCGTAAGGTCCCGCGACGGTAGGCGGGCAAGGACCAGTCGAGATGGTCGGCGCGCAAGGTCGCGAGCAAAACATGACGTGTGTTGTTTGGAGCGTCGCCTCCGATCAGCCTTCCAATGCACCCCGAGCAACAAGCAGATTTTTGCCAAATCACCGACCAACTCTCTGGTGCGGTGTCCTCGCCGGTTGCGGGACCGTATGGCGGCATGGATGCCGAAACCGCGCCCCCAGCGAAAGGTTCACGGCGTGTCCCACGAGCGGCGAGGGCACCGCGCGCTCGACCAATCAGGCTTTTGACTTAGAGCGTCACGCTGAAGCCGTTGTACTCACTGTCGCTCACTTTCCGTCGGCACCCAACACCTGCGCCGCATCCACGATATCCACGCCCTGCAGCTGTCCCAGCCAGTTGTCGAACCAGGGCTTGTGCATGGCACCGACCACTGCCAGCACTTTTGCGCCGGGTTGTTCGGCAAAGCTGGCGCGCACGTTGGACACCATGCGCAGGTTGCGGATTTCCCAGCCGGACATGTAGCGGTAGCCGTAGTGCTGCGGCGAGCCCTCGCTCAATGCGGCGCGAAAATCCACCGCGATGGCCAGTTGCTGGCTGGCCGGCAGGTTGATCGCGCGATAGAGCTCCAGCAACTTGCCTCGACTTGCCAACTGGTCCTCGTGCTCACGCATGGCGCGCGCCCGCGGCGCGGCCTTGTCCCAGGCGGCCTGGATCGCCTTGCCGTACGCCGCCGGGTCGCCCAGGTCCACGTTGTCGCCGGTGTGATCGTCGGCCGGGTGGACGCGCTGCAGGCCAAGACGCGCCGCCAATCGCGCGGCGATCTGGTAACTCTCGTTGGGGCGCTGTTCCATGCTGCGCAGTCGCGCCACCAGCGCCGCATCCAGGCCATCGCCGCTGCGCTGTTCTGCCGGCGCAAGCTGCAGCCATTGCACCAGCGCAGAAGGCGGCTCGCCCGAGGCCAGAAACAGCGCAGCCAGGTGCCGACGCTGTGCCGGTGTGGGCGCACTGGGCAAGCTGCGGAGCGCTACACGGACCTGGCCGAGAGCGGCGGGAACGTCCAGCCCGGTGGCACGTGCTGCCTCGCCGGTGTCGGGGCAATAGGTCGTGGTGTCCTCGGGCAGATAGACGGCAGGATGGCGCCGCATCAGGTCGCAGGTTTCGCCCGACAGGTCCTCGGTGGTGATGATGGTCGGCGCGTACGCGGCCAGCCGGTCCATCAGCGGTTGCAGGCGCGCTGCACGGATGTCGCTGCCCTTGGGCAACTGCGACAGGTGCACGCTGCCAAGCACCAGCACCTGGGTGCGCGGCGCGGCCATCTCGGCATCCAGCTGCGACAGGTCCACCTGCGCCTGCGCGAGGCAGGGCACGATCAGGGCCAGCCACAGCCAGCAATGTGCCGGACGTTGCAACTGCCTGGCGGACGCGCTGCCGGCATCGAAAAACCGCGCTGCGGCGCGGGCACTGTGTGCGATGCGCGATGGGGATGGCTGCATGACGTTCCTTGTGGGTGGGCGTGGATTGCGCGGCGGTCTGGCGACAGTGCCGCCTGCGTCTGTGCAGCCAGTGTGGCTGCCACCGCAGATACCGGCGTGGCCAGAAAGTCACGTGGCTAAATGGCAGGGGTGGCGACTGGCAGGCGCTGTGCGTCGCCGCGATGGCTGCGCAGCAACAGCTGCTTGTGTGCGGATTTCCGCATACGCGCCAGACAGCTGCCACAAGACGCAAGCCGCGCCGTCGCGCACGATGTGGATGAGATCAACCGAGGGCGCGACGATGGACCGCAGAAGCTTTTTGCGTCAGGGCATGGCGGCAACCGCGGCGGTGGGCGCAGGTGCCGCACTCGCGATGCTGGGCACGCCGCACACCCCGGCGACGTTGCCGCCACCGGCACTGCCGCGTCTTGAGGCGCTGCCATCGGCCGCGCATGTCGGCAGCACGCTTTGCCGCTTTCGGCATCTGCAGCAGGACTGGACCGTCTACGAGCACCTCGACAGCCCGCAGGGCCAGCTGACGCTGTGGACCGACAGCGGCATGCTGCGCCTGGACAAACGCACCGAGCCGGCCTATCCGGCCGAGGGCAAGCCGTACTTCGGGATGTCGCTGGCCGAGGTGGCGATGGCGCAGGCCGATCTGCTCGCCGACCGCCTGCTGCGCGATGGCGACCCGGACGAGGCGCAGGTGCGCGATGTCGCGCCGCCGCCGGCCTCGCTGCTCGACCCCAAGGACAATGGCGGGCGCTGGCCGTGGACCACCTTCGTCGGCACGCGCGAAAGCCTGGACACCATGCCGATCCTGCCCAACGGCCGCAGCCGCACCTCGCGGCCGGAACATGCCTTCGCCGAGCTGGGCGAAGAGGCGTTGATCAAACGGCGCGAGGAGGGCTTGCTGGGTGGCTGGATGCCGGCGGTGCGCAAGGTCATGCGGCGCGAAGGCGAGGATGATGGCTGGTACGACGTACTGGTGTTTGCCGATGTGCGTGCCAGCGATCGCTTCGTGGTGCAGACCTGGCATCGCACGATGCACGTACGCGGCGGCGAGATCGTCGGCGTGCATTACACCCACAGCTATCCGGCGTTTGCGCCGTCGCGCAAGCCGGCCACCGCCGAGCAGTTCTATGCGGGGTTGATCGATTTCGCCGCGTACTGGCAACAGGCCCTGGACGGCACGGTGCAGGCACAGCTGCCCGATGCCAGCTGGAACGACATGGCGCAATTCGCGTTCGCGCGCGAGCTGGTGGTGCGCCCCGGTGGCGACTATCCGAAGTACGGTGCGGTAGAGCGCGACTACTACGGCAACGAGTACGACGGTTTCCAGGACACCTTCACCAGCTCGTTCTACGCCAATCTGGAATGGGGCCGCTTCGCGCAGGCCGCCGCGGTACTGGACAACTACTTCGACGACTTCGTGCAGGACGATGGCCTGCCGAACATGCGCGGGCCGGAGGTCGGGCAGTTCGGGCTGACCCTGTCGCTGCTGGCGCGCTATCTGCGCTACACCGGCGATGCGACGCGGCTGCGCCGCCTGCTGCCCAAGATCGCCGCCACCGCGCAGCTGCTGTGCGAGCTGCACGACCAGGCGCTGGCATTACCGCGCAGCGCGCATGGCCATGGCCTGCTGCACGGCTGGAACGAATCCGATGCCTGCCTGTTTCCCGACCCGTCGCTGTGGTGGAAACCGTATTACGCCAACAGCGCGCTGACGATACGCGGCTGGGAAGACATCGCCCAGGTCTGGAGCACGCTCGGTGGCGATGCCGGCCTGGCCACGCAATGGCAGCGTCGCGCCAGGCAGTTGCGTGCACGGCTGGAAACCAGCCTGCGCGCCAACGTGCGTCGTGAGCTGTCGCCGCCGTATGTCGGCCCGTTGCCGGGCACCACACTGACGTTTCGCCAATCGTTGCTGCAGGAAAAGCCCAGCGAGCAGCAATGGCCGCACCGCGCGTATGCGGAATTGCTGCAGGCCGATGTCCTGCCCGACGACCTGGCCAACCTGGTGATCGATTGCCTGCGCGGCCATGGCGGCACCAGCATCGGCGTGGTGGCCAACATCGCACCGCCGGAGCCGGGCAGCCGCGATCTGCTCGGCTTCATTTCCTACGGCTATGCGCAACAGCTGCTGCGGCTGGACCGCATCGAAGAGTATCTGTTGTTCGTCTATGCGCATCGCTACCAGGTGCATACCCGCGGCAGCTGGACCGCCGGCGAGGTCAGCGGCATCACCGGTGGCATGCCGCTGTTCTGCATCCCTGCGCAGATGACCATCCCGTTGCTGCTGCGCTGGATGCTGGTCAGCGACGACAGCGCAGGCGAGCAGGTGTTCCTTGCGCGTGCGCTGCCGCGCGCGTGGCTGGGCAGTGGCGCTACGATCGGCATCACGGCTGCGCCCACACGCTGGGGCAAGCTCACGCTGACACTGCGCACCGACGTGGCGGCACGCCGCATCGATGCCGAAGTGCAACTGCCGGAGCGGTCCCCAAGGTGCACCTGGCTGAGCCTGCGTGTGCCCGAGGGCAGCACGCTCACGCGCGTGCTCGTGGACGGCAAGCCGGCGCGTGCGCAGGGCCCGCATGCAGATCGCGTGGCGTTGCCCGGCAGCGCAGCGGCAGTGAAGGTGCAGGCCTGGTACGGGTGATGGACCATTGCCGCGACGACCATGCCGGCCTCGTCGCCTCATCGTGGTCGTCATCAACCACGGCGGCCTCGACCGGCGATCGCTGAAGCGGTGTTGCCGTCTGCCGTGTCCTGGGTTGCCGCATGCATAGGTTTGCTCGACGCCTGGGATCGACCGTCATCGCACATGGTTGCGAGCGATGCATCGCCTCGGGTGTATCGCCATCGTTTTGCGCGTGATGTCCACCTGCGGGTATCGCTGCAGGGCGCAACGCCACCGCATGCCCGTTCATTTGCAAACCATGCTGTTTTCCGCATGCGCTGTCGCCAAATGCGACAAGACGTGGCGCGTGCGCACAGGCACATTGTGACCAGCTGATGAAACTGGAGCGCATGGGCGCCTCCGGTGCGGAACCAACACCCTTTTTGACAACACGCGCTGCTGCGTGACCCTGCGTGGTCGTGCGCGTCGCAGGTTGTCTGCATGTCTGCAGCACAGCGCTGGCGAGAAGTTTCGCTGCGTGCGCGTCTGCCATCCATCTTGCCCTGCGCTGGCGTCCGCCGGCACGGGTGTGTGTTGCCCATCGTTTGTCTGCCATACGAATCAGGAGCCTTGCATGCCGATGCCGCTGTTGCCTTTCTCCCGGACCTCCGGCACGCCCACGCGCCCGGTGCCGAGCATGCTCAGCGCCGCGTTGCTGGTTGCGCTGTCTGCAGGCGTCAGCGCACCGGTGTCTGCGCAGCAGGCCGGCGGCAGTAGTGATGCGCCGCAAACGCTGGACAGCGTGGTCGTCACCGGCTCGCGTCTGCGCCGCGTGGATACCGAAACCGCCAACCCGGTGGTCACCGTCAGCCAGGAACAGATCGCCGCGACCGGCAAGGCCACGGTGGGCGATCTGCTGCAGGAGCTGCCGTCGATCGCCGGCAACGCCACCAATCCGTATACCAACAACGGCGGCGGCACCGGTGCGTCGGCCATTTCGCTGCGCGGTCTGGGCGACAAGCGCACCTTGGTGCTGGTCAACGGTATTCGACTGGCCTACAACGACGTCAACGCGATTCCGTCCAGTATGATCGAGCGCATCGAAGTGCTCAGCGACGGTGCCTCCGCGGTGTATGGCTCCGACGCTATCGGTGGCGTGGTCAATTTCATCCTGCGCAGCCAGTTCGACGGTGTGCAGTTCAGCAGCGACTTCGGCACCAGCAGCGAAGGCGACGGCAACCGGCGCAACTTCACCCTGACCACCGGCAAGACCTGGGAGCGTGGCAGCCTGATCGGCGGCCTGTCGTACCACAACATCGATCCAGTCTCGGCAGCGGCGCGCGACTATTCCAAGGACGCGCTTGCGTTGACCAACGGGCAACCGGTGAAGCAGGGCTCGTCCGCAACGCCGACCGGTACCGTGAATTTCAACGATGGCTCGGATCAGTCCACGCAGCTTGCGCAGGCCAACGGCTGCGGGCGTGTCACCCTCAACAGCGGCGTGAGCGGTCGCGCCGGCCCGGGCGATTTCCACTGTTACAACGCCAGCGCCGACTCCTACAACTACCAGCCGTTCAACCTGTTGCAGACCCCGCAGAAGCGCACCAATGCGTTTTTGCTGGGCACCTATCGCTTCACCGACAACGTCGAGGGCTACGTCAACACCTGGTTCAGTAAAACCGAATCCGCCTCGATCATTGCGCCGATTCCGATCTTCTCCAACGGCGACAACATCCTGGTGTCGTCGCAGAGTTACTACAACCCGTTCGGGGTGAACTTCGGCACCGATCGCAGCACCGGCACCTCCTACAACGACCTCAACACGCGCGCCACCGTGTTGGGCAATCGCAGCTATCAATACAACACCTACAACTTCCAGATCAGCCCCGGTTTGCGCGGCCGCTTCGGCGACAGTTCCTGGCAGTGGGATGCTACCTTCAACTACGGCAAGGTCAAACAGAAGTCGATCAACAACGGCTTTCTCGACTATGCCGCGTTCAATCAGGCCATCGGTCCCTCGTTCCTGGACAGCGATGGCGTGGTCAAGTGCGGCAGTGCAGGCGCGGCGATCGCCGGCTGCACACCGCTGAACTTCTTCAACCTCAACGACAGCGCCAACCTGTCCAACCTGCAGGGCATGGTGGTCAACCCCATCGTGACCAGCGTCTATACCGTCAAGCAATTCGAGGCCAATGCCAACGGTTCGCTGTTCGAACTGCCGGCCGGCACGGTCAGCCTGGCGACCGGCGTCTCCTATCGCAAGGAGCGTTCGACCACCGCCTCCGACCCGCTATGGACCGGCGATGAAGACGGCCTGTGCGGGGTGATCGAATTCTGTTCGTCCACCCTGGCCGGCAGTTTCGACGTCAAGGAGGCCTATGCAGAAGCGCTGTTTCCGCTGCTGAAGGACCTGCCCGGCATCAACGCCTTGAACATCACGCTGGGCACGCGCTTTTCCGACTTCAGCTCGGTCGGCAGCAAGACCAACAGCAAGGTGTCGCTGGAATATCGCCCGATCGAGAACCTGCTGATCCGCGGCACGGTGTCGGAGGTGTTCCGCGCGCCCAACATCAACGAGCTGTATGCCGGCGTGGCCGGCGATGCGGCCACCGTCAACGACCCGTGCAATGGCTATACCGGCGGCAATAGCGTGGCCTGCGCCAATGTGCCCACCGACGGCAGCTACCAGCAATCCGATGGCCAGGTGTCGGGCAAGGTGTCCGGCGCGGCAGTGGCGGGGTACCAGCTCAAGCCGGAAACTGGCAAGTCCTACGACGTGGGGCTGGTGTACGACCCGCAGTGGATCGATGGCCTGTCGCTGAGCGCGGACTGGTGGCGCATCGATCTGGAAGACACCATCACCACGGTGTCGGCGCAGACCGTGCTCAATCAATGCTTCGCCAACCCGGCCAGCTCCTTTTGCGCGTTGATCCATCGCAACGGCAACGGCACCATCAATTACATTGCCGAACCCACCGTCAACCTGGGTAAGCTGTGGGCCAAGGGCATGGACTTCAATCTGACCTACCGCGCGCCGCCCACCGCATGGGGCAATCTCAGCGCCGGGCTCAACGGCACCTATCTCACCCGTTACGACGTGCTGCCCGATACCACCGACCCCAGCTCGGTCACCATCCACAACGTCGGCCGCTACACCCAGGCCTACGGCAATTTCCCGCGCTGGCGTGCGCTGGGCACGGTGAACTGGGCGTTGGACGACTGGAGCGCCACCTGGCGCATCCGCTACGTGGGCCACACCGCCATCGGCAATTCGGATCCGGACCAGAGCCTGTCCGCCGATTCCAGCGAGCCGATGGTGGTGCGCAAGATCGGCGCCTACGTCTACAACAACCTGCAGCTCGGCTACAACGTCGAACCGTGGCACACGCGCTTCGAAGTGGGCGTGGACAATATCGCCAACAAGCAGCCGCCGTTGTATTACTCCAACAACGTCGGCAACGCCAATACCGATGTGGCCACCTACGATCTGCTGGGTCGGTTCTACTGGGCGCGTGCCACGGTGAAGTTCTGATCGGGCCGCTGTATCGCGGTGGCCTGCGCCCAGATGCCATCGGTCGCGGGCGTCATGTGTGTGTACGCGCGAGTTACCGCGACTGCGCAGTTGTTGTTGTAACGGCGCGCGCGGTCTGCACGCGCCGACAGGAGCTAAGCTGAGCCCATGACCGAGACGTACCCGAGCGAGTTGCCCAACGACCATGCGCCGAGCTTGTCGCGGCGCCGTTTTCTGGCCTGGAGCAGCCTGGCGGTTGCGGCGGGTTTCCTGCGCTTTCCGGCCCAGGCCAGCGCCGCACAACCCGGCAGCGTGCGCGCCGTGCCGCTGGCGCAGGTGCGGCTCACGCCGTCGTTGTTCCTGGACGCGCTGCACACCAATCGACGTTACCTGATGCGGCTGGAGCCGGACCGGCTGTTGCACAACTTCGTACTGTACGCCGGCCTCGATCCCAAGGCGCCTGCATACGGCGGCTGGGAGGCGGACACCATCGCCGGGCATACGCTCGGTCACTATCTCAGCGCATTGGCACTGATGCATGCGCAGACCGGCGATGCGCAATGCCGCACGCGCGCCGGGTACCTGGTCGCAGAGCTGGCACGCTGCCAGGCGCATGCAGGCGATGGCTACGTCGCCGGGTTCACCCGCAAGAACGCCGCAGGGAAGATCGAAAGCGGCCGCGTGGTGTTCGATGAACTCAGGCGCGGCAAGATCGACCCGGCGCCGTTCTACCTCAACGGCAGCTGGGCACCGCTGTACACCTGGCACAAGTTGTTTGCCGGCCTGCTCGACGTGCACGCGCATTGCGACAATGCGCAGGCGCTGCAGGTGGCGGTGGGCCTGGCCGGCTATCTGCAAGGCATCTTCGCCGCGCTCGACGCCGCGCAGCTGCAGAAGGTGCTGTCGTGCGAATTCGGTGGCCTCAACGAATCCTTCGTCGAGCTGCATGTGCGGACCGGCGATGCGCAATGGCTGGCACTGGCGCAGCGCCTGCACCACCACGCCGTGCTGGATCCGCTTATCGCCCAACGCGACGAGCTGGTGCACCAGCATTCCAACACCAACATCCCCAAGCTGATCGGCCTGGCACGCGAGTACGAAGTCACCGGCGATGCAGCATCCGGCGCGGCAGCGCGCTTCTTCTGGCACACCGTCACCAACCACCATACCTACGTGATCGGCGGCAATGGCGACCGCGAGTATTTCCAGCAGCCGGATAGCATTTCGAAGTTTGTCACCGAGCAGACCTGCGAGCACTGCGCCAGCTACAACATGCTCAAGCTCACCCGGCACCTTTACCAATGGGGCCCGCAGGCCGAGTTCTTCGATTACTACGAGCGCACGCTGCTCAATCACGTAATGGCGCAGCAGCATCCGCGCACCGGCATGTTCACTTACATGACACCGATGCTGGCCGGCGAAGCGCGCGCCTGGTCCTCGCCGTTCGACGATTTCTGGTGCTGCGTCGGCAGCGGCATGGAGGCGCATGCCCAGTTCGGCGATTCGATCTACTGGCAGGACGGGCAGGGCGTCTACGTCAATCTGTATGTGCCCTCCAGCGTGCACGATGCCGCCGGGCTGGACATGACCCTGCGCAGCACGATGCCGGAGCAGGGCAGCGCCTCGCTACGCATCGACGCCGCGCCGGCCGAGCAACGCATGCTCGCACTGCGCGTGCCCGGTTGGGCGCAGTCGCCGAAGCTGCAGCTCAACGGCCAGCCGGTCGATTCCACCGTCAACGAGGGCTACCTGCGCATCGCCCGGGTCTGGCGCGCCGGCGACACGCTCACGCTGTCGTTCGAGATGCCGCTGCGCCTGGAAACCACACCGGACGACCCGGCCTGGGTCTCGGTGCTGCGCGGGCCGCTGGTGCTGGCGGCCGACCTGGGCGATGCCGCAAAACCCTGGTCGGGCAAGACCCCGGCATTGATCGGAGGCGATGACATCCTGCAGCGCCTGCAGCCGGTGCCAGGCAAAACAGCGTTCGACTACAGCGACGGCGCACAGCACTGGCGGTTCTCCCCGTTCTACGCCCAGTTCGATCGCCGCAGCGCGCCCTACCTGGAGCATCGCGATGCCGCCGCATGGCAGCAGCATCAAGCCGAGCAGGCCGCAGCAGACGCGAAACAACAGGCGTTGGACACGCGCGCACTGGACCGCATCGCCCTGGGCGATGCAGCCTCTGAAAAAGCCCACGGCCTGCACAGCGAAAGCTCCTACGCACTGAGCTACCGCCGCCGCGCCGGCCGCGACGCCCGCACTGGCGGTTTCATCGCCTTCACCCTGCGCAACACCGCGAAGGCCCGCATCCTGCGCCTACGCTACTGGGGCGACGAAACCCGCCGCCGCTTCCGCATCCTCGCCGACGGCGAACTCATCGCCAACGAACGCCTGGCCGGCAACCGCGGCCTGGACTTCGTCGACGTGGATTACGCCTTGCCTGCAGCAGTCGCCGGCCGCGCCACCCTGCAGATCCGTATCGAACCGGAGACTGGCTATTCCGCTGGGCCCGCGTTTGGGTGTTGGCTATTGGAGTCGGCGTGAATGCCGCAGCAAGTGCATCCCAGGGTGCGACGGGATTCTTGCGATGTATCAAAAAAGTAGCCAACAACTAAACAAATCCTGGAGGTGTCCAAAAAACTAAGCGAAAAGATCAGTCACGCCCTCTTCTTTCACTGCAAAATAGGGGTGTTCTGTATAAAATGGCTTCAGAGCCATTTTTAATTAAATTTTCCATGTGGTTATTCGGCTTTCTAGTTTTTAATTATTTTTATGAAATTGATGTCATTGTTAAATTGCATAACAATGGCGTTATTTTCCGTGCATATGCAAAAAAACACCGAGTCTGAGCTTTGAGAGTCAGGGGTCGCGGTCAATTTTATGACTTGGTTCACCTTATTTCCACTTATTGCGGCGGAAATATCATCCATGATGCGAAATGAAAGATAGTTCTGAAGTTTGGTGGTTTCTTCGGCATTTCCGTAGTGAAAGTCTCGAACAAGGAACGGTCTGATCTCAATCTCAAGGTCGCGAAAGTTATGCTGAAGAACTTGAATATTTGAAAATTCAAGATCAGGAAGCCAGCTGAAATGGTTTTTTATAGCAGCTTCACAGGATTTTTCATCCTCCAGTGAGGCAATAAAAGCATAGGCTGAATAGTCTCTAATGTTTCCGCTAAAAGATGCAATCCCCGAGAGGAATCCGTCCAATCTAGAAACACTTTTTTCAATATCAAATTCGCGCATTTTTTTATCCTGGGCAATTTCCGCCACAAATGTTCCTATATGACGACTCAAGTTTTGCAAGAGTCGCTGATAATATTGCAATTCGTGTGGAGTGTCCTTTATAACTTGCGGAGCGCGGATTCAAGTCGGTTCGCCTCCACGAAATTTGTGCCCGCAACACTTTAATTGCGTGAGCGAGCTTCTTGCATGCTTCATCACCGCCAAATGGATCTGGAGTAAAGTGAAGGGCCGCGTTTTCTTGATAGTGATCATAGGGGGCTGGGCCAGCGGCGAGTCCACTTTCAGACAACGCTCCAAGCTGTTCATCTAACCAGTTTCCAGCAGACTGTGCTGCCCTTTGACATGCACCGGTGACGTAGCAAGTGCCAACTGCCACTGTCGCTCCGACAATTGCACAACCACCCCAGCCAATTCCAGGTATTAAGCATGCGCCAGCAGCAATCGGATTTTGGCCAGTTGGGTCCATTAAACTCAAAGGTTGCCCGGCAACATAACCATATGTATTGATGCCACCGTCTAGCCCAATCGGATCACTCTGCCCATACCGCCCGGTAGCGGCCTCGTAATCTCGGAAGTAATTCTGATTCAACCCACTCGCTGCATCAAACCGCTGCCCCGGGAAGCGCATATCCAACACCAGCGCCGCACCATCTCCATCAGGATCCTGATTCGGCGCGGTATTACCGAAGGCTTCGCCCTTCAAGCTCCATGTCCATACCGCTACATCGCGGGTTGGGTCGATCACCACGCGTGGGCTGCCCAGGTGATCGGGTTCGATGTAGTGCAGCTTGTTTGCGTTAGCCAGCAAGCCTACCGGTAGGTCGTCCAGCAAGATTGCCTGTTGTTTGGGCACACCGTTGTTGTCGTAGTCGCCCAGCCAGTGGCCGGCTTCATCGTAGAGCGTGTAGGTGTTGGTTGTGCCCAGGAAGCGACGTACCTGCTCGCCACGCCCGTTGTAGCGGTAGTTCATCACCAGCGCGCCTGCACGCTTGGCCATGCTCATGCGGCCGGCGGCGTCGTAGGAGAACTCCCTCGCTTTGCCGCCGATCGTCAGCGTATTTCCCGTTTTATCGTAAGTGCGCGCCACGCTAGCTACCGAACTGAGACGATGGTTGGTCGTTGGATAGGTGTAAGCCTGTGTCACGCTGCCGACCTTGGCGCTGAGGCGATTGCCGGTGGCGTCGTAGCTGTAGCCGTCAATGACGGTTCCGGTGACACCATCGGTGAGGGCGGTGAGGCGGCCTAGGCTGTCGTAGCCCAGACCGATTTCCGGCGTGGGGTTGCCTGCTGGGGTGAGCGCGGTGAGACTGCCCACCGGGTCGAAGCCGAAGCCCACTTCCAGCCCACCTGGGCGGGTGTCCTGGATGGCCTGCGGGCGGTAATCCAGATCGTACTGGCGGGCGAGGCTGCGGCCATTGCCGTAGATCCAGCCGGCGGCCGGGCCGAACGGGTAGTAGCTGGCATTGCCCAGCAGCACCTGCCGGCCGCCTCCAGCCGGGGTAACGCCGACTTCGGTGGTCTGGCCTTGCGCGTTACGCACGTAATCGACCACCGCGCCGTCCGGATAGGTCATGCGCCGCAGCTGGCCGCCGACGGTGTAGTCGTAGCGCAGCACTAATGTCTTGCCGTTGCTGGTCTGCACTTTGCGGGTTACATCGCCAAACGCGTTGTAGCAGTACTCGGTGGTCCCACTGCCATCGCTCATGCGAGCCAGGCGGCCAATGAGAAATGCTTCGCCAGGCGCGCAGACGGTGGGCACGATATCGTAGGTGTAATTGATATCCAGGCCATCGGTTGGCTTTGGATAGGTCAGCTTGGTCAGGCGATTGAGCGCGTCATAGCCGTAAGTCGTAATAACCCCGCGTGCATCAGTCTGATTGGCACGGTTGCCGGCGCTGTCGTAGGTGTAAGCGGTTACGCCGGTGTCTGGACTTGCCAGTTTTGTCAGGTCGCCGAATCCATTGTACTCGTACGTGGTGCCCAACCCCTTCGGATCGGTGACCTTGGCTAGGTTGCCTTGGTAGTCATAGACAAACTTGGTTTCGGCCTTGATGCCGTTAGCATCCTGCAACGTGCGTGAGAGCCTATTTAGCGGGTCATAATCGCTCAGTGCGGCGGTGCCCAGGGCGTCGTTCACTGCGATGGTGTTGCCTTTCGCATCATAAGCAAAGTCAGTCGGATCACTTGCAGCTGTTGCCTGCGTCTTGAGTTGTCCAAGCTGGTTATACATGCGTGACAATGTACGCTTCAGCGTTCCGGCGGCATCTCTGGTGTCTTCCTTGATCCGGTTGCCGGCGTTGTCCAAGGTGTAGTGGAGCGTGTTGCCGGCATTGTCGGCAATATCGGTCAGGCGATGCGCACCGTCATACGTAAAAGCAGCGAATGCGCCGTCAGGCTGCGTAACTTGCTTGATCAAGCCGGTGGGCCAGTAGTCGATGCGGGTGATACGGTCGTCCAAGTCGCTCGCTGCATTGGCTCCGCGCACTTTGGTTGCGGTCAACCAGCCGCGACGGTGGTAGCTGTAATCGGTAATGTTACCGTTTGCATCCTTGATGGAAAGCGGACGGCCTGCGCCATTGTAGGCGAGATACTCAGTCACCTGTCCAAGTGCATTTGTGGCTTTCCAAAGATCGCCTTTGCGGTGCGGGCAAGTTGTGGGCGCTCCAGCGCACGAACTATCGTCGCTTCCGTAGTAGGTGTAGGCAGTCGTATCCGGTACATCTGTGCGGGCGCCATCGGACATTGTGATCAGCCCCAGGATAGTGCAGCCACCCGCATCGAGAGCTGCTTGTTCGCAGTATTCATTGCGTAAGGTTCTCACTACACCGGTGACAGCGTCTGTTTGTGTCCGGACAATTTGCTGGCCACGTCCATTGTAGGTAAGAACGGTGGACTGGCGTAACTTGCCTTTGGGGTCGTAAATCCGGTGTTCGAGCAGTGCGTTTTTGGCAACATCGCGAACGAACTCCTCGCGTTGTTGCTGTGCGGTCCCCGCAGCCGTGACGATTGCGGATAGATATGTCGGCTGGTACTCGTACTTCGTGACGGTTCCCGCACGATCGGTTTTCGATTGCAAGCGTCCGTCGGTAAGGTAAGTATTCTTGTCGCTGCCAGCTTCACTGGCGAGGTTCTCCAGCGATCGATACAGGCCGGATCCTGCACTGAATATCTTCTTTTCGCCAAGTGCATAGGTCACGCTGGTTGTCGTCGAGCTATCGTAGCTAAGCGAGACGGCGTCCACCTGTTCGCTTCCTGACTCCAAAGCACTACCAATGACGCGGCCATAGGGTTCGTAATTAAACGTGCCGTAGCGACGCCCATCTTCCGATGTTATGCCGGTGAGGTGATGTATCAATTTAGGGTCGGCAAGACCTTGCTCGTGATAGTGATAGCGCTTTACGCTGCCATCGCCATAATCTGCTGCGGTAAGATTTGAGTCGCGATCATATTCATAACTGATCAGGCTGCCATCGGGAAGTGTGATCGACCGAAGGCGATCAAGTGCGTAGTTGAATTGGATCTTTCTGCCGGACGCATCGGTCGCCGAAGTCAATTGTTCTTCGATGTAAGAGAGTGTGACGTCATTAGAAGGGGTTGCCGCATTTCGTACGGATAGCAGCGCACCGTTGCGGTTGAAGTCCCGAGTCTCACCAGAAGCCTCGAAGAGCCGATACTGCGCCTATGGCGTATTTAGATAAATCATAATGCGATTCGAGTTTGCTCCTCGATAAATGTTTCCATCTACTTTGACGAAGTTTTCGTAGTTCCCCTCCGCATCTATCAAGACGGGAGAGTACGTGTCCGTTGAGACCATATAGTCGCTGTAGCTATGCGACCAGCCAACCGCAAAAGGATTGTCGCGATCGTGGAATTGAGCGAGTGAGTGGTAGTACCTGGAAAAGGGTTTTCCCGCGAACATGAAGTCGGTTTCGGTCCGCGTCTTGTCGCCAGTGGTGGGGTGACAGGGGTTTGCGGTGGAGCAACTCGATACCTGGCTCGCTCTGGCGGACATGAACGAGAAATCCGCGCTAGATCCGCACATCAGCGCCTGCGGAAGCTCGCTATCGGTCCAGCCGCCGCCGAAGTTGGGGGAAAGTCCGGACTCACACGAAATCAGGCGTCGCTTGTAGATCGACCAATTGAGCTTTCCCTTCGTCACTGCGCCGTTAGATGCGGTGCAGGTGGTCTCGCTGCTGAAGTCTTTTTGACCGTAGCGGATGGCATTTCCGCTCAAGCCGAGGTTGGTGGTGTTGTAGTCGCGGGTTGTTTTTCCGAGGTCGAGGCTGCATCCACTTTTGATGCGAGTACGAAGATGCGCTAACGCAGCGCTAATCAGTTCACCCTCGTTCGTGCAATATGTCGAATAATTTGGATCCTGCGGCGCGGCACAGCCAGGATTGCCTTGGCCGTGGACACCCATGTCAACCGTATAGATCGGATCGGCAATTTGTTTCGCTGGACGGTCCAAAACGTCGTAACGGAGCGAAAGCTGCCCCGTAAGCGGATTGGTCACAGATGTGAATGTGTGTTGGAGATACTGTCCGACGCCGGCGTATCGCGTGCTGGCCGCCAACGCTGCCAGTGCCTCCACCTGAGTCGGATAGCATCCTCCCGAGATGCAGAATTCGGCGGGTGGCAACGCCTGCGCGCGAACTGGCTCGATTGGAACTGATGCAATATAGGCGATCGAACACACTACCACTCTCGCCATGACGATGGGCAGCTTGACAAGACACCAGTGCAATGCGGAATTGTTTCCCTGGGAAACCTTATCCATGCAATCTTCCTTTGATACGAGCCTTTAAGTCTCCTGTCGGCTTGGCCGGCGGGAGTACTTCCTGTTTGACGCAACGATCCATGCAGTCGCGTCGGAGCCTACGCTCTCGTTCTCACAGCGTCCAGTGCTGGAGCAGAGTAGGCGGCAGCCATTCGTCAGAACTAGGCTATTCAGCGGTGAGATTTGGTCCTGGAGCGATTGGCGAGACAGATGATTTTTAAAGGCCCATGAAGATACTCAAATACAAAGACCGGCCATCAGGCCGGTCTTTGTTTGCATATCACCGCTGCTGATTAAGATTAAGCAGACAACTCCAACAACAACTTATTCAACCGCCGCACATACGCCGCAGGATCCTTGAGGCTGTCGCCCGCCGCCAGTGCCGCCTGGTCGAACAGCACCCGGCTCAGATCGCCGAAGCGGTCCATGTCGGCTTCCGCATCCAGCTTTTCGATCAGCGGGTGAGCCGGGTTGAACTCGAACACCGGCTTGGTTTCCGGCACGGCCTGGCCGCTGGCTTCCAGCAGCTGACGCATCTGCAAGCCCAGGTCGCCCTGGCCAATGGCCAGGATCGCCGGGGAATCGGTCAGGCGGTGCGAGACGCGTACTTCGGCCACGTCCTCGCCCAGGGCGGCCTTGATGCGCGAGGCCAGGCCTTCCTTGGATTTGGCGACTTCTTCCTGCGCCTTCTTGTCTTCTTCCGAATCCAGCTTACCCAGGTCCAGGTCGCCGCGCGCCACGTCCACGAACGACTTGCCGTCGAATTCGGTGAGGTAGCTCATCAACCATTCGTCGATGCGGTCGGTGAGCAGCAGCACTTCGATGCCTTTCTTGCGGAACACTTCCAGATGCGGGCTGTCCTTGATCTGCGCGTAGCTTTCGCCGGTGAGGTAGTACAGCTTGTCCTGGCCCTCGGCCAGACGACGCACGTAATCGGCCAGGCCCACGCTCTGCGCGCCGGTGGTGTCGTGCGTGGAGGAGAAGCGCAGCAGACCGGCAATCTTTTCGCGGTTGGCGTAATCCTCGGCCGGGCCTTCCTTCAGCGCCTGGCCGAAGTTGCGCCAGAACGTCGCATAGTCGTCCGGCTTGTCCTTGGCCAGCTTCTCCAGCATGTCCAGCGAGCGCTTGGTCAGCGCCGACTTCATCGAGTCCACCACCGGGCCGGACTGCAGGATCTCGCGCGACACATTGAGCGACAGGTCGGACGAATCCACCACGCCCTTGATGAAACGCAGGTACAGCGGCAGGAACTGCTCGGCCTGGTCCATGATGAAAACGCGCTGCACGTACAGCTTCAGGCCCTTGGCCGAATCGCGGTGATACAGGTCGAACGGGGCGCGGCCGGGCACGAACAGCAGCGAGGTGTATTCCAGCTTGCCTTCGACCTTGTTGTGGCTCCACGCCAGCGGGTTACCGGCATCGTGCGCGACGTGCTTGTAGAACTCCTGGTATTCTTCGTCCTTGATCTCGGACTTGGGCCGCGTCCACAGCGCGCTGGCGCGGTTGACCGCTTCCCACTCCGGCTCGGCGGGCGCGTCGGCCTGTTCGCCGTGGTGCTCCTTGCGCATCTCGATCGGCAGGCCGATGTGGTCGGAGTATTTCTTGAGGATGCCGCGCAGCGTCCAGCCGTCGGCAAAGCCGTCTTCGCCGTCCTTCAGGTGCAGCACGATGCGGGTGCCGCGCTCGGGCTTGTCGACGCTGGCGACCTCGAACTCGCCTTCGCCACGCGAAGACCAGTGCACACCCTCGTTGGCGGGCAGGCCGGCGCGACGCGAGTACACGTCGACCTGGTCGGCGACGATGAAGGCGCTGTAGAAGCCCACGCCGAACTGGCCGATCAGGTTGGCGTCCTTCTTTTGGTCGCCGCTGAGGTGCTTGAGGAAGTCGGCAGTGCCGGACTTGGCGATGGTGCCCAGATGCGAGACCGCATCCTCGCGGCTCATGCCGATGCCGTTGTCGTCGATGGTGACGGTGCGCGCGTCCTTGTCGTAGTCCACGCGGATGCGCAGCGCGCCGCCGCCTTCCAGCAGCTCCGGCTTCACCAGTGCCTCGAAACGCAGCTTGTCGGCGGCGTCGGCGGCATTGGAGACCAGCTCGCGCAGGAAGATTTCCTTGTTCGAGTACAACGAGTGGATCATCAGCTGCAGCAGCTGCTTGACCTCGGTCTGGAAGCCAAGCGTCTGCTTGTCGGTATCAACGGTCATTGGGGTCGTGCTCCATGGTGGCCCAGGCCGCAACGCGGCCGATGGCCTGGGGGATGAGGCCGTAAGGGGATTTTTTCAAGGCGGGCGTGCGCCTGATGGCCTACGTCCAGGCCGGCGGGGGGAGGGCGGCTGCGGCAATTGCGGCGGTATCATGGCCGTCCGTCCCGCCTGCCTTGAACCATGTCGCCATTTGCGCTGCCGCCGTCCTGCACCCGTTCGCCCGCACCCGGCGTGTGGCGATGAGCCGCCCCGCACGGCCGGCGCCGCGCGGCGCGGAAGGGCAGGTGCGCATCGTCGGCGGGCGCTGGCGCAACACCAAGCTGGCGGTGCCGGACCTGCCCGGCCTGCGCCCGAGCAGCGACCGCGTCCGCGAAACGGTATTCAACTGGCTGATGCCGCGCCTGCCCGGCGCGCGCGTGCTGGACCTGTTTGCCGGGTCGGGCGCGCTGGGCCTGGAGGCGGTGTCGCGCGGCGCCGCGCACGCGACCCTGATCGAGCGCGACCCTGGCCTGGTGCAGCGCCTGCGCCAGCACGTGACCAGGCTGGATGCGGCCGATCAGGTGCAGGTGCTGCAGGAGGATGCGCTGCGCTGGCTGGAGCGTGCGCCGGTGGCGCAGGCCAGCATCGCGTTCGTCGACCCGCCGTTTGCCGCCGGGCTGTGGCCCAGCGTGCTGGAACGTCTGCCCGCACACCTGAGCGCTGACGCCTGGCTGTACCTGGAAGGCCCGGCCGAAGTCCCGCCGCAGGTACCGGCCGGCTGGCATCTGCACCGCGAAGGCGCCACCCAGCAGGTGCGCTATGCGCTGTACCGCCGGGCCGCTGCTACACTGAACGGCGATCCGACCCCGGTAGTTTCCGTATGAGCGTGGCCAACAGCCGCACCGCCGTCTATCCCGGTACCTTCGACCCGATCACCAACGGGCATATCGATCTGGTGAACCGCGCCGCGCCGTTGTTCGAGCGCGTGGTGGTCGGCGTGGCCTACAGCCCCTCCAAGGGTCCGGCCCTGCCGCTGGAACGCCGCGTGGAGCTGGCCCAGGAAGCACTGGCCGCGCATGCCAATGTGGAAGTGCGCGGCTTCGACACGCTGCTGGCCCACTTCGTGCGCGACATGGGCGCCGGTGTGCTGTTGCGCGGCCTACGCGCGGTGTCCGACTTCGAATACGAATTCCAGATGGCCAGCATGAACCGCCATCTGATCCCGGAGGTGGAGACGCTGTTTCTCACCCCGGCCGAGCAGTACAGCTTCATCTCGTCCTCGCTGGTGCGCGAAATCGCGCGGCTGGGCGGGGACGTGTCCGGTTTCGTTCCGGCTTCGGTCGTCGAAGCCTTGCGGCAGGTGCGGCAATCCCGCGCGCAGGCCTGATTCTCTAGCAGTCACATCACCACATGCTTTTCAAAGGGAGGAGTTTCATGAAACACACAATGCGCGCGCTGGTGCTCGCTTCGGTCGCCGCTCTGGCCGTCACCGCCTGCAAGAAGGAAGAGCCGGCACCGACCGCCGCCGCCGCTCCGGCTGCGCTGACCGCGCCGGCCAAGGACGACAACGCCGGCTGGAAGAAGTACCTGCAGGAAGTGGTCGGCCAGAACCTGGGCACCACCACCAACAGCCCGTTCCTGTATTACTTGCCGCCGGAGTCCGATGCCGAGTTCGCCGGCAGCTACGAGCGTCAGCTGGAAAGCGTCAAGACCGCACTGGCGCGTGGCGTGCAGCCGGGCAACATGCTGGCCTTCGGTTCGTCCGCCTCGACCAAGATGGCCGACCTGATCGACGCCGCGTTCAAGGACGTGCCGGCCGATTCGATGAAGGGCGTGCGCGTGCTGTTCATCGGCAATGCGGCCGAGAATGCGCGCGTGCAGAGCATCGTCCAGCCCAAGGGCGTGGAATACACCTTCGTTGAAGCCAAGTAATGCCGTACCAGGCCGGAGGCGCGGGAGGGCGCGTCCGGCCGCCGTGCGGGATCGCAGCATGCTGCTGATCCCGCACACCGTCGGCGCCGGTCCGCTCGGACCGGTTGCCGGCCACGCGCATGGCGTTGTCCGTGCACCGCGCTACGCCCCGTGCGTCCGCTTCCGGCAGTACGTTGCGTTCCAGCGCCTGGCGTTGCATCGCGCCGCGCCGCATCGCATGGTGGTGCCGCTATGTCGCTGAAGATCAACGAGCTCTGCGTCAACTGCGATGTCTGCGAGCCGGCGTGCCCGAACCAGGCCATCTCGATGGGCGAAACCATCTACGTGATCGACCCGGCACGCTGCACCGAGTGCGTGGGCCATTTCGACGAAGCGCAATGCGTGGTGGTGTGCCCGGTCGAATGCATCGACCCGGACCCGGCGATACCGGAAACCCACGATCAACTGCTCGCCAAGCTCATGCAGCTGCAGCGCGACCACCCCGAACTGTACGAACAGGAGCCTCCCGCCCCGTGAGCATCTTTTCCCGACGTGTTTCTTTGCGCGGCCTGTTGCTGCTGGCTCTGGTGCTGGCACCGCCGGCCTGGGCTGCCGATGGCGCCAAGCCTGCAGCATCGACGACCTCGCCGGTGGCGGAGCATCCGCCCGGTGCGGCGATTGCCAGCGGTCATGCACTGGCCACCGACGCCGGCCTGCAGATCCTGCGCGAGGGCGGCAATGCGTTCGATGCGGCGATCGCGGTGTCGTCCACGCTGGCGGTGGTCGAGCCGATCAGCTCGGGGCTGGGTGGTGGCGGCTTCTTCCTGCTGCACGATGCCAAGACCGGCAAGGACGTGATGCTGGACGCGCGCGAGACCGCGCCCGAGTCGGCCAGCGAGGCGCAATTCCTCGACAAGCAGGGCGCGCTGGACCGCGACCGCTCGGTCAACGGCCCCTGGTCGGCCGGTATTCCCGGGCTGCCTGCAGCGCTGGTGGAACTGGCCACCAGGCACGGCCGGCTGCCGCTGAAGCAGTCGCTGGCGCCGTCGATCCGCATCGCCAGCGAAGGCTTCCCGGTGTACGCGCGCATGGCCAAGGGCTACGCCTCGCGGCGCGAGGTGATGGAGCGTTACCCCGGCACGCGCCAGGTGTATCTGCGCGGCGGCAAGCCGATTGCCGAAGGCGACATCTTCAAGCAGCCAGAGCTGGCGCATACCCTGCAGCTGCTCGGCGACAAGGGCTTCGATGGCTTCTACAAGGGCGAAACCGCCAAGAAGCTGCTGGCCGGCGTCAAGCAGGCCGGCGGACAGTGGAAGGCCGCCGAGCTGTCCGGGTACCGGGTCAAGCAGCGCACGCCGATCCAGTTCGACTACCGCGGCTGGAAGATCACCACCGCGCCGCCGCCATCCTCCGGCGGGATCGCACTCGCCGCCATGCTGCAGATCCTGGAAGGCTGGGAGCTGGACACGCTCGACGATGCGCACCGCACCCATCTGGTGGTGGAGGCGATGCGCCGCGCCTACCGCGACCGCACCTTCTTCCTGGGCGACCCGGACTTTGTCGCCGTGCCGCAGCGCGTGCTGACCAGCAAGGATTACGCGCAAGGCCTGCGCGCCACGATCAACCCGGACAAGGCCACCCCCAGCGATCTGCTGTCGGGCAACCCGACCCCGCTGGAAGACGACGAAACCACGCACTTTTCCATCATCGATGGCGAAGGCAACCGCGTCGGCGCCACTCAGACCGTCAACCTGCTGTACGGCTCGGGCCTGATCCCCAAGGGCACCGGCGTGCTGCTCAACGACGAGATGGACGACTTCGCGCTCAAGCCGGGCACACCCAATGCCTTCGGCGTGATGGGCTACGCGGCCAACGCGCCCAAGCCGGGCAAGCGCATGCTCAGCTCGATGACGCCGACCTTCATGGAATCGGCCGACAAGGTCGCGGTGATCGGCACCCCGGGCGGCAGCCGCATCATCACCATGGTGCTGCTCGGCATCTTGGGCTACGACGCCGGCCTGGACGCGCAGCAGGTCAGCGCCTTGCCGCGCTATCACCACCAGTGGCTGCCGGACGTGATCGAGGCCGAGAGCAACGCGTTCTCGCCGCAGACCGCCAAGGCGCTGCAGGCGATGGGCCACGCGCTCAAGCTGCCGGGCGACACCGCCGAGGGCGGCCGCGGTTCCAGCCACGTCTGGGGCAACCTGCAGACGGTGGAATGGGACAAGCGCAGCAACGTGCTCACCGGCGGAAGCGACCCGCGCAACCCGGTGGGCAAGGCGCAGGTGCAGCTGGAGGCTGCGGCGCGCTGACGGCTGATTGATCAAGATGTGCCTGTCCTCGTAGGCGAGGGCAGGCATCGCCGGATGGCAGCGGGTGTTGCGGGTTGCATCTGCCGCCCCGTGCCAGGGTATGGCCTGCGCGATGAAGCGGTTGGCCGCAGGTGCTCGCCACCATCGATGCAGGCACGCGACCGCAGCGATGCATTTCCACGCGGTTGCCTATGCCCGGATTGGACTTGTCGCCCTGCGCCAATGCAGCGACCATCGCGGCATGAACATTTTCCAGACTCTGCTCACCGGCATGGTGATCGCATCGCCCATCGCCGCCTGCGCGGCCGATACCACCGGCGACCAGACCTTAGCGGCAACGGGCGCTGCCATCCACGTCAATCAGCTCGGCTATCTGCCGGGTTCGGCCAAGCTTGCGGTGCTCGGATTGCCGCAAGGCGCGGCGCCCATCGCGGACCGTTTCACGGTCGAGGATGCGCAGGGCCGCCAGGTGCTGGAGGGCAGGCTGCAGGCCGCCGCGCTGTGGACGCCGGCCGGGCAGCAGGCGCGGGTGGCGGATTTCTCCAGCCTGCACGCGCCGGGTACCTACCGGTTGAAGATCGACGGGCAGCCGGCGTCCGATCCGTTCCCGATCGCGGCCAGCGCGTATCGGCCCGTGCTCGACGCATCGCTCAAGGCGTTCTATTTCAATCGCGCCAGTACCGCGCTGCCGGCGCAGTTCGCCGGGCGCTATGCGCGTGCGGCCGGGCATCCGGATACGCAGGTGCGCATCCATCCTTCGGCGGCATCGGCAACGCGCCCGGCCGACAGCGTGATCAGTGCGCCCAAGGGCTGGTACGACGCCGGCGACTACAACAAGTACATCGTCAATTCCGGCATCAGCACCTACACCTTGCTGGCCGCCTACGAGCAGTACCCGGCGCTGTTCAAGGCGCAGGCCCTGACCATTCCCGACGACGCGCCCGGCGTGCCCGGCATCCTGCAGGAGACCTGGTGGAATCTGGAATGGATGCTGGCCATGCAGGACCCGGCCGATGGCGGCGTGTACCACAAGCTCACCGACAAGCAGTTCGACGGATTGGTGATGCCGGACCAGGCTAAACAGCAACGCTATGTGGTGATGAAGGCCACCGCCGCCACGCTGGATTTCGCCGCAGTGATGGCGGCAGCCAGCCGCGTCTATGCGCCGTTCGACAAGCAGTACCCGGGCGCATCGGCGCGCATGTTGAACGCCGCGCGCAGTGCCTGGGCGTGGGCGCAGCAACACCCGAATGTGATCTATCGCCAGCCCGATGACGTACGCACCGGCGGCTACGACGATGCGCAGGTGGATGACGAATTCGCCTGGGCCGCGGCCGAGCTGTACGTGAGCACGCGCGAGGACGGCTTCTACGACGCAATGATTGCGCGCAACGTACCGGCGAGCGTGCCGGGCTGGAGCAACGTCGGCGGCCTGGCCTGGATGTCGCTGGCCGAACATCGCGACCGGCTCACCCCGCATGCCG
Source organism: Xanthomonas sp. CFBP 8151 (assembly GCF_011761885.1). NCBI lineage: Bacteria > Pseudomonadati > Pseudomonadota > Gammaproteobacteria > Lysobacterales > Lysobacteraceae > Xanthomonas > Xanthomonas sp. CFBP 8151. The sequence continues at coordinate 1,498,352 of NZ_JAASQZ010000001.1, forward strand.
ATCACGCACGCATTACCCGCGAGATTACCGACCTGGCGCAGCGTCTTGCCGATGAGTGGCAGGCCTCGCCCTGGCGTCTGGCGATGACCGACACCGACTTCGTGTGGGGCAGCAATGCGGTGGTGCTCAACCGCGCGATGATGCTGATGCAGGGCTATCGGCTGACCAGGCAGCGGCCGTATCTGGATGCCGCGCAGTCGCAGCTGGATTACATGCTGGGGCGCAATCCGTTGGGCCTGTCGTTCGTCACCGGCGTCGGGCTGCGTAGCCCGCTGCATATCCACCATCGCCCTTCCGAAGCCGACGGCATCGACGCCCCGGTGCCGGGCTGGCTGGCCGGTGGTCCGCAACCGGGCCAGCAGGACGCCAAGGACTGCAAGGTGGCGTACCACTCCAGGCTGCCGGCGCTGTCGTACCTGGACGACACCTGCAGCTATGCCAGCAACGAGGTGGCGATCAACTGGAACGCGCCGCTGGTGTATGTGAGTGCGGCGATCCAGGCGTCGACGCGGTAGGGCGGGCGTTTTTCAACGCAATGCTCGATGCCGCCGCCGTTCCTTTTCCCACCGGGAGAAGGTGGCGCGCAGCGCCGGATGAGGGTGCGCCTCAGGGGAGCTACCAATGCGGGCAATGACAAACGCGTCGCTACACGCCGTCAGAAGTGACTCCCCGACTGCTTCGCTCGACGGACCTTCACCCCAATCCCCACTGCGCGCCCCCGGCTCGCGCTTGCGGCGCGGGCGCTTCAAGGCACGCGCGCCAATGGCGCGCAAGCGGTGTCTTCTCGCCCCGCAGGCAGAGGGGCTTCAAGCCACCGCAGCTCACTCCACCCGCGTCCCGAAGATGCGGTCGCCTGCATCGCCCAGGCCGGGCAGGATGTAGCCCTTGTCGTTGAGGTGGTCGTCGATCGCGGCGGTGTAGACCTCCACGTCCGGATGCACTGCTTCCAGTGCCTTGAGGCCTTCCGGTGCGGCGACCAGGAAGATGCCCTTGATCCGCCGCGCGCCGGCGCGCTTGAGCATGTCGATGGTGGCGATCAGCGTGCCGCCGGTGGCCAGCATCGGGTCCAGGATCAGTGCATCGCGCTCTTCCAGGCGGCCGGTGAGGCGTTCGAAGTAGGGCACCGGCTGCAGGGTTTCTTCGTCGCGCTGCAGGCCGACCACGCTCACGCGCGCGGCCGGGATCAGCGCCAGCACGCCGGGCAGCATGCCCAACCCGGCGCGCAGGATCGGCACCAGGGTGATTTTTGCGCCGGCAATCCGCTGCACGGTCACCGGGCCGGCCCAGCCGGGTTGCACGTGCGATTCGGTGTCCAGATTGGCGGTGGCCTCGTAGGCCAGCAGGGTGCCCAGCTCGGTGACCAGTTCGCGGAAGCCCTTGGTGCTCAAGGCGGCATCGCGCAGCAGACCGATCTTGTGCTGGACGAGGGGGTGGCGCACTTCGACGATTTTCATGGGCAGCGACAGGCGGGAGAGACCCACAGTGTGCCGCAGCCAGCGGCAGCGTCGCCACACATTGCGCGTGATCGCGCTTGCATATGTCATGTCAGTGAAACGTCGTAGACATAGTGTGCCCACCCATTCTTAACCGATTGGGGAAGCACCCGTGTTGAACAAGACTCCGCTGTGCCTGGCGATCACGCTGACGTTGGCGGCGGCCGCGTGGAGCCCGCTTGCGCAGGCGGCCGAGGGTGCGGCTGCTGCCACCGGTGCATCCGGCGCGGCGGCCATCGATCTGGAACGCCTGGAAGTGCGCCCGCAAGTGGAATCGCAGGTGCGCGCAGTCGATCTCAAGCGTGGCTCCGATGCGATCCAGGATGCGGTGGCCTCCGATGCGATGGGCCGCTACCCCGACAAGAATGTTGCAGAATCCTTGCAGCGCCTGCCCGGCGTCAGCGTCACCCGCGATCAGGGCGAAGGCCGCTTCGTGGTGATTCGCGGCCTGGATTCGGCGCTCAACAGCGTCACCATCGACGGCATGACCATGGGCACGCCGGAAGACGGCACGCGCTCGGCACCGCTGGACGTGATTCCGTCCGACTCCACCGAACGCCTGAAGGTGGTCAAGTCGCCGACGCCGGACATGCCGGGCGATTCCATAGGCGGTGCGATCCAGGTCGAGTCCACCTCCGCGTTCGATCGCGATGGCCGCACCCTGCGCGGCTCGATCGAAGGCAGCCACCAGTCGCTGTCGGGCAAGACCAGCCCGAAGGGCGCGTTCAACTACAGCGATATCTTCGACGGCACGTTCGGCGTCGCGGTGGGTGTGAACTACCAGGACCGCAAATTCGAATCCGACAATACCGAGGTGGCCTACGACAGTTTCGACGGCGGTGCGGCCGACGATCTGTTCGCCGGCGAGGTGCAGCGCCGCAAGTACTTCATCGAGCGCACCCGCATGGGCGCCAACCTCAATCTGGACTGGCGCCCCGACGCGGACAACCGCTATTACCTGCGCACGCTGTACAGCCGCTTCGACGATGCCGAAACGCGCCAGCGCACCATCTTCGGCCTGGCCGATGGGCAGGTCAGCCCCAATGGCGACGGCACCTATGAGGTGGCCGACCTGCCGGCCGATTCCATCTCCAAGCGCGTGCGCTATCGCACCAAGAAGGAGGACACCATGGCCTTGAGCGTGGGCGGTGAAAACCGTCTGAGCGCGGCCACGGTGGACTACAAGCTGGGCTACACCAAGACCACCGAGCGCGTGAACGACGAGATGGAAGCGCGCTTCAACTATGACGGCGACGATCTGTCGGCCACGGTCGACCAGAACAGCGGCATTCCGCGCCTGGGCTTTTCCGACAACGGCTGGCAGAGCAACGACGATTTCGTGTTCGACCGCTTCGTGCTTGCGCCCAAGCGGGTGGACGACAGCGAGCGCAGCGCGCAGATCAACGTGCGCTTCGACGGCGAGCATTCCAGCCTGAAGATGGGTGTGCTCGGCCGCTGGCGCGAGCGCGATGTCAATGTGGACGAAAGCGAGCTGCGTCGCGGTCCGGCGATCGATCTGAGCGACTGGACCACCGCCGCACCGGAACACCGCGGCGGTACCTTGGGCGAAAGCATCGGCTCGGACGGCATGCGCCGTTACTGGAACACCTCCGGCAATCTGTACAGTGCGCGCCCTCAGGATGTGGGCGGCAATCTGCAGACCTCGCTGCAGGACGACTACAAGGCCACCGAAGATGTGTTCGCGACCTATGTGATGGGCACCTGGGACATCGGCGCGCTGCGCGCGATTGCCGGTGTACGTGTGGAAAACACCCAGTTCGACGCCACCGGCAATCAGGTCGACGTGGCCGAGAACGGCCGCACTGCCACGGTGACGCCGCGCGAAGCCTCCAGTAGCTACACCAACGTGCTGCCTGGCCTGCATCTGCGCTACGACACCGGCAACGACTGGGTGCTGCGGTTTGCCGCCAACAAGACCTTGTCGCGGCCTGCGTTCGGCGATGTCTCCCCGCGCGTGAGCATCAATCGTGGCGACAACGAGGTGAACGTCGGCAACCCCGATCTCGATCCGTATCGCTCCAGCAACCTGGACCTGTCGTTCGAAAAATACATCGGCAGCACCGGCCTGATCTCGCTGGGCGTGTTCGACAAGTCGATCGACGACTACATCGTGCAGACCATCAGCACCAACGATGCCGAGTTCCCCGATCTGCAGGTCACGCGCTCGATCAACGGCGACACCGCCAAGGTGCGTGGCGCCGAATTCAACTGGCAGCAGGCGCTGGACTTCCTGCCCGACGGCTGGAACGGCCTGCTGGTCGGCGCCAGCGCCACCGTGCTGGACAGCGATTTCGATCCCGGCCTGAGCGATCGCGCCGGCGAGGACTTCACCTTGCCGCGCTCGTCCAAGCGCATCTACAGCGGCCACCTGGGCTACGAAAAATACGGCTTCAGTGCGCGGGTTGCGGCGGTGTACCGCAGTCAATACCTGGACACCATCGGCCAAAGCCGCGCGTACGATATCTATGTCGCCCCGCATACCCAGCTGGATTTCAGCATGAACTACCAATTCAACAGCCACGTCAGCCTGTATCTGGAAGCGCAGAACCTGCTGGACGAACCGCTGGAACTGTACCAGGGCGTGCCCTCGCGCACACTGCAGAACGAGGAATACGGCCGCACCTATGCGCTCGGCCTGAAGGTGGCGCTGTGATCGCACCACGCACGCGGCTCCACACAACGTTACTCCACACCACGCTGCTTGCCACCGCGCTGGCGCTGACCGCCTGCGCCAGCGCACCGGTCGACCGCGAAGCCGACGAAGCATTGCTGAAAGACCCCTTGCTCAGCGAGGCCGAGGTGGCGCACCAAGTGGTGCCGGAAGCCTTCATCACCGCGCTGACCCCGGCCGACAATCTGGATTCGCCGGCCAGCTGGAGTGCGCCCGATGGCGGCCGCTGGTTGATCGCCACCGCCAAGGCCACGCATGCGCTGGTGGTGTTCGATGGCGATAGCGGCAAGCGCCTGCGCGTGGTCGGCGGCAAGGGCAAGGCGCTGGGCAAGCTGGATCGCCCGAACGGGATTTCGGTGGTCGACGATCTGGTGTTCGTGGTCGAGCGCGACAATCGTCGCGTGCAGGTGTTCTCGCTGCCCGACTTCAAGCCGCTGACCAGCTTCGGCCAGGACGAACTGCGCGAGCCCTACGGCCTGTGGGTGCGCAAGCACGAGGGCGGCTACGAGGTGGTGGTCAGCGACAACTACATGTCGCCGGCCAACAAGGATGTGCCGCCGCCGCTGGCCGAACTCGGTCAACGCTTTCGTCGCTATCAATTGAGCGCTGCGGGGCAGGGCTGGCAGGCGCGGCTGACGCAGAGCTTCGGCGATACCAGCGAAGCGGGCGCGGTGCGGATCGCCGAGTCGGTGTTCGGCGATGAAGCCCATGCGCGCCTGATGATTGCCGAAGAAGATGTCGCCGTGGGCACGCAGTTGCGCGAGTACGGCATGGACGGACGCTATCGCGGCCGCAATGTCGGCAGCGGTTTGTTCAAGGCGCAGGCCGAAGGCATGACGCTGTTTGCATGCAAGGACGGCAGCGGCTACTGGATCGCCACCGATCAGTTCAAGGACCGCAGCGTGTTCCAGGTATTCGATCGCCAGAGCCTGGCGCATGTCGGTGCCTTCGCTGGCCGGGTGACCGCCAATACAGACGGCGTGTGGCTGGATCAACGCGGCGATGCGCGCTTTCCGGGCGGGGTGTTCTACGCACTGCATGACGACCAGGCGGTGGCGGCATTCGACTGGCGCGATATCGCACGCACGCTGCGCCTGAAGGAGTGCGCGCCATGAGCGCTGCACGTGCGGCGCTGACTGCAGCGCTGTTGCTGGTGGCGATGGCGGGCACGCGATCGTTCGCCGCCGAGCGCGCCGCCGAACCGAATACGCAGGTTTCGGCGGGCTCCAGCCACTATGTTGCCGATGGCTTTCCGGACCGCATCGTCGCCACGCCCGCGCAGGCGGCGGCAACCGGTTTCGCGGTGGCCTGGCGTACCGATGCCAGTGTCGACCAGCCGTGGCTGGAACTGGTGGTCGCCGGCGACTCGCCCGACGTGGGTACGCCGCGGCGCATCCGCGCCAGCACTGCCACGCTGGCCAGCGAAAACGGCAGCTCGCATCACCACCGCGCCGATATCGACGGGCTGACGCCGGACACGCTGTACGCCTACCGCGTGCAGGGCAACCGCACCTGGGGTGCGTGGAATCATTTCCGCACCGCCGCCAGCCCCGACACGCCGCTGACGCTGCTGTATTTCGGCGACACCCAGAACAAGAACCTCAGCCTGGTCTCGCGGGTGATCCGCCAGGCCTGGCGCTCGGCACCGGACGCGCGGCTGGCCCTGTTCGCCGGCGACCTGGTCAGCGGCAAGGACGGCCAGGACGACAACGAATGGGCCGAGTGGTTCGAAGCCGGGCGCTGGTTGCTGGAAGGCACCGCAGTAGCGCCGGCGCCGGGCAATCACGAGTACCACGAAGAAGGCGAGGACAGCCCGCAGGCCACGCGCACGCTCGGCAACCATTGGCCGGTGACCTTCGCCCTGCCGCACAACGGGCCGTCGGCTGCGGCGCGCACCAGCTACTGGTTCGACTATCAGGGCGTGCGCATCGCCGTGCTGGACGGCACCTCGGTGCTGGATCTGGGTACCGGCCCGGCACAGGCGCAGTGGCTGGACAAGGTGCTGGCCGACAACCCGCATCCGTGGTCGATCGTGCTGATCCACCAGCCGTTCTTTTCCCCGCGCGCCGATCGCGAGAACCAGAAGCTGGTCGAGCAGGTGCTGCCGGTGATCCGCCGCCACAAGGTCGATCTGGTGCTGCAGGGCCACGACCACACCTACGGCCGGCGCGGCGATGCGGCAGGGCAGGCGACGCCGGTGTTCGTGGTTTCGGTGGCCGGGCCCAAGCAGTACCGGCTCTCGGACATGGCGCGCAAGAGCATGCGTCCGGTTGGCGAAGACACCCAGCTCTACCAGGTGCTTCGCATCGACAACCGGAAGTTGCGTTACGAGTCGCGCACCGCCACCGGACGTCTCTACGATGCGTTCGAGCTGGAGCGCGGAAGCGATGGCGGCAAGCGGCTGGTGGAGCAGCAAGCCGGACGCATCGCGCCGCGCGATTGCCCGCGCAGCGCAACCCTGAAGGGACGCGCAGACCGGTGTTGGGAATGAGGGAGGTGACAGACGCGACGTCGTTGGCGGGGCCAACCGTGCCGGGGACGTCACTGTGAGCAAGCTTCGGTTCTGCAGCGATTCTGCAAATCGACGGCAGGCGTAACCATTTAAAGTTGTGAATTACGTCACACTAATAATGGGACTACTGTTGTGGCTGACCGGAGCTCCATCCGGGTAGCCGGCTTCGCTGCGGTGCTTCGGTGGAGGTCTGGTTTCCCCCAGCCCCGAGAAGCCCCCCATGATTCCCCACGTGTTCCATCTCACTGCGCCGACCAAGCACCTGCTTTGGGAAGAGCGCAAGATCCAGGCCCGTCTGCAGCGGCTATTGCAGGGCTGGACCTGCCATGTCTGGGACGACGCCGACAACTCCGCACTGATGCGTCGCGCGTTCCCGGAATTCGCCGACCGCTACGAGGCGATACGCTTCGGTGTGATGAAGGCCGACATCGCCCGCTGCGCCTACATGCACAGCTACGGCGGTTTCTATTTCGACACCGACTACAAGCTGCTGCGCCCGCTTGGCGCGGACGTACTGGCACAGCAATGCGTACTGCCGATCGAAGAAGGCGCGCCCGGCAACGAGCAGTTCAAGATCGGCAACGCCGTGTTCGGCTCGGAGGCGGGACATCCGTTCTGGCGCGCGTTCATCGAGCACATTTTCACCGCGCATGCGCCTGAGAGGCTGGAAGACCATCGGCAGATTCCGATGATCTCCGGCCCGCGCGGCTTGACGCGCTTCTACAACGCGCACGCCGGCGAGTTTGCCGGCATCGTGTTCCCGGCGCGCGATGCGTTCCATCCGGATCGCACCTGGTTCGGCCTCGGTCACCGTGGCGGTACCGTCGCGGTGGGCTCGCATCTGTGCTGGGCGTCCTGGCGCGGCAAGTCGCCACGCCGGGCCGTGACCAATTACCTGCGGCGCAAGCTGAGCGCTGTTCCGATCTGACCGGACCCGGGCACCGCGCCGTCGCGCGTGACGCCAAGGGCGCGCGGTGAGCTTCTGGGGCGTTTGCGCGGCTGTCCTAGGCGCGCAAGTAGTGCCTGCGTCGCCTTGACTTCAAGGGGCTCACAAAACCACGGCGCTCACCGACCGGTGGGCGCGGCGGGCGCTCGGAATCGGCGTGTACCGCTCGAATACCGAAGTTACCGCGTGCCGTCCGCGCCCACCTGAGGGCTCGCCACGTCCTGTTGGTGGCTCTCAGGCTGCCTCGGCCTGAGCCTGGCGCGGACCTTCCTTCAGCGCACGCGCAATCAACCCGACCAGCAGATCCAGCTCGTCTTCGTCCATCGCAAAGTGCGGGGTGAAGCGCAGCGAATTTTCGCCGCCATGGATCACGTTGACGCCGCGATGGCGCAGCCACTCTTCGGTGGAACCGGCGCCATAGCACTTGAACTGCGGCGCCAGCTCGCAGGAGAACAGCAAGCCGGTGCCCTGCACCTTGGTGATCAAGCCACCCAGCTCGGACTGCAGTGCCTGCAGCTTGGCGATCGCCTGCGCGCCGCGGGCGCGGATGTTCTCGCGCACCTGCGGGGTGAACAACGCCAGCGTGGCGCAGGCGACATCCAGCGCACGCGGATTGGTGGTCATGGTGTTGCCATAGGTGCCCTTGCGGTATACCTGCGCGGCGTGTTCGGTCACCGCCAGCACCGACAGCGGATACTGCGCGGCGTTGAGCGCCTTGGAATAGGTCTCCAGGTCGGGTGGGTCGAGCTGCTCGAAGCCGGGGTAGTCCACCACCGACAGCACGCCGTGCGCGCGCAGGCCGGCCTGGATCGAATCCACCAGCAGCAGGCTGCCGTGCAGGCGGGTCAGTTCGCGCGCCGCGGCGTAGAACGCGGCCGGCAATGCGCGGCCCGGGTCGCCTTCGCCCATCACCGGCTCCAGGAACACCGCCTCGATGAACCAGTGATTGCGCGCGGCCTCGTCGAAGGCGCGCTGCAGCGCCGCCACGTCGTACGGCGCGATCGCGATCACCGAGTCTTCGTCGCGGTAGCTGGCCAGGTACTTGGTGTAGGTCTTGCGGCTGGAATCGGAATACAGACCGGGTCGGTCGGTACGGCCATGGAAGCTGCCCTTGACCACCACGCGCTTGATGCCGGCACCGGCATGGCGCGCGCCCGGGTCGGTGTGCAGCTTGGCATTGGTGTCGACGATGCGCGCGGCCAGGCCGACCGCCTCGGAACCGGAGTTGAGACACATGAAACGTGCGAACGGACAGCCGCCGCGGGTCTGGCCGATCTCCGCACGCAGGGCGCGGTCGAGCCGGCGTTGCGCCAGGCTGGGCGTCATCACGTTGGCCATCACCTGCGGACGCGCCATCGCCTGCAGCACCGGCGCAGGCGTGTGGCCGAAGCCGAGCATGCCGTAGCCGCCAGCGTCGTACAGCACCGCGCCCTTGAGCGTGATCACCCAGGGGCCGCGCGCAGCCAGCGCCACATATGGGGTCACCGCATCGTCGGCGTAGAAGTTGATGAAGCCGTCCTGCACCGCACTGATCTGGGCGTCTTCGTCCAGGTCCAGCAGGTCGGCGGCCTCCGCGCGCACCAGCGCGTACTCGGTGGCCGCGGCGTCGATGGCGTGTGCCAGATCCGGGTGGTTGGCGGCCAGACGCGCGATGCTGGCATCGTCCAGGCCATCGGTCAGGCGGCGGCCGGCATGGGCACGCAGCGGGGCGAGCGGGGCGAGGACGGACATGGCGCATCTCCTGCAAGGTGGCGTTCCCTTCCTATTATCGGCATGAGATCGGCGTTTGGCAGCGTGAATCCGGGCAGGAAGTCGGGTATTTTCGTCGAATCGACGAACCAATTGGGCAAAAGTGAAAATCACCCCCTCAGACGAACGCCTGCTGTCGCTGCTGCGCGAGGACGCGCGCGCCTCCACCGCGCAGATCGCGCGCCGGCTCGGGCTGTCGCGTACCACCGTGCAGAGCCGGATCGAAAAGCTCGAACGCGACGGCGTGATCAGCGGCTACACCGTGCGCACCCACGACGCCTACGAACAGGGCCGCATCCGCGCGCACATCCTGATCACCGTGCTGCCCAAGAAGATGCCTGCCGTGGTCAAGGCGCTGCGCGACATCCCGCAGGTGCGCCTGCTGCATTCGGTCAGCGGCGCCTACGACCTGATCGCCCTGGGCGTGGTCGGCGGCGTCAACGAGATGGACGTACTCACCGACGCCATCGGCGCGATCGACGGCGTGGAGCGCACGACGACGTCGATCATTTTGTCAACGAAGTTTGAGCGGTGAGGGAATCGGGAATCGGGAATCGGGAATGGGGAATGGGGAATGGGGAATGGGGAATGGGGAGAGCTTGATCCGGTGACCGGAGCCCTTACTGCGCAAAGCGGCCCGCTTTTACGATTCCCGATTCCCGATTCTCCATTCCCCCGCCGCAGTTACAATATCCGGCTCCTCAGCCAACACATCCTGCGGCCTTGAAGAAGTCCGATTTCAACTATTCGCTGCCCGACGAGCTGATCGCCCAGGCGCCGTTGGCCGAGCGCGCTGCCAGCCGCTTGCTGGTGGTGCCGCCGTCGCCGCAGGCGCTGGTCGACCGGCAGGTGCGGGATCTGCCCGAGCTGCTGCAGCCGGGCGATCTGCTGATCTTCAACGATACCCGGGTGATCCCGGCGCGGCTGTTCGGGCAGAAGGCCAGTGGCGGGCGGGTGGAAATCCTGATCGAGCGCCTGCTCGGCGAGCGCCAGGCGCGGGTGCAGATCGGCGCCAGCAAGTCGCCCAAGGCCGGCAGCTGGATCGCGCTGGACGCCGGCGGCCAGGCCGAGGTGCTGGGCCGCGACGGCGAGTTCTATCTGCTGCGCTTCGACATTCCCACGCCGCTGGAGCACTGGCTGCTGGAAGCCGGGCGCCTGCCGCTGCCGCCGTACATCCGCCGTGAGCCGGGAGTGGAAGACCGCGAGCGCTACCAGACCGTGTTCGCGCGTGAAGTCGGCGCGGTGGCCGCCCCCACCGCCGGGCTGCATTTTGACGAGGCGCTGCTGGCACGGTTGCGCGCGCGCGGGGTGGAGTTCGGCCATGTCACCCTGCATGTGGGCGCCGGCACCTTCCAGCCGGTACGCGTGGATGCGCTCGATCAGCATGTGATGCATACCGAATGGCTCAATGTCGGCGCCGCGCTGGTCGAGCAGGTGCGCCGCACCCGCGCGCGCGGCGGCCGGGTGATTGCGGTGGGAACCACGGTGGTGCGCTCGCTGGAAAGTGCCTGGCGCACCACCGATGCCGCGCCCGAGGGCGAACTGCTGCCGTTTGCCGGCGAAACCCAGATCTTCATCCTGCCCGGCTACCGCATCCGCAGCGTCGATGCGATGGTCACCAACTTCCACCTGCCCGAAAGCACGCTGCTGATGATGGTCTCCGCCTTCGCCGGCCGCGAGCGCATCTTCGCCGCCTATCAGCACGCCATCGAACAGCGCTATCGCTTCTTTTCGTACGGCGATGCGATGCTGCTGTGGGGCAGGGAATCGGGAATCGGGAATGGGGAATCGTAGGGCGGCATCCGCCGAACGATCAGCCACCTGCCAACCGCTCGTCCGATTCCCAAATCCCGAATCCCCAATCCCGGCCCTTCAATGTCCCGACTCCAGTTCCAGCTCCAAGCCACCGACGGCCATGCCCGCCGTGGGCGTCTGACCTTTCCGCGTGGCACCGTCGAGACGCCGGCGTTCATGCCGGTGGGCACCTATGGCTCGGTCAAGGGCATCCTGCCCGAGCAGATCCGCGCGCTGGGTGCGGAGATCATCCTGGGCAATACCTTCCACCTGTATCTGCGCCCGGGCCTGGATGTGATTGGCGATCACGGCGGGTTGCACGGGTTTGCGCGCTGGGACGGGCCGATCCTCACCGATTCGGGCGGGTTCCAGGTGTTTTCGCTGGCGCATCGCCGCAAGATCACCGAGCAGGGCGTGACCTTCGCCTCGCCCACCGATGGTGCGCGGGTGTTCCTGGGCCCGGAAGAGAGCATGCAGATCCAGAAGGTGCTCGATTCGGACATCGTAATGATCTTCGACGAATGCACGCCGTACCCGGCCACCGAAGAGGTGGCGCGGCGCTCGATGGAGCTGAGCCTGCGCTGGGCGCAACGCTCGCGGCAGGCGCATGACGGGCTGGGCAACGACGCGGCGCTGTTCGGCATCGTGCAGGGCGGGGTGCATCCGGACCTGCGCAGCCGCTCGCTGGACGGGCTGCAGGGCATCGGGTTCGACGGCTACGCCATCGGCGGGCTGGCGGTAGGCGAGCCGGAGCATGAGCGCAACGCGATGCTGGAACACCTGCATCCGCGCCTGCCGGCCGAGCGCCCGCGCTATCTGATGGGGGTGGGCCGGCCGGAGGATCTGGTCGAAGGCGTGGCACGTGGCGTGGACATGTTCGACTGCGTGATGCCGACCCGCAACGCGCGCAACGGGCATTACTTCACCTCCTTCGGCACCGTGCGCATCCGCAACGCCAAGTACGAGCGCGACCTGGACACCATCGAGCCGGGCTGCGGCTGCCATGCCTGCAGCAGCGGCTACACGCGCTCCTACCTGCGCCACCTGGACCGCTGCAACGAGATGCTGGCGCCGATGCTGGGCACCCTGCACAACCTCTGGTACTACGAGAAATTGATGGCCGACCTGCGTGCGGCGATCGCCTCGGGAACCTTTGCGCAGTTCCGGCGGTCCTTCTATGCGGCACGCGGCGCCAGCACGCCGCCGTTGCCGGGGGAAACCAGCTGAGACCGGCCGTCCGCGCCCCTTGCGCGGACGGTTTGGAACCTGCGTGGCATAATTCCCGGCTGTTCCGCTCCGGCGGTACCTGAATCGCGAGCGGCCGGTTGGCGCGCTGGCACCAAACTAGGATGCACTCAATGAATCTGCTCGATTTCCTGATCCCCGTCGCCCAGGCGCAGGCCACCGGTGGCGCGCCGGCGCCCGGCCCGATGGGAAGCCTGTCCACCTTCGCGCTGCCGATCATCCTGATCGCGGTCATGTACTTTTTGATGATCCGCCCGCAGATGAAGCGCCAGAAGGAGCACAAGTCGCTGCTGGACAAGCTGGCGCGCGGCGACGAAGTCATCACCTCCGGCGGCGTGGCGGGCGTGATCACCGAGATCGGCGACAACTTCATCACCGTGGAAGTGGCCGACAACGTGCGTATCCGTGTGCAGAAGAGCGCCGTGGGCCACGTGCTGCCCAAGGGCACGCTGAAGTCTGCCAACTAAGTGGCAACCAACCGCTGCGCTCACTGTCAGGTGGGCGCAGTCGGTGCCGCGAACCGGCGCTGACCGCGCCGCTCCGCGCGCACCGCCGCATCCACCTGACGACCGCTGGCGACATTGTGTTGGCCGCTTGAAGTCGTTCTCACTGCTAGGCGCGTCGCCGGGATGGCGTCGCGCGGGACTGTCGCAATGCTCGAATTTCCTCGCTGGAAGTATTTCCTGATCCTGCTGGTGCTGGCGGTCAGCGCGTTGTACGCGCTGCCCAACATCTACCAGAAGGACCCGTCCGTGCAGATCACCGCCAGCCGCGGTGCCAAGCTCGACGACGCCTTGCGCAGCCGTATCGACGCCGACCTCAAGGCCGCCGGCATCACGCCGAAGGCCGTCACCCCGGAAGGCGACAGCCTGATGGTGCGCCTGCCCAACCTGCAGGCACAGACCCGCGCCAACGACGTGCTGCGCCAGCAACTGGGCGAGAACTACACGGTGGCGCTGAATCTGGCCTCGACCGTGCCGGACTGGCTTGCCAAGCTGGGCGGCCGGCCGATGGTGCTGGGCCTGGACCTGGTCGGCGGCGTGCACTTCGCCATGCAGGTGGATCAGAAGGCTGCGCTGGAAAAGCGCCTGGACGGCTTTGCCGAAGACATCCGCACCACCTTGCGCGACGGCCGTATCGCCTATCGCTCGGTCGAGCGCCGCGGCGACAACAGCATCCAGGTCAGCCTGAGCGAAGGCGCCAGCGTCGACGCCGCGCGTACCGCGCTGGCCAAGTCGCAGCCGACCCTGACCTACGAGGTCAGCGGCCAGAACATCGCGGTCAAGGTGCCGGAGGCCGAACTCAAGCAGATCGCCAGCGGCGCGATCGAGCAGAACCTCACCACCTTGCGCAACCGCGTCAACGCGCTGGGCGTGTCCGAACCGACCATCCAGCGCCAGGGCGAGGACCGCATCGTGGTCGAACTGCCCGGCCTGCAGGACACCGCCGAGGCCAAGCGCCTGATCGGCGCCACCGCCTCGCTGGAATTCCGCGCCGTGGTCGAAGGCAATGCCGAAGACGCGGTGCGCAGCGGCAGCATCCCGCCCGAAGCCAAGGTCTACCGCGTGCGCGACACCGGCGCGCCGGTGCTGCTCAACAAGCGCGCGCTGGTGACCGGCGACCAGATGGTCAGCGCCAGCGTCAGCACCGACCAGAACGGCATGCCGGCGGTGGCGGTGACGCTCAACAACGTCGCCGGCCAGCGCATGCTCGACTACACCAGCGCCAACGTCGGCAAGCTGATGTCGGTGGTCTACATCGAGCGCATTCCCACCGTCAGCATGGTCGACGGCAAGGAAGTGCGCAGCGTGCGGGTCAAGGAAGAGGCGCTGTCGCCGACCCGCATCGCCGGCGTGTTCGGCAAGAACTTCCAGACCACCGGCCTGGAGAAGGTGGAGGCCGAGAACCTGGCCAAGCTGCTGAAATCCGGTTCGCTGGCCGCACCGATGGATTTCGTCGAGGAGTACGTGATCGGCCCGAGCCTGGGCGCGGAGAACGTGGAGCGGGGCGTCACCGCGGTGATCTACTCGTTCCTGTTCACGCTGGTGTTCTTCACCGTCTACTACCGCGTGTTCGGCGCGATCACCTCGGTGGCGCTGCTGTTCAACCTGCTGATCGTGGTGGCGGTGATGTCCCTGTTCGGCGCCACCATGACGCTGCCCGGGTTTGCCGGTCTTGCCCTGTCGGTGGGCCTGTCGGTGGACGCCAACGTGCTGATCAACGAGCGTATCCGCGAGGAGCTGCGACTGGGCGTGCCGGCCAAATCGGCGATTGCCGCGGGGTATGAGAAGGCCGGCGGCACCATCCTGGACGCCAACCTCACCGGTCTGATCGTGGCGGTGGCCTTGTACGCGTTCGGCACCGGTCCGTTGAAGGGCTTCGCGCTGACCATGATGATCGGTATCTTCGCCTCGATGTTCACCGCGATCACCGTATCGCGTGTGCTGGCGGTGCTGATCTACGGCCGCCGCAAGAAGCTGAAGACCGTCGCCATCTGAGATGCGAGTCCGGCCTTGCCCCCTGCAGCGCGCTGCCGGGGGCGGGGGATGAATCCCTTCGCAAGCGTTGCGCATCCTGACGGTGCGCAACGTCTAAACGGAAGATCTTTTCCATGAAATTGTTCCCGCTCCATCTCATTCCCAACGACACCAAGATCGACTTCATGCGCCTGCGCAAGCCGGTGCTGATCCTGATGCTGGTGATCGCGGTGGCCTCGGTCGGCGTCATCGTCGGCAAGGGCTTCAACTACGCACTGGAATTCACCGGCGGCACGCTGGTGCAGACCTCGTTCCAGAAGACCGTGGACGTGGATCAGGTGCGCGAGCAACTGGCCAAGGCCGGCTTCGAGAACGCCCAGGTGCAGAACGCGCGCGGCGGCAACGAAGTGATGATCCGCCTGCAGGCGCGCGAGCAGCACAACAACCGCGACGATGCCGCAAGCAGCGTCGCCGAAGAAGTGCGCAAGGCGGTCAGCACCGCGCAGAACCCCGCCACCGTGCAGCCGGGCGAGTTCGTCGGCCCGCAGGTCGGCAAGGACCTGGCCTTGAACGGCGTGTACGCCACCGTGTTCATGCTGGTGGGCTTTCTGATCTACATCGCCTTCCGCTTCGAGTGGAAGTTCGCGGTGGTCGCCAGCCTGACCGCCCTGTTCGACCTGCTGGTCACGGTGGCCTTCGTGTCGCTGACCGGCCGCGAGTTCGACCTGACCGTGCTGGCCGGCCTGTTGTCGGTGATGGGCTTTGCGATCAACGACATCATCGTGGTGTTCGACCGCGTACGCGAAAATTTCCGCGCGTTGCGGGTGGAGCCGCTGGAAGTGCTGAACCGCTCGATCAACCAGACGCTGTCGCGCACGGTGATCACCGCGGTGATGTTCTTCCTGTCGGCGCTGGCCCTGTACATCTACGGCGGCGAGTCGATGGAAGGCCTGGCCGAGACGCACATGATCGGCGCGGTGATCGTGGTGATCTCCTCAGTGATCGTGGCAGTGCCGATGCTGAGCATCGGGCCGTTTGCCGTCACCAAGCAGGATCTGCTGCCCAAGGCCAAGGACGTGGAGGCGCTGGCGCGTCGTCCCTGATCGCCCTCGATCTTCGATCACGACAAAACCGCGCAGTGCGCGGTTTTGTCGTTTTGGCGCATCGCGCAGGGCAGCGCAATAGCGTCGTAGGAGCGCGCCAGAGCGCGACCGGGCTTTATCGATAACGCCTCATCGCGCCCGGGTGCGCTCCTACCGGGTTGGGCGTAAATCCGCCGGACGCAGTCAGCCGATGCAATGCAATGCGTCGTAGGAGCGCGCCAGAGCGCGACTGGGCTTTATCGATAACGCCTGATCGCGCCCGGGTGCGCTCCTACCAAGCCGGACGAGCGCGCTGGCTGAATCCGCCGGACCCGGGTCGCCCCGTGCAGTGCGATATGTCGTAGGAGCGCGCCAGAGCGCGACGCGGGTTTATCGGGAATGCCTCATCGCGCCCGGGTGCGCTCCTACCAAGCCGGGCGAGCGCGCTGGCCGAATCCGCCGGACCCAGGTCACCCCATGCACTGCAATGCGTCGTAGGAGCGCGCCAGAGCGCGACCGGGCTTTATCGGGAATGCCTCATCGCGTTCGGGCGCGCTCCTACCGGGCCAGGTGAGTGCGCTGCACCGTCCTGCAACGCGCGCCCGGATCCTCGCGGACTCACAGATTCCAGTCGATCCGCATGCCTGCGATCAGCGCGTTCTTCAGATCGCTGGTGCGGGTGGGTTCGTTGAACTGGTCGGGGTTGATCACGTAATGCAGGTTCGGGGCGATGCGCAGGCGCTTGGTGACCTGGATGCCGTAGCTCAGCTCCATCATGATCTGGTTGTCGGCCGGGGTGCCGGTGCCGCCGGCCGAGGCGCGCGCCAGGCGCAGGTTTTCGATCGCCTCGTCGCTGTACTTCTGCTGGGTGATCACAAACGCAATGTTGTCCTGCGGGCGGCTGGCGAAGGTGCCTTTCTGCACCAGGCCCAGTTGCACGAAGTGGTCCTCGATCGCCTGGCCGCCGGTGCTCTTGAGGATGGCGCCGAACACGGTCAGGCCGCGGGCGCCGGACGGATCCGGGTTGGTGACCTGTTGTTCGAAACGCGCGAAGATGCCCGAGCGGCCCTGCTTGTTCTCGTAGCCCAAGCCGCTGAGCACTGCCGGGTTGCCGTTGCGGTCGCGCAGCGGGTCGGTGTAGTCGGAGTTGTCCTGCCAGCCGCCCAGTTCGTATATCGCAGCCATGCTGCCGTCGCCGCCCTTGTTCTTGTAGCCGACCGCGTAAGGCACCACCACGCCGGTGGTGTCGTCGGTGCTCCACTTCAGGCCGTGCTGGCCGTCCTGGGCCTGCACCGGGTTCACCTCGTAGGCGCCCACATGCACGTAGACCTTGGGCGTGACCCAGGCGGTGGCATGCGCGGCCCAACTGGACACCGGCCAGTAGGTGAAGTTGCTGGTGCGGAACACGAAGGTGGGATTGCCGCAGGCCGAGTTGCCCTGGAAGTACTGGCACAGGTCCGAGCCGAGGAAGTGGATGTTGGCCACGCTGCGGCCGGCTTCCAGTTCCAGGCGGTCGTCGAACAGTTTCTGCAGCAGGGTGAAGTTGGCCAGCCGGGTGCCCTGGCCGCCGTAGATTTCCTGCACCGAGGTGCTGTTGCCGATGCTGCTGTTGGCCAGGTTGGTGCCGTGGCGGTTGGTGACGTACAGCTTGACGGTGGCGCCGCCCCAGCCGAACAGGCGGTCCATGTCGACATCGGTGCCGACCATCAGCTGGCCGGCGTAGGCGTCGCCGTTCTTGCGGCCGCCATCGATCATCGAGGCGGCTTCGCCGGTGTAACCCAGCTTGAGCTTGAAGGCATCGGCGGCATCCTGCGCGTGGGCGAGCGGGGTCAGCGCCAGTGCCAGCGACAGGCACAGCAGGCGGGGACGGGCATGGCGGGGGGCGAGGACGGTCATGGCAGGACTCCGAACGAAGGAAGGCGTGGCCGGGTGGCGAACGCGACAGCTAGGGGATGGGCAAGCCGCCGGCGGCGCACGAAGGTGCGCAGCGCAGCGGTGAAACCAGTCAGGGGTGGAGAGGGGCGGCGATCAGGCGTGGCGCATGCGCGGGCGGCAAGCGCCAGTGGCGGGGTGGCCGAAGGTCAGGCGACCACGTCGGCCACCGGCTTCTTGAGCAGGCGCAGTGCCACCGCGGTGACCAGCACGCCGACCACCAGGGCCAGCACGTAATTCAGCAGGTGGGTCACCGCGTTGGGGATCAGCAGCACGAAGATGCCGCCGTGCGGTGCCTTCAACTCGGCACCGGCGGTCATCGAGATCGCACCGGCCACGGCCGAGCCGATCACCAGCGCCGGGATGGTGCGCAGCGGGTCGCGCGCGGCATACGGGATGGCGCCTTCGGTGACGAAGGCCAGCCCGAGCACGCCGGCGGCCGTGGCCGAGCCGCGCTCTTCCACGGTGAAACGGTTGCGGAACACCCAGGTGGCCAGCGCGATGCCCAGCGGCGGGGTCATGCCGGCGACCATGGCGGCCGCCATCGGGGTGTAGACCTGGCTGGCGATCAGGCCGGTGGAGAACGCATAGGCGGCCTTGTTGACCGGCCCGCCCATGTCGAAGGCCATCATGCCGCCGAGCAACAGGCCCAGCAGCAGCGCGCTGCTGCCCTGCATGCCGCGCAACCAGGCGGTGAGCCAGGCCAGCAGGTCCGCCACCGGTTGGCCGAACACGTACATCATCGCCAGGCCGACCAGCAGCGTGCCCAGCACCGGCAGGATCAGCACCGGCTTGAGCCCTTCCAGGTTGCGCGGCAGGCGGATGTAGCGGTTGAGCGCGGCCACGCCGTAGCCGGCGATGAAGCCGGCAATGATCCCGCCGAGGAAGCCGGCATTGAGGTTGGCCGCGACCAGGCCGCCAATCATGCCGGGCGCGATGCCGGGGCGGTCGGCGATGGAGTAGGCGATATAGCCGGCCAGCGCGGGCACCATCAGGGTGAAGCCGGCCTTGGCGCCGATCTGGAACAGCGACCAGGCCAGCGTGCCCTGGTGGGCATCGTCGCCGGCATAGATGCCGCCGAGTGCGAATGCCAGCGCGATCAACAGGCCGCCAGCGGTGACGAAAGGCAACATGAACGACACGCCGGTCATCAGGTGCTTGTAGGCGCCGGTGCGGCCGTTGCCGGTGTTTTCGGCCTTGGCGGCGCCCGCCACCGGCGCCGCGCCGCCGTGCACGCCGGCTTCGGCCAGCGCTTTCTGGATCAAGGCCGGGCCATCGTTGATGGCCGGCTTGGTGCCACTCTTGAACAGGCGCTTGCCGCCGAAACGGGCCAGGTCGACCTCGCGATCGGCGGCGATCAGCACCAGGTCGGCATCGCGGATTTCCGCGTCGGTCAGGGCGTCCTGTGCGCCGACCGAGCCCTGGGTTTCCACGCGGATCTGGTAGCCGAGTTTCTTCGCGGCCTGCTGCAGGCCTTCGGCGGCCATGAAGGTGTGCGCGATGCCGGTGGGGCAGGAGGTGATCGCGACGATGCGCTTGCTGCCGTTGCCCGCGCTGCCTGCGGCAGCCGATGCATTTGCGGCTGCCGGTGCGGCGAGCTGGTTCACTGCGGCGGCCGGGTCGTCCAGTACCGCGCCCAGGCTCAGCCGCAGCAGCTGCGCGTCGCCGAAGCGGGCGGTGTCGGCATCGGCGTCGCCGATCACCAGCACTTGGCTGGCGGCGCTGGCCAGGTCGCCCGGCAATGCGCCGAGCACGCCCTGGTCGCTGCGGATTTCGATCGTCACGCTGCGCCCGGCTGCGGTGGCCGCACGGCGCAGCGCTTCGGCCGCCAGGACGGCTTCGGTGCTGCGGTCGCCAGCGGCGATGACCACGATGGAAGAGGACATGCAAATCTCCTGCGTTGTTCGGTCGCCGGCAAGTGCCGGCGGGATACGTGGTGTCTTGCGCAAAACACCGGCGCGCTGCGCTGGCGCTGCCAGCGTTCGCGCCGGCGGTGGTGCTACGAGAGCGGGTCGATGACGATCTCGCCGGCGAGCTTGCGTACCTGCTGCGGGTTCAGCCGGCGCGCATCGCCGCTTTCCAGCCGGCTGACCGAGAACGCGGTCGCCAGCCGTGCGCAACTTTCCAGATCGGGGGAGTCGCCAAGCAGCGCGGCGGCCAGACCGGCCACCATCGCGTCACCGGCGCCCACGCTGCTGCCCTGCGCCAGGCGCGGCGGACGCGCGATCAGGCGCTGGTCGCGCTGCACGAACAGCGCGCCTTCGGTGCCCATCGAAATGACCACCAGCTGGATGCCGCGTGCGATCAGTTCGTGCGCGGCGGCGCTGAGGGCGGCGCGGTCGCTCAGCGGGCGGCCGGTCCAGGCCTCCAGCTCGTGCCGGTTCGGCTTGACCGCGTACGGCAGCGCCTGGCGTGCGGCACCGAGCGCGGCCACCAGCGGCGCGCCACTGGTGTCCAACAGCACGCGCGCACCGGCGGCGCTGGCCTGGGCCTGCAACTGCGCCCAGCTGTCGTCCGGCAGGCCGGCCGGCAGGCTGCCCGACAGCACCACCGGCAGGCCGGGGCGCAGCAGCGGGGCGAGGTGATCGGCCACGCCCTGCAGATGCGGCGGGCCCAGGCGCAGGCCGGGCAGGTTGATGTCGGTGGTGTCGTTGCTGCGCGCTTCGACCAGCTTGAGATTGGTGCGGGTCTCGCCGGCCACGCGTTGGCAATGATCGGCAATGCCGCGCTCGCGGAACAGCGCCTCGAACACGCCGGCATTGCCGACCCCGAGCACGCCGAGCGCGGCGACCTGGCTGCCCCAGTCGGCCAGACAGGCGGCCACGTTGATGCCCTTGCCGCCGGCATCGTTGCGCACGCTGCTGGCGCGATGCACCGCGCCAGGCTGCAGGCTGTCGAGCTGGATGGTCTGGTCGATCGCCGGGTTCAGCGTCACCGTGATGGCGTGCAGGTTCATGCCTGGCCCTCGCGCTGCGCTTCCAGTGCACGTACCTGCTCTGCGGTTTCGCAGTTCAGCGCCTGCTCGGCCAACTGCTGCAGCTGGCTCAGTGCGGCGCCGCGCAGGCGTGCCTTGACCGCCGGGATGTCGTTGGGCGTCATCGACAGTTCCTGCACGCCCAGGCCGGCCAGCAGGCTGGCGCCGAACGGATCGCCGGCCAAGCCGCCGCACACGCCCACCCAGCGCTGGTGTTTGCGCGCGCCTTCGATCGTGCTGCGGATCATGCGCAGCACCGCCGGATGCAGGCTGTCGGCTTCGGCGGCCAGCTCCGGGTTCTGGCGGTCGATCGCCAGCACGTACTGGGTGAGGTCGTTGGTGCCGATCGAGAAGAAATCCGCATGGCGCGCCAGCACGTCGGCCTGCGCGGCGGCGGCGGGCACCTCGATCATGATGCCGATCGGCACCTCGGGCGCGTCGAGTTCGGTGCGGATGCGCGCGCAGATGGCGCGCAGGGTGATCAGCTCCGGCACCGAGGTGATCATCGGGAACATGATCGACAGCCGCGCCCCGTCCTTGGCGGCGCGATACAGCGCACGCAGCTGCGGCTCGAGCAGGTCGGGGCGACGCAGCAGCAGGCGCGCGCCGCGCACGCCCAGGAACGGGTTTTCCTCATGCGGCAGCTCCAGATGCGCCACCTGCTTGTCGCCGCCGATGTCCAGTGCGCGCACGATCAGCGGGCGGCCATCCAGCGCCTGCGCCATCGCCAGATACGTTGCGTGCTGCTCGTCCTCGCTGGGCGTGCTGCCGCTTTCCAGGAACAGGAACTCGGTTCGCATCAGGCCGACGCCTTCGGCGCCCTGGGTCAGCGCCATCGCGACCTGGTCGGGCAGGTTGACGTTGGCGCCGATGTCGATGTGGTGGCCGTCGCTGGTGTCGGCAGGCAATGCGCGTTGCGCGGCTTCGCGTTCGCGGATGGCCTGCTGCTCGGCGATGTGCGTACGGGCCGCGTCCAGATCCAGCGCGGACGGGTCGATGTACAGCCGCCCGCTGCTGCCATCGATGATGGCGGTGACGCCGTCTTCGATATCCAGCAACTGGCCGCCGGCCGCGACCAGCGCCGGCAGGCCGAGCGTGCGCGACAGGATCGCGGTATGCGAGGTCGGCCCGCCTTGCGCGGTGGCCAGGCCGAGTACGCGCGCGGTGTCCAGGTTGGCTGTGTCCGACGGCGACAGGTCGCCGGCCAGCAGGATGCAGGGCTGCTCCGGCAGGTCGGCCAGGCCGGCGCCGGCGGCGGCCGGGTCGAGCTGGGCCAGCACGCGGCGGCCGACATCGCGCAGGTCGGCCGCGCGCCCGGCCAGCACCGGGTTGCCCAGTGCGGCCAGGCCCGAGGCGATCTGTTCCACCGCCTGATGCCACGACCACGCCACGCCATGGCCTTCGACCATCAGCTGGCAGGTGCGGGTGATCAGGTCGGTGTCGTTGAGCAGCTCGGCCTGGGCCTTGAAGATCGCCGCGTCCGAGGCACCGAGCCGGCGCTGGGTATCGTCCTGGATCGCCGCGAGCTGCTGGCGGGTGCGGGTCAGCGCGTCGTGCAGCAGCGCGCCGCCATCGCCCAGCCCGACCGGTTGATCGGCGACCTCGGTCTGCGCCGCACGCAGCCGGTGCACGATGCCGATCGCCACGCCCGGGCTTGCGCCGATGCCGACGATGGCCGGCTGCGCCTGCGGCGGCGTCCAGCCGACCACCGGCGCGGCGCGGCGTTGCGCGGCGCGTTCGGCATCGGCCTTTTCCTGCGCGGTCAGGCTGTCCATCACTGCGCGCAGGCGCTTGAGCAGCGCACCCGCATCGCTGCCTTCGGCCGAGACGGTGATGCTGTCGCCGGCACGCAGGCCCAGCTGCAGCAGGCCCACCAGGCTCTTGGCATCGGCGGCCTGGTCGCCGGCGCGCACCTGGGCGCGTGCCGAGAAACCGCGCGCCGTCTCGGCCCAACGGGTGGCCGGGCGGGCGTGCAGGCCGCTGGGGTAGGCGATGGTCCACTCGAATGTTTCGGCCAGGTCGGTGGCCGGTGCGGCGCTGGTGTCGGGCGCGCGGTCGCCGGTCAAGGCCGCCACGATCACGCCCGGGTCGTCGGTGGTGAACAGCGCTTCCAGCTGGGCCGGGTCCTGGATCAGGCGGGTCAGCCGGCGCAGCAGGGTGATGTGGGTGTCGGACTGGGCGGCGATGCCGACCACCAGCCGGGTGGTCTGGCCCGGGTTCCACTCCACGCCCTCGGGCAACTGCAGCACGGCGATGCCGTCGCGGCGAACCAGGTGGCGGTCTTCGCCGACGCCGTGCGGGATCGCCAGGCCGTGGCCGAGGAAGGTATTCGCCAGCCCTTCGCGGCGCCGCATGCTGGCGTCGTAGCCCGGCGCCACGCAGCCGGCGGCGACCAGTAACTGGGCGGCCTGCGCAATGGCGTCGTCCTTGTCGCGGGCATGCGCACGCAGGCGCACGAGTTCGGGAGTGACGGGGGCTGGCGACGGAGAGGACAAGACGGACTCCGGGTAGGGACGGGCTGGGCAGTATAGTGGGAACGTTCCCACGTTCCAGGTCAATGTGCGCTGCACAAAAACGTTGTAATGCTTTCGGGTTAGCATCGAATCAGAGACAGCGCCCGGCATCGGGTGCGCAAATGGAGCGGGAACGGTCCCAGTGAGTATCAGCATCAATGACGTGGCCCGGGTGGCCGGGGTTTCCAAATCGACGGTCTCGCGCGCGCTGGGCACCGGCCCGGTCAGCGAGGAGGTACGCGCCAAGGTCGAGGCGGCGGTGCGACAGACCGGCTACCGGCCCAATCTGATGGCACGGCGCCTGCGGTCCCAGCAGTCCGGCATCCTGGGGGTGATCGTCGCCGACATCCGCAACCCGTACTTCACCGCGCTGATCCGCGCGGTGGAAGATGTGGCCTATCGCGCCGGCATGCGCGTGACCCTGTGCAATACCGACGAAGACCCCGAGCGCGAGGCGCTGTACCTGCAATTGATGCAGGAAGAACGCATCACCGGGCTGATCTTTGCGCCGACCCGCAATACGGTCGGGCGCATGCACGAACTGGTGCTGGATTATCCGACCGTGCTGGTGGACCGCGCCGGGCCCGGCAGCCGCTACGACAGCGTGGTGCTGGATAACGCCGCGGCCATGGGCGAACTGGTCGCGCATCTGCAGGCGCAGGGGTATCGGCGCATCGGCGGGTTGTTCGGCACCAGTACCACCGCGACCGAGCGCCGCAACGGTTATCTGGCCGCGATGGCTGCGCCAGGGCTGGCGCCGGCCTACCGCGAAGTGGCGCCCACCGCCGAAGCGGCGATTGCCGAAGTCGGCCAATGGCTGGCCAGCGCAGACCGGCCCGACGCCATCGTCACCAGTAACAGCCTGCTGTTGATGGGTGCGCTCAAGGCCGCACGCACCGCCAGTCTGCGCATCCCCGACGACCTGGCCCTGGCCGGCTTCGACAACGAGCGTTGGACCGACTTGGTCGAGCCGGGCATCACCGTGGTCGAACAACCGGTCGAGGACATGGGGCGCGCGGCGATGTCGCTGCTGCTCGAACGCCTGGCCAGCCCGCAGCTGCCGATCCGTCGCATGGTGATGACCGGGCGCTGCGTGGTGCGCGGCTCCACTGGCGCGCGCCCGCGCATCTAACCGCCCTCGTCGTAGGAGCGCACCCGGGCGCGAGGGGCGTTACCGGTGAGGCCCATCGCGCCCAGGTGCGCTCCTACGATGGCGTGGCGGCTGTCGCGGATCATGCTGTGCGGGTGCCAGCCGGTACGTGGTGCAGGCCTCGCCCAAGCACGCCATGCCCCCAATCCCTGCCATGTCGTAGGAGCGCACCTGGGCGCGAGGGGCGTTACCGGTAAGGCTTGTCGCGCCCGGGTGCGCTCCTACGGGAGATCACGGGCGCGCGAACAAAAAAGCCCCGGCATTGCCGGGGCTTTTCGTTCTGCGCCGTATCCGGGATCAGCGATCCGGACGATGCGGGCCCGAGTCGTTCTGCGCGAGCAGGTATTGCTTGGACTGTTCATCCAGCTTGTCGCCCAGCATGCGGCGCACCACCACGAAGAACAGCGGGATGAAGATCACGCCGAGCACGGTGGCGAACACCATGCCGCCGATCACGCCGGTACCGATGGAGTGACGCGAGTTGGCACCGGCACCGGTGGAAATGGCCAGCGGCAGCACGCCCAGGATGAAGGCGAACGAGGTCATCAGGATCGGGCGGAAGCGCAGATGCGCCGCCTCCAGCGTCGCCTCGCGCAGCGTCTTGCCTGCCGCACGCTGCTCCACCGCAAACTCCACGATCAGGATCGCGTTCTTGGCCGCCAGGCCGATCACCGTGATCATGCCGATCTTGAAATACAGATCGTTCGGCAGGCCGCGCAGCATCGAGAAGGTGATCGCGCCCAGCACGCCGATCGGCACCACCATCAGCACTGCCACCGGAATCGACCAGCTCTCGTAAAGTGCGGCCAGGCACAGGAACACCACCACCACCGACAACGCGAGCAGCAGCGTGGCAGCGTTACCGGCGATGATTTCCTGGTACGACATGCCGCTCCAGTCGAAGCCGAAGCCCGGCGGCAGATCGTTGTTGACGATCTCTTCCATCGCGCTCATCGCCTGGCCGGAGCTGCCGCCCGGCGCCGGGTTACCGACCAGGTTCACCGCCGAATAGCCGTTGTAGCGGTTCAGTGCCGGCGAGGCGTAGGTCCAGTCGGCCTTGACCACATTGCTCAGCGGAATCATCCCCGGCTGACCATCGGCACCGGTGGCCGTGGCGCTCGGGCTGAAGAAGCTGCGCAGCGACTCCGGGCCGGTACGGAACTGATCGTCGGCACGGATGTTGACGCGCTTGATGCGGCCTTCGGCGAAGTAGTCGTTGACGTAGACCGGCGCCAGCATCAGCTGGATCGAGCTGTAGATGTCGCTGACGTCCAGCCCCATCGACTGCGCCTGCACACGGTCCACATGCAACTGCAGCTGCGGCGAGTTTTCCAGGCCGTTCGGACGCACGCCCACCAGGGTGTCCTGCTTTTCCGCCGCCTTGCCGAGCACGATGTTGCGCGCCTGGGTGAGGGCTTCCTGGCCTGCGCCGGAGCGGTCCTGCAGCCACATGTCGAAACCGCCGAACTGGCCCAGGCCCTGCACGGTGGGCAGGTTGACCACGAAGATCTGCGCGCCCTTGATGCCGTAGAAGGCACCGTTGAGCTGCTGGATCAACTCTCCGGCGGTGACGTCGCGCTCGTCCCACGGCTTGAGCCGGATGAAGCCCATGCCGACGTTTTCGCCCGAGCCCAGGAAGCTGAAGCCGGCAATCTGCAGCATGCCTTCCACGGCCGGTTGCTTCTCCAGGACCGCGCGCATCTGCGCAAAGGCCTCGTTGGTGCGGATCTTGGTCGCGCCCGGCGGCAGCTGCACGATGGCCACCGCAAAGCCCTGATCTTCTTCCGGCAGGAAGCTGCCCGGCATGCGGGTGAACAGGAAGCCGCACAGCACCACCAGCACCACGAACACGATCATCCACGGCGGCGAGCGCTTGAGGGTGTGGCCGACCACGCCGACATAGCGATGCGCCAGCTTGTCGTAGTACTTGTCGAAGGTGCGGTAGATCCAGTTCTTCTTGGTCGAATGGGTCGACTTGAGGAACGCGCCGCATAGCGCCGGGGTGAAGCTCAACGCCAGGAACGCGGAGAACCCCATCGACATGGCGATGGTCAGCGCGAACTGCTTGTAGATCGCGCCCGAAGCGCCGGGTTGCAGCGAGGAGGGGATGAACACCGCCGCCAGCACCACGGTGATGGCCACCACTGCGCCGGTGATCTGGGTCATCGCCTTCTGCGTGGCCGCCTTCGGCTCCAGGTGTTCCTCGCTCATGATGCGTTCGACGTTCTCGATCACCACGATCGCGTCGTCGACCACGATGCCGATCGCCAGCACCATCGCAAACAGCGTCAGCTGATTGATGGTGAAGCCGATCATGTACATGCCGAAGAACGTCCCCAGCAGCGCGACCGGAATCACCAGCGTCGGAATCACGGTGGCGCGGAAGTTCTGCAGGAACAGCAGCATTACCAGGAACACCAGCACGATGGCTTCCACCAGCGTGTGGATCACTTCCTCGATGGAGATGCGCACGAAGGTGGTCGATTCGTACGGTGCAAACCAGGTCACGCCCTGCGGGAAGGTCGGCTGCAGTTCGTCGAGCTTGGCACCGACCGCCTCGGACACGTTCAGGGCGTTGGCGCCCGGCAACAGCTGGATACCGAAGGCACCGGTGGGCTTGCCGTTGTACTGGGTGTCGAAGCCGTAGTTGCTCGGCCCTACGGTGACCCGTGCGACATCCTTCAACCGCACCGTGGCGCCGTTGTTGTCGGTGCGCAGGATGATGTTCTCGAACTGGTCCGGCGAGCTGAAGCGGCCCTCGGCCGAGACCGTGGCGGTGAAGCTGATGCCTTCCGGGGTCGGGTCGGCGCCCACCGAACCGGCCGCGAATTGCACGTTCTGGTTACGCACCGCGGTCAGCACCTGGGTCGCCGACAGGTTGTAGCCCTGCAGCTTCTCCGGGTTCAACCAGATGTTCATCGCGTACTCGGCGCCGAACTGGTTGGTGCTGCCCACGCCGGGCACGCGCGAGATCTGCTCGAGCACACGCGAGCCGACGATGTCGTTGAGCGCATCGCGGTTGATCGACGGGTTGTCCGAGCGCAACGCGGCCACCATCAGGAAGCCGGCGTTGGCCTTGGCCACCACCACACCCTGCTGGGTGACTTCCGAGGGCAGGCGCGGCGTGGCCAGCGACACCTTGTTCTGCACCTGCACCTGCGCGATATCCGCGTCGGTGCCGGTTTCGAAGGTCAGCGTGATGGTCACGCGGCCGTTGGCGGCCGAGGACGAGTTGAAGTACAGCAGGTGATCGATACCGGTGAGCTGCTGCTCGATGACCTGGGTCACCGCTTTTTCGGCGGTATCGGCGCTGGCGCCGGGGAAGTTGGCGGTAACGGTGACCTGCGGCGGGGCGATCGTGGGGTACGACTCGATACCCAGATTCAGGATCGAAATCACGCCCGCAAGCGAGATCAGGATCGCCACCACCCAGGCAAAGATCGGGTGTTCGATGAAAAACTTAGGCATGTCCGGGTTCCGTTACTGCTGCTTGGACTGGGAGTCGGACGGCTGCGCCGCAGCGTCCGGCTTGGACGGTTCCTGCGCGGCCGGTGCCGCTGCATCGGCCTTGTCGGCTGCCGGTGCGGCCTGTGCGCCGCCACCCTGGGCGGCGGCCGGAGCTGCGCCCGGTGCGCCCGGCTGGCCGCCCTGCGCCGGCTTGTTCGGATCCCACGGCACGCCCTTGGCCGGCTGGCCTTCCTTCGCCTTCTGCACGCCGTCGACGATCACCTGGTCGCCCGGGGTCATGCCCGCGGTGACGATCCACTGGCCCTTCTGCTGGCCATCGACAGTGAGATTCTTGCGCACCACCTTGCCGTCCTTGCCCAGCACCAGCGCATAGGCGCCGGTGGCATCGCGCTGCACGGCCTGCTGCGGTAGCAGGTAGGCGTTGTTGCGCTGGCCCAGGCTGGCCTTGAAGGTCACGAACGCACCCGGCAGCAGGGCCTGTTCCGGATTGGGCAGGGTCGCGCGCAGCGACACCGCACCGGTGCTCGGGTCCACCGTCACTGCCGACACATCCAGCGTACCCGGGTGCGGGTATTGCGTGCCGTTGCCCAGTTCCACGTTGATGGTGGACTTGCCATCGCCGCTGAGCTGCACGTTGCCGCTGCTCTGGGCCTGGCGCAGGGCGGCCAGTTCTTCGCTGCTCATCGCAAAGTTCACATACAGCGGGTCGATCTGATCGACCGTGGTCAGCAGGGTCGCCTCACCCGAGCCCACCAGCGCACCTTCGGTCACGCGCTGGATGCCGGCGCGGCCGGTGATCGGCGAGGTCACGCTGGCAAAGCCGAGCTGGATGCGGGCGGACTCGACCTGGCCGCGCGCCTGTTGCACGCTGGCGCCGGAAGAGCGCTCGGTGGCTTCGGCGTTGTCGATGTCGGCACGCGACACGTACTGCTGCGGGGCCAGGCTGCGCGCACGCTTGGCGGCGACCTGGGCGTTGGCGTAGGTCGCCTGGGCGGCGGCCAGCTGGCCTTGCGCCTGCAGCAGCGTGGCCTTCAGCGGGGCCGGGTCGATCTCGAACAACGGCTGGCCTTCCTTGACGTCGGTGCCTTCGGTGTACAGGCGCTTGAGCAGCACGCCGTCGACACGTGCGCGCACGTCGGCCGAGCGGAATGCCGACAGGCGGCCGACCAGGTCGCGTTCCAGCGGCAGGGTCTGCGGCTTCATCTCCAGCACCGACACTTCCGGCGGCGGCGGCGCCTGCTGTTGTTCGGGCTTGCTGCAGGCAGCCAGCGCCAGGGTGATGGCACAGGCCAGGCCGAATGTGCGAAGCGGGGCGATCATCAGGAGGAACTCCGTTAGGGTCTTGAAGTGAGAAAGGAAAGCGGGGACAGCGAAGGCGTGGCAGCAACCGCGGCAAATGCACGCAGGAAGGTGTCGACAGCGAACTGCGCCCACTGCTGCCTGGCGGGGAGGCCGGCGCGGTGGGGAACCTGAAAACGTTGCCGGTCGAAATCCAGACCGACGATCATGCTCAACAGCAGTTCGGCCATACAGTGCGGATCGTCATGGCGCAGCTGGCCGGCTTGCATCGCTTGTTGGAAGCGCTGCGCCAGGCGCTGCTGCATGCCGACGACTCCGTCCTGGAAGATCTGCTGCGACTGATCTGGGAACCGATGCGATTCGGCCTCCACCAACCGGCAGGTCTGTAACACATCGGGGCGGTTCAGGCGGTCAAGGTGGGCCAGCGCGAAGGCCAGCAGATCCTCGCGCAACTCGCCCGAGTCGGTGCCCAGCGGCACCGTTGCCAGATGCACATGGTCCTGAAGCACGTCGCGCAGCAGGTTTTCTTTACAACCGTAGTAACTGTAGAGGGTCTGCTTGGAGCAGCCGGCACGCGCGGCCACCGCGTCCATGCTCAGCCGCATGCCGCGCTCGGCAAGCAGCGTATGCACAGCTGTATGGATGCGGCGATCGCAGTCCGAGCGCCGGGCAGCACGGTGGGAACGGGGGGTCATGGCGGTAGACTATACCGTCCAGTTTAGTTTTTAAACAGACTTGACGCTCGCGGTCATGTCGATGCACGCCTTATGCCCCGGGCGCCCGGCCGGACTTTGCCGGGTGTGGCGGTCCGGCGTGCGCTTGTGCAGGGGCCAATCCGGCGACGCCGGCAGAATGCCAGTCGGGGAGGGTGCGTTGACGCTGCACCCGGTCGGCGGCTGGCCGGAAATTTGCGCTATGCAGCAAGGCGTCTTCATCCGGCGCCGGTACAATTCAGGTTTTCCACCGAGCACCCCAGCGCTCTCATGACAGCCAAGAAAGCTGCTTCGAAATCGTCCACGACGTCGGTCAAACCAGTCGCCGACCATGCCGTCCCCGTGCTTGCCGCCGCGCCGCAGGCGGTCACCCTGGAGCCGGTCTTCGCCGCGTTGCGCAAGCGCTACCCGGCTGCCCGCCAGTCCGAGGTGCAGCTGTTCGCAGCCGACTTCTACCGGCGCATGGAAGAGGACGAGTTCCCCAACCACCCGCCCGAGCAGTGGGCGGCCCTGGCGTCGGACATGCTTGAATTTGCGCGCACGCGCAAGGCCGGTACGGTCAATGTGCGGGTGTTCAACCCGACCCTGAAGAGCCACGGCTACGAGTCGCCGCACACGCTGCTGCAGATCGTCAACGACGACATGCCGTTCCTGGTCGACTCGGTGAGCATGACGCTGTCGGATCTGGGCATCGGCGTGCACGTGCTCGGCCATCCGGTGCTGCGCATTGCGCGCGACAAGGCCGGCAAGCTGACCGCAGTGGGCGAGGGCAAGAGCGAGTCGATGATGGTGCTGGAGATCGACCGCCAGCCCGCCGACGACATGCCCAAGGTGGAAGCGGCGGTGCGCAAGGTGCTGGCCGAAGTGCGCGCGATCGTGCACGACTGGGCGTCGATGCGCGAGAAGATGGTGATGCTGGCCGACGACCTGGCCACCCGCCGCCTGCCGATGGACGACATCAGCCGCCACGAGGCGCAGGAGTTCCTGCGCTGGGCGGCGGCCGACCACTTCACCTTCTTCGGCTATCGCGAATACCGCGTGGAGAAGCAGGACGGCCAGGATGTGCTGGCGCCGGTGGAAGAAACCGGCCTGGGCCTGATGCGCGGCCACGACACCTCGCCGGCGCGCCCGGTGACCACGCTGGCGGCGCACGGCCTGAACACCTCGGCCAAGCTCAAGGATGCGTTGATCCTGACCAAGACCAACGCGCGCTCGCGCGTGCATCGGGTCGGCTACATGGATTACATCGGCATCCTGGAATTCGATGCCAAGGGCCGCATCGTCGGCGAGCAGCGCTTCCTGGGCCTATTCACCTCCAGCGCCTACAACCGCCGCCCGTGGGAGATTCCGCTGGTGCGCCAGCGCCACGAATACGTGATGAGCAAGTCCGGGCTGACCCCGAGCAGCCACAGCGGCAAGGCACTGCGGCACATCCTCGAGACGCTGCCGCGCGAGGAGCTGTTCCAGTCCAACGAGGAAGAGCTGTATCGCACCGCGATCGGCATCCTCGGCCTGCAGGAGCGCGTGCGCAGCCGCATGTTCCTGCGCCGCGACAAGTACAGCCGCTTCATCTCCGCGCTGGTGTACATCCCGCGCGAGCGCTTCAACACCGATGTACGGCTGCGCATCGAGGCCTTGCTCAAGGATGCGCTGCACGGCGAATACATCGATTCCAGCGTGGTGTTGGGCGAGTCGCCACTGGCGCAGCTGCACCTGATCGTACGGCCCAAGAGCGGCGAGGCGCTGGAATTCAATACCACCGAACTCGAGTCGCGGCTGGCGCATCTGCTGCGCAACTGGCGCGATGCCCTGCGCGAGGCGCTGGTGGCACGGCATGGCGAGGTCAATGGCCTGCGCATGGCCGCCAACTTCGGGCGTGCGTTGCCGGCCGGTTATATCGAGGACTCGTCGATTGAATCGGCGGTGTCCGACGTCGAACATCTGGCCGCACTGGACGGCCCGGACGATCTGCATCTGAGCCTGCAGGAAATCCGTCGCGACGACGGCATGCGACTGGACGCCGGCGAAGGCCTGCGCCTGAAGCTGTATCGCCAGCTCGACGACATTCCGTTGTCCGATGCAATGCCGATGATGGAAAACATGGGCCTGCGCGTGATCTCCGAGCGGCCATACCGGCTGCAGGTCGGCGAGACGCCGGTCTACATTCAGGATTTCGAGGTCGAATCGACCTCCGGCAAGATCAATGCGGCCAACGCCGACGCCGGTTTCGGCGAAGCCTTCGAGCGGATCTGGAACGGCGATGCCGAGAACGACGGCTTCAATCGCCTGATCCTGGCCGCCGGCCTGCACTGGCGCCAGGTCGCGCTGCTGCGCGGCTATTGCAAGTACCTGCTGCAGACCGCGGTGCCGTTTTCGCAGGCCTACGTCGAGGCGACGTTTACCCGTTATCCGCTGCTGGCGCGCTTGCTGGTGGAACTGTTCGAGGCGCGCTTCGATCCGTCCACCGGCAACGAGACCAAGGCGCAGATCTTCGCCGGGCAGGAACGCCTGCGCGAGGAGTTGTCGGTGCTGGCAGCTGGCGACGAGGCCACGCTCAAGGCGCTGGAGCCGGTGCTGCAGGCGCGTGGCAGCGATCGCGATGCGCAGCAGGAAGCCGCGCGCGCCACGCTGCTGAAGTTGATGGATCGCGTCTCCAGCCTGGACGAGGACCGCATCCTGCGCAGCTTCATCGGCGTGATCGATGCGACGCTACGCACCAACTATTACCAGGCCGACAAGAGCGGCAAGCACGGCCATTGCATCAGCTTCAAGCTGGATTCCTCGATCGTGCCGGATCTGCCCAAGCCGCGCCCGTACCGCGAGATCTTCGTCTACAGCCCGCGTGTGGAAGGCGTGCACCTGCGCTTCGGCGCGGTGGCGCGTGGTGGCCTGCGCTGGTCGGACCGGCGCGAGGATTTCCGCACCGAGGTGCTGGGTCTGGTCAAGGCGCAGATGGTCAAGAACACCGTCATCGTGCCGGTCGGCGCCAAGGGCGGTTTCTACGTCAAGCGCTCGCCGGTCGGCGGCGACCGTGACGCGATCCAGGCCGAAGGCATCGCCTGCTACAAGCTGTTCATCCAGAGCCTGCTC
The DNA here is from genome assembly GCF_011761885.1 of Xanthomonas sp. CFBP 8151. Lineage (NCBI taxonomy): Bacteria > Pseudomonadati > Pseudomonadota > Gammaproteobacteria > Lysobacterales > Lysobacteraceae > Xanthomonas > Xanthomonas sp. CFBP 8151. The sequence continues at coordinate 1,531,481 of NZ_JAASQZ010000001.1, forward strand.
GACATCACCGACAACATCGTCGGCGGCAAGATCGTGCCGCCGCCGCAGGTGGTGCGTCACGACCTGGACGACCCGTATCTCGTAGTCGCGGCCGACAAGGGCACTGCCACGTTCTCCGACATCGCCAACGGGTTGGCGCTGGACCACGGCTTCTGGCTGGGCGATGCGTTCGCCTCCGGCGGCTCGGTCGGCTACGACCACAAGGGCATGGGCATCACCGCGCGCGGTGCGTGGGAGTCGGTCAAGCGCCACTTCCGTGCGATGGGGCGCGACTGCCAGAGCCAGGATTTCAGCGTGGTCGGCATCGGCGACATGTCCGGCGACGTGTTCGGCAACGGCATGCTGTTGTCGCGCCATATCCGTCTGCTGGCTGCGTTCGATCATCGGCACATCTTCCTGGATCCCAATCCCGATGCCGCCGCCTCGTTCGCCGAGCGCGAGCGCCTGTTCAAGCTGCCGCGTTCCAGCTGGGCCGACTACGAGGCCAAGCTGATCAGCGCCGGCGGCGGCATCTATCCGCGCACGCTCAAATCCATCGACATCAGCGCGCCGGTGCGCGAGGTCCTGGGGTTGGAATCCAGCGTCAAGCAGCTCTCGCCCAACGAGCTGATGAACGCCATCCTCAAGGCGCCGGTGGACCTGTTCTGGAATGGCGGCATCGGCACCTACGTCAAGGCGTCCAGCGAGTCGCACGCCGATGTGGGCGACCGCGCCAACAATGGCCTGCGCGTCAATGGCGGCGAATTGCGCTGCAAGGTGGTGGGCGAGGGCGGCAACCTCGGCCTGACCCAGCTCGGCCGCATCGAGGCCGCGCAGGCCGGGGTGCTGCTCAACACCGACTTCATCGACAACTCGGCCGGCGTGGACACCTCCGATCACGAGGTGAACATCAAGATCCTGCTCAACGACATGGTGCAGGCCAAGAAGCTCACCTACGACGCGCGCAACACGCTACTCGCCTCGATGACCGACGAAGTGGCCGACCTGGTGTTGTGGGACAACTACCGCCAGAACCAGGCGATCAGCCTGATGGAGCGGATGAGCGTCAAGCGTCTGGGCTCCAAGCAGCACTTCATCCGCACGCTGGAATTGCAGGGCCTGCTCGATCGTCAGATCGAGTTCCTGCCCTCCGATGCCGAACTGTCCGCACGCAAGGCGCGCGGGCAGGGCCTGTCGCGACCGGAGCTGTCGGTGCTGCTGTCGTACTCCAAGCTGGTGGCGTTCCAGCAGCTGCTGGAATCGGACATTCCGGAAGACCCGTATCTGTCCAAGGAACTGCAGCGCTACTTCCCGCAGCCGCTGCAGAAGAAATACGCCGATGCGATGGAGCGCCACCGCCTCAAGCGCGAAATCATCGCCACCGCGGTGACCAACACCACCATCAACCGCATGGGCGCCACCTTCCTGATGCGCATGCAGGAAGACACCGGCCGCAGCATCGCCGAGGTCGCCAAGGCCTACACCATCAGCCGCGAGACCCTGGATGCGCGCGCACTGTGGACGCAGATCGACGCATTGGACGGCAAGGTGCCCGAGTCGGTGCAGATCGATGCGCTGGAAGTGATCTGGCGCCTGCAACGCTCGTTCGTGCGTTGGCTGCTGTTGCGTCCAGGTCAGATGCCGGGCATCACCGCGGCGGTGGAGCGTTACCACGGCCCGTTCAACGACATCCGTATCGCCTCCGGCGTGCTGTCGGATGCGCAGCGCCCGCAGTACGAAGCCAGCGTGCAGGAATGGCAGGACAAGGGCCTGCCGCCGCAGCTGGCGCAACAGCTGTGCGAGTTGCGTTACCTGGAACCGGCCTTCGACATCATCGAAACCGCGCGCACCCGCAAGCTCAAGCCGGTGGAGGTGTCCAAGGTGCATTTCCGCCTGGGCGAAGCGCTGCGCCTACCGTGGTTGTTCGAGCAGATCGACGCGCTGGAGGTCAACGGCCGCTGGCACGCAGTGGCACGCGGCGTGCTGCGCGACGAACTGGCCGCACATCAGCGCGCACTGGTGGCGCAGGTGCTGACCATGTCCGGCAGCAGTGCCGAGGACAAGGTGGCCACCTGGCTGGCGCGCGACGATTCCAGCCTGCGCTTCACCCTGGCCATGCTGGCCGATGTGGCCGAGCAGAAGACGCTGGACTACCCGACCGTGTCGGTCGCAGTGCAGCGGTTGGGGCAGCTGGCTGCGCACGGCTTGTAACCATGTGCAGCGAGGTGATGGCGGAGCGAGTGATTCGCCATCACCTTGGTTGCGCTGATGCAGTTACGTAGTAGTCTGCCCATGCACAAGGCGGCGCAAGGGTCGCCTTGTTTACATGCGAAATTGCGTCGTACATTCGCGAACTCAATGCGTCGTCCGACTATCGACCAATCGCCAGGCCCAAATCCGATCAGCGACAGCACACGCGTTGCTTTTCTTGTGAGTATGTCTGGATGCGAGTGGCATGGCGGACAAGTCATGTCGGGCGCAGGCGGGCGGGCCCAATGCCTAGGCGCGGTGCCCGCTCATCTCCTGCCCGGCATCCTTGTCGAAACGCACATGCCACCAGGTGGCGCTGAGCGAGATCAGGCTGACCACGCAGAACGCCAGCGAGAAATCGCGTTGCTGCGGTTGCAGATGACTGCCGGCCAGCATGGCCAGCTTGAGGATCATCGCGCCGGCGCACACGCCGACCGAGAGCATCAGTTGCTGCAGGGTGGTGTACAGGCTGCTGGCGCGGCTCATGCGCGATGCGGGGACGTTTTCGTAGGCGATGGTGTTGTAGGCGGCGAACTGGAACGACATGAAGGCGCCGCAGCACAGCAGCAGGCCGAACATCAGCGCCGGCGGCCAGTCGGGCCGGAACAACGCACACACCATGTAGCCCAGGCTGGCGAGTACGCCGTTGCCGATCAGGCTGTTGCGATAGCCGAAGCGGCGCAGCAACTGTGGAGTGATGCTACGCATCAGCAGTGCGCCGAGCGCGGTGGCCAGGATCAGGCGCCCGCTGTGCGCAGCGCTCATGCCGAAGCCGATCTGGAACAGCAGCGGCAGCAGGAACGGATGCGCGCCCTGGGTGATACGCATCAGCGCCCCGCCGATCACCGACAAGCGGAACGAATCGATCCGCAGCAGACTCAGATCCAGCAGCGGAGCGGGGTGGTGGCGTGCATGCCACAGATACCCCAGTGCAGCGCTGCCGCCGATGGCCAGCAGCCAGCTCGCCGTGCCGATGCCGTCCTGCTGGCTGACCATTTCCAGGCCGAACAACAGGCAACCCAACGCGGTGCCGCACAGCACGAAACCGCGCAGATCGAAGCGTGCCGGGGCCGATTCGCTGGGAATGTCGGGGATGAAACGGCGCACCAGCACAAAGCCGGCGATGCCGATCGGCACGTTGATGTAGAAGATCCAGCGCCAATCCAAATACGAGACGAAAAATCCGCCCAGCGGCGGGCCCAGCATCGGGCCGATAAAGGCCGGCACCAGCGTCCAGGCCATCGCCGACACCAAGTGACGACGCTCCACGGTGCGCAACAGGATCAGCCGACCGAGCGGAGCCATCATCGCGCCGCCGGCGCCTTGCAGCACGCGCGCGGCGACCATGGTGGGCAGGCTGTCGGCCAGCGAACACAGGATCGAGCCGCCGACGAACACCCAGATCGATGCGCCGAACACCCGGCGCAGGCCGAAGCGGTCGGCGATCGCACCGCTGGCCGGGATCAGCACCGCCAGCGCCAGTAGATAGCTGGTCATGGCGATGCTCATCGCCGGTGCGGCAACGCCGAAGTCGCGTGCCAGGGTCGGCAGCGCGGTCGCCAGCACGGTGGCATCCATCTGCTCCATGAAGATGGCGCAGGCCAGGATCAGCGAGATGATGCGGTAATCGGGATAACGCGGCGGCGTGACGCCGGCCTCGGACACGCTGGAGGACATCGGGCTCTCGGTTGCGGGGCCGCATCGGTGGCGCGCAGATGGCGATCGGACCGGCCCGCGTCGCACGGTGTTGTGCGGCGCAACATGTGCATTGTCCGCCGCTGCGACGCGGGGTTCAAGCGCGCGCCAGGCAACACTGCGTACGCATCACGGAGCCGATAACACTGCCGGCCCGCGCGAGCGGGGCCGTGCGGCCTGCGAGTGGGGCGGAATGCTCGCTCTGGCCTTGAACAGCGCGGGCGGGTAGGGCTTGCTGACGTAATCGGCCGCGCCTGCTTCCAGGCCTGTGCGTTCGTCGTGCTCGCTGCTGCGCGAGGTCACGAACAGAATCGGGATGGCTATGCTGGCGGGCTGCTGCTTGAGCGTGCGCGCCACTGCATACCCGTCCATGTCGGGCAGCTCGACATCCAGCAGGATCAACGATGGCGCGTGGCGGAGCACCGCCTCCAGCGCTTCACCGCCGGATTTGGCGAACACCAGCGGGAACTCGTCGCGCAGCAGCTAGCGCAGGGTGGCCAGGTTGCTGGATTCGTCGTCGACGCACAGCAGGGGACGCTGCGGCATGGAGGCTCCTTGCCAACCGACGTCGTGACCGGTCAGCGCAGGTGGGTGGCTTGCCAGTCGCGCAACGTGGCCTCGGCGCGACGGAAGTCGAAATCTTCCACCGCGCGCTGCAGTTCCTCCTGCAGATTGCGCGGCAGACGCGGCGCGCAGATCAGCAGCGCGTGGTCGATCCTGTCGGCATCGTCGCTGCCCAGCGCCGCTTCCAGAATCTGCACGCTGTCCGTGTCCAGCGTGACATCGGCATCGCTTGCGTCTTGGTTGCTGTCGTCGTGTTGCAGGAAGGTGCGGATCGCGGCGGCGGTGCGCTGCATGGTGTCCTTGAGGGCGATCAGCGCCGAGGTGATGTCGTGGCCTTGCTCGATGCGGGTTTCCAGGTCACTGGCGGCACCGGCCAGGCCCGGCAACGCCAGCGAGCCGGCCGCGCCGCGCAACTTGTGCGCCAGCGCACCGATCGCCGGCAGCTCGTTGCGGCGCAGATGCTCGGCTGCGGTCCAGGCCGGGTCGGGGTTGTCGCGCAACAGTTTGAGCAGATAGCGCTCGTACGGTTCGCGCTCGCGCCACAGGCTGCGTGCACGCGCTGCATCCAACATATCCGGGTCGGTGTGGTCCCACTCGGGGCCGCCATGTCCGTCGGTGTCGTGCGGTGGCGATGGAATGCGCCGCGCACCGGGCTGCAGGAAGTGGCCGATAGCGGTGACCAGTTCCTCCACATTGAACGGCTTGGCGATGAAACCGTTCATGCCCGCCTCCAGCGCCTTCTCCTGTTGCGGGCGGAAGGCGCCGGCAGTCAGCGCGATCACCGGCAGGCTGGCCAGCGCCGGAATCTGCCGCAGCCGTCGCGTGGCTTCATAGCCATCGACCACCGGCATCTGCACATCCATCAACACCAGCTGGAACAACTCAGGGGCGCGCCTGAGCGTATTGATGGCCTGCTCGCCATCGTGGGCGACCGTGACCATGGCGCCTTCGCCTTCGAGAATGCGCTGGGCCACTTCGCAGTTGATCTCGCTGTCGTCCACCAGCAGCAGATGCGCGCCTTCCAGTCGACGCGCCACGAACGTGGGCGCGGCGGGGCGTGCGCCGGCGCGTTCGTCGACCAGTTGCTCCACCAGCCGGTGCAACGCCGCACTGGTCACCGGCTTGGTCATGACCGCATCCAGGTCCTGTTGTTCGGGATGCTGTTCGAGCAGGCGACGCTCGTACGCGGTGACCATGACGATCACCGGATGCGGGCCGGGCACGGCGCGCGCGCGGATCTGCCGCGCGATCGCCACGCCGTCGATATCGGGCATGCGCCAGTCGAGCAGGAAGATGTCGTAGGGCTCGCTGGCCTGTTCGATCGCCTGCAAGGCGGCCTGGCCGCTGGCGACCGCGTCCACGCGCCAGCCGAGTTCGGTGGCGATGCGGACCAGGTTGTTGAGCGCCGCATCGTGGTCGTCGGCGATCAACACCCGCGGCATCGCTTCGGGCGGCAATGCCGGCAGGTCGCGCTGGGCCGGGGGCGGGGCCGCCTTTTCCAGCGTCACCACGAAATAGAATTCGCTGCCGCGGCCGGGCACGCTCTCCACTTCCAGCTCGCCGCCCATCAGTTCAATCAGGCGCCGGCTGATGGTCAGGCCCAGGCCGCTGCCGCCGTAACGCCGGCTGGTGGAGGTGTCGGCCTGCAGGAACGGGGAGAAGATCAGACTCTGCTTTTCCTTGGAGATGCCGATGCCGGTATCGCGCACCGAGAACAGCAGCTTGAGCTTGTTCGGATCGCCGCTGGGGAAGCGCCGTACCGAGAGCACCACTTCGCCTTCTTCGGTGAACTTGATCGCGTTGCCGACCAGATTGACCAGCACCTGGTTGATGCGCAGCGCATCGCCGAGCAACCAGCGGCAGTCGCGCGGCAGCGGTTCGACGATCATTTCCACCGGTTTGGTGCTGAGCGAGGAACGCATCAGGTCGGCGATGTTGTCGAACAGTTGATTGAGGTCGAACGGTGCGCGTTCCAGATCGATGCGCCCGGCCTCGATCTTGGAGAAGTCCAGGATGTCGTTGATGATTTCCAGCAACGAGCGCGCGGAGCGGTCGATCTTGGTTACCATGTCCTGCGCGGCACCGGGCAGTTCGCTGCGCTGCAGCAGGTACAGCATGCCCAGGATCGCGTTCATCGGCGTGCGGATCTCATGGCTCATGTTGGCCAGGAAATCGGACTTGGACTGGTTGGCGCTCTTGGCCGCGTCCATCGCCAGACGCAGCTGTTTCTCGTGCAGTTTCTGCTCCGTCAGATCCACCGCCATGCCCAGGTAGCCGATCACCTGATCGTTATCGTCGCGCAGGGTGCTCAGGGTCAGCAGCACCGGCAGGCGGCGGCCTTCCTGGCTGACGTAGGTCCATTCGCTAGTGTCGCTTCGGCCCAGGCTGGTCAGCGCAGCGATCGCCTCCAGGGTGTGCGCCACCGGCGCGCCGGTCTGCTCGGAAAGCAGGTGCGCGCGCTCCTGCAGTTGCTCCGGTTCGATGAACTGGCCGGCCTTGCGGCGGCCGATCACATCGTCGGCCTTGTATCCCAGCAATTTTTCCGCGGCGCGATTGAACAGCGTGACAAATCCGCCGGAGTCGGTGGCGATGATGGCAAAGCCGGCGTGGGCCAGGATCGCCCGATGCAGCGCGGAGAATTTCATCAGTTCGCTGGTGCGTTCGGCGACCTGATGTTCGAGCGATGCATTGAGATCGACGATGCGCTGGTGCGAACGCACCCGCTCGGAGATGTCGCGAAAGAAATGCGAATGCCCGCTCAGGGTGGCGTCGCTTTCGATGATAGGGGCCTTGCTGGCCAGCACATGGACCAGATGCCCATCGCGATGGCCCATGCTCTGGGCCGCCGAGGTGTCGACCGAATGCTGTTCATCGGCGTGCTCGATGTCGGGAATCGCATACGGCTGCGGCGACAGCAGCATCGTCAGGTTCTGGCCGATCGCCTCGTCTGCGCGATAGCCGAACATCGCCTCGGCAGCGGGATTCCAGTGGGTAATGTCCCCGTCCGGGGTTTCGGCCACGATGGCTTCGCTGGAATGGCTGACCAGTGCCGCCAGCTCCATCTGTTTGCGCAGTACTTCCTCGCGGCGTAGTCCGTTGCTGAAATACAGCACCAGCAATGCCGCAAACAGCACCGACACGCCCAGCACCAGACCGCCGATCAGCCACGGCGAGGTTTGGTTGAGCGACGCCAGGAAGCTGGCGGTGGGGTGGGCGGTGATGATCCAGGTGCGGCCGTAGATCTGCAGCTGCTGGATTGCCGGCGGGCGACGCGCGCTGTCGCTGGACGGGGTGCCACTGCGGAAGAAGTTGTGCGTCGGCTCGTTCCTGTCGGACAGATCCAGCGCCACGTCGTCGCGCTCGCCCAAGGTGCTTTCCACCATCTGCTCGACGCTGAAGGGCGCATACACCCACCCGCTGGTTGCGGCCAGGCGCTGTTGCGGTGTCTGTAGCGGCATGCCTTCGCGATAGACCGCCAGCAGCACCAGAAATCCGCTTTCGCTGGGAATGCGATAACCAGACAGCGAGATCGGCGAGGTCATGATCGGCATACCGCTGCGTGCGGCCTGCAGTGCGGCCGCGCGGCGACGTGGTTCGGAGGCGACATCCAGGCCGATCGGACGGTTGCCCGAGGACTCCGGCTCGAAATACAGCACGATGTAGCGCTCGCCGTCCCAGGGTTCCAGCGGCCGACGCTTGATATCCGGTGCGCCGTCGGCGCGGGCGGCCTGCAGGAAGGCCTCTTCGTCGGCACGCGCGACGCGATGGATGTAGCCGTAGCCCAGCACGCCGGGAAACTCGCGCGCGTAATCGCGCGAGCGGCTGTACAAGATGAAGCGATCGCGACTGATGATCTCTTTACCGGCGCCGATCACCGCACCACGCGCGCCGCGCAGCCCGTGTTCGAAGGAATACATGCGCTCGCTGATGTTGCGTGCCAGCGTGCGCACGACATAGCTGAAACGCTGTTCGCGCTCCAGTTCGTTATGCCGGTGCAGCGACAGGCCGGCGGAAATGGCGGCAATCAGGCCTGCGGCGAGAATCAGCAGGGCACCAATCAACGCACGGCGCCCGTATTTTCTGCGCAGATCCCAGCGGCCATTCGGCATTTCTGTTCCTTTGCCTTGCCTGTTGCGTGCCCAGTGTGCTGGCCGACAGCAAGGCCGGCCTCGTGGTGGCGCCTGACGATCATCAGAACGCGTGCAGTTTCCCCGGTGTCTGCACGTGTTTCCGGTGGGCGATCAACGTCATTGCCAATGCATCAGAACGCCAGCCAGATCGATAATGCGTGAAGAGCAAGCCCGATCAGTCCACCTACCAACGTTCCGTTGAACCGAATGTATTGCAGATCGCGTCCAACACCCAATTCCAATTGTTCGACGAGGTGACGTTCGTCCCAACTTTTCATCGTCGATGCAATGTGGTCGGTCACCGATGCGCGCAAGCGCGTGGTGAGTTTGTCGGCAGCCTGCAGCATGTGCTGGTTGAGCGCTTCACGTAGCGAGGGATCCTGCGACAGGGCCTGGCCGAGCGATTGCATGGAGCGCTCCAGGTGCGCAGCCATCGACGATTCCTCACGTGCCAGGTCGTTGCGCAACGCATCGCGAATCTCGCCCCACAGACCTTGCACGTAGTCCTGCAAGGCCGGATGTTCGATCGCGCGCTGCTTGAGTTCTTCCACGCGCTCGGCCATTGCCGGCTCGTCGCGCAGACGCGCGATGTAGCGTTGCAGCCATGCTTCATAGTCGAGCCTGATTGGATGCTCGGGCGTCTTGAGGATGTCCTGCAACTCCTCGATCGCCGCACGCGCCATACGGTCGGCCAGGCTGTCGCCGATCTCTTCGATCGGTTTGATCCAGTTCACCGTGCCGACCAGCTTGGGCCACTCCCGCCGCGCATAGCGCACGATCAATGCCGAGGCGCGCGTTTTGACCTGTTCCTGATCCAACCACTGGCCCAGGCGCAACAGCACCTCGTCCAGCAATTTCTGATGCCGGCCATCGGTGGTGAGCAGCGCCATGACATCGCCGACGGTGGCGGCGGCATTCCACTTGCGCAGCCGGTCGACCACGAAGCGCTGGATCGCGCGGCGCACTGCGGCCTCGTCCAGCAGCTCCAGCGCCTGCAGCATCCAGCTGCGCGCCATCTGCGCGAGCATGCGGGCCTGTTCGGGTTTGGCCAGCCATTCGCCCAGGCGGCTGGCCGGGTCGAACACACGCAGTTTTTCCATCAACGCATCGGGTGCGAGGAACTGGTCGCGTACGAAGACCGCCAGGCCATCGGCGAGGCGGTCCTTGCCGCGTGGCAGGATGGCGGTATGCGGAATCGGCAGGCCCATCGGGCGGCGGAACAAGGCCACCACCGCGAACCAGTCGGCTAGTGCGCCGACGGTGGCCGCTTCGCAGAATGCCGAAACCCAGGCCCAGACGCCTTGTTCGCCCATCAGGTGACTGACGACGAAGCCGGCGAACATGGCCAGCAACAGGGCCACCGCCAACAGCTTCATGCGCTGCAGCTGGGCACGACGGGGATCGACGGGACGGGGAGTGCTGACGCTTGGTTCCATCTGCGCAGTGTACCCAGTCACCGGATCAGGGCATGTCCACGGCGGACGTGATGGCCCGGTAGCAGCGCGCCTGAGCGCGACGGGGTTACCGGGACAGCCGCGTCGCGCCCGCGTGCGCTCCTACGGGTGGTTGCAGCGATCGCGGTTGCCGTTGGCGGCCGATCGATTCTGTAGGAGCGCGCCTGAGCGCGATGGCGTTACCGGGACAGCCGCGTCGCGCCCGGGTGCGCTCCTACGGTGATGCACCGTCTGGCACTCAGCCGCGCAGGCGCTCCAGCTGCGATTGCAGCGCGGTCACCTTGGCCTGCAGTGCGGCGTTTTCGTTTTCCAGTTCGGTGACGCGGCGTTGCAGGGCTTTCACATCGCGGCGCTCGGCTTCGCCGCCTTCGGCCTGGTCGGGCTTGGGTTTGCGCTTGGCGTCGCGCACGCGCCTGGCAGCCTGTTTGAGCTCGGCCTTGCCGGCCTGTGCGGCGGCGCGTTGCTCGTCCTCGGACAAGGTGGCCACGGCAGCGGCAGCGCTGATCGAAATCTCGCCGGCCTTGACGGCTTGCACCACTTCCGGGGCGGCCTGTTTGTGGATGCGCTCGATCATCACCACCTGGTTGTTGCTCAGGCGCGCCTCGCGCGCCAGCTCGGCGCGGCTGACCGGAGTGGAGATCTCTTCCCATGGCGGGCTGTCGCTGTCCACGGCGGCCTGCGCGGGGCCCTGGTCGATGCCGTTGGCCGCCTGGTCATCGTCGGCAAGCGCCGGCGCTTCGGTCGCGGCGTCGGCATCGCGCTGGCTGCGCTGGCGCGCAGCCAGGATCTCGCGCTTGCGCAGCGCCAGCACGCCACGCTGGAAGTCCGACACGCTGCGCCGGCCCAGGTGCTGCTCGATCATCCACAGGTGCACGTCCTGCATCGACTGGAAGCGCGGGTTCTGCACGGTCTGGAACGGCAGGTCGTGCTTCCGGCAGATGCCGTAGCGGTTGTGGCCATCCACCAGCACATCGCCCCACAGCACCAGCGCATCGCGGCAGCCCTCGGCCAGCAGGCTGCGTTCCAGTGCCTCGTGCTCGTCGGGCGTCAGCGGGTCGATGTAGGCCTGGAGTTCTTCTTTGACGACGATGTTCATGCGGCAACTGCGGGGAAGTGCGGGGCCGGCATTGTAGTGAGCCTGCTGCGGCTTTGCGCGCTTGACCGCGCTGCGCGCGGGCGTTACGCGCGGGCGCCTGTGCGCTCGTCGTCGGGCGGTGCTGCGCAGGATCGTTCTGCGGCCCATGCATGAAGGCATCGTGGATCGCATCGGCCACCAGCACCGCACCCATCGGCACCGTGCCACTGGTCAGCTTCTTGGCAGCGGTGATCAAATCGGGCGGTTGGCGGTGAACGGCATCCAGAACGCGTCCAGTTGCGTAGGTGCCTGCAGCGCGTACGCGGCATCGTGAGGTGGGGGTCGTGCATGGCGGACCTCGTCGCTGGGGATCATTCGACTGTACGGCCTCGGCGCGTCGGCCCTCGCCCCGGCGAAGTGCGACGGCGACCACGATGTGCGGAGCTGCACATGCCGGTCGGCATGGACTAGTCAATTAGTCGCAGCGTCGGCCGCTAAGCTCTCGAAACGCCTGGTGACGCGTGCGTTGACGGGTTTTTTCGACCGGCTGCGGGGCGCGCCAAAGCATTGCAAAGATTCAGCGATCGCCGATGATGCGCAGAACAGTGCCAGGGACGCCTGGTAGCCGCTGCTGCCCTTATCGCAACACGTCGATCGATCGCAGCCATCAATCGTAGTCGGGACCATGGAGCCTGCTGCGCACAGTCGTCTTGTCAGGCGCGCCGGACACACTTCTTCATACTTCTTTGGGGAACGGGAATGACACAAGAGTCCACCGTTGCGAGCGCCAACGGCGCAGACGCCGGCCTGCTGTCCAAGGAGCGCATCGTTGCGCGTCCGGGCTTCAATCGTTGGTTGGTACCGCCGGCGGCACTGGCGATCCACCTGTGTATCGGCATGGCCTACGGCTTCAGCGTGTTCTGGTTGCCGCTGTCCAAGGCGCTGGGCATCACCGAGGCGATCGCCTGCCCGGCCGACATGGGCCTGTTCGCGCGCATGGTCGCCACCACCTGCGACTGGAAGATCAGCGAGCTGCAGTGGATGTACACGCTGTTCTTCGTGCTGCTGGGCTGCTCGGCGGCGATCTGGGGCGGTTGGCTGGAACGCGCCGGCCCGCGCAAGGCCGGTGTGGTCTCGGCGCTGTGCTGGTGCGGTGGGCTGGTGATTTCGGCGGCCGGCATCCACTTCCACCAGATCTGGATGCTGTGGCTGGGCTCGGGCGTGATCGGCGGCATCGGTCTGGGCCTGGGCTACATTTCGCCGGTGTCGACGCTGATCAAGTGGTTCCCGGACCGTCGCGGCATGGCGACCGGCATGGCGATCATGGGCTTCGGTGGCGGCGCGATGATCGGCAGCCCCCTGGCCGATGCGCTGATGCGCCACTTCGCCACGCCGACCTCGGTGGGCGTGATGGAAACCTTCCTGGTGATGGCGGCGCTGTACTTCGTCTTCATGATGGCTGGCGCGTTCGGCTACCGCGTGCCGCCGAGCGGCTGGGCGCCGGCCGGCTGGACCGCGCCGGTGGCCAGCAACAACGCCATGATCACTGCCCATCACGTGCACGTGAGCAGGGTCTGGGGCATCCCGCAGTTCTGGCTGCTGTGGGGCGTGCTGTGCCTGAACGTGTCGGCCGGTATCGGCGTGATCGGCATGTCCTCGCCGATGCTGCAGGAAGTCTTCGGCGGCCGGTTGATCGGGGTGGAGGTCGGCTTCGGCAGCCTGAATGCGGCGCAGCTGACCAGCATCGCGGCCATTGCGGCAGGCTTTACCGGCCTGCTCAGCCTGTTCAACATCGGCGGCCGCTTCTTCTGGGCCAGCATGTCCGACAGGCTCGGCCGCAAGAACACCTACACGCTGTTCTTCGTGCTGGGCATCTGCCTGTATGCGGCCGCGCCGTCGGCCGGCGGCGTGGGCGGAATCGCGCTGTTCGCCGGCATCTTCTGCATCATCGTGTCGATGTACGGCGGCGGTTTCGCCACCGTTCCGGCGTATCTGGCCGACCTGTTCGGCACCCAGATGGTGGGCGCCATCCACGGCCGCCTGCTGACCGCCTGGGCCACCGCCGGCATTCTTGGTCCGGTGGTGGTGGGCTACATGCGTGAGTACCAGCTGGCTCAAGGCAGCCCGCCGTCACAGGTCTACAACACCACCATGTACATCCTCGCCGGCATGTTGGTGCTCGGTCTGATCTGCAACCTGTTGGTGCGTCCGGTGGCCGCGCGGCACTTCATGACGCCCGACGAACTGGCGCGCGAGAAGCGACTGGCGCACGAGAAGGCGGACCACGGCGGCAAGGTGGTGCTGCCGCCGGAGCAGATGGAGCGTATCGGGCATGGCGGCAATCCGGCACTGGTCGCGCTGGCCTGGCTGGCGGTCGGTGTGCCGATGTGCTGGGGCATCTGGGTCACGCTGCAGAAAGCCTCCGTGTTGTTCCACTGAGTTATTCCACTGAGATGAGATGACTACTCCGTCTTCCCGTTCCGTGCGCCCAGGCAGCGTGGTGCGCACGGTTGTCCGCCACCGCGGCGGCCGCAACGCCACGGTGCAGGACTTGGTGGCGGCCGAAATGCCGGTGGCGTTCAACTACAACGGTGTGCCGTTCGCGGTGATGATGGCCACGCCGGAGGACCTGGAGGATTTCGCACTCGGGTTCTCGCTGAGCGAGGGCATCGTCGAGCATCCGCAGGACTTGCGCGTGGTGGCGGTGGAGACGTTTCTGGAAGGCGCCTGGTTGCAGATCGAGATCCCGCCCGACCGGGCCGCTGCACTGGACCGGCGGCGCCGCAATCTGGATGGCCGCAGCGGTTGCGGAGTGTGCGGCAACGAGTCGATCGAGGCCGTGCTGCGTGTGCCGCCCTTGCTGCAGTCGTCGCTGCAGATCGATGTGGCGGCGTTGGCCCGCGCACTGGACGCGCTGCATGCGCAGCAGCCGATCGCCGCGCAGACCGGCGCGGTGCATGCCGCCGGCTGGGCCGACGCACAAGGTGTATTGCGCTATGTGCGCGAAGACGTAGGCCGGCATAACGCGCTCGACAAACTGATCGGCGCCCTGGCGCACGCGCGCGTCGATGCATCGCGAGGGTTTGCAGTGGTGACCAGCCGCGCCAGTTACGAAATGGCCATGAAAGCCGCGCAGGCGCGGATTCCGCTGCTCGCAGCGATATCGGCACCGACCGCGCTGGCAATCAGCCTGGCCGATAGTACGGGACTGACCCTGATCGGGTTTGCCCGCGATCACGATTGTGTCGTTTACAGCCATCCGCAGCGCCTGGACCTGGGCGCCGTCGTGGGAGAGCCCGCATGAGCAAGAAGACCATCCAGCAATACGACAACCCCGCCGGCGGCTGGGGCGCATTGCGCTCGGTCGCCAAGCACCTGATGGAACAGGACATCGCGGTGCAGGGCGCCAAGACCCTGCTGCATGCCAACCAGCCGGACGGTTTCGACTGCCCCGGCTGCGCCTGGCCCGACCGCGATCACACCTCCACCTTCGAGTTTTGCGAGAACGGCGCCAAAGCCGTCGCGGCCGAGTCCACTGCGCGCCGCGCCGGGGTGGAGCTGTTTGCCTCGCACAGCGTCAGCCTGCTGTCGCAGTACAGCGATTACTGGCTGGAAGGGCAGGGCCGTCTGACCCAGCCGATGCGTTACGACGCCGCCACCGATCATTATGTGCCGGTGAGCTGGGACGAGGCGTTTGCGCAGATCGCCGCGCACCTCAACGGGCTGGCGTCGCCGGACGAGGCGATCTTCTACACGTCCGGGCGCACCAGCAACGAAGCGGCGTTTCTGTATCAACTGTTCGTGCGCGAGTTCGGCACCAACAACTTCCCCGACTGCTCCAACATGTGCCATGAGCCGTCCGGCATTGCGCTGCGTTCGCAGATCGGCGTAGGTAAGGGCACGGTGTCGCTGCACGATTTCGAACTGGCCGATGCGATCTTCATCTTCGGTCAGAATCCGGGCACCAATCACCCGCGCATGCTCGGCGAGTTGCGTCAGGCCTCCAAGCGCGGCGCGGCGATCGCGGTATTCAATCCGCTGCGCGAGCGCGGCCTGGAAAAGTTCGCCGACCCGCAGGACAAGCTGGAGATGCTGCACAACGGCTCCACCCGCATCGCCTCGGATTATTTTCAGCTCAAGATCGGCGGCGATCTGGCCGCGGTCAAGGGCATCATCAAGCATGTGCTCGAGCGGGATGCACAGGCCCAGCGCGATGGCACGCCACGCCTGCTGGATCTAGAATTCATCGACGCCCACACCGCCAACTTCGACGCCTTTGCTGCCGAGGTGCACGGCGAATCCTGGGACACCATCGTCGAAGAGTCCGGGCTGGACGAGGCGGCATTGCGCAAGGCCGGCGAACTCTATCTCAACGCCGGGCGCGTGATCGCCTGTTGGGGCATGGGCATCACCCAGCACAAGCATTCGGTGGCCACCATCCACATGATCACCAACCTGCTGTTGCTGCGCGGCCATCTGGGCCGTCCCGGTGCGGGCGTGTGCCCGGTGCGCGGACACAGCAACGTGCAGGGCGACCGTACGATGATGATCTACGAAAAACCGCCGGCCGCCTTCCTGGACAAGTTGCAGACGCTGTTCGGGTTTGCGCCGCCGCGCGAAGACGGTTTCGACACCGTCGGTGCGATCGAGGCGATGCTGGACGGGCGCGGCAAGGTGTTCTTTGCGATGGGCGGCAACTTTGCCGCCGCCACGCCGGATACGGATGCCACGCATCGCGCGCTGCGCAATTGCCAATTGACCGTGCACGTCACCACTAAACTCAATCGCAGCCATCTGGTGCATGGGCGCGCTGCGCTCATCCTGCCGTGCCTGGGCCGTACCGAAATCGACATCCAGCACGCCGGCTCGCAAGGCGTGACGGTGGAAGATTCGATGAGCATGGTGCACCTGTCGGCCGGCATCAACCCGCCGGCCTCGCCGGAGCTGCTGTCCGAACCGGCGATCGTGGCGCGCCTGGCCGAGGCGACGCTGGGTACGCGCAGTGCGATCCGCTGGCGTTGGCTGGTGGGCGATTACGACCGCATTCGCGACCTGATCGCTCAGGTGTTCCCCGATTTTGCCGACTTCAACCAGCGCGTGCGCGTGCCGGGCGGATTCCGCCTGTCCAACACCGCGCGCGATCGGCAATGGGTGACGCCCGAAAAGCGCGCGGTGTTCAAACCGCACGCGGTGCCGACCGACAACCCGATCCATCGCGCACGCCGCAGCCACGCCGGGCAGATGGTGTTTACGCTGGCCACCACACGCTCGCACGATCAATACAACACCACCATCTACGGGTTGGACGACCGCTATCGCGGCGTGTTCGGCGAGCGCCGGGTGCTCTTCATCAATGGTGCGGACATCGCCGCGTTGAACATGAAGCCTGGCGATTGGGTGGATCTGGAGAGTCTGTGCGAGGACGGCGTGCATCGCCAGGCGCGCCGCTTCCTGCTGGTGGACTACAACATTCCGCGCGGCTGTCTGGCGGCGTATTACCCGGAAACCAATGCGTTGGTGCCGCTGTCCAGCTTTGCCGACGAAGCGCGTACGCCGACGTCCAAGTCGATTCCGGTAATCGTGCTGCCGCATCGCGCCGAAACCGCAGATGTGGCGCCGCGCGACATCGGAGCAGTGCTTGTCCGCTGATCCGCAGCTCACCGCGTTGTTGCTTCACACGTTGGCCGATACGCCCGAAGGCGTGTCGCTGGCGCGCCTGTGCAAGCAACTGGGCGTGCGCATGAGTGTGCTGCTGCGCACCCTGGCGTGGCTGGGCAGTGCCAGTCTGGACGGTCAGCCTGGTCCGGGCTGGATCCGGGTGGAAGACCGCGGCGAGCGCCAACTCGCGGTGCTGACGGATGTCGGGCTGGCAGCACATGCGCAACATGCAATGACGCAAACGCCCCAAGGCGACTGAGCAACTTGCTGGTTCTTCCCGGCTGCTTCACTCCCACCGGAAGCTGGTCGGACGCACCGTGATCCGAACGACACGCGCCATGCGCTACTCGCAACCACATACACCGACGATCTCGATGGCTCCTTGCCCGCCCACCGTCGCGGGGCTCTTACGCGGCATGGATGCTACAAGGACGTACTTGCGGCGTGTCCTGCGATGGTGGGCGGGCAAGAGCCTTGCAGCAAAGCCGCAGACCCGACGCTCTGCAAGCAATCTATCAGCCACTCCAAGACCGGCCGAGCTCTTGAATCGTGGCGCTGTTGTGGAGGCAGTCGAACGCTTGAGTCAAAAGCCTGGTTGGTCGAGCGTGCGGTGTCCTCACCGCTTGCGGGACACGCCGTGAATCCGTCCGTGGAGGCTCCTTGGCAGCATCCATGCCGCCAAGGGTCCCGCAACCGGCAAGGACACCGCACCAGAGAGTTGGTCGGCTGTTCTCCTCAAAGCTTACTTCTCGGCTTGCGGTGGGAAGATGAGACGTTTGCAGGTCGCGTGTTGAAAGCCTGCCTGTTGCTCGGCCTGCATCAGAAGCTGATCGGGCGCAACGTGATCCGAACAACGCGTATCCCGCACTGCTCTTAATTGCGCACACCGACCATCTCGACTGGTCCTTGTCCGCCCACCGTCGCGGGACCTTACGCGGCATGGATGCCGCGTAAGAGCCTACAAGGACGTACTTGCGGCGTGTCCTGCGGTGGTGGGCGGACGAGGGCTCTGCAACCAAGCCGCAGATCATTCGCTCTACAAATAATCTATCAACACTGTCCGGCGACTCCAAAGCAACCGAGATTCCGAAAGACATGAGGCTGTCATACCTGCAAAGGCAAGCAGTCACGGTTGTAACTTTTTGCAGGTCGATTGGTCTGCGCAAACCGTTGCTGCAATCTGCCAGAATCGGCCGTCTTGTCTTGTCTGGATACCGATCAACGATGACTGCCGCCGCGCCGCTTGCTGCTCCCATCAATTCGCCTGCGCGCGTGCTGTTCGCCAGTCTGATCGGCACCACCATCGAGTTCTTCGATTTCTATATCTACGCCACCGCTGCGGTGCTGGTGTTCCCCACGCTGTTCTTTCCGGCGGGCGATGGCAGTGCGGCGATGCTGCAGTCGCTGGCGACCTTTGCGGTGGCCTTTGTCGCGCGCCCGGTGGGCTCGGCGGTGTTCGGCCATTTCGGCGACCGGATCGGACGCAAGGCCACCCTGGTGGCCGCGCTGCTGACGATGGGCCTGTCCACCGTGGCGATCGGCTTGCTGCCCAGCTACGCCCAGATCGGCGTGTTCGCCCCTGCGCTGCTGGCGCTGTGCCGCTTTGGCCAGGGCCTGGGCCTGGGCGGCGAGTGGGGCGGGGCCGTGCTGCTTGCCACCGAAAATGCACCGCCCGGCAAGCGCGTGTGGTACGGCATGTTTCCGCAGCTGGGTGCGCCGCTGGGCTTTCTGCTGTCCACCGGCACCTTTCTCGGCATGGGTGCGGTACTCGACGATGCGCAGTTCATGCAATGGGGCTGGCGGGTACCGTTTCTGGCCAGCGCGTTGCTGGTGCTGACCGGCCTGTGGGTGCGCCTGAGCATCACCGAGACGCCGGATTTCCAGAAGACCCTGGACCACAAAACGCGTGTGCGCCTGCCCTTGGGTACGGTGATCTCGCAGCACTGGCCGGCGCTGATCAGCGGCACGCTGGGCGCGTTCGCCACCTTCGTGCTGTTCTACCTGATGACGGTGTTCGCGCTGGGCTACGGCACCAAGGCCTTGGGCTACGACAAGGAGCAGTTCTTGTTGTTGCAGATGGCCGGTATCGTGTTTTTCGCAATCGGTATCCCGCTCTCGGCCAGGTTCGGCGACCGACATGGCGCGCCGCTGGCGATGATGCTGGCCAGTGTTGCGATCGTCGCGTTCGGGTTGGCATTCGCGCCGCTGTTTCAGGCCAATCACCCGCTGCAGGTACTGGCATTTTTGGGGCTGGGATTCTTCTTCATGGGCCTGACCTACGGCCCATGCGGCACGTTGCTGGCCGAGTTGTATCCCACCGAAGTGCGCTACACCGGTGCCTCGCTGTCGTTCAACCTGGCCAGCATTCTGGGCGCGGCACCGGCGCCGTACGTGGCCACGCAACTGGCCGCGCGCTACGGTGTGCAGGCGGTGGGGCACTACCTGGGCGGTGCGGCGGTGCTGAGCCTGCTGGCGTTGGTAGTGGCCCGCAGATCGCGTCGCCGAGCTGGCGTTTGAAGGCACGCGCGGACCGCGTCATCGCTACGGCAGATCGCGCCCGGGTGCGCTTCCACGAAACTGCCTGCGTCTGCGCGGAACGAGGTGCTCGGGCCCTGGTCCAGGTCGTGCGTGCATTGACGCACCGTCGTGTTGGCGGTGCCGGTCTGCCGATCCATGGGAACGTGCCTGCGCGATGGAGCGCTACCGGCACTGCCTGTCGCGCGCAAGCACGCGCCTGTGCCGGCGTGAGCGCTAGCGGAACAGGCGCCTGAGCGTGCGTCCCAGCCAGTTGCCGTGCTGGTGGCTGCGCGCGAACTGGTCCAGATGCGCGATCACCTGCGGCGCATAGGCCTGGTCGTCGCCGCGGATGTGGTTGAACAACCAGCGCGAGAGCATGCTGCGGAGTTCGTCGCTGACGTCTTCGCCGGCCTGGAACCGCAGCCGGTAATCGCCGACGCGTTTGCCGAAGACCTCGTGCACGCGCTTGTGCGCCAGGCTGAAGGGGTAGCCGGCTTCCTCCATCAGTTCTTCTTCGAAGGCAAAGTGCGACAGCGTGTAGTCGATCAATTCGTCGATCACCTCGGCCACTGCCAGGCGTTGCAGGCTGGCTTGCGCTGCATGCAGATGATTGATCATTTCCACGATGCGCCGGTGTTGGTGATCGATGACTTCGATCCCGGTGTTGAGGTCGTCCTGCCAGACCAGCAAAGCCATCGTTCGCCCTTGTTCCCTACGATGAGGGCACGATAGGCGCGCGCGCTCGCCAGCGCGTTGATCTGGATCAAATCCGGCCGCGGCGCGCGGGCGGCGTCCGCGCTGCTGGGCGATGCGGTGTTGCCGGCGATAGCGCCGGATCGGGCACGCTGCCAGCCGTGCAGCGCGCGAGCCTGCGGCAGTCAGTTGGCCAGACGTACCTGGTTGCGACCACCGGCCTTGGCCAGGTACAGATACTTGTCCGCTTCGCCCAGCAGATGGTGCAGCGACTGGCCGTCTTCGGTGGCGATGCACACGCCGATGCTCACCGTCATGCTGAGGGTTTCGTCGCCGATCCGCACGCGCAGCGCGCTGATGCGTTCGCGCAGGGTTTCGAAGTAACTGGCGGCGTTGTCGGCATCCAGCCCAGGGACCAGCAGGCAGAATTCTTCGCCGCCGAAACGTGCCACCAGATCCTGTGGCCGCGCGTGACTGGAGACTGATGCGGCCACTGCCCGCAGCGCCTGGTCGCCAGCTTCGTGGCCCCAGGTGTCGTTGATGTGCTTGAAATGGTCGATGTCCAGCATTGCCGCAGTGACCGTCTGGTCCTGCGACATCAAGGTCGGGATCACCCGCTGGCTTTGTTCGAGGAAATAGCGCCGGTTGGGCAAGCCGGTCAGGAAATCGCGAGTGGCCAGGTCCTGCAGCGTGCCAATCAATTCCAGCTGGTCCACATTCTGCGACACGCGGCAGAAGAACTCTTCGCGCGAAAACGGCTTGCGCAGGAAATCGTTGGCGCCATTTTTCAGGAAGCGCGGGATCAGCGACGAGTCGCTGTTGCCGGAGATGCCGATCACGGCGACCTTGTCGCGCGAACGGACCGCACGCAGCCTGCGGGTGAATTCCACCCCTTCCATGCCGGGCATTTCCTGGTCGACGATGGTCAGGCGGATATCGGGATCGCGCTCGATCGCCTGCAGGCCGGCTGCACCGTCCGCTGCCAGCACCACGCGGTAGCCGTACATCGACAGCAACGCGGCCGCATAGGTGCGGGCGGACAAGGAATCGTCCACCACCAGCGCCGCGATGCGGCGGTTGCGCTCCAGGCGCTGCACCAGCCACGCCAGATATTCGATGCTGCCGGGCGCGTTCTTGAGGACGTAGTCGATGATCTGCTTCTGCAGCACGCGCTGGCGCAGATCCTCGTCGTAGACGCCGCTGACCACCACGGTGGGCAGTTTGCGCGAGAGGAAAAATTCCACGACCTTGTCGCGGTCGCCATCCACCAACACCAGGCCGGTCAGAACCAGAAACCAGCCGTCTTCTTCGTCGAGCACACGGGCGGCTTCTGCCAGGGTCGACACGACCGTGACCGGCAGCTCCACGCGTTGCTCGATGGCTTCGCGCAGCATGCTGGTGAAGGTGCGCGAATTCTCCACCAGCAACACGCGTTGCGGCAGGACTGCGCTTTCACTATTGCGATGTAGGGTACCTGGGGGCATCGGCTGGCCGTGCGGATCGAACCGTCCTACCCGCTAACGGCCCTGCTCGCCAAAACTTGAGCGCCGCGTCTCAACGTGTCCAAGACAGCAGTTGGTTCACCACAACGCATCGCGTAACCGGTACCAGCTCATCGCGGCCACCAGCAGCGGCGTGCGCAGCAGGCGCCCACCGGGAAAAGGCCGATGCCGAATGCGCGCGAACACATCCAGCCGTCGGCTCTGGCCGGCGATGGCCTCGGCGATGACCTGGCCGGCCAGGCCGGTGGCGGCGACGCCATGCCCGGAGAATCCCTGGGCGAAATAGACGTTGGACGCCAGCCGGCCCCAATGCGGGGCGCGATTGCGCGAGATGTCCACGTCGCCGCCCCACAGTGTTTCCAGCGGCACGTCGTGCAGCTGCGGGAAGACCGTGTGCATGCGTCGGGTCATCAGCCGATCCAGGCCGGGCGGCGGACGCGCGGAATAACTGGCGCGTCCGCCGAACAGCAGCCGGTGGTCGGCGCTGAGCCGGTAATAGTCCAGTGCCCGGTTGGTGTCGGCGACCGCCATGCCGTTGGCGATCAGCGCGCGCGCGCGGGCCTGGCCCAACGGCGGCGTCGCGCCGACATAGGTGCCGACCGGCATGATGCGGCGTTCCAGCGCTGTGGCAACGTCGTGCAGCAGGGCGTTTCCGGCGATCACGCCGAACTCGGCACTGACGCTGCCCTGGTCGGTCTGCATCGTCACGCGCTCGCCGTGTTCCAGCCGGGTAACCGCCGAGCCCTCGTGGATGCGTACGCCTGCCGCCAGCGCTGCGCGTGCCAGGCCCAGTGCATAGGCCAGCGGATGCAGATGGCCGCTGGCCGGGTCGAACATCGCACCCAGGTAGAGCGGGCTGTCCAGCACTTGCCGCGTCTGCGCGCGGTCCCACCATTCCAACCGATAGTCGTAGCGCTCGGCCATGCGCACGATGCCGTGCTGCAGGGCCCGCACCTGGCGCGGTTTCAGTGGCACGTGGGCGTGGCCGTCACGCCAGTCGCAGGCGATGGCGTGGCGTGCGATGCGCGCGCGCAGCAAGCGCATGCCGTCGCGCGAGAAGTCGAACAGCAGCCGCGCGTCGGCATCGCCGACCAGCGCTTCCAGGGTTTCCTGCTCGCAGCCGTAGCCGACGATGGCCTGGCCGCCATTGCGTCCGGAGGCGCCCCAGCCGACGCGCCTGGCTTCCAGCACGATGACCTGGTAACCGGCCTCGGCCAGGGCAAGCGCGGCGGTGAGGCCGGTGTAGCCGGCGCCGAGGATGCAGACATCGGCACGTTGGGCGCCCTGCAGGTGCGGTTGCTCCGGCAAGGCCGGCGTGCTGCGAGCGTACCAGCTGTCGGGATAGCCATTGCCCCGCGGATCGGCAGGCCGTAGCGATGTGGCCGCGCCGTTCATCACACGATCCGCAGGTACCGGGCGTAGTCCAGATCCGGCACCAGCGCCTGGTAATCGAGCAGCTCGCGTTGTTTCTGCCGTCCGAACACGTGCTGGAACTGGCTGCCGAACTGCGTGCCGACAAAGTCGCTGGCGCCGAATGCATCCACCGCGGCCTGCCAGGTACGCGGCCGGAAGACCGATTGCGCGTAGGCATTGCCGGTGACTGGCGCGCTAGGCTCGCCGGGATGTTGCAGGCCGTCCAGCAGGGCGGCGAGCACGGCAGCGGCGGCCAGGTACGGGTTGGCATCGGCGCCGGCGATGCGATGTTCGATGCGGATATTGCGGGCATCGCTATGCGGGATGCGCAGCGCCACGGTGCGGTTGTTGAAACCCCAGCTCGCATCCAGCGGCACGAAGGCGTTGCTGACGAACCTGCGGTAACTGTTGGCGTGCGGCGCGAACAGCAGCAGCGAGGCATCGGCGTGCCGCTGCAGGCCGGCGATGGCATGGCGCAGGCGGTTGGCGGGTGCATCGACGCTGCCGGCAAATACATTGTGCCCGTCGATATCGAGCAGGCTCACGTGCAGGTGCAGGCCGCTGCCGGCCTGGCCGGGAAACGGCTTGGCCATGAAGCTTGCGAGCTTGCCCTGCTGTTGCGCGATCGCCTTGATGGTGCGCTTGAGCAGGATCGCCTCATCGCAGGCGGCCACTGCATCGGTGCGATGCTGCAGGTTGATTTCGAACTGGCCGGGCGCATATTCGGCCACGGCGGTGTCGGCCGGGATGCCTTGCAGGCGGCAGGCGGCAGTCACCGCATCGGTAAACGCACGCTGGTCGTCCAGGTCCTGCAGCGAATACACCTGGGTGCTGTCGCTGCGCTCACCGGTCTGCGGATCGCGCGGCGTCTGCGGGCGTCCTTGCGCATCGGGTACCGCATCGAACAGGTAGAACTCCAGTTCCACTGCAATGACCGGGGTCAGGCCGACTGCGGCAAAGCCGTGCAGCACGCGCTGCAATACCGCACGCGGTGCGACCTCGAACACGCCGCCGTCCGGCTGATGCATCGCCAGCAGCAGCTGCGCCATCGGCCGCGGTGCCCACGGCACGGGGCGCAGCGAACCTGCGATGGGCCGGCAGACGCGATCGGCATCGCCGATCGCATAGCCCAGCCCGGTTTCCTCGACGGTGTTGCCGGTGATGTCGGTGGCGATCAGCGACATCGGCAGGCACACGCCATCGCGATAGACCTTGCCCAGGACCTCGGCTGTCACACGTTTGCCGCGCAGCACGCCATTGGTGTCGGGCAACAGCAGATCGACCGCTTCGCAGCCATCGATACGCGCCAGCGTGGCGGCATCGGCGGCGGGCAAGCACGCGACGGAGTTCTCGGAAGCCATGGGCACCACCTGCAAGGTCGCCGCTCAGACTAGCAAAGCACAGGTGATCTTTCGCGGCGTGCGCCTGTCGCCCCTGGCAATGCTGGTGGCCGCACGGTAAGTTCGCAGGCATCCTCGACGCACCCCATCGACCCATGGCGAACACACGCTGACGCGTCGTCGCGGTCGGAGGGATGCAGGTGACGCGCAAGACGCCAGCAGCGCGCCGATAGGTGGCGCGCACACTGCCCACGCTTGGCCTGATGGCGAGCGCGCGCGTGATGCAGCAGCGTTCAACCGGGAGATCCGCATGGCTGTCGTTCCACTGGTCGGGTTGCCGACCGATCGCATCCAGCAAGGGCCGCATCCGTTTCTGGCCACCGGCGAGAAGTACATCCGCGCGGTGGTGGACGCGGCCGGCGCAATGCCGGTGCTGTTGCCGAGCCTGCAACCCACGCTGGATGCGCGCGCCTGGCTGGATCGCCTGGATGGCCTGTTGCTGACCGGTGCGGTGAGCAATGTCGAGCCGCATCACTACAGCGACGAGCCGAGCTGGGAGGGCAATCCGCACGACCCGGCGCGCGATGCCACCAGCCTGGGGCTGATTCCGCAGGCACTTGCGCGTGGCCTGCCGGTGCTGGCGATCTGCCGCGGGCTGCAGGAGGTCAACGTGGCGCTGGGCGGGCGCCTGCACCAACGCGTGCATGACGTGCCCGGTCTGCTTGATCACCGCGAAGACCGTGCCGCGCCGCTGGACACGCAGTACGGCCCGGCGCATCCTGTGCAGCTGCATGCCGGCGGCCTGCTGGCAAGCATGAGCGGCAGCGCGCAGGTCGCGGTGAACTCGCTGCACGGGCAGGGCATTGCGCGCTTGGCCGACGGCTTGGCGATCGAAGCCACCGCGCCGGATGGCCTGATCGAAGCCTTTCGCGGCTCCGGGCCGGGCTTTCTGCTCGCGGTGCAGTGGCATCCTGAGTGGCGTGTCACGCAGCATCCGTTTTACCGTGCCATCTTTCAGGCCTTCGGCGAGGCCTGTCGCCAGTATGCCGCCCGACGCGGTCAGTGAGGTTGCATGTCCATCCGCACACGTTCGCGCATCTCCAGGCCCAAACAGCCCGAGAGCGCGCTGCGCCGCTGGCTCAAGGAGCGCCACATCACCGAGGTCGAATGCCTGGTGCCGGACATCACCGGCAACGCACGGGGCAAGATCATCCCGGCGGACAAGTTCTCGCACGACTATGGCACCCGCCTGCCGGAAGGCATCTTCGCCACCACCGTCACCGGCGATGTCCCGGACGATTACGACGAGCTGACCTCGCCATCGGATTCGGACATGCATCTGCGCCCGGATGCGTCCACCGTGCGCATGGTGCCGTGGGCGGCCGACCCCACCGCGCAGGTCATCCACGATTGCTACACCAAGGACGGGCAACCGCATGAGCTTGCCCCGCGCAATGTGCTGCGGCGGGTGCTGGACGCGTATGCCGAGGCCAGGCTGCAACCGGTGGTGGCGCCGGAGCTGGAATTCTTCCTGGTGCAGAAGAACACCGACCCGGACTTTCCGTTGTTGCCGCCGGCCGGGCGCTCGGGTCGGCCGGAGACTGCGCGGCAGTCGTATTCGATCGATGCGGTCAACGAGTTCGACCCGATCCTGGACCTGATGTACGACTACTGCGATGCGATGGAACTGGACGTGGATACGCTGATCCACGAATCCGGCGCCGCGCAGCTGGAGGTCAACTTCACCCACGCCGATGCGCTCTCGCGCGCCGATCAGGTGTTCCTGTTCAAGCGCACCATGCGCGAGGCCGCGCTGCGGCATGGCGTGTATGCGACGTTTCTGGCCAAGCCGATGGAGACCGAGCCGGGCAGTGCGATGCATATCCATCAGAGCCTGCTGCATGCCGGCACCGGCAAGAACGTGTTCAGCGGCAAACGCGAAGGCGGCTTCAGCGACACCTTTGCGCACTATCTCGGTGGCCTGCAGAAATACATTCCGATGGCGATGGGGCTCCTGGCACCCAACGTCAATTCCTACCGGCGGCTGATGTTCGGCGAGGTGTCGCCGAGCAATGTGCTGTGGGGCTTCGACAATCGCACCTGCGGGCTGCGGGTGCCGATCGATGTGCCGCAGAACATGCGGGTGGAAAGCCGCTTTGCCGGCTCCGACGCCAATCCGTACCTGGCGATGGCGGCGACCCTGGCCTGCGGCTTGCTCGGCATCCGCGAAAAGCTCGAACCGACCGCGCCGATCAGCAGCAACGGCAAGGAGCAGGGCTACGATCTGCCGCGCTCGTTGGGCGAGGCGCTGGATGGGCTGGAGGGCTGCGAGGCCTTGCAGGAAATGCTGGGGCGTCGCTTCGTGCGCGCCTACATCTCGGTCAAGCGCAAGGAATACGAAACGTTCTTCCGGGTGATCAGTTCGTGGGAGCGGGAGTTCCTGTTGTTGAATGTGTGAGGCGTCTGCGCTCGGCACAGCGTGCCGCGCCGCTCCCTTCTCCCCTCAGGAGAAGGGGCCCAAAGGGCGGATGAGGGCAGGTCGTCTGGCCATGGTCCAGACTCACGTGCATTGCTTGCGTCCGATGCGTTTTGCGCCAGCTGCCTTTCGTAACGCCACTGCATTCGCGCCACTGGCGTGAGCCACCTTCCGGAGCAAGCCGTGCACCCCACTGTGTTGGAAACCTTGCAGCAACTCGATGCCGCCCATCACCTGCATCCGTTCAACGACAACGCGGCACTGGCCGAAAAGGGCACGCGCATCCTGACCCGTGGCGAGGGCGTGTATGTCTGGGACGCGCAGGGCAACAAGTTGCTGGATGCGTTCGGCGGCTTGTGGTGCGTGAATGTCGGCTACGGGCGCACCGAGCTGGCACAGGCGGCGGCACGCCAGATGGAACAGCTGGCGTACTACAACAGCTTCTTCCAGTGCACCACCGAGCCCACCATCCATCTGGCCGCCAAGCTGGCGGAGCTGACACCGGGCGATCTGAACCACGCGTTCTTCGCCAACTCCGGGTCGGAGGCCAACGACACCATCCTGCGGCTGGTGCGGCATTTCTGGGCGGTGCAGGGGCAGCCGGAAAAACGCATCTTCATCGGCCGTCATGATGGTTACCACGGCACCACCATGGCCGGTGCCAGCCTGGGCGGCATGCGCGGCATGCACAGGCAGGGTGGCCTGCCGATTCCGGATATCTACCACATCGCGCCGCCGTATCACTTCGGCGATGGCGGGGAGATGGATCCAGAGGAGTACGGCTTGCTGGCGGCCAAGCGCCTGGAAGACAAGATTCTGCAACTCGGCCCAGAGAACGTGGCGGCCTTCATCGGTGAACCGATCATGGGCGCGATCGGGGTGTACATCCCGCCGCGCAGCTACTGGCCGGAAATCGAGCGCATCTGCCGGCGCTACGACGTGCTGCTGGTGGCCGACGAGGTGATCTGCGGGTTCGGGCGTACCGGTGCCTGGTTCGGTGCGGATTATTTCGGCTTCCAGCCCGACGTGATGACGCTGGCCAAGGGCATCACCTCCGGTTATATCCCGTTGGCGGCAGCGATGTTCAACGATCGCGTGGCCGGCGTGCTCAAGGCGCAGGGGGGCGAGCTGGCGCACGGCGGCACCTATGCGGGGCATCCGGTCTGCGCGGCGGTGGCGCTGGAGAACCTGCGCCTGCTGCAGGACGAAGGCATCGTGGACACCGCGCGTACCCGGATCGCGCCGTACCTGGCGCAACGCTGGGCCGAGCTGGGCGAGCACCGGCTGGTCGGCGAGGCGCGTATCGCCGGCCTGGTCGGGGCACTGGAACTGGTGCCGGACAAACGCCGGCGCGGGGCCTATTTTCCCGAACGCGGTCGGATCGGTGCGCTGTGCCGCGATTTCGCGCTGCGGCGCGGGCTGATCCTGCGTGCCACCTACGACGCGATGCTGCTGTCGCCGCCATTGATCATCACCCACGCACAGGTCGATGAGCTGTTCGACAAGGCCTGGGCGGCGCTGGACGATACTGCGCAGGCGCTGGGCATCGGTGCGGGGTAAGCCTGCCGGCGCACGTCAAGCTTTGCCGGTCGCGTACTCGCGAGTGCGGCCGGCAGAGGCGATTGCGGCACCTGCCGCGCCGGCCAGCGGGTGCATACGGTTGGTTTCCGCCACGCCGCGCTGTGCAAACACAACCACCATGGGTAGGCTGGCCCTTCGACCGGCCGCATCCCGGACGCCCTGATCGCGCTGCTCTGGAGACCCGCATGACGCTGCGACTGCTTGCCCTGACGCTGTCCACCACGTTGCTGGCCGCCTGCGGTGGCAGCAATGCACCCGGCAGTGCCGACGCGCAGGCAAAGGTGCTCAATGTCTACAACTATTCGGACTACATCGCCGAAGACACCATTCCCGCATTCGAAAAACGCACCGGCATCCAGGTCACCTACGACGTCTTCGACAGTGACGAGATGGTGGAAACCAAGCTGCTCGCCGGTGGCAGCGATTACGATGTGGTGGTGCCCACGCTCAACTTCTTCGGCCGGCAGATCCAGGCCGGCGTGTTCCTGCCGCTGGACAAGGCCAAGATCCCCAATCTGGCCAATCTGGACCCGGACATCATGCGGCGCATCGCCGCGCAGGATCCGGGCAACGTTTATGGCGTGCCATACATGATCGGCACCACCGGCATCGGCTACAACGTGGACAAGCTCAAGGCCATCTTCGGCAGCACCGAGGTCGCCGACAGCTGGGATCTGGTGTTCAAGCCGGAAAACCTGTCCAAATTGCAGGACTGCGGCGTGACCATGCTGGATACGCCCTCGGATCTGATTCCCATTGCGCTCAATTATCTGGGCCTGGATCCGCACAGCAGCGTGCCGGCCGAGATCGAGAAGGCCGCCGCGCTGATCAAGACGATCCGCCCGTATGTGCAGAACTTTCATTCCAGCCAGTACGTGACCTCGCTGGCCAACGGCAACACCTGCCTGGCGGTGGGCTGGTCGGGCGACGTCATCCAGGCGCGCGACCGTGCGGTGGAAGCCGGCAACGGCATCAAGGTGGCGTATGCGATTCCGAAGGAGGGCGCGCCGCAGTGGTTTGACATGCTGGCCATTCCCAAGGACGCCAGACATCCCCACAACGCCTATGCCTTCATCAATTATCTGTTGAAGCCGGATGTCGCCGCGGCCAACAGCAACTTCATCCACTACGCCAACCCGGTGCGCACCGCCACGCCGCTGGTGGACGCGGCGATCCGCAACGACCCCACCATCTACCCGCCGCCGCAGGTGACCGCCAAGATGTTCACCTATGCGATCAATCCGCCCGAGGTGGATCGCCTGTATACGCGGCTGTGGACCGAGATCAAGACCGGCCGCTGACGGCCGCAGTTGTTCCTGCAGCCCTGTACGGCGCCTGCCAGGCGCCCGCTCATAAGAGCGCCTAACAAGACCACTGCGCAGCCGCCAGGCGCGCGCGGCCGGTGCGCGGGATCGGCATGTCCCACTCGTACTCCGGTTCTGAGCGCGCCGTCTGCACCCCTGACGACTGCTCGCTAGGTGTTGTCAGCCGCTCTTCGTCATAGCGCACGCTGACTGCGGTCGTCACGCAATCTGTACCGGACGGTTCAAATAATTGTATGGTTGTGCCGCCTTCGCCGGGCCGCTGATGCGGCACGTCGTCGCGCGCGCCTCGCCCACGACACAGGACGCCTCACCTTGAGCAACCACGACCAGCAGTCCAACGACGGCCAGCCTTCGGGCACGGATGCGCAAGCCACCGGCGCGCACGACGAGCAGGAGCCGCCCAAGCCCTCGCCGTTGAAGAATCCCAAGGTCAAATGGACGCTGATCGTGATCGGGGTGCTGGTGCTGGTGCTGCTGGTGATCTGGCTGGCCTACTACCTGATCAAGGGCCGCTACATGCAGGACACCAACAATGCCTACCTGCAGGCCGATTCGGTGGCCGTGGCGCCGCGGGTCAGCGGCTACGTGACCAAGGTGATGGTGGGCGACAACCAGATCGTGGAAGCCGGCCAACCGCTGCTGCAGATCGATGGGCGCACCTATCAGGCGACCCTGCAGCAGGCCGAAGCCGCGATCGCCGCGCGCCAGGCCGATATCGCCGCGGCCACCGCCAATGTGTCCGGTCAGGAGTCGGCGCTGGTGCAGGCACGCAGCCAGGTGACCTCGGCGGCGGCAAGCCTGAGGTTCGCTCAGGCCGAAGTGAAGCGCTTCGCCCCGTTGGCCGCCTCTGGCGCCGACACGCACGAGCATCAGGAAAGTCTGCAGCACGAACTGCAACGCGCACGTGCCCAGCACGAGGCCGCGCAGGCGCAGGCCAAGGGTGCGCAGAGCCAGATTTTGGCCAGCAACGCGCAGCTGGAACAGGCCCAGGCCGGCCTCAAGCAAGCCACCGCCGATGCCGACCAGGCCCGCGTGGCGGTGGAAGACACCCTGTTGACCAGCCGCATCCACGGCCGCGTCGGCGACAAGACGGTGCAGGTCGGTCAGTTTCTCGGGGCGGGTACCCGCACCATGACCATCGTGCCGCAGGAATCGCTTTACCTGATCGCCAATTTCAAGGAAACCCAGGTCGGCCTGATGCGTCCCGGCCAGCCGGCCGAGATCGAGGTCGATGCCTTGTCGGGCGTCAAGCTGCACGGCAAGGTCGAGAGCCTGTCGCCCGGTACCGGCTCGCAGTTCGCACTGTTGCCGCCGGAAAATGCCACCGGCAACTTCACCAAGGTGGTGCAGCGCGTGCCGGTGCGCATCCGCGTGCTGGCCGGCGACGAGGCGCGCAAGGTGCTGGTGCCGGGCATGTCGGTTGAGGTCACCGTGGACACGCGCTCGGCCAAGAACGCCAAGCAACGGGCCGAGGAGGAATCCGATCGCGTGCAGGCGCAGGAGCGCGCGCGATGAATGCAACGGCAGCCACCGGCCAGCGTGCCGGCGGCAGCGCGCAGCGCGAGAAGGCCGAGCCGGGCGCATGGCTGGCGGTGCTGGCCGGCACCATCGGTTCGTTCATGGCGACGCTGGACATCTCCATCGTCAATGCGGCGCTGCCCACGATCCAGGGCGAGGTCGGCGCCAGCGGCACGGAAGGCACCTGGATCTCCACCGCGTATCTGGTTGCCGAGATCATCATGATCCCGCTGACCGGCTGGTTCGTGCGCACGCTGGGCCTGCGCAATTTCCTGCTGATCTGCGCAGTGATGTTCACCGCCTTTTCGGTGGTGTGCGGACTGTCCACCTCGTTGACGATGATGATCATCGGCCGCGTTGGGCAGGGTTTGGCGGGTGGCGCGCTGATTCCGACCGCGCTGACCATCGTCGCCACGCGCCTGCCGCCCAGTCAGCAGACCATGGGCACCGCACTGTTCGGTATGACCGTGATCATGGGCCCGGTGATCGGCCCGCTGCTCGGCGGCTGGCTCACCGAAAACGTCAGCTGGCACTACGCCTTCTTCATCAACGTGCCGATCTGCGTGGGCCTGGTGGCCTTGCTGCTGCTTGGCCTCAAGCATGAAAAAGGCGATTGGGCCGGCCTGCTCAATGCCGACTGGCTGGGCATCTACGGTCTGACCGCCGGTCTGGGCGGACTCACCGTGGTGCTGGAAGAAGGCCAGCGCGAGCGCTGGTTCGAATCCAGCGAGATCAACACGCTGAGCGTGATCGCGCTGAGCGGCTTCATCGCATTGGTGATTTCGCAATTTCGTCGCCGCGCGCCGGTGATCCGGCTGTCGCTGCTGCTGCATCGCAGCTTCGGCGCGGTGTTCGTCATGATCATGGCGGTGGGCATGATCCTGTTCGGCGTCATGTACATGATCCCGCAGTTCCTGGCGGTGATCTCCGGCTACAACACCGAGCAGGCCGGCTATGTGCTGCTGCTGTCCGGGCTGCCGACCGTGCTGCTGATGCCGATGATGCCCAAGCTGCTGGAGGTGGTGGACGTGCGCATCCTGGTGATTGCCGGGCTGATCTGTTTTGCCGCGGCGTGCTTCGTCAATCTGTCGCTGACCGCCGACACGGTCGGCACGCATTTCGTCGCCGGCCAGTTGTTGCAGGGCTGCGGCCTGGCGCTGGCGATGATGTCGTTGAACCAGGCGGCCATCTCCTCGGTACCGCCCGAATTGGCCGGCGATGCGTCAGGCCTGTTCAACGCCGGCCGCAACCTCGGCGGCTCGGTCGGGCTTGCGCTGATCTCCACCTTTCAGGAGCGCCGCATGACCTTCCACACCGAAACCATCGGCAGCGCGATCACTGCAAATTCCTCGCGCGCGCAGGATTTTCTGTCCGGCCTGACCATGCAGATGCAGGGCAGCGCCGGCGGCGAGGCGGCCATTCGCTCGGTCGCGCAGCTGGCGCGCCTGG
Organism: Xanthomonas sp. CFBP 8151; assembly: GCF_011761885.1. Classification (NCBI taxonomy): domain Bacteria; kingdom Pseudomonadati; phylum Pseudomonadota; class Gammaproteobacteria; order Lysobacterales; family Lysobacteraceae; genus Xanthomonas; species Xanthomonas sp. CFBP 8151. The sequence continues at coordinate 1,564,100 of NZ_JAASQZ010000001.1, forward strand.
TACAGCAGCAGGCGCTGGTGATGACCTATAGCGATCTGTTCTGGATTTTCGGCGTGATCGTGGTCTGCACGATTCCGCTGGCCTTTTTGCTCAAGCCGTTACCCAAGGGGGCGCACCTTGCAATGCACTGATTCCATGCGCCCGATCCGCATGTCCCTGGCCGCGACACTGAGCGTGGTCCTGCTCGGCGGCTGCATGCTCGGCCCCAACTACACCAAGCCCCCGACAGTGGCCGACGCGGCGGTGCAGGCGCCGGCGTTGCATCGCGCAGCTGGCGCCGACGTGGTCGCCGCCGCGCCATTGAATCATTGGTGGGAGGAACTGCAGGATCCGACCCTCACCCGGCTGGTCACCCAGGCCCTGGCCGACAGTCCCAACCTGCGTGCGGCGCAGGCGCGGTTGCGCGCCAATCGCGCACTGGCCAGCCAGCGCCGTGCCGAGCGCCTGCCCAAGCTCAACGCCAGTGCGATGTATGCGTATGCCGAGCCGCCGCAGACCATCGTCGATACGCTGGGCGGCTTGCAGAACAGTCAGAATGGGCAGCCACCGGCACAGGGCAGCGAGGCGCTGGATCTGGAAAAGACCCAGATCTACAGCGCCGGTTTCGATGCCAGCTGGGAGCTGGATGTCTTCGGCCGCCGCCGTCGCGCCGCCGAAGGCGCCCTGGCACAGGCGCAGGCCTCGGAAGCCGAGCTGGCCGATGCGCAGGTGCAGCTGGCGGCCGAAGTGGGGCAGGTGTACCTCAACTACCGCGGCTTGCAGGCGCGGCTGGCAATTGCCGATGCAAATCTGGACAAGATCGGGCAGACCTTGCGCCTGACCCAGCAGCGCCGCGAACGTGGTGCGGCCTCGGACCTGCAGGTCGAACAGATCGCCACGCAAGTGCAGCAGCAACAGGCGCAGCGCCTGCCGCTGGAAATGCAGTCGCAGGAAGCGCTGGACCAGCTGGCGCTGATGGTGGGGCGCGAGCCTGGTGCGCTGGATGCGCAGTTGAGCGCGCCGCGGCCGTTGCCGATGCTGCCCGCGCAGGTACGTGTGGACGATGCCGGCGCCTTGATCCGTCGCCGCCCCGATGTGCGCAAGGCCGAGCGCGAGCTGGCTGCCTCCAGCGCGCAGATCGGCGAGGCATTGAACGGGTATTTCCCGCAGGTGAGCCTGTTGGGCGGCCTGAGCTGGGTCGCCGGCTCGCCCAGCGATTTCAATTCCGACGCCTTGACCACACTGGCGGTGCCGATGCTGCGCTGGTCGATCTTCGACTTCGGCCGCACCAAGGCGCAGGTGGAGCAGGCACGGGCCGGCAACGCCGGCCGCGAGGCGGCGTACGAGGGGGCGGTGCTGGCTGCGTTGCAGGATGCCAATTCGGCATTGGCGCGCTTCGGCTCGGCGCGCAAGCAGCTGGTGGTGGCACGCCAGGCCGAAGCCTCGGCCACGCGTTCGGCCGGGCTGATGCAACAGCGGCGCGATGCCGGAGCCACCTCGTCGATCGATCTGCTCGACGTGCAACGCCAGCAACTGTCCGCGCAGGACGCCGCCGCGCAGGCGCAGGTGCAGTTGCTGGTGAATTACGTTGCGCTGCAGAAGAGCCTGGGTCTGGGATGGAGCGCGCCGGTGCGGCAGGCACGCTGATCGGTACCCGTCGCGGCGGGCGTCTGTGCCCCGGTCGCGGTAGGGTGTCTTCCTGCTGCAGACGCTGCGCTGCTGCGGGGCCTGTGCCGACCGGTAGTCACCCGATGTGGCAGGTCGTCGCCGGTTTGCTGCAGACGATGCGCTTGAACTGAAAGGGACGGGTGCTGGATCTCGTATCGAGCACTGGCGGTGCCAGCGTCTGGAGGTGCACAGTCGTTGCTGGGCCATGCTTGGCCATCGAGAGGGTTCATGGCAGTTACCGAGGCCGCGCCGGCGCCGCTTTCTTGTGGCGACAACGCCTACTTGAGCATCAGCGAGGTCCGCAAGGAATTCGATGGCGTTGTCGCGGTCGACGAGGTCAGCCTGCAGATCCGCAAGGGCGAGATTTTCGCGCTGCTGGGCGGTTCGGGCAGCGGCAAGTCCACCTTGCTGCGCTGCCTGGCCGGTTTCGAGCGGCCGACCAAGGGCCGCATCGTGCTCGATGGCCAGCCGATCGACACGTTGCCGCCGTACGAACGCCCGATCAACATGATGTTCCAGTCGTATGCGTTGTTTCCGCATATGAGCGTGGAGCAGAACATCGCCTTTGGACTGAGGCAGGAAGCCTTGTCCAAGGCGGCGATCGCAGCGCGCGTGGGCCAGATGCTGGAGCTGGTGCAGCTTGGCAGCCTGGCCCGGCGCAAGCCGCATCAATTGTCCGGCGGGCAGCAGCAACGCGTGGCGTTGGCGCGCTCGCTGGCCAAGCGGCCCAAGCTGCTGCTGCTGGACGAACCGATGGGCGCGCTGGACAAGAAGCTGCGCGCGCAGATGCAGCTGGAACTGGTCAACATCATCGAGACATCCGGCGTCACCTGCGTCATGGTCACCCATGATCAGGAAGAGGCCATGAGCATGGCTACCCGCATCGCGTTGATGGACCAGGGTTGGATCCAGCAGGTCGGCACGCCAGACGAAATCTACGAGCAACCGGCCAACCGGTTCGCCGCCGAATTCATCGGCTCGGTCAATCTGATCGACGCAGTCATCGTCGAGGACAAGCCGGATTACGTTGGCCTGAAGGCGTCCGCCTTCGACGCCAGCATCCGGATCGGCCACGGCATCACCGGTTTCGAAGGGCAGGCGGTGACATTCGCGCTGCGCCCGGAAAAGCTCGTCATCGGCAAGGACGAGCCCGCCCAGGCCTGCAACAAGGCGCAGGGCGTGATCGAGGACATCGCCTATTTCGGCAGCCATTCGGTCTACCACGTGCGCCTGCCCGGCGGTTTCAAGCTGATGGCCAACTTCGCCAATCGTCAGCGCTGGGCCAGCGAAGCGCTGAGCTGGGGCGATGGCGTATGGCTGAGTTGGGGCGAGCACGATGGCGTGGTGCTCACCGCATGAGGCGCCGGATCCGCGCATTGCCGGGCGCGCGCTGGGGCGTGATCGCCGCCCCGTCTCTGTGGCTGCTGGTGTTCTTCGCCATCCCGTTCCTGATCGTGCTGAAGATCTCCTTCGCCGAGCGCGCCACCGCGATGCCGCCGTACACGCCGCTGTTCGCCGTTGCCGCCGATGGGGCGGTGAGCCTCAAGCTGCACCTGGGCAATTATCTGGTCATGCTGCGCGACAGCCAATACGTAGCGGCGTATGCGAGTTCGATCAGGATCGCGGCGCTGTCCACCGTGTTTGCGCTGTTGATCGGCTACCCGATGGCCTATGTGATCGCGCGTCTGCCGCTGGCCACGCGTAATGTGGCGATGATGCTGGTGGTGCTGCCATCGTGGACCTCGTTCCTGATCCGCGTCTACGCCTGGATCGGCATCCTCGACGGCAACGGCTTGCTCAATCAGGCGTTGCTGGCGCTGGGGGTGATCCGCCAGCCCTTGCAGTTGCTGTACACACCGCTCGCCGCCTACATCGGCATCGTGTACTGCTATCTGCCGTTCATGGTGCTGCCGTTGTATGCCAACCTGGTCAAGCACGATCGGCGCCTGCTCGAAGCCGCCTACGACCTGGGCGCGCGGCCGTGGCAGGCGTTCGTGCGCATCACCTTGCCACTGTCGCGTAACGGCATCGTGGCCGGCTGCATGCTGGTGATGATTCCGGCGGTGGGCGAATTCGTGATTCCGGAAATGCTGGGCGGGCCGGACACCTTGATGATCGGCCGCGTGCTGTGGGGCGAGTTCTTCAACAATCGCGATTGGCCGGTGGCCGCTGCGGTGGCCACGGTGATGTTGCTGCTGTTGCTGGCGCCGATCGTGCTCTTCCACCGTTATCAGCAGCGCGAGCTGGAAGGGCGGCTGACATGATGCGCGCCTCGCGCGGTGGTCGCGTGCTGGGTGGCAGTGTCCTCGCGCTGGGCTTCGGCTTTCTGTATCTGCCGATCCTGTTGCTGATGGTCTACTCGTTCAACGCCTCGCGGCTGGCGATGGTGTGGGGCGGCTTTTCCACGCACTGGTATGGCGAATTGCTGCGCGATCGCCAGTTGCTGGAGGCGGCCTGGGTCAGTCTGCAAGTCGCGTTCTGGACCGCCTGTGCATCGACGGTGCTAGGGACGATGGCGGCGCTGGCGATGGTGCGCATGCGGCGTTTCCCCGGCAAGACCCTGTTCGGCGCGTTGATCACCGCGCCGCTGGTGATGCCGGAAGTGATCATCGGCCTGTCGATCCTGTTGTTGCTGGTCTCGATGGGCGGTGTACTCGGGATCGCACCGCGTGGCGCGGTGGCGATCTGGGCGGCGCATGTCACCTTCACCGTCTCGTTCGTGACGGTGGTGATTTCCTCGCGCCTGCAGGAACTGGATCGCTCGCTGGAAGAGGCGGCGATGGATCTGGGCGCGACACCGCTGAAGGTGTTCTTGCTGATCACCTTGCCGATCATCGCCCCCGCATTGGCATCGGGCTGGCTGCTCGCGTTCACGCTGTCGCTGGACGACGTGGTGATCGCCAGCTTTCTGGCTGGGCCCAGTTCGACCACCTTGCCGATCAAGGTGTTTGCCTCGGTGCGGCTGGGCATCAGCCCCAAGGTCAACGCACTGGCCACGCTGATGGTGCTGGCGGTGTCGATCGCCGCAGCGATCGGCTGGTGGCTGCTGGCGCGCGGCGAAAGACGCCGTCAGCGCGATGCGCAACTGGCGCTGCAAGCTGCTTCCTGAGCAGGCACCAACATGGGGGTGGCGAATGCATCGCAACAAGCGGCGGCCAGACGGCTGCGAACGCCCACGCAGCCGACATTTACGACCGCTGCAAGCCGCTTGCAGATGCCTGCGGCGGCTAGCGGACGCCGGGCACGGCAGTTGGCTCGGCCGTTGTTACCTGGCCGGAGGCGTGTACCCGCTGTCCCAGGGCTGCGGCTTGGTCAGGTAGCACTGATACTCGGCGCTGATGTCGTAGCCCTGTTGCTCGACTCTGGGTTGTTCGTCGGCGCGATCCTTGTCCCTGTTCTTGCCGTTATTGTTACCGTCGTCCCTGGATTTCTGCTTGCTCGGATAGATCGTGACCATGTTCGGCGACGAGTGCGCGGTGACGAATTGGCGGATGGCAGTATCCGAGCAGGCACGCAGTGCCTCTTCCTCGCAGGGTTGGCTGGGATTGGGCAGCGTGTTGGTGCAGCTCACGGTGACAAATCCGTTCGGGCCGGGGCGCGGGCCGTGCAGCATGTCCTGCAGGACGGCGCATCCCGGCAGGCCGGCGCCGATGCCAAGTACAACTAGAACAATCAGATCCCGGCGCATCGTGGTGGTCTTCCGTGAATGGATGAAGCTGCCAAGTGCCGAATGCTAGAGCATTTTTGTGCGGTGGGACGGTCGGGACAGGGCAGGGCTGCTTTCATCAGCGTGTGCGGGTGCGTTGTTCCGGCTGCCGGCTAGCCGCTAGCCGTGCGATGGAGGTGCGGCATTGCGTCGCGGTGCGGGTAAACACAGCGTTGCAGCGATTTGCAGCGGTTGTGACGCGGCTGCAACTTTCCGGCGACTAGCATGGCGGGCCTGTAACAGGAGACCGTCATGTCCTACGACACCGTCAACCCGGCCAATGGCCAGGTCGAACATACCCAGCACACCCTGGACGCCGCCGCCATCGAGGCGCGTCTGGCTGCTTCCGCCAAGGCATTTCCGCAATGGGCGGCGCTGCCGTTGGCCGAGCGCGGCGCGCTGCTGCGCCGGGTCGGCGAAGAGCTGACCCGGCGGCGCGACGACCTGCAGCGCATCATGACCGCCGAGATGGGCAAGCTGCGCCACGAGGCGCTGGCCGAGGTCGACAAGTGCGCGCAGGGCTGCGCCTATTACGCCGAACATGCAGCCGAATACCTGGCACCGCGCGATATCCCGACCGAAGCGCAGTCCAGCTATGTGCGCTACGAACCGCTGGGCTGCGTGTTTGCGGTGATGCCGTGGAATTTTCCGCTGTGGCAGGCATTTCGTTTCCTCGCCCCTGGTCTGATGGCCGGCAATGTCGCGCTGCTCAAACACGCCAGCAACGTGCCGCGCTGCGCCGATGCGATGAAGGACGTGCTGGACGCCGCCGGTATTCCACCCGGCGTGTTCGACGTGCTGCATATCGACAACGACCAGGCCGCAGATGTGTTGCGTGACGAGCGTATCGCCGCGGTGACGCTGACCGGCAGCGAACGCGCCGGACGTTCGCTGGCTGCAAATGCGGGCGATCAGCTGAAGAAGTGCGTGATGGAACTCGGCGGCAGCGACGCGTTCGTGGTGCTGGAAGACGCCGATCTGGAGCACACCGTCGCCTCTGCCGTGCAGTCGCGTTTCGATAACAGCGGGCAGACCTGCATCGCCGCCAAGCGCTTCATCGTGGTGGACGCCATTGCCGATCAATTCATCGAACGCTTCGTGGCCGCCGCCTCCCAGCGCGTGCTCGGCGACCCGCAGCAGGAGGGCACCACGCTGGCGCCCATGGCCCGCGCGGATCTGCGCGACGAGTTGCACAAGCAGGTGCAACACAGCGTGGAAAAGGGCGCCAAGGTGCTGTTGGGCGGCGAACCGGTGCCCGGTTCGCATGCAGGCTACCCGGCCACCATTCTCGATCGTGTCGCCCCAGGCATGCCGGCTTACGAGGAAGAGTTCTTCGGCCCGGTTGCGTCGGTGATTCGCGTGCGGGATGAAGCAGAAGCAGTACGCATAGCCAACGACACCAGCTTCGGCCTGGGCGGCAGCGTGTGGACCTCCGATGCCAAGCGCGGCGAACGCGTGGCGCAGCAATTGCAGTGCGGGGCGGCCTTCGTCAATTCGGTGGTCAAGAGCGACGTGCGGCTACCGTTCGGCGGCATCAAGCGCTCGGGCTTCGGCCGCGAGCTGGCCGAGCACGGCATCCACGAGTTCATGAATATCAAGACGATTTATGTGGCTTGAGTGCTGGGATTGGTGATTCGGGATTGGGGATTCGCAAAGTCCAGGGCATTTCCTTCTCCCCTCGGGAGAAGGTGCCCGAAGGGCGGATGAGGGTACGTGCAACACACGCGCCACCGTCAGGCGTCCTGCTCCAACCAATCCCGAATCCCCACTCCCGAATCCCGGCCGCAAAGCGGCCTACAACCACCGCGCTCGCTTGAACAGGCGATACAACACCAGGCACGAGGCGACCACGCCGGCTACCAGCAGTGGGTAGGCGTAAGGCTTGTCCAGTTCGGGCATGTGGGTGAAGTTCATGCCGTACCAACTGGTGATCAGGGTGGGGGCGGCCAGCAACGCGGCCCAGGCGCCCAAGCGTTTGACGGTTTCGCCCTGGGCCAGGGTGACCATCGACAGGTTGACGCTCAGTGCGGTGCCCAGCATTTCGCGCAAGGTGTCGATGGCGTCGTTGATGCGCACGGCGTGGTCGAGCACGTCGCGCAGGTAGATGCCGACTTCGTCGTGGATCAGCGAGCCGGGGTTGCGCTTGAGGTGCGAGAGCACATCCTGCAATGGCGCCACGACCAGCCGCATCTTGTTGAGTTCGCGCTTGAGCTCGTACAGGCGCACCACGGTTTCGCGCTTGTAGTCGTCGGCGAAGATGTCCTTTTCCAGGCCCTCCAGCGTGTCGCGGAACTCGTCCATGATGGGCAGATAGTTGTCGACCACGAAGTCGAGCACGCCATACAGACAGAACGAGGCGCCCATGCGCAGCATGGCCGGTTCGCGTTCGACCCGATGCCGCACCGGCGTATACGACAGCGATGCGCCATGACGCACCGTCAACAGAAAGCGCGCGCCCAGAAACGCGTGGGTTTCGCCGTAGCGGATGCGCTCGTTGACAAGTTGCGCAGTGTTGACCACCACGAACAGTGAATTGCCGTAGCTCTCTGCCTTGGGGCGTTGGTGCGCCTTGAGCGCATCCTCGATGGCCAGATCGTGCAGGCCGAACTCATCCTGCAACTTGTGCAGCACCGATTCCTGCGGCTCGTACAGGCCGACCCAGACAAAACCATCCGGGCGCTGCAGCACGTCGCTGATCTGCTCCAGGCTGATGTCGTAACGCTTGCCGTCGGCGTCGTACCAGGCGCAGGTGATGACGCAGGAGGGGTTATCCGGATGGCGGCCGTGGTGGTTCATGGACGCATCCTGGATCAGCGCGTGCGGACGGACAAGTCACGCCGCCGCAATGCAATCGCAAGCGCGGTGTGGATCGGCAGCAGCAGCAACACCCATTGCAGGTTGCCCTGCGCCTGGAACGACAGCCAGTGGATCAATAGCGCCAGCAATGCAGCGGCGGCGACTACCCAGCGCAGCACGTCGAACCAGCGCCCGGGCCGGCGCCCGCGCAGCACTGCGATGCCGCCGATCAACAGCAGCACGCATAGCGGGTTCACCAGCAACAGGTTGCGATTGGCCCAGGCCGACTGATGTACGGTGAAGCCCCACAGATATACCAGCAAGCCGCCGCCGATCGCGCACAGTAGCCAATACGGCAGCGCGAAGGCGGCCAGCATGCGTTGCCGGCGACCGAGTGCAAGCACGCCGGCGGCGACGATCAGCCCGGCCAGCAACCATGGCCACCAATGGCGTTGCTGTTCGGCCGGCTCCGGTGCGATGCGATGCGGCAGCAGGACCTGCGTGGACTGCACCAGCGGGCGGCCGGCGCTGTTGTGCACCTGGGTCAGGCTGTCGGCCAGACGCATCGGCACGAACGCTTCCTCCCAGCGCGACAACGGGCGGTCCGCGTACGGCCCCAGGCCCAGATCGAAGCCCAGCCACATCCACGGGGCAGGGGAGGCCAGCCGCACCGCTTCGCTGCGGAAGGTATTGCCGCGCGAACGCCCGGCCAGTTGCGATTTCAACGCGCCACCCATCGCCCGGTCCAGCGTGTCGCGGACCATCGTGGCGCAGTTGGCCACGAAATAATCGTAGTGATAGCGCGCGTTCTCGGGCTGGCTGCGGATCGCCAGCCCGTCAGCCAACGCGCGAGCCTGGTCCGGCGGCAGATCCAGCCACTGGATGCTGACGCCGCGGCCGACCGCGCGGTATTGCTGCAGGTCCTCGTCCAGCGGCAACGCGACCAGGTAATACATCATCTCGCCGCGCGCAAAGCGCGGGACGAAATCCGGCTCGCTTGGGTCGAAGAAGCCGAAGTTGTACGAGGTCGCCTGCCCGCTGACGGGATCGACCACCACAATGGCATCGTGACCGAAGCGCTCGAAGAACACTTCGCCCGGTTGCATGGTGACCACGCCGACCCGCGGTGCCGACGTTGCGGCTTGGGCAGGCGCCTGAGTGGCGGCCTGGGCAATGGCGGCAGGCGTTACCAGCAACGCCAGCAGCAGGATACAGGACACCGCCCAGCGTCGGACGCTGCCGCGGTCTGGCGCTGCAGCAGTCGCGCGGTACCAAGGGTTCAAGCGTCGTCCTGCGGGTCTGGCGGCAGAATGGTCACATGGAAGGCATGTACACGCCGCGCATCGGCCTTGGCCACACGGAAGGCAAAGCGTCCCAGCGTCAGCTCTTCGCCGGTTTCCGGCAGATGCCCGATCGCATCGGTGACCAGGCCGCCCACGGTGTCGTACTCGTCATCCGGGAAGTCGGCAGCAAAGCGCTCGTTGAAGTCTTCGATCGGCGTCAGCGCATCGACCACATAGCGTCCGTCGGCCTGGATGGCGATCAACGAATTCTCGTCTTCGGCATCGTCGTGCTCGTCGTCGATCTGGCCGACGATCTGCTCCAGCACGTCTTCGATGGTGACCAGCCCGGCGACGCCGCCGTATTCGTCCACCACGATCGCCATGTGGTTGCGCGACAGCCGGAATTCCTTGAGCAGGACGTTGAGCTTCTTGGACTCGGGGATCAGCACCGCCGGGCGCAGCAGTTCGCGCACGTTGCCGGGGCCGTTGTCGGCGACCACGCCGCGCAACAGGTCCTTGGCCAGCAGGATGCCGAGCACTTCGTCCTTGTTCTCGCCATGCACCGGGAAGCGCGAATGGCCGGATTCCACCACCTGCTTCATCAGGTCGATGAAACGCGCCTCCACCGGCAGCGAGACCATCTGCGAGCGCGAGATCATCACATCGCCCACGGTGAGTTCGGACACCGAGATCGCGCCTTCCATCATGCGCAAGGTGTCTGCGGCGATGAGGCCGTCCTGTTCGGCGGTCCGCAACAACGCGACCAGTTCATCGCGGGTATGGGGTTCGCCAGAGAAGGCAGCGCTCAGGCGCTCGAGCCAGCTACGGCGTTTTTCGGGTGTTTCTTGGGATTGGCTACTGTCGTCTTCGGACATCGTGACGTGGGACGGCACCCGGCAAACCAGGCGATAGCGGTCAGTCTAACAGGAAGCCGCCAAGGCGCTGTGGACGGGGCGGGCGGACGCTGCGCTTCAGGGCAAGTCCAGGCTGTAGCCACAACCGACCACGGTCTTGCCCGGATGCGACTTCACGTTGGAAACGCTGAGCACGATCGATTCGATCATGGCCTCGCCGGTCTTGGGGTTGGTGGTGTCTTCGCTGACCAGCTCGCGGCCGTACATGACCTTGTCGGCGTTATCCACGCCCGGTTCCAGGTTCAGCTGTCTGGCCAGCGGGCGCGGGTCGGGCAGATCCAGCAGCGCCATCACGCTGGCGCCGGAGAACGCGATGTGGGTGGTGCGGTGGCCGAACACGCTGATCGGCGTGTTGAGCGTGTACTCGGTCATGAACAGGTTGGCCTGGTCCAGCGGCGTCCAGCCCAGCGCCACCGCCTTGAGCGGGTCGGCAAGCACCGGCGCCAGCGCGTTGAAGTCGCCGATGCGCTGGCGGCATTCGATCAGGGCCGGCAGGTCGGGGCGTGCCGGCGGGGTCTGCGCGTCGGCGCCGGAGAAGACCAACAACAGCAACGCGGTGGCGACGCAGGCCCGCATCAGCGCTCTCCCGCATATGGGTCGTCGATCCCCAGATCGGTCAGGATGTCGCGTTCGAGTTGCTCCATCGCGTCGGCCTCCTTGTCGTCCTCGTGATCCCAGCCCAGCAGGTGCAGGGTCCCGTGCACGGTCAGATGGGCGTAATGCGCGGCCAGCGACTTGCCTTGTTCGGCGGCCTCGCGTGCCACCACCGGCGCACAGATCACCAGATCGCCGAGCAGCGGCATTTTGATGCCTTTGGGCAGGCCTTCGGGCAGCTCGGCCGGAAAGCTCAGCACATTGGTGGCGTAATCCTTGCCACGGTAATGGTGGTTGAGCGAGCAGCCTTCCTTTTCGTCGACAATCCGCACCGCCAGATCGGCCTCGCGGATGCGGCCCTTCAGCGCGGCCGCCACCCATTTGCGAAAACTCACTGCCGACGGCAGACCGGCGCGCGGCAGCGCATAACTGACAGCGACGTCGAGGCGGACAGGTCCACGGGTCATGGCGAGAGTTTCCTGGGCAGAGGGTCAGCGCGTGCAGGTGATCAGCAGTATCACCGCAGGCCCGTTGGCCACGCGGTAGCTCGAACTGCCGATCGGGCCGCGCCCGCAGCCGTGATTGTAGTCCCGCACCCGCAACCTTGAAACGAATCCTGGCTGGTCATGCAGCCAGACCGCAGCGATACCGCTTTCCAGGAGTCCGCCGACCAGCGACTGGCTTGAGCGGTGCGCGTGCTGAAGCGGTGAGCTTTCGCAGCCGCGTGCATCCGTGACCGTTCCCGGTAGATCGAGCAGCCAGCGCGCGCTGCGACCTTGCTGCCAAGCACTGAATCGTACGCGATCGTTCCCTGCCGGCATATCGCCGCGCGCCTGTTCCGCCAGCCTCTCCAAGTGCGCGGTTGGAATGCTGATGCTGGTTTGTTCGGCAGCCAGCGACACACAGGGGGGCGCCACCTGTGTCGCCGTGATCACATCGCGATCCACGGCCGGAACTCCCGGGAACAGCGGCGCTTCGGTGGCCCCGAGCGATGCCGCCGCGACCAACCCGCTTGCCAACGTCAAGCTGGCAAGGAATAGCCTCATTCAGCGTTGCTCTTGATCGCAGCGTCCTGCTGGTCGCGCTTTTCATACGCGGTGACGATGCGCTGCACCAGCGGGTGGCGCACCACGTCGCGTGCTTCGAAGAAGGTGAAGCTGGCGCCGTCCACGTCGCGCAATACCTCGATCGCATCGCGCAGGCCGGACTTGACGTGCTTTGGCAGGTCGATCTGGGTCAGGTCGCCGGTGACCACCGCGGTGGAGCCAAAGCCCAGCCGGGTCAGGAACATCTTCATCTGTTCGATGGTGGTGTTCTGCGCTTCGTCCAGGATCACGTAGGCATCGTTGAGCGTACGGCCGCGCATATAGGCCAGCGGCGCGATCTCGATGACGTTCTTTTCCAGCAGCTTGACCACCTTTTCCACGCCAAGCATTTCGTAGAGCGCGTCGTAGAGCGGGCGCAGGTACGGGTCCACCTTCTGGCTGAGGTCGCCTGGCAGAAAGCCCAGCTTCTCGCCGGCTTCCACTGCCGGGCGCACCAGGATCAGGCGCTGTACGCGCGACTCGTTCAGGGCCTCCACCGCGCTGGCCACGGCCAGAAAGGTCTTGCCGGTACCGGCCGGGCCGATGCCGAAATTGATGTCGTGCGTGGCGATCGCGTGCAGGTACTTGGCCTGGTTGGCGCCGCGGCCACGCACGGTGCCGCGTTTGACCTTGATCGCCACGTCCTGGGCCACGTAGGAACGATCGACCACGTGCTCGACATTGGCATCGTTCAAGCGCAGATGGATCGCGTGGTTGTCGAAGGTGGTGGCGGCGGCTTCCTCGTACAGCGCGGCCAGCAGCGTCTGCGCGGCAGTGATCGCCGGCTCCGGGCCGGTGACGCGGAAAATGTTGCCGCGGTTGGCGATCTCCACGCCCAGCTTGAGTTCGATCTGGCGCAGGTGCGCGTCGAACGGGCCGGCCAGATTGGCCAGGCGCTCGGTGTCGTCGGGTTCCAGGGTGAAGTCGCGATGTGCAGGTGAGTTCATGGTCGGATCGGACCGCGCACGCATGCGCTGGTCGGTTGGGCGGCAGGCGAGGGTAGCGCGCAGCGTGTGATCCCACCAACACACCCGGTTGCCGCAACCGGCACGCGGCGGTCCGCGCGGTTTTTCCACAAGCGCTGTGGAGTCACGTATCACTAACCTGTGGATAAAAATCGTGGCGCCTACTCGCACAAGGTCCGGCAGGGACATGGCGAAAAAATCACCACTGCGGTGGCGGTTGTCCACAAGCGGTGTGGATCGAATTCGGCAAAGCCTGTGGGTAAGTGTTCGGACGCCTTGTGCCGTAAGGCGTTGCAGACGATTGGTGAAATTTTGATCACTCGCCTTGCGTACTGTGTGTCGAGCGGAGTTGGTGTCGTTGCTGTGCGCGATCACGACCATGCCCGGCGTATGCGAGTAATGCGCGCCGTTGTCAACCGAGACCGACCACGGCTCGGTAGCGCGCAGATGCTGGAGCGCCGATCGGCGAATGCAGTGCGGCAAGCACGCAAGCTGTGTGCTTGCCGAAGATCGAGGTGCGAGGCACGACGTGCATAACCTCAACGGAGTTGCCAGCGTGCTGCACGCATGCAGCTACACAAAGCAACGCAACAACGATGGCAGGCAGACGCAGCATCGCGTGCCCGGCCGCAGCGCTACGGAAGTAGTGACCAACCGGCGCGCACCCTGTGATCAGCAAGACGTGATGCATGCCGTAGTGCTACGTGCCGCAGCACCTATGGAGCATCAGCTTTCGCTGTCGTCCACCTGGATAAGACCACGCAGCGAATTGCTCATCGCCTCGGTGATCAATACATCGACAAAGTGCCCGATCAGGCGTGGGTTGCCGGGGAAATTCACCGGGCGCATGTTCTCGCTCTTGCCGGTCAATTCGTTCGGATCGCGCCGCGACGGGCCTTCCACCAGCACCCGTTGCACGCTGCCGACCATGGACTGCGAAATGCGCGTGGCATGCGCGTTGATCTGCGCCTGCAAACGCGCAAGCCGCGTCTGTTTGACCGCTTCCGGCGTGTCGTCCTGCAGGTCCGAGGCCGGCGTGCCGGGACGCCGCGAATACACGAACGAGAAACTCTGGTCGAAGCCCACGTCCTCGATCAACTTCATGGTCTTTTCGAAATCCGCTTCGGTCTCGCCGGGAAAGCCAACGATGAAGTCCGAGCTGATCGAAATATCCGGACGCACCGCGCGTAGCTTGCGGATCTTGGATTTGAATTCCAGCGCGGTGTAGCCGCGCTTCATCGCCGACAGGATGCGGTCGCTGCCGGCCTGCACCGGCAGATGCAGATAATTGGCCAGCTGCGGCACGTCGCGGTACGCATCCACCAGCGAGTCGGAAAATTCCAGCGGATGCGAGGTGGTGAAACGGATACGGCCGATGCCCTCGATCTGCGCGATGGTGCGGATCAACAAGCCCAGATCCGCGTATTGCGCCGCTTCGCCGGCATCGGCGCCGTACGCGCCGCGATACGCATTGACGTTCTGGCCGAGCAGGTTGATCTCGCGCACGCCTTGCGCGGCCAGTTGCGCCACCTCCACCAGCACGTCCTCGAACGGGCGGCTGACTTCTTCGCCACGGGTGTAGGGCACCACGCAGAACGAGCAGTACTTGGAGCAGCCTTCCATGATCGACACGAATGCCGACGGGCCGTCGGCGCGCGGCTCGGGCAGGCGATCGAACTTCTCGATTTCCGGAAAGCTGATGTCCACCTGCGACTTGCCCGATTCGCGCCGCGCGCGGATCAGCTCCGGCAGGCGATGCAGGGTCTGCGGGCCGAACACCAGATCCACGTAGGGCGCGCGCTTGACGATGGCCTCGCCTTCCTGCGAGGCCACGCAGCCGCCCACGCCGATGATCACCGGCTTGCCGCCGGCCTTCAGCGCCTTCCAGCGGCCGAGCTGGCTGAACACCTTTTCCTGCGCCTTCTCGCGGATGGAGCAGGTGTTGACCAGCACCACGTCGGCGTCTTCGGGGTTGTCGGTCAGCTCCAGGCCTTCGGAGTCGGCGAGCACGTCGGCCATCTTGGCCGAGTCGTACTCGTTCATCTGGCACCCGTGGGTCTTGATGTAGAGCTTGCCGCGCACCACGGCAGGCGCCGACGGGCAGGCCACCGGCAGCGGCAACAGGGCGGGTGCGTCCACGGCGGTGGCCGCGGACTGATCGGAAACGGATGTCCCGGGCATGGCGCTTATTCCAGGCGGGTAGAAGATAGCCGCGCAGTTTACCCGCTTGCGCCGGGTCCGTCCGCTTGGTCAGGCCTTGGCGTTGGTGGCCTCGGCGCGCGCGAACGCCGGCCGGTCGGCCATGCGGGCGATGTAGGCACGGGTGCCGGCAGGCGGGTCGATCAGGCCGAAATCGACCATCCAGCCCAGCGCGCCGCCCCACAGCACATCGGCCGCGCTGCAGCGCTGGCCCAGGAGATAGTCGCCCTTGGCCAGCTGCGCATCGATCACCTGCAGTACCGTGTCGCAATCGGCGTAGGGCGACATCGAGCGCGGCGGAGCCTCGCGTTTCATCGCACGGTCGATGATCGCCGGCTCGAATGCCGAGCCGTAGAAGGCCAGCCAGCGCAGGTAGGCGCCGCGATCGGCATCGCCCGGTGCCGGCGACAGACCGGCCTCCGGATACAACTCGGCCAGATACTGGTAGATCGCGCCTTGTTCGGTGACCACGCTGTCGCCGTGCCGGATTGCGGGAATCTTGCCCATCGGGTTGATCGCCAGGTACGCGGGCGCGAGTTGCTCGCCTTTTTCCAGATCGACGATCTGCAGGTCGTAACTGGCGCCGAGCTCTTCCAGCAGCACCAGCACGCCGCGCGAACGCGAGCGGGGATTGTGAAACAGGGTGATATGGCGGTTGTCGGGCATTGCAGGTTCCTTGGTGGATGCGGCAGGCGTAGAGACGAAGTGCCAGCGCAATCCTATCCAGCTATTGCGGACAGTTTCCGTCCGCAATACGGTAATGCGATGGCCTCGACCGCTGCCCGCTTGTTGCGTCTGCTTGCGCTGCTGCAGGGCGGCCGCAGTTGGTCGGGCGTGGCGCTGGCCGAGCGCCTGGAACTGCATCCGCGCAGCGTGCGGCGCGCGATCGAGCGCCTGCGCGAACTGGGCTACCCGGTGCATGCCGTGCCCGGCGCCGGTGGCGGCTACCGGCTGGGGCAGGGTGCAGCCGCCCTGCCGCTGTTGTTTGAAGAGGACGAGGCGCTGACGGTGGCGATCGCACTGCGCGCAGCGGCTCCGGCGATACGCGGCATGGATGTGGCGGCGGCGCGGGTGCTGCGCAAGCTCGATCCGCTGTTGCCGCGACGCAGCGGCCAGCGTGCCAGTGCGGCGCATGCGGCCACCGCCAGTCTGCCGGTTACCGAGGAGGCGGGTGCCCCAGTGGATGCGGCGCTGCTGGCGCAGCTGGCCGGCGCCTGCCGCGACCGGGTCACGCTGCGGCTTGACTATCGCCGTCACTCCGGCGCGTCGCTCGCGCGCTGCGTCGAGCCGGCCTTGCTGGTGAACTACGGGCGGCGCTGGTATCTGCTGGCCTGGGACTGCGAGCGCCAGGACTGGCGCACCTTGCGCGCCGACCGGATCGACCGGGCCAATGCGACCGGCGCGCAGTTCGCCGCGCGCGCATTGCCGGAGGAGCCACTGCAACTCCTGCGCAAGGCGATCGGCGAGTCGCCGTTCCCGTGCCGGGCCCGGGTACGCCTGCACGGCACGCTGGAGGCTCTCGCCGCACGCATCCCGCCCTGGCTGGGCGCGCTGGAAGCCGACGGGCCGGCGCATTGCTGGCTGGGCCTGGGCGCGCCGAGCATGTCGGCGCTGGCCGCCAACCTGCTGCTGCTCGACCTGCCGTTCGATGCGATCTCCCCGGAGACCGTGCGCGCGCCCCTGACCCAGGCGCTGAACACGTTGCGGACGCGGCTGGAGCCACTGGCCGGATAATCGCGGCGGCCACTTGGCAAGCCCGGGCCAAGCTGGGACACTCCGCCGCATGAAGGGGATGTCAAGATTGCTGGGGCTGTTAGCTGTCACGTTGTCGGCCGCGCCGGTCAGCGCCGGCACCTTGTACAAGTGTGTCAGCGGCGACGGGATCACCAGCTACCTGAGCAAGCGCCAGAGTGGCGCGACCTGCAGCGTCATCAGCAGCTATACCCCGGACCGATCCGCACGCCGCGCGCCACCGGCCATGGCTCGCCCGGCGCAGGGCATGGCCGCCGGCCCTGCGCGCGCCAGCACCTCGATCGACAGTGGCGCGCCGGCCACCATCATCAGTCAGCCGGTTGGCCAGGCGCCACGTCGCGCCGCCGAGGTCGCCTCGGCGGTGATGCCGCGCGCGCTGCCGGTGTCGGAGACCTCGGTCGTGCAGGCGCCTGCCACCGCGGTCAATCCGCGCCGGGTGGTAAGCGGACAGGTCTATTCGTATATGAAGGACGGCGTGCGTCACTACACCAGTGCGCGCCCGCGTCAGGTCGCCAGCATCGAAGGCCTGCGCACCATCCATTACAGCTTCATCGAAACCTGTTACGCCTGCGCGGCCAAGCCCGGCGTCAATTTCGGCGCGATCCGGCTCAACACCAACGCCTATCAGCAGGAAATCACCGAGGCCGCGCGCGAGTTCGGGGTCGAGGAAGCGATCGTGCGCGCCATCATCCATGCCGAGTCGGCCTACAACCCGCTGGCACTGAGTCGTGCCGGCGCGCAGGGGCTGATGCAGTTGATGCCCGGCACCGCGCGCCGCTTCGGGGTCAGCGATGCCTATGATGCAACGCAAAATATTCGCGGTGGCGTGCAGTATCTTTCGTGGTTGCTGAAGCGCTTCAACGGCGATCTCACGCTCGCCGCTGCCGGCTACAACGCGGGCGAGGGCGCGGTGGATCGCTATGGTGGCGTGCCGCCCTACAGCGAGACCCAGCGCTACGTCCAACGCGTCGGCCTGCTGGCCGGACGCTATCGTGGGCAGACAACCGCTGCCAACTGAGCTGCGTGCCTTGCGCCTATTTGCGCGCGCTGCGGCCTGCTTTGACAGTCACGTGCCGAGGCAGATGGCATGCGGCTACCACTCCGCAGAGGCGGCCACTACGCCGGCGCGATGCTGCAGCCCGCGTGCAGCATGCTTGCAACTGACGCCGATCTTTTTGTCGGCACTGCGTCACAGCGGTCCGCGCTGGGTGAGGCTGGCGCATGATGCGGTCGACACGCGCAAGCAGCCGGTGTTTGCACTGCGACGGTTCGACTGCGTACATTGCGTTGTCTGTGCATTAAGCGTTCCGCTACACTGCGGTCGATTCATCGCGGCTGGACCCCCCGCCAGCCGTTGGCAGCCTCACGCTACCTAATCAAGATCGGAGAGCCGGATGGCCAACGATGGGGTTAACGCACCTGCTGATACCGGGCGTCGTCGGTTCCTGACCGCGACAACGGCCGTGGTCGGTGCGGTCGGAGCAGGATTTGTCGCGGTTCCGTTCGTGAAGTCGTGGAATCCCAGCGCACGCGCCAAGTTGGCCGGTGCCCCGGTGACCGCCGACATCAGCGCCTTGCAGGAAGGGCAACGCCTGGTTCTGGAATGGCGCGGCCAGCCCATCTGGATCGTCAAGCGCTCCAAGGCGATGCTCGACGCACTGCCTTCGCTGGATGACCGGCTCAAGGATCCCAAGTCCGAGAACAAGGACCAGCAGCCGGACTACGTACTGAAGAACCCCGAGTACCGCTCGATCAAGTCCGACATCTCGGTACTGGTCGGGCTGTGCACGCATCTGGGCTGCTCGCCGGAAATGGTCGCCGAAATCCGCCCCGAGCCCTACGACCCGCAGTGGAAAGGCGGCTATTTCTGCCCCTGCCACAAGTCGCGCTTCGACATGTCCGGCCGCGTCTTCGACGGCGTGCCGGCGCCGATCAATCTGCTGGTGCCCCCACACCACTACGTGGACGACAACACCCTGGTGATCGGCGTCGATCCCGATGGTGCCGGTAGGTCGGCCAACAGCACGGGGGCTGCCTGATGAGCAATATCCTGGTCCGTACCGCCAACGGTGTGTTCGATTGGGTCAACGAACGCGCGCCCGGGCTGATGCCCATGTACCGCAAGCACGTCAGCGAGTACTACGCGCCGAAGAACTTCAACCTTTGGTACTACTTCGGCTCGCTGGCCATCGTGGTGCTGGTCAACCAGATCGTCACCGGCATCTTCCTGACGATGCACTACAAGACCAGCGCCGCCGATGCGTTCGCCTCGATCGAATACATCATGCGCGACGTGGAGTGGGGCTGGCTGATCCGCTACATGCACAGCACCGGCGCCTCGCTGTTCTTCATCGTGGTGTATCTGCACATGTTCCGCGGGCTGATGTACGGCAGCTACCAGAAGCCGCGCGAGCTGGTGTGGATTCTCGGCATGCTGATCTACCTGGTGCTGATGGCCGAAGCCTTCATGGGCTATGTGCTGCCGTGGGGGCAGATGTCGTTCTGGGGCGCGAAGGTGATCATCTCCCTGTTCGGTGCCATCCCCGTGATCGGCAACGGGCTGACCGAATGGATCATGGGCGACTATCTGCCCGGCGATGCCACGCTCAACCGCTTCTTCGCGCTGCACGTGATCGCACTTCCATTGGTGCTGTTGTTGCTGATCGTGCTGCACATCGGCGCGCTGCACGAAGTGGGCTCCAACAATCCCGATGGCGTGGAGATCAAGAAGGGTCCGAAGGGCAACCGCTGGGACGCGCACAAGCCGGCCGACGGCATCCCGTTCCATCCGTACTACACGGTCAAGGATCTGGTCGGGGTTGGCTTTTTGCTATTGATCGCAGCCTTCATCATCTTCTTCGCGCCGGCGTTCGGCGGCCTGTTCCTGGAGCACGACAACTTCACCGAGGCCAATCGCCTGGTGACCCCGGAGCACATCAAGCCGGTCTGGTACTACACGCCGTATTACGCAATGTTGCGGGTGGTCCCCAACAAGCTCGGTGGCGTGCTGGTGATGTTCTCGGCGATCGCGATCCTGTTCCTGGTGCCGTGGCTGGATCGGGCCAAGGTGCGCTCGATCCGCTACCGTGGCTGGATCTCCAAGGTCGCGCTCGGCGTGCTGGTGGTGTGCTTCGTCTGGCTGGGCGTGATCGGCTCCGGTCCTGGCACCGACGCACACGAAACCTATGTCGGGCGCGTGCTGACCTTCCTGTACTTCGCCTTCTTCATCACCATGCCGGTGTGGACGCGGCTGGACAAGACCAAGCCGGTGCCCGAGCGAGTGACCACCCATGACTAATTCCAACGTGAAGTCATGGACGTTGCGCGTGGTCGCCCTGCTGTGCGGGCTGACCCTGGCCGCAGGGGCGCTGGCAGCCGAAGGCGGGAAGGTGCAGCAGGCCGGCAACGACCTGAGCGACCGTGCCTCGCTGCAGCGTGGCGCGCAGTTGTTCATGAACTACTGCTCCGGCTGCCATTCGCTGAAGTATCTGCGCTATTCGCGCATGGCCAGCGATCTGGGCTTGAGCGAAGCGGAGGTCATGGCCAACCTCAACTTCACCGGCGCCAAGATCGGCGAGCACATCGAAGGCACCATGCCGCACGATGCCGCAGCCAAGTGGTTTGGCAAGGCGCCGCCGGATCTGACCTTGATCGCACGCGTGCGTGGCACCGACTGGGTCTATACCTATCTCAAATCGTTCTATCTGGATCAGACCCGCCCCCTGGGCTGGAACAATCAGCTGTTTCCGAATGCCTCCATGCCCAACCCGCTGTGGGAGCTGCAAGGCCTGCAGCAGGCGCAGTTCGGCCCGCCCGACAAGGCGACCGGCGACAAGCCGGTGCAGGCGCTCAAACTCGGTCAGCCAGGGCGACAGACACCGGTCGAGTTCGATCAGACGGTGCGCGATATCGCCAACTTCCTCGAGTACGCGGGCGAACCAGCTGCCCTGAAGCGACAGAGCATGGGAGTGTGGGTGATCCTGTTCCTGGCCTTGCTTACCTTCATGGCCTATCTGCTGAAGAAGGAATACTGGAAAGACGTGCACTGACCGGTCTGCAGGCTGGTCATCGGCTGCAAGAGCGCACCGACCCGGCATGCGAACCGTGTGTCGCCTGCGGCGCAGCGATCGCTTGGCCTCAACCCTTGCGCTCAGCTCTATGCACAGAGGCCGGCGAGGTCTGCACTTCAGGCGACGTGCCTGCATCGGGGTGCGACAGACAGTCACCAGAGCCTGTTCGAGATAGCCGATGACGCTGCGAGCGCGTGTCAAAACGTCAGCGCCGCGTCAGCCTGTACTCGGAGGCCAACCGGATGCCGTTGCCATCTGTTGGGACTGGCCATTGGGCACCAGCCGTACCCGATATCGTGCACCAGCAATCGTCCGGCTGCGACGCGCGCGTGTGACCCGAAGCTGCATCTCGACGCAACAACCGGTCTGTCCGGGCATCAATCAGCCCTATCACTCTTGGCTTTTGCGTGACGTGATTGCACACTCGAAGGACCGTGGTGACGGTCGGCGTTGGGCCGGCCGCGCCGATGCGGCCGGCGGATTCCGGTCGTCGGAGAGCCTTGAATGGCGACGAGTGTGCGTATGCGGAATACCTTGACTTTGTTTTCGTCCAACGACGACGTGTTGTGCCACCGGGTCCGTCTGGTCCTGGCGGCGAAAGGGGTGACCTACGACCTGGTGCCGGTCGACCCGCAAAACCCCCCGGAAGATCTGATCGATCTCAATCCCTATCATTCGGTTCCGACCCTGGTCGAACGCGACCTGGTGTTGTACGCCGCATCGGTGGTCAGCGAATACCTGGACGAGCGCTATCCGCATCCGCCGTTGATGCCGGTCGATCCGCTCTCGCGCGCACGCCTGCGTCTGGCAATGCTGCGGATCGAACACGACTGGGTGCCACAGGTGCAGGCCATCCAGCTTGGCAACAAGACCCAGGCCGAGGCCGGCCGCAAGCGTTTGAAAGAACTGCTGACCGCGTCGGTGCCCCTGTTCAAAGCCAGCAAGTTCTTCCTCAATCCGGAAATGAGTCTGGCCGATTGCGCGATGGCGCCGATCATCTGGCGACTGGACGCGTTGGAGATCGGTCTGCCCAAGGATGGCAAGGCGATCGAAGACTACGGCAACCGGATCTTCCGCAATCCCGGCTTCATCCGCAGCCTGACCGATCAGGAAAAGAAACTGCGCGACCTGCCGGGCTGATGCGACGGCTGTATGCCAACAGACCGACGCCCCATCGCGCAGCCGCCGCTGCGGGCCGTGTGCGGGTAAAATGACGTCATGAGCGAAGATTTCCCCCGCATGACCAGCCATCGCCCGTACCTGCTGCGGGCCTTGGTCGAATGGATCAACGACAACGGCATGACGCCGCACGTTCTGGTGGACGCTGGGCTGCCCGGCGTGCAGGTGCCTGCCAGTGCCATCAAGGACGGCCGCGTGGTCCTGAACATCGCCGAGCGCGCGGTGGTCGGGCTGCAGGTCGACAACGACAGCGTGCAGTTCACCGCACGCTTTGGCGGCGTTAGCTATCCGGTGATGGTGCCGATGGCCGCCGTCCTGGCGGTGTATGCACGCGAAACCGGGCAGGGCATGGCCTTGCCGGACGATATCCCCGGCACCAGTACCGAGCCGCCGGATCCTGGCGCACCGCCGCCGCCGAGCGCGTCCACGCCTGACGATCCGCCGAGCGCGGGCAAGCGTCCGCATCTGCGCGTGGTCAAGTAACTGCACAAGCGGACGCGTACTGCGCGTCCGTCCGGTGTTGGCGTGTAGGTGCGCCGGGTGCACGGCACGTGCATTTTTCCACCACAACAGGCCGTTGCATGTGCTGCATCGGCGTGGTGGATGCGCGGCATCGACGCTGGCCTCCGGTCGCACGGCACTGCATGCAGGTCAGGTGCCTGCAGACGCACACATCGATCCAGTCGCGGTCAGTTCAGGCGCTGATGGTCCGGGCTCAACGGCGTCACCGTGGCCACCTGCGGTCCGGTGAAGGCGATCAATTGATCGCCGCGCAGCACCAGGCGGCCGCTATGGCGGTCGATGCCATCGTGGGAATACTCGAACCGGAAGGTCCGCTCGAAGCCCAGCCAGCCATTGGGCTTGCGGCAGATGCGGATGTTGGTGGAATGCACGCTCTGATCCAGCCATTGCACATCGGCGGCGCGGCAGGCATTGCGGCCGAGGATATCGGCACGTTCGGCCGCCGCGCGCGAGGAGTTCCAGAACGCGTACAGCGCGGCGCCGGCAATCATGAAGAGAATAAGGCTGGGCATGGCGCCAATGTGCCATGGCCTGCGGCCGATCGACAATCGTCACGCCGGGCCGCAGCGTTGCGTTGATGGCTGGTGAGTGGTGCGCTGATGCGCCGGCCAGCCTCCGCCGCTCGTGCAGCAGCCACTCGCCGTACCGCCAATGGCTGTCACCACGTCGCGCGCGCCCACCGGCGCGCCGGATGCGCCCGGCTTGGCCGCTGTGCAGTCAGGCCGGCAGTCGCTTTAACCATTCACCGCCAATCCCGCGGTTGGCTTGTGTCGGGCGTAGCGCAACCCCATCCACTGGACTTGGCCCCGTTGAATCCATACGCCGCTCCTGGCCTGGCATCGCGGCCTGCGGCATCGCCTATGCATCCTGTCCTGAAGCAGTTCCATCCTGTCGTGGCTGCGTGGTTTGCGCAGACCTTCGCTGCGCCCACACCGGCGCAGATTGCCGCGTGGCCTGCGATCCAGGCCGGACGCCACACGCTGGTGGCCGCGCCGACCGGATCGGGCAAGACGCTGACTGCGTTCTTCGCGGCCATCGATGGCTTGATCCGCGATGGCCTGGCCAGCGGCGGCATGTTGCCGGACGAAACCCGTGTGGTGTACGTCTCGCCGCTGAAGGCGCTGTCCAACGACATCCACCTCAATCTGGATGCGCCGTTGCAGGGCATCCGCACGGCCCTGGTCGCGAACGGCTTGCCAGACGTTGCGGTGCGCGCGGCGGTGCGCACCGGCGACACCCCGCAGCGTGAGCGGGCACAGGCGCGCCGCACGCCGCCGCACATCCTGGTGACCACGCCGGAGTCTCTGTACGTGCTGCTGGGCTCTGCGTCCGGGCGCAACGCGCTGCGGCATGTGCGCACCGTCATCGTCGATGAGATCCATGCGGTGGCAGCGGACAAACGCGGCAGTCATCTGGCGCTGACCCTGGAGCGATTGCAGCGGCTGGCCGAGCGCCCGATCACGCGCGTCGGGCTGTCGGCCACGCAGAAGCCGATCGAGACCGTGGCGCAGTTCCTGGTCGGGGCGGGCGATGCCGGCCGGCCGCCACATTGCGAGATCGTCGATATCGGCTATACCCGCAGGCGCGATCTGGCACTGGCCTTGCCGCCGACGCCGCTGAGCGTGGTGATGTCCAACGATCAGTGGCTGCAGGTGTATGCCGATGTCGCCACGCTCGCGCAGCAGCACCGCACCACGTTGGTGTTCGTCAACACCCGGCGCATGGCCGAGCGCGCTGCACGCCATCTTGGCGATCTGCTCGGCAAGCAGAGCGTCGCCGCGCACCACGGCAGCCTCTCGCGCGAAACGCGTCTGCTGGCCGAGCAGCGACTCAAGGCCGGCGACCTCACTGTGCTGGTGGCCACCGCATCGCTGGAACTCGGCCTGGATATCGGCGATGTGGACCTGGTCTGCCAGCTCGGTTCGCCGCGTTCGATCGCCACCTTCCTGCAGCGTGCCGGACGTTCCGGGCATGCGGTCGGCGGCACGCCGAAGGCGCGCTTGTTTCCGCAGACCCGCGACGAGCTGGTCGAATGCGCCGCCTTGCTGGACAGCGTGCGCCGCGGTGAGCTGGACGCCTTGCGTATTCCGCTGGCGCCGATCGATGTGCTTGCACAACAGATCGTGGCCGAGGCCGCGTGCGAGGACTGGGACGAAGACGCGCTGTTCGCCTTGGTGCGTCGCGCCTGGCCGTTCGCGCAGCTGAGCCGCGCGAGCTTCGATGACGTGGTGCGCATGTTGTGCGACGGCTTCAGCACACGGCTCGGGCCGCGTGCAGGCTACCTGCATCGCGATGCGGTACATCGGCGCCTGCATGCGCGCCGCGGCGCACGCATGACTGCGCTGACCTCCGGCGGCACCATTCCCGAAACCGGCGACTACAGCGTGGTGCTGGAGCCGCAGGCCGAAAAGATCGGCACGGTGAACGAGGATTTTGCGGTCGAAAGTCTTACCGGCGACGTGTTTCAGCTCGGCAATGCCAGCTACCGCATCCTGCGCGTGGATGCCGGGCGGGTGCGCGTGGAAGACGCCAAGGGCGCGCCGCCGAACATCCCGTTCTGGTTGGGCGAGGCGCCCGGCCGCAGCGACGAATTGTCGGCGGCGGTGTCGCGTCTGCGCGGCGAGATTGCGGCGCGGCTGGACAGCCCGCCCCATCAGGCCGCCTGCGACTGGCTGCACACCGTGCTGGATCTTTCGGTGGAAGCGGCACGCCAGCTGGTCGATTATCTCGCCCATGCCTGCACCGCGCTGGGCGCGATGCCCACCCAGCAATGCCTGGTGATGGAGCGCTTCTTCGATGCCAGCGGCGGCACCCAGCTGGTGATCCACTCGCCCTACGGCAGCCGCATCAACCGCGCCTGGGGGCTGGCGTTGCGCAAGCGCTTCTGCCGCACCTTCAACTTCGAACTGCAGGCCGCCGCGACCGAGGATGCGATCGTGTTGTCGCTGTCCACCAGTCATAGTTTTGCCCTGGCGGAGGTGGCCCGCTATCTGCATTCGTCATCGGCCGAGCAGGTATTGATCCAGGCCTTGCTGGATGCGCCGCTGTTCGGCGTGCGCTGGCGCTGGAATGCGACCAATGCGATGGCGCTGCCGCGCTTTGCCGGTGGCAACAAGGTCGCGCCGCAACTGCAACGGATGAAATCGGAGGATCTGCTGGCGACCGTGTTCCCCGATCAGGTCGCCTGTGCGGAGAATCTGGTCGGCGAGCGCGAGGTGCCGGACCATCCGTTGGTGGCGCAGACGCTGGAAGACTGCCTGCATCAGTCCATGGACAGCCAGGGCTGGCTGCAGGTGCTGCGTGGGCTGGAATCGGGGGCGATCACGTTGGTGGCGCGCGATCTGGCGACACCGTCGCCGCTGGCGGCCGAAGCCTTGAATGCGCGGCCGTATGCATTCCTGGACGACGCACCGCTGGAAGAGCGCCGCACCCAGGCCGTGCAAAGCCGTCGCTACACCCCGCAGAGCAGCGACGACCTGGGGCAGCTCGATCCCGAGGCCATCGCCTCGGTGCGCGAGCAGGCCTGGCCGCAGCCGCGCGATGCCGAAGAAATGCACGAAGCATTGGTCGGGCTCGGCGTGCTTCCCGTCGGCGAAGCGAGCGACGCGCAATGGCAGGCCTGGCTGGCTGCGCTCGCAGGCGATGGGCGTGCCAGTTGTCTTGCGTTCGACGGTGCGCCCGCGCTGTGGATCAGTGCCGAGCGCATCGACTGGTTTGTGCCGCTGTATCCGCACGCCGTTGCGCTACCCCCGCTACGGGCGCCGGCAGATTGCCGCGTTGCCGACTGGCAGCGCGAGTGGGCCGTGCGCGAGCTGCTGCGCGGTCGCCTGTCTGCGGTCGGTCCGGCGCAGGTGCCGGCCCTGGCCGGCGCATTGCGCCTACCAGAGGCCGAGATCGTGCTTGCCCTGGCCGCCATGCAGCGCGAGGGCTATGTCATGGCCGGCCACTTCAGCGCGCAGGCGCCGTCGGAAGAGTGGTGCGAACGCCATCTGTTGGCGCGCATCCATCGCTACACCTTGGGACGGTTGCGCCGCGAGATCGAGCCGGTGGCGCAACGCGATTACGCGCGGTTCCTGTTCGAATGGCAGCACCTCGACAGCGCCAGCCGGGTGGCAGGGCCGGACGCATTGGCCGGCGTGGTCGGGCAGCTGGAAGGCTTCGAGGCGCCTGCCGTGCTGTGGGAGAGCGAGCTGCTGCCGGCCCGCGTGCGCGATTATCAACCGGCCTGGCTGGACGAGCTGTGCACCGCCGGGCGCACCGTGTGGGCACGGCTGCGGCCCGGTGGTGGCCGCAGTGGCGCCGCGCTGCGCGGCACACCGATCGTGTTGCTGCCGCGTCGCGAGGCGCAGCGCTGGAGCAGCCTGGCACGCGATGCCGACGACGCGCCATTGGGTTCGCGCGCGCAACGGGTGTCGGAGGTCCTGCAGCAACAAGGCGCCTTGTTCTTCGACGAGATTGCCGATGCGGCCCGCCTGATGAACACCGAACTGGAAGATGCCCTGAGCGAACTGGTGATGCGCGGGCGCGCGCATTGCGACAGTTATGCCGGGCTGCGCGCACTGCTGGTGCCGGCTTCCAAGCGGCCCTCGGCGCTGTCGCGCCACCGGCGCCGCGCCAGTGCGCTGGGCATTCGCGATGCCGGACGCTGGGCGCCGGTGCGCGCGCTGCCGGAACTGCCGCTGGCCGAAGCCGGCGAGCGCCACCAGGACATGCTCGAACATGTGGCGCACACCCTGTTGCGTCGCTACGGCGTGGTCTGTTGGCGGCTGCTGGAGCGCGAGGCGGCGTGGTTGCCACCGTGGCGCGAATTGCTGCGCATGTATCAACGCCTGGAAGCGCGCGGTGAGATCCGTGGCGGGCGTTTCATCGCCGGGCTGTCCGGCGAGCAGTTTGCGTTGCCGGATGCGATCGCGGCCCTACGCCGCGTGCGTGCGCAAGCCTTGCCGCAGCAGTGGGTGTGCGTGAGTGCGAGCGACCCCAGCAATCTGTTGGGCAGCGTCCTGCCGGGTGAGCGTGTCGCGCGCGTGCCAGGCAATCGCGTGGCATATCTCGATGGCCTGCCGATGGCGGTGTGGGTGGCAGATCGCTTCCAGCCGCTGCAGGAACTGAGCAGCGAGCAGGCCGAGCAGGCCTTGCGCCTGCTGCAGCGTGGGCCGGGCGCCGCCGAGCAGACGCCGATGGAGCGATGGCTGGCTCAGTCGCCCGGCAGCACCGCGCGCGTGCCGGCCGCACGCGGAAGCGGGCGTGACAGATAGCGGCTATCGGGAACGACCCAGCGCCATGGCGCATCCATCGCCTTGCGGATTCCGATGCGCGGCGTTGCCCGCGGCTCGGGTGGCGGCGGCAGGCCGTCGTCCTCGATCCACAGGCGTGCGCTTGCGTCGGTCAGGTCCAGCCCGTTGTCCGTCGCGCTCACCCCGAATGCCTGGGCCAGGCGACCGGGACCGGTGGTCAAGGTTCTAAGTGGGGCGGCGTTGCGCGCGGCCTGCATGGAGGCGATTCCGGCCAGCGGTTCGAGCGCACGGATCAGTACGGCGTGCCCGGGCGCACCGCCGCACACCGCGTTGATCGCCCAATGCATGCCGTAGATGAAATACACATACAGATGCCCCGGCGCGCCGAACATCACCTGCGTGCGTGGGGTCATGCCGCGAAACGAATGCGCGGCGGGATCTTCGCTGCCGCAATACGCCTCGACCTCGGTGATGCGGCCGCGGCGTCCGTCTGCGCTGACCAATAGCTTGTTGAGCAAGCGCGGCGCGACCTGGCGGGCATCGTGTGCATAGAAGTTGCGTGGGAGCGGCTGTGGCGACATACGCCAAGCCTAACGGCGCAGTCGTGATGTCGCTGCGGACTGAACCGGACAACGGCGAAGCTAAGGGTAGGGATTTTCCGACTGCGAGACCGTACTAGCGCATGACCGGTCACAAAAGCGTATATCCGTCGAGGTGAATACGCCTCCAGGCGTCGTTTGCATCTCAAGCACGTTGTGGCGTCGCCGATAGCCATTAACGATTAGTTAGACAAGCCGCATCGCAGTGTGCGGCACCCGTATCGCGCCACCGGGCGACCCTGCAACGAAGGTTGCGCACGCACCATCTTCAAGAGAATTCCCAATGTTAGGCAACTTCAGAATCGGAACCAGGCTGATCTTGGCGTTCCTGATCGTCTCGGCGATCGGCGCATGCATCGGGTGGGTGGGCTACTCCAACTCCGGTCGCATCAGCGACCTGTCGACTTCGCTTTACGAGCGCGAGCTGCTCGGCTTGTCGAACGTGAAGGAGGCCAATATCAACCTCATCTACGTCGGCCGCGCACGCGCCAATCTGTTGTTGGCCAGCAGCGCCGAAGAACGTCAGTCGCATTTGCAGAGCATCGACAAGTACACCGCCAAGGTGGTCGATTACATGACGCGTGCGCGCCCCAGCTTCCAGACCGAAGAGGGCAGGAACAAGCTGGCGCAGTTCGACCGCGCCTGGCAGAAATATCTGGAAGAGCGCGGCCGCTTCCTCGATGCCGCCAACCGTGAAGCCTTGCGCGACGCCAATCCGGAACTGGCCGCGCTGTCACGTGCGGTACGCGCCAGCTCCGATGAAGTCGACAGCCTGATGACCGATCTCAGTGGCCTGCGCGAGCGCAGCGCCGCCTCGGCAAATGCCGAAGCCGGCAGCATCCATGCGCACAGCTCGAGGCTGCTGATCGCCATCATCTGCGGCGGCGTGTTGCTCGGCGCGATTCTTGGCGTGGTGATCAGCCGTAGCGTCACCGGCCCGATCCGCCGCGCAGTGGCGGTGGCCAACGGCCTGTCCGAAGGCGATCTGACCATGCGCATCGACGTGCATGGCCGCGATGAGACCGCTCAGCTGCTGGAGGCGATGCGCACCATGGTGCAGAAGCTGTCGCAGGTGGTGGGCGAGGTCAACACCAGCGCCGAAACGCTGGCCAGCGCGTCGGAAGAAGTCAGCGCCACTGCGCAGTCGTTGTCGCAGGCCGCCAGCGAACAGGCCGCAGGTGTGGAAGAGACCAGCGCCTCGCTGGAACAGATGACCGCATCGATCAGCCAGAACACCGAAAATGCCCGCATCACCGACGGCATGGCCACGCAAGCCGCGAAGGAAACCATCGAAGGCGGCGAGGCCGTGGTCGCCACCACGCAGGCGATGAAACAGATCGCGCACAAGATCGGCATCATCGACGACATCGCGTATCAGACCAATCTGCTCGCGCTCAATGCGGCGATCGAAGCGGCGCGCGCCGGCGAACATGGCAAGGGCTTTGCCGTGGTGGCGGCAGAGGTGCGCAAGCTGGCCGAACGCAGTCAGGTGGCAGCGCAGGAGATCGGCGAGGTGGCCAGTTCCAGCGTCGAACTGGCCGATCGCGCCGGCCGTTTGCTCGATACCATCGTGCCCAGCATCAAGCGCACTTCGGACCTGGTACAGGAAATTTCTGCCGCCTCCGAAGAGCAATCCTCCGGCGTGAGCCAGATCAATTCGGCGGTGGTGCAGCTGAGTCAGACCACCCAGCAGAACGCCAGCGCGTCGGAGGAACTGGCCGCTACCGCCGAGGAAATGAGCGCGCAGGCCGAGCAGCTGCAGCAGAGCATGGCGTTCTTCCGCCTGGGCGGGCAGGGGCCTGCAAGCACGCCGCCCAAGCGTGGCAAGGTGGCTGTTGCACGCCCGGCAGGGGCGCCCGGTCCGCGCGTCTGGCGCAGCCCCGCGACGCCCGCGTACGCGATGTCCGAGGGCCCGGACGAAGGCCAATTCGCCAGCTTCTGAGAGACCGATCGATGACCGCACAGACCCCCGAAGCGATGCCTGGCGACGCCGATGCGGCAGCCCAGTATCTGACCTTCCAGCTGAATGCCGAAACCTTCGCCATCAGCATTCTTGGCATTCGCGAAATCATCCAGTACCGCGCACCCACGCCGGTACCATCGATGCCGGCCTGCGTGCGCGGCGTGATCAATCTGCGCGGCGCGGTGGTGCCGGTGGTGGATCTGCAATCGCGGCTGGGACGCGCCGACAGTGCGATCGGCAAACGCAGTTGCATCGTGATTCTGGCCACCGAGCAGGCACAGGGGCCGCAGGTGATCGGGGTGCTGGTCGATGCGGTCAACGCAGTGATCGAACTGGCCGATCAGGACATCGAAGCGGCGCCTTCGTTCGGCACGCATATCCGCCGCGACCTGCTGCGCGGCATGGGCAAGGTGGGCGAGCGCTTCGTGGTGCTGCTGGACATGGTGCAGGTGCTGCAGGTGGATGAAATCGCCGGCAACACCGATGCCTTGGCGGCCTGAGTCTGGCCAAGCGCAGCTGACAACGCGACGGCCCACCGGCCTGACGGCTGCGCTGCACGCGTCAGCCACTCAAACGCACGCTGCGGGTATGCCGGACATGCTCCGGAAGCGCAACGGCCGCAGCCGTATACAGGCATCGACCGCGCTGGCCGAGGCCGGAGATCGCGTCGCTCAACGCCCTGGTGATCGGCCTCGCCAGAGCTGAGCGTGATGCACCATTCAGTCCGGCCGATGCCAGCCATTGAAGCGATGCACGCAGTTGCGTCCATTGCCGATCGCGCCTTGCAAGGCGTGCCGTGCGCGCGCCAGCAGCGTGTTGCTGGCGCGCCAGGCACCGGCCGGCACGTCGACCAACCCTGCGCTGATCGTCAGTGTGCCGGCTGGCCAGCTGGCCGCCTCGATCGCCCTGCGCACAGCCTCGAGCATCTCAACCGCCTCGGTTGCCGTCGCCTCGGGTAGCACGACACACAGCTGATCCCGGCTCAGGCGCGCCACCGTGGCGGCGTCCGGCAACTGCGCTTCGATCATCCTGGCAGCCTGGATTAGCGTTGTATCCGCTGCAGCGGCGCCAGCCTGCAATGTCATCCGTTTGAAGCCATCCAGCTCGATCAGCGCCAGGGCGAGCGATGGCGTGGCGGCGGTGGACGAGCTGTGTGCGAGTGTCTGCAGCGCCTGTTCCAGACCTGCGCGGTTCCACACGCCGGTGAGTTCGTCGCGCAGCGCGTCCAGCTCGACCAGCTTGGCCGCACGTTGCAGCTCGATGGTGTCGACGACCTGCCGTGCCAGTGCCTGCAGCGCGTCGCGTTCGGCCACAGACAGGCGCCGGGGTGTGCGATCCAGCACACACAGCGTGCCAAGCGCGATCCCATCGGAGGTCAGTAGCGGGGCGCCGGCGTAAAAGCGGATCTGCGGCTCGCCGGTGACCAGCGCATTACCCACGAAGCGCGCATCCAGGTGGGTGTCGCCCACTTCCATCACTTGATCGGGTTCGAGGATCGCATGCGCACAGAACGACAGCTCGCGCGGTGTTTCGCTCGGCGGCATGCCCAGCTTCGACTTGAACCACTGGCGCTGCGTGTCGATCAGCGAAATCAAGGCCATCGGCGTACGGCACACCACCGCTGCGATCGAAGTGAATGCGTCGTAGACCGGCTCCGGCGCGGTGTCCAGCAGTTGGCAGTCATGCAATGCAGCCAAGCGTTCGTCTTCGTTCGCCGGCAACTGCGCCGCAACGGCGGCATCACCCGACAGGAGCGTGGCGTGGAAGAGGTGTAACGCGGACGCGTCAGGATTCTGCATGGCAAGACCACCGAAACAAGGCGCCGTCAGGCGATGGATATGTGTGCGTGGCGACGGTGTGTCGCAGCCCTTCGCACGCGTTGGTTGGCGCAGTCCTCATCCACCCCAGCGGATGAGGTCCGTCAACGATCTTGCCACACCGGGCAGGGCAGGTCGGCGCCAGCGATTCCATTCTGATGCGCCGCAAAACCGCCCGCCTTGCAGGTCATTCGCCCTGGCCAGCGTTGCCCTTGGGGCGGCGCGTCTGTTCGTCATGGATCTGCATATCCTCTTGTCCAGGGCGCTGCTTGGCGGCCTCATCCTGTTTGCGATCCTGCTGGCTCTCTGAAACGCCGTGCTGCTTGTCGGCAGCCTTGTCGGGCTGGCTCTGCTTGTTGTTCATGGCTTGCCTCCGGAATGATGATGAAACGGACGTTAGCGCGCGCGATGTGATCCTGGCGGCATGGCGTCCGGGGCACGGGCGCTCCACCGAGCCGACACGCTACCCGATGCAGGGCCCAAAACGGAAAAGCCTCGGAAACATGGCGTTTCCGAGGCTTTCACGGTCGAAACAATGGTGGAGCGGAAGGGGATCGAACCCTCGACCTTCGCGATGCGAACGCGACGCTCTCCCAGCTGAGCTACCGCCCCACGTGCCTGGATTCTAACCACATGTCGCGCGATTCGCCAAGCACACCGGCGGCCTAGGGCGCGATCCTGCGGCACTCACTCGCGGATCAGCGGGAACTTGAGGTCCGGGTTCTTGGCCTTCCATTCCTTGTACGACACCGAGCCTTCCCAGGCGGCGAAGGCCTTGGGGGTGCGGCCGCGGCCGGACCAGGTCTCGCCGGTATGCGGCAGTTCGTACTTCGGCTTGACTTCGCTGCGGCCGCTCTTGACCACGTCCTTGCGTGCCGTGGTGGTGCCCAGGTAAGCGGAAATATCGTTGCGCTGCTTGGTGTTGAAATGGCCGGCAAACTGCTCCAGCAGCGAAACGATGGTGGCATGCGCAGAGGATGCCTCGCTGGCGCGCTCGGTCTTTTCCTGTTCTTCCAGCTTCTGCAGCTCGTCCAGCAGTTTGGCTTTGGCTTGTGCGATGGAATCCAGTTTGGAGGTGGTATTGCTCACAGAGGTATAGCCTCGGAATAGGGAGGTGGAGACGTTGCCCGATGGGCATGCGTCATTATGGCATGTGGCCCGGGGGCGGCCGGTGCGTGTGCGCGTGCCCGCAGGTGCGGTGACCAGGCCTTGTCTGGTCGCGCGTTCGCAGTGTTCTGGCGAGTCCGACCAGCATGCTTGCGCAAGCTGCGACCCGACCGTAACGATACAACAGCAAGCCAGGCGGGATGACACAG
Source organism: Xanthomonas sp. CFBP 8151 (assembly GCF_011761885.1). Lineage (NCBI taxonomy): Bacteria > Pseudomonadati > Pseudomonadota > Gammaproteobacteria > Lysobacterales > Lysobacteraceae > Xanthomonas > Xanthomonas sp. CFBP 8151. The sequence continues at coordinate 1,597,741 of NZ_JAASQZ010000001.1, forward strand.
CCGTGCGACGTCGGCCAGATGCTGATTGGCATCATGGCCAGACACGCCCTGATGGGCTGCCAGTCTCGATGGCGCGGTATCCAATGGCAGAGGCGGCGATGGACGGGGATGCCGCCGGAGTGTGTGGTCTGATTCACGACCGGCGCAGCCGCCGAACGGCCCTCCGCGCCTTGCCCGCATCGCGACGGCCGCGTGTATGCGCGGTCTCTGGACCGTTGCATCGAGTCACTGCGCTGTAGCGTCTTCCAGCAGCGGTGTCAGCTGCGCTTCCAGCGCGTCGCGGCGCCATTGCCCCAGCGGTGCGGGCCAGCTGCGTTGCTCGATCAGGGTTTCCAGGTGCCGGCGCGAGGCCAGGATGCCGTCGGGCAACCCCAGCTCGCGGCTGCGCCGGGCCACCGCGTCCTGCAGGCGCTTGAGCACGGCCTTGTTGCCGTCGGTGGCGGCCTGCGCCAGCGGTGCATGGTCCTCGTCGGGCAGCGGCGTATTCAATGCTTCCCACACTGCAGCGGCGAGCTTGCGCGGCGCCTTGGGAAACTTGTCGAACTGGCGCAGCAAGGCGTCCAGATCGGCGGGCGGAAACCGCGCCAGCTGGCTGGCCAGTTCGTTGTCCAGGATCCAGCTGCGCGGGCGATCGCTCTGGCGCGCCTGCAGGTCGCGCCAGCGCAGCAGACGCAACAGGCGACGTTGCGCCGCAGGCTCCAGGAACTGCGCGGTGCGCAGGCTCACATGCGGCCAGCGCTCGCCATCGTCGTGCTCCACCGTGACGAGCAGGCGCTCGGCGTCTTCGGCCAGCCAGCCCAGGCGATCCTGCTCGGTCAGGCGGCGGGTCAGTTCGTCGTGGATGGCGAACAGGTAGCGCACATCGTCGGCGGCGTATTCCAGCTGCGCCGGCGACAGTGGGCGACGCATCCAGTCCGAGCGCGTCTCGCCCTTGGTCAGCAAGGTGCCGGTCACTTCCTGCACCAGTTTCTGATAGCCCATCCCACCCCCCACGCCTGCCAGCGCGGCGGCGATCTGGGTGTCGAACAACGGCCGCGGCAACACCCCGCACGCGCATTTGAAGGTGACCAGATCCTCGCTGGCGCTATGCATCACCTTGACGATGTCGGTGGCGGTCAACCACTGCTTGAGCGCCTCGTTCATGCCCGGGATGAGTGGGTCGATCAGCAGGATCTCCTCGCCAATGGCCATCTGCACCAGCGCCAGCTGCGGCCAGTAGGTGCGTTCGCGAATGAATTCGGTATCCAGGCCAATGCGGGACGGACGCGATGCCTGCAGGCGTTCGCTCAGCTCGGAGGGGTGGGTGATCCAATGAGGCACGTGATTTCCGTCGACAGCGAGGGTTTGCGCAGAACGCGCAGAATAGCCTAACGTCGCGATCGCCTGTCGTGCGGCAGAGCACTGGAAGGAGCGGGTGGTGGGTGAGTGCGGTAACCGGATCGCGGCGTGGGCATTGCTGGCGCTCAGCGTGTGCGCCTGTTCGCGTACACCGACGCCAGCGCCTGCCGCTGCGCCGCAACCTGCCGCTACTGCGGTGCCGAGCAAGCCGAATGTGTCCATCGGTGGCGAAGAATCCGCCGAGACCGTGGCGCAATGGCAGCCGCCGCCAGTGGACCTGGGCGATGCGCCGCTGGCGCAGGTGCGCAAGCGCGCCGACCAGGCATTAAAGGACGACCGGCTATATCGCAACGCGGACGACGCGATTCCGCTGTATCTGGCGATCCAGCAACGCACCGACGGCAAGGACGCGGCCAGTGGTCGCGGGCTGGAGCAGGCGCGGCGCCGATTGATCGAGCGTGGCCAGGGGCTGATCGAACAGACCGACCGTCAGGACAGCGCGCTGGAACAGGCGCGTGAGCTGGCCATCGTGGCACTGGCACTCGCTCCGCAGGATCCGAAGGTACGCGCACTGCAGCGCGCGGTGGAAACCGCGCAACGGGTGCTGAGCTTCAACCGTGCCGGCGAGGAGGATCTGCGTGGCGACCGCCTGGGCGAGGACGGCAACGGGGCGCTGGTGAACTTTCGCGATGCGGCGCAGCTGGATCCGGACAACCCGCGCACGCGCCAGGGTCTGGCTGCGGTGGAAAGCGGCCTGCTGGCACGCGCCGAACAGGCGGCCGGGGCGAGCGACTTCATCGGCGCACGCTACTGGTTGCAAATGGCCGGGCAGGTGCGTGAGCGCGCACCGACCATTGCCGATGCACGGGCGCGCATCGAGCGTATGCGGCGTGCCCAGATCGCCGCTTTGCACGACGCCGGCCTGCACGATCTCAACTCGCCCCGCGGCCTCAAGGCGGCCGGCGAAACACTGGCCGAGGTGCTGCGCATCGCCGATCCGGGCGATGCGGTGGCCGGCGATCTGCGTCGGCGGCTGGAACTGGCAACCCATTACGGCAGCTTCCGCCCCGGGCAGGTGTTCACCGACGGACTCAAGCTCGGCGGGCGCGGTCCGCAGATGATCGTGGTGCCGCATGGCGCGTTCCAGATGGGCGCAGGCGATGCCGAGCCCGGCGCCTCCGACAACGAACGCCCGTCGCATTACGTGCGTTTTGCGCGCGGCTTTGCGTTGTCGATCACCGAAGTGACGGTCGCCGAGTTCCGCCAGTTCGTCGAGGCGACCGGCGCGCGTCCGCGTGCCACCCGGCGCGGGCATTCGGTGGTGTACGACGAGCGCAGCGGCAACTTCATCCGCCGCAGCGGGGTGGATTGGCAGTCCGACTACAACGGCGCTCAGGCCGCACCCAACAGCCCGGTGATGCACGTCAGCATCCGTGACGCCGAAGCCTACGCGAGCTGGTTGTCGGAACAGACCGGTCGTCACTACCACGTGCCCAGCGAGGCCGAGTTCGAATACGCGGTGCGCGCCGGCACCACTGGACGCTATCCCTGGGGCAATGCCGGCTCGCCGCCGCTGGATGCGGGCAACTTCACCGGCGGCAACGATGTCTCGCGCAGCGGCAGGCACTGGAACAACGGCTTCGTCGGCTACGGCGACGGCTTCTGGGGACCGGCACCGGTCGGTAGCTTCCGCGCCAATGCCTGGGGGCTGCACGACATGGGCGGCAACCTGAGCGAGTGGGTGGCCGATTGCTGGCATGCCAGCTACCGTCGCGCGCCGGCCGACGGTGCCGCCTGGTTCAACCCCGGCTGCCGTCAGCGCATGATCCGCGGCGGCAGCTGGGCCAACTCGCCGCAGCAGACGCGTGCGGCCTGGCGGCAGTCGCAGGACTCGGACAGCACCAGTGCACGGATCGGCTTCCGCCTGGCACGCGGGATCTAGAGCGCAGCTGTAAGCCAGTGCGCAAGCGCGGTTTGCGCCTGCACGGAGCTCGATCACCGATCGCCGGGCTGTCCGGGTGGCATGCCCGCCTCGAAGTGACATGTCGGTCGCGATCACCCGGGCAGTTCCGGGGTCTGGTCCCGCCGCAAGACCGGGCGCGCAGGCTTAACCGCTGCGAACACTGCCCGCGATCGCGGTGGAACCGGCCGCCTTGGTCGCGGTCCAAGTGCCAGCGCTTGCGAGGATGGCGGTGATGGGCTGGGGAATCAAGGTGTTTCGTTGGGTCATCGCGGTACTGCTGATCGGCGGCAGCGGCTATGCCGTGGCGCGTCATCTGCAGGACGGAAATACCGCCGGGCATTACCGCTCGGTGGAGGTGCTGCGTCCGGAAGGCACGCCGAAGGCCATGGTGGTGCTGTTGCCCGACAGCGGCCATGCGCAGGACGGCCAGCGGCTTGCCGAGATGCTGAGCAACGACGGCGCACTGGTCGCGGTGGTCGACACCGCCAGCTATCGCGCACGGTTGCGCGCGCATCAGGCAGCCTGCAGCTCCCTGGCCGACGATGCCGAACGCTTGGGCAAGAAGTTGCTGCGCGCCGAGCATGTCGATGCATTCCTGCCGCCGGTCCTGGTGGGGCAGGGCGATGGCGCGATGCTGGCGCGGCAGGCACTGGCCTCGGCCGCGCCCGACGTGCTGGGTGGCGCGGTTGTCGCCGATGGCGACGCCAGCGATGGCGGCCTGGCCTGCTCGCGCGACGTGCCCGATGCCAATCAAGGCTTCCTCGACGATCTGGTCGACGCTGCCAGCCCCCTGCAGATCGCTGCGGCCACCCGGGGCCATTTCCTGATGGCGCATGCGCAGGGCGTGGGCGATCTGCCGCTGGTCGAACTGCATGCGCCCGGCAGCGACCGCATGGTGGTCATGCTGTCCGGCGACGGCGGCTGGCGCGAACTCGATAAGGGCATTGCCGCGCAATTGCAGCAGCAGGGCGTGTCGGTGGTGGGCTGGAACAGCCTGCGCTACTTCTGGGCCAGCCGCACGCCGCAGCAGGTCGGGGCGGACCTGGATCGGGTGATTGCGACCTATCAGCAGCGTTGGCATATCCACCACGTCGCGCTGGTGGGCTACTCGTTCGGCGCCGATGTGCTGCCGTTTGCCTATCCCGGACTGTCGCCGCAGCAGCGCACTTCGGTGCAGTTCGTCAGCCTGCTCGGCCTTGCCCATCAAGCCGATTTCAAGGTGCGTGTCGGTGGCTGGCTGGGCTGGCACAACGATGCCGAGCACGATGTGGAACCGGCGATCCAGTCGTTGGACGCGCATCGCCTGCAATGCATCTACGGCGATCAGGAAACGGACACGCTGTGCCCCGAGCTGCGCGCGCGTGGCGTGCAGGTAGTGGCGCGTCCGGGCGGGCATCACTTCGACCATGATCCTGTGGCGCTGGCCGGGCTGCTGATGCAGGGCTGGCAGCAGGCGGCGCAGACGCCCACTCATGGTTAGAGAGCCGGTGATGCCCTCTGATCTGCACGCGGAGCGGTCTGCGGCGGGTTGAAGGGCTCATCCAGCTTGGTTTGCCTGGGCGAAGCTGATAGCGCCGCATCGGCGCGCCCTCTGTGCAAATCCACGGCGCTGCTCGGTCGACCGCCCTGCAGCTCATCGTTATCGCGACACTGCGATGCGTGTGCGCTTGCTGATCGCCTGCGGCAACCAGGCAGCAAGCGTGGTTACCGCTGTCAGTCGTCGTTGCCCGGTTCGACCCGCACCTCGATGCTGCCATCGGCCAGCTGCGCACGCAGGCGCTCGCCAGCGGTGACCTCGGCAGCGCTGCGCACCACGCTGCCATCGGCGGTGCGGGTCACGATGGCGTAGCCACGCGCGACGGTGGCGAGCGGGCTGACCGCTTCCAGCGAGCGTGCCAGGCTACGCAGCCGCAGTTGATCGTGCTGCAGGCGTCGCTGCATCGCTGCCTGCGGATGCAGTGTTCGTAGTCGTTGCTGCAGCGTGGCCAGATCGCGTTGCGGGTTATGCGCTTGCAGGCGCGCCTGCGTCCGTTGCACGCGTGCCTGCAGACGCTCCAGCACCTGGGTCATGCGCGCGCGCAGCTGGCGGCCGGCGTCCTGCTGCCGGCGTTGCAGCAGTTGCAGCCGCGCCTGCGGGCTGTGTGCACGCAGGCGCAGGGCAAGCCGGTCGGCGCGCTGCATCGCATTGCCCAGCGCGTGCTGCTGCAGCTGGGCCATGCGGGCATGCGCGCGCCGCACGCGGGCGACCAGCTCGCGCTGATCGGGCACCAGCAGTTCCGCCGCTACCGAAGGCGTGGGCGCGCGCACGTCGGCCACGAAATCGCTGAGGCTGAAGTCGGTCTCGTGCCCGACCGCCGACACCACCGGCGTGCGCGCGGCGGCAATCGCGCGGGCCAGGCGTTCGTCGTTGAAGGCCCACAGGTCCTCCAGCGAGCCGCCGCCGCGGGTGATCAGGATGACGTCGTAGCGCCCGGACACATCGGCGCGCTGCAGCAACGAGGTGATCTGCGCCGCGGCGCTGTCGCCCTGCACCAGGCAGGGCAGCAGGTCCACTTCCAGCAACGGAAAGCGGCGCGCCAGGACGCTGAGCACGTCGCGCACCGCTGCACCGCTGGGTGAGGTGATCACTGCCAGCCGCCGCACATGCGCCGGCAACGGCTGCTTGCGCTCGGCATCGAACAGGCCCTCGGCGGCCAGGCGCGCACGCAGTTCGTCGAAGGCACGGCGCAAGGCGCCTTCGCCGGCCTCTTCCATGTGGTCGAGTACCAGCTGGTAGTCGCCGCGCGCTTCGTACAGGGTGAGACGTCCGCGCGCGAGCACGCGCAGCCCTTCGCGCGGCTGGAACTTCAGCCAGGTGCTCTTGGGCTTGAACATCGCGCAACGGATCTGCGCGCGCGCGTCCTTGAGCGTGAAATACAGATGGCCCGAGGACGGGCGCGTGACGCTGCTCAGCTCTGCTTCCACCCAGACCAGCGGGAAGCTGCCTTCCAGCAGGTCGCGTGCCAGCGTGTTGAGCTGGCTGGGGGTGAGGATCTGTTCGTTGCGGTCGGCCATCGCCGCATTATCCCGCAGCGGCGATGCGCATGCGTGAGTGCATCGGGCCGAACTTACCCACCGTGTTGCTCCAGCGCCCAGCCCACATGTTCGCGTACCAGCTCCGACGCGTCGTGGCGACGCGCCTCCAGTGCCGCCAATACCTCCGGCGTGCCGGGCGCATTGCCCAGGCCCACCGCGATATTGCGCAGCCACCGCTGATGGCCGCTGCGACGGATCGGGCTGCCTTCGGTGCGGCGCAGGAACTCGGCTTCGTCCCAGGCAAACAGCTGCGGCAGCGTCGCCACATCCAGCTCGTTGCGGGCGCGGAAATCGGCTTCGTCAGTGCGCTGGGCGAACTTGTTCCAGGGGCAGGCCAGCTGGCAGTCGTCGCAACCGAAGATGCGGTTGCCGATCGGCTTGCGCATCTGCTCGGGAATCGCGCCCTCGTGTTCGATGGTGAGATAGGCGATGCAGCGGCGCGCATCCAGCCGGTAGGGCGCGATGATGGCCTGGGTCGGGCAGATGTCGATGCAACGCGTGCAGGTGCCGCAATGCGCGGTGGCCGGGGTGTCGATGGGCAGTGGCAGATCGAGGTAGATCTCGCCCAGGAAGAACCACGACCCGCCGTTGCGATCGATCAGGCAGGTGTGTTTGCCGATCCAGCCCAGCCCGGCATTGCGCGCCAGTGCGCGCTCCAGCACCGGTGCCGAATCCACGAAGACCCGATAGCCGAACGCGCCGACTTCGCCCTGGATGCGCTCGGCCAGTTTCTGCAGCCGGTTGCGCATCAGTTTGTGATAGTCGCGCCCCAGCGCGTATCGCGCCACGTAGGCGCGGCGGCCGTCGTGCAAGGTGTTCCAGGCCTCAGTGTCGTCCTTGCGGCCGTAGTCCATACCCACCGACAACACGCGCAAGGTGCCGGGCACCAGCTCCTGCGGGCGCGAACGCTTGTCGCCGTGCTGGGCCATCCAGTGCATGGTCCCGTACAGGCCTTCTTCCAGCCAGCTGCGCAGATGCGCCTCGTCTTCGCCGAGCTCGATGCCGGTGATCCCGCAGCGCTGGAAGCCGGCCTCGCGCGCAAGCGCACGGATGCGCGCGGCGGCGTCGCTGGGGTCGGGGCGGGCGAGGACGGCAGACATGGCGACAAGTATAGAATTCCCGGCATGTACGCACCGCTCGATCTTTACGACACCGCCGCCGCACGCAGCCTGGACACGCAGGCCACCACGCTGCTCGGCGGCGACGGCTATACCTTGATGCAGCGCGCCGGGCAGGCCGCCTGGCAGCATCTGCTGGATCGCTGGCCGCAGGCACGCCGCATCGTGGTGGTCTGCGGCACCGGCAACAACGGCGGCGACGGTTATGTGCTGGCACGGCTGGCGCAGCGGGCCGGGCGCCAGGTGCAGGTGGTACATCTCTCCGAGCACGGCCCGGCCTCGCCGCTGGCACAACGTGCCTGCACGGACTATCTGGGCGTGGGCGGTGCGATCGAGCTATTTCCGTCGCCGCTGGCACAGGCAGATGTGATCGTCGATGCGCTGTTCGGCATCGGCCTCAACCGCGCGCCCGACGCCGAGACCGCCGCCTTGATCGACGCCATCAACGTAGCCGGTGTGCCGGTGCTTGCGCTGGATGTGCCCAGCGGCATCGATGCCGATCACGGCGTGGCCTTCGGTGCCGCGGTGCGCGCGGATGCCACCTTGCAGTTCCTCGTACCGCACGTCGGGCTCTATACCGGCGATGCGCTGGAGCATGCCGGCACGCGCGCAACCACGTCGCTGGACGTGCCGGATGCCGCGTTCGACGGGCTGGCGCCGGCCGCGCACAGCTGGGACATCAACGCCCTGGCCGCGCAGTTGCGCCCACGGCGACGCAATACGCACAAGGGCGAGTCCGGCCGCGTGCTGTGTGTCGGTGGCAACCTCGGCAGCGGCGGAGCGATCATGCTCACCGCCGAATCGGCCTTGCGCAGCGGGGCAGGGCTGGTGCAGGTCGCCACCCGCGCCGAGCACGTCGCGCCGCTGCTGGCGCGCTGCCCGGAAGCGATGGCGCGCCCGGTGCAGGCCGACGACGACATCGCCGCATTGGCCGATGCGGCCGACGTGGTGGCGCTGGGTCCGGGCCTGGGGCAGGACGCCTGGGCGCAACAGTTGTGGCGTACGGTGCTGGCCTCGGACAGCGCCATCGTCATCGATGCCGATGGCCTGAATCTGCTGGCCGCCAACAAGGAGCCGGCGCGCGGCCCGCGCGTCTTGACCCCGCATCCCGGCGAAGCCGGCCGCCTGCTGGGGCTGTCGACCACGCAAGTTCAGCAGGATCGACTGGCCGTTGCAGACGCATTGGCCAGGCGCTTTGATGCGGTGGTGGTGCTCAAAGGCGCCGGCAGCGTGATCGCCGCGCCGCACGCGGTGCCGCGCATCATCGATGCCGGTAATCCGGGCATGGCGGTCGGCGGCATGGGCGACCTGCTGACGGGCGTGATCGCGGCCTTGCTGGCACAGGGGTGGTCGCCATTCGATGCCGCCAGCCTGGGCGCCTTGCTGCATGCCTGCGCCGGCGATGCGGCCGCACGCGCGGGCGAGCGCGGCCTGCTGCCGACCGATCTGCTGCCCGAACTTCGCCGCTTGGCCAATGCCGGAGCCACTGCATGAGCCAGCTCAACGCGATTCTGGTCGATGCGCAGGCCACCGAAACCCTGGGGCAGGCCCTGGCTGCGGTACGGCCCGCCCGTGCGATGGTGCAACTGCACGGCGATCTCGGCGCAGGCAAGTCCACGCTGGCACGCGCGTTGCTGCGCGCACTCGGCGTCACCGGGCCGATTCGCAGCCCCACCTACACGCTGGTCGAGCGCTACCCGCTCGGCACTGGCGACGAGGCCTGGCACCTGGATCTGTACCGCATCGGACAAGCCGGGGAACTGGATTTTCTCGGGCTCGACGAGGGCAGCGCGAGCCTGTGGCTGGTCGAGTGGCCGGAACGCGGCGCAGGTGCATTGCCGCCGGTGGATCTAGACGTGGAACTGGCGGTCGACGGCGATGGGCGGAGCGTCACGCTGTTGGGGCGCAGCGATACCGGGCGCGGCTGGCTGGCGCGGCTGTCGGGCCTGCCTCAGTTGCAGTCCCTTTGTACCAGCTCACAGGAAGAATGAACGCCAGGTTGTGGATTATTAAGGGAAATCACCTTGCAATTCACACGTTTGGGTGATTGAATCCAGCGCCATGACACCGGGGTTCCGCCAGTTTTGCGTTTCCGCCCTGACCGCCAGCCTCAGCCTGGCGGTTTTTGCTGCGTGGGCCGGCGAGATCAAGGGTGTCGGCATCAGCACCGGTGCAACCGGCACGCGTGCCGAGATCCAGCTCGCCGGTAGCGGCGGATTCAAGACCCTGTCGCTGGCCAACCCCAATCGCCTGGTGGTGGATTTTCCCGATTCCTCGGGTGTGCGCGGCCTCAAGCTGCCGCCGGCTGCCGGCCTGGTGACGTCGGTGCGTACCGGGCAACCGGTGCCCGGCACCTTCCGTGTGGTGTTCGAGCTGGCAACGCCGGTGACGCCGTTGAAGCCGCAGATGCAGACGTTGGGCAGCGCATCGACCCTGGTGATCGAGTGGCCGGGCGATCCGCCGGTTGCCGGCATGCTGGCCACCACCACAACAGCACCTGCCGCGCTGCCGCCACCGCGCCCGGCCAATGCACAATCCGAGGCTGCCCGCGCAACTGCTGCGTTGGCAGCGTCTGCGCAACGCGCGTCGGTGGTGCCGCCTGCTCCGGCGCCCGCACCGTATGTGCCTGCCTCGGCCATGCCCAGCGTGACTCCGGCACCGGTACCGACCACGGTCGCCACCGGTGTACCGACACCGCGTCCAAGCACCGCCACGACCGCGGTGACGACCGGCACCAACGCGCCAGCAAACACCGCCGGCAACACGTCCAATCGCGTCACCGCCGCGGTGTCGCCCGTCTCGGCGATGCCAGGCAACGGCACATCGCCTGCTGCCATCTTGAATGGCGGCAATGCCGTGGCCGCCACGCCGAATGCGGCTGCCGGCAGCGTCGTCGCGGCGGACAGCGATGATTTGCCGCCGCGTCCGGTACTGCCCAGTGAATCCTCGCGGATCAAGATGGCACCGGGCATGCGTCCGCTGATCGTGGCCATCGATCCGGGCCATGGTGGCCAGGATCCCGGCGCCATGGGCCCTACCGGTAAGCGCGAAAAAGACGTCACCCTGGCGGTCGGTCGCGAGCTGGCGCGCCAGATCAATGCCACGCCCGGCATGAAGGCGTACCTGACGCGCGATACCGACGTGTTCATTCCGTTGCCGATGCGCGCGCAGAAGGCACGCGCCGCCAAGGCCGACATCTTCATCTCCATCCACGCCGACGCTGCCGAGAACCGCAGTGCGACCGGCTCCTCGGTCTATGTGCTGTCGACCAAGGGCGCTTCCTCGCAACGCGCGCGCTGGCTGGCCGACAAGGAAAACGCCGCCGACCTGGTCGGCGGCGTGCGTCTGCAGCAGACCGAAAGCACGCTGGCCAATGTGCTGCTGGATCTGGCGCAGAGCGGCCACATGAAGGCCTCCGAAGATGCGGCAGGGCACGTGCTCGGCGGCCTCAAGCGGATCGGCAACAATCACAAACCGCAGCTGGAACGCGCCAACTTCGCGGTGCTGCGCACCTCCGACATGCCGGCGATGCTGGTGGAAACGGCCTTCATTTCCAATCCGGACGAAGAACGCCGGCTGATCGACCCGGCCTACCAGCGCAAGATCGCCTCGGCGGTGTTGGACGGCATCGATACCTTCTTCACCCGTCAGCCGCCACCGGGCACGCTGTTTGCCGCACGTGCGCAGGCCGAAGCCGATGCCGGTGTCGGCACCGTGGCCGGCGGCAGCCGCTGAGCCGCTCGGCTATCATTCCGCACTGATTCCTTGATGACGGTGCCTGCGCGCCGCCGGATTGCCGTGCCGACGTCTGTCTTGCCTGTTACACCCTCAATGCGCTCCGCAGTCCGCGCTCAGCGCGAGCGCCTGTGCTGATGGCGATCCGTCAGCTCCCCGAGATCCTGATCAACCAGATTGCCGCCGGCGAAGTCGTCGAGCGGCCTGCCTCCGTGGTCAAGGAACTGGTCGAAAACGCGCTCGATGCCGGCGCCACCCGCGTGGATATCGAGCTGGAGGAGGGCGGCGTGCGGCTGATCCGCATCCGCGACAACGGCGGCGGCATCACTCCCGACGAGCTGCCGCTGGCGGTGTCGCGGCATGCCACCAGCAAGATCGCATCGCTGGACGATCTGGAAACCGTGGCAACGCTCGGATTCCGCGGCGAAGCCCTGCCGTCGATCGCCTCGGTCAGCCGTTTTGCGCTGATCTCGCGCCGCCACGATGCCGAACATGGCTCCGCATTGGAGATCGATGGCGGACGCCTAAGCGAGGTGGTGCCGCGCGCGCATGCGCCCGGCACCACGGTCGAAGTGCGCGAGCTGTTCTTCAACGTGCCGGCGCGGCGCAAGTTCCTGCGTGCCGAGCGCACCGAGCTGGGGCATATCGAAGAATGGCTGCGCTCGTTGGCGTTGGCGCGCCCGGATGTGGAATTGCGGGTGTCGCACAACGGCAAACCGTCGCGTCGCTACAAGCCGGGCGATCTGTATTCGGATGCGCGGCTGGGCGAAACGCTGGGCGAGGATTTCGCACGGCAGGCCCTGCGCGTCGATCACAGCGGCGCCGGCCTGCGGCTGCATGGCTGGGTCGCGCAGCCGCATTACTCGCGCGCCAGTACCGACCAGCAGTATCTCTACGTCAATGGCCGCTCGGTGCGCGATCGCAGCGTCGCGCACGCGGTCAAGATGGCCTATGGCGATGTGCTGTTCCATGGCCGCCAGCCGGCCTATGTGCTGTTCCTGGAACTGGATCCGGCGCGCGTGGACGTCAACGTGCATCCGGCCAAGCACGAGGTGCGTTTCCGTGAGGCGCGGCTGATCCACGACTTCGTCTACCGCACCTTGCAGGACGCGCTGGCGCACACGCGCGCCGGTGCGATGCCCAACAGCATCGGCACGGACGGCGCCAGCGATGCCGGCGCGGCGCCGGGCGGCGTGTTCAACCGTCCCGGCCACGCTGGCGGCAGTGGCGCTGGTGCCGGCTACGGCCACTGGACGCCATCGCAGACCCCGCTGGGCCTGCGTGTGGACGAGGCGCGTGCGGCCTACAGCGCGCTGTATGCGCCGCCGTCCAGTGGCGCGCAGCAGCAGTCTGCCGCCCTGCCGGAGGGCGCGGGGATGGGCCTGCCGGCGACTGCCGCAGACAGTGGCGTGCCGCCGCTGGGGTATGCCGTCGCGCAGTTGCACGGCATCTACATCCTGGCCGAGAACGCCGAAGGCCTGATCGTGGTGGACATGCACGCCGCGCACGAACGCATCGGCTACGAGCGGCTCAAGAACGCGCACGACAGCATCGGCCTGCACGCGCAACCGCTGCTGGTGCCGATGACGCTGGCGGTGGGCGAGCGCGAGGCCGATACCGCCGAGCGCGAAGCCGACACGCTGGCCAGCCTGGGCTTCGAGATCACCCGCGCCGGCCCGCAGTCGTTGCATGTGCGCAGCATTCCCGCGCTGCTTGCCAACGCCGAACCGGAGGCGTTGTTGCGCGATGTGCTCGGCGATCTGCGCGAGCATGGCCAGAGCCGGCGCATTGCCAGTGCGCGCGACGAGCTGCTCTCGACGATGGCGTGTCACGGCGCGGTACGCGCGAACCGGCGCCTGACCGTGCCGGAAATGAACGCACTGCTGCGCGATATGGAAATCACCGAGCGCTCGGGCCAATGCAACCATGGCCGACCGACCTGGGCACGGTTTACGCTGGGCGAAATCGATCGCTGGTTTCTGAGGGGGCGCTGATGGCTGTACTGCACAAGGGGAGCCGCTGGCTGCTCGGCATGCTGGTGTGTGCGGCACTGGCCGGCTGCGGCAAGGACGCACCGCCACCGGCAGCACCGGCCGCACTCGACAAGGCCTTCCTGGCCGACAATGCGGCCTGGCGCGAAGCGCGCCTGACCGAGTTGCGTGCGCCCGATGGCTGGACCAGCCTGGTCGGCCTGCACTGGCTGTCGCTGAAGGCGCATTACATCGGCAGCAGTGCCGACAGCGGCATCAGGCTGGCGGTCGGGCCGCCCAAGATGGGCATGGTCGCCACCGAGGCCGGCACGGTCTGGTTCGTGCCCGAGCGCGGCGCGGCATTGACCGTCGACGGCAAGCCGCTGGCCGGCAGGGTCCGCTTCCAGTCCGATCGCGACCCGCAGCCGACCTTCATCCATTTCGACGATGGCAAGGGCGTGTTGAGCCTGATCCACCGGGGCGACCGCAATGCGCTGCGGGTCAAGCATGCCGATGCGCCATCGCGCAGCCACTTCGCCGGTCTGGACTACTGGCCGGTCGATCCGTCCTGGCGCATCAGCGCGCGCTATGTGCCCAACGATGTCGGCAAGACCATCCCGATCGTGGACATCGTCGGCATCAGCAGCGAACAGCCCAACGCCGGGGCGATCACCTTCGATCGCAACGGCAAGGCGTACCGGCTGGAGACCATCGGCGAACCCGGGCGGCCGATGTTCGTGGTGTTCGCCGATCGCACCAGCGGACACGGCAGCTATCCGGCCGGACGCTTCCTGGATCTGGACGTGCCCGACGCCTCCGGGCATGTGGTCGTCGATTTCAACCGTGCCTACAACCCGCCGTGCGCGTTCACTCCGTTTGCGACATGTCCGCTGCCGCCGCCGGAGAACCGCATCGACCTGGCGGTGTCGGCCGGCGAGAAGACCTACAAGGTGCCGCACTGACGTGGAGAGGCCGACATGGTGAAGGCAAGCATGCGCACCCGGCTGGCAGCCTGGTGCGGCGGTGTGGTGATTGCTCTGGCGCTATGGAGCGGGGCGGCCGCGCCGACCTGGGCGCGCGCCGGCAGCGAGGCGCCGGCCGGTCCGCCGGTGCCGCTGTTGTGGAAGGTCGATGGCAAGGGCGGCACGCTGTATCTGCTGGGTTCGTTCCATGTGCTCAAGCCCAGCGATTACCCGTTGTCGCCGGATGTGATGCAGGCCTTCGCCAAGGCCGACCGGCTGGTGTTCGAACTGCCGCCCTCCGATGCGCAGTCGCCCGAACTGGCCGGCCGCATGCTGCAGGCGGCGCGGCGCAGCGACGGGCGTCGCCTGCAGGACGCACTGGATCCGAAGACCTGGCAGGCGCTGGCCACCTACGCCCGCAAACACGGGATGCCGGTGGACAGCTTGCAGCCCCTGGAACCCTGGTTCGTGGCGCTGACGATCAGCCTGACGGAGATGCGCCGGCAAGGCATGGACCCGAACGCCGGTCTGGACCATCATCTGATGGCGCAGGCGCAGATCAATGGCAAGCCGGCCGATGGACTGGAGCGTGCCGAAGAGCAGATTGCCTTGCTCGATGGCATGTCGCCCACCGAGCAGCATCAGCTGCTGGAGGAATCGCTGGACGACGCCGGCGCCAACGATCAGCTGCGTCAGCTGCACGCGGCCTGGCGCAGTGGAGATGTGCGCACCCTGTCCACGCAGATGGCCGAAGAGATGCGGCAGCACTACCCGGCGCTGTATCAGGACATCAATGTCGAGCGCAATGCGCGCTGGGTGCCGCGGCTGGAGCAGCGGCTGGGCAGAGGCAGCGGGACCACGCTGGTGGTGGTCGGTGCGCTGCACTTGCTGGGAAGCGATGGCGTGGTGGAGCGCCTGCGTGCGCGTGGCTACCACGTGGAGCGGATCTGCTCGGCTTGCGCGGAACAGGCCGGCCGCTGATTGGCGAGGTCGTGGAGCGGCTCACGCTCCACGCGCCGCGCTTGCGTTACCCGCGGTTGCGGGCCTTGCCGGTGGTGCCGGCGCTACCGGCAGTGCCGTGCGTGCCGGTGCCCATCGGGCCGCTGCCCATGCCGCTGGCACCCGGCGGCGGCACACCAGGGCCGCCCGGACGACCGAAGCCGGCACCGAAGTTGCGCTGGAATTCCTGCCACAACTCCAGGTTGCGCTCGGTCAGCTGGTTCATCATCGCCCACGGGGTCTGCCCTAGCAGGTTGCCCATCTGCTGGCGGAACTGCTGCTGCTGATCCAGGAATACCTGCATGCTGCGCTCCAGGTAGTTGCCCATGAAGCCCTGCAGCGAATCGCCGTAGAAACGGATGATCTGACTCAGCAACTGGGTCGACAGCATCGGCTCGCCGTCCTGTTCGCGGTCGGCAATGATCTGCAGCAAGACCGCGCGACTGAGGTCTTCGCCGCTCTTGGCGTCGCGTACCTCGAATTCTTCGCCGTCGATGATGAGCTGACGCACGTCCTCGATGGTGATGTAGCTGGAAATTTCCGTGTCATAGAGACGGCGATTGGGATACTTCTTGATGATGCGAAGTCCGGCCATGGAACGTTCACTCACAACGATAGTGCGCGCAGGATGGCGCACCGCAGCAGCCCTTGCAACCGCTACAAGGCCTTATTTTCTTAAGGAGACACCAAAAAAGAATGTTGCGCAGCATGATTTTCAAGGATTTTTATGCTGCATCGAAAAGTTGCAGCAAACCTCACCAGCCCATGTGGTGGCCGCCGTTGATATCTAGGTTGGAACCAGTGATCCAGGCGGCCTCTTCCGCAACCAGGAATGCCACCGCATAGGCGATTTCTTCCGGCCGGCCCAGGCGGCCGGTGGGGATGTCGGCGACGATCTTGGCGCGCACCTCCTCCGGGACCGCCATCACCATGTCGGTGGCCACATAGCCGGGCGAAACGGTATTGACGGTCACCCCGAACGCGGCGTTTTCGCGCGCCAGCGAGATGGTGAAGCCGTGCATGCCGGCCTTGGCGGCAGCGTAGTTGGCCTGTCCGTACTGGCCCTTCAGGCCATTGATCGAACTGATCTGGATCACCCGTCCCCAGCCGCGCTGGCGCATGCCCTCGATCACCGGGCGGGTAACGTTGAACACCGAGTTGAGATTGGTGTTGATGACGTCGTGCCATTGTTCGGCTGTCATGCGATGGAAGGTGGTATCGCGGGTGATGCCGGCGTTGTTGACCAGTATTTCGATCGGCCCCAGCGCTGACTGGACGTCCTCGACCAGGGTGCGCGCATGCTCGGAGGACGCCACATCGCCGCGGAACAGGGCGATGTCGTAGCCCTGGGTCTGCATGCGCTGCTGCCACGCCTGTGCCTTTTCGGCATTGCGGAAGTTGCTGGCCACCCGGTGGCCCTGGTCGGCCAGGCGCTTGCAGATGGCGGTGCCGATACCGCCGGTGCCGCCGGTGACCAATACGACGCGAGATGTCATGACGACTCCAATGGACAGGTAAGACTGGGGGCGGGCAGGGCACGGGCACGCTGCCCGGCCCGACGCCATTGCTGGGGCGCAATTCTAGTCACGCCGGGGCTTCGATGCGCGTCCGTTCGCGTCCAGATGCAGGTGCCGGGGCAGCCGCTGTGGCGTAAAATGCTGCACCGCATGCTGCAGCAAGGTGTCCAGCGCCGCATGGCGCGGCAATGCCGCCGGCTGCTGTCCCAGCACCGCCCAGGCGGCGTGCAGGGCCGGTTGCGGATCGGCGTCGTCCAGCGCGGGCGCAGCGTGCGACTTGGACAGCTTGCGGCCGGCGTGGTCCAGGATCAGCGGCAGGTGCAGGTAGCGCGGTTGCGGCAGGCCCAGTGCGCGCTGCAGCAGCAACTGGCGCGGGGTGGAGTCGAGCAGGTCGGCGCCGCGCACGACATCGGTGATGGCCTGCGCAGCATCGTCGACCACCACCGCCAGCTGGTACGCCCAGTAGCCATCGGCGCGGCGCAGCACCACGTCGCCGACCTCGGCATGCACGTCCTGCACCACGCGACCCTGCAGTGCGTCGTCGAAACCGACCGGCGGCTGTGGCGGCACCCGCAGGCGCACCGCGCGGCGGGCGCCCAGCGGCGCCACGCAGGCGTGGTGGATGCCGCCCATGCCGGCAAGGTCGGCCCGGCTGCAGCTGCATTCGAAGGCCAGTCCGGTCTCCAGCAAGGTGGCGACGGCGGCGTCGTACTGCGCATGGCGCTCGGACTGATACAGCACCGGCAGGTCCGAGCGCAGGCCGAAGGCGGCCAGCGTGCGCAGCTGGCGCTCGGAGGCGCCGGGTTCGGCACGCGGCGGATCGATGTCTTCGACACGCACGCACCACTGCCCGCCGGCGTGCCGCGCGAGCAGCCAGCTGCCAAACGCCGCCAGCAGGGAGCCGAAGTGCAACGGGCCGGTCGGGGAGGGCGCAAAGCGGCCGCGGTAGGGGAGGGCTGGCATGATCGGCTGAATCGTCGGTCAGGTGAATGCTTGATTTCAAGCGCTGACGACCGCAGATCCGCTGCAGGTCATCCTGCTCGCGTGGAGTCATCGCACCATGTTCAACCGCATTTTCCTGTTCCTGCTGACCAATTTTGCGGTGTTGATGCTGGCCGGCATCGTGATGTCGGTACTGGGTGTCAATCCCGCGCAGATGAGCGGCCTGCTGGTGATGGCGGCCGTGTTCGGGTTCGGCGGCTCGTTCATCTCGCTGCTGCTGTCCAAGTTCATGGCCAAGCGCAGCACCGGTGCGCAGGTGATCACCGAGCCGCGCACGCCGACCGAGCGCTGGTTGCTGGCGACAGTGCGGCGCCAGGCCGAGGCGGCCGGCATCGGCATGCCGGAAGTGGCGATCTACGACGGCCCGGAAATCAATGCCTTCGCCACTGGTGCCAACCGCAACAACGCGCTGGTGGCCGTGTCCACCGGGCTGCTGCAGAACATGAGCCAGGACGAAGCCGAGGCGGTGCTGGGCCATGAAATCGCACATGTCGCCAATGGCGACATGGTCACCATGGCTTTGTTGCAAGGCGTGCTCAATACTTTCGTGATCGTGCTGGCGCGGGTGGTCGGCGGCGTCATCGACAGCGCCATGTCGGGCAACCGCGACGGTGGCCGTGGCTTTGCCTACTACATCATCGTGTTCGTGCTGGAGATGGTGTTCGGCCTGTTCGCGACGATGATCGCGATGTGGTTCTCGCGTCGCCGCGAATTCCGCGCCGATGCCGGTGGCGCGCACCTGGCGGGCCGCGGCAAGATGATCGCCGCGTTGGAACGCCTGTCGCTCAACCATGGCCAGAACACCTTGCCATCGCAGGTGCAGGCCTTCGGCATCTCCGGCGGTGTCGGCGATGGTCTGCGCCGGCTGTTCCTGAGCCACCCGCCGCTGGCCGAGCGCATCGCTGCGCTGCGCGCCGCCAGCGGTGCGCCGATGTAAGAAGGTCTTGTCAGATGCACGCGTGGCGCATTGATTCACGCCGCCCAACAAAAAACCCGCGGCTTGCAGGTTTTTTGTTGGGCGGCGCAAGGTGGCAGTGATGCGCTATGACTACAACTCTCAGCCGAACTCGTAGTTCATCAACGGCCCGGTCGGTGCGACGAAATCGCCTTGCACATAGTCCACCCCGGCGCTGAAGAAGGTGCTCATCGACTGCGCATCGGCCACGAACTCGGCCACGGTGAGGATGCCGGCCGGCTGCGCGCGCGAGGTGATCTCGCGGATCTTGTCCTGGCTGTCGCGTGCCGAAGCCACTTCGCCGGTGATCCCGCGATCGAGCTTGAGGAAGGCCGGCTGGAAATGCGCCAGCAGCTGGAACGAATCCAGGCCCGAGCCGAACTGTTCCAGCCCGACCTTGCAACCCATCGCCGACACCGCCGCCAGGAACTGCTGGGCATTGCGCAGATGCGTGAACACCTTCGATTCCGGCGTCTGCAACCACAGCCGTTCGCCCGGCACGCCGTAGACAGCCAACTGCTCGCGGATGATGTCGATCATCTGCGGGTCGGAGAACGAATTGGGCCCGATACGTACCAGCAGGTGCGTTTTGTGTCCTGCACGTTGCCGTTCGCCGAGCTGGCGGATCGCGCGCGCCACCACCCAGCGATCGATCTCGGTGATTAGGTCGTGCTCCTCGGCAATCGCCATGAAGGCGTTCGGCGACATCATCTCGCCGTTGCGCTCCAGCCGCAGGAAGGCCTGGTACAGCTCCAGCGGCTCGCCCTGCAGATTAAGCACCGGCTGGTAATGCAGCAGGAAGCCGTCGCCGGCCAGGGCCTCGCGCAGTTGCTGTACCCAGCGTTCGATGCGTTCCTCTTCGGCCCGATCGCCTGCTGCCGGGTCGTAAATGCTGACCGCATTGCCGCCGAGCTCGGCCGTGGTGCGTACCGCCTCGGTGCCGCGGTTGAGCACCTGGCCGATGCTGGCGATCTTCTCGCCGATCTGCACCCCGCCGATGCTCACCGTCACCGTGGCCGAGCGCGCGCCGATGCTGAAGACATGTTGCGCAAAGGCGTCGCGTATCAGCTCCGCCAGTGCGTGCGTACGCGCGTAATTGCCGTCCATCAACAAGGCAAAGCTGTGCTCGCCGAAACGCGCGGCGACCACGCTGTCATCGCTCACGCTGGCCACATGCGCGGCCAGGGCGGCGATCAGCGCGTCGGCCGAATCCAGGCCAATCTCCGGCAGCAGGCGCGCGTAATGGTCGGGCTCGATCAACAGGAAGCCGGACTGGCCTTCGCTGCGGCCGGCGCGCGCCACGGCCTGTTCCAGCGCCACCATGAACGTGGGCCGGTTGAGCAGGCCGGTGACCTGGTCGCGCTGACGCAGGTCCTCAACCTCGCGCGCCAGCTCCGGATCGAATTCCTCGCGGCGGCGGAATACCACCTGGATGCACGGCTCGCCTTCGTAGGTCGCGGTGGCGAACTCCATCGTCGCCGGGAAGGTGTCGCCTTCCAGCCGGCGCGCGTCGACCTTGTACTGCGCCGGCGGCGGCTCGCCCTTTGACATGGCCTTGAGCAGCTGCTTGAAATCGTCGACGTACTGGGCGGCGATCATGTCCAGCAGCGACACGCCCTCGACATCGTCGAACGACTCGAAGCCAAACATCTCCAGATACGCCTCGTTGGCGCGGATGTGCATGCCTTCGTGCACGTAGGCGATCGGATCGCGCGAGGAGGCGATCAGGGCGTCGCAGCGCCGCTCGGTTTCGCGCATCTGCGCCTCGATGCGGCGCAGGCCACGGCGTGCCTGCAGGTCGGCCCATTCCGAGCGCACCAGCGCCAGCAGGTGTTCGGGACGATGACGCAGCACGATGGCGCGAATGCCATGCGCGGCGGCCTCGACCAACGCGTTTTCCTCGATTCGCTCGGCCAGCAGCATGATCGGAATATCCTTGCCGCTGCCGGCGATCTGCTGCTGCAACGCGTTCATCGGAATCTGCAGCGCCTGCCCGTGCAGGGCCAGGTCGATCTGGCCCGACAGCATGCTGGCGAGCTCTTCCGGAGTCTGCGGCCGCGATGGACGCACCGCGATGCCACCGTTGCGCAACGCAGTTACGATCGCCTCCGCGCCTTCGACACTGTCGTCGACGATCATCAGGCGGAGGGTGAGATCTTTGCCTTTTTGCATGCGCGTTTCCCTAGCGACGGGCTTTAATACACGAAGGAACTCGTCTGCGTCCATGTCTGTGGACAGGGCCGCATCCGGGGTGAGACTCAGGCCACGTTTCCATATGTCGATGCCGGGATCATGCGACGCTTCCGGCGGCATGACCGGACGCCCATGCCCATTGAAAGTTGTAGCCGCCCAACCATCCGGTCACATCCAGCACCTCGCCGACAAAGTACAGGCCGGCCACCAGCCGCGATTCCATGCTCGCACTGGAGACCTGGTTGGTATCGACACCTCCCAGCGTGACTTCGGCGGTGCGATAGCCCTCGGTTCCACTGGCGATCAGCGGGAAGGCGGCCAGCAGGTCCGCTGCGGCCTGCAGCTGCGGTGGGTCAAGCTGGCGGACCGGCTTGTCCGGCAACCACACCTCGCACAGGCGCTGGGCGAACCGCCGCGGCAGCACGTCGGCCAGCACGTTGCGCAGTTCGGTGGCGCCACGCTGTTTTTTTTGGTCGCGTAGCCATGCCGCGGCATCCTGGCCGGGCAGCAGGTCCAGGCGCAGGTCGTCGCCGGGCTGCCAATACGAGGAGATCTGGAGGATGGCCGGGCCGCTGACGCCACGGTGGGTGACCAGCATGAAGTTGCGGAAGCTGACCCCGTTGCACTGCGCCTGGACCGGTAGCGCCAGCCCGGACAGGTCCTGCAGCCGTTCCTGGTGCTTGCCGCTCAGGGTCAGCGGCACCAATCCGGCGCGCGTCGGCAACAGCGCGTGGCCGAACTGCTGGGCCAGCGCATAGCCGAAGCCGCTGGCGCCCATGCTCGGAATCGACAGCCCGCCGGTCGCCACGATCAGCGACTGCGCCTGCACGCGTCCCTGGCTGGTCTCCACGCTGAAGCCGTCGCTGCCGCGCTGCACCGATAGCACCTTGCAGTCGGTACGCACCTGCACGCCCGCCGCGTCGCACTCGTCCAGCAGCATGCGCACGATCTGCTTGGACGAGATGTCGCAGAACAGCTGGCCCAGCTCTTTCTCGTGATAGGCGATGCCGTGGCGCTTGACCATCTCCACGAAATCCAGCGGGCTGTAGCGGGCGAGGGCGGACTTGCAGAAGTGACGGTTGGCCGAGAGGAAGTTGCCAGGCGTGGTGCCGGTATTGGTGAAGTTGCAGCGGCCGCCCCCGGACATCAGGATCTTCTTGCCGACCTTGTTGGCATGGTCGATCACCAGCACCTGGCGGCCGCGCCGGCCCGCAGTGAAGGCGCTCATCAGTCCGGCCGCGCCGGCACCGACGACCAGCACGTCGCAACGCATGCTCATTCGGCCGGGGCTTGCCGCACCATCGGGGTCAGGGTGACGCTGCCGTGGTCGGCCAGCATCTGCACCTCGCCGTCCTGGATGATCACGTCGAAGCGCATGCCGCGCTGGATCAGCGCGCCCAGCGCTTCGGTGGCCTGCGAGTCCAGCTCGATCACGCGCAGGTTGCGCTGCCGGCTAAGCGCGTTGGCCTGCTTCTTCCACCAGGTTTCGGTGGCCTGGCCGCCATAGCCAATCACCACCGCCTCGCGCGACCGATTGCAGGCCTTGCGCACCCGGCTTTCGTCCGGCTGGCCGAGGTCGATCCACAGGTCCGGGTCGCCGGTGTAGTCGCGCCGCCACAGGTCGGGTTCGTCCTCGTTGCTGAGGCCGCGGCCGAATTCCAGGCGGTCGTCGGCGAACAGGGCGAACGCCAGCAGCCGCACCATCAGGCGCTCGTCGGTTTCGGAGGGGTGCTGGGCCAGGGTCAACGAATGGTTGGCGTAGTAGCCACGGTCCATGTCGCTGATCTGGAGTTCCGCCCTGCGGACGGTGGCGGTAAGGGCCATCAGGATGCCGGTTGCAAAGGGCACTTATGATACGCCCGCGCTGCAATCCCGGCATGGCGCGGTCAGCGCCGCGCCATCAACGAATGTCGCGAATGACCGCGGGGCAGGCATCGGCATCGACCCAGATATGCGGGCGGGACGGCAGGGCAGGCGTATTCATGTGCTGAAATCGAGAGGGAAAGGGCCTGACAGGTGGTCGGATCCGCCCTGACAGTAAAAAATTTGACGCAAGGTGTCGCTTTTTGCTGGGAACACGAGTACTGTGCACGCACTGTGTTTGCAAGGGTCACCGTGAATCGTGGCCTGATGCAGCCGGATCGTTACAGATCTCGCTTCATCGTTCCGCTTTACCAACGCCTGCAACTCAGTCTCAGCTCCGGCTTTTCGGACGCTGCGATTTATCCATCTATAGTTCAGGAGTTTGTAAATGTCAGATCGTCAGAGCGGTACCGTGAAGTGGTTCAACGATGCCAAGGGCTTCGGCTTCATTACCCCGGAAAGCGGCCCGGACCTGTTCGTGCACTTCCGTGCCATCCAGGGCACCGGCTTTAAGTCGCTGCAGGAAGGCCAGAAGGTAACCTTCGTCGCCGTGCAGGGCCAGAAGGGCATGCAGGCTGACCAGGTGCAGGCGGTCTAATCCGTCTGCAGCCGTAAGGTTGCCAAAAACGCCGGTCGCGCAAGCGACCGGCGTTTTTTATTGGGCGCGATTGCGTCAGTGCAACAGGCGGTATCGGGCTGTTCGCCCCGTTCGGGTGAGCACAGCGACGACACGGCGACCGGTAGCATATGCGGTTTCCGCGTGCAGCCTCTTTCATGATCACTGTCCACCATCTCAACAATTCCCGTTCCCAGCGCGTGCTGTGGCTGCTGGAAGAACTGGCGCTGCCGTACCAGATCGTGCGGCATGAGCGCGATCCCAAGACCATGCTGGCGCCGGCGGCATTGCGTGCGATCCATCCGCTTGGCAAGTCGCCGGTGGTTGTCGACGGCGATCTGACCGTGGCCGAGTCCGGCGCGATCCTGGAGTTCCTGGCCGAACGCTACGACACCGAATGCGCGCTGTCGCCGCCGCCGCGTCCGCTGGAATCGCCCGAGCGCCTGAAGTTCCGTTACTGGATGCATTACGCCGAAGGCTCGGCGATGCCGCCGTTGCTGATGACGCTGATCTTCGGGCGGATTCGTAGTGCGCCGATGCCGTTCTTCGCCAGGCCGATCGCACGTGCCATCGTGGACAAGGCGATGTCGGGCTTTGTCGGTCCGCAGCTCAAACTGCATCTGGACTGGATGGAGCAGTCGCTGCAGGCGAGCGAATGGTTTGCCGGTGAGCGTTTCACTGCGGCGGACATCCAGATGAGCTTTCCGGTACAGGCCGCGGCTGCGCGCGGCGGCGGGCTGGAAAGCTATCCACGCCTGCGTGCGTTTCTCGCGCGTATCGAAGCGCGTCCGGCGTACCAGGCCGCGCTGAAGAAGGGCGGCCCGTTCGAGCTGATGGGGCGCAAGCCCGCCGCGTGATGCCGCTGTCGCCGTGTCGAGTCTGTGCCCACAGAAGCTGCAGGTCGCCGCGCTTGCCGGTGCGCTGCTAGGGGTTGGCCAATCCCAAATCCCGATTCCCCAATCCCGCGCCACATAGACTCGCCGGCAGCGGCCACAAATCAATCGGGCGCCCGACATTGCCGCAGGAACTGCAGGGTGTCGCGCAGCACGGGTGAGCGCTCGGGCGATTTGCGCAGCGCCAGCACGATGCCGAGATGGCCCATGCCCGGATAGACCTTCAACTCGGCCGTGCCGCCCTTGCGTTGCAGGGCGTGCTGCAACGAGGTGCTGTTCTGCAGCTCGACCACACGATCGGCATCGCCGTGCTGCAGCAGCATCGGCGGTTCGTCGCCGCCGACGTAGTGCACCGGCTGCGATTGCTGTTGTGCGGCCGGTGCCTCGCCGAAGATCTCGATCAGCTCCGGATCGGTCAACGGCAGGAAGTCGTAAGGCCCGGCCAATCCCACCACCCCGCACAGCTGCCGGGGTTGCAGGCCTTGCGTCTGCAGCCAGCGCGCATCGGTACCCAGCAGCGCGGCCATGTGCGCGCCGGCGGAGTGGCCCATTACCGCCAGACGCGCCGGGTTCCCGCCGTAGTCGTGCGCATGCCGATAGCCCCAGGCGGTGGCGCCGGCAGCGTCGGACATGAAGCCCTGCAGGCCGACCTGCGGATACTTGCGATAGTCGGCCACCATCGCCACCACGCCCTGGCGTGCGAGCGCGCGGCCGACCCAGCGGTAGTTGGCGCGCGTCCCGCGCTTCCAGGTGCCGCCATAGAAGAACACCACCACCGGTGCATCCACCGCGCCGCGCGGCTGGTAGACGTCCAGGGCCAGACCATGCGCCGGATCGAACACCTGGTCGCGGTGCTCGACAATGCCGTCGCGGCTGGAGGCGGCGTTGATGCCGCCGAAGAACACGCTGCTGCAGGCGGTCAGTGTCAGCGAGCCGAGCAGCAGGAGGGTGGGGCGAAACCAGCGATAGGCGCGCGAGGGCATGGGCAATGTCATTTGAGGGGCGGGGAGGAATAACGCTGTGGCTGTCGCCGGCGTGTGCAGGACCAGCCCGCTTGCTGGCGGCCAGCTGATCGAAGATACGGTACGTGCGCAACGCCGGATGCGTGGTTGCCCATGCGAAGTTCACTGTCGCTGGCCTACGCTGGCACGCATGACGACTCTGCAGTTTGACAACCGCCTGCGACAGCAGCTGCCCGGTGATTCCGAACAAGGTCCACGCCGCCGCGAAGTGCGCGCTGCGTGGTCGACGGTGATGCCGACGCCGGTGGCCGCGCCACGCCTGCTGGCGTATTCGGCCGATGTCGCCCAACGGCTGGGGCTGGATGAGGCGGAGATCGGCAGTGCGCGCTTTGCCGAGGTGTTGTCCGGCAATGCGCTGTACCCAGGCATGCAGCCGTGGGCGGTCAATTATGGCGGGCACCAGTTCGGACATTGGGCCGGCCAGTTGGGCGATGGCCGGGCGATTTCGCTGGGCGAGGCGATCGGGATCGATGGCGGTCGCTACGAGTTGCAGCTCAAGGGCGCCGGCCCGACCCCTTACTCGCGCGGTGCCGATGGCCGCGCAGTGTTGCGCTCGTCAATCCGAGAATTCCTGTGCAGCGAAGCCATGCATCACCTGGGCGTGCCGACCACGCGCGCGCTGAGCCTGGTCACCACCGGCGATGCGGTGATGCGCGACATGTTCTACGACGGCCGGCCGCAGCGCGAGCCGGGCGCGATCGTGTGCCGGGTGGCGCCGTCGTTCATCCGCTTCGGCAACTTCGAGCTGCCAAGTGCGCGCGGCGATCTGGCGCTGCTGCGGCAATGGGTGGACTTCACCATCGCGCGCGACTTTCCGCAGCTGGAAGGTGCTGGCGAGGAGCTCTACGCAGCATGGTTCGCACAGGTCTGCGAGTGCACCGCGGTGATGGTGGCGCACTGGATGCGGGTGGGCTTCGTGCATGGGGTGATGAACACCGACAACATGTCAATTCTGGGCCTGACCATCGATTACGGCCCCTATGGCTGGGTCGACGACTACGACCCGGACTGGACGCCGAACACCACCGATGCGCAGGGCCGCCGCTATCGCTTCGGCACCCAGCCCCAGGTCGCCTATTGGAACCTGGGGCGCCTGGCGCAGGCGCTGGCGCCACTGTTCGCCGACCAGGCGCGGTTGCAGCAGGGGCTGGATCGCTTCCGCGATACCTACCTGGCCTGCGACAGGCGCGACACCGCTGCCAAGTTGGGTCTGGCCGACTGCCGCGACGAGGATCTGCAGTTGATCGATGCGCTGCGCGCGCTGATGCACAACGCGGAAATGGACATGACGCTGACCTTCCGCGGCCTGATCGCGTTGGTGCCGGAGCATCCCGATCCTGATCTGTTGCGTGAGGCTTTCTATGACGAGGACAAGCGCCTCGCGCATGCCGCGCAGTTGCAGGAATGGCTGCAGCGTTACGCTGAGCGGCTGCAGCAGGACACGCTGTCGCCGGAGGAGCGGCGCGAACGCATGCGCCTGGCCAACCCGCGCTACGTGCTGCGCAATTATCTGGCGCAGCAGGCGATCGATCTGGCCGAGCAGGGCGATCCGTCCGGCGTGCAGGCGTTGCTGGAGGTCATGCGTCGCCCGTACGACGATCAGCCGGGCCGCGAGGCGTTTGCCGCGCGGCGGCCGGACTGGGCGCGCGACCGAGCAGGTTGCTCGATGCTGTCCTGCAGTTCCTGACGCGCTCAGACGCAGGTCCGTCGTGACCGCAGCGGCGTGAGTCCGCGCAGCCTAGAATAGGTGGTCCCCACCGGCCCTGACGCCACCACCACCATGACTGACTGCACCCGCTGCGCCGGCACCAATTCTTCCGGACCCAATCAATGGTCCGAACGGATCCGCGACATCGCCGATTTTCCCAAGCCGGGCATCGTCTTCAAGGACATCACGCCGCTGCTGTCCGATGGCCCGGACTTCGCTTCCGCGCTGGACGAAATGGCGCAGCCCTGGCGCACCACGCCGCTGGATGCGGTGCTTGGCATCGAAGCGCGCGGTTTCATCCTGGGTGCGGCGCTGGCGCGCGAGCTGCGCACCGGGTTCGTGCCGGTGCGCAAGCCCGGCAAATTGCCCGGGCGTACCCTGGTCCAGGAATACGCGCTGGAATACGGGACCGATCGCATCGAGATGCACGAGGATGCGTTGCCACGCGGTGCCCGTGTGTTGATCGTCGACGACGTGCTTGCCACCGGCGGTACGCTGCGCGCAGCCTTGAGTCTGGCCGCACAGCTGGAGCTGGAAGTGGTCGGCGCGGCGGTGCTGGTGGAGCTGCTGGCGCTGCAGGGCCGTGAGAAGTGGGCCAACGACGTGCCGTTGCTGGCCACGTTGCGCTATTGATCCAGGTGCCTTGCCGATAGGCTTTCTGAAAACAGGAATGCGCAAGCGTGCGCATCCTCGTGGAGCGTGCGGCAGGCGCTATCGCTGCCGCTCGATCGGTTGGTCGGCAGGGTCGCTGCCGCGCGTTGATTACAGCTTGCTGACCCGGAACCGGCGTCCTTTGATCTTGCCCGCATGCAGATGCGCCAGCGCCTTGGCGACCTGCGCGCGGGCGATGGCGACATAGGAGCGGGTGGGGTAGATCGCGATCTTGCCGATCGCCGCGCCCGAGAGCCCGGCTTCGCCGGTCAACGCACCCAGAATGTCGCCGGCACGCAGCTTGTCGGTCTTGCCGCCGTCGATGCGCAGCGTGGTCATGGCCGCCTGCGGCAGCTGCGCCGGGCGGGCGGTGGCCAAGGGTGCGCGCGACCACTTCAGCGGCTGGCCCTGTTCGGCTTCCAGCGCCTGCGCGCGGCCGGTCTCGCGCGAGGCCACCAGGCTGAGCGCCAATCCGCGCTTGCCGGCGCGTGCGGTGCGACCGATGCGGTGGCGGTAGGTTTCGGTATCGGTGGGCAGCTCGTAATTGACCACTGCCGACAGGTCTTCCACGTCCAGCCCGCGTGCGGCCACATCGCTGGCCACCAGCACGTTGCAGCTGCGGTTGACGAAGCGCACCAGCACTTCGTCGCGGTCGCGCTGTTCCATGTCGCCGTGCAGGGCGAGCGCGGAGAAGCCGAACTCCTGCAGCGAGCCGGCCACCTCGTCCACTTCCTTGCGGGTATTGCAGAACACCACGCTGGATTCGGGATTGAAGCGCAGCAATAGGCCGGCGACGGCCTTCTGCCGGTAGGTCGGGTCGACCTCGAAGAATTGCTGGTCGATTTCCGGCGCGTTGTCGGCGCCTTCGACGGTGATTTCGACCGGGTCCTTGAGGATCTCGCGCGCCAGCGTACGGATGATGTCCGGGAAGGTGGCCGAGAACAGCAGGCTCTGGCGGTGCTTGTCGCAGCGGCTGGCGATCTCGCGGATGGGTTCTTCGAAGCCCATGTCGAGCATGCGGTCGGCCTCGTCCAGCACCAGCGTGCGCACGCCGCCCAGATGCAGGGCGCGCTTGCGGGCCAGTTCCTGGATGCGGCCGGGCGTGCCGACCACCACCTGCGGGTCGTGCGCTTCCAGCGAGGCCAGTTGCGGGCCGAGCGGCATGCCGCCGGTCAGCACCACCAGCTTCATGTTGGGGATGCCGGTGGCCAGCTTGCGCAGCTGCTTGCCGACCTGATCGGCCAGCTCGCGGGTGGGGCACAGCACCAGCGCCTGCGCGCGGGTCAATGCAGGATCGAGCTTCTGCAGTAGCCCCAGCCCGAAGGCGGCGGTCTTGCCGCTACCGGTCGGCGCCTGGGCGATGACGTCCAGCCCCTGCAGGATCGGCGGCAGGCTCTGCGCCTGGATGGGTGTAAGGACGGTGTAGCCAAGGGCGTCGATGCCGGGGGCCAGGGCCGGCGACAGCGGCAGCGCGGAGAATTCGTTCATGGCGCATTTTAGCGGGAATCGGGAGTGGGGAATGGGGAATGGGGAATGGGGAATGGGGAATGGGGAATGGGGAATCGCAACGGCGAGGCTTTTCCATTCCCGATTCACCATTCCCGATTCCCGTACAATCAGCGCATGCCTTTAATCACTCTGCAAAGCGTCGACTACAGCGTCGGCGGCCCCTTGTTGCTGGAAAAAACCGACCTCACGATCGAGCCGGGCGAGCGTATCGCCCTGATCGGCCGTAATGGCGCCGGCAAATCGACCTTGATGAAACTGATTGCCGGCGAGCTCAAGCCCGACGACGGCGAAGTGCGCGTGCAACAGGGCGTGCGCATCGCGCGGCTGGAGCAGGAAGTGCCGCAGGGTACCGGCGGCAGCGTGTTCGACGTGGTGGCCGACGGCCTGGGCGAACTGGGTCATTGGCTGGCCGAGTTCCATCAGCTCAGCCATGCCGATGTGTTCGATGCCGACGCGTTCGGCAAGGTGCAGGCCAAGATCGATGCAGCCGAGGGCTGGGCGCTGGATCAGCGCGTCAGCGAGACGCTGACCAAGCTGGAGCTGGACGGCGATGCGGAGTTTGCGCGGCTGTCCGGCGGCATGAAGCGGCGCGTGCTGCTGGCGCGCTCGCTGGTGTCCTCGCCGGATGTGCTGCTGCTGGACGAGCCGACCAACCATCTGGACATCGAGGCCATCGACTGGCTGGAGTCGTTCCTGAAGAACTGGAACGGCAGCGTGCTGTTCGTCACCCATGACCGGCGCTTCCTGCGCGCGTTGGCCACCCGCATCGTCGAGATCGATCGTGGACAGGTCACCAGCTGGCCGGGCGACTGGGCCAATTACGAGCGTCGCCGTGAAGAGCGGCTCAATGCGCAGGCGCAGGAAAATGCGCGCTTCGACAAGATGCTGGCGCAGGAGGAAATCTGGATCCGTCAGGGCATCAAGGCGCGGCGTACCCGCGACGAAGGCCGCGTACGGCGCCTGGAATCGATGCGCAACGAGCGTGTGCAGCGCCGCGACCTGACCGGCAACGTGCGCATGGAAGTCTCGCAGGGCGAGTCCTCCGGCAAGAAGGTGATCGAGGCCAAGGAGGTCGGCTTCGCGTTCGGCGCGCGCACGATGGTCAAGGATTTTTCGACCATCATCCAACGCGGCGACCGGATCGGGCTGATCGGCCCCAACGGCAGCGGCAAGACCACCTTGCTGAAGTTGTTGCTGGGCGATCTGCAGGCGCAGCAGGGCGAGATCCGCATCGGCACCAATCTGCAGATCGCCTACTTCGATCAGTACCGTTCCACGCTGCGCGAGGACTGGAGCGCGATCGAGAACGTGGCCGAAGGCCGCGATTTCATCGAGATCAATGGCAAGCGCAAGCATGTGCATGCGTATCTGCAGGACTTTTTGTTCACCCCCGAGCGCGCACGTGCGCCGATCACCAGGCTGTCCGGTGGCGAGCGCAATCGGCTGCTGCTGGCCCGCCTGTTCGCGCAGCCGTCCAACCTGCTGGTGATGGACGAACCGACCAACGATCTGGACGTGGAAACGCTGGAGCTGCTGGAAGAGCTGCTGGGTGAATATACCGGCACCTTGTTGCTGGTCAGCCATGACCGCGACTTCCTCGACAACGTGGTGACCTCGACGTTGGTGATGGAAGGCGAGGGCTTGATCGGCGATTACGTCGGCGGGTACAGCGATTCGCTGCGTCAGCGTCGGACCCCGGCGCCCAACGCGATGGCGGTCGCCAAGGCATCGTCGACGGCAGCGGCGACCACGCCGGTGGCGGCTGCGCTGCCGGCCGATGCCGCGCCCAAGCGCAAGCTCAGCTACAAGGACGCGCGTGAGCTGGAGCAGTTGCCGGCGTTGATCGAAACTCTGGAGCAGCGGGTCGCGGCACTGACCGAGGCGATGAACGACCCTGCCTTCTACCAGCGCGACAGCGCGGCGATGGCTGCGCATACCGCCGCATTGGGCGATGCGCAGGCGCAGCTGGACGCGGCGTTCGCGCGCTGGAGCGAGCTGGATAGTTGACGATCGGGCCGGTGCGCGACTGCGTGCCGGCCTTGTGGATTCGTGCCTCGAACAGCTTGCAAGCGCGCACACCACGTCCACTGCGCGATGACCGCCGTTCGGACGGTGCGTAGGGTAAAACGCGGGATGGATACGCGCAGCTCATCGGCGATCATCTGCGTGATGCGTCTGATGGTCGCGCCGTGTACCAGTGGTCTTGCAGTGCGTCTCGCAGGCAGCGCCTAGTCGCAGGCACTCGCAGGCGCCACGAATGCCGCAAACGTCAGCCCGCGCGCGGCCCAGGCGGTGGCCGCCTCGTCGAGAATATCCAGCAAGGTGTTGCGGTCGTTCGGTGCAGTGCGGGCCAGCGCATCGGCGCCGTCGATCAGCAGCGCATAGCCATGCGACGCCGGCAGCCATGCCAGATCGCGCAAGGCATCGGAGAGCGCGTCCCAATTGCGGCCGAAGCTGGCCGGGAAGTCCAGTTGGGTGGCCAGGCGCATCAGCAACCTGTGCTTGTCGCTGCAGCTGGCCAGGTCCACGCGCAGGATGTGCAGGCCGGCATCGCGTGCGAGCGCGGCCATGGTGTCCAGGTCGCCGGTCTCGGCTTGATAGACGCCCGATTGCTGCGGGTCGGACAGATCCAGTGCGAAAGCGCCTGTGCTCATGGCGCCTGCTCCCCCGCCGGACCCTGGAATGATCTGAAACTCTGGTAATGATCGTCGCTGTAATACCACGCCTGCGGCGGCGTACCGCCGGTGACGAGACGGCGCGCGCCGCGATCGGGGCTGCCCGGCGTTTCCACGGTGTATTCGTGGTAATAGCCGCGCGGACGCTCGGGCAAGCGCTGCTCACGATTGCCGAAGACGCTGCCGTCCTGCTGATGCGGAAACGGCCCGCCGCGTTGGATCAATACGATCGTGGCCATTGCCTCGGTCGGTAGAAATCCCGGCAGCTCTTGCTGCTGCGGCGAGCGTTCGACCGGTGCAGCCGCGGCGATCGGCGCACTGAGCTGTGGCGCGAAGTGCGGCTTGGGCGTCTGCATCGCACGCATGCCCCACAACCCGGCGACGAGCAGCACGATGGCGACGATCAGTAAAGCGGGCTTGCGCATGACAGGTCCGGAAACAGCGTGTGGAGACGGCAGGGCAAGTATGCCGCTGCACGACTGTGTCGACTTTGAACGCGCCGGGTGGCGAGGCGGTTCACGCCCAAGTAACCGGGGCATGGTGCAAGGTGTGCAGCGGATACGACGCGGCATGCGATGGGATGAAGTTTCCCTGCCAACACCCTTGGTAAGCGCCGACGCCGTCCCTACCATCTACCCCGCAACGCCCGGTCTTCGCCGGGCGGCAAGCCCAGGAGACACGCATGGCCTACACCCTCCCGCAGTTGCCCTACGCCTACGACGCGCTGGAACCCAACATCGATGCGCAGACGATGGAAATCCATCACACCAAGCATCATCAGACCTATATCAACAACGTCAACGCGGCGCTGGAAGGGACTGAGTACGCCGACCTGCCGGTGGAAGAGCTGGTGTCCAAGCTGAAGAGCCTGCCGGAAAACCTGCAGGGCCCGGTGCGCAACAACGGTGGCGGCCACGCCAACCATTCGCTGTTCTGGACCGTGCTGTCGCCCAATGGCGGCGGTGAGCCCAAGGGCGAGGTCGCCAAGGCGATCGACAAGGACATTGGCGGTTTCGAGAAGTTCAAGGAAGCCTTCACCAAGGCCGCCGTCAGCCGTTTTGGCTCGGGCTGGGCCTGGTTGAGCGTGACCCCGGACAAGAAGCTGGTGGTGGAAAGCACTGCCAACCAGGACAGTCCGCTGTTCGAAGGCAACACCCCGATCCTGGGCCTGGACGTGTGGGAACACGCGTACTACCTGAAGTATCAGAACCGTCGCCCGGAATACATTGGCGCGTTCTACAACGCGGTGAACTGGGAAGAAGTCGAGCGCCGCTACCACGCTGCGATCGCCTGACGTCCTGCATCAGCGCTAGGTTCTGCGTAGCGCTGTGACAGCGGCACCCAACGAACAAGGCCGGGAGCGATCCCGGCCTTGTTCGTTAGATGCGGAGCTGTCGTAGGAGCGACCCTGGTCGCGAGGGGTTTTGCCGCCGGGAAAGCCTGTCGCGCCCGGGTGCGCTCCTACGTTGTGCGGGCGTCGACCAGGACTTGTGCTCGGGGAGCGATCAGAACTTGGCGTCGAACTCGCGGGCGTAGCCGGTGTTGACGATGACCTTTTGCAGGGCGTCGCTGATCTTGATGTTGCCGGCCACGATCTGCTGCGTTTCCGGGCCCATGTTGTCCATACGCGGCGGGGTGGCGCCCTTGTAATCGCAGACGCGGCCACCGGCTTCGCGTACCAGCAGTACGCCGGCCGCGATGTCCCAGGCTTTGACGCCGGCCTCGAAATACGCATCGGCGCGGCCGCAGGCCACATAGGCCAGGTCCAGTGCGGCAGAACCGGTACGACGCACATCCTCGGCCTGCACCAGCAACGCATCGACGCACTTCAGCTGCGCACTGATGCGTGCGCGCTCGCGCGGCGGGAAGCCGGTGTGGACCATCGCACCTTCCAGGTCCTTGCGCTCGGCGATGCGGATGCGGCGGTCGTTGAGCACTGCGCCGGCGCCGCGGCTGGCGGTGAACAGCTCGTTGCGCAGCGGGTCGAAGATCACCGCATCGGTGGGCTCGCCGTTTTCCACCAGCGCGATCGACACGCAGTAATGCGGGAAGCCGCGCAGATAGTTGCTGGTGCCGTCCAGCGGATCGATGACCCAGGTGTAGCGGCCACTCTTGCCACCTTGCACGCCGCCTTCTTCGCCGAACACGGCGTACTCCGGGTAGCCGCGCTTGAGTTCCTTGATGATGACCTTTTCGGCATCGGCATCAACTTCGCTGGCATAGTCCATGCGGCCTTTCTGCACCACGTTGAGCGCATCGAGCTTGTTGATGCCGCGCAACAGCACATTGCCGGCGAGGCGGGCGGCTTTGACCATGACGGTGACGGCGGGTTTCTGCATGGTTAAAGCTCCCGTGAAGGCAGAATCGAAAATGGCGAAGGTAAAAGAGCGGTCCGGCACCAAAGCCGGCCGCGCAGTTTACCATCTACGACCGAATCGCTCCCCAATCTCCGTTCATGTCCGTCAGCCAGCGCATCCGTTTCGTTCTTGTCGGCACCCAGCATCCAGGCAACATCGGCGCCGCCGCGCGCGCGATGAAGACGATGGGCGTGTCGCGCCTGGTGCTGGTGGCGCCGGAGCGTGCGCTCGACGAAGACGCCTATCGGCGTTCGGCCGGTGCCGAAGACGTGCTCGGCGAGGCACCGATCCTCGCCACCCTGGCCGAGGCGGTGGCCGATTGCACCCTGGTGATCGGCTGCACCGCGCGTGCGCGCCGGGTCGCGCTGGAGGAGTTGCCGCCGGACGAGGGCGCGCGCCGTGCCTGGGCCAAGGCCGGCGAACCGGCCGAGGTGGCGATCGTGTTCGGCCGCGAGCGCACCGGGTTGACCAACGACGAGCTACAGCTCTGTCATGCGGCACTGCATATCCCGTCCGACCCGGCGTTCAGCTCGCTCAACCTGGCGGCGGCGGTACAAGTCGTGGCGTACGAGGTGCGGCGGGCGCAGCTGGCGGCCGGCGAAGCGGAGGCCGTACCCGCCACGGCGGCCGGCGCGCTGCGCGACGGCCCGGCCAGCCATGCTCAACTGGAGGGCATGTTCGGCCAGTTGGGCCAGACCCTGGACGAAATCGACTTCCACAAGGGGCGCGCACCGGAGTCGGCGATGCGCAAGCTGCGGCGGCTGTTGCTGCGCGCGGACATGAGCGAGCAGGAGGTACGTTTGCTGCGCGGCATTCTGTCCGACGCGCAGCGCATGGCCATGCTGGCGAAGCGCGCCGGAAGCTGACGTCTGTCACATCTCGAAAGATTCGGCTAGGCTGTCGGCGGCTCTAGGGGAGTGTCCGTTTTGCGCGGTCTACGATGGTGTCTGATTGCCTGCGGGCTGTTGGCCGGGGCAGGCTTGGCCGCAACGGCGACGGCGGCGCCTTCCCCGGTATTGGTGCTTGGACGGATCAGCGACGATCCCGCCACGCATTACGCGCAACTCAAGCCATTGCTGGATTACGTGGTGCCGCGCATGCACGAGGTCGGTATCCGCCGTGGCGAAATCCTGATGGCGCCGGATGCGCGGCAGATGTCCAGTTACCTGCGGCGTGGGCGCGTCGACTGGGTCAGCGAAACCACCGGTGCGGCGATGCTGCTGCAGCAGCGTGGCAGTGCGCACCCGCTGGTGATGACCGAGCGCGCCGGCCTGCGCGAATTCCACACGGTGTTCTTCGTGCGCCGCGACAGCCCGATCCGGTCGCTCAGGCAATTGCGCGGCCACACCCTGGCATTGCAGAACACCTCCTCCACCAGCGGCTATCTGTTGCCGATGCTGGAGCTGGTGCGCAATGGCATCGCCTGTGATGTGCTGCTGTCGCCGGACGACAGCCAGGTGCCGGGCTCGGTGGGTTACCTGATGGTCGGGTCGAAATTGAATATCGCCACCTTCGTGCATCGGCGCCTGGTCGATGCGGGCGCTTTCAGCAACGCCGACTGGGATGACGAGCGCCACCTGCCACAGGTGTTCAAGCGCGACTTCCGCATCGTCCATCACAGTGCGCCGGTGCCGCGCGCGGTGGAGATGGTGCGTACCGGCATGGATCCGGCCGTAGAGCGGCGGCTGCGCGTGGTGCTGCTGCAGGCGGCCTCCGACCCCAAGGCCGGGCCGGCCTTGAAGCGCTTCTTCGGCACCACCGCCTTTCACCCGCTGGATGATGTCAATCGCTGGCGCCTGGATGGACTGAGCGCCGGGCTGCAACGTGTCAGGGATCAAGTGGAATGACTCAGGTGCGCTTCGGGTTGCAGGCACGCTTTCTGCTGGTGATGGCGCTGACGCTGCTGCTGGTCGGTGCGATCCTGGCGTCGCTGCTGCAGCGCCAGAGCGCGATGCAACGCGAAGTGCGCGGGCTCAGCGCGCAGATTCTGCACGAGCTGTTCGATCGCAGCCTGCGCACGCGTGGAGAGACCCTGGCCACCGAACTGGCGAGCGGTCTGGCCAATCCGCTGTACTACTCCGATCTGGGCGCGGTGGGGGCGCTGGTGCGCAATGCCTCGCGGCAGCAGGTGGTGAGCTACGTGCTGGTGTTCGATCGACGCGGCCGGCTGGTACACGATGGCTCGCACAATCTGCAGCGTTATGGCCAGGCCATGACCGATCCGCTCGCGGCCAGGGCGAAGACGACGCGCGCCATGCTATTGCAATCCTCGCCCGAAGTGCTGGACGTGACGGTGCCGATCAAGATCGGCGACCAGCGCATCGGCGGGGTGCGGGTGGGGATGTCGCGCGAGCGGGTGCGCAGGATCGAATCCGGCGCCAACCTGACCCTGGTGCAGAACCTCAACGCGATCGGCAAGCGCGATCTGGGCTGGTTGCTGGTGCTGCTGGCCGCGCTGGTGGCGCTGGGGGTGCTGTTGGCCATCTATGTGCAACGTACCCTGGTGGCGCCGGTGCGGTTGCTGGCTGCGGCCGCGCGCCAGATCGAGCGTGGCGACTACGCGGTGCAATTGCCGCCGCATCCGCGCAACGACGAGATCGGCGAGTTGATTTCCGCCTTCGGCCGCATGAGCGAGAGCATCGCCCGGCACGATCGCGAGGTGCGCCACATGGCCTACACCGATGCGCTGACCGGCCTGACCAACCGGCTGGGTTTCCGCGAAGGCCTGGACCATCTGCTCAACACCGCCCGCAGCACCGGCAGCAAGCTGGCGCTGCTGTTCGCCGACATCGACGACTTCAAGCGCGTCAACGACACGTTGGGCCACGAAGCCGGCGACGAGGCGCTGCTGCAGTTCGCCAGTCGCATCAGTCGCGCGGTCGGTGCGTTGGGCGGCGACGACGCGATCCTGGCGCGCTTCGGTGGCGATGAGTTCGTGATCCTGCTGCAAAATGGCGATGTCAGCCTGCTTGCCGCCCAGCTCGCAGACCGGCTGGTGCACGAATTGAGCCGCCCCTTGAATGTGCAGGGCCGGGAGGTGTTCCTGGGTACCTCGATCGGCATCACGCTGTTCCCGGACGACGCCAGCAACGCCACTGTGTTGCTGAAGAACGGCGACATCGCGATGTACCAGGCCAAGGTGGCGGGCAAGAACTGCCACCGCTTCTACAGCCGCGCCGCCGATCATGCAGTGGAGCGCCGTGTGCACATGGAGCACGAGCTGCGCGGGGCCTGGGATCGCGACGAGCTGCGGCTGGTCTATCAGCCGATCTATCGCACCAGCGACCGTGTGCTGGTGGGGGTGGAAGTGCTGTTGCGCTGGCAGCACCCGGCGCTGGGCACGATTGCGCCGTCCACCTTTATCGATATCGCAGAGCAAAGCGGCCTGATCGAGGTGATCGGCCCCAAGGTGCTGCGCGCGGCGTGTCTGGAAGCGGCGCAATGGCCGGTGGTGGGCGAGGGCTTGTTCATCTCGGTCAACGTCTCGCCCCGTCAGCTGCGCAGTGGCGACCTGATCGACACCGTGGCCGAGTGTCTGGCCGAGTCTGGCCTGCCGGCCGCACGGCTGCATCTGGAGTTGACCGAGACGGCCGTGATCGGCGACGAAATGATGGCCGCCAGCCTGCTCGATCAACTGCACCGCACCGGCGTGAAGGTGTGGCTGGACGACTTCGGCACCGGTTTCTCCGGGTTGAGCCATCTGCGCCAGGTGCCGGTGGACGGGGTCAAGATCGACAAGAGTTTCGTCGCCGATCTGCAGCGCGACCCGGACGATCTGGCGCTGACCACGGCCATCATCGGCATGGCGCATTCGCTGGGCATCACGGTGGTGGCCGAGGGAATCGAGCAGGAAGCGCAGTTCAACCTGCTACGCGAGCGCGGCTGCGATCTGGGCCAGGGCTATTGGTTCAGCCGCCCGCTGAGCCCGGCCGATATGGCGAAGCTGATCGCGGCGGGCTGAGCAGCGTAGGAGCGCACCTGGGCGCGATGGGTGTTACCGGTCATGCTTCGTCGCGCCCGGGTGCGCTCCTACCATTCAATGTGTCTGAGAGCTGAGTGGTTACAGCGGCCGTTTGCCGGTGTCGCCGGGGATTTCGCGCACCAGGCGCGGCACCAGATAGCCGGACAGGCGCGTGGCCAGCTCGGTGTGCAGGGCGCGCGCGCGCGCATCGTCCACTTCGAAATGCGCCACGCCGGCCACCCGGTCGAGCTGATGCAGGTAATACGGCAGCACGCCGGCGGCGAAGCTACGTTCGCTCAGGGCCGCCAGCGCGTCCACGCTGTCGTTGACGCCGCGCAGCAGCACGGCCTGGTTGAGCAACTGCGCGCCGGCCTCGCGCAGGGCGCGCATGGCATCGTCCACGGCGGTATCGAATTCGTTGGCGTGGTTGGCATGCACCACAAAGGCCACCGACCACGGCAGGCTGCGCAGCCAGGCCAGCAGCGGCGCATCGACACGCTCGGGCAGCACGATCGGCAGCCGGCTGTGGATGCGCAGTCGCTTGATATGGCCGATGGCGGCCAGCGCGTCGGTGAGTTCGGCCAGCTTGCCGGTCGCCAGCGACAGCGGGTCGCCGCCGGACAGCAACACTTCGTCGATGCCGGGGTCGGCCGCGATCGTGGCGACCGCGTCGCGCCATCCGTCGCGCGCGGCGGTTTCCTCGGCATACGGAAAGTGGCGGCGGAAGCAGTAGCGGCAGTGCACCGCGCAGCTGCCGGTGGCGATCAGCAGCGCGCGGCCGCGGTATTTCTGAATCACACCGTCGGCGGTCTTGGCCGCGCCATCGCCGACCGCATCCAGGCCGAAGCCGGGCACCGGCCGCATTTCATCGTCCAGCGGCAGCACCTGGCGCAGCAGCGGGTCGTGCAGGTCGCCACGGCGCATGCGCGCCACGAACGCCTGCGGCACCCGCAGCGGGAACTGGGCGGCGGCCGCCTCGCTGATCCCGGCCGCCTGCGTGTCCAGGCCCAGCAGCGCCAGCAGCGCGCGCGGGTCGCGCACGGCGTCGCGCCACTGCTGCTGCCAGCGCGGCGGCTGCAGGGTGGGAGGCGGAGATGGCTGCAAGGCGAGGGGGGCTGCGGGTATCATGTGCGGTCACAAAACCAATGCCCGCCGGTTGCGGCGGGCGCCCCATTCTAATCCGACCTGCCACGGCCTGTGGCAGGTCGTGGTCTTATCGAGGAGCTGCACCATGGCCACTGTTGGCATGAACGACGTCAAGAACGGCATGAAGATCCTGGTCAACAACGAGCCGGCGGTCATCACCGAGACCGAATACGTCAAGCCGGGCAAGGGCCAGGCCTTTACCCGCATGAAGTATCGCTTCATCAAGTCCGGCCGCGTGGTCGAAATGACCATGAAGGCGACCGACGACGTGGAAGTGGCCGACGTGGTCGATACCGACATGCGCTACCTGTACAGCGATGGCGAGTACTGGCACTTCATGGACCCGGAAACCTTCGAGCAGGTGCAGACCGACAAGGCAGGCATGGGCGGTGCCGACAAGTGGCTCAAGGGCGAGGAAGACTGCATCGTGACGCTGTGGAACGGCGCGCCGATCTGGGTGCAGCCGCCGAACTTCGTCGAGCTGAAGATCACCGAGACCGACCCGGGCGTGCGCGGCGATACCTCCGGCGGCGGCGGCAAGCCGGCGACGTTGGAAACCGGCGCGGTGGTGCGCGTGCCGCTGTTCGTCAATCAGGACGAAATCATCAAGGTCGACACCCGCTCGGGCGAATACTCGGCGCGCGTCAAGTAAGACGATGCGTCCGGGACACTGGCCTGATCGAGCGGGACGCGGTGCCAGTGTCGTGTTGGGGCTGTGGGGTGCGCTGCTCGCGTGCCCGGCTTTTGCGCAATCGGCTGCCGCCACGTGCGACGCCGATGGCGTGGCCGCCGTTGCGGCCATCGCAACGTCCGGCGTCGTGGGCGGCGCTGCCGCCACGGTGCCGGTCGACCGTGTGGTGGCCCAGACCTGCAAGCCGTGGCCGAACGATGCGGCGATCCGGCTGGCGGCAATCGCATTTGCCGGCGACGCGGAGACCGTGCCTGGCGAGCGCGACCTCG
Organism: Xanthomonas sp. CFBP 8151; assembly: GCF_011761885.1. Lineage (NCBI taxonomy): Bacteria > Pseudomonadati > Pseudomonadota > Gammaproteobacteria > Lysobacterales > Lysobacteraceae > Xanthomonas > Xanthomonas sp. CFBP 8151. The sequence continues at coordinate 1,637,929 of NZ_JAASQZ010000001.1, forward strand.
AGTTGCGCGTGGCCATGCTCGATGCCGCCAGCGGCAAGGTGCTGGCGTTCTACGCGCAGGCAATGGGCGAGGACGCCGCCTTCGAACTCGCTGCCGACAGCCTGCGCCTGGACACGGCGCGCTACGATCTGGCCAAGGGCGTGCGTGCGATCGGCGTGATTGTGCGTAGTGCTGCGCGCGGGCCCAGCTGCCCGGATTTTTACAGCAATCAGGCATTGACCCTGCTGGTGCGCGAGGGGCGCATCCTGCGCCCGGTGCTGCAACGCGATCTCTATGCGTGGCAACGTGTGAAAGGCGAGCCGTGCAGTCTGGGCAAGGGCGATGTGATCACCGAAGTGGCCAACCTGAGCGTGAGCATGGCGCCGCAGGTACATGCCGGCTATGCGGACATCGTGCTGACAGCCAACGTGTCTACCGTGGAGAGCGCCGCTGGCAGCGACACCGATACCGAGCGCACCCGTCGCGCGCGCCAGGTGCTGCTTTACAACGGCCAGCGCTATGTGCCTGTGGCCGGTGGCGATCCCCGCTGGCCGTTCGACAACTAACCTTTTATGGATCCGCTCATGACCAATGCCCCTCCCGAAGTCTGCGACCTGTTGATCGAAGCCGGTTATGTCGTGCCGATCGAGCCGCATGCGGTGGTACTCGACGATCACGCGGTGGCGGTGCACAACGGCGTCATCGTGGCGATCCTGCCGACCGCCGAGGCGCGCCTGCGGTTTGCGCCGACGCAGACCGTCTCGCGCCCGGAGGCGGCCCTGATCCCGGGTCTGGTCAATGCGCATACGCATAACCCGATGACGCTGCTGCGCGGCGTTGCCGACGATCTGCCGCTGATGGTGTGGCTGCAGCAGCACATCTGGCCGGTGGAAGCGGCAGTGATCGGGCCGGAATTCGTGGCCGACGGCACCACGCTGGCGATTGCCGAAATGCTGCGTGGCGGCACCACCTGCGTCAACGAAAATTATTTCTTCGCCGATGTGCAGGCGGCCGTGTACAAGCAGCACGGTTTCCGTGCGCTGGTCGGCGCGGTGATCATCGATTTCCCCACCGCCTGGGCATCGTCGGACGACGAATACTTCGCACGGGCCGGCGAACTGCACGACCAGTGGCGCGACGATCCGCTGATCAGCACCGCCTTCGCGCCGCATGCGCCGTACACGGTCAACGACGCCAACTTCGAACGCGTGCGCATGCTCGCCGACCAGCTGGATCTGCCGGTGCATCTGCACACGCACGAAACCGCGCAGGAAGTGGCTGACTCGGTTGCCCAGTACGGGCAGCGCCCGCTGGCGCGGCTGGATCGCCTGGGGCTGGTCAACGACCGCCTGATCGCCGTGCACATGACCCAGCTCACCGAGGCGGAAATCCACCTATGCGCCGAGCGCGGCGTCAGCGTGGTGCATTGCCCCGAGTCCAACCTCAAGCTCGCTTCGGGCTTTTGCCCGGCCTGCGCGCTGCAACGTGCCGGCGTGAATCTGGCGATCGGCACCGACGGCTGCGCCAGCAACAACGACCTGGACATGTTCAGCGAGAACCGCACGGCGGCGATCCTGGCCAAGGCAGTGGCCAACGATGCCACCGCACTGGACGCGGCCACCACGCTGCGCGCGGCCACGCTGGGCGGCGCGCGCGCGTTGGGCTTCGGCGACAGGATCGGCTCGATCGAAGTCGGCAAGCAGGCCGATCTGGTCTGCGTGGATCTGTCCGCACTGGAGACCCAGCCGCTGCATCATGTGCTGTCGCAACTGATCTACGCCGCCGGCCGTCATCAGGTCACCGATGTGTGGATCGCCGGCAAGCCCAAGCTGGTGCAGCGCGAGCTCATCGACATGGACACCGCTGCCCTGGTCGCCAATGCGCGACAGTGGCGCGAGCGCATCCGCACCGTCCGCGCCTGAGCGCGCGGCATCCCATCACGGAGCTCTGCATGAACCCGAATACCCAATCCAATTCCAGCAACTTCCATCAGAGCGAGCTGGACAAGTTCGCGGCGCTGGCCAACCGCTGGTGGGATGCCGATGGCCCGCAGAAGCCGCTGCACGCGCTCAATCCGGTGCGCCTGGACTACGTGTCCGCACGGCTGGGCCTGGCCGGCGCGCGCGTGCTCGACGTCGGCTGCGGCGGTGGTCTGCTCAGCGAGTCGATGGCGCGTCTGGGCGCGCAGGTCACGGCGATCGATCTGGCGCCGGAACTGGTCAAGGTGGCGCGCCTGCACAGCCTGGAATCGGGCGTGCAGGTGGATTACCGCGTGCAGTCGGTGGAAGACCTGGCCGCCGAACAGCCGGGCAGCTTCGATGCGGTGACCTGCATGGAAATGCTCGAGCACGTGCCGGACCCGACCGCGATCATCCGCGCCTGCGCCAGCCTGCTCAAGCCGGGCGGCAAGCTGTTCTTGTCCACGCTCAACCGCACACCTGCCGCGTTCGCGCTGGCGGTGGTCGGCGCCGAATACGTCGCACGGTTGCTGCCCAAGGGCACGCATCACTACAAGGATTTCATCAAGCCGGCAGAACTTGCGGCATGGTTGCGCAGCGCCGAACTGCAGCTGGAAGACGTCAGCGGCATGATGTACGAGCCGTGGCGCAATCGTGCGCGCCTGTCGTCGCGGACGGAGGTCAACTACTTGGCTTATGCGGTGAAGCCGTGACAAATCGGGAATCGGGATTCGGGAATCGCAATAACAGAGCCCGGCGCTGGTGATGTCCGAGCCATTCCGAGTTCAAGATGACGCCGCGCAGCGGAAAGACGCCGTTGCATCGTCGACGTTTCCGCGTGCGGTGTTGTTCGATCTGGATGGCACCTTGCTGGATAGTGCGCCGGACATGCTGGCGACCGTCAACGCGATGCTGGATGCGCGTGGCCGTGCGCCGATCGCGTTGGCGCAGTTGCGTCCGGTGGTGTCCAAGGGCGCGCGCGCGATGCTGGCGGTGGCGTTTGCGGAACTCGATGCAGTCGAGCGCGATGCGCTGGTGCCGGAATTCCTGCGCCGTTATGAAGCCTTGATCGGCACGCAGTCGCAGCTGTTCGATGGTGTCGAAGAACTGCTGCTGCGGCTGGAGCGCGCCGGTTGCATCTGGGGCGTGGTCACCAACAAGCCCGAGTATCTGGCCCGGCTGATCCTGCCGCAACTGGGGTGGGAGCAGCGCTGCGCGGTGCTGATCGGCGGCGATACGTTGGCCGAGCGCAAGCCGCATCCGTTGCCCTTGTTGGCCGCTGCCGAGCGCATCGGCGTTGTGCCGGCGCAGTGCGTCTACGTCGGCGACGACGAGCGCGACATCCTGGCCGCGCGCGCAGCGGCGATGCCGTCGGTGGCGGTGTTGTGGGGCTACCGCCTGCACGACGACGCGCCGTCGCGCTGGCAGGCCAACGTCCTCGTCGCGCAGCCGCAGGCGTTGTGGGATGCCATGGCGTGGCCGCAGACCTGATCTTCTTTCGTCTTTTTCTGGACCCGCCATGAGCCAATCCAGCGCTCTCGACAGTTTTCTCGACAAGTGGCGCACCCGCTGGCCGGAATGGTCGGTTGCCGAACCCTTCATTCCCGAACCGCAGCGACGCCTCACGGCGGCCTGGTTTGCGCTGCTGCAGGAATGGGAAGACATCATGAACATCGCCGGCGACCCGTTGCCGGCCGACGCCAAGCTGGCGTGGTGGCAGCAGGAGCTGCGCGACTGGTCGCAGCAGCGCTCGCGCCATCCGCTCGGGCGCGTGCTGGAGCCGGTGCGCGCCCCATGGGCGCAGCTGGCCGACACCTTGCCGGCCATGCAGGACGCCCGTGCGCAGCCGCACTCGTTGCAGCAGGCGTTGGCGAGATTGCGTACCTTCGCCGAGGCCGTGATCGCTGTGGAAGCTGTGCTATTTGCGCGCACGCAGCCTGGTGATGCCCCTGCGGTGGCGGTGCAGTGGCTGGACGCACGCCAACGTGTGGCCGGCGACAGTGCCGCGCCCGGTGATATGACCAACGCCGCATGGCGCACGCAGTTGCTGCGCGCCTGGCCACGCAAACCGGCGTTGGCGCGGCCGCATCGGGTATGGTCGCGGCTGGCCCGTCTGCGCCTGCAGCGCGAGCTTGCGGGCAAGGCAGCGTACCCACCGCCCGTGCAGCAGCTGTGGCATAGCTGGCGCGCTGCCAGCGGCGCAGACTGAAGTCTCGATCGCTTCAGGCGTCGTGTGCCGAACGCCTGGACAGCGCGGATCGATCGGTCGCAGAGCGGGGGATCTGCGACTTGGCTGCAGGACCTTGCCGCCCACCATCGCGGGACACGCCATGAATCCGTCCTTGCGAGCTCGACCCACCTTCCAGCACCACGTCGTCCAGCAAGAGGAGATCGGCAAGGTCGTGGTCGCGTTGCAATGCCCATGGAAGCTCAACTCGCCGCTCAACGCCTTGGAACACCGAGCGGGTGCGATTGCTCAGCCGGCCAGCCTCGTTGCCACCATGTGCAGACAGGAGTGCCTGTCGTCACATGCCGTGGGCAGGCAGACTTCCAGACTGGGACACCCGCGTGGACACGCGCATGTGAGACATCGAGATGGCAGATCCCAAAGAGCTGCAGGACAAATTCTGGAAAGCCCTGAAATCCGATCGCACCGTGATGCTGGGTCTGGATGGCGTGGAAGACGGGCATGCACGCCCGATGACCGCGCAGATCGAAGGCGATAGCGGTGGTCCGATCTGGTTCTTCACCTCCAAGGACAATGCGCTGATTTCCATGCTGGGGCAGGGCCGCCGTGTCATCGGCGCCTTCAGCAGCAAGGGACACGACCTGTTCGCCAGCATCAGCGGCTCGTTGCGGGAAGACACCGATCCGGCCGTGGTCGAGCGTCTGTGGAACCCGCATGTCGCTGCCTGGTATGAAGGCGGCAAGGACGACCCCAAGTTGGCGCTGCTGCGTCTGGACACCGATCACGCGCAGATCTGGCTCAATGGTTCCAGTCTGTTGGCCGGCATCAAGGTGTTGTTCGGCGTCGACCCGAAAAAGGATTACCAGGACAAGGTGGCGGACGTTCCGCTGCGTTGAGGCCTGCTGCACGCCTGCACGATCTTCGCGATGGTGCACGGGTCTTATCCATTCATGTGCTGTCGCTTGCGCGGGCGCCGATCCGGTTGTGAGGCCGGATCGGCGCCGCCAGCCTGGACTGCATTCAAAAGCGGCCCTGGCGTCATGCGCTGTGCGCCCGCCCTAGGAGAAACGAGATGCAACAGATCGAAATCGGCCAGATGGTGTTTGTGCGCGATGGCGAAGTCGGCGTCGGTGCCATCCGCGAGGTGCGCAAGGATGGCGCCGAGCTGGTCATCAATATCGAAAACGGCGGCGACTTCGTGCTGCCTGCAACGGTGGTGCGCGATGTGCATTCCGGCAAGGTGATGCTGGATGTCGAGCAACTGCCGGAAGACGTGCGCAATGCCTTGCGTCATCCACACGACAACGAGTTGCCAACCAGTACGTATGCGGCCAGCGACCCGCAGGATGGCGCGCTTACGTAATCGGGCTAGCTACGAACCAGGTTCAAAGTCCGGCCGCACACCCTCAGGAAGTAAAAATGTCCGCGGCGCGGCATCGGACGGGCCAGCCGACGGTAGCGCCGGTCGCTCGGCCTCGTCCTTTAGCTGCACGCCGGACAGCTTGCGTCGGAACGATTCGCGCAGCAGGTACGCAAGCTTGTGCGTGGCGTCGGCGTAGCTCAGTCCCTCGGCGCGGATATTGGAGATGCAATTGCGCGTGGCGTCGGTCAGGCCGACGCGCGGCGCGTAGGTCAGATACAGGCCCACGCTGTCGGGCGAGCTCAGGCCTGGTCGCTCGCCGATCAACACGATCACCAGGCGCGCCTTGAGCAGTTCGCCGACCTCGTCGCCGATGGCGACGCGGCCTTGTGCGATCAATACCACCGGTGCCAACGACCAGCTTTCGCGCGCGGCCAGGGTGTCGATATGCTCCAGCATCTGCGCTGCGTGCCGATGCACCGCCAACGCAGAGAGTCCGTCGGCGACCACCACGGCGACATCGTGCCCGCCGCCGTGCACCGCGGTCAGGCCACGCAGATGCGCGGCCGCATCCTCGCCCAGGCGCCGGCCCAGGTCCGGACGTTGCAGATAGGTGTGCCGGTCCACCGCCGCGCTGTGCAGCAGAATGCTGTCCTGCCCGCGCTGTTGCAGCGCTGCCTGCAGCGGTAGCGGATCGAAGGCCAGATGCACCGCATCGCGCGCCTGCGCATGCGCAAGCTGGAAATCCAAATGCGCGGCGGTCGGCAGGCTGGTGCCGACGCGCCCCAGCGCGATACGCGCCGGTGTGAGCCGACGCAGCTGCGCCCAGGCATCGCGCGGAAGAGTGGTCGGGCCGCTCATTGCACGCTGCCGGCGTTCAATTGCTCCAGCGCACGCCGGAACGGTGCGGGAAGCTCGCTGCCGAGTTCGAAGCGACCGTCGCGCAGGCGCAGGATGCCTTGCTGTTCCAGCCAGTGTTCGAACTCGGGCGCGGCGCGCAGGCCCAGCGCCTGGCGCGCATACAGCGCATCGTGAAACGAGGTGGTCTGGTAGTTGAGCATCACATCGTCGGAGCCGGGAATGCCCATGATGAAGTTGATGCCGGCGGTGCCGAGCAGGGTCAGCAGCACGTCCATGTCGTCCTGGTCCGCTTCGGCATGATTGGTGTAGCAGATGTCGCAGCCCATCGGTACGCCGAGCAGCTTGCCGCAGAAGTGATCCTCCAGCCCGGCACGGATGATCTGCTTGCCGTCGTAGAGATATTCCGGGCCGATAAAGCCCACCACGGTGTTCACCAGCAGCGGCTTGAACTGCCGCGCCACGGCGTAGGCGCGCACCTCGCAGGTCTGCTGATCGACGCCATGATGCGCATTGGCCGACAACGCACTGCCCTGGCCGGTCTCGAAATACATCACGTTGTCGCCGACGCTGCCGCGCCGCAACGAGAGCCCGGCGTCCTGGCCTTCCTGCAGCAGCGCCAGATTGATGCCGAAGCTGGCATTGGCCGCTTCGGTGCCGGCGATCGACTGGAACACCAGATCCACCGGCACGCCGCGGTTGATCGCGTCGATGGTGGTGGTGATATGCGCCAGCACGCAGGACTGCGTGGGGATCTTGTAGCCGGTGATCACCGCATCGAGCATGCGCAGCAATGCGGTGGCGGCGGCCAGGCTGTCGCTGGCAGGATTGATGCCGATCACCGCATCGCCGTTGCCGTACAACAAGCCGTCGAGCACGCTGGCGGCAATGCCGGTGGCATCGTCGGTGGGGTGGTTGGGCTGCAGGCGCGTGGACAGGCGTCCACGCAGGCCCAGCGTATTGCGAAAGCGTGTGACCACGCGCGTCTTCTGCGCGACCAGGATCAGGTCCTGCACGCGCATCAGCTTCGATACCGCCGCCACCATTTCCGGTGTGAGTCCCGGTGCCAGTGCAGTCAATGCCGCTTCGTCGGCCTGCGCACTCAACAGCCAGTCACGAAAGCCACCGACGGTAAGATGCGCCACCATGGCAAATGCCGCCGCATCGTGCTGGTCGACGATCAGGCGGGTGACTTCGTCCGATTCGTACGGCACCACCGCCTCATCAAGGAAGTGACGCAGCGGCAGGTCCGCCAGCGCCATCTGCGCAGCCACCCGCTGCAGCCCGGAGTCGGCGGCGAGCCCGGCCAGTTGGTCGCCCGAGCGCGGCGGCGTGGCCTTGGCCAGCAGGGTCTTCAGATCGGCAAACTGGAAGCGCTCGCCGCCGGCGGTAAACGCGAACCCGCTCATCTGGCGCTGGCCGCAGGCGTGGCTTGGCTGCGCAAGCTCAGCACGCAACACAGCGCACCGAACAGCAGCAGGCCCACGAAGATCAGCGCCACGATCGGGTTGAACCAGACCATCGCCACCAGACACACCAGCGCCAGCAGCAGCGCGATTGCCGGCACCACCGGATAGCCCGGCGCGCGAAAGCTGCGCTCCAGCCCGGGTTCGGCGCGGCGCAGCTTGAACAGGCTGAGCATGCTCATCACATACATCACGATCGCGCCGAATACCGACATGGTGATCATCGCCGCGGTCAGCGACATGCCCTGGATCTTGACCACGCTGTCGCTGCAGATCGCCGCGATGCCGATCGCGCCGCCGGCAAGAATCGCGCGATGCGGCGTGCGAAAGCGCGACAGCCTGGCCAGCCCGTGCGGCAGGAACCCGGCACGCGCCAACGCAAAGAACTGCCGCGAATACCCCAGGATGATGCCGTGGAAGCTGGCCACCAGGCCGAACAGGCCGATCCACACCAGCATGTGCAGCCAGGTCGAACTGTTGCCGACCACCGCCTTCATCGCCTGCGGCAGCGGATCGTTGATGTTGGAGAGCTGACGCCAGTCGCCGACCCCGCCCGCAAACACCATCACGCCCAGCGCCAGCAACACCAGGGTGAGGATGCCGGCGATGTAGGCGCGCGGAATCGTACGCTTGGGATCCCTGGCCTCTTCGGCCGCCATCGCCGCGCCCTCGATCGCCAGAAAGAACCAGATCGCAAACGGGATCGCGGCGAAGATGCCGGACATCGCGGCCGGGCCGAACACATCGCGACCGGCCCAGCCATTGGCGGCAAAGCGCGCAACGCTGAAGCCCGGCGCCACCACGCCCATGAACACCAGCAGCTCGATCACCGCCAGCAAGGTCACGATCAGCTCGAAGGTGGCGGCGATCGCCACGCCGACGATGTTCAAGCCCATGAAGATCGCATACGCGCCGATCGCAGCGATGCGCGGGTCCAGGGCCGGGAACTGCACGTTGAGATAGGCGCCGATCGCCATCGCAATGGCCGGCGGCGCGAACACGAACTCGATCAGCGTGGCCAGGCCCGCCAGCATGCCGCCATAGGTGCCGAATGCGCGCAGGCTGTAGGCGAACGGCCCACCCGCATTGGGGATGGCGGTGGTCAGCTCGGTAAAGCTGAAGATGAAGCAGGTGTACATCACCGCGACCAGCAGCGTGGTCACCAGAAAGCCCAGCGTGCCGGCAGTGCCCCAGCCGTAGCTCCAGCCGAAATACTCGCCGGAGATCACCAGGCCCACGGCGATCCCCCACAGTTGCCAGGTGCCCAGGGTGGGTTCGAGCTGCTCGTTGCGCATGTCGCGCATCTCCTGCGGTCGGGGGAGGGAGATGAAGCAGGCCCGGCGGCCAAGCACTGGACCGACCGCCAGTGACCGATTGCCCGCCGGTGCATGGCGACGATCGACGGCCGTTCCGGTTATACCCCAAAGCCTTGCGGCGAACACAAGCGCAACGGGTGGGTCGCGGGGAACATGCCGCCGCGCGCCAGCCCCGTCGACACACCGCGCGCGCAGGCTACTTGCTGCGCTCAAGCACCAGCAGCGGATCGATGCGCACGTCGAACCAGTTCATCCCCCAATGCAGATGCGGCCCGGTCGCGCGCCCGGTGGCACCGACGGCCGCAATCACCTGGCCTTGCTCCACCCGGTCGCCCACCTTTACGTCGATGCGCGACAGGTGCAGGAAATTCGAGCTCACGCCGAAGCCATGGTCCAACAGCACGGTGCCGCCGGTCAGATACAGGTCCGGTGCGGCAAAGGTCACCACGCCGGCGGCCGGCGCCTTGACCGGCGTGCCGGTGGGCACGGCGATATCCATGCCCGAGTGGCCGGCACCGGGCTGGCCGTTGTAGACGCGCGCATTGCCGAAGCGCCCGCTGATGCGGCCCTGCACCGGCCAGATGAAGGGCTGGGCGAAATCGGTGCGGGCATCGTCGCGATCGCGCGCGGCGGTGACCTGCGCCTGCTCGCGCTTGATCCGCTCGGCGATCGCCGCAGGCGGATTGACCGTCTTGGGCGGCACGCCGTTGACGCGCTCCACCGGCCAGTCGCGCGGCGTCACCGCGATGCTGGCGGTCTGTTTGCTGCCATCGGGCCGGGTGATCTGCACCTGCAACGGGCCGGTTGCATCGCGGCCGATGCCGAACACCACGCTGCCATAGCCGCTGACCCGCAAGCTGCGGCCGGCGTACTGCACCTGGCTGCCCGCCGGCACCTTGCCGATCACCAGCGCGCCCTGGGAGGCGCTCTGCGGGAAGACTGCTTCCGCGGCGTCGGCAGACTGCGCAGCCACGCTGCCGACAGCGAGCGAGAACGGCGCCAGCGCAAGCCAGGCGCCAATCAGGGCTGCGCGCATCAGCGGTCGAAGGTCAGGCGTTGACCGGCGGCAGTGCCGACCAATTGTTCGCCGTCCCACACCTGCCGACCGTTGACCCAGGTCGCGGCGATGCGCGAGCGGAACGTGGTGCCTTCGAACGGCGACCAGCCGCACTTGGACAGCACCTGCTCGCGCTTCACCGTGAACGGGGTGTTGTCGATCATCACCAGGTCGGCGAAATAGCCTTCGCGCAGAAAACCGCGTTCTTCCACATCGAACAACTGCGCCGGCGCATGCGCGAACTTCTGCACGATGCGGGTGATCGGCAGCTTGCCCTCGTGCACCAGCTCCAGCGCGGCCACCAGCGCATACTGCACCAGCGGCAGGCCGGAGGGTGCCTGCGCGTAGGGCTTCTGCTTTTCTTCCCAGGTATGCGGCGCATGGTCGGTGGCGAGCACGTCGATGACGTCTTCGGCCAACGCCTCGATCAGCGCCAGGCGGTCGTCGGCGTCCTTGATCGCGGGGTTGCACTTGATCAGGTTGCCCAGCCGCGCGTAATCGCTGCGGTCGAAGCGCAGAAAATGGATGCAGGTCTCGGCGGTGATGCGCTTGCGCAGCTTGCCCTCGGCATCCACCAGCGGGCCGGCCTCGAACAGCGCCAGCTCATCGGCGGTGGAGATATGCAGCACGTGCAGGCGGGTGTTGTGCTTGCGCGCCAGCGACACCGCCAGCTGCGAGGACGTCAGGCAGGCCTGCCGCGAGCGGATGTCCGGGTGCATCTCCGGGGTCAACGCGTCGCCATAGGTTTCCTTGTACTGCGCCAGCGTCGCATCGATGGTCGGGGTGTCTTCGCAGTGGGTGATGATCGGCGTCGGCGCGTCGCGGAAGATCGCGTCCAGCGTCTCGGGGTTGTCGACCAGCATGTTGCCGGTGGAGGCGCCCATGAACACCTTGATGCCCGGGGCGGTCTTCGGGTCCAGCGTCTGGATCGCGGCCAGATTGTCGTTGCTGGCGCCCATGTAGAAGCCGTAGTTGGCCCAGGCACGCCCGGCCGCCGCGTCGTACTTGTCCTGCAGTGCGGCCGCGTTCAGCGTCGGCGGATTGGTGTTGGGCATGTCCATGAAGCTGGTCAGCCCACCGGCCACCGCGGCGCCGGATTCGGTCGCGATATCGCCCTTGTGGGTCAGGCCCGGCTCGCGAAAGTGCACCTGGTCGTCGATCATGCCCGGCAGCACCCAGCGTCCGGCAGCGTCCACCACGGTGTCACCTGCGGCTGGGGCGATCTTGCCGGCGATCCTGGCGATACGGCCAGCTTCGATCAGCAGATCGGCGTCGAATTCCTTGCCTTCGTTGACCAGGCGGGCGTTGACGATGAGAGTTCGGCTCATGGATGAGGTCCTTTGCAACTGCAGGAAGGGGGAGCGGGCGATGACGCGGACGCAGGCGCGTCGGGGACAGGGTCGAACCCGCCCGGATGGAAGGGATGGCAGCGGCCGAGCCGGCGCGCGGCCAGCCAGCAACCGCGCATCGGGCCGAAGCGGCCGATCGCGGTCATCGCATACTCCGAGCAACTGGGCGCAAAACGGCAACGCGGCCCCAGCAAGGGGCTGATGAACCGCTTGTAGAAACGCAGCAGCGCGATGAGCAGGCGTGAGATCACTTGCCAATGATATGCCACTTGGATTAATACGTGGTTGCCGGGGGTCCGTGGGGTAAGCTATAAAGGCCCGCTTTCCCGGGCCCCGGGGGAACCAAGGATGAGCGTTTCGTGGCTGCTAAAAAACCTGCAAAAAAGGCCGTAGAGGCCGCCAAGAAGTCCGCCAAACCCGTTGCGAAGAAGGCAGCGGCGCCCGTCGCTGCAAAACCGGCCGCCAAGCAGGCGACGCCGGCTGCCAAGCAACCGGTTGCCAAGAAGGTAGCTGCGGGCAAGACCGTGGCCAAGCCGGCGCCGGTCGCCAAGACCGCAGCGTCCAAACCCGTGGCCGCCAAACCTGTAAAATCTCCTGTCGCCAAGAGTGCTGCCAAGCCGGCGGCGAACAAGGCAGCTCCGGCTGCCGCCAAACCGGCCGCCAAGCCGGTGGCGCCCAAGTCCGTACCGAAGCCGGCTACCAAGTCGACTGCGGCCAAGTCAGTCCCGGTCAAGGCTGAAAAGCCCGCGCCCGCACCGGCCGCCAAGGCCGTCCCTGCGAAGCCGGCAAAGCCTGCGACCCCGTCACTTAAGAATCCCGTGCCCGTTTCGAAATCTTCAGCAAAAACGCCAACCAAAACCGAAGCTCCCGCCAAGCCCGCCGCGACCCGTCCGGTCGGCAAGGTGGCCGTGGCCGTGACTTCCAAGCCGTCCAGCCCGACCCCCAAGACCAAGTACAAGGTGGTCGAGTACAAGACCGACGAAGCCACCGGTCGTCCGATCCTGCCGCAGGGCTACAAGCCTGCAGCCGATGAAGAGTACATGAGCAAGCTGCAGCAGGAGTACTTCCGTCAGCGCCTGCAGAGCTGGCGCAACGACCTGGTCGAAGAGTCCAAGCAGACCATCGAAAACCTGCGCGAAGAAGTACGCGACATCGGCGACGAAGCCGAGCGTGCCACGCGCGAGACCGAGAACTCGCTGGAGCTGCGCACCCGCGACCGGCACCGCAAGCTGATCGGCAAGATCGACAGCACGCTCAAGCGTCTGGAAGACGGCGACTACGGCTATTGCGTGGACACCGGCGAAGAGATTGGCATCGACCGCCTGGAAGCGCGTCTGACCGCCGAGCGCACCATCGACGCCCAGGAGCGTTGGGAGCACTTGCAGAAGCAGCAGGGCGACTGATCGTTCGACAAGGTCGAATCGCTATCAATCGACTGAAAAGACCCCGCCCTGTGCGGGGTTTTTTATGTGCATCGCGCCATCTGGGATGGGCGCTGCATTCACCGGCATCCCTGACGGGTGTCGGGCGGGCGTCGGTTGCGTGATACGCGAGCAGACGTGCGGGAGTGCGCTGTGACGTATCGCCTGCGCGCGCAGGCGATCGCTTTGGCGCGCAGGGATCTCGAGTCCGATGGAGGGCACGGCTGCAGTGCCCGAAGCGAAACCAGCTGCCGGTGGTAGCGGCAACCGGCACTGCATCATTGCGGACCTCACTGCAGGTCGCGCAGGTCCAGCTTGCGCAGCTTGGGCGCCTTCCACGCGGTGGTGGCGACAACGCCCAGGGTCACGCAGCCGCCGATCACCACCGCCGGTACCAGGCCGACCAGGCGTGCCATCACCCCGTCGTAGAACGCACCCAGCTCGTTGGACGAGCCGATGAAGATGCCGTTGATCGACGACACCCGGCCGCGCATCGCATCGGGCGTGGCCAGCTGCAGGATGGTCTGGCGCACCACCACCGACACCCCGTCGCACATGCCGTAGACCAGCAGGATCGCCGCCGACAGCCAGAAGTGCCGCGACAGGCCGAAGGCGATCGTGCACAGCCCGAAGCCGGCCACCGACCACATCAGGATGCGCCCGGCATTGCGCTGCAGCGGGTGCCGGGCCAGCCACACCCCGACCGCGATCGAGCCCAGCGCCGGGGCGCCGCGCAGGATGCCCAGGCCTTCCGGGCCGTAGTGCAGGATGTCGTGGATGAAGGCCGGCAGCATCGACACCGCGCCGCCCAGCAACACCGAGAACATGTCCAGCGCCATCGCGCCCAGCATGACCTGGTTGGACAGCACGAACTGCGCACCTTCGGCGATGCTGCGGAAGATCGGCGCACGCGGGCCTGCGTTGACCGGCTCGCTGACCCGCAACAGCGCCAGTGCCAGGATCGCCAACAGCGCCACGCCGGCGGCCACGCCATAGGCCAGGCCCTTGCCGCCCCAGCCGACCAGCACGCCGCCCAGCGCCGGGCCGATCACCATGCCGGCCTGGAAGGTGACGCTGCCGATGCTGGCGCCGCGGGCGAAGGCCTCGCGCGGCAGCGCACGTGCGAACAGCGCGTTATAGACCGGCGACAGGAACGAGCGCGCTGCACCGGTCAGCGCGATGGCCGCGTAGATCGGCCACACGCCCTGCACCGGCAGCCAGCCATGGGTGATGGCCAACAGCAGCAGCGCGGTGGCGACCAGGCCGAGCACCGCGACCATGCCCAGCCGTCGGCGCGGCAGATGATCGACCAGATAGCCGGCAAACGGCGCGATGCAGAAGAACGGCAGGATCTCCGCCAGGCCGATCAGCCCGAGCGAGAGCGGATTGCGGGTGATCTCGTAGATATGCCAGCCGACCGTGACCGCGACGATCTGGTACGACAGCATCGCCGCCACGCGATACAGCAGCACCAGGCCGAAGCCGGGGTGGGCCAGCAGCGTACGCAGCGAGGCGGCAGGCGAGGGCGTCGGGGTGCTCACTGCTGGGCGCGGGCGGTGTCGCGGATGAAGGCCAGCATTGCCGCCACGCCATTGCTGCGGGTCGGCGACAGATGCTTGGCCAGCCCGATGCCGGCGATGTAGTCCGGCTCGGTGGCCAGGATCTCCTGCGCGCTGCGCCCGGAGTACACGCGCAAGGCCAGATAGATCAGCCCGGAGACGATCGCCGAGTCGCTGACGGCGTGGAAGTCCAGCCGCTCGGCATTGCCCTCCGGCACGATCCACACCATCGACTGGCAGCCATGCAGGCGGTGTTCTTCGCTCTTCCACTGTTCGGGGAAGCCGGGCAGCTTGCGGCCCAGGTCGATCAGGTACTGGTAGCGCTCGGACCAGTCGCCGAAGAAGGAGAACTCCTCGGCAATGGCGGCCTGCGCTTGGACGGCGGTGGGTTCGAGCGGGAAGGGGGTGGTGGTCATCAAAAATCCAGAATCGGTCGGTGATCGCGCTGCCCGGCGACACCACAATGGTGCCCCTCTCCCTGCGGGAGCGGGGTTGGGGGTGAGGGTAGGGGCGAAGCCTCGCTGGAATTGGATGCGGGTGGCTTCGCTCCTACCTCAAGGAAGGTGCATGTGGCTGCGCTCGCACCCTCATCCGCCCCTGCGGGGCAGCTTCTCCCGAAGGGAGAAGGGAAGAAGGTCATGCGCGCTTCCAGCGCACGCCTTGCGGGGTGTCTTCCAGCACGATGCCTTCGTCGGCCAGCTGCGTGCGGATGGCGTCGGCGCGGGCGAAATCCCTGGCTTTCTTTGCGGCATTGCGTTCTTCGACCAGCGCGGTGATGCGCGCATCGTCGCCGGCGTCGGTGCCGCGCGAGAACCAGGCGGCCGGGTCCTGCTGCAGCAGTCCCAGCGCCAGGCCTGCGCCGAGCAGCCGGGACTTCAGGCCGGACAGCGCGGCAACACCTGCCGATGCGTCGCTGCCATGCGCGAGTTGGGTGCGTAGCGCGCGGGCCTCGGAGGCGATGCTGGCGATGACCGACAGCGCAAGCGGGGTGTTGAGGTCGTCGTCGAGCGCGGCTTCCACCTCGTCGGGAATCGTGGCCGGCTGCGCAGGGGTGATCTCGGCAGCGTGTTCGGCCGCGGCCAGGTCGCGCACGGTGCCGTACAGCCGGTCCAGCGTGTTCTTGGCTTGTTCGATCAGGCCGTCGGACCAGTCCAGCGGCTGCCGGTAATGCGCGCTCAGCAGCGCGTAGCGCAGCGCCTCGGGCGGGTGCCGGGCGATCAGGTCGTGTACGGTCTCGATATTGCCCAGCGACTTGCTCATCTTGGCGCCGCTGAAGTTGAGCATGCCGTTGTGCAGCCAGAACCGCGCGAAGGTCGCTCCGCCATGCGCGCACTCGCTCTGCGCGATCTCGTTCTCGTGATGCGGGAACTGCAGGTCCACGCCGCCGGCATGGATGTCGATGGTCGGGCCCAGGTGCGCGGCAGCCATCGCCGAGCATTCGATATGCCAGCCCGGGCGGCCGCGGCCCCACGGCGAGTCCCAGCCGGGCAGCTCGTCGCTGGAGGGCTTCCACAGCACGAAGTCGCCGGGGTCGCGCTTGTACGGCGCCACGTCCACGCGCGCGCCGGCCAGCATCTCGTCCGGATCGCGGCGCGAGAGCTTGCCGTAGTGCGCGAAGCTGGCCACCGCGAACAGCACATGGCCTTCGGCGGCATAGGCATGGCCGTTGCCAATCAACTGCTCGATCATCGCCACGATCTGCGGGATATGCGCGGTGGCTTCCGGTTCGATGCCCGGCGGCAGCACGCCGAGCGCGGCCATGTCCTGGCGGTAGATCGCGGCGAAGCGGTCGGTGATGGCCGAGATCGGCACGCCCTGCGCCCGCGCGGCGGCGTTGATCTTGTCGTCCACGTCGGTGATGTTGCGCGCGTAGCGCAGCGCGCCGTAGCGCCGCCGCAGCAAGGCGGCCAGCACGTCGAACACGACCGGGCCGCGGGCGTTGCCGATATGCGCGTAGTTGTAGACGGTGGGGCCGCACACATACAGGGTGGGGCTGGACGGATCGAGCGGTGCGAACGGCTCGACCCGCCGCGTCAGGTTGTTGTGCAGGCGCAGGCTCATCGGCATCTGAAAAAGGATAACCGGGCGATTCTAGCCGGTCGCGGCGGTGTGGCGAACCAACTGCACGACCGCAGCTGCGCCGGTGACCGGATGGGCTGCGTTCAGCCCAAGGGATCGCAAGCTCCATACACTTACGTATTGCCTGGCTGCGCCCTCCTGGTACTGATGCGACCTTTCCCGTTCTTCCTGCTGCTGTGTGTGTTCGCCTGGCAGGCATCGTCAGCACACGCGGCAGAAACCGATCCCAAGAACCGGGTGGTAGTGATCGAGAACGTGAAGCTGGATTACGCGCAGGTGCTCAACGTCGAGCCGGTCTACCAGACCTTGCGTGCCACCCGCATCGAAGAGCAATGCGAGGCCGAGCCGGTCGCACCGGTGGCAGTGGCGCCGGTCGAGGACGAGGGCCGCATCAACCGGATGGTGGATTCGGTCAAGGAGATGTTCTCCCGTCGCCCCGAGCCGGCGTCCGTGCCGATGGCGGTGCCGCCGACCAGCACGCGCCGCAACTGCCGGGTGGTGGAAGTGCCGCGCGAGTTCCGGCGGCCGATCGCCTTCGATGTGGACTACGTCTACAAGGGCACCAAATACCGGTCGCGGCTGCCGGAAGATCCGGGCAACCGGCTGCGCATCCGCGTGTCGGTCACCCCGTACATTCCCGACGCCATCGTCGCGCCGCCGCGCTGAGCCGCGCAGCGGTTGCGCTGTGCCCGCATGCATGCGAGGATTCGCGCCCTATGTACGCAAACGCCTTTCAGCACGACACCAGCGCCGCCCGGATGGCCTCCGGCATGACCTCGCGTGCCCGCCGACCGGAATCCCACATTTTCGCTGGGTAACCGGAGCGTTTTGCTGTTCCGCCGTTGAAAACCCAGCCCGCAGGCTGGGTTTTTTCGTTTTGACGTCACAAAAGTTTCAACCGCAAGAAACGCGCATGTCGCGCACCCGCCGCTCCTGGCGGACCACGCAGCAGAAGCACGCAGCACAAGGACCGATCGATGTCACTGAAGCACTTCTTGAACACCCAGGACTGGAGCCGCGCCGAACTGGACGCGCTGTTGACCCAGGCCGCGTTGTTCAAACGCAACAAGCTGGGAAGCGAGCTGAAGGGCAAGTCGATCGCGCTGGTGTTCTTCAACCCGTCCATGCGCACCCGCACCAGCTTCGAGCTGGGCGCGTTCCAGCTGGGCGGGCATGCGGTGGTGTTGCAGCCGGGCAAGGACGCCTGGCCGATCGAGTTCAATCTGGGCACGGTGATGGACGGCGACACCGAAGAGCACATCGCCGAAGTGGCGCGGGTGCTCGGCCGTTACGTCGATCTGATCGGCGTGCGCGCGTTCCCGAAGTTCGTCGACTGGTCCAAGGACCGCGAGGACCAGGTGCTCAGGAGCTTCGCCAAGTATTCGCCGGTGCCGGTGATCAACATGGAGACGATCACCCACCCGTGCCAGGAGCTGGCGCACGCGATGGCGTTGCAGGAACACTTCGGCACCCAGGATCTGCGCGGCAAGAAGTACGTGCTGACCTGGACCTATCACCCCAAGCCGTTGAATACCGCGGTGGCCAATTCCGCGCTCACCATCGCCACCCGCATGGGCATGGACGTGACCCTGCTGTGCCCGACGCCGGACTACATCCTGGACCCGCGCTACATGGACTGGGCGGCGCAGAACGTGGCCGAAAGCGGCGGCTCGCTGCAGGTCAGCCACGATATCGACAGCGCCTACGCCGGCGCCGATGTGGTGTATGCCAAGAGCTGGGGCGCGTTGCCGTTCTTCGGCAACTGGGAACCGGAAAAGCCGATCCGCGACCAGTACCAGCACTTCATCGTCGACGAACGCAAGATGGCGCTGACCAACAACGGCGTGTTCTCGCACTGCCTGCCGCTGCGTCGCAACGTCAAGGCCACCGACGCGGTGATGGATTCGCCCAACTGCATCGCCATCGACGAAGCCGAGAATCGCCTGCATGTGCAGAAGGCGATCATGGCGGCGCTCGCTTCGCAAGCGGGAATCGGTAATCGGGAATAGAGAATCGCAACAGCAAGAACGTTGATCCCCACTTTTACGTACCAAGGAAACAATGATGAGCACTGCTTCCACCATTCCCGATTCCCAACTCCCGATTCCCGGCAGCGAGAAGGACATCGTCCTGGCGTTTTCCGGTGGCCTGGATACCAGCTTCTGCATTCCGTATCTGCAGGCGCAGGGCTATGCGGTGCACACCGTGTTTGCCGATACCGGCGGGGTGGATGCCGAGGAGCGTGATTTCATCGAAAAGCGCGCGGCCGAACTCGGTGCCGCCAGCCATGTCACCGTCGATGGCGGTCCGGCCATCTGGCAGGGCTTCGTCAAGCCGTTCGTGTGGGCGGGCGAGGGCTACCAGGGCCAGTATCCGTTGCTGGTGTCCGACCGTTACCTGATCGTCGATGCCGCGCTCAAGCGCGCCGCGGAACTGGGCACGCGCAGCATCGCGCACGGTTGCACCGGCATGGGCAACGACCAGGTGCGTTTCGACCTGGCAGTGAAGGCACTGGGCGATTACCAGATCGTGGCGCCGATCCGCGAGATCCAGAAGGAGCATACCCAGACCCGCGCCTACGAGCAGAAGTATCTGGAAGAGCGCGGCTTCGGCGTGCGCGCCAAGCAGCAGGCCTACACCATCAACGAGAACCTGCTCGGGCTGACCATGTCCGGCGGCGAGATCGACCGTTGGGAAGCGCCGGGCGAGGGTGCGCGCGGCTGGTGCGCGCCGCGCAGCGAGTGGCCGGCCGAGCCGCTGACCGTCACCCTGACGTTCGTCGAAGGCGAGGCCGTTGAACTCAATGGCAAGGCGCTGCCGGGCGAGCAGATCCTGGCCCAGCTCAACAAGCTGTTCGCGCCCTACGGCGTGGGCCGTGGCGTCTACACCGGCGACACCGTGATCGGGTTGAAGGGCCGCATCGTGTTCGAAGCGCCGGGCCTGATCTCGCTGCTGACCGCGCACCGCGCGCTGGAAGATGCGGTGCTGACCAAGCAGCAGAACCGCTTCAAGCCGGATGTGGCGCGCAAGTGGGTGGAGCTGGTGTACGAAGGCTTCTATCACGATCCGCTCAAGACCGACATCGAGGCGTTCCTGAAGTCGTCGCAGTCCAAGGTCAACGGCGAGGTCACGCTGGAAACCCGCGGCGGCCGCGTCGATGCGGTGGCGGTGCGCTCGCCGCACCTGCTCAACACAAAGGGCGCGACCTATGCGCAGTCGGCCGACTGGGGCGTGGAAGAGGCGGAAGGCTTCATCAAGCTGTTCGGGATGAGCTCGACGCTGTACGCGCAGGTGAATCGCTGAGGATCTAAAGCCCCTCTCCCCCGGGGCGAGAAGGCACGGCTTACGCGCCACTGGCGCGCGTGCCTTGGAGCGCCCGCGCCGCAAGCGCGGGTTGGGGTGAGGATACGGAGCGAAGCTCTCGATCCTCAGTGCACTGGGCTTCGCCCGTACCCTCATCCGCCCCTTCGGGGCACCTTCTCCCGGTGGGAGAAGGGTGGCTTCGATGAGATTTATGAGCTGTTTGCGCACCTTCCTTACTTCCGGTTAGCCGCCGCTTCGGACCATTGATCAAACCGACATGACCGATCTACTCGTCTCCACCCTCGAACACCTAGAACAGCTGGTGTCCTTCGACACCCGCAATCCGCCGCGGGCGATCGCTGCCGAGGGCGGCATCTTCGATTATCTGCGCGCGCAGCTGCCCGGTTTCCGGGTCGAGGTGATCGACCACGGTGCCGGTGCGGTGAGCCTGTATGCGGTGCGCGGTAAGCCCAGGTACCTGTTCAACGTGCATCTGGACACGGTGCCGGATTCGCCGCAGTGGAGTGCCGACCCGCACGTGATGCGGCGTACCGACGATCGCGTGATCGGCCTGGGCGTCTGCGACATCAAGGGGGCGGCAGCGGCGCTGGTGGCGGCAGCCAATGCCGGGCAGGGCGATGCGGCCTTGCTGTTTTCCTCCGACGAGGAAGCCAACGACCCGCGCTGCATCGCCGCGTTCCTGGCGCGTGGCGTGCCGTATGAGGCGGTGCTGGTCGCCGAGCCGACCATGAGCGAGGCAGTGCTGGCGCATCGCGGCATCAGCTCGGTGCTGATGCGGTTTGCCGGGCGTGCCGGGCATGCCTCGGGCAAGCAGGATCCATCCGCCAGTGCGCTGCACCAGGCGATGCGCTGGGGGGGCAGGGCGCTGGAGCATGTCGAGTCGCTGGCGCATGCGCGCTTCGGCGGCCTGACCGGCCTGCGCTTCAACATCGGTCGGGTCGAGGGCGGCATCAAGGCCAACATGATCGCGCCGGCGGCCGAGCTGCGTTTCGGCTTTCGTCCGCTGCCGTCGATGGACGTGGACGGTTTGCTGGCGACGTTTGCCGGATTTGCCGAGCCGGCCGCAGCGCAGTTCGAAGAAACCTTCCGCGGCCCCAGCCTGCCGTCCGGCGACATCGCGCGTGCCGAAGAACGCCGCCTGGCCGCACGCGATGTGGCCGATGCGCTGGACCTGCCGATCGGCAATGCGGTGGATTTCTGGACCGAGGCCTCGCTGTTTTCGGCTGGCGGTTACACCGCCCTGGTCTATGGCCCCGGCGATATCGCCCAGGCGCACACCGCCGATGAGTTCGTGACGCTTGCGCAGTTGCAGCGTTATGCCGAGTCGGTACATCGCATCATCAACGGCTCAAACTGAAGCCGCGTTCCGCGCCCTGGCGCGGCCTTTCCTCTCTTCGATCACGGCAATGTCCCTCTCCGCACAGCCCCACAAACAGACCCGCCAGACCATCGTGCGCCTGCTTTCGAGCATGGCCAGCGCCAAGGAAATCAGCCAGTACCTGAAGCGTTTTTCGCAGCTGGATGCCAAACGCTTTGCGGTGGTCAAGGTGGGCGGCGCGGTGCTGCGCGACGACCTGGACGCGCTGACTTCGTCGCTGTCGTTTCTGCAGGAAGTTGGGCTGACCCCGATCGTGCTGCATGGCGCCGGCCCGCAGCTGGATGCCGAACTGTCGGCGGCCGGCATCGAGAAGCGCACCGTCAACGGCCTGCGGGTCACCTCGCCGGAAGCGCTGGCGATCGTGCGCAAGGTGTTCCAGGCCTCCAACCTCAAGCTGGTCGAGGCGCTGCAGCAGAACGGCGCGCGTGCGACCTCGATCACCGGCGGCGTGTTCGAAGCGCAGTATCTGGACCGCGACACCTACGGCCTGGTCGGTGAGGTCAAGGCGGTCAATCTGGCGCCGATCGAAGCCAGCCTGCAGGCCGGCTCGATCCCGGTGATCACCAGCCTGGGCGAGACCCCGAGCGGGCAGATCCTCAACATCAACGCCGATTTTGCCGCCAACGAACTGGTGCAGGAGCTGCAGCCGTACAAGATCATCTTCCTCACCGGCACCGGTGGCCTGCTGGATGCCGATGGCAAGGTAATCGACTCGATCAACCTGTCCACCGAGTTCGACCATCTGATGCAGCAGCCGTGGATCAACGGCGGCATGCGGGTGAAGATCGAACAGATCAAGGATCTGCTCGATCGCCTGCCGCTGGAGTCGTCGGTGTCGATCACCCGGCCGGCGGATCTGGCCAAGGAGCTGTTCACCCACAAGGGCTCGGGCACGCTGGTGCGGCGCGGCGAACGCGTGCTGCGTGCAAGCTCATGGGACGAACTGGACCTGCCGCGGCTCAGGACCCTGATCGAATCCAGCTTCGGCCGCACGCTGGTGCCCGAGTACTTCAGCAATACCAAGTTGCTGCGCGCCTATGTCAGCGAGAACTACCGCGCCGCGGTGATCCTCACCGACGAGGGCAGGCTGGGTGCAAGCGCGCTGATCTACCTGGACAAGTTCGCCGTGCTCGACGACGCGCAGGGCGAAGGCCTGGGCCGTGCAGTGTGGAACGTGATGCGCGAGGAAACCCCGCAACTGTTCTGGCGCTCGCGTCACAACAACCAGGTCAACATTTTCTACTACGCCGAGTCCGACGGCTGCATCAAGCAGGAGAAGTGGAAGGTGTTCTGGTACGGGCTGGAGAACTTCGAGCAGATCCAGCACTGCGTGGCGCATTGCGCGACGCGCCAGCCGACGCTGCTGGGCTGAGGACGATGGCGCCCGTCGCATTGCCATCGCTTTGGCGCGAGCTGCCCACGCTGCGCGGGCAACACGCAACACTGGAACCGTTGCAGGCTGCGCATGCCGATGGTCTGCGCGCTGCGCTGGGCAATGGAGCCTTGTCGCGGCTGTGGTACACCGGCGTGCCGGCACCGGCGCAGGTGGACGACTACGTGTGCGCAGCCCTGGCTGCGCAGGCCGACGGGCTGGTGCTGCCCTACGTGGTGCGCGATGCGGCCGGCGAGGTCGTCGGCTGCACGCGCTATTACGGGCTGGACGCGACAGTGCCCAAGCTGTCGATCGGCTACACCTGGTACGCGCCGCACGTGCAGCGCAGCGGCGTCAATACCGACACCAAGCGGATGCTGCTGCAGCACGCCTTCGACACGCTGGGCTGCCTGAGCGTGGTGTTCGAGACCAGCTGGTTCAATCACACCTCGCGCGCGGCGATTGCGCGGCTCGGTGCAAAGCAGGACGGCGTGCTGCGCAATCACACCCGCCACCCTGACGGCACGCCGCGCGACACCGTGGTGTTCTCCATCATCGATACGGAATGGGCCGGGGTCAAACGCCACCTGCAGTTCCGCCTGGAAGCAAACGCATGACTGTTCAAGCAACGACCATCGGCATCGTCGGTGCCCGCGGGCATACCGGATCGGAATTGATCAAGCTGGTGATGGCACACCCGCATCTGCAGCTGGTGTTCGTGTCCTCGCGCGAGCTGGCGGGGCAACCCGTGGCCGACCACAACGCTGCGTATCGCGGTGAGCTGCGCTACGCGAACCTGGATGCCGATGCGGTGGCCGCCAATGCGGCGGACGTGGTGATCCTGGCATTGCCCAACGGCAAGGCCGAGCCCTTCGTCGCGGCGATCGATTCGGCCAGGCCGCAGACCCTGTTGATCGACCTGTCGGCCGATTACCGCTTCGATCCGGCCTGGTATTACGGGCTGCCGGAACTGACGCGCGGCAGCTATGCCGGGCAGAAGCGCATCAGCAATCCGGGCTGCTATGCCACCGCGATGCAGCTGACGATCGCGCCCTTGCTCGACCAACTGGCCGGCCCGCCGCAGTGCTTCGGCGTGTCCGGGTACTCCGGCGCGGGCACCACGCCGTCGGACAAGAACAATCCCGCGTTGCTGGCCGATAACCTGATGCCGTATGCGCTGACCAACCACATGCACGAGCGCGAAGTCTCCGCGCAGCTCGGGGTGCCGGTGGAGTTCATGCCGCATGTGGCGCCGCATTTCCGTGGCATCACCATGACCGTCAACCTGTGGCTGCAGCAACCGCTGACGCGCGAGCAGATCCAGGCGCGCTACACGCAGCGTTACGCCGACGAGCCGTTGATCGAGATTGTCGATGAAGCGCCGTGGGTCAGCCGCATCGCCGGCAGGCACGGGGTGCAGATCGGTGGCGTGACGCTGGCGCCGGGCAACAAGCGGGTGGTGGTGGTGGCAACGCTGGACAACCTGCTCAAGGGCGCGGCGACGCAGGCGATGCAGAATCTCAACCTGGCGTTGGGCTGGGACGAATTGACTGCGATTGGCTGATGATGCGAGTCCCTCGCAAGAGCCCGCACATCCTTGTGCGGGGATTTAACTGGACGACTTATTTCGAGACGCTTTCCGATGACCAATCTGTTGTGGCAAAAACCCGGCGTGGCGGTGGACGCCAAGATCCAGAGCTTCCTGGCCGGCGACGACGTCATCCTGGACCGCGAGTTCTTCCTGTACGACATCGCTGCCAGCAAGGCGCATGCGCAGGGACTGCAGCACATCGGCATCCTGTCGCTGCAGGAACTGGGCGGACTGAGCGAACAGCTCGACCTGCTGGCGGCCGACTTCCGCAGTGGCACGTTCGTGCTGGACGAACGCTATGAGGACTGCCATTCGGCGATCGAGGCGCGCCTGACCGAACGGCTGGGCGATGCCGGCCGCAAGATCCACACCGGGCGCAGCCGTAACGACCAGATCCTGGTCGCCACGCGCCTGTGGTTGAAGGACAAGCTGCAACGCGTGGCCGAGCTCGGCGCGGAGATCGCCAAGGTGGCGCTGGACCGCGCGCAGGCAGAGGCCGCGTTGCCGGTGCCGGGCTATACGCATATCCAGCGTGCGGTGGTGTCCTCGGCCGGCATGTGGTGGGCGGGCTGGGCCGAGGCCTTTATCGACGACGCGGTGCGTGCGGCCGATACCTTGCGCCTGGTGGACAGCAATCCGCTCGGTACCGCCGCCGGCTACGGCGTCAACCTGCCGCTGGACCGTGCACACACCACTGCCGAGCTGGGCTTTGCACGCCTGCAGGTGTCGCCGATCTATGCGCAGCTCTCGCGTGGCAAGTACGAACTGGCCGCGCTCGAGGCCCTCGGCGGCGCAACGCTGGACCTGCGCCGGATTGCCTGGGATCTGTCGTTGTTCACCAGCGGCGAGTTCGCCTTCGTCGCGTTGCCGGCGCAATACACCACCGGCAGCTCGATCATGCCGAACAAGCGCAACCCCGACGTGATCGAACTGATGCGCGCCACCCATGCCAGCGTGGCCGCGGCGCGGACCGAGATCGAACAGCTGCTGTCGCTGCCGTCGGGCTATCACCGCGATCTGCAGAGCAGCAAGGGCGCGATCGTGCACGGCTTCGGGCGCGGGCTGGCAGCGCTGGAACTGCTGCCGGCCTTGCTGGCCAATCTGGAATGGCGCCCGGACAAACTGCGTGCGGCGATCGATTCGGGCATGTACGCCACCGATGTGGCGGTGGAAGCGGCCGTTGCCGGCGTGCCGTTCCGCGAGGCCTACAAGGCGGCCGCGGAATCGGCCGACACCGCAGGGCAGGGGCGCACGCCAGAAGGCAGCCTGGCCGCCCGCGTCTCGCCAGGCGCCGCCGCTGATCTGCAGCTGGATGTGTTGCATGCCCGCTGGCAGGCGCTGGTCTGATGGCCGTGATCAGCACCGACACCGCCGAGCATTACCCCTGGGGGGAAGCCAGCGACGGTTGGCACCTGTTGCGCGACCCCAACCTGAGCGTGCTGGAAGAACGCATGCCGCCCGGCGCAGCCGAACTGCGTCACCGGCATAGCCGCGCGCGGCATTTCTTCTATGTGCTGGCCGGCCAGGTGATGCTGCAACTGGACGGCGAGCAGCATGTGCTGCGCGCGGGGCAGAGCCTGCATGTGCCGCCCGGTTCCACCCATCAGATGCACAACCTGTCCGAGATGGAAGCGCGCTTTCTGGTGATTTCCACGCCGTTCGGTCGTGGCGAGGCAACACCCGACAAGGAGGCCGGCTGATGGCGATGCGCTATCTGGTAGTGGCGATCCGCAAGCCGGATTTTCCGGCCGATGTGGTGCAGCCGCATCTGGAGTTTCTGCAGGCCTTGCGTGCCGCCGGGCAGCTGGAACTGACCGGCGGCTTCAGCGATCGCAGCGGCGGCGCGTACGTGTTGATCAACGTCGCCAGCCTGGAAGACGCGCGGCAGATCGTCGCGCGCGATCCATTGGCGCTGCGCGCTGCCTCCACGCTGACCGTCCATGAGTGGAACACGCACTGAGCAGGTTGTCGCCATGAGCACGTCCATCGCCACTGCTGGGTCGTTTACCGAGCAGGCGCTGCCGCCGTGGCGGCGCGCGGTGCTCAAGGTTGGCAGCAGCCTGCTCGCCGCCGATGGCGGCGGCCTGTCGCCGCGCTTTGCGCTGGGGCTGGCGCAGTTCGTCTCGGCTAACCTGATGGCCGGGCGCGAGTTGGTGATCGTCTCGTCGGGCGCGGTGGCGGCCGGCCGGGCGATCCTGCCGAAAGCCGCCGAGGCAGGCGCACCGATCGCCGCGCGCCAGGCGCTGGCTGCGCTAGGGCAGGCGCAATTGATCGCGCTCTGGCAGCGCTTTTTCGAGCGCCCGGTGGCGCAGGTGTTGCTCACCCACGACGACCTGCGTAACCGCCGCCGCTATCTCAACGCGCGCGCCACCCTGGGCGAGTTGTTGCGGCTGGGCGCGTTACCGGTGATCAACGAAAACGACACCGTGTCGGTGGACGAGCTCAAGCTGGGCGACAACGACAACCTGGCCGCGATCGTCGCCGCCCTGGTCGATGCCGATGCCTTGTTCATCGCCACCGATATCGACGGGTTGTACAGCGCCGACCCGCGCAGCAATCCGCTGGCGCGGCCGCTCGACGAGGTGGCCGAACTCACCGCCGAGGTGCTGGCGATGGCCGGCGGCAGCGGCAGCAGCGTGGGCACCGGCGGCATGCGCACCAAGCTGGAAGCCGCCGCAAAGGCCGGCGCGGCCGGCATCGAAACCTATCTGTTCAACGGCCGCAATGGCGATGTGGTGCGCGCCCTGGCGCAGGATCGCCTGCACGGCACGCGTATCCATGCCGCGCGCACGCGCATCGCCGCCCGCAAGTACTGGCTGCGGCACGCACCGGTGGAAACGGGCGCGATCCTGATCGATACCGGCGCCGCCGCGGCGCTGACCGACAAGGGCGCCTCGCTGCTGCCGGGCGGTGTGGCCGGTGCGCAGGGCGACTTCCGGCGTGGCGACATGGTGGAGATCCACCTGTGCGACGACACCGGCGAGCGCTGCCTGGCACGCGGCGTCAGCCAGTATTCGGCGGTGGATATCCGCCGCATCGCCCGCCGCCACTCCCGCGAGATCGAGCCCGTGCTCGGGTACAGCTATGGCGAGAATGTGGTGCATCGCGATGATTTGGTGCTTTTGTAGCGGGGATTTGAGAATCGGGAATGGGGAATCGCAAGAGCGTTTCCAGCCAACTTTCCCGCTGCCGATTCTGTCGCAGTAAAGTGATGGCGCGTGCTTTTACCATTCCCGATTCCCCACTCCCGATTCCACAATGACCATCAAAACCCTAGCCCTGCAATGCCGTGATGCCGCGCAAGTGCTGTCGCAACTGTCCGCCTCTGCCAAACAGGCCTTGCTAGAGGCGATGGCGGCCGCACTGGAACAGGATGCGGCGCTGATCCTGGCGGCCAATGCGCGCGATCTGGAGGCAGCGCGCGCGAAGGGGGTGGGGACCGCAATGCTGGACCGTCTGGCACTGAACGACAGGCGCCTGGACGGCATCGCCGCAGCCTTGCGCGAAGTTGCGCAGTTGCCCGATCCGGTTGGGCAGGTCACGCGCCAGGACGTCCGCCCCAATGGCATCGTGGTGCAGAAGGTGCGCGTGCCGCTGGGGGTGATCGCGATGATCTACGAAGCGCGCCCGAATGTGACTGCCGATGCGGCAGCGCTGTGCATCAAGGCCGGCAATGGCGTGATCCTGCGTGGCGGCTCGGAAGCGATCCACTCCAACACTGCGATTGCACGTGCCCTGCAGCGCGCCTTGCGCGAGGCCGGCGTGCCGGAAGCGGCGTTGACGCTGGTCGAGGATCTGCGCCGCGAGACCATGCTGGAACTGCTGCAACTCAGCGACATTGTCGATCTGGCGATCCCGCGTGGTGGCGAAGGGCTGATCCGCTTCGTGGCCGAGCATGCGCGCGTGCCGGTGATCAAGCATTACAAGGGCGTGTGCCATCTGTTCGTGGATGCATCGGCCAACGTGGACCTGGCCGTGCGGCTGTTGGTCGATGGCAAGGCCAGCCGGCCGTCGGCCTGCAATGCGCTGGAGACCTTGCTGGTGCATGCCGACATTGCCGCACGCTTCCTGCCGATGGCCGCGCAGGCCCTGCGCGAACGTCACGTGGAGTTGCGTGGCGATGCGGCAACGCGCGCACTGCTGCCCGATGTCGCGGCCGCCAGTGACGACGACTACGCCGCTGAATTCCTCGACCTGATCCTGGCGATCCGTGTGGTGCCGGACCTGGACGCCGCGCTGGCGCATATCCGTCAGTACGGCTCCGACCACACCGAGGTGATCGCCACGCAGGACGCCGCCAACGGCGAGCAGTTCGTGCAGTCGCTGCGCTCGGCCGTGGTGATGGTCAACGCGTCCTCGCGTTTCTCCGACGGCGGGGAGCTCGGCCTGGGCGCCGAAATCGGCATCTCCACCACGCGCCTGCATTCCTATGGCCCGATGGGCCTAGAGGCGCTGACCGTGGAGCGTTTCGTGGTGCGCGGCGAAGGCCAGGTACGGCACTGATCGGCGACAACGCGACGAGGCGCACGCAAGTCCGCCGGCGCAGCCGAAAGCAGCTTCATCCGTCCCGAGCGGCGCCGAGGTCGGATGGCTCCGGCGACGATGCGGCTTTCCATGCAGCCACGGGCAGGCGCGGCGACCACGACCTTTGACACTCCCCCGGCAGGCCGCACCCTGCCTACAGTCGACGGCTGCCCCGCACGTTCCGGAGTCGTCGATGCGCCGTTTTGCCGCCTGCCTGCTCGCCACCGCCATTGCCGCCGCCACCGGCAGCGCGCTGGCGCAAACCTCGCCGATGACGCCGGATATCACCGGCAAGCCGTTCGTGGCCAGCGATGCCGCCAACGACTACGTCAAACGCGATGTGATGATCCCGATGCGCGACGGGGTCAAGCTGCATACGGTGATCGTGCTGCCCAAGGGCGCGCGCAACGCCCCGATGGTGCTGACACGCACGCCGTACAACGCCAGCGGGCGCACCGAGCGCATGGCCTCGCCGCATATGAAGGATCTGCTCGCGCAGGGCGATGACGCGTTCGTCGAAGGCGGCTATATCCGCGTGATCCAGGACGTGCGCGGCAAGTACGGCTCCGAAGGCGATTACGTGATGACCCGGCCGCTGCGCGGTCCTCTCAATCCCAGCGAGGTCGACCATGCCACCGATGCCTGGGACACCATCGACTGGCTGGTGAAAAACGTCAAGGAGTCCAACGGCAAGGTCGGCATGATCGGCTCGTCCTACGAAGGCTTCACCGTGGTGATGGCGTTGACCAACCCGCACCCGGCGCTCAAGGTCGCGGTGCCGGAGAGCCCGATGATCGACGGCTGGATGGGCGACGACTGGTTCAACTACGGCGCGTTCCGCCAGGTCAACTTCGACTATTTCACCGGCCAGCTCACCCAGCGCGGCAAGGGCACCGGCATCGCGCGGCAGGGCCACGACGACTACAGCAACCTGCTGCGCGCCGGCTCGGCCGGCGATTTCGCCAGGGCCGCCGGCCTGGAGCAGCTGCCGTGGTGGCACAAGCTCACCGAACACCCCGCCTACGATACGTTCTGGCAGGAGCAGGCGCTGGACACCGTGATGGCGCGCACCCCGCTCAAGGTGCCGACCATGTGGTTGCAGGGGCTGTGGGACCAGGAGGACATGTGGGGCGCCATCCATAGTTACGCGGCGATGGAGCCGCGCGACAAGGGCAATACGCTCAACTACCTGGTGATGGGGCCGTGGCGGCACAGCCAGGTCAACTACGACGGCAGCGCACTGGGCGCATTGAATTTCGACGGCGATACCGCGCGCCAGTTCCGTCACGATGTGCTGCGCCCGTTCTTCGATCAATACCTGGTCGATGGCGCGCCAAAGGCGAGCACGCCGCCGGTGTTCATCTACAACACCGGGGAAAATCACTGGGATCGTCTGCAGGCCTGGCCGCGCAGCTGCGCCAAGGGCTGCGCGTCGACCAGCAAGCCGCTGTATCTGCAGGCCGGCGGCAAGCTGTCGTTCCAGCGGCCGGCAGCGGGGCAGCCCGGTTTCGAGGAGTACGTGGCCGACCCGGCCAAGCCGGTGCCGTTCGTGCCGCGGCCGGTGGACTTCGGCGATCGCAGCATGTGGACCACCTGGCTGGTGCAGGACCAGCGCTTCGTCGACGGCCGCCCGGACGTGCTGACCTTCGTCACCGAGCCGCTGACCGAACCCCTGCAGATCGCCGGCGCACCGGAAGTGCACCTGCAGGCCTCCACCAGCGGCAGCGACAGCGACTGGGTGGTGAAATTGATCGACGTGTATCCGGACGAGATGGCGTCCAGTCCCAAGATGGGCGGCTATGAGCTGCCGGTGTCGCTGGCGATCTTCCGCGGCCGCTATCGCGAGAGTTTCAGCGCGCCCAGGCCGCTGGTGCCCAATCAGCCGCTGCCATTCCAGTTCGGCCTGCCGACCGCCAACCACACCTTCCAGCCGGGGCACCGGGTGATGGTGCAGGTGCAGTCCAGCCTGTTTCCGCTGTACGACCGCAATCCGCAGACCTATGTGGACAACATCTTCTTCGCCAAGCCCGGCGATTATCAAAAGGCCACCCAGCGCGTCTATGTGACCCCCGAGCAGCCAAGCTACATCAGTCTGCCGGTACGTTGAACGCGCGCGCGCCGCGCGGCGGCGGTGCCCAGACGTCTTCCAGCAACTGCGGGCGGCAGGCCACCCAGGCGGCGGCCAGCTGCACCAGGATGCAGATCACCAGGAAAACGAACGGGGACGTCCATCCGCCGTAGTGCGCGTGCAGCCAGCCGAACAGGAACGGCCCCAGGCAGCTCACCGCATAGCCCATGCCCTGCGAGAACCCGGACAGGGCCGCCGAGCCGGCCGCAGTGCGGCTGCGCTGATTGACCAGCACCAATGCCAGCGGGAACGTGCTCGGCCCCAGGCCGAGCAGGGTCACCCACAGGATCGGCGCGGCCAGTGGCGCCCACCATAGCCCGGCAAACGCGACCAGATGGCAGGCCGCGCACAGCAGCACGATCGGAAACGGGTTGCGCATGCGGACTGCCAGCGCCGGCATGGTCAAGGCACCGACCATGCCCAGTGCCGCGAACAGCGCCACCATGGTGCCGCCGAACGCGGGCGAGGCGCCGGCTTCGCGCAGCAGCGTCGGCAACCAGGTGAACATCGAATAGGTGACCAGCGAGGTCATGCCGAAGGTCACTGCCATGCTCCAGCCCAGGGCGGTGCGTGCCACGCGGCCTTTGGCTTCGGGCGTCGGCGTGACCGGTGCCGGCCCGGTCACACGGAGACGGCGGTGGTTGGTCTGCACCATCGCCCAGGCCGCCAATGCCAGCAGTGCCGGCAGCACCCACACCACCATCGAGCTGCGCCAGCCCAGCGCATCGGCCACCGGTACCGCCAGCAATGCCGGCAGCAGGGTGCCGACCTGCAACACGGTGATGTAGAGCGTGCTGACCCCACCGACGCGATCGCCGAAATAGCGCTTCACCAGAGGCGGCAACACCACGTTGCCCATGCCCATGCCGGCCAGCGCCACCAGCGAACCGAGCAGCAGTCCGGCAGTTCCAGGCAGCAGCGGGCGCAACACGAGGCCGACGGTGGCCAATGCCATCGACAGCAGTGCCGTGCGTAGCAGGCCGAAGCGGCGCAGCAAGGCCGGCGTGGCCACGCCGGTCAGTGCGAATGCAGCCGTCGGCAACATACCAAGCGCGCCCATGGTGGGCGCGCCGAATGCGTACTCGTCGGCAATGCGTTCCAGCAGCGGGGTCAACGACGTCACCGCGGTACGCAAGTTGAAGGCGGACAACAAAATGGCAGCCAGCACCAAGCCGCGACCACGCAACCGGGCGGACGGGGAGGCAGCGGCAATGACAACAGACATGACGGACCATCCGCACTGCGCACGTGCATGCGCCAGCGCCTGAAAACACAAAACCGGCACGAGGCCGGTTTTGTGTTTTGAAACTGGTCGGGGAGACAGGATTCGAACCTGCGACCTCTACGTCCCGAACGTAGCGCTCTACCAGACTGAGCTACACCCCGAAGGAGCCGCGTATGTTACATAGGGAATGCGAAATCGGCAAGCATCTATCGAAAATAATTTACCGATGCGGTTGATCACGCTCCGGCTCGCGTGCTTCGAACCACATGCCGTTGAGTACGGCCGCCAGCGCGGCCAGACCGGTGCCGAGGATCCAGGCGAAATACCACATTGTCGTTCTCCTTGAGTCGTTGAAGTACGTGCGACGTTGAAGACCTGCTGCGAGCGCGACGCACATCCGCATCGCAACGCGCAGCAGGCAAGCTCAGTAGGCGTTTGGATTGGCCGAAAGTTCGTCGGCGGTGACCTTGCCCTTGAGCACGCGATAGACCCAGCTTGTGTAGGCCAGCACGATCGGCATGAACAGCGTGGTCGCCAGCAGCATGATCCATAGCGTCAGACGGCTGCTGGAGGCGTCCCACAGCGTCAGGCTTGCGCTCGGTGCGGTGGACGAGGGCAACAGGAACGGGAACAACGCAAAGCCGACGGTGAAGACGATGCCGACGATGGCGAAACCCGAGGCGATGAACGCCAGGCCGCCGCGCCGCACACGCAACAGCAGCGCATTCATCGCCAGCCCGACCAGGCCAACCAGCGGTGCGATCAAGGTGGCCGGCATGCTGTTGTAGTTGTGCAGCCAGCCGCCGGCCGCGGTGAGAGCGGCGGTCTTGCCGAGTGGATTGGTCGGCGCGTCGGTGGCCAGGATCGAGGTCACTGCATAACCCGGCAGACCCAGCGCCACCCATGCACCGGCGGCGGCAAACAGCGCCACCGCGCAGAGCGCGGCAATGCTGCCGAAACGCGCCGCACGCTCGGCGACCGGTCCATCGGTCTTGAGCACCAGCATCGCCGCGCCGTGCGCCATCAACATCGCCACGCTGAGCAGACCGGCGAGCAGCGCGAACGGCGTCAGCAGCCCGAACAGGTTGCCGGTGTAGAACGTGCGCATGCTGGCATCGAAGTGGAACGGCACACCGAGCAGCACATTGCCGACCGCCACGCCCATGATCAGCGCCGGAATGCAGCCGCCGACGAACAACGCCCAATCCCAGGTGTTGCGCCAGCGCTGGTCGACCAGCTTGCCGCGGAACTTGAACCCGACCGGGCGCAGGATCAGCGCGAACAGGATCAGGAACATCGCCAGATAGAACCCGGAAAAACTCACCGCATACAACGGCGGGAACGCGGCGAAGATTGCGCCGCCGCCCAGGATCAGCCACACCTGGTTGCCTTCCCAGACAGGGCCGATGGTGTTGATCACCAGCCGGCGCTCGGCATCGTTGCGGGCGACCAGCGGCAGCAAGGTGCTGACGCCCAGATCGAAGCCGCCCATCACCGCGTAACCGGACAGCAGTACGCCGAGCAACAGCCACCAGATCACGCGCAATGTGGTGTAGTCGAGCAAGATGAAATCCATGGTTGTCTCTCCTGGCTTACGGTGCGCCGCCGGCCAGTGCGCCGGTGCTCAATGGGGCGTCGGGTGAGGACGCGTGGGGCGAGCTGCTGTGTGGCGACGGGGTGCGTTGGATCGGTGGAAACAGCGCATCCGGGCCCTTGCGGATCGTCTTCAGCGACAGCTTGATCGCGATCACCAGCAGCGTGGTGTACAGCGCGGTGAAGCCGACCAGGGTCAACACGATTTCGTACAGGTCCAGTCCCGACGCGGCATAGAAGGTCGGCAGCACGCCTTCCACCGCCCACGGCTGGCGGCCGTACTCGGCCACGAACCAACCGCACTCGATCGCGATCCACGGCAGCGGCAGGCTCCACAGGGCCAGGGTCAGAAACCAGCGTTTTTCCTGGAAGTTGTGCTTGCAGGCAAACCAGAACGCGATGGCGAAGAAGGCGATCAGGTAGATGCCGATGGCGGCCATGATGCGGAAGGTCCAGAACAGCGGCAGCACCCGCGGCACGGTGTCCATGGCGGCCTGGGCGATCTGCTGCGGAGTGGCATTGCCGATATCGTCGCGATAGCGCTTGAGCAGCAGGCCATGGCCCAGATCCTGCCAATGCGCATCGAAGACCTTGCGCGCTTCGGCATCGTCCTTGTTGGCGCGGATGCGCTCCAGCGCGCCGTAGGCGATCTGGCCGCCGCGGATGCGATGCTCGGCACGGCCGACCAGTTCCAGGATGCCGGGGATCGGCTGGTCCAGCGAACGTGTGGCGATCAAACCCATCAGGAACGGGATCTTGACCGCGTAGTCGTTGCGATGGGTCTGCTGGTTGGGAATGCCGAACGCGGTGAAGTCGGCCGGCGCGGCTTCGGTTTCCCACATCGCCTCGATCGCCGCCAGTTTCATTTTCTGATGCTCGTTGGCGGCATAGCCGCTCTCATCGCCGAGCACCACCACCGACAGCGAGGACAACAGGCCGAACGCGGCAGCCACCGCGAACGAGCGCCGCGCCATGTCCACATGCTTGCCGCGCAGCAGATAGAGCGCGCTGATCGACATCACGAACACCGCACCGAGCACGTAGCCGGCGCTGACGGTATGCACGAACTTGGCCTGCGCCACCGGGTTGAACAGCACCGCCATGAAATCGACCACTTCCATGCGCATGGTGTCCGGGTTGAACACCGCGCCGGTCGGATTCTGCATCCAGCCGTTGGCGATCAGGATCCACAGTGCCGAGAAGTTGCTGCCCAGCGCCACCAGCCAGGTGGTGGCCAGATGCTGCACCTTGCTCAGCCGGTTCCAGCCGAGGAAGAACAGGCCCAGGAAGGTCGCTTCCAGAAAGAACGCCATCAGCCCTTCGATCGCCAGCGGCGCACCGAAGATGTCGCCGACGTAATGGCTGTAGTAGGACCAGTTCATGCCGAACTCGAACTCCATCACGATGCCGGTGCCCACACCCATGGCGAAGTTGATGCCGAACAGCACGCCCCAGAACATGGTCATGCGCCGCCAGATGTCCTTGCCGGTCATCACATAGACGCTCTCCATGATGCCGAGCAGGAACGACAGGCCCATGGTCAGCGGCGGAAAGATGAAGTGGTACATCGCGGTGACTGCGAACTGCAGCCGCGACAGTTCAACAACTGTCGAGTCGATCATGGCGGATGGGCCTGGTTGGGTGTCGATGAAGGAATGCAGCCGATCATCTGCGCATGCCGCGACCCGCGCGTTGATCCAGATCAATGCCGAGGGGGGCGGGTGCGGCACAATGCGCAGCCCGTAGCGGGAAGTGGCGACTTACAATCGCTTGCAACACGATGTCTTCCTTGAGAGCGATGTGAGCCAGCCCAGCGTGCGAGCCAGCGAAACGCCAGCCCAGCGCCGTCAACGCGGCCAATGGCTGGATGCGCTGGCGGCCCCGGCCACGCGTGCGCGGCGCCTGGCCGGCGTGGCGGTGGCGGCGGCCGGCGTGCTGCTGCTGGCGCAGGCCGCGGCGATCGCGTGGTTGCTGCAGGCGGTGCTGGTGCAGCATCTGGCGCTGGCGCAGTTGCGCGACGTGGGGGCGGGGCTGGTAGCTGCGCTGGTAGGGCGCGCGGTGCTCAACGCCTGGGCGCAGTCGCTGACCGGCGAGGTGGCCGATGTGGCCAAGCGCGAACTGCGTGCCCGCATCGCGCGCCGTCTGGTGCAGCACGGGCCGGTATGGCTGCGCCGGCAACGCAGCGGCGAACTGGGCGAATTGAGCCTGGCGCACACCGATGCGCTGGAGGGCTACTTCGTCGGCTACCAGCTCGCACGCACCGAAATGACGCTGGTGCCGCCGTTGATCCTGATCGCGGTGTTTTCGGTCGACTGGGTGGTGGGCCTGGTGTTGCTGCTGACCGCACCGCTGATTCCGTTCTTCATGATGCTGGTGGGCTGGGGTGCCGAAGCCGCCGGGCGCGACCAGCTGAGCGAACTGGCACGCATGGGCGGGCACTTTGCCGATCGTCTCAAGGGCCTGGGCCTGCTGCGCGTGTATGGCCGCGGCGAAGCCGAGTTGAGCGGCATTGCCGCCGCAGCCGAAGGCGTGCGCGAACGCTCGCTCAAGGTACTGCGCATCGCCTTCCTGTCGTCCACGGTGCTGGAATTCTTCGCCTCGGTGAGCGTGGCGATCGTGGCGCTGTATTTCGGCCTGACCTATCTGGGCATGCTGGACCTGCACGGCTTGCCGACCCTGGGCGTGGGCATGTTCTGCCTGCTGCTGGCGCCGGAATTCTTTGCGCCGTTGCGGCGGCTGGCCGCGCACTACCACGACCGTGCCAATGCCCTGGCGGCGGTGGCCGAAGCCGAGCGCCTGCTGGAAGGATTCGAGCCGCCATCGGCAACGCTACCGGCGACCGCGCCCCTCTTGCGCGCACTGGAACCGGCCCAGGCGCACGGCCCGCTGCTGCAGGCGCGCGCTCTTGCGCTACGGCCGCCGGGCGCGCCACACACGGTGGTCGCGGATTTTTCGCTGACCTTGCAGCCCGGGCAGCGCGTGGCGGTGATCGGTGCCAGCGGCAGCGGCAAGAGCACCTTGCTGGAGGGCCTGGCCGGCTGGCTTGCGCCGGAGGCCGGCAGCGTGCTGCTGCGTCCGGGGGCCCGCATCGGCTATGCCACGCAGCGGCCGTACCTGTTTCACGGCAGCATCTCAGACAACCTGCGCCTGGCCGATCCGCAGGCCGGCGCCGCGCGCCTGCACGCGGTGGCCGACGCCGCACAGGTGATGCGCTTCGCTGCGCAGCTGCCTGCGGGCCTGGACACGCAGATCGGCGAACGCGGCTTCGGGCTGTCCGGTGGTGAAGCGCGGCGGGTGGCCCTGGCGCGGCTGTTGCTGCGCGAGCCGGACCTGTTGCTGCTGGACGAACCCACCGCCTTTCTCGATCCGGACACCGAAGCGGCGTTGCTGCGCACCTTGGGTGGGTTCGCACGCGGCCGCGCGGTGGTGCTGGCCACGCACAGCGCTGCGGTGATGCGATGGGCCGATACGGTGATCGATCTGCGCGGCGCCACCGTCGTAACGGAGCTGTCATGAACGGCACACAGCCCGATCGTCTGCGCGATGTGTTCGGCCGGCATGCCTGGCGCCTGCTGCTGTCGGCGGTGTTGGTGCTGGTGACCATGCTGGCAGGCGTGGGCCTGCTCGGCGTGTCGGGCAGTTTCCTGACCGCCGCCGCCTTGGCCGGTGTCGCGGGCATGGGCACCGGCTTCAATTTTTTTTCGCCCTCAGCGGGCATTCGCGCGCTGACCTTCGCGCGCATCTTCTCGCGCTATGGCGAAAAATTGATCGGCCACGACGCCACGCTGCGCATCGCCCGCGATCTGCGCGTGTGGTTCTTCCGCCGCGCGCTGCCGCTTGCGCCGGGCCGGTTGTCGGCCACGCGCACCGGCGATCTGCTGGCGCGGCTGATGTCCGACACCGGCGAGGTCGATGGCGTGAGCGTGCGCGCGCTGGCACCGTTGAGCGCATTGCTCGGCATCTGGGTGGCCGGTGTGGTGGCAGCGGCGCTGATTTATCCGCCGGCTGGCGTGCTGCTGGTGGTGCTTGGCGTGGTCATCGGTGGCGTGGTGCCGTGGCAGGTGGCGCGCGGCGGTGCGCAGCGCGAACAGCTGCGCGCCCTGCAACGTACCGCCTTGCGTACGCAGGCGTTCGAGGGCCTGGAAGGTGCGGCCGATCTTGCAGCGGTGGAGGCACAAGGTGCCTGGCTGCATCAGGTGGATGCAACGGCGGCGGCGGTGGTCGATGGCGATCGCCTGCAGCGCCGTCGCTTGATCGGCGGCAATCTGCTGCATGCGGTCTGCGGCGGTATCGGTCTGGCCGGCATGTTGTGGCTTGGGTTGAACGCGGCAGAACGCGGATCGATCGCTGCGGAAATGGCGGCCGGCCTGGTGTTTCTGACCATGGCGTTGCTGGAAGTCTGGGCCGGCGCCGGGCTCGCCTTGCAGGCGCTGCAGAGCGCGCGCGTTGCGGCCAGGCGCCTGCAGTCGATCGTCGATCAGGCGCCATCGGTCGTCGATCCGTCGCAGCCAGTGGATGCGCCACGCAGCGGTACGCTGCAGCTGGATCAGGTCAGCTTCGCGTGGCCGGGCAGCGTGCGTCCGGTGCTGCAGGCGCTCGATCTGAGCCTGGCACCTGGCGAGCGCATCGCCATCGGCGGCGACAGCGGCAGCGGCAAGAGCACCTTGTCTGCCGTGCTGCTGCGGTTGTGGGACCCGCAGGCCGGGCAGGTGACCTATGCCGGTATCGACCTGCGCCATCTCGCCCAGGCGCAATGGCATCAGCGCATCGCCTGGCTGCCGCAGCATGCCCCGGTGTTTGCCGGCACGGTGCGCGACAACCTGCTCATCGGCGATGCCGGCGCAAGCGATGCGGCCATGTGGAACGCGCTGGACCAGGTGCGTCTGCGCGCCTGGGCCACCGCGCAGAACGGCCTGGACACCTGGGTCGGCGAAAACGGCGCCACGCTCTCGGCCGGCCAGGCGCGCCGGTTGGCGCTGGCGCGCGCCTTGCTGCGCGACGCGCCGATTCTGCTGCTGGACGAACCCACCGACGGCCTGGACGTGGATACCGCACACGCCTTGCTGCTGGATCTATCGGCCGCGCTGGGCGAACGCAGCCTGGTGATGATCACCCACGACAGCATCCCCGATGGCGTGGTGCAGCGGCGTTATCGCCTGCGGGCCGGTGCGCTGGAGCCGTTGGCCTAGATGGGCCTTGCCTGGGCGGCTGCCATCAGCGAGGATCGGGTAACCACTTCGACAGGAATCGATGATGCAGCACATGCAAGGATGGATGAAGGGAGTGCTCTGTGTGGCTGCTTGCCTGTCGCAGGCCGCAGTGGCCGAGGTCGGCAAGCCTTCGGCATTCATGACACAGGTCAGGGTCGAGGTCGGCCCCGACGGTTCCATCGTTTCGGCGCAGGCCGATAAGGGCCTGCACGAGAAATTGCGGGACTCTATTGAGCGTCGAGTCAGCGCGTGGACATTCGCACCGCCGACCGAGCAAGGCAAGCCAGTCTCAGCGGTCACTTATGTGCAGGTCGCAGCATGTCTGGTGCCGAAACAAGATGCAGTCAATCTGGCGATCGCCAATGCAGGCAATGGTCCTTACCGGCCGACACTTGTGCAGTTCCAGCCCAGATCAGCTCCACCACCGGGCCTGCTGTCCGCCACGGCGTTGCAGCTGACAATTGACTACAACGTGCTGGCGAACGGGCGCGCAACGTTCGAGCAGGTTCACATCAGCAGTCCGACCGACGCACGCGGGGCGCGCTGGTTGGAGGGAATGGCGGCGCAATGGGTCAAGGCGCAGCGTTTCAAACCCGAGCAGTTGAACAATGTGCCGGTGTCCACCCGCATGCAGACGAATATCACCTTGTCTGGCGGCCCGACCACGCCGCGCGATCTCAACAACCAGCGCTCGTTGGAGTTGACGCGGCAGGCGTTGTCGCCGGAATGCCTCCAGGCGCTTGGAGACACCGCAGACCAGACTGTGGTAGTGGACTCGCCGGTAAAGCTTCTGCCCAGGGGCTAGTCGTGGCCAACCGAGCGAGGCAATGCTCATGAATGTGGGCAACGCTCGGTTATGGTTTGTCGCGTGTGTTGCTTTCAATCAGGCAGTGCGTCCAACGCAGCCATCGGCGCAGGTTGGCGGCATATCCAATACAAGGCGGCGACGTTCACTACGACAGTGATCCAGAACCGCAGCTGGAAGGCCGCCTTGTTGGATTTGTGCCGGAACAGCGCCTGCGCCAGCAACGCGCCCGGCCAGCCGCCGAGCAGCGCGATAAGGTGCAGGGTCGCTTCCGGCGTGCGTTGCCGGCCGCGCTGGGCTGCGCTCTTGTCGAGCCGGTAGGCGAGCATCGCCAGGATGCTTGCAGCCGCATACCAAAATGCCAGCAGCGCCG
Source organism: Xanthomonas sp. CFBP 8151 (assembly GCF_011761885.1). Taxonomy (NCBI): domain Bacteria; kingdom Pseudomonadati; phylum Pseudomonadota; class Gammaproteobacteria; order Lysobacterales; family Lysobacteraceae; genus Xanthomonas; species Xanthomonas sp. CFBP 8151. The sequence continues at coordinate 1,678,042 of NZ_JAASQZ010000001.1, forward strand.
GCAGGCGATCTGCAACCACCATCGCGGCCATGCCGGTCAGAAACAGCAGCGCCAGCGTCTTGCGCGGCAGGCCGTGCTGCCGGGGCAGGCCCCGATGCCGTTGCGCAGGTCTGGAAATCAGCAAGCGTCCAGAAAGTCGCGCACGGCCGGCCCGAAGCGCGCGAAGTCGACCAGGAAGGCATCGTGGCCTTGTGGCGAATCCAGCCCGATGAAGTGTGCGTCGGCACCGCCGGCGCGCAAGCCTTCGGCAATCTGTTCCTGTTGCTGTACCGGGAACAGGATGTCGGTATTGGCACCGATCGCCAAGGCGCGCGCGATGCGGATCTGCGCCAGGCCGGCCAGCACCGTGGCGTCGGTCGAGACGCCCGTGTCCGGTTTGGCGGCGACAGCAGCGTTGCCGGCTTGCGTGCCATCGGTATGGGCGTCGATGGCCGGCCTGTCGTCGACATACTCGGCCAGATCGAACCAGTCCATCGAGCGGCTCAGATAGAGATAGCAGTTGGGATCGAAGAAGCGCACGAAGCGGCGGGCATGGCCTTCCAGATAACTTTCGACCTGGAATTCAAGCCCGAACGGATCGTCGGCGGCCTGCTCCGAATCCAGCCGCACGCGGCCGAAACGGCCGTCCCATTCCAGTGCCGAGCGGTAGGTGATCACACCGAGCTTGCGCGCCATGCGCATGCCCGAGTCGGGGTAACGCATGTCGTCGTAATGGCCGCCGTTCCAGTGCGGATCCAGGCGGATGGCTTCGCGCTGCAGCGAGCGGATCGCGATCGAGAACGGCAGCGCCTGCGCACTGCCGGAGATATTGATATGGCTGTGCGCGATGCCGGGGTGGCGCAGCAACAACGCCAGTGCGGTCATGCCGCCCATCGAGTTGCCGATCAGGCAGGCCAGTCGTTCGACGCCCAACGCGCGCACCACGTCGGCGGCGGCATCGGCGACATCTTCGATCGACAATTCCGGGAAGCCCAGGCGATACGGCGTGCCGTTGGCGGGGTCGATCGATGCCGGGCCGGTCGAGCCCTTGCAGCTGCCCAGGGAATTGACGCAGACCACGAACCAGCGCTCGGTATCGATCGGCTTGCCCGGCCCGATCATCGCCTCCCACCAGCCCGGCTCGGGATTGGACTGATTTGCCGCGGCATGCGCGTTTGGCGACAGCCCGGTAACGATCAACACCGCATTGCTGTGATCGGCTGCCAGCGTGCCCCAGGTCTCGTAGGCCACGCTTGCCTGGTGCAGCACGCCACCGCGCTTCATCGGAAACGGCGAGGGCAGCGCGTGGAACAGCGTGCCGGGAGGAATGAATTCAGTCATGCGGCAATTCTATCTGCCACGGCAGGTGCCGGGGTGCAGGATGGGGAATCGGGAATCGGGAATCGGGAATCGGGAGTCGGTTTGAGCCCTTGAGCTGTGTGTGATGCCACTCTAGGGAGCGGCGGATCTGCGGCTTGGTCGCAGGGCCCTTGCCTGCCCACCATCGCGGGACACGCCGCAAGTACATCCTTGTAGGCTCTTACGCGGCATCCATGCCGCGTAAGGTCCCGCGACGGTGAGCGGGCAAGGACCAGTGGAGATGGTTGGTGTGCATGGTTTTCAGCAAGACAATCAGCACACCGTCTGGTGCGGTGTCCTTGCCCTCGACGTTGCGAGTTTGCTGCAGGGCCCTTGCCCGCCCACCATCGCGGGACACGCCGCAAGTACATCCGTGTAGGCTCTGGCGCGGCATCCATGCCGCTCAAGGTCCCGCGACGATGGGCGGGCAAGGACCAGTGGAGATGGTCGGTGTGCATGGTGTTCAACAACGCAACCGACTCACGCTCTGGCGCGGCGAGGGCATCGCGCCCTCGACCAACGCGGCTCGGGACTATCCAGATGACGCTGACAGCGGCTGACAACGTGTTGGCGCGGCCAGCGTTTTGTAAACCGCTTTTGGTCCATTGGCCTCAAGCATCGCAACGAAACGTGGCGAGCAATCAGCGACCGATCACCAGCTCCACCGGCGCGGCAGTGGGCAGTTCCACCATCACCGGCACGCTTTCGACATCGCCGGCCTGGCGCATCGCGTTGCCGCTGCGCGACAGCCGTGCCAGCACCTGCACGGTGTCCAGCGACGACAGCGTGCGCGTCGGCATTGGGCTGTCGCCGTCGTCCAGGGTGATGGTCAACGGCAGCTCGCGCAGCGCGTGTCTTTCCACCGCCACCGGCATCGGCGTATCGGCGGCGCGCGCAATCACGAACACGCTGGTGTCGCCCGGCAAGCCGGTGCGTTTGGCGAACTCGGCATCCAGCGTCACGCGCACCTGGATGCGTTTGCCGCTGGCTGCATCGGCGGCAGGCGCAGCCGATGCCTGGATCGGCGCCAGGCTGGCTTCCTGGCGCGCGGCGTTGATCTGTTCGAGCAGGCCGGGGCGGGTCGTGGCATCGACCACGCTTAGCAACGGCGTCCAGGTCTCGCTGGCCTTAGCCGGCTCACCGGCCTGGCGCTGCACCACACCCAGGAACCAGCGTGCGCGTTGATGGTCCGGTTGCACCGCCAGCGCATGTTCCAGCAGGCGCATGGCTTGCGGATCCGGACGCCCGCTGTCGTCGGCGAGCATGCGCGACTGCGCGGCAGCCACCAGCACGTCCGGCTCGTCCGGACGCAGCGCGACCGCGCGCGCAAACGCATCGCGCGCCTCGGCGAATTTCTGTTGGCTGGACAGCGAGCGCCCCAGCAACACCCAGCCTTCGGCCTGATCGGGATTGCGCGCCAGTGCGGCGCGCAGTTGCACGATGGCTTCATCCAGCGAGCGTGGCGTGGCCGGCCGGTTGGCCGGCGCTTGAATCGCGCCCGGCGTGCCGACCAACCAATACAGCGCCGCGCTCGCCGCCAGCAGCAATACCGCGATGCTGGCGGTCAGTCCGCGCGCTTCGCGCCACAGCGGCCGCAGCGCCACACCGAAGACGAGCAGGGCCAGCAGCACCATCGCAACGACGAAGCCGACCATCACCACTCCTGCTCATCGGCGGGCAGGGCGGGCGCAGCCACGCTGCGTCGACGCACCAGCAGCACCACGGCGCCACCGCCCAGCAACAACGCCAGCAGCGGACCGAACCACAACAGCCAGGTCCGCGATTCCACGCGCGGGCGGTACAGCACGAACTCGCCATAACGTGCGACCAGGAACTGACGGATCTGCGCATCGCTGCGTCCTTCGTGCATCAGCGCCAGCACTTCGCGACGCAGGTCCTGGGCGATCTGCGCATTGGAATCGGCCAGCGACTGGTTCTGGCACTGCACGCAACGCAGCTCGGCGGTGAGCGCATGAAAACGCGCTTCTTCTTCGGCCGAGGCATAGCGCAGCGGCGCCGGGTCGCCGGCCGGCTGGGCCAGGGCCAGCCAGGGCAACAGCAGCAGCGTCAGCAGCCAGGCGCGCATCATTGCTTGGCGTGCAGGTCCGGTGCGGCACGGGGCGAGCGCTCGATCTTGCTCAGCACCGGAATCAGCTGCGTATCGATGACGGATTGGGTGAGCATGCCGCTGTACTTCCAGCGCACCACGCCGCGCCCGTCGACCAGAAAGGTCTCCGGTGCCGCAGCGATGCCGAAGTCGATCGCGGTCCGCCCATCCTGATCCGCGACCACCAGCAGGTAGGGGTTGCCCAGCTGTTCGAGCCAGCGCAGCGCATCGTTGCGCTCGTCTTTCCAGTTGTAGCCGATCACGCGCACGCGCTTGGTCAGCGCAAAGCGGCTCAGTACCGGGTGCTCTTCGCGGCAGGCCGGGCACCAGCTGCCCCACACGTTGATGATGTACGGCGCGCCGCGCAGCTCGCGCGCATGCACCACGATGCTGGGGTCGTGCAGCAGCGGCAGCGCAAACTCCGGCGCCGGCTTGCCGATCAGCGCAGAGGGCAGGGCATCGCGATCGTCCTGACCGGAGCGCACCACCGCATAGACCAACAGCGCTGCCAGTGCGAGCAGCAGCACAATGGCACCCACCAGGACCGCAGTGGGCAGGCGGGGTGAACGTGACTCAACCATCTTGGATCTCCGGAGAACGACGAAAACGCCGGTCGGCCGCGGTGACCAGGCCGCCAAGCGCCATCAGCAGCGCTCCCAGCCAGATCCAGCGGACGAACGGTTTGAGGTGGACGCGGACCGCCCAGGCCTGATTGCCCAGGGGTTCGCCAAGCGCGACATACAGGTCGCCGAACGGGCCAGGACGGATCGCCGCCTCGGTCAAGGTCTGCCCGCCGCTGGCGTAGCGGCGTTTTTCCGCATGCAGCAGGCCGACCGGCGCATCGTCCTTGAACACCTGCAGGTTGGCACGGTCGGAGACGTAATTGGGCCCGCGCAATTCCTCGACGTTCTCGAAGTGCAGCGCGTAGCGGCCGATCTGCATCTGCTGCCCGGGCGCCAGTGCGACCTCGCGCTGCAGGCTCAGCGATTCCACCAGCAACGCACCGGCCAGGAACACCGCCACGCCCAGGTGCGCCAACGCCATGCCCAGCATTTCGGCGGTGAGCTTGCGGCCCTTGGCCGCGCGCCGCGTCCACAGAAAGCGCAGCGTGCCCAGCAGCACCCAGGCCGCGCCGGCCACGCCGAGTGCCGCCTTCCACTGGCCCTGCGGCGCGGCGAACCAGGCCAGCACGCCTGCGGCAACCGCCAGGCCCGCCCACGGCGCGAGCATCGCCAGCGGGCGCGAGGCCTGCTCGCGCTGCCAGCGGGTCAGCGGGCCGAACGGCAACAGCGCCACCAGCGGCGCCATCAGCACCACGAACAACATACCGAAGTAGGGCGGCCCCACCGACAGCTTGCCCAGGCCCAGGGCGTCGGCCAGCAGCGGATACAGCGTGCCCAGCAACACCATCGCGCAGGCGCAGGTGAGCAGCAGGTTGTTCAACAGCAGCAAGGTTTCGCGCGAGCTGCCGGCGAATGCGCGGCGCGGATCGTCGACCAGCGACAGGCGCGGCGCACGCAACGCGTACAGCAGCAGCGAACCACCGACCACCGCCAGCAGGAACACCAGAATGAACAGGCCGCGCGACGGATCGGCCGCAAACGCATGTACGCTGGTCAACACGCCCGAACGCACCAGGAAGGTGCCCAGCAGCGACAGCGAAAAGGCGGCGATCGCCAGCAGCAAGGTCCAGCTGGCAAAGCTGCCGCGCTTTTCGGTAACTGCCTGCGAATGCAGCAACGCGGTGCCAACCAGCCACGGCATGAAACTGGCGTTTTCCACCGGGTCCCAGAACCACCAGCCGCCCCAGCCGAGCTCGTAATACGCCCACCAGCTGCCGAGTGCGATGCCGACGGTGAGCATCGCCCAGGCCACGTTGGTCCATGGCCGCGTCCAGCGCAGCCAGCGCGCATCCATGCGGCCTTCCAGCAACGCGGCGATGGCGAAGGCGAACGGCACCGCAAAGCCGACATAGCCGCAGTACAACATCGGCGGATGGATGATCAGCCCCGGGTCCTGCAACAGCGGATTCAGATCGGCGCCTTCCAGCGGCACCGGCAACACGCGCGCGAACGGGTTGGAGGTGAACAGCAGGAAGGCCAGGAAGCCGATGCTGACCAGCGCCATCACCCCGAGCACGCGCGCCACCACCTGCATGGGCAACTGCCGCGACCACAGCGCCACTGCACCGGTCCACAGCGCCAGTACCAGCGTCCACAGCAGCAACGAGCCTTCGTGCGCGCCCCACACCGCCGAATAGCGGTACATCACCGGCAGCAGGCTGTTGGAATTCTCGGCGACATAGCGCACCGAAAAATCCTGCACCAGAAAGGCATGCGTCAGCAGTGCGAAGGCCGCTGCGATCAGGCCCAGCTGCAGCAACGCAGCCGGCCGCGCGACCGCCATCCAGCTGCTGCGCCCACGCTGCGCACCAGCCAACGGCAGCGCGGCCTGCACCAAGGCCACCAGCAACGCCAGGATCAGCAGGAACGTGCCGAGCTCAGGCAGCATCGGGTCGGCGCGTCGGTAGGCATGCAGTGGTGCGAGGCTTGCGGGCGCAGGGCAGAAGCGTCATCCATGCAGCGACCGCGCGCGCCCGCCGATGCACAGCAACGTCGTCAGCAAGGCAACCACTGTCCGAGCCACCACCGTGCAGGAATACCAACGTCCTGACGCGCGCCATCAACGCAGCGCTCCGGCCTGGTCTGCGGCCGCCGGCACGGCGTGCTTGCGGTGCGCGCTGCCCATCTTGTCGGCCACTTCCTTCGGCATGTAGGTCTCGTCGTGTTTCGCCAGCACATCTTCGGCGACGAAGACGCCGTTTTGCATGCGCCCGGTCGCCACCACCGCCTGTCCTTCGCGAAACAGGTCCGGCAGGATGCGGCCGTAGCGCACCGGCAACCGTGCATCGCCATCGGTGACGCGGAACTGCGCTTCCAGCGAACCGGATGCGCGTTGGAACGAGCCTTTTTCCACCATGCCGCCGAGCCGGAAGCGCGTGTGTTCGCCGGCGTCGCCGCGCAGCACTTCCGACGGTGTGTACAGATAGGCCACGTTGCGCTGCAGGGCCATCGCCACCAGCGTGGTCGCCAGTCCGCCGGCCAGCACCAGCGCGATCACCAGCCAGATCCGGCGGCGCCGTTGCGGGTTCACCGGATCAGCTCCGCATCGGTGGGCACCGCGCGCTTGCGCTCGCGCAGACGCCGCGCCTGCGCCATCCTCACGGCGCGGCGCACCTGCCAGCGGCCGGCGATCAGATCCCACAGCAACACCAGCGCGAACACCGCGTAGGCGGCGATGACGTAGGACAGGTAGCTCATGCCGCGCCCTCCGGCGCATCGCGCACGATCCAGGCCTTGCCGGCCTCGCGGCGCAGGTTGTCGGCGCGCGCACGCGTCAGCAGCGAACCGGCGAACCAGAACTTGGTGCCGACCACCATCAGCCACAGCGGCAGCAGCATGCTGGCATCGATGCTGGACGGGCCGAGCAGGCGGATGCTCTGGCCCTGATGCAGCGAGTTCCACCACACCACCGAATAGCGGATCACCGGCAGCAGCGCCACGCCGACGATCGCCAGCAAGGCCGCCGCGCGTGCGGCCTGACGGCGATCGTCGATGGCCTGATACAGGCCGATCACGCCCAGATACAGGAACAGCAGGATCAGCTCGGTGGTCAGGCGCGGGTCCCAATCCCACCAAGCGCCCCACATCGGCTTGCCCCAGATGCTGCCGGTCAGCAGGGTGATCACGGTGAACGCCGCGCCGATCGGCGCGCAGGCCATCGACAGGATTTCGCAGATCTTGATGCGCCAGATCAGCGCGATCGCCGCATACACCGCCATCAGCCCGAACACGAACAGGCTCATCCACGCGCTCGGCACATGGATATACAGAATGCGGAAGCTATCGCCCTGCTGGTAGTCGGCCGGTACCGCAAACAAGGCCTGCCAGATGCCCACGCCCAGCAACACCGCGCCCAGGGCGTAGCACCACGGCGCCCAGCGCGCAGTGAAACGGTCGAAGATCGGAGGCGAGGCGAGTTGGTGGAACCAGCGGGCAACGACGTTCATGCGATGGCAGCAGCCTTTGGAATGGCATTGGCTCTCGAAACAGCAACAACGCAGTGCGTGGAGCATCTTGTCGACAGCGCTTCGACCGCACGGCTCAACTCAACGAAATCCGGATCGCGGCAGCCGCAGCCAGCGGCGCCAGCACCACGCCGATCGCCAGTCCGGCGCCCAGCAACAACAACGCACCCACCGCATCCTGTCCCTGTCCGCTGGCCGCGACACTGCCGGCACCAAACACCAGCACCGGCACGTACAACGGCAACGCCAGCAACGCCACGAGAATACCAGAGCGTTTCATCGTCACCGTCAGTGCCGCAACCACGGCGCCAAGCAGACTCAGAAGCGGTGTGCCCAGCGCCAACGATGCCAGCAGCACCGGTAGTTGGTCATGTGGCAGGTGCAGCAATTCGCCCAGCAGCGGCGTCACCGCGATCAACGGCAGCGCGCTGGTCGCCCAGTGCAGCAGCACGCGCACCGCGATCAGCCACGCCAACGGCACCGGCGCCAGCAGCCATTGCTCCATCGAGCCGTCTTCCACATCGCTGCGGAACAGCGCATCCAGCGCCAGCAGGCCGGCCAGCAGCACCGACAGCCACAGCACCGCCGGTGCGGCCTGCGCCAGCAGGTCCGGGCGACCACCCAGGCCCAGCGCGAACAGCACCACCATCAGCAGCGCGAACAGCGCCGGCTGCAAAGCATCGCTGCGACGGCGCCACAGCAGCTGCAGGTCGCGGCTGAGCAGCGCGCGCGCGGCCTGCCACAGCGAGGGTTGTGGCGAGTGCAGGCTCATGCCGCCGCCTCCAGCGTGAGCATGCGCGTGCGCACCGGCGGCGCCGCGTAGGCGCCGTGGGTGGTGACCAGCGCCGCGCCACCGCCGCGCAGGTGCGCGGAGATCATCCGGTTGACCAGGGTGATGCCGTCCAGATCCAGGTTGGCATAGGGCTCGTCCAGCAGCCACAGCGGGGCCGGCGACAACCACAGCCGTGCCAGCGCCAGGCGTTTGCGCTGGCCGGCCGACAGCTGCCGCACCAATGCATCCTCGTAGCCGGCCAGGCCGACGATGGCCAGCGCGCTGCCGGGCATCTGCTTGGCGCGGCGGCCATGCAGGCCGCACAGGAAGTGCAGGTTCTGCAGCGTGCTGAGATCGGCCTTCAGCCCCGGCAGATGGCCCAGATAGGCCATGAAGCGGCTGCGGTCGCCACGCCGCGCGGTCTTGCCGTCGATCTGGATCTGCCCGCGCTCCACCTGCAGCAGCCCGGCCAGCACCCGCAGCAGCGTGGTCTTGCCGGCGCCGTTGTCGCCTTGCACCAGTAGCGCCTCGCCGGCGTCGACATGGAAATCCAGCGGGCCGAACACCGGCTCCTCGTTGCGGCTGAAAGCCAGCGCGCGCGCCGCCAGCAGCGGTGGCGCAGTGTGCAGCGGTTCGATCATCGGCGCAGCGGGCTCCCGTCGCAGGACGGCATGGGGTGGGCGAGGCAGGGCGCGCATTGTAGCGACGATGGCCCGCTGCCGGGGGCGCGTTCGGCGGCGTGATGTGTCCGGGAACGCTGTTTTGCATCGCCCGGGCGCAACCGCCTGGCGGCTTTGCGTACACTCGCGGTCCCCCCGTTTGTTGCCCGGACAGGCCCGATGCCCCTCACGACCAAGCTGCCCAAGGTGGGCACCACCATCTTTACCGTCATGTCGCAGCTGGCGGCCGAACACGGCGCGGTGAATCTGGGCCAGGGTTTTCCCGATTTCGCGGTGCCGTCGCGGCTGGTCGAAGAGCTCGAGCGCGCCATGCGCGCCGGCCACAACCAGTACCCGCCGATGACCGGCGTTGCGGCGTTGCGCCAGGCCATCGCCGGCAAGGCGCAGCGCTGCTATGGCGCGCAGGTCGATGCCGACAGCGAGATCACCGTCACCAGTGGCGCCACCGAGGCGATCTTCGACGCCATCCACGCAGTGGTGCGCGCAGGCGAGGAGGTGATCGTGCTGGATCCGGCCTACGACTGCTACGAGCCGGCGATCGACCTGGCCGGCGCACGCGCGGTGCACGTGGCGCTGGACCCGCAGACCTTCGCCATCGATTGGCCGGCGCTGCGCGCGGCGATCACGCCGAAGACGCGCCTGCTGATGATCAACTCGCCGCACAATCCGTCCGGCGCGATGCTGTCTGCCGATGACATGCAGCGCTTGACCGAGCTGCTGCGCGGCAGCGACATCTTCCTGCTCTCGGACGAGGTTTACGAGCACATCGTGTTCGACGGCCGTCGTCACGAATCGGTGTTGCGCTGGCCGGAACTGCGCGAGCGCGCGTTCGTGATCTCCAGCTTCGGCAAGACCTATCACTGCACCGGCTGGAAAATCGGCTACGCCATCGCGCCGCCGGCACTGAGCGCCGAGTTCCGCAAGGTGCACCAATACAACACCTTCACCAGCTTCGGCCCGGCCCAGCATGCGTTTGCTGCGATGATCCGCGACGAACCCGAACACGACGAACAACTCGGCGCGTTCTATCAGGCCAAGCGCGACCGTTTCCGCGAACAGTTGCTGACCACGCGCCTGACGCCGTTGCCGGTGCCCGGCGGCTATTTCCAGCTGGTCGACTATTCGGCGATCAGCGACCTGCCCGACACCGAGTTCGTGAAGTGGCTGACGGTGGAAAAGGGCGTAGCCGCGATTCCGCTGTCGCCGTTCTACGAAACCGCGCCGCAAGGGCAACGACTGGCGCGGCTATGCTTTGCCAAGAACGATGCGACGCTGGATGCGGCGATCGCGCGGTTGCAGCAGCTCTGAAGTGCTGGGAATGGGGAATCGGGATTGGGGAATCGTAAGAGCGTTACTGGACTCCTTCTCGATTTCTGCCGGCCCGGGACAGGGAATCGTGAGCTCGTCGCTGGTGTTCTTCCTGCCCTCCGACTTCGTCACCCCACATAGCGCACAGACACCACCACACCCGCTCTACCCATTCCCGATTCCCCATTCCCCATTCCCGAGCCTCCAATGCACGATCTTCGCGTTTCCCTGATCCAAGGCGACACCCGCTGGCATGACCCGGCCGGCAATCGCGAGTACTACGGTGCATTGCTGGAACCGTTGGCCGGGCAGACCGATCTGGTGATCCTGCCGGAAACCTTTACCAGCGGGTTCTCCAACGACGCCATCGACAAGGCCGAGGACATGGACGGGCCGACCGTGGCCTGGGTGCGTGCGCAGGCCGTACGGCTGGGGGCGGCGATCACCGGCAGCGTGCAGCTGCGCACCGGGCAGGGCGTGTTCAACCGGCTGCTGTGGGCCACGCCGGACGGGGCGCTGCAGTATTACGACAAGCGCCATCTGTTCCGCTTCGGCAACGAGCATCTGCGCTACGCGGCCGGGCGCGATCGCCTGACGGTGGAGTGGAAGGGCTGGCGGATCAATCCGCAGGTCTGCTACGACCTGCGCTTTCCGGTGTTCTGCCGCAATCGTTTCGATGTCGAGCGGCCGGGCCAGCTGGATTTCGATCTGCAACTGTTCGTCGCCAACTGGCCGTCCGCGCGCGCCTATGCATGGAAGACGCTGCTGCGCGCACGCGCGATCGAAAACCTGTGTTTTGTGGCGGCGGTCAACCGCGTCGGCGTCGATGGCAATCAGCTGCACTACGCCGGCGACAGCGCCGTGATCGATTTCCTCGGCCAGCCGCAGGTGGAAATCCGCGAGCAGCCGCAGGTGGTCACCACCACCCTCAGCGCCGCCGCCCTGGCCGACCACCGCGCACGCTTCCCGGCAATGCTGGATGCAGATGCCTTCGTGATTGGGGATTAGGGATTAGGGATTAGGGATTGGTGCAAAGCAGGCAAGCCACAGCTCTTTGCTTGCCCGCGGTTGCGAATCCCCAATCCCGAATCCCCAATCCCGGCTACTCACCCAACTTGATCTCGTAGATCTTGGGCCACCGCTTGCCGGTGACGAACAGGCGATCGTGCTCGGCGTCGTAGGCGATGCCGTTGAGCACATCGTTGCCGGGGTCGGTCAGCGTGTCGGCGTCCGGCACCAGCGCCTTCAGGTCGATCCAGGCGACCACCTTGCCGCTGGCCGGGTCGATGCGCGCGATGCGGGTGGTCAACCAGACGTTCGCCAACAGTTCGCCGTTGACCCATTCCAGCTCGTTGAGATTGTCCAGCGCCTTGCCGCCGGCAGTGACCTTGATGCTGCCGACCTGTTGCAGCGTCTGCGGATCCAGCCGTCGAATGTGGGCGGTGCCATCGCTCATGTACAGGCTGGTGTCGTCGCGGGTCAGCGCCCAGCCCTCGCCGGAATAGCTGAACTGCGTGTGCGGCGTCAGCGTCGCCAGGTCGTAGACAAATCCGCGCTGATTGCGCCAGGTCAGCTGGATCAGGCGGTCGTGCCAGGCCACGATGCCTTCGCCGAAAAACGGCGCCGGTGTCGTGGCCTGCTGCAGGACGCGGCCGGTCTCCAGCTCGACTTGGCGCACGCCGGACCGGCCCAGTTCACCGGTGCTCTCGTACAGGTACCCGTCGAGATAGAACAGGCCTTCGGTGAAGGCGGCGGTGTCGTGCGGATAGGTGCGCACGACGGTATAGCTCTGGGTCGGGATCGTCTCGCTGCAATGGGCGAGCGCGGGCAGCAACAGGGCGGCGAAGAGCAGGCTGTAAGCGGTGCGTGGCATACCGCAATCATCCCATACCGCCGTCGCAGACTGTTGCGGCGCAGGCAGCCGGCCGGCGACATAATGGCTCGCTGAACGATCGCCTGCGCGGTGCCGGCATGTTGTCGCGGCTGCCACATCGGCGCTGCTAGGCTCGGCGCCACGTTCACCAACCGGAATGCCCGCATGATCAAGTCCCTTTCCCTTCTCGCGCTGCTGGGCGCCGCGACGCTTGCACCGCAAGCGCAGGCGGCCGGCAATATCGACTGCCAACTGTCGTTCAACCTGTCGGGCTGGTCGGTGTTCTACAAGACCGCCAGCGGCACCGGCACCATCAAGTGCGACAACGGCGCGGTGATCCCGGTCAAGATTTCCAGCAAGGGTGGCGGGCTGACCGTCGGCAAGTCCAAGATCGTCGGTGGCCGCGGTACCTTCTCGGGCGCCTATAGCCTCAATGATCTGTTCGGCACCTACGCGGCGGCCGAGGCGCATGCCGGCGTGGTCAAGTCCAGCACGGCGCAGGTGGTCACCAAGGGCGACATTTCGCTGGCCCTGGCCGGCACCGGCGAGGGCGTCGATCTGGGCGTTGCCGTGGGCAACTTCGTCATCGAGCGTCGCAAGTAAGAGGCTGCGCAGTGCAGCGCAGGCGTCGCCAATCGTCGACGCCCGCCTGCGCGCGCAGCGCCTGGACAGTGCGACTGCGCGCTGGTGTTCTACGACCTGCCTGTCGCTGCTGACGCAAGTAATTGGCTGTCACAAGCACCTGCGATATTGAGCGCGAACGGAAACGCCAATAAAAAACGGCCCTCTACGGGGCCGTTTTTTATTGGTGCGCGTGCTGCAGTTCAGCGCCCGCGATTACCGCCGCCCGGCGGGCGCCGATTGCCGCCGCCCGGCGGACGACCACCCGGTCCACGCGGCGCGCCGCCCGGACCGCCGGGGCCGCGATTGCCGCCCGGACCACGGTTGCCACCGGGGCCGCCTGCACGTGCGCCGGTCGGGCGACCGGCCGCAGGACGTGCCGCGCCATACGGGCTGAAGCCCGGGTTGGCGTGATCGGATGGGAAGCTCGGTGCATTGCCCGGATGACCGTACGGGTGCTTGCGCTGCCCCTGGCCTTGGCCCTGCGACGGGCCCTGTCCGCCACCGGCGCCGCCACGCCCCGGGCCGCCTGCGCCGGGACGTGCATTGCCCGCGCCGCCACCTGGGCGCGCGCCGCCCGGACCCTTCTTCGCATACGGGCGCGCCTGTCCGGTGCCGGGGCCGCCGGGGCCGGCATTGCGGTGACCGCTCGGGCCGGTGCCCACGCCATCGGGCACGTACCAGCTACGGAACGCGGCCGGGTTGCCGTCCGGCAGGCCACGGTCGCCCTTGGCGGGGGCGCGCTGCTTGAACGGGCGCTGCTGCGACTGCTTGGCCGCCGCTTCGCCGCTGACAGTGAGGCCGCCGCGGAAACCGCCCGGCTTGCCACGGCCACGGCCGCCGCGATCTTCGCGCAGGTTGTCGAAGCGGCGCAGTTCGCGGCCTTCGTCGGCGCCGGAGGTCTGGCCGTTGACGTAGGCATTGCTGCGGCCATCGCGCGAGACGTGCACGGTGGACTTTGCGGCGCGGCGCTGGCCGATCACCGGCTGCAGCGTCAGCGCCGACGGCGCGCCTTCTTCCAGCTTGAGTTCGGCGCGCAAGCTGTCGACCTTGTCCTGCGCCACTTCGATCGACTGCCCGCGCAGCAGCTCGCGCGGCAGCGAGATCTTGCCGTAGCGGCTGCGCTTGAGCCGACTGACCTGGCAGCCCTGCGACTCCCACAGGCGCCGCACTTCGCGGTTGCGGCCTTCCTTGACCACCACGCGGAACCAGTCGTGCGAGTCGGTGCCGCCGATGCGTTCGATCTCGTCGAACTTGGCGCCGCCGTCCTCCAGCAGCACGCCGCGCGACAGACGCTCGATAATGGCGTCGGAGACCTTGTCTTCGCCTTCCGGTGCGCGTACGCGCACCACGTATTCGCGCTCGACCTCGTAGGAGGGATGCATCATCGCGTTGGCCAGCTCACCGTCGGTGGTCAGCAGCAGCAGGCCGGTGGTGTTGATGTCCAGGCGGCCGATGGCGATCCAGCGCGAGCCTTTCAATGCCGGCAGCGACTCGAATACGGTCGGGCGGCCTTCGGGGTCTTCGCGCGTGGTCACTTCGCCTTCGGGCTTGTTGTAGATCAGTACGCGCGCCGGTTCGGTCAGCGCGCTGGCCACGAAACTGCGGCCATCCAGCTCGATCTTGTCGCCGCTGCGCACCGACATGCCGGTCTGCGCGACGGCGCCATTGACCTTGATCAGGCCATCGGCGATACGCTGTTCGAGCGCGCGGCGCGACCCCAGGCCGGCCTGGGCCAGCACCTTGTGCAGGCGCTCTTCCAGCTTGGGCGCTTCGGGCGCGCTGTCGCGCTTGAGGGAAAGCTTGTTCAACGACAGCTTGCGGGGGGTGTCACTCATGTGTCTGGCTCCGGCCGACGCGTTCTGGGTCGGCCTCTGGGTCGGAATCGGCTTCGTCAACAGCCACGGTCGTCGTCGCGACGGCGTTGTCTTCGTCTTCGTTCACTGCATCCGCGCGCGTTCCCGGCGCGGTGTCGGGGTCGCCCTCACGGGCGTCATCTTGGTCCAACGGGTTCAGGTCCTGCGCCGAGGCATGCTCGGGGTGTTGCGGTGTTTGGTTACTTGATTCATCGGCGCTGGCGTGGTCATCGACCGCGTCGGCATGGTGTCCGTTTTCAGCGTCGAATGCAGTGTCCGTGCCGGCAGTCTGGTCGCTGATGTCGACATCGTCGGTATCGACATCGGCATCAACAGCCATCTCGGCATCGGGATCGGCATCGACGTGCGTTGCGTCGTCGCTGTCGCTGCTTGCGTCGGTGGTGCTGCCCGATGCCGGCAGCACGTCCTGCGCATCGCGGTGTTCCGGCGCAGCGTCGCCCGGGTCGGCGTCCACTTCAGCACCTGCATCCGCCGCCGCGTCAGTCGTTGCATCGGCGCCGCCTGCTTTCGCCGCATCCGCGTCCGCATCCATCGCCGCCGACGCCGGCACCGCGCCATCCAGTTGGCCGTCGCGGTCCAGCGGCAACTGCGGTTCCAGCTCGGCGATGTCCTTCAACTCAGACAATGGCGGCAGCTCATCCAATCGCTTGAGCCCGAAGTAATCCAGAAAGCCCTTGGTGGTGCCGAACAGGGCCGGCTTGCCGGGCACGTCGCGGTGGCCGACCACGCGGATCCACTCGCGTTCTTCCAGCGCCTGGATGATGTTGCTGCTGACCGCCACGCCGCGCACCTGCTCGATCTCGCCGCGGGTGATCGGCTGGCGGTAGGCGATCAGCGCCAGGGTTTCCAGCGTGGCGCGGGTGTACTTGGTGCGGCGCTCGGTCCACAGTCGGGCGACCCAGCCATGCACGTCGGCCTTGACCTGGAAGCGGAAGCCCGAGGCTACCTCGACCAGCTCCACGCCGCGTTTGGCGCAGCCGTCGCGCAGCAGTTCCAGCGCGCGCTCGACGCTGCCGGGCGGCGCCGGTTCTTCTTCCGGAAACACGCCCTGCAGCTGCGCCAGCGTCAGCGGCTGGCTGCTCGCCAGCAGGGCAGCTTCGATAATGCGGGTGATCAACGCTTGATCCATTCGGTGATCGGCTTCAGAGAGGTTCGTTGGCGGCATCGCTGTCGTCGAATTCGCTGGAGAATTGCAGCGGCGCATTGGTATTGCCCAGCGCCAGCGACTTCACGTAGATCGGCGCCAGCGGCGCCTCCTGCACGATGTCCAGCAATTGCTCCTTGGCCAGTTCGAGCAGCGCCAGGAAGGTGACCAGCACGCCGAGCTTGCCTTCTTCGGCGGTGAACAGCGATTCGAAGCGATAGAACCTGCCATCGTCCAGACGGCTCAGCACATCGCCCATGCGCTGGCGCACACTCAGCGCCTCGCGCTTGATCGCATGGCCGGTGAACAGTTCGGCGCGTTTGAGCACGTCGTACAGCGCCATCAGCATTTCTTTCAGTTCCACCGGCGGCGGCAGCTTGACCGCGGCGCGCTCGGGCAGATGCGCCTGCACCGGCGCGCTGTCGCGGCCCATGCGCGGCAGGGTATCCAGATCCTCGGCCGCCTGCTTGAAGCGTTCGTATTCCTGCAGCCGGCGCACCAACTCGGCGCGTGGATCGTTTTCTTCGCCTTCCTGGCTGGGCGGGCGCGGCAACAGCATGCGCGACTTGATCTCGGCCAGGATCGCGGCCATCACCAGATATTCGGCCGCCAGTTCGAAG
Organism: Xanthomonas sp. CFBP 8151; assembly: GCF_011761885.1. Taxonomy (NCBI): domain Bacteria; kingdom Pseudomonadati; phylum Pseudomonadota; class Gammaproteobacteria; order Lysobacterales; family Lysobacteraceae; genus Xanthomonas; species Xanthomonas sp. CFBP 8151. The sequence goes on from NZ_JAASQZ010000001.1 coordinate 1,694,469, forward strand.
CGCAGCTCCTGCATCACGTTGATGTAATCCACGTACTGCCGGGTGATCTCGGCAACGGGGATATCCAGGATGTCCAGATTCTGCCGGCGGATCAGATACAGCAGCAGGTCCAGCGGACCTTCGAAGGCATCCAGGATGACTTCCAGCGCGTCCGGCGGGATATACAGATCCTGCGGGATCTGCAGCACCGGTTGCCCATGCACCACCGCCAGCGGCATTTCCTGCTGCTGTGGCGGCGCGCTCGTGGCTGGCGGATTCGCGTCGTGCGCGAGTTCGGAATTCATCAGGTCGACATCGGGTGTTACGGTCGCCGGCCGCGGTCGGAGCCGCGCCTGCAGGGCTTTGCCTTGAGTTATTGCGATCAATGTCGTGCCCGTGCCGGCACGATCCTACAAATCCACATACAACGTGCGCCGCGTGGCATGCGGCGACGGAACAGCGAGGAGGTCGTCTACGCGGGTCGGCGGTGGGCAGCGAATCGGTCGTCGAGGAGGCGTGGGGCCTGGGCCGACGGGCCGCTGCGTCCGATTGCGTGTGCAGTGGTGGCAAGGGTAATGCGTGCGCGGGGGCGGTGTCCAGCGCTGAGGCAGCTAGAATCCCGAGGCTGTTCTTCACGTCTTGGGCGAGGTGGCCTATGTGGTACGTAATCGAAGGGTATGACCGGGCCGACGCACTGGCGGCGCGGCAGCAGGCGCGACCGGCGCATCTGGCCCGTTTGCAGGCGCTGGCGGCGGCAGGGCGCCTGCTGGTGGCCGGCCCATGCCCGGCGATCGATGCCGACGATCCCGGCCCGGCCGGTTTCAGCGGCAGCGTGGTCATCGCCGAATTCGAGGCGCTGGACGCCGCCCGCGCCTGGGCCGATGCCGACCCGTACGTCGAGGCGGGCGTGTACGTGCGCACCGAGGTGCGTCCGTTCCGCCGGGTGTTGCCATGAGCCGGGTCGAGCGGATCCGCACCGCGCTGCAGGCGGCGCTGGCGCCGACCGAGCTGGAGGTGGTGGACGACAGCCATCGCCACGCCGGGCATGCCGGCGCGCGCGACGGGCGTGGGCATTTCAATGTGCGCGTGGTCAGCGCCGCCTTCGCCGGCAAGCCGCCGCTGGCGCGGCACCGCGCGGTCTATGCCGCAGTGGGCGAGATGATGCAGACCGATATCCACGCGCTGTCGATCGAGGCGATCGCGCCCGGCGAGGCCGGGTAACCAGGCAATCAAGCCGCCGTCGCAGGAGCGCACCCGGGCGCGAAGGGGCTATCGGTAAGGCCTGTCGCGCCCGGGTGCGCTCCTACGGGCGGCGACCGTTCCGTGCGCAGCAGACCAAACCGCCCCCAACCGTGATCGCCGTCGGCCTTCGTCCGTGGACCCATGGGCGGTATTTGTTGCGACGCAACACATTGCTTCACGCATTCATCACTTGCAGATGCTTGATCTGTAAGCGTTTTCACGAGCGTGAAGACAGGGGTTTACGCCCCTGTATGAAAACGCTTACAGTCCGCGCCAGTTTTGGGAACTCGGTCGCGGAGGGCGACACGAATGGCCAAGGGTGCGGTCACCATCAAAGATGTCGCCAGGGAAGCACAGGTCTCCGTCGCAACGGTGTCGCGTGCGCTCAATGGGCATGACAACGTCGCCGGGCCGGTGCGCCAGCTGGTGCAGGACGTGGCCGCGCGGCTGCGCTACAGCCCGCATGCGGCAGCCCGCAGCCTCAGCAGCCGACGCACCCAGACCTTAGGGGTGGTGCTGCCCGATCTGTATGGCGAATTCTTTTCCGAACTGATCCGCGGGATCGACGGCGCGGCGCGTGCCGCCGGCCAGCATCTGCTGGTGTCCAGTTACCACGGCGACCCGGAGGCGCAGGGCAGGGCATTGCAGTCCATGCGCGGGCGGGTGGATGGTCTGCTGGTGCTGTCGCCGTATGCCGAGCAGCCGGGGTTCCTCACCGATAACCTGCCGCAGGCGCTGCCCACGGTATTGATCAACGCGCACGTTCCCGGCGATGCCTACCCGGTGCTGAGCATCGACGACCATGCCGGCGCGATGGCGATGACCGAGCACCTGCTGTCGGCCGGGCATCGACGCATCGCGTTCATCGGCGGGCCGGCGCTCAATTTCGATGCGCGCGAACGCCTGCGCGGCTTCCGCGATGCGATCGCCGCACACGGGCACACGGCGCAGGGCATCGAATTGCCCGGCGACTTCGACGAGGCCTCCGGCCACCGCGCCGGGCAGGCGATGCTGGCGGACGGGCCGCTGCCCGATGCGGTGTTCGCCGCCAATGACATGACCGCGTTGGGCTGCCTGTACGCGTTTGCCCAGGCCGATGTCTCGGTGCCCGGCGACGTCGCACTGGCCGGCTTCGACGATATTCCATTGGCCCGTTTCGTCCACCCGGCGCTGACCACGATGCGGGTCAGCATCGCGCGCCTGGGCGAGCAGGCAATGTCCCGGCTGATGCGGCTGGTGGACCAGCCCGGCCGTGATGACGGCATCCGCCAACTGCTCACGCCCGAACTGGTGATCCGCGCTTCCTGCGGCGCCGGCGAGCCCCGCCCCTGAGGTTTCCAGCCCGCTGACCCTTTTCGCGGACGTTCTGTCCGCTCCCGCTGCCCCCCGCAGCGGTCGTTCCTGCAAGTCGCAACGCCACAACAACAATCTGTACCGATCCCTGGAGGGACCAATGCGCCACCACTACCCCCATTCCGCCAGCCCGGCACGCAAGCTGCTCAGCTGCGCATTGGCCAGTTGCCTGCTGCTGGGCGCAGCACCGGCCTTCGCGCAGAGTGCCGCCGCGACCATCCGCGGCCAGGTCACCGTCGACTCGGCACCTGCCAGCCAGGCCCAGGTCACCGCGACCAACCTTGCCACCGGCCTGACCCGCACCGTGCAGGTCAGCAACGGCGGCTACTCGCTCGGCGGCCTGCCGCCGGGCTCGTACCGCCTGGACGTCACCGCCAATGGCCAGACCACCTCGCAGAACGTCACCGTGCAGGTCGGCCAGACCGCCACGCTGAATCTGGGCGTCGGCGGCGAACCGGCCACGGCCGCCGGTGGTAACGCCACCACGCTGGACGCGGTGCAGGTCAAGGCGCCGCCGGTGCTGGTGGAAACCCGTACCTCCGAGAACGCCACCTATATCTCCAACGTGCAGATCCAGAACCTGCCGCGTGCCACGCGCAACTTCCTGGAACTGGCCGACACCGTGCCGAACGTGCAGTTCACCCGCGATGCCAACGGCACCACCAAGGTCCGCTCGGGCGCCACCTCGGCCGAAGGCACCAACGTCTACATCGACGGCGTGAGCCAGAAGAACTACGTGCTGACCGGTGGCGTCAGCGGCCAGGATTCCAGCCGCGGCAATCCGTTCCCGCAGTCGGCGATCGGCGAATACAAGGTCATCACCTCCAATTACAAGGCCGAGTTCGACCAGGTCAGCGGCGCGGCCATCGTGGCCTCGTCCAAGTCCGGTACCAACGATTTCCATGGCAGCTTCTTCTGGGACACCAGCAATGACGGCTGGCGCGAGGAGAGCCCGCTGGAAAAGCGCGCCGGCGTGCGCGACGACTTCGAGGAAACCCAATACGGCGCGACCTTCAGCGGCCCGATCCTGAAGGACAAGGCGCATTTCTTCGTCGCCTATGAAGCCAAGGAATACACCACGCCGAACGTGGTGATCCCCGGTTCGATCTATTCGGACCGCGTCGATCAGCTACCCACGCAGTTGCAGCCGCTGGTCGCCACCTACAGCACGCCGTTCAAGGAAGACCTGTACTTCGCCAAGATCGACTGGACCATCGGCGACAACAGCCTGTTCGAGCTGAGTGGCAAGTACCGCAAGGAAGACGAGCTCAACGACGTCGGCGGCACCTCGACCCTGGAGCACGGCAGCATCAACGGCCAGGAAGAAAAGCGCGCCAACCTGCGCTGGCAGTACAGCGGTGCCAATTTCCTCAACGAAGCCAACCTCAGCTACGAGAGCGCGTTCTGGAACCAGGCGCCGATCAACAACGGCACCGGTTATGTGCTGAGTTATGCGCCGGTGCGCGGCATCGAGGACGAAGTGCTGTCCGCCGGCGCCGGCAGCAGCTTCCAGCGCAAGGGTCAGAAGGGCTGGACCTTCCAGGACGACCTGACCCTGAACAGCCTGGAATGGCACGGCGCGCACACCGTCAAGATGGGCGTGAAGTTCAAGAGCATCGATCTGGATTCCACCCAGTTCAACCCGGCCAATCCGCAGTACTACTACAACATCCTTGGCGATCTCGAAACGCCGTACCGGGTGCGCTTCGGTGCGCCGCTGGTCGAAGGTGGCGGTTCGGTGGTGTCCAAAAACAAGCAGTACGGCATCTATCTGCAGGACGACTGGGAGGTCAACGAGCACTGGACCCTGAACCTGGGCGTGCGCTACGACTACGAAGAAACCCCGGCGTTCCTGGACTTCGTCACCCCGTCCGACGTCGCCGGTGCGCTGCAGAACTGGACCAACCTGCAGAACGCCAACTACGACATCAACAACTTCATCAGCACCGGCAACAACCGCAAGGCATTCAAGAATGCCTGGCAGCCGCGCCTGGGTGCTTCCTATGACCTGTTCGGCGATCAGGCCCACGTGATCTACGGTGGTGCCGGCCGCGCGTACGACCGCAACATCTTCGACTACCTGGCGCTCGAGCAGCTCAACAACTCGTTCAAGTCCTACAGCTATTACTTCACCAACCCCAACAACCAGAATAGCCAAGCCTGCCTGGGCGACCCGTGCGTGGCATGGAATCCGGCCTACAACACCCAGGAAGGTCTCGACGCACTGGCGGCGACCAGCAGTGGCGGCGGCGGTCGCGAGGTCTACCTGATCGACAACAACATCAAGACCCCGTATTCGGACCAATTCAGCATCGGCATGCGCAACATGGTGCCGCTGTGGGGCCAGGACTGGTTCACCGACGTGACCCTGAGCCGCATCGAAAGCCACGACGGCTTCGCATTCGTGCGCGGCAATCGTCTGCCGGATGGGTCGTTCTTCCAGCCGGGCACCACCTCTGGCTCGCCGACCGACGGCCCGGACGGCTACAGCGCCATCGTGCTGGGCACCAACGGCGTGGAAACCCGCAACAACCAGCTCGCCCTGCAGGTGGAAAAGCCGTTCGACGAGGAATCCGGCTGGGGCCTGACCGTGGCCTACACCTATTCCGACGCCAAGGAGAACCGCCAGTTCGGCGAGCACTACGCACTGGACCGCGAGCGCGTCGAAGACTACGGCTGGCGCGAGGCCGGCGGCATCGCCAAGAACCGCCTGGTGGTCACCGGCATCTACGAGCTGCCGTACGAGATCAAACTGTCCGGCAAGCTGTCGCTGGCCAGCCAGACCGCGCGTTACGGGCAGAACTGCCTGGCCGGCAACGATCAGTGCTACATCGTGCAGTTCAAGCCGGACGGTACGCTGGGCTACAAGGAGTTCAGCATCGCCGCCAATAAAGAATGGGATACCGGTGGCGGTGTCAAATTCAACGTGCGTGCGGATATCCTCAACGTGTTCAATTGGGTGAACTACGCCAACTTTAACGGCGAGACCGGGACACTCGGAGACTTGAACACGGCTTACGGCACCCCGACCGGTGTGCTGGCGTCGCCGATGCGTACCTTCCGTCTGGCCTTTGGCCTGAACTGGTGAGGTGCTCGACCGCTCCGGCAGATGCCGGGGCGGTCGAACTCGGCGCTTGGATAGGGTAGGTTGGCGTGCGAGATGTAATCGATTACACACGTGGGGGGCGGATGAACAGGGGCAGGACGTCGTATTGGTTGACCATTCCACTATTGCTGGGTGCGCTGGTACTGGCGTCCTGCAAACAGGCCGAGCAACCCAAAGTGGCCGAAAAGAAGGCACCGGTGAAAATCATCCTGGTGGAAGCGCAGCTGCCACCCAAGCCAGTCAAACCGCCGCTGCCGCCGCTGTTCTCGGACATCGAGCGCCGCACCTTCCAGTTTTTCTGGGATACCACCAACGAACTCAATGGGCTGTCGCCGGACCGGTTTCCGTCGCGCCCGTTCGCCAGCATCGCCTCGGTGGGGTTTGCGCTGACCGCGTACCCGATCGGCATCGAGAACGGCTGGGTCAGTCGCAATCAGGCGATCGACCGCACCCTGACCACACTCAAATTCTTCCGCGACGCGCCAATGGGGCCGCAGCGGACCGGTAGGGCCGGGTACAAGGGCTTCTACTACCACTTTCTGGACATGCAGCAGGGCAACCGTTACGACAGCTGGGTCGAGCTGTCGAGCGTGGACACCGCGCTGCTGATGATGGGCGTGCTGTTCACCCAGTCGTATTACGACGGCGACGACCCGCGCGAGAAAGAGATCCGGCAGATCGCCGATGCGCTGTACAAGCGCGTGGACTGGCGCTGGCTGCAGCAGCGCGCGCCGCTGATCTCGATGGGCTGGTTCCCCGAGAGCGGCTTCATTGACCACGACTGGATGGGCTACAACGAGGCGATGATGCTGTACATCCTCGCGCTCGGCTCGCCGACCCACGGTGTGGATGTGGATGCGTGGACCAGCTGGACCCGCACCTACAACAACGACTGGGGCGTCTACCAGGGCCAGGAATACCTGTCCTTCGGCCCGCTGTTCGGTCACCAGTACAGCCATGTCTGGATCGATTTCCGCGATATCCAGGACCAGTACATGCGCGAACGCGGCATCGACTATTTCCTCAACAGCCGCCGCGCCACCCTGGCCCAGCGCGACTACGCCATCGACAACCCGATGAAGTGGAAGGACTACGGCGAGAACGTCTGGGGCCTGACCGCCGGCGACGGGCCGCAGAACACCAGCCAGGAATACCGTGGCGAGCAGCGCCAGTTCCGCCACTACTCCTCGCGCGGCGCCGGCCTGCGCGAGAACTTCGACGACGGCACCATCGTGCCGTCGGCGGCGATTTCCTCGATCGTGTTCGCCCCGGAAGTGGTGATCCCGGCCACCGAGGAAATGCACAAGCGCTATGGTGATTTCCTGTATTCCAGCTACGGCTTTCTGGACTCGTTCAATCCCAGCTTCAACTACGACATCCCGCTCAAGACCGGGCGCATGGTGCCGGACCGTGGCTGGGTGGCCAGCGACTACATCGCCATCGACCAGGGCCCGATCCTGGCGATGATCGCCAACTACCAGAACGAATTCGTCTGGACCGTGATGAAGAAGAACCCCTACATCCGGGCCGGCCTGGAACGCGCCGGCTTCACCGGCGGCTGGCTCACCCCCGAAGGCGAGCCGCAGCCGGCGCCACAGAAGGACGAGCAGAAGGCCGCCGCCCGCGCGCTGGGCATGGCCGAGTCGCGCGCCGCCGCCGCCCAGGCCCAGCAAGACCCCTCGCAACGCCAAAAACCCGAGTAATCCGTGCGCCTTTTGAAACTGTTGATGATCTCCGCCGCACTGTGTCTGGGTGTGGCGGGCTGCGAACGCTCCGACCCCGGCAAGACCACTGTGCGCTTCTGGGCCATGGGCAAGGAGGCCGAAGTGGTCGCCGAGCTGGTGACCGACTTCGAGAAGCAAAACCCCGATATCCACGTGGATGTGCAGAACATCCCGATGACCGCGGCGCACGAAAAACTGCTGACCGCCTTTGCCGCCGATGGCTTGCCGGACGTGTGCCAGCTCGGTAACACCTGGCTGCCGGAGTTCGCCCTGCTGGACACGCTGGAGCCGATGCAGCCGTATGTGGCCCGTTCCAGGAGCGTCGACCCGCAGGATTATTTCCCCGGCGTGTGGGACACCAATCTGGTCGACGGCACCCTGTATGGCGTGCCGTGGTATGTGGACACCCGGCTGCTGTTCTATCGCAAGGATCTGTTGCGCGAGGCCGGCTATAGCGAGATGCCCAAGACCTGGGCCGAGATGGAACAGGTGATGGCGGCGATCAAGCGCAAGGTCGGCCCGGACCGCTACGCCATCCTGATGCCGCTCAACGAGTTCGAGCAGCAGCTGTCGTTCGCGCTGCAGCAGGACGACCGCCTGCTGCGCGACCACGACAACTACGGCAACTTCCGCGGCGAGGGCTTCCGCAAGGCGCTGGGCTTCTACGACACCATGTATCAGAAAGGCTGGGCGCCGAAGGTCTCCGAGACCCAGGTCTCCAATGTCTGGTACGAGTTCTTCAACGGCTATTACGCGTTCTATCTGTCCGGCCCCTGGAACGTGCGCGAGTTCAAGCTGCGCCAGCCGCCGGGCATGGAAGGCAAGTGGGGCACCGCGCCATTGCCGGGACCCAACGGCTTGGGCGCGGGGATTGCCGGCGGTTCCAGCCTGGTGATCTTCAAGTCGTCGCAGCACAAGGATGCCAGCTGGAAGCTGATCGAATACCTGTCGCAGCCGCAGGTGCAGGCGCGCTTCCACGCCATCATCGGCGACCTGCCGCCGCGTCGCAGCACCTGGAAGTTGCCCTCGCTGGCCAACGACGAACTGGCGCATGCCTTCGGCGACCAGCTGGAGCGGGTCAAGGCCACGCCCAAGGTGCTGGAGTGGGAGCGCATCGTGCAGGAAATGCGCCTGGTGACCGAGCGCGTGGTGCGTGGCGGTCAATCGCACGAGGCCGCCGTGCAGGAGCTGGATAAACGCGTGGACGAGATTCTGGCCAAGCGTCGCTGGATCTTCGAACAGGAGGGCGGGCATGTCGGTCCGGCCGGTCAATCTGCAACGCCTGCGGCGACATCTGCCGCCGCGCCAGTGCCGGCAGCGGACAAGGGAGCAGCACCATGATGAGGCGTAATTCCGTCGCCGGCTGGGTGTTCGCCGCGCCGTCGATCCTGGTGCTGGGCATGTTCTTCGGCGTGCCGGTGTTCGCCGCGCTGGTGCTCAGCGTCACCGATTTCGATCTGTACGCGCTGGCCGACAGCGGCCATTTGCGCTTCGTGGGGCTGGGCAACTACATCGACCTGCTGCAGACGCCGCTGTTCTGGAAGTCGTTGTGGAACACCACGTACTTCGTGCTGCTGGGCGTGCCGATGTCGATCGGGGTGTCGCTGGGCGCGGCATTGCTGCTCAATGCCAAGGCCTCGCGCTTCAAGGCGCTGTTCCGTACCGCCTTGTTCGCCCCGGTGGTGACCACGCTGGTGGCGGTGGCGGTGATCTGGCGCTATCTGTTCCACATCAAGTACGGCCTGGTGAACTTCGGCCTGAGCCATCTGGGCATCGCCCCGATCGACTGGCTGGGCGACCCGCGCTGGGCGATGCCGACCATCATGCTGTTCGCGGTATGGAAGAATTTCGGCTACAACATGGTGATCTTCCTGGCCGGGCTGCAGGCCATTCCGCAGGACCTGTATGAGGCCGCGCGCATCGATGGCGCCTCGCGCTGGAAGCAGTTCCTGCATATCACCCTGCCGATGCTCGGCCCGGTGCTGATGGTGGTCGGGGTGATCACCATCTCCGGCTACTTCCAGCTGTTCGCCGAGCCCTACGTGATGACCCGCGGCGACCCGCTGCAAAGCACCGTGAGCGTGCTGTACTTCATGTTCGAGGAAGGCTTCAAGTGGTGGAACCTGGGCCGAGCGTCGGCGGTAGCGTTCCTGCTGTTTTTGATCATCCTGGCGGTGACCACCGTGATGCTGCGCTTCGGCCGCAAGAGAGATTTGATATGAGTCGTGATGTCGGCCAATCGCGCTGGAACGGCGTGTTGATCAATGGTGGCCTGCTGCTGCTGGCGCTGGTCAGCCTGGCGCCGCTGCTGTGGATGCTGTCGGTGTCGTTCATGCCCACCGGCGAGGCCAGCCGCTTCCCGCCGCCGATGCTGCCCTCGGCATTCACCACCGCCAATTACCACGAGCTGTTTGCGCGCACCGGCATGGCGCGCAACTTCGCCAACAGCCTGATGGTGTCCGGGCTGATCACGCTCGGCTCGCTGCTGATCAACACCATGGCCGGCTATGCGTTCGCCAAGCTGCAGTTCGTTGGCCGCGAGCGCATCTTCAAGATCCTGATGGCCGCGCTGGTGATCCCGGCGCAGGTGGCGATGCTGCCGTTGTTCCTGTTGATGAAGCAGCTGCATCTGGTCAACAACATCGGCGGGGTGGTGGTGCCGGCGCTGGCGACGGTGTTCGGCATCTTCCTGGTGCGCCAGTATGCGCGCAGCATTCCCGACGAACTGATCGAGGCCGCGCGCATCGACGGTGCCAGCGAGATGCGGATCTTCTTCCAGATCGTGCTGCCGATGCTCAAGCCGGTACTGGTCACCCTGACCATCTTCACCTTCATGGGCTCGTGGAACGACTTCATGTGGCCGCTGATCGTGCTGACCGACCAGGAACAGTACACCTTGCCGGTGGCGCTGGCGGCGCTGTCGCGCGAGCACATCATGGACGTGGAGCTGATGATGGCCGGCGCAGTGGTGACGGTGATTCCGGTGCTGCTATTGTTCGTCGCGCTGCAGCGCTACTACATCCAAGGTCTTCTGCTGGGGAGTGTGAAGGGGTGAAGCCAATGTTCCTGCGATTGCTTGCCATGACCGCTGTTGCCACGTCTGCGGTCACGGCGCAGGCGCAGGAACGCGTGCTCGACGGCTTCAACGACATCAGCGCCTGGCGCCTGGTGGTCTCTAACCAGGTCAGCGGTTCGCTGCGACCGGTGGCCACCAGTTCCGGCGGGCATGCCCTGTGCCTGGACTACAACTTCAACGGCGTGTCCGGCTATGTCGGCATCCGCCGCAGCCTGCCGATCGACTATCCGGACAATTACCGCATCGGCTTTGCGCTGCGCGGCGAGTCGCCGTCCAACGACCTGCAGGTCAAGCTGATCGACGCCAGCGGCGACAACGTGTGGTGGATCAACCGGCCCGGCTTCAACTTCCCGAAGAACTGGACCACCGTCGGCTATCGCAGGCGCAACATCGAAAAGGCCTGGGGCCCGGGTCAGGACAAGCAGCTGCGCAGCAGCGCGGATGTCGAATTCACCATCTACAACAAGGTCGGCGGCAAGGGCACGGTGTGCTTCGACCGCCTGACGCTCACGCCGCTGCCGCCGGAAGACACCTCGCCGTTGAAGGCCGAGGCCATCACCGATACCGCGCCCGCACTGGAACAACGCCTGGCCGACGGCAAGCCGGAGACCTTCTGGCTCAGCGGCGCGGTCAAGCAACAGACCGTCACGTTGGATCTGGGCAAGGTGCGCGAATTCGGCGGCGCGGTGGTGCAGTGGGTGCCCGGCCTGCAGGCCTCGCAATACGTGGTGCGCGCGTCCAGCGACGGGCGCGGCTGGCGCGACCTGCGCACCGTCACGGCCGGTGCCGGCGGCACCGATTGGCTGGCACTGCCGGACACCGAGGCGCGTTACCTGCGTTTCGATCTCAAGGACGGCCCCAACTGGCGCTACGGCATCAAGGAAGTGCAACTGCAGCCGCTGGCGTTTGCGGCGACCCCGAACGATTTCATCAAGTCGCTTGCCGCACAGATGCCGCGCGGCAGCTATCCGCGCGGTTTCTCCGGCGAGCAGCCGTACTGGACCATCCTGGGTCTGGATGGCGGCACCGAGCAGGGCCTGATCGGCGAGGACGGCGCGGTGGAAGTGGGCAAGGGCGGCTTCAGCATCGAGCCGTTCGTGGTCAGCGGCGGCAAGCTGCTGCACTGGTCCGACGTCAGCAGCGAGCAGAGCCTGCAGGACGATTACCTGCCGATTCCCAGCGTCGACTGGCATCACGACCTGATGAACCTGCGCGTGACCGCGTTCGTGCAGGGCACCCCGGAGCAGGCGCAACTGGTCGCACGCTATCAGCTGCACAACACCGGCAAGGAGGCGCGCGAGTTCACCCTGGCGTTGGCAGTGCGGCCGTTCCAGGTCAATCCGCCGGCGCAGTTCCTCAATACCCTGGGCGGCGTCAGCCGGATCGAACAACTGGCGGTGGACGGTGCGCAGGTCAGCGTCAACGGCAGGCCGCGCGTATTCGCCGCACAGCGTCCGGATGCCGGTTTTGCCAGCGCTTTCGACAGCGGCATGGACGTCAGCCATCTCACTGCCGCCACCCCGCCGGCGATCACCCAGGTCAAGGACGATACCGGCCTGGCCTCGGGCGTGCTGCTGTATCGCTGGAAGCTGGAGCCTGGCCAACGGCGCGAGGTGGCGCTGGTGATTCCGCAGACCGGCACCGCGCAACTGCCGGCCGGCTTCGATGCCGACAAGGCGCAGCAGCAGGTGGCCCAGCAGTGGCGCAGCAAGCTTGATCGCGTGCGCATCAGCGTGCCGGCCGAAGGCAAGCCGGTGGTCGACACCTTGCGCACGGCGCTGGCGCACATGCTGATCTCGCGCATCGGCCCGCGGTTGCAGCCCGGCACACGCTCGTATTCGCGCAGCTGGATCCGCGACGGCGCGATGATTTCCGAAGGCCTGCTGCGGCTTGGCCGCGAAGACGTGGTGCGCGAGTACGTCGACTGGTTCGCCCCGTATCAGTTCGCCGACGGCATGGTGCCGTGCTGCGTGGACGACCGCGGCAGCGACCCGGTGCCCGAGAACGACAGCCATGGCGAGCTGATCTTCAACATCGCCGAGTACTACCGCTACACCGGCGATAAGGCGTTCCTGGAAAAGATGTGGCCGCACGTGACCGGCGCCTACGACTACATGGAAAAGCTGCGCGCCAGCGAGCGCACCGAAGACAACTTCATGCGCAACCCGGCCTTCTACGGAATGATGCCGGTGTCGATCAGCCACGAAGGTTATTCGGCCAAGCCGGTGCATTCGTACTGGGACAACTTCTGGGCGCTGCGCGGCTACAAGGATGCGGCGATGCTGGCCGGCGCGCTCGACAAGCCCGACGAGGTCGCCCGCTTCAGCACTGCACGCGACGAATTCAGTGGCGACCTGGTCGCCTCGCTGGGTGCGGCGGTGCGCCAGCACGGTCTCGATTTCCTGCCCGGCTCGGCCGAGCTCGGCGACTTCGATGCGACCTCCACCACCATCGCGCTGGCGCCGGGTGGCGAGCAGCAACGCCTGCCGCAGGACCTGCTGACCAATACCTTCGAACGCTACTGGAAGGAGTTTTCCGAGCGCCGCGACGGCAAGCGCGCATGGAAGGACTACACACCCTACGAATGGCGCAACGTGGCCGCATTCGTGCGCCTGGGCTGGCGTGACCGCGCCTGGGACGCCACCGCGTTCTTCTTCAAGGACCGTGCGCCGCAACCCTGGAACCAATGGGCCGAAGTGGTCTCGCGCACGCCGCGCACGCCGTTCTTCGTCGGCGACCTGCCGCACGCCTGGGTCGCCTCGGATTTCGTGCGCTCGGTGCTGGACATGTTTGCCTACGGACGCGAATCCGACGCCAGCCTGGTCATCGCTGCCGGCACCCCGACGCGCTGGTTCGAGGGCAAAGGCATCGGCATCGCCGAACTGCGCACGCCGTACGGGCGTCTGAATTACACCCTGCAGCGCACCGACAAGCAGCTGGTGCTGCAACTGCAGCCCGGCCTGATCCTGCCGCCGGGCGGGGTGGTGTTGCCGTGGCCGTACCAGGGCACTCCAGGCAAGGCCAGCATCAACGGCGAATCGGCACAATGGCACAACGGCGAACTGCGGATTCAACAGCTGCCGGCCACTGTGCAGATCGATGTGCCCAGCGCGGTGCGGCGGGCCGAGCGCGCTACGCAATGAATGGCGCAGCTCGACCGAGCAGGGCAGCGCTGGCGCGGCGTGGTGCCCGTCGGCCGGTCGTGTGGGTGGCGCTGCTGCTGTGCGCCGGCGCTGTACACGCCACGCAGGCCAGCCACGCCCTGCAGGTCGCGCAACCCGCACAGGTCAACCAGACCGATCGTGCAGAACGCGCATCCCAGCCAGTGCAGCCGCCGGGCCCGGCGCAGCGCGAGATGACCCTGGTCACGCTCAACCTGCACCACGACCGCGAAGACTGGCCGGCGCGTCGCGCCTATATCGCCAAACAGCTCAAGCAGCTGGCGCCGGACGTGATCGCGCTGCAGGAAGTGATCGAACGCCGCGACAGCGTGGAGAACCAGGCCGCCTGGCTCGCGCGCAAGCTGGGTTACGACTACACCTTCGCATCGGTCGATCCGGTCGGCGCGCCCAAGCGCTACGGCAACGCGTTGCTGAGCCGGCGCAGGGTGCTGGCCCGGCATCAGCGCCTGCTGCAGCCGCTGGACGATTACCGCGTTGCCGCGCATCTGCAGGTCGATATCGATGGCCAACCGATCAATGTCTACGTCACCCACCTCAACGAGCGTGCCGATGCACGCGGCACCGCCACACGTACGCGTCAGGTCGCCGACTTGCTGGACTTCATTTCCTCCAACAGCAATCAGGCACCGGTCGTGATTGCCGGCGACTTCAACACCGCCGCCGATGCCCTCGATCTGGAAGCGCTACGCAAGGGCTACGGCGACAGCTACGGCAGCGTGCACCGCAACGGCGACGCCAGCGTCAGCACCTTGAACCTGCATGTCTTCGACACGCCGGCGCGGATCGACCACGTGTTCTTTCAGCAGAACCGCCTGCTGGCCCGCGAAGCGCGCATCCTGTTCGACACGCCGTATGCCGAAGGTCGCTGGGCCTCGGACCACTACGGCGTCTGGGTGCGCCTGCAGCTCGCGCCACAGGCGCAGTCCGCGCCGTAGCCGCGCGCAAGCGATCGAATGCCGTAGGAGCGCATCCGGGCGCGATGGGGCGTTACCGGTAACGCCCCATCGCGCCCGGGTGCGCTCCTACGAGAAGCAACAGATTGCAGCGCCGCCACGCTCACCCGTGCAGGCGATTGAAGATCTGCACACCGGCCAGCCACACGCCCGCCATGCTGCCCACGTTGGTCAGCAGGAAGGTCAGCACCACGCGTGAGACGCGATTGCGGTACCAGCCGCGCAAGGTCTGCGCGTCGTCGCGTAGCGACAGGAAGTCGCCATAGGCCGGCTTGCGCATATGCACTTCGACCAGGGCCGCAAACGCACCGGTCGGCACGCTCAGACGGAACGGCTTGAAGGGCGCCACGACCGCCGCAGTGAGGATGCTCAAGGGATGGCTACCGGCCAACAGGCAACCCAACGCCGCCAGTCCGCCGGTATACATCGCCCACTGCAACAACAGGTCCGCGCCCATGCTCAGACCGCCGCGCCAGAACCCGATGCCGATGCCGGTGATGATGATCGCCAGGATGCCCAATGTGATCCACGGAATGCGCTTGCGCTGCTGCACGTATTCCAGCGACTCGCGCAACGGGCCGGGTGCGGCGGTGTCCTGTTCCAGGTGGCGCGCAAGACCGGCCAGATGCCCTGCACCGACCACCGCCAGTATCTCGCGCTGATCCGTAGTGGCTTCCTCGCGCAGGCGCGTGGCCATGTACTGGTCGCGCTCGGCAATCACGGTCTCGTAAAGCTCCGGGCTTTCGCTGGCAAAATCGCCGAAGCTCGCCTCCAGCATGTCGCCTTGTTTGAGCTTTTCGATTTCTTCTTCGCCCACCTCGTCAGCCGCGAACAGACCGCCGAGAAGGCCGCCGGCCAGTTTCATCTTGCCGAAGAATCCCAGCCGCCCGGACGCGCGCTTGAAGGTCAGGCCGACTTCGCGATCGATCAGGTGCACGGGCAGGCCTTGCGCGCGCGCCAGATTCACCGCTTCCTTCAACTCTGCGCCCGGCTCGATGCCGAGCTGCTTGGCCAGGCGGCGCTGGTAGGCGGCCAGGGCGAGGTTGGCCGCGAACAAGGCCACCCGGCCCTTACGAATCACCTGTACCAGGTCCAGACGGGCGAGGGCATCCGGATCGCTGAGCGCCTGCAGGCGCTGCGCATCCAGCTCCACCGCCACCGCGTCGTAGCGGCCGCTGCCGATCGCCCGCTGCACTGCGGCCACGCTGGCCAGTGACACGTGCGCGGTACCTAGCAACGTATAGCGCACGCCATCGCGTTCGACGATGCGATGCGGCTGGCCGGACAACGCATCGTCCAGAACGTGGGTGGTTTGCTCAGTCATGGGGTCATTCATCAGAAGGAGGGGCGGTGTCACCGGAGCCGAGCGCGCTGCATCTGCACGCCGTCCAGCCAGCGACCATGCTTGCGGCCGATACCGGTGAACACTCCGACCGTGATTGCCGGGATGTCCGCGTCGCGGACATTGCGCAACTCGACAGGCATGCGGTCAGTCGATGTAGCGCTTGAGCAGGTCGCCATACGCATCGATGCGGCGATCGCGCAGGAACGGCCAGATGCGGCGCACGTGTTCGCTGCGCTGCAGGTCGACGTCGCACACCAGCACGGTCGGGTCCTGTCCGGCTTCGGCGATGAACTCGCCCTGCGGCCCCAGCACATGGCTGTTGCCCCAGAACTGGATACCCGACGCGCCCAACGGCGAGGGCTCATGGCCGACGCGGTTGCACGACAGCACCGGCACCCCGTTGGCGACCGCATGGCCGCGATGGCTGAGCACCCAGGCATCGCGCTGGCGCTCCTGCTCGGGTTGCTGGTCATCCGGATCCCAGCCGATCGCGGTGGGGTAGAGCAGCAGCTCCGCACCGGCCAGCGCCATCAGGCGCGCCGCTTCGGGGTACCACTGGTCCCAGCACACCAGCACGCCGAGCCGGCCGACCGAGGTGTCGATCGGCGCAAAGCCCAGATCGCCCGGGGTGAAATAGAACTTTTCATAGAAGCCCGGATCGTCCGGGATATGCATCTTGCGGTACTTGCCGAGCAGGCGGCCGTCCTTTTCGAACACCACGGCGGTGTTGTGATACAGCCCGGCTGCGCGGCGCTCGAACAACGAGGCCACCAGCACCACGCCGTGTTGCTTGGCCAGCGCTCCCAGCCGCTCGGTGCTGGGGCCGGGGATCGGCTCGGCCAGGTCGAATTCGTCCACCGACTCGTGCTGGCAGAAATACGCACCGTTGTGCAGTTCCTGCAGCAGCACCAGCCTGGCGCCCTGTGCGGCAGCTTCGGCCACGCGCGATTCGATGATGGCCAGATTGGCCGCGGCGTCGCCGTGGTTGCGCTCCTGGATCAGCGCGACGGGAAGGAGATGACGGGTCATGGCGATTGGTCCGGCTAAGTGACGCACTAAGGTAGCGCGCGATGGTGTAACACCGGCCTGCCGGCCGGAACAGGAGTGACTCAGGCGGCCAGCAGACCGGCGGGCAGTTGCATGGTCAGACAGTGCAGGCTGCCGTTCTGCCAGATCAATGGGCGGCACGGCACCGGCACGATAGCGTGCTGCGGAAACGCCTCGGCCAGCACTGCTTGCGCGCTCGCGTCGGCCTTGTCGCCGTAAGCCGGCATCAGCACCGCACCGTTGACGATCAGGAAATTGGCGTAGGAGGCGGCCAGGCGCCGGCCTTGATCCAGGATCGGCTCTGCCCAGGGCAATACGAACAGGCGATACGGCTGCCCATCGGCCTTGCGCAATGCAGCCAGTTCGGTGCCCATCGCCTGCAGTTCGGTGTAATGCGAATCGCTGGCCACATCGCAGCCCTGGTAGACGATCGCATCCGGGCCGGCGAAGCGCGCCAGCGTATCGATATGCGCGTCGGTGTCGTCGCCTTCCAGATAGCCGTGATCCAGCCACAGCACGCGGTCCTGCGCCAGCCACGCGGCAAGATCGGCACTCAGCGAATCGCGCGTGCGCTGCGGATGCCGCTCGTGCAGGCATTTCCAGGTGGTCAGCAAGGTGCCCGCACCATCGGTCTCGATTGCACCGCCTTCCAATGCAAAGTCGACCGTCTGCACCTGCGAGGATACGAACACCCGGGCCGCGTCCAGCGAGGTGACCAGTTGATCGTCCAGGCTGGCCTCGAACTTGCCGCCCCAGCCGGTGAAGCGGAAATCCATCAGGCGGAAACCGCCATCCTGGCGCAGCGTGATCGGGCCGGAATCGCGTAGCCAGGTGTCGTTGTAAGCCGCAATCACGAAGCGCACCCGCGCCATATCCACCCGTGCCGAGCGCAGCCGCGCTTCCGCATAGATCTGCAGATCGTCATCGGCCACGCACACGATCACCGGCTCGAAACGGGAAATCGCCGCGACCAGCGCGATATAGGTCTCCTCCACCTCGGCAAGACGCTCGGCCCAGTCGGTGCCCGCGTGCGGCCACGCAATCAACACGGCGGACTGAGGTTCCCACTCGGCAGGAAAGCGAACGCTATCGGTCATAACTTGCAACTACCTAATCAATGCCAGGCAACGCCGGGCCGTTAATTCAATCCCCGCACATGGACGTGCGGGCTCTTGCGAGGGACTCGCGTTAAATCGGCTCTTGCGAGGGATTGACGTCAAATCGCTCCTTTCGAAGGATTCGCCTTGGCGATCCACGGTGATCGCTTTTTGCATCATCGGATCAAGCCACTGTTGCAGTCTCCATCCGCTGGAGCCCGAACAACCCGCGATCACCTGATCGGCGGTTTGGGCCCGATCTCGTTGGCATTGGCCTGATTGGCCACCACGTCGATCACCCGGCTCTTTTCGAAATACACGGTAAAGGCCGGATACACCCAGCGATGGATCGTCGGCCACTGGCGCTTCTGGCCACCGCGCGGCTGCAGCTTTTCCTGCGGCGCGCCGTAACGGCCTTGGACCTGACTCATGCTGTCGCCGCGCAAGGGCAGGGCAGCGGCAGGCTTTTGCTGTGCACGGTCGACCAGTAGCGTATCGGCCCAGGCAACGGCACTGATCCCCATCAACGCGATCAACGGCAGGCCAAACAAACGGTTGCGCATGTCATCTACTCCCCAGTGGACAAGATTCGGATGGTGATTACAGCAAAAACCAGGACGGGCGTGCTTGCAGAGCAGTGTCACCCAACGCCGCGCCGGATGCCTGCCAGCTCCACCGTTACGCGGAGCCGGCCAAGACCCGAGACAGTGCAGCCGGCATGTCGCAACCACCGACCTGAAGCACCGGCCAAGAAAAAACCGCCCGGAGGCGGCTTTCTCGGGTCTTGCGCGCGCGGCAAAGGCTTAGCGCTGACGCGCCTTGAAACGCGGGTTCGACTTGCAGATCACGAAGACCTTGCCGCGGCGGCGGACCACCTTGCAGTCGCGGTGACGGGTCTTCGCAGACTTCAGGGAGGACAGGACTTTCATGGCACACCTCGGCGTAAACGGTTGGATTCGATGGAAGAGTGCCCGCAATCGAGGGTGCACCCGGAATTAAGCCGGCAATTCTAACCGGCTTTTCGTCGTGCTTTCAAGTGGTTGCATCCGAATTCCAATCAGCGGCGCTACACTACCGCCTGATGACCTTCCGGAAACCTGAATGACCGACCTTTCGCCCGTTCTCACCATCGATGGTCCCTCCGGCGCCGGCAAGGGCACCGTGAGCCGGATCGTGGCCGCACGGCTGGGCTGGCATTACCTCGATTCGGGTGCGCTGTACCGCGCGGTGGGCGTGGCGGCGAGCTGGGCCGATCTGGACGTTTCCGACCCGGCCGCGCTGGTGCGCTGCACCTTCGACACCAAGGTAGAGTTCGACGACGCCGGCGAGGCGGGGCTGCGGGTACTGGTCAACGGGGTGGATGCCACCGGCGAACTGCGCCTTGAGACGACCGGTGCGCTGGCTTCGGCGATTGCCGCCATCCCTGAGGTGCGTAGCGCACTGAAAGAGCGGCAACGCGCATTCAGGCGGGCGCCCGGCCTGGTCGCAGACGGGCGCGACATGGGTACGGTGATCTTCCCCGATGCTGCCTACAAGGTGTTTCTGACCGCCAGTGCTGAAGAACGTGCGGGCCGTCGCCATAAACAGTTGATGGAAAAGGGTGTTTCGGTTATCTTTGACGACCTGCTGCGCGAGATCATGGCTCGAGATGCCCGTGATGCGCAGCGGGTGGTGGCGCCATTGCGGCCGGCCGAAGACGCCGTGCTGATCGATACCAGCGGAATGGGGATCGAGGATGTCGTCCAGCGTGTGGTCGGGTTGTTAGCCGTTCGCACGTCGTCGTAAGCGTTCCGCAAGCGGGCATGTCCCGCCGACCGTAAGGCGTTCCAAGGCTCCGTCGCACATCCCGTGTGGCGGTTCTACTACTACTTAACCGACTCGCTGTCCGGAGTCGACCAACAGGCTGGGCGCTTGGCATCTGTCGTACTCGACGATCAACGCCCGTGTGTTCAACTGAGTAAAATTCAAATGACAGAATCTTTTGCTGAACTGTTCGAAGCCAGTCAAGCCAATCTGGCGAAACTGAAGCCGGGCTCGATCGTCACCGGTACCGTCGTGGAAGTGCGCGGCGACGTGGTGGTGATCAACGCTGGCCTGAAGTCCGAAGGCATCGTGCCGATCGAGCAGTTCCGTAATGACGCTGGCGAGATCGATGTCGGCGTCGGCGACCAGGTCAAGGTTGCCCTCGACTCCATCGAGAACGGCTTCGGTGAGACCGTGCTGTCGCGCGAGAAGGCCAAGCGCGCAATGGTGTGGGACGAGCTGGAAGAGGCGTTGGAAAAGAACGAAACCATCACCGGCCGCATCAGCGGCAAGGTCAAGGGTGGTTTCACCGTGGACATCAAGGATGTCCGCGCGTTCCTGCCTGGTTCGCTGGTGGATGTGCGCCCGGTGCGCGACCCGGCCTACCTGGAAGGCAAGGAGCTCGAGTTCAAGCTGATCAAGCTGGACCGCAAGCGCAACAACGTGGTGGTCTCGCGTCGTGCCGTGGTCGAGAGCGAGCACTCGGAAGAGCGCGAGCAGCTGATGGACAAGCTGCAGGAAGGCGCGATCCTGAAGGGCGTGGTCAAGAACCTGACCGATTACGGCGCGTTCGTGGACCTGGGCGGTATCGACGGTCTGCTGCACATCACCGACATGGCCTGGAAGCGCGTGCGCCATCCGTCCGAAGTCGTCAATGTCGGCGACGAGCTGGACGTGCGCGTGCTGAAGTTCGATCGCGAGCGTAACCGCGTCAGCCTCGGCCTGAAGCAGCTGGGTGAAGATCCGTGGGACAACATCGCACGTCGTTACCCGGCCAACAGCCGCGTGTTCGGCAAGGTCTCCAACGTCACCGATTACGGCGCATTCGTCGAGATCGAGCCGGGCGTCGAAGGTCTGGTGCACGTCTCCGAGATGGATTGGACCAACAAGAACGTCAACCCGTCCAAGGTTGTGCAGGTTGGTGACGAAGTCGAAGTGATGGTGCTGGATGTCGACGAGGAGCGTCGCCGCATCTCGCTGGGCATGAAGCAGGTTGCCGCCAATCCGTGGGAAACCTTCGCCGCCACCCACAAGAAGAACGACAAGGTGTCCGGTCAGATCAAGTCGATCACCGACTTCGGCATCTTCATCGGTCTGGACGGCGGCATCGACGGCCTGGTCCACCTGTCCGACATCAGCTGGAACACCACCGGCGAAGATGTCGTGCGCAACTACAAGAAGGGCGACACGCTGGAAGCCGTTGTGCTGGCAGTCGATCCGGAGCGTGAGCGCATCAGCCTGGGCGTCAAGCAGCTGGAGCAGGATCCGTTCGGCCAGTACATGGCTTCCAACCCGAAGGGTTCGAAGGTCGAGGGCGTGGTGCGTGAAGTGGATGCCAAGGGCGCCACGATCGACCTGGCCGATGGCATCGAAGGCTACGTTGCTGCACGCGACATCGCCAACGAGCGTGTGGACGATGCGACCCAGCACCTGAAGGTCGGCGACAAGATTGAAGCCAAGTTCGTGGGCATGGACCGCAAGGGCCGCACCCTGCAGCTGTCGATCAAGGCCAAGGACGATGCCGAAATGCGCGAAACGCTGGAGGAATACCAGTCTTCGGCCGCATCCGGTGGCATGACTCAGCTGGGCGCGCTGCTGCGTGCACAGTTGAACAGCAACAAGTCCGAGTAAGCGCGTAGCGCTCGCAAGAGCGTGATGGATCGGCCCGGGCTTGCCCGGGCCGATTCCGATGTGTCAGTCGAAAAAAGCAAGTCTTCCCATGACCAAGTCCGAATTGATTGAAATCCTGGCGCAACGTCAAGCGCATCTGAAGGCGGACGACGTGGATCTGGCAGTCAAATCGCTGCTGGAAATGATGGGGCAGGCGCTCTCCGATGGTGATCGGATCGAAATCCGCGGGTTTGGCAGCTTCTCGCTGCATTACCGCCCGCCACGTCTTGGCCGTAATCCGAAGACCGGCGAGTCGGTCGCGTTGCCTGGCAAGCATGTTCCGCATTTCAAGCCCGGCAAGGAATTGCGTGAGCGTGTCAGCTCCGTGGTCCCGGTCGATCTGCTGGATGCGGCTGACTAAAGTCGTTCTGCCGCTGTGTTTATGTCGGCTCGGTTAAGCTAAGCCTCTTTCGACGGAGTCTGGCCATGAAGGTGTTTCGTTTGCTGGTGATGCTGGCCTTCCTGCTGGTCGGTCTGATCATCGGTGCGGTCAATTCCCAGGACGTCACTCTCGACTTCCTCTTCTCCAGTGTGCGCACGACCTCCGGGATCGCGATCATCGTCGCGCTGCTGGTCGGCGTGTTGATCGGTGCCGGCATGGTGCTGGTCAGTGTGGTGATTCCCCTCTATTCCAAACTGCGCCAGGCCAACAAGGCTGTTGCAGTCAGTCGCACCGACGCCAGGCCCATTGCGCCTGCCGCAGTCGAGCCGCGCCCCTTTGATGGACTGTAAGCGCGTATGGACTTTCTGACCGAGTGGATCTGGTTCTTCCTGTTCGTGCCGTTGGCAGCGTTGGGGGGCTGGATCGTTGGCCGCCGCGGTGGTCAACGCCACGGCGATACCCAGGTCAGTCGCCTATCCAGCACCTACTTTCGCGGTCTGAACTATCTGCTCAACGAGCAGCCGGACAAGGCGATCGAACTATTTCTGCATATCGCCGAACTGGACAAGGAGACCTTCGAGACCCAGGTCGCGTTGGGGCATCTGTTCCGCCGTCGCGGTGAAGTCGATCGCGCGATCCGGCTGCACCAGGGTCTGGTGCAACGTGCCGACCTGACCGATCAACAGCGCGTGCAGGCCTTGCTGGCGCTGGGCGAGGACTATATGAAGTCCGGCCTGCTGGATCGTGCCGAGACCGTGTTCACCGAACTGGCGCAACTGGATCAGCGTGCCCCACAGGCACTGCGTCATCTGATCGGCATCTATCAGGCCGAGCGCGATTGGGAAAAGGCGATCGACAACGCCACCCGTTACGAAGAAGTCACCGGCGAGCCGATGGGCAAGCTGATTGCGCAATTCGAGTGCGAGCTGGCCGATCGCTATCGTGGCCTGAGCAAGCCCGACGAAGCGTTGCAGGCGATCGCGCGCGCGTATCAGGCCGATGGCACTTCGGTACGCGCCGGCATTCTGGAAGGACGCATCGAAGCCGAGCGTGGACACGATGAAGCGGCCGTGCGCGCATTCGAACGCGCCGCCCGGCATGATCCGGAGTACCTGCCTGAAATCATCCCTGCGTTGATGGCGGCCTATCGCCGGGTCGGCGATATCGCCGGTGCGCGTAATTTCCTGTCGGAGATGACCGAGCACTACCGCGGCATCGCCCCGGTGCTGGCATTGACGCAGCTGATGGAAGCGCAGGACGGCGTGGCCCCTGCGCTGGCTTACCTGGGCCGTCAGCTCAAGGACCGACCATCGGTCCGCGGCGAGTCGGCGTTGATCGACCTGACCCTGGCCGAAGGCAGCGACCCGGTGGGCACCTTGCAGGATCTCAAGCACATCACCGACCAGTTGTTGGTGCGCAACCCGAGCTACCGCTGCACCCGCTGCGGCTTCGGCGCGAAGACGCACCACTGGCAGTGCCCGAGCTGCAAGGAATGGGGAACGGTCAAGCCGCTGTTGAACTACGCGGTGGTCTGATGCCGCAGGTCTGGCTGTGGTGGTGTCTGTTGCACCTGACGGTCGCGGCAGTGGGGACCTGGTTGCTGCGACGCTACGCGCTGCATCGGCGTCTGCTCGATCATCCGGGCGAACGTCGCAGCCATGTGGTCGCCACTCCGCGTGGCGGTGGCATGGCAATCGTTGCCGCGCTGCTGTCCGGGTGCCTGACGGCAAGCGTGTTCTGGCCGGCGGCAGGCTCTGTCATCTATTGGTTCGCTGCCGGGCTGGTGCTGGTGGCCGGGGTAGGTTGGTGGGACGACCATCGTCCGCTCTCGGCCAGGCTGCGGTTCGCGATCCATCTGCTGGCGTCGGCCATGCTGGGTTGGCTGGTCAGCCGTTACACGGGCCAGCTCTGGGATGGCGTGCTCACCGCCATGGCATCGGTGATATTGATCAATGTCTGGAACTTCATGGACGGCATCAACGGCCTGGCCAGCAGCCAGGCGGCGCTGGCCGCACTGGCGTTTGCTGCGGTCGTGCCTGCCGCATGGGCGTGGGCGGGTCTTGCCGTCGCTGCATCCTGCCTGGGATTTTTGCCGTTCAACTTTCCGCGTGCGCGCATCTTTCTGGGCGACGGCGGCAGTGGTGCATTGGGATATGTACTGGCTGCATTGCTGGCGCTGACGGTGGCCAGCGAGCAAGTGAGTTGGTGGATCAGCTGGTTGCCGCTGACCGCGTTTCTCGTAGACGCCGGCTTCACGCTGCTGTCTCGCATGCTCGCCGGGCAACGGTGGTGGGAGCCGCATGCCCAACATCTCTATCAGCGGCTGGCACGCAGGCTTGAGACGCACGTTCCGGTAAGCGCTATTTATTTCGCTTTCAGCGTCGCTGCTGTCTGCTTGTATGTGTTAATTCGTCATGATGCAAATTGGCTGCAGGTCTCTGGAGCCTTGGTATGGGGTCTAGGTGCCACCGCAATCTGGCATTTTCTGCGCGACGGACTGCGCAATTGCTGAGTAATGGACGTTTATGATTTCCTGGCGTGACCATTTGACCAAGGCCCTGCCGCAGGCTGCGGTGGTGCTGCATGACCTGTTGATGGTGTGGGTGTGCTGGCAGCTGTTGCATGCCGGCCGCTACTCCATGCTGCGCGAGGCTCCCGATCTGCCGTTGTGGGATTGGCGCACCGCCGTGGTCCTGGTGGCACAAGGCCTGGTGTTCTGGAAGATGGGCCTGTATCGCGGGCTGTGGCGCTTCGCCTCGGTGCCGGACTTGTGGAACATCTTCAAGTCGAGTTTTCTGGGTCTGGTCGCGATCGTGCTGGCGCTGTCCTACGACCGCCTGGATGGGGTGCCGCTGTCGGTGTTGGTGGTCTACCCGTTTGCCCTGTCGGCATTGCTGGGTACCCCGCGGCTGCTGTATCGCGCCTGGAAGGATTACCAGATCGCGCACTCCGGCGATGCGGCGCAACGGGTGTTGATCCTCGGCGCGGGTCGCGCTGCCGAGGGTCTTGTCCGTGATCTGCGCCGCACCGGTGCATTCGTGCCGGTCGGGTATCTGGACGATGCCAACAATCTGCATGGCGCCAAGATTCAGGGCCTCAACGTGCTGGGCAACCTGGACCAGGCCGCAGCCATCGCCAAGGAGACGGCAGCCAAACTGCTGGTCATCGCGATTCCGTCGCTGGACGCCTCGGGCATGCAGCGCGTGGTGGCCATCTGCGAAAGCACCGGGCTGCCGTTCCGTATGGTGCCCAAGCTGATCAACGTGCTGGAAGGGCGCTCGTTGCCCGGCGAGTTGAAGGAAGTCGCGATCGAGGACCTGCTCAATCGCAAACCGGTCACGCCGGATTGGCGCCTGATTCGCGACTGGTTGACCAACAAGACGGTCATGGTGACCGGCGCGGGTGGCTCGATCGGTTCGGAAGTGTGCCGCCAGTGCGCCCGTCACGGTGCGCGGCGTATCGTGCTGCTGGAAATCGATGAGCTGGCATTGCTGACGATCGATTCGGATCTGCGTCGGTTGTTTCCCGATATCGAAGTGGTGCGTGTGCTTGGCGATTGCGGCGACCCGGCCGTGGTTGCGCATGCCTTGCATACCGCCCCGCCGGATGCGGTGTTCCATGCGGCCGCCTACAAACAGGTGCCGTTGCTGGAAGAACAATTGCGCGAGGCGGTACGCAACAATGTGCTGGCCACCGAAAACGTGGCGCGCGCCTGTCAGCGTGCACGCATCGAGACCTTCGTCTTCATCTCCACCGACAAGGCGGTCGAGCCGGTCAACGTGCTGGGCGCGAGCAAGCGCTACGCAGAGATGGTCTGCCAGAGTCTTGACGCGCGCGATGCGCCGACGCGTTTCATCACCGTGCGCTTCGGCAACGTGCTGGATTCGGCCGGCAGCGTGGTGCCGTTGTTCCGTGAGCAGATCCGGCAGGGCGGCCCGGTCACGGTGACGCATCCGGATGTGACCCGTTACTTCATGACCATTCCGGAAGCCTGCCAGCTGGTGGTGCAGGCTGCGGCCTCCGCCTCGCATGGCGCGATCTATACATTGGACATGGGCGAGCCGGTGCCGATTCGCCTGCTCGCCGAACAGATGATCCGTCTTGCCGGCAAACAGCCCGGTAAGGATGTGGCCATCCTCTATACCGGCTTGCGTCCGGGCGAGAAGCTGCACGAAACCCTGTTCTATTCCGACGAGCACTATCGCCCCACCGCGCATCCCAAGATTCTGGAAGCCGGTGTGCGCGAGTTCTCGCACGAGCAGGTATTGCAGCTGGTGACGCGCTTGCGTGAGGCGGTCAACCGCTATGACATCAAGGCGATGGAAACTGTGCTGGGCAGTCTGATGCCGGATTTTGCGGCTGCTCGACGGAAAGTCGACGCGCGATCTGATACGGTCGTTCCATTCCCCGCACGTGAGGTCAGAAGACTTTAATGAGCAAGCGTATTCGCAAGGCCGTATTCCCCGTCGCAGGTCTTGGGACCCGCTTTCTTCCGGCAACCAAGACGGTGCCGAAGGAAATGCTGCCAATCATCGACAAACCGCTGATCCAGTACGCCGTCGACGAAGCCATCCAGGCTGGTTGCGACACGCTGATCTTCGTGACCAATCGCTACAAGCACTCGATCGCCGACTACTTCGACAAGGCCTACGAGCTGGAGCAAAAGCTCGAGCGCGCCGGCAAGCTCGAACAGTTGGAGCTGGTGCGCCATGCTTTGCCGGAGGGCGTGCGTGCCATTTTCGTGACCCAGGCCGAGGCGCTTGGCCTGGGTCACGCCGTGTTATGTGCCAAGGCCGTGGTTGGCGATGAGCCGTTTGCGGTATTGCTGCCGGACGACCTGATCTGGAACCGTGGTGACGGTGCGCTGACCCAGATGGCGGATGTGGCCGAGGCCTCGGGCGGCAGCGTCATCGCCGTCGAGGATGTGCCGCACGACAAGACCGCCAGTTACGGCATCGTGGCCACCGATGCGTTCGATGGCCGCAAGGGGCGCATCAACGCCATTGTGGAAAAGCCCAAGCCGGAAGTGGCACCGAGCAATCTGGCGGTAGTCGGTCGTTATGTGCTCAGCCCGAAGATCTTCGAGCTGCTCGAACAGACCGGTGCCGGTGCTGGGGGCGAAATTCAGCTGACCGATGCGATCGCCGGACTGCTGCAGCAGCAGACCGTGGACGCCTATCGCTTCGAAGGCCGTCGTTTCGATTGTGGTGCGCACATCGGCTTGATCGAGGCGACCGTGCATTTCGCGCTCGAGCACGAGAAGCACGGCGGGCCGGCCAAGGAAATCCTGCGCACTGCATTGGCCGAGGCCGACGCGCGCGGCTGATCGTCTGGCCATCGGCTGCATCCACGAACGACGCCATCTGGCGTCGTTCGTCGTTGAGATCTTCCGCCTGCGGGCCCTCCAGGTCGCGGTCCGCGTGCTGGTGCTGACCGGCATCGGCGTGTTGCTCGGCGTCACGCCGCCGCTGGCATTCGTCGCCGTGTCCGGCGTCGTGCCGACCTCCACGGCGGTGCTAGGGCAGCTGGCCGAGCCTGGCGATGTCGCCTGGCTGCAGGGTCACAAAAGCGTTCAGCCGTGCCGGCGTTGAGCGGCCGCGAAGGCTTCCAGCTGCGCAGGCGTGGCGTCTTTCTGGTGCCGCTGTTTCCAGTCGGCAAACGGCATGCCGTACACCGCTTCGCGTGCCTGCTCCTTGCTCATCGGCTGGCCATGCGCTTCGGCGGCTTCGCGGTACCAGTCGCCCAGGCAATTGCGGCAGAAGCCGGCCAGGATCATCAGATCGATGTTCTGCACATCCGGGCGCTGCTGGTTGAGATGCTGCAACAGACGGCGAAATGCGGCCGCTTCGATGGACGTGGCGATGGAATCGGGTGTCGAGGTGGTGTCGGTCATGACGGAATCGGGGACAATAGACGGCCTTCGACTCTACACCTGACGCCCCATGACCGTTTCCGCGCCAGCTGCCTCTGCTCCGGCCCGCCTTCTCGATGGTCGCCGCATCGCCGAGGAACTGCTCGACGGGCTGAAGCTGCGCGTGGATGCGCGCCTGGCGGCCGGCAAGGCGCGCCCTGGGCTGGCGGTGGTGCTGGTCGGCGGTGATCCGGCCTCGTCGGTGTATGTGCGCAACAAGCGGCGTGCGGCCGAAAAGGTCGGCATCGAAGCCTTCGATTACGACTTGCCGCAGGGCACCAGCGAGGCCGAACTGGCGCTGCTGATCGACCAGCTCAATGCCGACCCCAAGATCCACGGCATCCTGATCCAGCTACCGTTGCCGGGGATTCCCGATGCCAACCGCCTGATCCAGCGCATCGATCCGCGTAAGGACGTCGACGGCTTCCATCCGCAGAATGTCGGGCACCTGGCGCTGCGCGAATTCGGCCTGCGTCCGTGCACGCCGCGTGGCATTGTGACCTTGCTGGGGCACACCGATCAGCCGGTGCGTGGCCGCAACGCGACCATCGTGGGCGTGAGCAATCACGTCGGCCGGCCGATGGGCCTGGAGCTGCTGATCGCCGGTTGCACGGTCACCAGCTGCCACAAGTTCACCCCGCCCGAGGTGCTGGAAGCCAGCGTGCGCAACGCCGACATCCTGGTGGTGGCGGTGGGTCGGCCAGGCCTGATTCCGGGCGAATGGGTCAAGCCGGGCGCAGTGGTGATCGATGTCGGCATCAATCGCCTGGACGATGGCCGCCTGGTCGGCGACGTCGGTTTCGACGCGGCGGTGCGACGTGCGGCCTGGATCACGCCGGTGCCTGGTGGAGTCGGGCCGATGACGGTCGCCACGCTGATGCAGAACACGCTGGAAGCGGCCGACGCGGCTGGCTGAGGCGCGCGTAACGCTGCATTGCAGTCGCGTTGTGTCTTCGTGAAGGCTTTCAGGGTAAAATGCCGCGCTTCCCCAAACTCGGGTCCGCCGATGCTCCGCATCCAGGCTGAAGCTCTCACCTACGACGACGTTTCCCTCGTCCCCGCTCATTCGATCGTCCTGCCCAAGGACGTCAGCCTGGAAACCCGGCTGACCCGCGATCTGCGCCTGAAACTGCCGATTCTCTCGGCCGCGATGGACACAGTGACCGAACACCGCCTGGCGGTGGCCATGGCCCAGCTGGGCGGCATCGGCATCATCCACAAGAATCTGACCCCCGCGCAGCAGGCCGGCGAAGTCGCCCGGGTCAAGAAGTTCGAATCCGGCGTGATCACCGAGCCGTTCACGGTGAGCCCGGACACGACCATCGGCGAGGTGCTCAAGCTGACCCGTGCGCGCAACATCTCCGGTGTGCCGGTGGTGGATGGCAGCGAACTGGTCGGCATCGTCACCAGCCGCGACATGCGCTTCGAGAAGAAGCTCGACGATCCGGTCCGCCACATCATGACCAAGAAGGATCGCCTGATCACCGTGCGCGAAGGCGCCAGTGACGAGGAAGTGCTGGAGCTGCTGCACCGCAACCGCATCGAAAAGATCCTGGTGGTCAACGACAGCTTCGAGCTGCGCGGCCTGATCACGGTCAAGGACATCCAGAAGAAGACCGACAACCCCAACGCTGCCAAGGACGGGTCCACGCGCCTGCTGGTCGGTGCAGCGGTCGGCGTAGGCGGCGACACCGAGCAGCGCATCGAACTGCTGGCGGCGGCCGGCGTGGACGTGGTCATCGTCGATACCGCACATGGCCATTCGCAGGGCGTGATCGATCGCGTGGCCTGGGTCAAGAAGGCGTATCCGCAGCTGCAGGTGATCGGCGGCAACATCGTCACCGGTGATGCCGCGCTGGCGCTGATGGACGCCGGCGCCGATGCGGTCAAGGTCGGCGTGGGCCCCGGGTCGATCTGCACCACGCGCGTGGTCGCCGGTGTCGGCGTGCCGCAGATCACCGCGGTGGACATGGTCGCCGAGGCGTTGCAGGACCGTATCCCGCTGATCGCCGATGGCGGCATCCGCTACTCCGGCGACATCGGCAAGGCGCTCGTCGCCGGCGCCTCCACGGTAATGGTCGGCGGCCTGTTCGCCGGCACCGAGGAAGCGCCCGGCGAGGTCGAGCTGTTCCAGGGCCGTAGCTACAAGAGCTACCGCGGCATGGGCAGCCTGGGCGCGATGGAGAAGGGGTCCAAGGACCGTTATTTCCAGGATTCCAGCGATGCCGACAAGCTGGTGCCCGAAGGCATCGAAGGGCGCGTGCCGTATCGCGGCCCGGTCGGTGGCATCGTCCATCAGTTGATCGGCGGCCTGCGCGCGACGATGGGTTACGTGGGCTGCGCGACCATCGAGGAGATGCGCACCAAGCCGAAGTTCGTCGTCATCACCGGTGCCGGCCAGCGCGAAAGCCATGTCCATGACGTGCAGATCACCAAGGAACCGCCGAATTACCGCATGGGCTGATGCCCATGCGTGAATGGGGAATCGGGAGTCGGGAATCGATGAACCAGCGTCTGCGCCGCTTTGCCCATTCCCGATTCCCCGTTCCCGATTCCCGGCGCCAATGACCAACATCCATAGCGACAAGATCCTCATCCTCGACTTCGGCGCGCAGTACACCCAGCTGATTGCGCGGCGTATTCGCGAGATCGGGGTGTATTGCGAGATCTGGGCCTGGGATCATGACCCGTCGGAGATCGCCGGTTTCGGCGCCAAGGGCATCATCCTGTCCGGTGGTCCCGAGTCG
This sequence comes from Xanthomonas sp. CFBP 8151, assembly GCF_011761885.1. Classification (NCBI taxonomy): domain Bacteria; kingdom Pseudomonadati; phylum Pseudomonadota; class Gammaproteobacteria; order Lysobacterales; family Lysobacteraceae; genus Xanthomonas; species Xanthomonas sp. CFBP 8151. Next base: position 1,725,306 of record NZ_JAASQZ010000001.1, read on the forward strand.
ACCACCTTGCCGGGTGCGCCGGTTGCGCCGCAACAAGTGTTCGACAGCGGCGTGCCGGTGTTCGGTATCTGCTACGGCATGCAGACGCTGGCTGCGCAGCTGGGTGGCGCTACGGAAGCGGCGGATCAGCGCGAATTCGGCCATGCCGAAGTCGAGGTGGTGGCCGCCGATGCCTTGTTCGCTGGGCTGACCGATCATGCCGGCGCGTCGCGCCTGAACGTGTGGATGAGCCACGGCGACCACGTGTCGCAGGTGCCGCCGGGCTTCACCGTCACCGCGGTGACCGACCGCATTCCGGTGGCGGCGATGTCCAACGAGGACAAGCGCTGGTACGGCGTGCAGTTCCACCCCGAAGTCACCCACACGCTGCAGGGCCAGACCTTGCTGCGCCGCTTCGTGGTCGATGTCTGCGGCTGCCAGACGCTGTGGACGGCGGCCAACATCATCGACGACCAGATCGCGCGCGTACGCGAGCAGGTGGGTGATGACGACGTCATCCTCGGTTTGTCCGGCGGCGTCGATTCGTCGGTGGTCGCCGCGCTGTTGCACAAGGCGATCGGCGACAAGCTGACCTGCGTGTTCGTCGATACCGGCCTGCTGCGCTGGCAGGAAGGCGACCAGGTGATGGCGATGTTCGCCGAGCACATGGGCGTGAAGGTGATCCGCGTCAACGCGGCCGATCGTTACTTCGCCAAGCTCGAAGGCGTGAGCGACCCGGAAGCCAAGCGCAAGATCATCGGCAACCTGTTCGTGGAGATCTTCGACGAAGAATCCAGCAAGCTGGCCAATGCCAGGTGGCTGGCGCAGGGCACGATCTATCCGGACGTGATCGAGTCGGCCGGCAGCAAGACCGGCAAGGCGCACGTGATCAAGAGTCACCACAACGTCGGTGGCCTGCCCGAGCACATGAAGCTGGGCCTGGTCGAGCCGCTGCGCGAGTTGTTCAAGGACGAAGTGCGCCGCCTCGGTGTCGAGCTCGGCCTGCCGCGCACGATGGTGTACCGCCATCCGTTCCCGGGCCCCGGTCTGGGCGTGCGCATCCTGGGCGAAGTGAAGCGCGAGTACGCCGAACTGCTGGCCAAGGCCGATGCGATCTTCATCGACGAACTGCGCAAGGCCGACCTCTACGACAAGACCAGCCAGGCGTTCGCGGTGTTTCTGCCGGTCAGGTCGGTCGGCGTGGTCGGCGATGCACGCGCCTACGAATGGGTGATCGCGCTGCGCGCGGTGGAGACCATCGACTTCATGACCGCGCACTGGGCGCACCTTCCGTACGATTTCCTCGGCACGGTGAGCAACCGCATCATCAACGAACTACGCGGCGTTTCGCGCGTGGTCTACGACATCTCCGGCAAGCCGCCTGCGACGATCGAGTGGGAGTGATTTGACGTCCTTCGAAGACTATCGCCAGCTATCGAAAAATCGTCGTAACGTATTGATTTAATAGGTAAATACGTCACGGCATCTATCGGTGGCTATCACCGGCTAGCAAAACAAGTTGACGGTGGCGCGGGCGGTAAGAATCGAGGCCGGATTAAGACACTCTCGTTCACTATTGAGACTTTTACCGTCTTTGACGGTAAAAATCTTCTCGGGAAAGCTTGTTTTACGCGGCTTTCCGGGCATCAGCAGGCCTCCAGGTCCCTGACGGTAAAAGCCGTCGAAAAACCGGAGGAAAACCTCGATGCTGACCGACACTGCACTGCGAAATCTGAAGCCTAAGTCCAAGATTTATAAGGCTTCTGACCGAGACGGGATGTACGTGACGGTATCGCCCAGCGGTACCGTCACCTTCCGCTACGACTACCGGCTCCACGGCCGCCGCGAGACGCTGACCCTGGGACGCTATGGCCCGGGTGGTATCTCGCTGGCGATGGCGCGCGAACTGCTCATGGAGGCGCGCAAATCCGTTCAGGCAGGCATATCCCCCGCGCTTGAAAAGCAACGCGAGAAGCGGCGGGTGGTCGCCATCAAAACTTTCGGCGCGGCGATGGAAGCATGGCTGGCCAATGCACGGTTGGCCGACAGCACCCGCGCCATGCGCAAGCACATCATCGACCGGGACATCCTGCCGGTGTTCCGCAATCGCCTGCTGACCGAGATCCAGGCCGAGGACCTGCGAGCCTTGTGCAATAAGGTCAAGGAGCGTGGGGCGCCGGCCACGGCCGTCCAGATTCGCGACATCGTGAAGCAGCGCTCGGCGCAGTCCATCGTCACGCCTTATGTCGTGGAAGTGGACAACGCCGGCCAGGTACGCGCCGTGGGCGAGGCGGTCACGCCGTACCAGCCCAACGACGCGCAGACGGCGCACCACATCGCGCGCTTCATCACGCTGGTTCGATCGCTGTCCATCGACCCCATCGTGGTGCGGCAGAACTGGCTGGACGCCTACGACTACACCACAGACAGGGGCGCGGCCGTGCTCAACGACTACGCCCGCAGCAATGACCCGTTCGCCCGCATCGGCCGCGAGTCGGTGACGGTGCAGATCAGCAGCGTCGTGCGCGCCAGCGACACGTCTTTCAACGTGCGCTGGACGGAGCGCCGCTACGTCAATGGCGCCGCCGCAGGGCTGGAGCGGTGGACGGCAGTGGTGTCCATCGTGCAGCAAACACCTCGCACCGAAGAACGCCTGCGCCGCAACCCGCTTGGCATCTACGTCAATGGCCTGTCGTGGAGCCGCGATCTGGATTCTTCCGAAGGAGCCAAGCCATGAACCTGCCTTTCCGCTTTTACGCTTTGCCGTTGATGCTTCTTGTCCTGGCGGGCTGCGCCACGCAGGGCAAGCCGCCGCCGACCATTTCGCTCGATGAACCCGTGCAGGCCCAGCCGTTACCTGAACCGCCCAAGCCGGTCGAAGTGGTGGAGGTGCCAACGGTGCTGCCGATGCCGGCGCAGTTGAAACCGCTGCCCGAGGTGGACGAAGCGCCGCCGGCGCCGGAGCCGGCCGACGAAACCGTGCGGGTGTCGCGCGCCAACGCCGAGGCGCGCATCGCACCGTCGCGCGAGGGCTACGTCAATGCGATCCAGGTCTGGCCCTTCACCGATGGCGCGCTGTATCAGGTCTATGCCGCGCCGGGGCGCGTCACTGTCATTTCCTTGCAGCCCGGCGAAGAGCTTGTGACGGTTGCCGCCGGCGATACCGTGCGCTGGATCGTCGGCGACACGTCCAGCGGCAGCGGCGACGAGCTGCGCATCAATGTGCTGGTCAAGCCGATCCGTTCCGAGTTGAAGACGAACCTGGTCATCACCACCAGCCGCCGGACGTACCTGCTGGAACTGACTTCGACCGAACGCGCCTGGATGGCCTCGGTGTCCTGGGATTACCCGAGAGATCGGATGCTGGCCTTGCAGCGCCAGGCGCAGGCCGCGCAGGCGACCGCGCCGGTCGATACCGGCCTGTCGCTTGAGCGCATCCGCTTCCGCTACGCGATCAGCGGCAGCAATCCGCCGTGGAAGCCGCTGCGCCTTTTCGACGATGGCGAGAAGGTCTATATCCAGTTCCCCGCGGGCATCGCCCAGGGCGAGCTGCCGCCGCTGTTCGTCATCGGTGCGCAGGGCGACGGGCAACTGGTGAACTACCGCTTCCGCCCGCCGTACTACATCGTCGATCGGCTGTTCGGTGCGGCTGAACTGCGCCTGGGCGGGGACGGGGGCGACGTAGTGCGCATCGAGCGCACGGATGGCACGCGGAGGAACTGACCATGAGCCAGGATGACACTCCCGACGTTGCCGTGCCGCAGGCGGGCAAGGTCGAACCCGAAGCGGTGGCGCTGCGCGCCCAGCCGCGTCCGGTCACACGGCTGAACCGGCGCACGCTGGCCATCCTCGCCGGCGGCCTGTCGGTCGCCGTGCTCGGCGCGCTGATGTGGTCGTTGCAACCGCAGCGGCGCGCGGCCAACGAGCAGACCGAGCTTTACAACGTGGATCGCGTTTCACGCTCCGAAGGACTCGACCAGCTTCCGGCCAACTATTCCAAGCTGCCGCCGACCTTGCCCCCCGACGTGCCCGAGCTGGGGCCGCCGCTGCCGGGCGACCTTGGGCCGGCCATCGTGAATTCGCAGCAGCCGGCCGTGGCCGCCTACGCCACACCCGGTCACGACCCGGCCGAGACGGAACGCCTGGCCCGCTTGAAGGAGGCCGAGGAAGCGGCTGCATCGTCGGTATTTTTCCGCACCGGCACCCAGCAAGCCGCGCCGGTGGCGCAGTCGCAGGTGGCCACCGCGCCGGGCTTCGCCGCCAATGCGGCCTTCGACCCGATGGCGGCCGGGCCGGCTTCGACGGCGGCCCAGCCCGCCGACCCGACGGCCGTGCAGAACAGGCAAGACCAGAAGGAGGCGTTCCAGCAAGCCGGAACCACGGAAGCCCGTAATTCCGGCAACCTGCAAATGCCCGCATCGCCGTATCAGGTGATGGCCGGAACGGTGGTCGCCGGGGCGCTGGTTACGGGCATCAAGTCGGACTTGCCCGGCGACGTGATCGCCACAGTGACGGAGCCGGTCTATGACACGGCCACCGGGCGCTTCCTGCTGATTCCGCAAGGTTCGCGCATCCTCGGCCGCTACAACAGTCAGGTCAGCTACGGGCAGAGCCGCGTTCAAGTCGTCTGGAACCGGATCATCCTGCCCGACACGTCCTCGCTCACGCTCGACAACCTGGCCGGCACCGATCCGGCCGGCTACGCCGGCCTGGAGGATGGCGTCGATTGGCATTGGGATCGCATCTTCGCTGGCGCCGCACTGACGACGCTACTGGGTGTCGGTGCCGAGCTGGCCGCGCCGGAGAACCGCCAGGGCGGCGATCGCGTCATCATCGCCGGCCGCGACAGCCTGCAGGACAGCGTGAACCAGGCCGGGCAGGAGATAACCCGGCGCAATCTCAACATCCAGCCAACGCTGACAGAGCGGCCAGGCCTGCCGGTGCGCATTATCGTCAACCGCGACCTTGTGCTGCGTCCCTACCAACCGTTGTTCTTCAACCGGGGAACTTCACGATGAGCACGACGCGCAAGCTGCGACTGGGCCCGTTGCCCAAGACCGAGAGCGTCAAGCTGACCTTCGTGTGTCCGGTCGCGCTGAAGGCAGACCTCGACCGCTATGCGGCCCTTCATGGCCGCACTTATGGTGAAAATGTCGACGCGGCGACCCTCATCCCTTACATGCTGGAGGCGTTCATGTCCCGCGATCGGGGATTCAAGCAGGGCGGGTAGGGCATATCGAGTCGGGGGGCTTTCTCACGGACGCTCGGCCAGTAGACGCCGTCGCAGCCTTGGCGGAGGCGTCGGAGCGGCGGAAGCCATGATCTTCGCTGCGCAGTAAATATTGAGCTTTTGCCGAATATTCGGTAGAATAGCCATATTCACTGCGCAGTAAAGAACCCAAAACCATGGTGCTTGAGTCCCCGACGAACGAGTGGCAACTGATCGAGCAGTTCCTGGAAACACTCCAGGGGCTGCCGGAAGTGCATGCGAATCTGGGTCGCTGGGAGTCCGTTGGATCGCCGGACGAGCCTCGGCACGACGCCCAGATCGAACTCCATGTTGCTGGTAGGTCGTTCACGCTGCTGATCGAGGCGAAAAAGGCGGTCTATCCCAGGGATGTGCGCGAAGTTCTCTGGCAGTTCCGGGACTATGGCCGCAGCCAGTCTATGGGGAAGAGCGCCGACGAGGCTTTGCCATTGCTGGTTGCTGAGTCGATCTCTCCGGGAGCCAAGGACCTACTCAGAACCGAGCGCGTCGGGTATTTCGACAGCGGCGGCAGCCTGTTCTTACCTGCGCATGGTGCCTATCTCTACATCGACAGGCCGCCGCCCAAGACGTTGGCTAAATCTGTCCGATCGCTCTTTGCGGGTCGCCGCGCGCAGGTGCTGCACGCCTTGTTGGTTCGACACCAGGACTGGTTCAGCGTCAAGGAACTAGCCGAACAAGCGCAGGTGTCCCCGGCGACCACTTCGCAGGTGCTGACGGAACTGGAACGTTTCGATTGGCTGGCTACGCGCGGCCAGGGCCCGAGCAAAGAACGGCATCTCAAAGAGCCTGGCGCGATGCTGGACGCCTGGCTGAAGCAGCTTGCATCGATGCGCGCCCCCGTACTGCGGCGCTACTACGTGCCCGCCCTCAAGGCGGATCAATTGGTCGAGCATGCAGGCCATGTGTTCGGGTACCACCAGGTTGGCTACGCGATCACCCATGAAGCGGCCGCGCAACGCTATGCGCCGTTCCTTTCCAACGTGTCTCAGGTTCGTTGCCGGTTGCTGGTCGGGCCCGCAGCCGACGCCGCCATCGACGAGTTGGGTGCAAGGGCCGTCAACGAAGGTGCCAATCTGACGGTCATCGAAGCCAAATCACTGGGCGACCTGCTATTTCGCGAGCGCGTCGGCGATGTCTGGTTGGCAAGCCCAATTCAGGTCTACCTCGACTTGCTGGGGGGCGAGGGGCGAGCCAAGGAAATGGCCGAGCATCTGCGCAGAGACAGGATTGGTTTTTGATGACCAAGCCCGCGACCCTCGACGGCTACAGCGATCAATACACCCTCGACTGCGAGCGTGTTCTCGTGACGCTGTTGCGTGGGCTAGGTCCATGGAAGGATTCGGTCTACCTGGTCGGTGGCCTGACTCCCCGATACCTAGTGGCCGCCCGTCCGCCACTAATACCTGCGCACGCCGGCACGCTGGACGTGGACATCGTGATCGACTTGCAGATGCTGGCCGACACTGAGGCGTACCACACGCTGGAGGACAACTTCAAGAAGATGGGCTTTGAGCGCGCCGAGAACGAAAAGAAGCAAAAGCTCTCGTGGCGTTGGCAGACCCGCACCGAACACGGTGCCTTGATGGTGTTGGAGCTGTTGGCCGACGCGCCGCAGATCGCCGGCGGCAAGGTGCAGCCGTTGCCTACCGAAGGAACGATCTCGGCGCTGAATATCCCGCACTCGTCCATCGTATTCGATCTCTACCAAGTCACCGAGATCCAAGCGGAACTGTTAGGCGACAACGGCGTCGCGACAGAGAAAATCAAGCACGCCAACTTGGTGAGCTTTACGTGCCTGAAGGCGTTCGCCTTCGACCAACGGTTTGAACGCAAGGATGCGCACGACCTGATCTATTGCATTGAACACGCGCCCGATGGCATGGACGCCGTTGCCGAGGCTTTCCGCAAGGAAAGCGATGGCACGCATGGCGCCGTGATTCAGGCTTGCCTGGCGATCCTGCGTAGTCGCTTTGTGTACGACGACAAGACGGAGGGGTATCGCAAGGACGGCCCGGTGTCCATCGCCAAATTTGAACTGGGCGAGGGTGACGAGCCCGAGCAACGCGAGGCGAGGGCGTTGCGTCAGCGCCAAGCTAGCGACGTAATCGAACAACTCTTGGCGCGAATCGGATAGGGGGCGGCGTGGCGATCAAAGCAATTTTCGTGGGCATCAACAAACACCTCGACGCGACGATCCCCGAGCTGGGCGGGGCCCGCCGCGATGCTACGGCGTTGTGGGCGCTGTTCACCGACACTGTCGAAGGCTTGGCTGGCCGACTGCTTGCCGATGAGGCCGCCACGCATGCAGAGGTGTCGCAGGCCATCCTCGGAACGCTGTCGACCGCGGGCCAGGACGACGTGGTCGTCATCACATTCGCTGGGCACGGCTCTCCCGATGGAAACTTGGTCCTGTTCGATACCAACGCAGCCGATCTTTCCAGCACAGGCCTGTCGATGGCGGGCTTGGCCGATGCCTTCAAGGCGACGAAGGCGCGTGCGGTGCTGTGCGTGCTTGACTGCTGCTTCAGCGGGCAGGCGCCTGCTCGCGTACTGGAGGCTGCACCGCGCCCGCGAAGCGCATTTGCGTTGACTGGGATTTACGGCGAAGGGCGCATTCTGCTTGCCGCCTGCGCAACCAACGAATCTGCCTGGGAGCAGCCGGGCACCGGACACGGACTGCTTACGCATGCCGTGATAGAGGCGTTGACGGGTGCGGTCGGCGACTTGGTCAGCTTCCCGGAAATCGCCGGCGAGATCATCCGGCTGGCGCGTGTCGAGGCCGAGCGCATCAGCGTGACACAGACGCCTGTATTCCTGGGCAACGTCCAGGGTGGCCTTGTGTTTCCAGCCCTCAAGCGTGGTGACAACTACGCCGCTGCGTTCCCGGCCAGAGCGGTCCAGAAAATGTCGGGATCATTTGCGGAATTTTCCGCGCACGGCTTTCCGCCGGAAATCGTCGATCAGTGGACGACGGACTTCCCGCGAGGCCTCAACGCGCTGCAACTCAAGGCCGTCAACGAACATGGCGTACTGGCCGGCAGATCGCTGCTGGTGGTCGCGCCGACCAGCTCGGGTAAGACCATGATCGGCGAACTGGCTGCGATTCAGGCGGTCACAGCCGGCAAGAAAGCGGCGTTTCTGCTGCCATATCGGGCGCTGGTCAACGAGAAGTTCGAGGAGTTCAGCAAGCGATACGGACCTGCGGGCCTGCGCGTCGTTCGGTGCAGCGGTGATGCAACGGATGGCATTGGCCCCGTGTTGGGCGGTCGCTATGACCTGGGTTTCTTCACCTACGAAACCTTTCTCAATCTGGCGCTCGGTTCGCCGCGCCTGCTCAACCAGCTCGGCCTCGTCGTGCTTGACGAGGGCCAATTCATCACGGACCCGAATCGAGGCATTACGGTCGAGTTGATTTTCGCGCTTCTGCTGCGGGCGCGTCAGCGCGGCATCGAGCCGCAACTGGTGATCTTGTCGGCGGTCATTGGCAACCTCAACAGCTTCGATCGCTGGCTCGACCTGCCCTTATTGATGTCCCGCGAGCGGCCTGTGCCCCTGGTCGAGGGCGTGCTCGATCGGCGCGGGACGTTCCAGTTCGTCGATGTGGACGGCACCACCAAGACCGAAGCCCTGTTGCCTGCGCATCGCATCGTGCAGCGTCGCGACAAGCCCAGCTCGCAAGACGTGATCGTGCCATTGGTTCAGCAACTGGTAGCACAGGGCGAGAAGTTGCTGGTCTTCCGCAACATGCGTGGTCCGGCACAGGGGTGCGCCAAATACTTGTCCAAGGAATTGGGCCTGGGTCCTGCGACGACCGTCCTGGACGTGCTGCCAACTCAGGATCTGACCGGCGCCTCGCAGGATCTGCGGGAATGCCTTGCGGGGGGCACCGCGTTCCACAACACCAACCTCTTGCGCGCGGAGCGCGAAGCCGTCGAGAAAGGTTATCGCAACGCTGGCGGCGGTATCCATGCGCTGGTGGCCACCACAACGCTAGCTGCCGGTATCAACACGCCGGCATCGACGGTGATCCTGGCCGAGAACGAGTTCGTCGGTGAGGACGGCCGCCCATTCACCGTCGCCGAGTACAAGAACATGGCAGGACGGGCAGGACGGCTCGGATACAACGAGACCGGCAAGGCCATCATCCTTGCCGACACGCCGATGGAACGCGCGCAACTGTTCCAGAAGTACGTGCTCGGCGTGCCTGAAGACGTGAAGTCATCCTTCCAGCAGCGCGACCTGCCAACCTGGACATTGCGCTTGCTTAGCCAGGTTCGGGGCGTGCGAGCCACCGAAATTCCTGGCCTCCTGGTCAACACGTTCGGCGGCTACTCTGCATCACGCGCAAACCCGCAATGGATCGCGATCGTGGAGCATGAAGTCACCGCGTTGGTCGAGCGCCTGCTGCAGGCCGGGCTGGCCGAGCGCGAGGGCGAGTTGATCCACCTGACCTTGCTCGGACGCGCCTGCGGCGCTTCGTCTTTGTCGTTTGAGTCGAGCCTGCGGCTGGTCGAGTTGATGAAACAACTGAACGCCGCACAAACATCGCCCACCCAGGTGCTGGCGATGGTGCAGGTCCTCGACGAAATGGATGCGATCTACACACCGGTCATGAAGCGGGGGCGATCGGAGAGCGTGCGCGCCAATGACGTGGCGCAGCGTTATGGGCATGCGATGACGCAGGCACTGCAGCGATATTGCCGGGACGAGATTGAGTTCTGGTGCCGATGCAAGCGCGCGGCGCTCTTGTACGACTGGATCGAGGGCACCCCCGTCGACGTGTTGGAGAAGCGGTTCTCGACCACGCCCTTCGGAGGCGCTGTCGGATACGGAAACATCATCGGAATTGCCGACGCAACCCGCTTTCACCTGCGCTCGACGCACCAAATCCTGTCGGCGCTCTTCCCGGACCAGCCCACGTTCCTGGCGGGACTCGACGAAGTTCTGCAACGACTCGAATTCGGCCTTCCGGCCGGTGCGCTGCCGCTCACAAACTTGCCGCTTGCCCTGACTAGGGGGCAATACCTCGGGCTCTTCAACGCCGGATGCTTGACGCCGGAAGCCGTGAACGACTTGAGCGGCGAGCGGCTAGAAGCATGCATTGGTCCAACTAGCGCATCGCTGCTGAGGCCAAAAGCATGAACACCATGGTCCTGCGCAGGGGAATGAAATTATTGGATAGACACGTCGCCACCATGGCGTCGTGGCCGCGAACGGAGTCAACGTGATGAGCGACTACTTCAGCGATCGTCAGAACGGTCCGCGCGCACGCACCGAGCAGGTGATTTCTCCCACGGTCTGGGCAGGCCTCGTGGCAACGGTACAGGCGTTGATCAATAGCGGCGCATTCGGCCTGCGTTTTCCCGAACGCTGCCCGGATGGGCAAGCCACTTGCGGCGGCGATGCTGTCGCCTTTGCGGCTTCCGTAAGCGCAGAAATGCCGGGTCTGGCTTGGCCGTTGGAGACAGCCTCCATTGATGGGGAGGGCTACTTTGCTGAACGCCAGCCGTTCGCGCCGGACACCTTGCTCGTCTTGGATTTCATCGAGTTCGTTCACGCATCAGTGGCTAAGCCGATCTCAGGGAAGTATCACGACTACTTCAGTCATCACCACCTGACTTTCGATCAGGAGGCGGGGCAGGAAGACTTCCGAATGACCGTTAATCGCATATTCGCGCGCAACGGGGTTGCGTTCGAGATGCTGCCCAATGGCCGAATTGAACGAGTGCTCCCGCCGGTGCTTGGTGAAGAACTGAAACGAACGCTTTTCAATACGGGAGATCGCACGCTCGACAACATGCTCGACGAGTGCCGAGCCAAGTTTTCGGACCGCAATCCGTTGGTGCGTCGTGAAGCGCTGGAGCGGTTGTGGGACGCATGGGAGCGGCTCAAGTCACTGGCTGACCCGAGCGACAAGAAGCGCTCGGTCAAGATCATCCTCGATGCAGTTACCTCCGTGCCGTCGCTGCGAGAGAGATTGGAGACAGAAGCGGCAGAACTGAACTCCATTGGAAACAGTCACCTCATTCGGCATTCGGAGATCAGCCAGGTGCCGGTGATCGATGTGGACCAGGTCGACTATCTGTTCCACCGCCTGTTCGCCATGATTCAGCTGATGCTGAGGAAAAAGTAAAAGTGCAAAAGCCCGCACGTTGCGCGATAACGGCGATCGCTCATGCGGGTTTGCGATGCCTTGTGGAATTGAAAAGATCAACCGGGGAGAGGCGCAATGCTTGAATGGTACTTGGAGGTAAATGCCCTCTTTCGGGCAATGCGTCAGAAAGCGGTCGATGCACAAGGCTTCCTTGCGAGCGACGATAAAGCAGGGGCCAAGTTGATCAATGGCTATTTGAAAGCCGACTATCAACTGCTGCGCAAGCTGTGGACCGGTGCAGGGTTCCCTGAGCAAGACATGGGAAATCTTGGCAGGCATATCGGATTTGGCGACGCCAATGACTACAACGATATCCTTGCGCGCGATCTTCCCCAGGTAGAAGTGAGGGCGGAAGCGCATGTGCGCGAAGCGACAGGTACCAAGCCGAGCATGGGCTTCGAGGAGCTGCTGCACCCCGTTATCTTCGCGCATGCCTTCCGGCACTATGTGGACGGACACTACCGCGATGCCGTGTTGAACTCCGTCGTTGCGATCTTTGATTTGATGCGAGAGCGCACTGGCCTGGATCTCGATGGCGCGGCTCTGGCGACACAAGTGTTGAGCTTGGAAAAGCCGCACTTGATCCTCAGCGAACTCGACACGGAGTCGGGCAGAAATGACCAGAAGGGGTTCATGCAAATTTTGGTCGGCACTTACCTTGGCATTCGCAATCCCAAGGCGCATTCGCTAAATCATGATCTCGACCCGGAGAAGGCCGCGCAGTATCTGATCTTCGCCAGCCTACTAGCCCGACGGATCTACGAAGCGAAAGACGCTCCGAAGACCTGAGGCGCGCCAGTTGCATCGGTGGTTCTCGATCCGACCGCAAGTCACTGGAAGTCAGGCGATGTCTATGAAGGAATGCAGGTAGCGCAAAGAGTCGAGCTTCGCAATGTGCTTTTGCATCAGGGATTTCTAAAGCGGAACAGGCCGCACACCATCACAGGGGGACCCAATGGCAAGAATAAGAAAGATCGAGATCGCCAATTTCCGTGGCATCAAGCAATTGGTGTGGTGTCCATCGCCTGGCATCAATTGCCTGATCGGCACGGGCGACAGCGGAAAATCCACGGTGCTGGATGCGATCGATCTGTGCTTGGGCGCCAGGCGCAATGTGCAGATTTCCGACGCTGACTTTTTCGGCTTGGACATTACCGCTCCAATCAGCATCACGCTGACACTGGGCGCGCTGGATGACAGCATGAGTACGCTGGAAAGCTTCGGTGCCTTTCTGCTCGGCTATCGCGCCGCCACGGGCGTCGTCGAAGACGAGCCGTCCGCCGGTGCAGAAGTGGTTCTTTGCCTCAATTTGACGGTCGCCAGCGACCTGGAGCCATCCTGGACTCTCATCTCCGACCGCGCCACCCAGCAAGGGCTGGTGAAGACACTCGCGTGGAAGGACCGTCTGGCCTTGGCGCCGACGCGGATCGGTGCGCTCGCTGACTACAACTTGGCCTGGCAACGGGGCTCGGTCCTGAACCGCATCTCGGAGGAACGCGCTGATGCTTCGGCGGCACTCGTGAAGGCTGCACGGGATGCGCGCGGCACCTTTGGCGACCAGGCCGAGCAGCAATTGGGAGAAGCGCTTGGGATCGTCGCCGCGACCGCGCAGGAACTCGGCGTCCACATTGGCGCGAAGGCGAGGGCACTGCTCGACTCGCATTCCGTGTCGTTCGGCGGCGGGACCATTTCCCTGCACAACGAAGGTGGCATCCCGCTTCGCAGTCTCGGCGTTGGGTCCACACGCCTGCTGGTTGCCGGTCTGCAGCGCAAGGCGGCCAGCCAAGCGTCGATCGTTCTTTCGGACGAACTGGAGTACGGCCTAGAGCCGCACCGCATCGCTCGGTTTCTCGGCTCTCTCGGAGCGAAGGAAGCGGCACCGCTGCAAGCATTCCTCACCACGCATTCGCCAGTGGCGCTCAGGGAGTTGTCGGGCGGGCAGCTTTTCGTGCTGCGCCGCAGTCTCGACGGTCACGAGGCCCGCATGGTAGGCACCGATAACGACACGCAGAGCACCATTCGCCTCTATCCCGAGGCCTTTCTGGCTGGCTCCGTGATCGTGTGCGAAGGAGCCAGCGAGATCGGACTCCTGCGTGGTCTGGACTTGCACCGGGTCGAACTTGGCGGCGTGTCTCTGGCAGCACAGGGCATTGCCATGGTCGACTGTGGCGGTGGCGAGCCCGACCGGCCCTATTCCCGCGCGGCCGCCTTCCAGTCGTTAGGCTACAGGGTGATGGTGGTGCGGGATGACGACAAGAAGCCTACGCCTGTCATCGAACAGGCATTCCTGCAGGCCGGTGGCGCGGTCGTCGCGTACCGCGCAGGCCGCGCATTGGAGGACGAACTGTTTGGCAGCCTTACGCCAGTGGCCTGCCAGCACTTGATCAAATATGCCCACGACCTGCATGGCGACCTGATTTACGAACATCTGCGCACCGCCTCTAACAACACACTGACCGTTCAGGCCGTCTGGGATGAAATCCAGAACACGCAAGCACTGTCAGTGCCAAACCGAGCCATGCTCGGGCAGGCGGCTCGCATCCGCAAGGCCGGTTGGTTCAAGTCCATCTCCTGGATGGAGGACGTAGCAAGGACCATCGTGGCGCCGGACTTGCCGCTATGCGATCCAGGCTTCAAGGCACTGGTGGACCAGGTATCTGTGTGGGCTGCCCATGGGCCCCGGTGAAATCGACCTGCGCGCGATTGCCCGCGGCACGGTTACGGCACCGGCCGGGTGCGGCAAGACGCAGTTGATTGCCCACGCCCTGGCCGCTCACGGAGGTCGCAAACCCATCCTCGTTCTCACGCACACGAACGCTGGCGTGGCGGCACTTCGTGGCCGGCTGGACCGTGCCGGTGTGCCACACAGTGCTTATCGATTGGGCACCATCGACGGCTGGGCCATTCGGTTGATTGCGAGCTTTCCGGGTCGCAGCGGTCATGATCCGGACATCCTGCGGCTCGCCACGCCTGCGCGGGACTACCCGGCGATCCGCGAATTCGCCTGGAAGCTGTTGCAGGCCGGGCACGTCAGCGATGTACTGAAAGCGTCCTATGCGCATCTCATTGTTGACGAGTACCAGGACTGTTCGGTGCCTCAGCACTATCTCGTCTACTTTCTCTCGCTGATCCTGCCGACCTGCGTGCTTGGCGATCCGATGCAGGGCATCTTCGGGTTCGGTGGCAACGCCTTGGCTAACTGGGAGCAGCAAGTGTGCGCGCATTTCCCGGTCGTGGCGGAACTAGCCACGCCATGGCGTTGGCGCAATGCTGGTGCGGAAGCACTCGGACAATGGCTGCTGGAGGTTCGCCGCCTGTTGGTGGCCGGTCAGTCGGTGGATCTGCGCACCGGACCACCAGCACATGTGACGTGGATTCAGACCATCCCGCCCAACGACCACCCGCAGCGACTGGCTGCCGCGCGGACACTGCCGCCCACCGCAGACGGGCGCGTGCTGATCATCGCCGACAGCCGTAACCGTTCGAGCCAGCAGAACTTTGCAAGCCAGACGCCAGGGGCCTCGACCGTCGAGGCAGTCGATTTGCAAGACCTCATCGCCTTCGGCAACAGTTTCGATGTTGCGTCTGCTGGGGCCATGGGGCAGTTGCTGGCGCTGGCGCAAAGCGTCATGACCAACGTGGGTGTCGCAGAGCTGACACGGCGTCTGGAGTCGTTGGCCCGAGGAACCGCGAGGAATCCGCCGTCCACAGCGGAGAGCAGTGCCTTGGCGTTCCAGCGCGGCCCGTCCATCGCCGCAGCCGCAACACTGTTGTCGGAGTTGCGCGAAATGCCGAACGTGCGAGTACATCGGCCCGCCATTCTTTACGGCGTACTCAAGGCGCTGCGTGGGGCCTCGGCAGGAAACGTCCCGCTTGCGGAGGCTGCGAGGCGCGTGCGCGAAGAGAACCGATTGTTGGGCCGCCCGTTGCCCAAGCGTGCGGTCGGCAGCACGCTGCTGCTCAAAGGGCTGGAGGCAGAAGTGGCGGTAGTGCTCAATACGGAGGGCATGAGCGCACAGCACTTGTATGTGGCCATGACCCGCGGATCAATGAAGCTGGTTGTGTGTAGCGCCAGCCCCATATTGGGCTAAGTAGGAGGGGAAAGTGGCAAGAGAGAACAAGTTTGCAAGCTCGGACGGTGCAAAAGAGACGCCCGTGGGTAAGCTCATGGAGACCATCGTCGAGGACGTGATCACGGCGAAGGCGATGACCTTTGCACAGTGGCATGCCCTCAGCGCGAACCCCTTGGTTCCGCTTGCCATTCCGGTGTCGCAAGGCGGGCAGTATCGGGTCACGCACGCTGGCGTGGACGCAGCTCACTTGCTGTCACAGCAAAGCTGGAAATCACGCGAAGCCTTGCGCCAGACGATTGATCGGGAGGCCTTCATGAAGCTTTCGTTCCAGGCCATCGGGGACACGCTTCGTGACTGCCAATCGCGCCTTCCAACAGTACCGGATGGCCAGAATGAACACGACGTGCTGCTCGGTGACGATTTTTATGCGGTGCTCGCCGACGACTACCAAGCGCGCCTGCAGCAGTTGGCCGCCAGCGCGAGTCCCGACGTCGACCGGCATATCCCTTGCCATCTGTTTCACTCGGATCAGGCCGTGCTGGCATTCTCCGTGGGGCCGGTGCGATTCCTGCCGAGAGTGGAATGGCTCGATTCCTTTGTCAAGGACTCGGAGGTCCGCGAGCTCATCCGCCAGGTCGAGGCTCGTGAACTGGACATGGAGGAGTTGACCGCTCGATCAGCTGCAGCCGAGGGTGAGCGCTGTGCATCACATGCGTTGGATGTTTTGCGTACGCTGCGCCATTACAGCTGGGTAGCTACCATCCGGATGGAAGGGCATGAGCATGCGCGGTCGCATTTCAAAGCGTCGGTGGTTGTGGGACTTGCGATTGACGCAATCGGACTGAGGTTCCAGGTCGAGGATGCGCGACGATTTACGAAAGCCGGCCGGCAGCATCTTTTTGCAGAGGACCGGTTCGCGACCACGCTGGACGGACGAATATTGCGTGGGTCGAGCGTACAGATGCCTGGCCTTGGCGGACGCCCCGGCGCGCTGGCTGCCAAGATGGTGGGCGAACAATCCTTCCTGGATGCCGCCGGGTGCATCTTGCAGCACTACGTCGTTGGACGACGAACCGGACATGCGCTCCATCTCGTCGAACGCTGGGCCAATGCGCTGTACTGGGTCGGTGAAGCTCGTCGCGAGGCTTCCGACTTCATGGCCGTTGTGGACTATGGCTGCGCCGCCGATGGACTTTCCGGCGCCGGGGGGAGCGCCAAGGACATGACCGCCTTCGCCGAGGCAGCCCTCAAACCGATCGATGACTCTGCGCCTGATGGGAAGCTCACCGTTGATGCTGCAGTCAATACTGTTTATCGCGAAGGGCGCAACAAGCTCGCGCATGGCGAGATGTCAGGGCTGCTAGAGGATCTTGCGGAGCCGCGCGCAGTCGGTGAAGCGCTACTGACAGCTCTGTTCGATGCTGTGACCCCGGTGCTCGCTGATCTCCTTAAGAACGAACCAAATTTGTTTAAGGTTGATGAGAAGCCTGCCTATCGTCTGCTTGTGGCAAGACTGGCAGCGAAGAAAGGTACTGCTTGAGGGCTCATATCAACCTATGTAAGCGGGCAAGGTAGGGTGCCGAGCTACACGAACATGTAGTCGAAGAATCGACTGCAGTGACGCAGCGATTTCCTTCAGAGCACCAACAGAGTGACCTGTGCAATGGACTTTATTGACAAGCAGATTCCCCCGCCAAAGTCGTGGGAGAAATTCGAAGATTTGACTCGCGCACTGTTTGCCGCAGTGTGGAGGACGCCCCTCGCGCAAAAGAACGGCCGGTCTGGCCAACAACAGCACGGTGTTGATGTCTATGGAACGCCGGAGGCTACACCCGGCAAAAATTTTGGCGTGCAGTGCAAAGGGAAGAACGAAGGCTACGGAGCCAAAGCGACTATCCTGGAGTTCAATGCAGAACTCGCCAAGGCGGAGAAGTTCAAACCAACGCTTGGGCATTGGACGTTTGCTACCACAGCGCCCAACGACGCACGAATCCAAGAACATGCTCGACTCGTGTCCGAGCAGCGCGTGAAGGAAGGGAAATTCCCCGTCGTTGCTATTGGATGGGACACGATTCAAGCGCTGCTGTCCAGTCATCAGGCAGTGGTCGAAGAAATCTATCCCGAGCATGCAGGCGATTTGCCAAAAATCATGGCAGCGCTGCGTGCGCTACCGGGAGCCGACGAACTCGATCAGATCCGACGGAGCCTCATTGCGTTCGCGCCACGGTCAGCAGCAGTCGATATTGAGGCGTCTGCGTGGTCCGAGGTTCAGTTCGAAACGGCACGTGATCTTGGGCCTGCACTGATGGGGCGTTCACTCGGGCCCGCAGATGTCGCGGCTTGTCCCACCCTTCCGGAGGTAGCTCTGCTGACTGCTGACTTGGAGCGCGCCGGATCTGCTCGACTGGCGGGTGTGCCTGGAGCTGGGAAATCAATCTCAATCCTTCAAGTGGCACGCCAAATGCATGGTCGCGGCTGGCGGGTTCTACGATTAGCTGACCCGATTGGAAAGGTGCCACCTTTTGACGAGAGCCCAAAACCGACCCTCTACATCGTTGATGACGCACATCTGACTCGCCCCGCATTGCTTAGTGAGTTGGAAGAGCGGGCCACCGCATCGCGATGGGTGTTGAGCGCGTACACGATTTCCGAAGACAAGGGCGGCTTTCCGGGCGCCATCCAGCTTGATGCTAAGCGCGCGGTCCGGGTTATTGCGGAGGGTTTGCGGGCTTCCCCCGAAGCGACGCTTGCCGCTGTTCGTCGCGCCGATGATCGGGTCGGCGATCGTCCAGGAGATGAGCTGCTCGATCTGCGCCTTGAGCAGGCTGCAGAGCAAGCGCTCTATCCGTGGCAATTTTGTTTCATCCTCGGAGGAGGATGGCGGCGAGCGAGTGCATTGGCAAGTTCTGCGCGTGCAGCAAGAGCGGACTTGGTGCTCGCCGCTGCGGCAATTCGCCAGTTGGCGGCACGTGATGCGCACTGTTCGCGCGAAGCGTTGCTGCAATTAGTCGGGGACGCGTTGCCGAACTCTGATGGCAATGCCGCGATTGCTTGGCTTGTAGCGCAACGATTTTTACTAAGTGTCGATGATCTTCGCTGTCCACATCAGCGTCTCGCTAGCGTCCTCCTTGCACGTATTCTGGACGGTCAGACAGCCGAAGAGCGCCAGACGATTGCCACTATGCTCAGAACAGTGCTCGCCGACGTTGAGATGCCGCTCGGCGGCCTGAGCGTGCTGCTTGGCGAACTTTCGTCTGCTGGCGAATACGGTATGTGGCGTCGTCTTGTGCAGCCGGCATGGCTTACTCCCGTTCTAGAACGCTGCTGGGTAGCGACAGAACCACTCGGCATTCGGCATGCCTGTTGGTTACTCAGCAACTTGCATGGCTATCTGCCCGAAGAGATGAACGTGATTGCCGATCACAAGGAAACTCTTGCAGAGTGGATACAGGCGGCGCCCGAAGGCGCATGCTATGCGATTGGCCGCGTGATTAATCATGTGCTCAATACCAATAGGGCACTTGGCGAAAGCATCGTCGCGCTAGCCGATCCACGCACATTGGCGACGGCGATTAGTGTCGCAGCCCCGTTGCATGCTGGTGAGATCGCCGATTTGCTTTCGACGATGGGTGCTGGCAGGGATGGTGTGTGGAAGGCCCGCTATCTTGAACACGTCGACCACGACGCGTGCCATCGTATCGTGTCAACCTGGCCGCAGGACGCCTACCTGTCGGTCGTCGCCGATTTTTGCGAGCATTTCTGCTACTTCGAACCAGAATTCGGGTTCACGCTGATCGAAGCACTGATCCCGGCCATCGCCGATCGACTACGTGCCGCTCCGCAAGACGCGTTCGGCGAACTGCGCGATATCGTGTGGAACGCGTTGCGGCTCTACGATCCGCTTCACATCTATGTAGGCAAGTTGGCACCTTCTCGGCGAATGCGGCAGGTAGGGCGAAAGATCTGCGGGTGCTGGACGCCGAAGGATCTCGCAATCAGTTTGTCTCGCAGCACGCAACGAAACTTCCAGGCAGCCGCAGGGCTTCTTAGCTTCATGCATAGGGCATCGCCAAAGCAGTTCGAGGCGACGGTATTAGCACTCGATTGGGGCGAGATCGACCAAGCGATAGGCCCAGATTGGGCGGAAAATATTGGCGATGCAAGAATGCTGCTCGGGGTCGCGTACGCCGTACCTGCGGCGAGACTCGCAATCCAAGCGATGGTTACATGCAATGAACCGCGTATCGTCAGCATGTCGACACATCTCGCAGCGATCGCTCCTGCTAGCGCGCTACGTCATATAGCGGCGGGCAAGCGCATTGCGCTCTGCCATTGGGGCCACGTCGATTGGCAACTGGGAGCATTAGTCCTAGCGAGGATGGTTCAGTCGGAGCCAACACTAGTTTCCGCTTTACTCGAACCGCACTACGGTGGGTTGGCGGAGGCGTTGTCGCAGCCCAGCCCCACTTTCTACAATGAAGGACTATTGTTTCTACGCCTTCTCGCGCAGGTTGAGGCTAGTGGCCTAACTCGGGTGCTAGATCAAATCGATGTAAAAAGGGCAAAGCTGGGCTGGCGTGACGCGCTTCGCGGTCGGGAGAACAGTCGTGAGCCTGGCGCAAAGGCGCAGGCGCGGCAGGTTGCTTCTTTGCTGGTCCACCATGCGTTGGATCGCGGTGATGCAGTTGGCGAGCTTGCACGCCAACTGCGGCACGACTTTCCCCGTCAGTCTGTACCGGCTGCAAAGATTCTTGAGCCGATTGACTTGAGTGACAGGAATGAATGACCCGTTGTGCCGTTGCCTAACGATGGGGCTTCGGTGACGTGATGTCATGTTGCCGGCGGGCGAGGAACCACGACAGCAAAGCTTCTATTTCTTGACCACTATCGGGACCTCCCAAGAAGAATCATGCCGTTCGACTATCTAGCAGCATTTCCCATCCCGGCTCACGTACTGCCCCCAAGGCTGCGCGGCCTGCTGGAGCCTGTCGGCCTGTCGCCAGACCAAGTCGTGGAGGTGGCCTCCATGCACGAATCCGATCCACATGGGGAGCAAGCCGAACACCTACATCTGCTAATGGCAGTGGTTCCCGGGCTGGATGAGGGGCCCATAGAAGTTCCATCTGAAGCCGCCAATGGTGTAGTCGAATATTCCGTTCCTGCAGGTGATAAGCGTGGCTGCTCCGCCAATTTTTCTCCGTCAATATCGGGGTATGACTACATTGTTGCGGCGTGGGGTAATGGCTCTTTCTACACCTTCAATCTAGCTGAGAAAGTCTGGATGACGCTTGGATTGACACCCCGTTGTGTCGGGAATGATCAGCAACGTCTGGTCTACGACGACCTGGGCCTCCCAGAGATTGGTGTGGCAGAGGGAGAGGTGTCCAGTGACTATCACTGGAGCTTGAAGAGATCAGTCAGTTGGCGCATGTCGAATGAGTACCTTCGTCGCTACCTTTGGCTGCGTGTCGCTCGGGGCGTGCGGATCTTCTACTACTCAGCCTTACTACCAGACGTCCCGGAAGTCCGCGCAATCATGGGAGGAGAGTCTCATGTAGTTCGCAAGCCCGCCGAAGGGGTCGCTTGGCATGAATTGGACATCCGCGAGCACAGGGGCAGGCTTCTGCTTCAGCTATGGGCTTCGGTCGAGGCGGTGATGCCAGATCTCTGTCCAGAGCAGACCGCTGAAGGCATTCAGTGGCCTGGCGATGCTGAGCCCATGACTCACGCGCGCGCGAACGCCTTGGTGGGACACGACCCGGTCTATCTTAACGATCGGTTTCTCGAGAAGTACGAACAGAGTGTTTTCTACGACTCGACGCCAGCTCATGTCTGGGATAGATGGTCCTGTAGCCCATCGTACCGGGGGCAGTGGAGTTTTACTGAATGCCGGCGAGTCGGAAGAAATCTCATTCAAGTGCCGATGCGCGAGTTGTATAAGCCAAAGCCAGATCGCGAAATCGTGCATGCTCGATCATTTGCGATCGATCCGGCCGACTTGGCGCACGTGGATCTGGAAGAAGAGCATGTGGTCGCCAAGGTGCAGCGGCTGCTCGATGTGCTTCTACGATTGGGCGATGGCCTTTCCGCGCTCGGTGCAACCGTGGGATTGAACAAGTCAGCAGTAGAGCTGACCGGCTTTGATCGTGCAGAGGTGGCAGCTAATGGTTGGCTGGCCTATCCGGCGCTCGGTCGGTTGGCCCAGGTTGCTCCGCTGAGCATGACGCAGCAGATGTTCCTCGCTCGCTGCAAAGGCTTGCACGAGGTGTGGCAGCGCGTTCCAAACGGCCACCTCAAGTCATTGTTGGAGCGAACTGGGTGTCCGAAGGGAGCTGTCAAGGAGCTGGGAAGCGTTCGGTTGCTGCAGGCTCTTCTGAACATCATCGAAAGGCTGAATGCTCACGAGGAGGCGGGCGATGCCTTTGCCTCAGGCAAAGAACCAGAGGGTTGGAACGATCGCAATGAAGCCATAGCCCCCTTGTTCTTGAACAACGATCTCAGAATCGCCGATGCGCACGAGGCAGTGGAGCAGTGCTTGACGACCTTGCGGCGGCTTGGCTTCGATACAGCTAACGTCAACGCAGGCTACGGACGGGCACTCGATTTCGTGTTGGACGGCGTCATCAACGCCTTGGGAGCAGTGGCCGCCGCTATCGAGAAGTTGTTAAGGCGAGTGTAGGCTGACCGGCAAAAAATCAGGGGAGGGGACAAGGCCTCGCCGTCTCCTGTATTCTTGCTACGTGATCGATGATGCCGTTGCCTAGAGTCGTCGCCCCGCAAAAAATCGCTCCATCTCCCGCGCCAGCAAAAGAACTGCGCTTCTGACGGTAAGAGCGACGGTAGAGGCTCATGTCGATCACTGAAAATCCCTTAAGCCACGCGGGTCTGCGTGGCTTGTTGATGATCGAGTGGGAGTGAGTTGAACGACAACGGCGCCGCAAGGCGCTGTTGATGCAGGGGTGGTGCATTTCGGTGACGTTGAACGAGCCGGACGCTCCTGCAGTACCAGCGCCTCGCGT
Organism: Xanthomonas sp. CFBP 8151; assembly: GCF_011761885.1. Lineage (NCBI taxonomy): Bacteria > Pseudomonadati > Pseudomonadota > Gammaproteobacteria > Lysobacterales > Lysobacteraceae > Xanthomonas > Xanthomonas sp. CFBP 8151. Next base: position 1,747,800 of record NZ_JAASQZ010000001.1, read on the forward strand.
TCGCGCAGCGCGTCGGTTGGCGAACGGAGTTCAGCGGACATGGCCTCGCTCCTTGCATCGCGTCAATGCAGCGCGATATCCCACAGCAGCTTCAGGTTCAAGCCGACGATCACCGCCGCGATGACCCAGGCGATGCGCACCAGCCATGGCGGTGCCACCAGTGCACCCATCAAGTCGCGATCCGACACGAAGCGCACCAACGGGATTACCGCAAACGGCAGCTGCATCGACAGCACCACCTGGCTCAGTACCAACAACCGCGCGGTACCGGCCTCGCCATACAGCCCGGTCACGATCACCACCGGCACGATCGCGATGCCGCGCGTCAGCAGACGGCGCAGCCACGGCGGCAGCCGCAGCTGCAGAAAGCCTTCCATCACGATCTGCCCGGCCAGCGTGGCAGTGACGGTGGAATTGATGCCGGAGGCCAGCAGCGCCACCGCAAACAACGTCGATGCCAGGCCCATGCCCAGCATCGGCGCGAGCAGGGCATGGGCTTGTTCGATTTCCTGCACGTCGGTGCGGCCCTGCGCATGGAACACCGCCGCCGCCAGGATCAGGATCGAGGCGTTGATGAACAGCGCGAACATCAACGCCACGGTGCTGTCGGTCACTGCCCAGCGCAGTGCCGACCTGCGACCCACATCGGTGCGGGGGTACGCACGTGTCTGCACGATCGACGAATGCAGGTACAGGTTATGCGGCATCACCGTCGCACCGATGATGCCGATCGCCAGATACAGCGCATGCGGGTCGGTGACCACCTGCGCACGCGGAATGAAGCCGCCCAGCACGGCTGCGATCGGCGGTGCCGCCAGCGCGATCTGGATGCCGAAGCACACGGAGATGATCAACAGCAGTGCGATTACGAACGCTTCCAGCGCGCGGAAGCCGCGGTTCATCAGCAACAGCACCAGCACCACATCCACCGCGGTGATGATGGCGCCCATGGTCAGCGGAATGCCGAACAACAGCTTCAATGCGATGGCGGTGCCGATCACTTCGGCCAGATCGCAGGCGATGATGGCCAGTTCGCAGATGCCCCACAGCGCCCGGTTCACCCCGCGCGGGTAACGTGCCTGGCAGGCCTGTGCCAGGTCCAGCCCGGTCGCGATGCCCAGCCGCGCCGACAGGCTCTGCAGCACGATCGCCATCAGGTTGGACAGCAGGATCACCGACAGCAGCAGATAGCCGAACTGCGAGCCGCCGGCCAGGTCCGTGGCCCAGTTGCCCGGGTCCATGTACCCGACCGACACCATGTAGCCCGGACCCAGAAACGCCAGCAGCCGGAACCACCAGGGGCCGCCCTTGGGCACGGCGATGCTGGCGTGGTGATCGCCCAGCCCGCCAATGGCCGCGGCCGGCGAGGGGAGGGGCGAGGCTGCGTGAGGATGGAAATCGACGGACATGCGGAAGCAGGCTGGCTGAGGTTCGTACCGATGATATAGCAACTGCTATGCTGTTGAGCATTGGCAATCTAAATCGTAATGATCGGCTGCGTGCTTCAAACTACGCATCCCGGCAGTCGCGCCGGACGTGATGACGAGGATGAGGGTGGGCAAGAGCGAAAAGCTGGAAGCAGCCGCGCCGGCGCTGATCGACGCACAGGTGCATATGGAGAGCTTCCGTCAAGTGCGCGAAGCGCGCCGCGCCGAGCTGGTCGAGGACTATGTGGAGCTGATCTCCGACCTGCTGGTCGACGGCGGCGAGGCGCGTCAGGTCGATATCGCCGCGCGCCTGGGCGTGGCGCAGCCGACCGTGGCCAAGATGCTCAAGCGGCTGGTGCGCGACGGCTGGGTGGTGCAGCGCCCGTACCGCGGGGTGTTCCTGACCCCGGCCGGCGAGGCGCTGGCGGCGTCCAGCCGGCAGCGCCATCAGATCGTCGAACGTTTCCTGCTCGCCCTGGGCATCGACGAGGCCACCGCGCGCCGCGACGCCGAAGGCATCGAGCACCATGTCAGCGAAGCCACCGTGGCGGCATTCGCCGCGTTCCTGGATCGCCAGGGCGGCAGCGCCGCGTGAGCATGCCGGTGGAGACCGCGGTCGACGCGGCGCAGGCGCTTATCGACCAACAGTGGATGCAACGCGCCCTGCAACTGGCCGAGCGTGCCGAACGCGACTTTGACGAGATCCCGGTCGGCGCGCTGCTGATCGATGCCGGAGGCACGGTGCTGGGCGAGGGCTGGAACTTCAATATCGCCAGCCACGATCCCAGCGCACATGCCGAGATCATGGCCATGCGTGAAGGCGGCCGCCGCCTGGCCAACCACCGGCTGCTCGGCTGCACGCTGTATGTCACGCTGGAGCCGTGCGCGATGTGCGCGATGGCGATGGTCCACGCACGCATCGCGCGGGTGGTGTTCGCCGCCAGCGACCCCAAGACCGGCGCCTGCGGCAGCGTGTTCGACCTGCCCGCCGATCCGCGCCACAACCACCGCGTGCAGGTCAGCGGTGGCGTACTGGCCGCCGAGGCGGGTCTGCGGCTGACCAATTACTTCAGGGCCAAGCGCGGCAAGCCACCCCTTGCGCCCTGAGCGGCGCGGCCGCGGTATGATGCGCGCCCTTCAGCATCCGGCCGGCGACGGCCCTCCACAGGACGGCGACATGGCAGACACCCTTGCAGGCAACGACCGACTGATCTGGATCGATCTGGAAATGACCGGCCTGGATACCGATCGCGATTCCATCATCGAGATCGCCACCATCGTGACCGATGCGCAGTTGAACGTGCTTGCCGAAGGGCCGGAACTGGCCATCGCCCACCCGCTGGCCACGCTGGAAGCCATGGACGAGTGGAACCGCAATCAACACCGCCGTTCGGGGCTGTGGCAGCGCGTGCTCGACAGCCAGGTCACCCACGCCCAGGCCGAAGCGCAGACGGTAGCCTTCCTGAGCGAGTGGATCCGCGCCGGCGCCTCGCCGATGTGCGGCAACTCGATCTGCCAGGACCGCCGCTTCCTGCACCGCCAGATGTCGCGCCTGGAGCGCTACTTCCACTACCGCAACCTGGACGTGTCCACCATCAAGGAGCTGGCACGGCGTTGGGCGCCGACGGTGGCCAGCGGTTTTGCCAAGAGCTCGGCCCACACCGCCTTGAGCGATGTGCGCGATTCGATCGACGAGCTGCGCCACTACCGTCAGTTCATGGGCGCGTTGGGCGGCGATTCCCAGGCCGACGTGCAGGGTTGAGTGCTGGTCGGTTACGGCGGCATTGCACGCCGTAGGCGTGTCGCCGGCGTCCAGTCGCGTACGAGGCGAAGGCGTGCATCAGGCAACAATGGCCGCCGACCGCGCAGGCTAGACGCCACTCGGTGGCAACGCATCCAAAAAAAAGGCCGCATCGTTCGATGCGGCCTTCTGCTTTTCCATCACGCCATTGAGTGCATCAGCGCGCCAACGGCGGTCCCTTGCTCAAATCGCCATCGTCGGCGATGCCTTTCAGCAACAGATCCGAAATGGGCTTGCCGTCGGCATCGTGGTGATACACGTGCAGGTCGCGCTGCGGATACGGAATATTGAGTCCGTTTTCGAGTAGCTGATTGCGGATCTGTTCCAGCGTGGTGCTCTTGGCTGCGCCGAAATTGCCGTTGGTCGCATAGGCAAACAACATCAGATCGACCGTGCTCTCGCCCAGATTGGTGACCTGCACAAACGGCGCCGGCGACTCCAGGATGTTGGGATTGTCCTTGGCAATCTGCAGCAGTAGTTGCTGGGCTTTCTTCAGGTCGTCTTCGTAGCCCACACCCACCGTCACTTCCAGGCGCCGGTTGGGCAGGGTGCTGTAGTTGACGATCGGTGAGGTGGTGATGGTGCTGTTGGGCAAGGTGATCATGCGTTCGTCGAACGAGCGGATCCGGGTCTGGAAGATCCGGATTTCATCCACAATGCCTTCCTGGCCGGCAATCACCACATGGTCACCATCACGCATCGGCCGCAGCACGATCAGCATCACGCCTGCAGCGATGTTGGACAGCGAATCCTTCAACGCCAGACCGACTGCCAGACCGGCCGCACCCAGCACTGCGATCAGCGAGGTCGGCGGCACGCCGATCTTGCTCAACGCACTGACGAAGACCAGCACCAGCAACAACGCATACAACACGTTGCGCAGGAAGTTGGTCAGGGTGATCTCGACGCGGGCGCGGGTCAGCGCACGGTGCAGCCACTGGCTGAGTTGCTTGGCCAGCCACATGCCGACCACCAGGATCAGCAGGGCCAACCCCCAGTTGAGCGCGTATTGCGCCCACGGGATGTTGGCCCAGTTGAACGCCGGTTCCGTGGCCTTGGCCACCACCGGCCTTGCGGCGACTGCTCCCGCAGCCGCCGCCGACACCGCCCCCAACATGCCCATCAGCTCTCGCTCTTCAACTTGGCCAGACGCAGCCAGGTGTCGACCACGGTGTCAGGATTCAGCGACACCGACTCGATCCCTTCCTGCATCAGCCACTCGGCCAGTTCCGGATGATCCGAAGGACCCTGGCCACAGATACCCACATACTTGCCCTTGGCGCGCGCCGACTTGATCGCCATCGACAGCAGCTTCTTGACCGCCGGATTCCGCTCGTCGAACAGGTGCGCCACGATCGACGAATCGCGGTCCAGGCCCAGGGTCAGCTGGGTCAAATCGTTGGAGCCGATCGAGAAGCCGTCGAAGATCTCCAGGAATTCGTCGGCCAGCAGCGCATTGGACGGCAGTTCGCACATCATGATGATCTTCAGGCCGTTCTCGCCCTGCTTGAGTCCGTTCTGCTCCAGCACCTCGATCACCTTGCGGCCTTCTTCCAGCGTGCGTACGAACGGGATCATCACCCAAAGGTTGTCCAGGCCCATCTCGTTGCGCACCTTCAGCACCGCCTTGCACTCCAGCGAGAAGGCCTTGGTGAAGGACGGATCGACATAGCGGCTGGCGCCGCGAAAGCCGATCATCGGGTTCTCTTCATGTGGCTCGTAACGCGAGCCGCCGATCAGGTTGGCGTACTCGTTGGACTTGAAGTCCGACAGGCGCACGATCACCGTATTCGGCGCCACCGAGGCGGTCAGCGTCGCGATGCCTTCGGCCAGGCGATTGACGTAGAAGCTCACCGGATCGCCGTAGCCGGCGGTCTTGGCGTCGATCTTCTTGCGGACGTCGGCGTCCTGTTTGTCGTATTCCAGCAACGCGTTTGGATGGATGCCGATATGCGCGGCGATGATCATTTCCAGACGCGCCAGGCCGATGCCGGCGTTGGGCAGCTGGCCGAAGTCGAACGCACGCTCCGGGTTGGCCACATTCATCATGATCTTGAGCGGGGCAGGCGGCATGTTGCCCAGGTCGGTGGTGGTGCGCTCGAATGGCAGCAGACCATCGTAGATGAAGCCGGTGTCGCCTTCGGCGCAGCTTACCGTCACTTCCTGGCCATCGCTGATCACATCGGTGGCATTGCCCGAGCCGACCACGGCCGGTACGCCGAGTTCGCGCGCGATGATCGCCGCGTGGCAGGTGCGGCCGCCGCGGTTGGTGACGATGGCCGAGGCACGCTTCATCACCGGCTCCCAATCGGGATCGGTCATGTCGGCGATCAACACGTCGCCGGCCTGCACGCGATTCATGTCGTCCAGCGAGCGCACCACGCGTGCCACACCGCTGCCGATCTTGGCGCCCACCGCACGGCCTTCGACCAGGATCTTGGCGTCCTTGGCTTCCAGCGAGAACCGCTCGATCTGGGTGGCATGGCTGCGCGACTTCACGGTTTCCGGACGCGCCTGCACGATGAACAGCTTGCCGCTGACACCGTCCTTGGCCCACTCGATATCCATCGGGCGGCCGTAATGCTTTTCGATCACCAGCGCCTGCTTGGAAAGCTCTTGCACATCTTCGTCGCTGATCGAGAAGGTGCTGCGTAGTTCCACCGGGGTGTCCTCGGTGCGCACGCGTTCGCCGGGCACATCCGAGTACACCATGCGGATCGCCTTGCTGCCGAGCGAGCGGCGCAGGATCGCCGGCTTGCCTGCGGTCAGCGTGGGCTTGTAGACGTAGAACTCGTCCGGGTTGACCGCGCCCTGCACGACCATCTCCCCCAGGCCGAAGCTGGAGGTGACAAACACCACGTCGCGGAAGCCCGATTCGGTGTCCAGCGTGAACAGCACGCCGGCCGCACCGACGCCCGAGCGCACCATCAACTGCACGCCGGCCGACAGGAACACGTCTTCGTGCTTGAAGCCATGATGCACGCGGTAGGCGATCGCGCGGTCGTTGTAGAGGCTGGCGAACACTTCCTTGACCTTGTGCACGACATCGTCGGCACCGGTCACATTGAGGAAGGTTTCCTGCTGGCCGGCGAACGAGGCATCGGGTAGGTCTTCGGCGGTTGCGGAAGAACGCACCGCCACGGCCACCTCGCCCCCACCGTTTTCCGCGCACAGCTGCGCATACGCGGTGCGGATATCGCGGTCCAGTTCCGGATGCAGCGGCGCATCGATCACCCAGTCGCGGATCTCCTTGCCGGCCACGGTGAGGGCGGTGACATCTTCGACGTCCAGCGTTGCCAGCTTGTCGAAGATGCGCTTGGACAGATCGTTATGCGCGATGAAGTCCTTGAAAGCTTCGGCAGTGGTCGCATATCCACCGGGAACCGAGACGCCAAGTCCGGCCAGGTTGCCGATCATCTCGCCGAGCGAGGAATTCTTACCGCCTACGCGGGCCAGGTCGGCCAGGCGTAGCTCATGCAACCACAGGATATTCTCGTTCAAGCGCGATGCTCCGTATGGCCATCGCCCGAGCGGGCTGGATGGCCGCGTCCGTAGGAAGAAGCCGCTATGATGCAGTGCACAGCGGAATCTGCACAAGCATGAACCCGTAAGTTTTGGACACCAGTTCAAAGAGGTGGTCTTGATGTCAACAATTCGACCGGTGTTCTACGTCTCCGATGGAACCGGTATCACCGCTGAAACGATTGGGCATAGCCTGCTCACGCAGTTCAGCGGGTTCAACTTCGTGACTGACCGCATGTCGTTCATTGACGATGCAGAAAAAGCACGCGATGCGGCACTTCGGGTGCGCGCGGCAGGCGAGCGGTACCAGGTGCGCCCGGTGGTGGTCAATTCCTGCGTCGATCCCCAGTTGAGCATGATCCTCGCCGAAAGCGGCGCCTTGATGCTGGATGTGTTCGCGCCCTTCATCGAACCGTTGGAGCGCGAGCTCAACGCGCCGCGGCATTCGCGCGTAGGGCGTGCGCACGGCATGGTGGACTTCGAGACCTACCACCGCCGCATCAACGCAATGAATTTCGCGCTGAGCCACGATGACGGCATCGCACTCAGTTACGACGAGGCCGACGTGATCCTGGTGGCGGTATCGCGTGCCGGCAAGACGCCGACCTGCATCTACCTGGCCTTGCATTACGGCATCCGCGCCGCCAACTATCCGTTGACCGAGGAAGACCTGGAAAGCGAGCGTCTGCCGCCGCGCCTGCGAAATTACCGCAGCAAGTTGTTCGGCCTGACCATCGATCCTGAGCGGCTGCAGCAGATCCGCCAGGAGCGGCGCGCCAATTCGCGTTACAGCGCGGCAGAGACCTGCCGGCGCGAGGTGTCCACCGCCGAGCGCATGTTCCAGATGGAGCGCATTCCGACCCTGAGCACCACCAATACCTCGATCGAGGAAATTTCCAGCAAGGTGTTGTCCACCCTGGGGCTGCAGCGCGAGATGTTTTGAGGTGGGGATTGGTGTGGCGGGATTGGGGATTGCACACGCGCATGGCGCGTTCAGGATCCGGGTGGCCGTGAGGTCCTGCGGTCCGTTGGCAAGCTTCAGGCAAACAAAGCGGGCGGAGCAGTGCTCCGCCAAGTTAGGCCTGCCCATGGCTGGTCGTCAATGCTGCCCGTGTGGCAGCGCAGCGTGTAGGATCGGTTCATGGCGCAAGCACTGAGTAAACTCGAACGCATCCCCAAGTTGAGCCGGTTCGGCTGGCTGATGGGCTTGTACGCAGAGAACTTCCAGCACCTGACGCGGCTGTTCGCACCGGCCGACCTCGCTCCCGGCTCCTATGTGTCGTCGATCGGCGATGGCCTGGACCTGCGTCTGGACGTGATCGAATGTCACCGTTACACGGTCGAGCTGCGGCTGACCTACGACCTGTGCGACCCGGTGACCGGCGAGCCGGACCCGTCGGCCTATGTGCGCCTGTACCGCGATGCCCGCCAAGCCGAGACCACCCATTGCTACGTCGGCCGTCGCTGGCAGGACGTGATGGGCATGTTCCCGCCGCCGGCCGAACTGATCAGCCACCGCATGCGCATGAACACATTCCTGGGCAAGTGGTTGGACTATCTGGCCGAGCGCGGTCATGGCGTGGCCACCTTGCGTTTGGATACCGACAACGTCGCGCCACCGCGCCCCGGCTCGCACGCCGCCGTCGGCTGAGGCTGCGTCGCGTCGTTTGCGCGGCATCGGTCATACTGATGCGCTCGATTCTAGCGCGCCCGCCATGCCCTACACCCCCATCGTCGCCACGCTCGGTTACCTGTTGTCGCCCGACGGCACGCAGGTATTGATGATCCATCGCAATGCCCGCCCCGGCGATCAGCACCTGGGCAAGTACAACGGGCTCGGCGGCAAGGTGGAAGCGGACGAAGACGTGCTGGCCGGCATGCGCCGCGAGATTCGCGAAGAGGCCGGCGTGGAGTGTGGCGACATGCAACTGCGCGGCACCATCAGCTGGCCGGGCTTCGGCAAGCACGGCGAGGACTGGCTGGGCTTCGTGTTCCTGATCCGCAGCTTCAAAGGCGAGCCGCAGGCCTCCAACCCGGAAGGCACGCTGGAATGGGTGGCAATCGACCGCATGGACCAGGTGCCGATGTGGGAGGGCGACCGCAATTTCCTGCCTCTGGTCTTTGATGGCGACCCGCGTCCGTTTCATGGCGTGATGCCGTATCGCGACGGGCGCATGCAATCGTGGACGTATTCGCGCATCTGAGCGGGGATTGAGGGACTGCGCCGCCGCCCAGGCGAGCGCGGCTGTTGCTGCTGGCTGGCGCGATCACCGAAGTAGCAAACTTCCGCTTTGCCTCCCGTCGCTGATCGCGTTCGGTCTGCTGCCGGCAATGCGCACGCGGTCGGATTAGCCAGCGCAAGCGCAAGCCGGCGCTGCACGCTGTGGCGGCATGCCGGCTGCATTCTGCTTCGTGCATTTCTCCACACCCGCTGTGGATGAATCCTGCGCAAGTCTGTGGACAACTGCGCGCGCGCCTTACGGCGCAAGGCGGTCACGTCGGCTGGTGAAAATTTCGCCAGCCGTGCTTATTGCGCAGTCCAGCCGCCATCGATGGCGATCGCCTGCCCGGTGATGTTGCGCGCGGCATGCGAGATCAGGAACGCGACCGTGCCGGCGAGTTCGTCGTAGTCGATGAAGACGCCCTTGGGCATCGGCTTGAGCATCACATCGTGGATCACCGCCTCTTCGGCAATGCCGCGCGTGCGCGCCTGGTCGGCGATCTGGCGCTCCACCAGCGGAGTGCGCACATAGCTGGGGCATAGCGTGTTGGCGGTGATGTCGCAGTCGGCGGTTTCCAGTGCGATGACCTTGGCCAGGCCGACCAGGCCGTGCTTGGCGGCGACATACGCACTCTTGTAAGGGCTGGCGACCAGCGAGTGGATGCTGCCGATGTTGACGATGCGCCCATAGCCGGCCGCGCGCATGCCGGGCAGGACCGCACGGCTAAGCCGGGCGGCGCCGGTCAGCATCACGTCCACCAGCAAGGCCCAGCGCTGCATCGGGAAATCTTCCAGCGCGGCAACCTGCTGCAGCCCGGCGTTGTTGACCAGCACCTGCGGCGCACGCGTTGCCCGCACCAAGGCCTGCGCGATGCTGTGGTCATCGGTCACGTCCAGCGCCAGCGCTTCGGCCGAGCAACCGGCGTCGCGCAGGCTCTGCGCCGTGCGTTCGGCTGCCGCCAGGTCCATATCGCTGACAATCAGATGGTGGCCGTCGGCAGCCAGTTCGGTGGCGACGCCGGCGCCGATGCCACTGCCTGCGCCGGTGATCAGGATGCTGCGCTTCATGCCGTCCTCGTCGTCGATCGTGCCCGGCCGGAGCGGCCACGCTGATCGCCAGCCTAGCCGATAGCGCGAAACGGTCGCCTGCATGGCGTGCGCGCGTTACCCTTTGCGCCTCGATCACCTCAGGCTGCGCATGAAACGCCATTTCTCGATGCTGCGCGATTTCCAACTCGCGGACTGGTTCACCCTGGCCAACGCCTTCTGCGGCACCGGCGCGGTGTTTGCGTCGATGCGCTTCCTGCAGGAGGGCTATCGCGGCGACCTGCTGCTGGGCATGGCGCTGATCCCGCTGGCGTTCGTGTTCGATGCGCTGGACGGGCACGTGGCGCGCTGGCGCAAGGCGTCCTCGACCCTGGGCCGCGAGCTGGATTCGCTGGCCGATGTGATCTCGTTCGGGGTGGCGCCGGCAGCGCTGGGCTATGCCTGCGGCATGCGTGGCGGCTGGGACTGGCTGGTGCTGAGCTATTTCGTCTGCTGCGGCGTCAGCCGGCTGGCGCGCTACAACGTGACCGCCGAAGAGATCGCCGGCGCAGCCGACAAGGTGCCGTATTTCGAAGGCACCCCGATTCCCACCAGTCTGCTGCTGGTGATCCTGCTGGCGGTGGCCGCCAGCAGCGGCCATATCGGCCAGAACTTGTGGTGGGGGCAGTGGCAGCTCGGACCGTGGCAGTTTCATCCGTTGGTGCTGCTGTTTGCGGTGTCCGGCTCGCTGATGATCAGCAAGACGCTGCGCATCCCCAAACCCTGAGCGGTACAGCCGGGCACACGCGGTAGGATGGCTGGCGGACAGTCACGGGAAGGGGATCATGGCAACCAGCGGTTCGGACAACGGCAACTTCGAAGACAAGGCGCGCCAGTACTGGAGCGCCTGGGGAGATGCCTTGCGCCACGGCCAATCCGGCCACGCTGCGCAGCCTGGCGCCGTTCCCGGGACGGGGCCGGGCACCGAGCCACCGCAGGATTGGCGCAAGGCGATGGACTGGTGGTCGCAACTGCTGCCCACCCAGGCCGCACCGCAGGCGCAGGAGGCGATCGACCGCTTCCGTCATCAGGCCGGCGACTGGTTCGGCACCATGCAGCAGGTGGCCGCGCAGTTTGCCGGGCGCGACACTTCGGCCAACGAAGTCTCCGAGGCCTGGCGGCGTGCCGTGCAGGGGCAGGGTGAGCAGCTGATGCAGTGGACGCTGGGCTCGCTGCGTGGCGGCAGCCCGGGCGGCTTCGACCCGTGGCTGCAGGACGCCGCGCAGGCCTTGGCGAAGTGGCGGGAAGAAAACGCGCCGTGGCTGGACATGCCGGCGTTCGGCGTGAACCGCAATCACCAGGCCCGCCTGCAGACGCTGGCCCGTGCGCAGCAGGACTACCAGGTGCAGTCGCAGGCCTATGGCGAACAACTCAAGTCGGCCATCGAACAGGCGTTCGGGCGGTTTGCCTCCAAGCTGGGCGAGCACGAAAGCAGCGGTAGTCAGTTGACCAGTGCGCGTGCCTTGTTCGACCTGTGGATCGAGGCCGCCGAGGAGTCGTATGCCGATGTCGCCTTGTCCGATCAGTTTCGCGAGGTCTACGGCGGCTTCGCCAACGCGCATATGCGCTTGCGCGCCGCGCTGCAGGAAGAGGTGGAGCAGTTGAGCGAGCGTTTCGGGATGCCGACGCGTTCGGAGATGGACGCCGCGCACCGCCGCATTGCCGAGCTGGAGCGTGCGGTGCGGCGCATGCTGCGCGCCGCCACCAGCCCGTCCGGCAAGCCCGCGGCGGCGGCTGATCCGGTTGCGCCGGCCGCCAGGGCGGAGGCCGCGTCCAAGCCGCCAGCGGCGACCAAGTCGGCCAGGAAACCGTCAGCGAAAACCGCCCCAGCCAAGAACACAAAGGCGGCCAAAGGCGCCGCCTCCAGGCCATCCGCCGGCACATCCGCCGGCACGCCGGCCGCACGCAAGTCACGTGGAGCGCAGGCATGAAAGGCCCGTTGGGATTCAGCGCCGAAGACCTGATGCAGGAAACCTTGTCGATGCAGCGCAAGCTGCGCGAAGGGCTCAAGCTGCTGCCCGGCGTGGAAGACGTGGATTACGGCGTGACCGAGCGCGAGGAAATCTGGCGCGACGGCAAGGTGGTGCTGTACCGCTTTGTCGGCGAGCAGGCGCCGGTGGCCAGGACGCCGCTGCTGATCGTCTACGCGCTGGTCAACCGCCCCTACATGGTCGATCTGCAGGCCGACCGCTCGCTGGTCAAGGGCCTGCTGGGCCACGGCCAGGACGTCTACGTGCTGGATTGGGGCTACCCGGACCGTTCCGAGCGTTACCTCACGTTGGAGGACTATCTGCTGCGTTACATCGATGGCGCGGTGGATCACCTGCGCGCGCAGTCCGGGCTGGAGGCGGTCGATGTGCTCGGCATCTGCCAAGGCGGCACGTTTGCGCTGTGCTATGCGGCGCTGCAGCGGCCGAAGGTACGCAACCTGATCACCATGGTGACGCCGGTGGATTTCCACACCCCCGACAACATGCTCTCCAACTGGGCGCGCATGGTCGATGTGGATCTGTTCGTGGACACCATGGGCAACGTGCCGGCGGATCTGATGAACGCCAGTTACCTGATGCTCAAGCCGTTCCGGCTGAACCTGCAGAAGTACGTGGGCTTGCTCGACATCCTCGACGACAAGCAGGCACTGGAAGATTTCCTGCGCATGGAGAAGTGGATCTTTGATTCGCCCGATCTGGCCGGCGAGGCCTTCCGCGAGTTCGTCACCCAGTTCTATCAGCGCAATGGGCTGGTGAGCGGGCAGGTGCGCATCGGCGGGGAGGCGGTCGATCTGCGGGCGGTGGACATGCCGGTGCTCAACATCTACGCCGAACACGATCATCTGGTACCGCCCGACGCCTCGCGTGCATTGCGCGGTTTGGTCGGCAGCGACGACTACACCGAGCTGAGTTTCCGCGGCGGGCATATCGGCATCTATGTTTCCGGACGTGCGCAGCGCGAGGTGCCGGTGGCGATCCACCGCTGGTTGCAGGAGCGTGGCGGCAACGCGTAATGCGACTTCGCGTTGCGCTGCACCTGGGACAAGCAGCCGCAGCCATCACGACGCGCTGTCGCTGCGCTTTTTAGACTGGGCATCACGTTCGAAGGAGCCTTCCATGGCCACGACCACCGCATTGTCCCGTTCCCTCAACGATCGCATGATCGCCGGCGTTATCGGCGGCATCGCGCGCCGGTTCGGCTGGAGCTCCACGCTGTTACGGATCCTGTTCGTGATCGTGTCGATCGCTTCGGCCGCGTTTCCCGGCATCCTGGTCTATCTGATCCTGTGGCTGCTGATCCCCAACCAGGCCGATTGACGCCCGGCCGGCGCCGGTGGTCTGCCGTGCAGGTGCTGGGCGCGTTGTGGACGCTGCCCAACACCTTGCTCGGTCTTGCGATCGGTGCCACGGGAAGCTGCTTTGGCGCGCGTCCGCGCTGGTCCGGTGAGGAACTCGCCTTGGTGTTCCATGCCTGGCCATGGGGACCGGGCGGGGCGATGACGCTGGGCAACGTGATCCTGCTCAAGGGCGCCTCGCTCGATCTGCAATGCAGCACGTATGCGCATGCCGCCGGGCGTTGTCGGCACCCGCCGGTGCGCCTGGGCGACCACGAGCGTGCGCATGTCTACCAGTACATGCTGCTTGGCCCGCTGTTCTTGCCGGTGTATTTCCTGTGCGGCGGCATCCATGTACGCAACCCGCTGGAACGGGCCGCCGATGCGTATGCGATGCATGGCCACGGCTGGTGGCCGTGGGGACTTCAGCGTAATCGCGAAAAACCGAACAGTTCCGACAACGGGTGAGGCCTGCCTTCCAGTTGCGCGCGCAGCAGCCCCGCGCCGATCGCGCTGTAGGTGATGCCGTTGCCGCCGTAAGCCATCGCGAACGACACCCGCGGCCCATGTTCGGGATGTGGGCCGAAGAACGGTAGTCCATCGGCGGTTTCGGCGAAGGTGCCGCCCCAGGCGAATGCCGGACGCAGGCATATGTCCGGCATCGTCTGGTGGATCTTCTTCAGCAGCGTCTTAAGCTTGCTCGTGACACGTGCATCGCGACGTGCGGGGAGATCGATATTGTCGTCTTCGCCGCCAGCCACCACGCGTCCATCCGGCGTGCTGCGCAGGTAGAGATAGGGGCGCGCGGTTTCCCACATCATGGTGTGCTTGAGCGCGCCCATCTCGCCGTCGTGCAGGGGATCGGTCACGAATGCGTAGCTGCTGCGATTGCGTGCCACGCGCTGCGACAGCCACTGTTGGTTTCCGTAGCCTGCGGCCATGACGACATGCCGGGCGCGCAGCGCGACCCCGTCCCGGGTACGCAACTCGACATGCCGGTCGTGGGGTGTGAGGGTGGCGATCGTGGTGCGATCGTAGATGCGCGCACCGTATTGTTCGCCTTCTGCAAACAAGCGGTAGCACAGCCGATAGGGGTCGACGCTGGCGGCCAGACGGCTGAGGATCGCGCCCTCGGAGCGCACGCCGTAGTTCTGCCACAACGGCGCGCGCCCGATCCATTCGACCGGAAGACCGTGGGCTTTTCGCATGTCCAGTTCGCCGCGCAGGTCGTCGAGATCCCGCGACCGGCTGGCGTAGTAGAGACTGTCCTGACGGCTGAAGTCGCAGCCGCCCAGCGTATTGCAAAGGCCTTGCAGGTCGAGGATGGCTTGCGCGCACGCGGCGTATGCCAGCGCGGCGGCCGGCATGCCGTATTGATTGGCCAGATCGATCATCGGCGTGTCGATTTCGTACTGCAGCAGGGCAGTGCTGGCCGAGGTGCTGCCCCAGCCGATCTCGCGTTGCTCGACCACCACCACCTCGTGCCCGTGCTTGAGCAGCTCGTGCGCGATCAGGGCGGCGGTGACACCGCCACCGACGATGGCCACCTCGCAATCGGTGTCCTGCTCCAGACGCGGATAGGCGCGCATCAAACCGTTGCGGATCGACCAGAACGGGTAGCCACTTTTGAGGTCCATGCGGTTTCGTAGGTGCGGGCGGAGCGCAATTGGACGGGCAGGCGGGGTGAAGCGGTCGTGCAGACCGGCGAGGGGATCCAGCCGTCACCAAACCGCAAACAGCCGGCGTTAACGTGCGTGGAAAGCTCCTCACGGCACGGTCGTTATGCTCGCGCCACTAACGTAGTCACAGTTGTTAACGAGGGTGTGGGCATGTCGATCGTTCTGTACGTCGGTGGCAGCAAAGATGGCGACAAAGGCGTTGTGCCTTACGGGTTCAGCAAGTCGCGTGCGATGACCGACGCCGGCCCGGAGATCTATGTCGAGCGCATGGTGCCGTTGAAGGACGTCGGAAAGATCCGTGTGATGGCGTTGGAATCCCTGCACGAAAGCATCCTGGTCGAGCGCGCGGCGACCCATTACGCAGGTCGCGCCAGCTAAAGAGCGGCCACTCAGAGGGCTGCGCCTGTTGCCAGCTGGGCGTGCCAGGCATCCGGTACCGGATGTACCGTTCCTGGACTCAGATTCCTCCGCACCATCCACGCCTGCGTGCCTGACGACCGTCCGTTGGGTCTGTACATGTCGAAAGACGCGTCGGCATAGGCTTAGGGCGATCCTGTCAACGGGTTCCCGCAGCGGCCCAGCACTGCGAAAATGCTTTTTTCAGTGAAGCGGCTCCGGCCGCGCCGCCATGCACGACAGCCAGCTTGCCCAGCAAATCGCCCGCACCATCGCCGACGAGATCGGTGCCCAACCCGCCCAGGCGCGTGCCGCCATCGCCCTTCTCGACGAAGGCGCCAGCGTTCCATTCATTGCGCGCTACCGCAAGGAAGTCACCGGCGGGCTGGACGATACTCAGCTCCGCAATCTGGAAACGCGCCTGACCTATCTGCGCGAGCTGGAAGAGCGCCGCGCCGCGATCCTGTCCAGCATCGGCGAGCAGGGCAAACTCAACGACGAATTGCGCGGGGAGATCGTGGCGGCCGACACCAAGTCGCGGCTGGAAGACCTGTACCTGCCTTACAAGCCCAAACGCCGCACGCGTGCGCAGATTGCGCGCGAGGCCGGCCTGGAGCCGCTGGCCGACGGCCTGCTGGCCGACCCGAACCAGGCGCCGGAAGTCGCTGCTGCACCGTACATTGATGCAGACAAGGGCGTGGCCGACATCAAGGCGGCGCTGGAGGGCGCACGCGCCATCCTGATGGAGCGCTGGGGCGAAGATGCCGCCTTGGTGGGCGAGCTGCGCAGCTGGTTGAACGACAACGGCGTGATCCGCGCGCGCGTTGCCGAGGGCAAGGAGGAGGCCGGCGCCAAGTACCGCGATTACTTCGATCATGCCGAGTCGCTGTCCAAGATTCCCTCGCACCGCTTGTTGGCGCTGTTTCGCGCGCGCCGCGAGGAATTCCTGTATCTGGATCTGGAGCCGGGCAACGATGCCGAGGCCGGCCATCAATACGCCGAGGGCCGTGTGGCGCGCAATGCCGGCATCTCCAACCAGAACCGCCCGGCCGATCGCTGGTTGCTGGATGCCTGCCGTCTGACCTGGCGCGCCAAGCTGCACATGCATCTGCTGCTGGATCTGTTCAACCAGGCGCGCGAGAAGGCCGAGGCCGAGGCGATCGCCGTGTTCGGCGACAACCTCAAGGACCTGATGCTGGCCGCGCCGGCCGGCCCACGCGTGGTGCTGGGGCTCGACCCCGGTATCCGCACCGGCTGCAAGATCGCCGTGGTCGATGCCACCGGCAAGCTGGTGGCCACCGAGACGATCTACCCGCATGAGCCCAAGCGGCAATGGGACCAGTCGCTGCAGACGATCAGGAAGCTGTGCCTGCAGCACAACGTGGAGCTGATCGCGATCGGCAATGGCACCGCCAGCCGCGAGACCGACAAGCTCGCCGGGGAGGCGATCGCGCTGTGCGGGGCGAGCAAGTTGCAGAAGATCGTGGTCAGCGAAGCCGGTGCGTCGGTGTATTCGGCGTCCGAGTTCGCCGCCAGGGAGTTCCCCAACCTGGACGTGTCGCTGCGCGGTGCGGTGTCGATCGCAAGGCGCCTGCAGGATCCGCTGGCCGAACTGGTCAAGATCGAGCCCAAGGCGATCGGTGTGGGCCAGTACCAGCACGATGTGGACCAGTATCGGTTGGCCAAGGCGCTGGAGGCGCGCGTGGAAGACTGCGTCAATGCGGTCGGCGTGTACGTCAATACCGCGTCGGCAGCGCTGCTGTCGCGCGTGTCGGGGCTGTCGAGCACGGTGGCGGAGAACATCGTGCGCCATCGCGACGACAACGGTCCGTTCAAGCGCCGCAAGGACCTGCTCAAGGTGCCGCGTCTGGGCGACAAGACCTTCGAGCAATGCGCCGGTTTCCTGCGCATCGCCGATGGCGACGAGCCGCTGGATGTGTCGGCGGTGCATCCGGAAGCCTATCCGGTGGTCGAGCGCATCGTCGGCAGCACCGGCAGGCCGATCAAGGCCTTGCTGGGCGACGGTGGCTTTCTGCGCGGACTCAAGCCGGAGCTGTTCACCGACGAACAGTTCGGTGTACCGACCGTGCGCGACATCCTCAAGGAGCTGGAAAAACCCGGCCGCGATCCGCGCCCCGAGTTCAAGGCGGCACAGTTCGCCGAAGGTATCGAGGACATCAAGCACCTCACGCCCGGCATGGTGCTCGAAGGCGTGGTCAGCAATGTGGCCGCATTCGGTGCGTTCGTCGATATCGGCGTGCATCAGGATGGTCTGGTGCACATCTCCGCGTTGTCGGACACCTTCGTCAAGGATCCGCGCGATGTGGTCAAGGCCGGCGACATCGTCAAGGTCAAGGTGCTGGAAGTGGACGTGGCGCGCAAACGCATCGCACTGACCTGCCGTCTGTCCGATACGCCACCGCCAGCCGATGGCGCGGCCCAATCGCGCGATCAGCGCGGCAACGGCGGCCCGGGGCAGGGCCGGCGCGATGGTGGCGGTGGGCGTGGCCCGGCGCAGGGCAACGGCAAGCCGCGTACCACTGCGCCGCCGGCCGACAACGCGCTGGCCGCGGCGTTCGCACGCGCCAAGCGCAGCTGAGCCAGCGTGCCAGGCGGCTGCCCTGGCGTGGCTGGGCAGTGTAGATAGACCCGTTCGCAAGGCGGCGGGTCCGCTGCTGCGATTGGATCGCGCTTGGGCAGGCTGATCTACAACTTGGCCGCGGGGTCCGTGCACTCCGACCATCGCGGTGCGCTTATGCAGATACGATCAGTCGTCAAGCGACTGATCTGAGGCATTGCTGCAGGGCCCTTGCCCGCCCACCGTCGCAGGACACGCCGCAAGGACGTCCGTGTAGGCGCTTGCGCGGCATCCATGCCGCATAAGGTCCCGCGACGGTGGGCGGGCAAGGACCAGTCGGGATGGTCGGTGTGTGTGCTGCAAGCAGTACTCGGTTGACCACGCTGTTTTACTGCGTTTCCAGGCGATCTCACGCCTCGCTGCGTACCGTGCGCGTCGGCAAGATCAGGCGCTCGATCAGGTCGACCAGACCAGGTGGCTCCACCGGCTTGCCCATATGCGCATCGAATCCTGCAAGTACCGCGCGGTCGCGGTCTTCTTCGCGCACGTAGGCGGTCAGAGCGATGGCGGGGATGTGCCGGGGCAGGTCCGCGCGACCGGAGCGTACCGTGCGGATCAGGTCGTAGCCGTCGCGCGCCGGCATCGCAATATCGCTGACCAGCACGTCGAAGGGTGCCTCCGCAAGGCATTGCTCGGCCGCCTCCACCGAGCCGGCCGCATGCACCTGCGCGCCGGCAAGCGTCAGGAACTGCACCACCGCCTCGCGCGAATCCTGGTCGTCGTCGACCAGCAACAGGCGCACGCCATCCAGGCGTCCGAGGCAATCGCGCGGCAGCGGACCGACCTGCAGCGACTCGGCCGACGCCGGGCGCAGATCGCTGACCCCGTGCTGGAACGGCAGCACGATGGTGAAGGTCGAGCCCTTGCCTTCGCCCGCACTGGATGCCCCCAGGCTGCCGCCGTGCAGATCGATCAACTGACGGGAGATCGACAAGCCTAGCCCCAGCCCACCCACGCGCCGCGTGGTGCCGGCATCGGCCTGCCGAAAGCGGTCGAATACATGCGGCAGGAATTCGGCCGCGATCCCGATGCCGGTGTCCTGCACGCACAGCCGCAGCCGGTCGTCCTCGATGTCCAGCCCCACCCGCACCGTTCCTCCGGGTGAGGTGAACTTCAGTGCATTGCCGAGCAGGTTGGACAGCACCTGCTGCAGGCGCCCGGCATCGCCGAAGAACCACAGCTCGCCTTCGCCGGGCGCATCCAGCTCCAGCGCGATGTCGCGCGCCGATGCCGACGGCTGCATCAACTCCACCGTGCTGCGCATCAGTCCTGCGATATCGAAGTGCTCTGCCTGCAGGCGGATTTTGCCGGACAGGATCGCGCTCATATCGAGCAGGTCGTCGATGATCTGCGTCTGCGCGCGTGCGCTGCGTTCGATGATGATCAGCCCCTTGCCCAGATTGGCCGGCTCGAACAGCTCCGACTGCATCAGCCGCGACCAGCCCAGGATGGCATTGAGCGGCGTGCGCAATTCATGGCTGAGCGTGGCCAGAAACTCGTCCTTGACCCGGCTGGCGTGCTCGGCCTGGCTGCGTGCGGCGGTCTCGGCTTGCAGCGATTGCTTGAGCTTGACATCCACGTGCGTGCGTTCGATGACGATGCCGGCCAGATGCGAGGCAGAGCGCGCCATCGCCTGCTCGCGCAGCGAGGGCAGGTGAGCGCGGTCGTAGTAGATGTTGAGCGTCCCCAGCACCTGACCGTTGCTGTCCAGGATGGGCGTCACGCAGCAGGCGACGATGCCCAGTGCCGCCGAAATCGCATGGTGGTCGCTGAAGTTGGGGTCTGCCTGGATGTTTTCGCAGATCACCTGCTGGCCGAGGTAGGCCGAGCGCGCGCAGGGCGGTCCGTTCGGCCCGATCGGCGAGGCCTCGAAATGCCCGCGGTACTCGATCGGAAAATGCGGCGCAGAACCGAAGCTCAGCGTTTTGCGCACTTCATCCAGCACCATCACCGCGCAATACAGCGCAATCTCGCCACGCGCTTCCACGCTCGATGCAATGGCGTCAAGCACTGCCGGTAGCGGTGCGCCGGTGGTGATCAGGCTCAGGATGGCGCGGTCGGAGGCGGTGGCATCTTCGATGTGCTTGCGTTCGGAGATATCGGTCAGCGAACCGATGTGGCCGAGAAAACGTCCGTCGCTGGCGAAGTGCGGCGATGCGGTATCGATGCACCAACGGTATTGCCCGTCATGACGACGCACGCGGTACTCGGCCAGGAACTCGCCATGCTGCGCCAATGCCTGTCCGAATGCGTCGCGTACGCGCACGGCATCGTCGGGATGCATCACATCCCACCAGCCCTGGTCCATCGCCTGGTCTTCGGCCTGCCCGGTGAAGTGATACCAGCGCGGATTCCAGTACACGCAGTCGCCCTGGGCATCGGCCATCCAGATCATCGCCGGCACCGTCTCGCACAAGGCACGGAAGCGCACTTCGCTTTCGCGCAGCTGTTGCTCGAATGCACGCCGGTCATGGATATCGGTGTAGGTACCGATCCACTCGCTGATGCTGCCGTCGTCGCCGCGCACGGGCAGGGCGCGCGCCAGATGCCAGCGCCGCTGGCCGTCGTGGCATTGCAGTTCGCACTCCATTTCGTAGGCGCGCTCGCCCTCGATGGCCAACGCCCAGGCCTGCGCGGAGTGCTGCAGGCCATCGGTGGTGTGCGCCCGATGCCACGCAGCGCTCTGGCTGTCGGCAGGATCCAGTCCGGTGTATTCGTACCAGCGCCGATTGAAGTAATGCGGCTGACCCTCCGGGTCGGCGATGAAGATGATCTGCGGCAGTGTGTCGGCCAGTCGGCGCAGCCGTGCCTCGTTGGCGGCCAGTTGTTGCTGCGCCTTGGCGCGTTGCATGGACTCCCAGCAGCGCGCCGCAACCAGGCGGACCACTTCGATCTCGGTGGGCAACCAGCGCCGCGGTGCGCGCTGATGCACGCCGATGGCCGCAACCAGGCGGCCGTGTTTGTGCAGCGGAATCGCCAGCGACGCGCGTAGGCCGGAGCGTCGGTACTGCTGCGCCACATAGTCCGGTGCACCGGGCGCCATCGCATCGGTAGTGAACCAGGGGCGGTTTTCCAACAAGGCGTCGCGCAGGCCTTGCGCCACTTCCAGCGGAAAATCGCCTTGCAGGCTTGGCATGTCCTGCACATGGTCACTGATCACGTGCATGGTTTTGCCGTCGGCCGCCGCCAGGCCGAATGCGCAGCGATTGACCTGCAGATGTTCGCCCAGCAATCGCACACTGGTATCGATGATCTGACGCGGATCGGAAACGTTTTGCAACGCGTCTTCAAGCATCAGCAGGAAGCTGTCGCGACTTGCCATGCTGCGTTGCTGGGTGACGGAGAGTCCGTGCACCAGGATTGCATCGAGGCGGCCATCGCGCTCGCGCATCGGCTGATACAGGAAATCCACGAAGGTCTGATCGAGTGCATCGCCGGGCATACGCTGCAGATGGGCGGTCATCGACTCGCCGATGACAGGACGGCCGCTGCGTCTCACCTCATCGAGCAGCTCGAGATAGCCCTTGTCGGCGATTTCCGGCATCGCCTCGAGTAATGGATGGCCCAGCAACGGACGCTGGCCGATCAGCTCGTGGAAGCGTTGACTCGCGCTTTCGACGATGTAGCTGGGCCCACGCAGCACCGCCATGAAGGCCGATGACTCATCGAGTGTGGGGGCAACCGCCGCGGGCACGGCCTCGCGACGGGTCGGCCCAGCAGCAGGGGCGGGGGTGCTGGCGACATACAACATGCCCACATGTTCGCCGGCATGCAGCACCGGGCTGCAGGACCACGCCGACAGCGTCAATGCCGCACGCGCCCCGGCAGAGGTGCGGTCGGCTTCCGCGCTGTCTGCAAGCTCTGCCAATGGCTGGCCGAATGCTGCCGGGTGGCGTTCGCCCAGCAGCGCGATGCAGGCATCGTTATAGATGCAGCGCGACGGCTTGCCCCAGACCAGCAGCATCGGAACCTGCGCGTGCAGGCACACTGACAGCGTCGTCCGCAGCGCCTGGCTGTCGCGCAGCAGCGGATCGGCGGCGCACGCGGACGACGCCAGCAACAATCCGGCTGTCTCGCACGTTTCCGGCAACAGGCCGGCAAACGGCGACACGGCGATATCCATTCGGTGACCTACCCCATCATGCCTGGATGCACGATTCTAGTGGCAAGCGGGCAGCGATCGAGCGTGGCGGCAACCGGCACGACCGCGGGAATGGCTTGCGTCAAGCGCGGCAGGCGCGCAGCCAGCAGAGGCGGCTGGCAATGGAGAGCGTCAAACGTCGGCCGCGCCCGCATGCTGGTGACGCACCGGCTGTGCTGTCGCCCTCAGCTGGCGGCACCGCTCAGTTGCCGCGCCCTGGACAGAGCGCCGATCAGTTCGTCGGACAGGTAGGGCTTGGTCAGGATCACGCCGCGTTCGAAGCCGCGGGGGATGGTGCCACTGGCAACACCGGTAGCCAGCACGAACGGAATCCCGAGCTCCGCCAGCAGTCGGGCGACCGGCTCGCTGGTCTCGCCGTTGCCGAGCCGGTAGTCGAGCACTGCGATCTCCGGCGCCTCGGCCTGGATCAGCGCCAGCGCTTGTGCAACTTCTCCGACCGGACCCAGCACGACCGCGCCAGCCTGGACGAGCTGCAGGTCGAGC
Organism: Xanthomonas sp. CFBP 8151; assembly: GCF_011761885.1. Taxonomy (NCBI): domain Bacteria; kingdom Pseudomonadati; phylum Pseudomonadota; class Gammaproteobacteria; order Lysobacterales; family Lysobacteraceae; genus Xanthomonas; species Xanthomonas sp. CFBP 8151. Next base: position 1,770,540 of record NZ_JAASQZ010000001.1, read on the forward strand.
AGCATGGCATTCATCTGGTCGTTCTCGACCACCAGCACCCGAACTCCACGCAACACCGACATTGCTTACTCCTTCATCTAAGTGGGTCAGTATATCGACACCGCTCCACCGCGGCGCTGATGGCTCCGCTTGCACCTGAATTCGTCAGGCGCGGTCTGACACTGTTCGTTTCATACACAAGCCGCTATACTGCGCGGCCACGCCGAAGTGGCGGAATCGGTAGACGCAGCGGATTCAAAATCCGCCGCCCTTAAAAGCGTGTGGGTTCGAGTCCCACCTTCGGCACCAAGATGTAGCAGCACAAGTAGAGCCCTTCTGGCATATCCAGAGGGGCTTTTCTTTTGTGCGCTCGGCTGCCGCCGGAGCGGGTGAATGCCTGCCGCTTTTTGCATCGCCGCGCCTGAGCCATGCCGTCAGGGCAGCGTCACCTTCTTCGCATGGCGGCGTGTCCCACTGCGGCGCACCGCTCATGCGTGGCCGCTGAAAAATTCCGGCGAGACGAGTTCGGTTTGCCGCCAGGTGCTTGCAGGCACGCAACCATCACGCGCGGTGCGTACCTTGGAGAACTCTTTCAAGCAGGTGGCTTCCATGGATTTCGATTCTTCGCAGCAACTGCGCATTTTGCGCGACATCCACGACACCACGCCGGTCGCCGACGAAGAGGCCAACTGGGCGGTGCGCGCCGGCTATGCGACACAGGCCGAGGACGGCGATATCGATCTCACCCACGAAGGCCGCAAGGCGCTGGATGACGGCCAGACCTGATCCGTCGTTGCGCCAATTCGTTCGATTCGCGAGCGGTGCAAGTGCTTCATCGGGCGCGTACGTTCCCCCGTCGATACGCGTGTGCGTGAGTGTGGATGGAGTTACACGTGCGCGTATCGTGCCGCCACCGACTGCATGCGGTGGAGTGGAGTGGCCTGAATTTCAGGCAAAAAAAAGCCCCGGCAATGCCGAGGCTTTCAGATGATTGGCGTCCCCACGGGGATTCGAACCCCGGTGTCCACCGTGAAAGGGTGGTGTCCTAGGCCTCTAGACGATGGGGACGCGTATCAAAACCTGGTTGTAGATTCCAGACGGCCTATGTCGGGAATTTGGTGGAGCCAGGCGGGATCGAACCGCCGACCTCCTGCATGCCATGCAGGCGCTCTCCCAGCTGAGCTATGGCCCCACGATGCTGCGAGCCGGCAATCATAGCGACATCGATGACGCTTGGGAAGTGGTCTGTGCAAAAAGTTTTGCGCGACCGATTCGCACGCGGCGGGGGATCAACGTGAGACGTGGCTTCGCGAGGAATCGATGAGTGCGCGCCCCGCAGACTGACCGACCTTGATGTCGTCTGCATGCACGAGTGTCTGATTGCGTAGGGTGTGGCGATGCAGTCGCCGTGGCATCTTTTGCACGTCGGTCATGTGCAACAGTCTGCGCACAACATTCGATCAGCATCGCAGCATCCTGCGTTTGCTTGCACCGCCGTCTGCGTAGCCGTGCCGGCAACCGCAGCAGGTGAGGTGCAAAGGTCCAGGTCGCACTACGCTGATGTGGAGCTGTTGCATCATCGATATCGACAGATGACACGCCACACTACGAGCACCGCGTGCAGATAGCTGCGCACGCAATCGATGCTGAAAAAAGCACGCAAAAAAAAGCCCCGGCAGTGCCGGGGCTTTCAGATGATTGGCGTCCCCACGGGGATTCGAACCCCGGTGTCCACCGTGAAAGGGTGGTGTCCTAGGCCTCTAGACGATGGGGACGCGTATCAAAACCTGAGTTGCCATCCTGACGGCCTAAGCCAGGAATGGTGGAGCCAGGCGGGATCGAACCGCCGACCTCCTGCATGCCATGCAGGCGCTCTCCCAGCTGAGCTATGGCCCCACGAAACTGAGAACGAAATGATAGCGGCCTGTTAATGCTCGTGCAAGTGCTTTTTCATTCCGGATGAGACGCAGCGTGCGTGCGGCACGCTGTGCGACAGCCCCTCACTTGACGCCGTGCAGGTCGCGCAGCTGCGTCTGCCGTGCACCGAAATAGGCGGCCAGGTCGGCGATGTCCTGGTCGCTCAGCGCGGTGGCTTGGGCCGTCATCAGCGGGTGCTGACGATCGCCACTGCGATAGGCTTGCAAGGCGTGCGCAAGATAATCGCCGTACTGTCCGCCGAGCTTGGGATAGCTGGGGTCGATGGGCGCATTGCCGTCGGCACCATGGCAATCGATGCAGCTCTGACCGGTCGCCTTGCCCTTGGCGTGCGCCAGCTTGTCGCCAGCCTCGGCGCGTCCGTTCGGCAGGCCGGCTGACGAGCCGGAGCCATGTTCGCCACTGGCGTGGCCGGCATCGCCGGCGGAATGGTCGGGGGACTCAACCTGGGATTGGGAGCAGGCCGCCAACATCAGGGCAGCGACCAGGGCGATGGCTAGACGCGGAGCGTGCAGGGCGTTCGGCATGTGGGCGCTTATTTGAGGGTGGACAGGTAGGCGGAGATATCGGCGATGTCCTGCTCGGAAAAGCTCTGCGCCTGCGCTTGCATGGTGGGATGCTTGCGTTTGCCCTGGCGGTACTCGGTCAGCGCCTGGGTCAGATACTGGCTGGACTGGCCGCCGATCTTGGGCACGCGATAACTGGGATAGGCGTTCTTGTAGCCGGTGACGCCGTGGCAGCCCTGGCAGGTATAGGCCAGCAAACGTCCGTTGGACGGGTTGCCGGCGGGCGCTGCGGGCGTGGCCACCGCCGGGGTGGGCGCGGGGGCGGCGGGTGCCGCTGGCGTGACTGACGGTGTCGCTGATGCGCCCCCAAACGGCAGGAAGACGACCAGAGCGAGGCAAGCGGCGAGCGGCTGCGGGCGCATGGTTTCGTATCCGGAAGACTGATTGAACGTCCGCACGTGGGGGCGTGGCGGAACCGGTCCGAGTATGCCTGCGATTTGGCGCGGCGCAAACGGGGTGAATACGCGAACTTGAACAGACCATGACCTTTGGCGCATTGGCGACATGATCGTTCGGGTGGTCTACTTGCCTACAACACCTGTTCACGCATCCACTAGGACACGACGATGTCGCCACTCTCCTTCCTGCCCGGCCGCAGCGGAACCTGCGCCGCTGCATTGTTGATCACCACGAGCCTGTTGTTGGGCGGCTGCAAGGCGGGAGATGGCGAGGCCAAGGCCGCCGAGGAAAAGAAAACCGTCGATGCGGTGCCGGTGGAAACTGCCAAGGCCGCACGCCGTGCAGTGGCGGCCAGCTATACCGGCACCGCCGCCCTGGAGCCGCGTGCCGAAGCGCAGGTGGTGGCAAAGACCTCCGGCGTGGCACTGGCTGTGATGGTGGAAGAGGGGCAGAAGGTGGCCGCTGGCCAGGCACTGGTCCGCCTGGATCCGGACCGCGCGCATCTGGCGGTGGCGCAAAGCGAAGCGCAGTTGCGCAAACTGGAGAACAGTTATCGCCGTGCCACCCAGTTGGTGGGGCAGCAGCTGGTCAGTGCCGCCGATGTCGATCAGCTCAAGTTCGATGTCGAGAACAGCCGCGCGCAGCACCGCCTGGCATCGCTGGAGCTGTCCTACACCACCGTGCAGGCGCCAATTTCCGGGGTGATCGCCTCGCGCTCGATCAAGACCGGCAACTTCGTGCAGATCAATACGCCGATCTTCCGCATCGTCGACGATTCGCAGCTGGAAGCCACGCTCAATGTGCCCGAGCGCGAACTGGCCACGCTCAAATCCGGCCAGCCGGTGACCCTGCTGGCCGACGCCTTGCCCGGTCAGCAGTTCATCGGCAAGGTCGACCGCATCGCGCCGGTGGTGGATTCGGGCAGCGGCACCTTCCGGGTGATCTGTGCGTTCGGCCAGGGCGCCGAAGCGCTGCAGCCGGGCATGTTCGGGCGCATCCGTATCGATTACGACCAGCGCAAGGACGCATTGGTGATCCCGCGCCTGGCGCTGCTGGACGACGGCGAGCCGGCGGTGTTCGTGGTACGCAACGGCAAGGCCAGCCGGGTACCGGTGAAACTCGGTTATGCCGAAGGGCCGTGGCTGGAAGTGCGGCAAGGCCTGAAGGAAGGCGACCAGGTGGTGACCGCCGGCAAGGTGGCGCTGCGCGATGGCACGGCGGTGCAGGTCATCGGCCAGCCCGATCGCAAGCCGGTTGCGGCTGCGGCACCGGCAACCGGAAGCGACGGGAAACGCTCATGAGCGATCACGGCAACGCGCACGGCCCCGTGCACGACCCGCATGCGCCTTTGCACGGAGGTGGCGGTGGCTTGGTGGCCTTCGCCACACGGCGTCGGGTGACCATCGCGATGATCACCGTGACCATGCTGCTGTTCGGGCTGATCGCCCTGCGCAGTCTCAAGGTCAATCTATTGCCGGATCTGAGCTATCCCACGCTGACCGTGCGCACCGAGTACACCGGTGCGGCGCCAGCGGAAATCGAGACGCTGGTGACCGAGCCGGTGGAAGAAGCGGTCGGCGTGGTCAAGAACCTGCGCAAGCTCAAGTCGATCTCGCGCACCGGGCAAAGCGATGTGGTGCTGGAGTTCGCCTGGGGCACCAACATGGACCAGGCCGGCCTGGAAGTGCGCGACAAGATGGAAGCCCTGTCGCTGCCACTGGAAACCAAACCGCCGGTATTGCTGCGCTTCAATCCCTCGACCGAGCCGATCATGCGGCTTGCGCTGTCGCCCAAACAGGCGCCGGCATCCGACAACGATGCGATCCGCCAGCTCACCGGCTTGCGTCGCTATGCCGATGAGGATTTGAAGAAGAAGCTCGAGCCGGTGGCCGGCGTAGCTGCGGTCAAGGTCGGCGGCGGGCTGGAAGACGAGATCCAGGTCGATATCGATCAGCAGAAACTCGCCCAGCTCAATCTGCCGATCGACAACGTGATCACCCGGCTCAAGGAAGAGAACGTCAACATCTCCGGCGGCCGCCTGGAAGAAGGCTCGCAGCGGTATCTGGTGCGCACGGTCAACCAGTTCGTGGATCTGGACGAGATCCGCAACATGTTGGTGACCACGCAAAGCAGCAGCGGCAGCGCTGCGGACGCGGCGATGCAGCAGATGTATGCGATCGCCGCGTCCACCGGCTCGCAGGCGGCGCTGGCGGCAGCGGCCGAAGTGCAGAGCACCTCGTCGGCAGCCAGCAGCAGCATTGCCGGCGGCATGCCGGTGCGATTGAAGGATGTGGCCCAGGTGCGCCAGGGCTACAAGGAGCGCGAGGCGATCATCCGCCTGGGCGGCAAGGAAGCGGTGGAGCTGGCGATCTACAAGGAAGGCGATGCCAATACCGTGTCCACCGCCGCGGCGCTGCGCACACGTTTGGAGCAACTCAAGGCCACGGTGCCGGGCGATGTGGAGATCACCACCATCGAGGATCAATCGCACTTCATCGAGCACGCGATCAGCGACGTCAAGAAGGATGCGGTGATCGGCGGCGTGCTGGCGATCCTGATCATCTTCCTGTTCCTGCGCGATGGCTGGAGCACCTTCGTGATCAGCCTGTCGTTGCCGGTGTCGATCATCACCACGTTCTTCTTCATGGGCCAGTTGGGGCTGAGCCTCAACGTGATGTCGCTGGGCGGGTTGGCGCTGGCCACCGGGCTGGTGGTGGACGATTCGATCGTGGTGCTGGAAAGCATCGCCAAGGCGCGCGAACGTGGCCTGAGCGTGCTGGATGCGGCAATCGCCGGCACCCGCGAAGTCAGCATGGCGGTGATGGCGTCCACGTTGACCACGATCGCGGTGTTCCTGCCGCTGGTGTTCGTCGACGGCATCGCCGGGCAGTTGTTCCGCGACCAGGCGATGACCGTGGCGATCGCGATCGCGATTTCGCTAGTGGTGTCGATGACGCTGATCCCGATGTTGAGTTCGCTCAAGGGTGCACCGCCAATGGCATTCCCGGACGAGCCAAGCCGGCCGCAGTGGCAGCCGCGGCAGCGCTGGCTCAAACCGGTGGCCGCCGGCCGGCGCGGGGCCGGCGCGAGCATGCACTATGCGGTCTTCGGTGTGGCGTGGGCGGTGGTCAAGCTGTGGCGCGGCATCGCGCGGGTGGTGTCGCCGGTGATGCGCAAGGCCAGCGACCTGGCGATGGCGCCATATGCCCGCGCCGAGCGTGGTTATCTGGCGGTGCTGCCGGCGGCATTGCGGCGGCCCGGCCTGGTGCTGGGATTGGCGGCTGCCGCGTTTATCGGCACCGTGTTCCTGGTGCCGATGCTGGGTGCGGATCTGATTCCGCAACTGGCGCAGGACCGCTTCGAAATGACGGTAAAGCTGCCTTCCGGCACGCCATTGGCGCAGACCGATGCATTGGTGCGCGAATTGCAGCTGGCGCACGACAAGGATCCGGGCATCGCCTCGCTGTACGGCGTCAGCGGCAGCGGCACGCGGCTGGATGCCAATCCCACCGAGAGCGGCGAGAACATCGGCAAGCTCACCGTAGTGATGGCCGGCGGCGGTAGCCCTGCAGTGGAAGCGGCGGCCACCAGGCGGCTGCGCAGCAGCATGGCCGGGCATCCGGGGGCCCAGGTGGATTTCGCACGGCCGGCATTGTTCAGCTTCTCCACGCCACTGGAAGTGGAGTTGCGCGGGCAGGATCTGGGCGAACTGGAACGTGCCGGGCAGAAGTTGGCGGCAATGCTGCGGGCCAATGGCCACTACGCCGACGTCAAGTCGACGGTGGAAGAGGGCTTCCCGGAAATCCAGATCCGCTTCGATCAGGAACGTGCCGGTGCGCTTGGCCTGACCACCCGCCAGATCGCCGATGTCATCGTCAAGAAAGTGCGCGGCGATGTGGCCACGCGCTACAGCTTTCGCGATCGCAAGATCGACGTGCTGGTGCGTGCGCAGCACAGCGACCGCGCCAGTGTGGATGCGATCCGGCAGCTGATCGTCAACCCGGGCAGCAGCCGACCGGTGCGTCTGGCGGCGGTGGCAGAGGTCGTGGCGACGACCGGACCGAGCGAGATCCATCGCGCCGATCAGACCCGCGTGGCGATCGTCTCGGCCAGCCTGCATGACATGGATCTGGGCGGCGCGGTGCGCGAGGTCGAGTCGATGGTGCACAACGATCCGCTGGCCGCCGGCGTGGGCATGCATATCGGCGGGCAGGGCGAGGAGCTGGCGCAATCGGTCAGGTCGCTGTTGTTCGCGTTCGGTCTGGCGATCTTCCTGGTCTATCTGGTGATGGCCTCGCAGTTCGAATCGCTGCTGCATCCGTTCGTCATCCTGTTCACCATTCCGCTGGCGATGGTCGGCGCGGTGCTGGCCTTGCTGATGACCGGCAAGCCGGTGTCGGTGGTGGTGTTCATCGGCTTGATCCTGCTGGTGGGGCTGGTGACCAAGAACGCGATCATCCTGATCGACAAGGTCAACCAGCTGCGCGAGGAAGGAGTTCCCAAGCGCGAGGCCTTGATCGAAGGCGCGCGTTCGCGCCTGCGGCCGATCGTGATGACCACGCTGTGCACCTTGTTCGGCTTCCTGCCGCTGGCGGTGGCGATGGGCGAGGGTGCCGAAGTGCGCGCACCGATGGCGATCACCGTGATCGGCGGGTTGCTGGTGTCCACGCTGTTGACCCTGCTGGTGATCCCGGTGGTGTACGACCTGCTGGATCGCCGCGCCGATGCGTACTACCTGGTGCGTGGCCGGCGCATGGCCGGCCAACGAGCGCAGGCGACCGGGAACGCCGACGGGCTGGAGGCGCTATGAGTGTTGCCGCCTTCAGCATCCGTCGCCCGGTCACCACCATCATGTGCTTCGTCTCGCTGGTGGTGGTGGGGCTGATTGCCGCGTTCCGGCTGCCGCTGGAAGCGCTGCCGGACATTTCCGCACCGTTCCTGTTCGTGCAGTTGCCGTACACCGGCTCCACCCCGGACGAGGTGGAACGCAACCTGGTGCGGCCGGCCGAAGAGGCGCTGGCGACGATGACCGGCATCAAGCGCATGCGCTCGACCGCCACCGCCGATGGCGCCAATATCTTCATCGAGTTCTCCGATTGGGATCGCGACATCGCCATCGCCGCATCGGATGCGCGCGAGCGGCTGGATGCCATCCGCGACGATTTTCCGGAAGATCTGCAGCGCTTCCACATCTATAAATGGTCCAGCAGCGACGAACCGGTGCTGAAGGTGCGCCTGGCCAGCCAGACCGATCTGACCGGCGCGTACGACATGCTCGACCGCGAGTTCAAGCGACGCATCGAACGGATTCCCGGCGTGGCCAAGGTGGAGATCTCCGGCGCACCACCGAACGAAGTGGAGATCGCCATCGCCCCGGACCGGCTCACCGCGCACGACCTCAGCCTCAATGATTTGAGCGAGCGTTTGGGCAAGCTGAATTTCTCGGTGTCTGCAGGCCAGATCGACGACAACGGCCAGCGCATTCGGGTACAGCCGATCGGCGAATTGCGCGATCTGCAGGAGTTGCGCGATCTGGTGCTCAATGCCAAGGGGCTGCGGCTGGCCGACATCGCGCAGGTGCGGCTGAAGCCGACGCGGATGAATTACGGCCGCCGCCTGGACGGACGTCCGGCGATCGGGCTGGATATCTACAAGGAGCGCAGCGCCAACCTGGTGGATGTGTCCAAGGCGGCGTTGAAGGAGGTCGAGGACATTCGCGCCGAACCTGCGATGCGCGATGTGCAGATCAAGGTGATCGACAACCAGGGCAAGGCAGTGACCTCGTCGCTGGCGGAACTGGCAGAGGCCGGCGCAGTGGGCTTGCTGTTGTCGATCACGGTACTGTTCTTCTTCCTGCGCCACTGGCCATCGACGCTGATGGTGACGCTGGCGATTCCGATCTGCTTTGCGATCACGCTGGGCTTCATGTATTTCGTCGGCGTCACGCTCAACATCCTGACCATGATGGGCCTGCTGCTGGCGGTCGGCATGCTGGTCGACAATGCGGTGGTGGTGGTGGAAAGCATTTACCAGGAGCGCGAGCGCATGCCCGGTCAGCCACAGCTGGCAGCCTTGCTCGGCACGCGCAGCGTGGCGATCGCGCTCAGCGCCGGCACCTTGTGCCATTGCATCGTATTCGTGCCGAACCTGTTCGGCGAGACCAACAACATCAGCATCTTCATGGCGCAGATCGCCATCACCATTTCGGTCTCGTTGCTGGCCTCGTGGCTGGTGGCGATCAGCCTGATTCCGATGTTGTCGGCGCGCATGAGGACACCGCCGATGGTGAGTTCAGAGCGCGGCGTGATCGCACGGCTGCAGCGCCGTTACGCCAAGCTGCTGACATGGACGCTGGCCCATCGCGGCTGGAGCGTGGCCGGCATCGTGTTGGTCAGTGCAATCAGCCTGGTGCCGATGAAACTGACCAAGGTCGACATGTTCGGCGGCGACGGCGGCAACGAGGCCTTCATCCAGTATCAGTGGAAAGGCTCGTACACGCATGAGCAGATGGGTGAGGAGGTGGGGCGGGTCGAGCATTACCTGCAAGCCAATCGCGCCAAGTACCACATCACCCAAATCTATTCGTGGTTCAGCGAAGCGGAAGGCAGCAGCACCACGGTGACCTTCGACGCGAGCAAGGTCAAGGACCTGCCGCCGTTGCTGGAACAGATCCGCAAGGCATTGCCGCGCTCGGCGCGGGCGGACTACAGCATCGGCAATCAGGGCGATGGCGGTAGCGGCAATCAAGGCGTGCAGGTGCAGTTGGTCGGCGACTCGACCCAGGCCCTGCAGGCCCTGGCGGACGATGTGATCCCGCTGCTGGCGCAGCGCAAGGAACTGCGCGACGTGCATGTGGACACCGGCGACCGCACCAGCGAGTTGGCGATCCGGGTCGACCGCGAGCGTGCGGCAGCCTTCGGATTCAGTGCCGAGCAGGTGGCGAGCTTCGTCGGCCTGGCATTGCGCGGCACGCCGTTGCGCGAGTTCCGCCGCGGCGACAACGAGGTGCCGGTGTGGGTGCGGTTTGCCGGTGCCGAACAGAGCAAGCCGGAAGACTTGGCCAGCTTCACGGTGCGTACCAAGGATGGTCGCAGCGTGCCGTTGCTCAGTCTGGTGGATGTACAGATTCGCCCGGCCGCCACCCAGATCGGCCGCACCAACCGCCAGACCACGCTGACCATCAAGGCCAATCTGGCCAGCAAGGTCACCGCACCGGAAGCACGCGCGGCAATGGAGAAGCCGCTCAAGGCGATGCGTTTCCCGGCCGGTTACAGCTATACCTTCGACGGCGGCGATTACCAGAACGACGGCGAAGCGATGGGGCAGATGGTGTTCAACCTGGTGATCGCGCTGGTGATGATCTACGTGGTGATGGCGGCGGTGTTCGAGTCGCTGCTGTTTCCTGCGGCGATCATGAGCGGCGTGGTGTTTTCGATCTTCGGGGTGTTCTGGTTGTTCTGGATCACCGGCACCTCGTTCGGGATCATGTCCTTCATCGGCATCCTGGTGCTGATGGGCGTGGTGGTGAACAACGGCATCGTGATGATCGAGCACATCAACAACCTGCGCCGCCGTGGCATGGGGCGTACCCAGGCACTGGTGGAAGGCTCGCGCGAGCGCTTGCGGCCGATCATGATGACGATGGGCACCGCCATCCTGGCGATGGTGCCGATCTCGCTGACCAGCACCACGATGTTCAGCGACGGCCCGCCGTACTTCCCGATGGCCCGCGCGATCGCCGGCGGGCTGGCGTTCTCGACGGTGGTGAGCCTGCTGTTCCTGCCGACGATCTACGCAATTCTCGATGACATGAGCAACGGCGCAGCCGCGCTGGTACGACGTGCGCGTGGCGTGTCGAAGACGCCGCCGACAAGCGTCGCGCTGGAATCGTGAGCGCCAACACTGCTGAAGTTTCCCCGGCCTAAGGCATTCACCAGCGCACTGAGGCCCTGGGTGACAAGGCGCAAAGCCCCTCTCCCGGTGGGGCGAGGAGGCACGGCTTGCGCGCCATGGACGCGCGTGCCTTGGAGCGACCGCGCCGCAAGCATGGGCCGGGGCGCGGAGCGAGGTGAGGATACGGGTTGTCTGGGTACTGCTCAGTACACGGCTGCCATTCGCTGGCTTCGGTGAGGGCGACAGCGTGTCCGCGGACTGGCTCCTCGGCTCGGTCAGACATCCTGTCTGACTCGCCGCCGCGGCACATCCCTGTGCCGCTCTCCGCCAATCCCCGGCCACGCTGCCGCCTCGGCGAGTCGTTTCCGCGACGTTGAGCGACGAAAAACGGCAGCCGATTCAGTGGTCGATTTTGGTGCATGCCAATCATCTGCCAAGGTCGCCGCACGTCTTCTGGACCTTCGACTTCGTAGCTCCCAGACAAACCGCCCAGATGCCAACTACTCAGAAGTGCACGGTTCCCAGCGCTCTCAATCCGCCGCCTTCAAGAGGGATGCGAAGAGGCCCCTGCCTCATTAGGCGGGGCAACGACCAAAGCTAGGTCGGGCATGCCCTGCGGCGGTGGCTGCTCTCCGTTCCGCCAACACAGGAACAGTCGAAGAGTGGTCCGCGGGCGCCGGGGCGCTTACACGAAAGAGCCCCCATGAATGGGTTCACGGCGTGTCCTGCCCCGGCGCCCGCGGACCGCTCCCGCGCATGAAACAAAGGCGCCCGCCAGCAGCCTTTCCTCAACCAAAAGCAAAGCGCCAGCTAACCGGGCTTTCCGCATTCAAAACCAAAGCGCCAGCTGATCAGCTTTCCTCAGCTATCCAGCTTTCCCAGCAACCTGGGTTCCGAGCCGCTGGATACGTCGGCCAGAAATCAGCCCGCGCGTACCTGCCGAACGATCGCCGCCGCCTTGGCCGAGCTTTCCTTGACCTTGTCCCACTGGCCCTGTGCCAGCCAGTCCTTGGGCACCATCCACGAGCCGCCGATGCACAGCACGTTCGGCTGCGACAGGAACTCGGCCGCGTTGGCCTCGCTGATGCCGCCGGTGGGGCAGAGCTTGAGTTCGGACAGCGGGCCGGCCAGGCCCTTGAGCATCTGCAAGCCACCCACCGCGGTGGCCGGGAACAGCTTGCAGACGCGGAAGCCCAGGCCCATCAGGGTCAGCAGCTCGGTCGGCGTGGCCGCGCCGGGCACGGCGGGGATCGGCGCATCGGCAAGCAGGCGCGCCAGCGGCGCCGGCGTGCCGGGGGTGACCAGGAAGTCGGCACCGGCATCCACCGACTGACGCAGTTGCAGCTCGCTCAGCACGGTGCCGGCGCCGATCACGATATTGGGCAGCTCGCGCTTGAGCATGGCCAGCGCTTCGATCGCGACCGGGGTGCGCAGGGTCAGTTCGATCGCGGGCAGGCCGCCTTCGAGCAGCGCATCGGCGACGCGGCGCGCCTGGTCCAGCGTGTCCACGGTGACCACCGGCAGGATGCCGGCGTCGCGCAGCAGCTGTTCGGCGGTGTTCTGGGTCTGGGCAATCGTCATTGCAACTCCGTTAGACGGCGACCGCCGGGCGGTCGCGCAGAGGAAAGGGGAATCAGGCGTCCTTGGACTCGTGCGGTGCGGCGGCGGCCGCTGCATCGGCACCGAGTTCGTACTCGGCGTCGTAGCTCCACAGCGCGCCGTCCGGACGGGTGGGGCCGCAGGAAATCGAGATGGCGCCCTGGTCGGCCGGGCCAACCACCTGGCGGTTGATGGCGAACAGGTTGCGCCCCAAGTCGTTGCCCGCCACCGAGGTGTTGGGTGCGACCTCGCGCGATGCCCACTCTTCGGCCGAGACCAGCACTTCCAGCGTGCCGGCTTCGCCGTCCAGGCGCACGATGTCGCCTTCGCGCACGCGCCCGATCGGACCGCCGCGCGCGGCCTCGGGCGTCATATGGATCGCCGCCGGGAACTTGCCCGACGCACCGGACAGACGACCGTCGGTGACCAGCGCCACGCGCCGGCCCTGGTTCTGCAACAGGCCCAGCAACGGCGCCATCGAATGCAGTTCCGGCATGCCGTTGGCACGCGGGCCCTGGTAGCGCAGGACCACCACGAAATCGTGTGGCAGCACGCCGGCTGCATGCAGCTTGTTGAGTACCTGCGGCGTATCGATCACCACCGCTGGCGCTTGGATCGTGCGGTGCTGCGGCTTGACTGCCGACAACTTGATCAGCGAACGGCCCAGGTTGCCGCGCAGCAGGCGCAGGCCGCCCTGCGATTCGAAAGCGGCGCTGACCGGCCGCGCCACGCTGTCGTCGGCGGTGGTCGCAGTGCCGGGCACGTAGACGGCCTTGCCGTCCTGCAGGCGCGGCTCGTTGGCGTAGGCGCGCATGCCGCCTTCGACCACGGTGGGCAGGTCGTCGTGCATCAGCCCGGCGTCCATCAGTTCGCGGAACACGAAGGCGGTGCCGCCTGCGGCCTGGAAGCGGTTCACGTCGGCTTCGCCGTTGGGGTAGATGCGGGTCAGTAGCGGCACGGTCTGCGAGATCAGATCCATGTCGTCCCAGGTCAGCACGATGCCGGCCGCACGCGCCACCGCAATCCAGTGGATGGTGTGATTGGTCGAACCGCCGGTGGCCATCAGCGCCACCACGGCATTGACGATGGCGCGCTCGTCGATCACGCGACCGAATGGACGGAAGTCCTGGCCCAGCGCGGAGATCGCCAGCGCACGCGCGGTGCCCTCACGGGTCAGCGCATCGCGCAACTGCAGTTCCGGGTTGACAAACGAGGCGCCGGGCAGCTGCACGCCCATCGCTTCGAGCAACACCTGGTTGGAGTTGGCGGTGCCGTAGAAGGTGCAGGTACCGGCCGAGTGATACGAGGACGACTCGGCTTCCAGCAGTTCGGCGCGGGTGGCTTCGCCGGCGGCGTAGCGCTCGCGCACTTCGGCCTTCTGCTTGTTCGGAATGCCCGGCGTCATCGGGCCGGCCGGCATGAACAGCGCCGGCAGATGCCCGAACGCCAACGCGCCGATCAGCAGGCCCGGCACGATCTTGTCGCACACGCCCAGGTACACCACGCTGTCGAACATGTCGTGGCTCAGGCCGATCGCCGCGGCCTGGGCGATGTTGTCGCGCGAGAACAGCGACAACTCCATGCCGGCGCGGCCCTGGGTCACGCCGTCGCACATCGCCGGCACGCCACCGGCGACCTGCGCGGTGGCGCCGAGCGTACGCGCGGTGTCGCGGATCAGCTGCGGGTAATGCTCGAACGGCTGATGTGCCGACAACATGTCGTTGTAGGCGGTGACGATGCCCAGGTTGGGTGTGGCCGCACCGCGCAGGCGCGACTTGTCGGTCGGCTCGGACGCGGCGAAACCATGCGCCAGGTTGCCGCAGCTCAGACGGCTACGGAACGGACCCTCGCGCAGGGCGGCATCGAGACCGGCAAGATACGCCGCGCGCGACGGCGCGCTGCGCTTGCGGATACGGTCGGTGACGGCTTGGATGTTCGGATGCAGGCTCATTGGCTACCGGCTATGAGAAACGGGGGGAAGAAAGTAAGCACGCTCTTTTTGATACCCGCACACGGATGTGCGGGCTCTTGCAAAGGACTCGCACAACATCGGCTATCGCGAGGGACTCGCACGTTTGAATCCCCGCACACGGATGTGTGGGCTGTTGCGAAGGACTCGCATTCAAGCGCACCAGTGAACCCGCAATTTCGGGCCAGGTTGCTGCAGCGCCACCCGGATCGGGTACTGGCTGACATCGTCACCGGCCAATGCAGCCTGCAGCACGTCGAGCTTCTGCTTGCCGCGCAACAACAGCAGGCGGGTCGGGATGGCGGCCAGCCCGACCGGTGTCAGCGTGATCCGCAGCGGCCACTGATTCGAGCCGGGGCAGCCGGTGGCATCCAGCGACGCGTACGGCTGCGGGCTGGACAGCGCCTTGCTCAGATCGGTCGAGCCCGGGAACAGCGAGGCGGTGTGTCCGTCGCCGCCCATGCCCAGCACCGCCAGACACGCGGGTTCGGCATGCGTGGCCTGTAGGTTCGCGGTGTGCACGCACTCGGGCAGCTGCTTGCCCGGACGCACCAGCGGAATGAAGGTCGCGGCGGGTGCATGGGTCAAAAAACTGTGATTCACCAGCCAGGCGTTGCTGTCCTGATCCTGCGGGGAGAGCCAACGCTCATCGACCAAGCCCACTTCCACCCGCGCCCAATCCAGCGGACGGTGGGCGAGGGATTCGTACACCGGCGCCGGCGTGGTGCCGCCGGACAGCAGCATGCGCGCCTGGCCGCGGCGCGAAATCTCCTGTTCCAGCAGGTCGGCCATCTCGCTGGCGACCGCCTCGGTCCATTCGGCCGGGTCTTCGTAGCGCACCAGTGTGATGCGCGGATTGTCCTGCAGGTTCATCGTTGCTCCCCTGGATGCTGACGCTGCGCATCCACCGCATAGGCGGCGGCGCCGAGCAGGCCGGCATGCGGATGCATGACGGCCAGCGATGGCACCCGCGACATGATCGCGGAGAAGCGTCCCTTGTGTTCGAAGCGCTGGCGGAAGCCGGAATGCTGCAGCGAATCCAGCACCTTGGGCACCAGCCCGCCGGTGAGGAACACGCCGTCCCAGGCGCCCTGCATCAACACCATGTCGCCGGCGATCGCGCCGAAGATGGCGCAGAACAGATCGATGGTGCGCGACGAGCGCGGGTCGCCCGCAGCCGCACGCGCGGTGATGTCCTTGGGCTGCAGCGGGCCCGGGTCGACCCCGGCGATCTCGCTGAGCGCGCGATGGATGTTGACCAGGCCCGGGCCGCAGATCAGGCGCTCGTTGGAAACCCGGCCGAACTGCTCGGAGAGGATCTCCAGGATGCGGATCTCCTCTGGCGTGCCGGGCGGGAAGCTGACATGGCCGCCTTCGGTTTCCAGCGGGAAGCAGCGCCCGTTGCGGATGATCAGGCCACCCACGCCCAGCCCGGTGCCCGGGCCGATCACGCCGTAGTTGCGCGGCTGGTCGATCGGCGCCGGCCGCCAGCTGGCGCCGCCGACCTGCACCACGTCCTGCGGGCGCAGCAGGCTGATCGCCATGGCCTGCGCGGCGAAGTCGTTGATCAGGTGCAGGGTGCTGAAGCCCAGCATCGCAGCGGTGCGCGAGCGCGAGATCACCCACGGATGATTGGTGATGCGCGCCTCGTCGCCGTCCACGCGGCCGGCCACGGCGAACACGCCCTGGGTGGCCTGCACGCCGATCTGGTCGAGGTAATAGCGCGCGGCTTCGCCGAGCGAGCCGAAATCGACCACCGCAAATTCGCGCGAGGTGTCATCCAGCAGCGGCACCGAGGCGTCGACGTCGGCCAGCGCGAAGCGCGCATTGGTCCCGCCGATATCGGCAACCAGCACCGGCTTGGAAGGAGCGGTCATGCGGTGTGTCCCTGTGCGTCGGTGGCCGGGGGCAGGAAGGGGCCCGCGGCATCGGGGCCCCAGCTGCCGGCCGGGTAGGGCTGCAGCGGCAACTGCGCGTCTTTCCACGCATCGCTGACGCTGTCGATCCACGACCAGGCGGCCTTGACCTCGTCGTCGCGCACGAACAGCGCCGGGTTGCCGTTGAAGGCATCCACGAACAGGCGCTCGTAGGCGATGCGGCGGTGCAGGCCGGTCGGCACCGACAGTTCAAGTTCCAGCGGCTGCAGTTCGATCGCGCCCCATTCCGGGCCGGCCAAGCTGCTCATCAGGCCGAGCTCGATGTTTTCCTGCGGCTGCAGCTGGAAGGTCAGGCGATTGGGCACGGCGTTCTGCCGGTCCGGGCGTTCGAACAGCCAATGCGTCACCGGCTTGAGCGTGACCACGATGCGGGTGGAGCGTTCGGCCAGCCGCTTGCCGGTGCACAGGTGGAACGGCACCCCGGCCCAGCGCCAGTTGTCGATATGCGCGGTCACCGCGACGAAGGTTTCCACGTCGCTGCCCTCCGGCGGGTGATAGGCCTGCGCCGGCTGGCCGTTGATGCTGCCGGCGGTGTAGCGGCCGCGCACGCTGTCGTGGGCGGCATGCTCGGCGGTCATCGGGCGCAGGGCGCGCAGCACCTTGACCTTCTCGTCGCGGATGCGGTCCGCTTCCAGCGAGGCCGGCGGCTCCATCGCCACCAGGCACAACAACTGCAGGATGTGACTCTGCACCATGTCGCGCAGCGCGCCGGAGCGCGCGTAGTAGGCATCGCGCCCGTCCACGCCTTCGCTTTCGGCCACCAGGATCTGCACCGACTCGATGTAGGTGCGGTTCCACACCGCTTCCAGCAGCGTATTGCCGAAGCGCAGCGCGATCAGGTTCTGCACTGCCGCCTTGCCCAGGTAATGGTCCAGGCGGAATACGCGGTCTTCGTCGATCAGCGCGCCGATCGACTGCAGGATCTCGCGGGCGCTGTCCGAGTCGTGGCCGATCGGCTTTTCCAGCATCAGCCGATGCGGCGCGGCCAGCGCACCGCCCAGGGCCAGGCCCTGGCAGGTGCTGATGTACAGGCCCGGCGGAATCGCCAGGTAGCTCACGCACTGGCGGCTGGCCAGCTCGCGCACGGCATTGGCCACCGACTCGGCATCGCGCAGATCCACCGAGCGATAGTCGACACGCTGCAGCAGCGTTTCGATCTGTCCGGGCGTGGCGATCGGCAGCGCGGCGGCCAGGCGCGGGCGCAGGACCTCGCGGAATGCCTCGGTGTCGTGTGGCGACAACGCCAGCGCACGGATACGGAAATCCTCCGGCAGCAGGCCATCGACGAACAATCGCAGCAGGGACGGGAAGAGATAGCGCTGGGCGAGATCGCCGGTGGCGCCGAACAGGATCAGGGTGTTATGCATGGACCGAATTTCGGATTCTGGAGACATCATGATCAGCAGCTGGTCGGAAAGGCGCCGGACAGCCGGCGGTCGGTACGTCTGTTGCTGAGCGACACTGGCGTGCGCGCAGTGGGGGATGGACGCGCACGCCCAATCCCCGATTGTTGCAGCAAGTGGCCGTCAGCGGTTAGCGCCGCGGCGGGATACCTGCACATGCGCGGCGAAATGCCGGGTCTTGCACGGTAGGCTGCACCGCTTGAAGCAGCGGCTTGGGTCGGTGGCGGCATGGTCCCTCCCGAGATCGATGTTGCCATGTGAAAACGATTACATGTCAGAATAAACCAATGCATTCGTTTGCAGGAGATTTCCTTGCAGGCGCATGTCGCGTCACCGCCGTCGGGAGGGCCGAGGGCAGGGCGCACAACTTACGTTGAGGCCGAAAATGGCGAAAGTGCAGTTGGAAGGTGTCCGCAAGGTCTACGAGAACGGTCAGGTCGCGGTGCAGGGTGCGAGCTTCGAGGTCGCCGATGGCGAGTTGATGGTGCTGGTCGGTCCGTCCGGTTGCGGCAAGTCGACCCTGTTGCGCATGATCGCCGGGCTCGAGGACATCAGCGCCGGCACGCTGAAGATCGGCGAGCGCGTGGTCAACGACGTGGCCCCGAAGGACCGCGACATCGCCATGGTGTTCCAGAGCTATGCGCTCTATCCGCACATGACCGTGGCCGAGAACCTGGCCTTCGGGCTCAAGCTGCGCGGCCACCCCAAACAGGTCATCGCCGAGCGGGTCAACAACGCCGCCGAGCTGCTGGGGCTGACCCCGATGCTCGACAAGCTGCCCAAGGCGATGTCCGGCGGCCAGCGTCAGCGTGTGGCGCTGGGAAGGGCGATGGTGCGCGAATCGTCGGTGTTCCTGCTCGATGAGCCGCTGTCCAATCTGGATGCCAAGCTGCGCCACAGCGTGCGCACCGAGATCGCGCAGCTGCATCGCAAGCTCGGCACCACGATGATCTACGTCACCCACGATCAGGTCGAGGCGATGACGCTCGGCCAGCGCATCGTGGTGCTCAAGGATGGGGTGATCCAGCAGATCGACAGCCCGATGGCGTTGTACGACCGCCCGGCCAATCTGTTCGTGGCCGGATTCCTCGGCAGCCCGGCGATGAACGTGCTGCAGGGGCGCCTGGATGAGCAGGACGGCCTGCATCTGGTGATGGCCGATGGCTGGCGCGTGCCGCTGGGTGCGGCACGGGTGGAGCGCAGCTGGTTCGGTCGCGAGGTGATCGTCGGCGTGCGCCCGGAACACCTGCAGCCGTCAGGCGATGCCGCGCTGGGCTTTGACGCGCGTGTCGAGGTGATCGAACCGGTCGGCAACGAGATCTTCCTCAACCTCGACCGCGGCGGCCAGCCGCTGGTGATCCGGGTTGCGCCGCAGGCCTTGCCGGCGGTGGGGGAACCGCTGCGCCTGGCGCTGCGCAGCGAGGCGCTGCACTTCTTCGACCCGGCCAGCGGCGAACGGCTGGCGCTGGCCTAACGCGCCAGTCCCTGCACGAACGCAAGCGGGCGGGCGGCATGCGCGCCCGCCTGCAGCACGGCGTCGGTCTCCAGGGTCAGCTCCAGCGGCAATACCGCCAGCGCAAGATCGCCCGCCACGCTGACCAGCGTGCCGACAGTGGCATCGCCCAGCAGCACGGCCTGGCCCGCGTCGACCGGCGCATCGCTGCCAACCGCATCGACCTGCAGCAATTGCAGCGCACGCTTGGCCTTGCCCAGGAAGTGTGTGCGCGCGACGATCTCCTGGCCCGGGTAGCAGCCCTTCTTGACGCTGAACGCGTGCAGGCGATCCAGCGCCAGCTGCTGTGGTGTCCATTGCTCGCGTTGCGCATCGGGCAGGCGCGCCAGCCCCAGTTGCAGGTCCGTACGGCGCCAGTCGGCATCCATGTGCCGTGATTCGATAGGCGCTGCCAATGCCTGCTCGCCCGCAAGCAGCACCAGCGTGCGCGGCAAGGCATCGCTGCCCATGTCCAATTCGATACGCTGCGTTCCGATATCGGCCTGCGCGCCTTGCGCGCGCGCAGGCGCGGCATGGCCGCCATACGCCGAAAGCGCCGCGACGCCGATCTTGAGCTTGCGCCGGAACACAAAACGGCCGAGTTGGGTTGCGATCTCGGCCGCATTGCCATCGGGCAACAGCATCAGCAGGTGGGTGTCGTCCTCACGCAGGAGTGCGAAGATGGCGATCACGCGCCCCTTTGCCGTCAACCACGCATTCCATTGCCACTGCCCGATCGCCAGCGCCTGTACGTCGTTGGCAAATTGCGCATGCGCGAACGCCACTGCATCCGCCCCGATCAAGCGGACGTATTGCATGTCGTGCAGGGAGCCGAAACCCTGCGGAATGAGATTCAGGTTGTCAGCCACGGAAGGGGAGGACTAAAATCGCAATGTTGTGAGACCACTATGATAGGCCATCCAACCCCCACCCCAGCGCAGGATTCCGAGACGCAGCCTTCTCCTCAGGAGCCTATTCCCGAGAAGCAGCCACTGCCCAAGGAGATCGGTGGACGCGAAGGCCCTGAGCCAACGCGCTACGGCGACTGGGAAAAAAATGGACGCTGCATCGATTTTTGAGCAGCTTTTAGCCACAGCGGTCTAGTGCCGCCCAGCCGAGAAAACGAGCCCAGCGAATGGCGATCCGCGAACGTCCTCTTTCCCCGCATCTCCAGGTGTATCGCTGGCAGATACAAATGGTTACCTCGATCCTGCATCGAGCGACCGGCATCATTTTGTCAGCAGGAGCGCTGGTCATCGCCGCCGCTTTGCTGGTGTTGATGATCGGCCAGGACCACTGGACCTGCCTCACCCAGCAGCTTGGTGCCTGGTATGGTCAGCTTTTCCTGTTCGGCTGGACATGGGCATTTGCCTACCATCTGTGCAACGGTATCCGCCATATCGTGCAGGACTTCGGGTACGGCTTCAGCATTCCCGCCTTCGTGCGTAGTGGCTGGGCCTCGGTGCTGGTCAGCCTGCTGATAACCGCCGCGATCTGGGCCTATGTCGTGATCGGAGCTGGCGCATGAACCGTTACCGTACTCCGCTGAAAAACGTGCGTGGTCTGGGCGCGGCCAAGACCGGTACCGAGCATTTCGTTCTGCAGCGACTGACCGCCACCGCGCTGGTGGTGTTGTCGATCTGGTTCCTGGTCTTCGTCCTGAGCCTGCTCGGTTCGGACTACCCGGCCGCGGTCGCGGCCGTGTCCAAACCCTGGAACGCGATATTGCTGGTCGGCTTCCTGGTGGCGATGTTCTGGCACGCGCAGATCGGTCTGCAAGTGGTGCTCGAGGATTACATCCACAACTCGTTGCTGGCGCTTGCGTTGCAGACCACGGTCAAATTCGTTGCCGCGCTTGGCGCGATCGTCAGCATTTTCGCAGTGGCGCGCATCGCGCTGGGCGGTGCCTGAGTCATCGGGCACCCAGAACAGGAATCCAGATTAGATGTCCGCTTATAAGATCACAGAACACAAGTACGACATGGTCGTGGTGGGCGCAGGCGGCGCTGGCTTGCGCGCCACGTTCGGCCTGGCCCAGAAGGGCTTGCAGACCGTCTGTTTGACCAAGGTCTTCCCGACCCGATCACATACCGTTGCGGCGCAGGGCGGCATTTCGGCCGCGCTCGGCAACATGGGCGAGGACGACTGGCGCTACCACTTCTACGACACCATCAAGGGCTCCGATTGGCTGGGCGACCAGGACGCGATCGAGTACATGTGCCGTGAGGCGATCCCGGCCATCATCGAGCTCGAGCACTACGGCGTGCCGTTTTCGCGCACCGAAGAGGGCAAGATCTATCAGCGCCCGTTCGGCGGCATGACCACCAAGTACGGCGAAGGACCATCCGCACAGCGCACCTGTGCGGCGGCCGACCGTACCGGTCATGCGATGCTGCACACGCTGTATCAGCAGTCCCTGGCGCACAACGCGCGCTTCATGATCGAGTACTTTGCGCTCGACCTGATCTTCGACGAGGAAGGCGTGTGCCGCGGCGTGCTGGCGCTGGACATGGCCGATGGCAGCTTGCATCTGTTCCGCGCCCATGGCGTGGTCCTGGCCACCGGCGGCTATGGCCGTGCCTACTTCAGTGCCACCTCCGCCCATACCTGTACCGGTGACGGCGGCGGCCTGGTGATGCGTGCCGGCCTTCCGGTGCAGGACATGGAGTTCGTGCAGTTCCATCCCACCGGCATCTACGGTGCCGGCTGCCTGATCACCGAAGGCGTGCGTGGCGAAGGCGGCATCCTGCGCAACAGCAACGGCGAGCGCTTCATGGAGCGCTATGCACCGCATTACAAGGATCTGGCATCGCGCGACGTGGTGTCGCGTTCGATGACCGTGGAGATCCGCGAAGGCCGCGGCGTAGGCGAGCACAAGGATCACATCCTGCTCGACCTGACCCATCTCGGCCCGGAAGTCATCAACGAAAAGCTGCCCGGCATCGCCGAGAGCGCGCACATCTTTGCCGGTGTGGACGTGACCAAGCAGCCGATTCCGGTGTTGCCGACCGTGCACTACAACATGGGCGGCATTCCGACCAACTTCTACGGCGAAGTCGTGCGCAAGCAGGGCGATAACCCGGATGCGGTCGTGCCCGGCCTGTATGCGATCGGCGAAGCCGCCTGCGTATCGGTACACGGTGCCAACCGCCTGGGTTCCAACTCGCTGCTGGATCTGGTGGTGTTCGGCCGTGCGGTGGCAAACCGCTGCGCCGAGACGGTCAAGCCCAACCAGCCGCACAAGACACTGCCGTCCGATGCCTGCGACAAGGCGTTGGGCCTGCTGGACAAGCTGCGTTACGCCAACGGCTCCACACCGACCTCGGTGATTCGCGACAACATGCAGCGCACCATGCAGTCGGACGCGGCCGTGTTCCGCACCAGCAAGACGCTGAAGGAAGGCGTCGACAAGATGGCTGAAATCTTTGCCACTTTCGAAGACGTCAAGGTGTCGGACCGCTCGCTGGTGTGGAATTCGGATCTGATCGAGACCTACGAGTTGAACAACCTGCTGCTCAATGCAGTGGCGACGATCAACTCGGCCGAGCAGCGCCACGAAAGCCGCGGCGCGCATTCGCACGAAGACTTCCCGGACCGCGACGACGTCAACTGGCAGAAGCACACGCTGGTCACCGTCGACGACAAGGGCAAGTGCGCGTTCGAATATCGTCCGGTGCACATGTACACGTTGAGCAAGGACGTGGACGTGGTCCCGCCGAAGCCGCGCGTTTACTGATCGATGCGCATGGATCGAACCGCTTCCGCGTTGTGTCTGCCGGCCGGCCTGTCCGGGTACGGCAGCCATGCACCGCGCCAGCCGGATCGCTTCATGACGCAGGGGCAACGCCGGCATGCCGCCGGCCGTTGCGCCACCGCCTCGGCGGTGGCATCCGTCATCTTTACCTTCATGCGCTTGGTGCGGTTGTCGTCCGCACCGCGCATCGCCTGAGCCAACGAGAGCAGCTATGGCAGAGTTCACCCTCCCCAAGAATTCAAAGATCGGCAAGGGCAAGCATTACCCTGCACAGGGCGCCAAGAACAAGCGCACCTTCAAGGTCTACCGCTGGGATCCGGATGGCGAAGCCAACCCGCGTACCGACAGTTATGAGATCGATCTCGACAAGTGCGGCCCGATGGTGTTGGACGCGCTGATCAAGATCAAGAACGAAATCGACCCGACGCTGGCATTCCGTCGCTCCTGCCGCGAGGGCATCTGCGGTTCGTGCGCGATGAACATCGACGGCACCAACACGCTGGCCTGCACCAAGGCGATCGCCGCCTGCGGCAAGGCCGAGGTGCCGATCTACCCGCTGCCGCACATGAGCGTGATCAAGGACCTGGTGCCGGATCTGACGCATTTCTACGCGCAGTACGCGTCGATCAAGCCGTGGATCCGCACCCAGACCCCGCCGCCGCCGGATCGCGAGCGGCTGCAGTCGCCGGAAGACCGCCGCAAGCTCGATGGGCTGTACGAGTGCATCCTGTGCGCGTGCTGCTCGACCAGTTGCCCGAGCTACTGGTGGAATGGCGAGCGCTATCTGGGCCCGGCGATCCTGCTGCAGGCGTATCGCTGGATCATCGATTCGCGTGACGAAGACACCGGTGCGCGCCTGGACGACCTGGAAGATCCGTTCAAGCTGTATCGCTGCCACACCATCATGAACTGCGCGCGGACCTGCCCCAAGGGTCTGAACCCGGCGCTGGCGATCGCCGAGATCAAGAAATTGATGATGGCGCGTCGCGCCTGATCGCAAGGCAACACGGACCCGCCTCGGCGGGGAGATGGTTCACAGCGGCACCGGCCCTTGGTCTGGTGCCGCTGTCGTTTTCGGCGCCGGCAAGGCGAGGTGGAGAGGGAGATGGACGAACAAACCCTGTTGAAGAAACTGCGCTGGCGCTGCCGGCGCGGCATGCGCGAGCTCGATCAATTGTTCGGGCGCTATCTGGATCGGCGCTGGGCGCAGGCTTCCGACTCCGAGCGCGCGGTTTTCCTACAGCTGCTGGATTGCGAAGACGATAAGTTGTGGCGCTGGTTCATGGGATACGAAGCCTGCCCCGATGCCGCCAACGCCGCACTCATCGCCGATATTCGCGCCATGCCGGCTTGAATGGCGGCCCTCGCGCGGGCTTGTTTGCGCGCTGGGCGTGCTGAACGCGCTCGCCTTGTGGGCGCTCTGGCGCAGCGGGGTGCCGCTGGGGGCGGCAGTGTCGTTGTCCGTCTATGCAGTGTTGACCGGCGGGCGATCGCTGCGGGTGCTGTTGCGTTCGCCAGCACGGGAAGTGGTTGTGCCCTGGAGTGAAACGCCCGCCAGCGTGGACGGCGAGCAGGTTCAAGGCCTGCAGGTGGCGTGGCGCGGGCCGATTGCGGTGGTGTCGTGGACCGGCCTGGATGCACGTCGCCAACGCCTGCATTTCTGGCCGGATACCTTACCCGCAGCGCGGCGACGTGAACTGCGTCTGGCCGCTCAGGCACACGCCATTTCGTCCCGGCGGCCGCAAGTGGCACCATAGCGTCCCTTTTCTGGTTGAACCGCATGTTCAAACCTATCCCGGTTGCCATCGGCTTGCGCTACCTGCGTGCCAAGCGGCGCAATGGCTTTATCTCGTTCATCTCGATGGCATCGATCCTGGGCATCGCCCTGGGCGTGACCGTGCTGATCACCACGCTGGCGGTGATGAGCGGTTTCCAGAAGGAAATCCGCGACCGCCTGCTGCAGATGGCCGCGCATGCCACGGTCAGCGCGGACGGCGCGCCGATGCACGACTGGCAACACGCGGTCGAGGTCGCCATGGCCGATCCACGCATCGCCGGTGCCGCGCCCTACATCGAAACCGAATCGCTGCTGCAGGGCCCGCGCAAGCAGCCGGCGATCGTGCGCGGCATCGTTCCTGCCGAAGAAGGCAAGGTGTCGGTGCTGGCCAAGAAGATGCAGCAGGGGTCGGTCGACAGCCTGACCCCGGGCTCCTACAACATCGTCATCGGCAAGGAGCTGGCGATCTGGCTCGGCGTCGACATGGGCGACAGCATCGTGGTGCTGCTCAGCGACACCCAGGCCACGCCGCTGGGCGCGATGCCGCGGCTCAAACGCTTCACCGTCAGCGGAATCTTCGAGGCGGGCTACAACGAGATCGACCGCGGCCTGGCCGTGGTCAACATGCAGGACCTGGCACGCGTGCTGCGCATGGACGGCGTCACCGGCGTGCGGCTGCGCCTGCACGACATGGATCAGGCCTGGCCGGTCGCGCGCGATCTGGCGATGAAGTTGCACGGCCCGTACCGGGTCAGCGACTGGACCCAGGAGAACGCCAATCTCTACCACTCGTTGAAGATGGAAAAGACCGTGATGGGCATCCTGCTGTCGCTGATCGTGGCGATGGGCGCGTTCAACCTGGTGTCCTCGCAGGTGATGCTGGTCACGGACAAGCAGGCCGATATCGCCATCCTGCGCACGCTGGGACTGTCGCCCGCGGGGGTGATGCAGGTGTTCATGGTGCAGGGCTCGTTGATCGGTTTCATGGGCACGATCATGGGCGTGATCGGCGGCATCGTGCTGACGCTCAATCTGGAACGCATCCTCGGCGTGATCGAGACGATCTTCAGCGTCAAGCTGTTGCCCGAGGACGTGTATTACATCACCGGCTTACCGACTGACATGCAGACCCAGGACGTGGTGGTGATCACCGTTGTCGCGTTGGCGATGAGTTTCCTGGCGACCTTGTATCCGGCATGGCGCGCGTCGCGTACCCAGCCGGCGGAGGCGCTGCGTTATGAATGAGATCAGGGAACCGGCCGTGCAAATGCCACACCAAGCAGAGGCGGTGATCCGCGCCGAGGGTCTGGCCAAGACCTACGCCGAAGGCAAGATGCGCACGCCGGTGTTCGACGGCCTGGATCTGACCGTGGCGACCGGCGAAACCGT
The DNA here is from genome assembly GCF_011761885.1 of Xanthomonas sp. CFBP 8151. Classification (NCBI taxonomy): domain Bacteria; kingdom Pseudomonadati; phylum Pseudomonadota; class Gammaproteobacteria; order Lysobacterales; family Lysobacteraceae; genus Xanthomonas; species Xanthomonas sp. CFBP 8151. The sequence goes on from NZ_JAASQZ010000001.1 coordinate 1,796,632, forward strand.
CGCCATTGTCGGTGCCTCCGGTGCGGGCAAGAGCACGCTGCTGCATCTGCTCGGCGGGTTGGACATTCCAACCTCCGGGGAGGTGTATGTGGCCGGTCGGCGCATGTCGGCGTTGTCCGATGGCGAGCGCGGCAAGCTGCGCAATCAGGCCCTGGGTTTCGTCTACCAGTTCCATCATCTGCTGCCGGAATTCACCGCGCTGGAAAACGTGATGATGCCGGTGCTGTTGTCCGGGAAAGAAGTGTCGGTGGCGCGGGCGCAGGCCTTGCAGTTGCTGGAATCGGTCGGGCTCGGACATCGCATCGAGCACAAGCCCAGCGAATTGTCAGGCGGCGAGCGCCAGCGTGCGGCGGTGGCGCGTGCGCTGGTGAACAAGCCGGGCTGCGTGCTGGGCGATGAGCCCACCGGGAACCTGGACGACAAGACCGCCGAGACCGTGTTCGAGCTGATGCTGGAACTCAATCGTGCACAGCGCACCAGCCTGGTCCTGGTGACGCACGATCGCAGCCTGGCGCGGCGCCTGGACCGCGTGCTCGAGCTGCATCAGGGCAAGCTGCGCGAATTGGCACCATCTGCGGTGTGAGAAGCACTGCCTGGCCGTCGGAATTCCTGGCGGCTGGGCGGTGTTGAACCGCGGATCTCAGGTCGAAGATCCTGACGCTGGTTGCGGGTGCATCCGCGTGATGCGTCGACCGACAGTGGCCATACCATGCGCGCTCAGCACGTAGTGCCCGCGCGCAGAATCGCGTTGATGTTCGCGGTGACAGGGCTCGCCTGACAGGAAGAACGGTCGCCGCCACGTGTGTGGCGACGACCTAGCGCATCAGGGAATGATGCGCTGCGCGCGCAGACGCGTGAACAATTCCAGGAACGATGCGCGACTATCGTAGAAATCCGCAAAGCCCAGTTCGCGGCTCTTGGTCATATCGTTGACGCACTCGATCTCGCGGCCCAGGTCGGCATCGGTGTGCCACCAGGATGCCAATCGATTGACGTCGGCTTCCACCAGGCCATGCTGGCTGGCGATCTCGCTCCATCGTGCCGGCGCGGTCTCGTTCAGGCATGCCTCCAGCGGCTGCGGCGTCTCGGGGCAGGGCGCAGCGTCGAGCCCGAAGAAGTCGGCAATCTGGCCCCACATCCAGCGCCAGCGGAACACATCGCCGTTGACGGTGTTGAAGGCCTGGTTGCGTGCGGCCGGGCTCAGGCCGGCCCAGGCCAGCTGCTTGCCGAGCAGGCCGGCATCGGTCAGGTCGGTGAGGCTGTTCCACTGCGCCTGCGAGCCGGGAAACACGAACGGCTGGCCGGTGTGCTTGCACAGCGATGCATACACCGCCAGCGTCACGCCCATGTTCATCGCATTGCTGCCATTGGCCATGCCGATCATGGTGTGCGAGCGATGCACGCTCCAGCCGAAGCCGTGCTGCTCGGCGTGCGCGAACAACAGGTCTTCCAGCGTGTAGTAGAAGTTCTCGCCAGGCTGGCGCGGCTCGCTTTCGCGAAACGGCGTTTCCGCCTTGCCGCTACCGTAGTTCTCGAACGCGCCCAGGTAGTGCTTGGTGCCGGTAACCAGTGCCATATGCTGCAGCGGCGCATCGCTCAGCGCTTCGCACAGATGCCGCATCATCGCGCCGTTGGCTTCGACGTTCTCGCGCTCGGTGTCGCGCCGTGTCCAGGTGCAGAAGAACACGTGGGTGATCGGCAGGCCACGCAGCGCGGTACTGGTGCTTTCGGCATCCAGCAGATCGGCCGCAAGCGGGAGCACGCCGTCCTGGGGCAGCGGGCGCCGCGCCAGGCCGTAGACGGTCCAGCCATCGGCCACCAGGACATTGGCGAGGTTGTAACCGGAAATGCCGGTCACGCCGACAATCAGTGCAGTGCCTTTACGCATGGCGGAAACCCTTCGACAACAGTAACGAACGTAGCTCAACAGGCATGAAATCGAGGCGAATGCATGCGGATGCGGTCGGTGCGCGGTCTGCACACGTCGTCATGCCCAGCGTACTGCACCTCTAGCAGCACCTTTCACCGGCTGGATGCACCACGGCAGGCGCAGCCTTATTCCTACCGGGAAATGCGCCGCTCGCTGCTGTGCCCAATGCCGGCGCTGGTCTAACTTGCGTCGGTGGATGGACCACGGCCAGGATGGCGACCGACAGCATGGATGCGTCAGCACAGGCACCGCCGACGCCGCAGTGCGTATCGACGATGACCGTGGCAGCGGCATTGTTGCTGGGCATCGTGGTGTGCGCGTGGTCGCCTGCGCTGCTGTCGCGTGCGGTCTATGCGGCATGCCTTGGTGCAGCGGCGTTGGGCATCGGCCTCGGCACATGGCTGCGTCCGCGGCGGATCATGCTGGTGTGGGCACTGGCCAGCGCTGTCTTCGGTTTCGGTCTGATGGGCTGGCAGGTCGCCGGCGTCCTGCAGGCACAACTGCGCCCGCAGGATGAAGCGCGAGAACTGACGGTGCGCGGCCAGATTGTCGAACTGCCGGTCGCCGAGCCACGACGCACGCGCTTTCAACTGCGCGTGGACGACGATCCCGCACAGCCTGCCGCAGTGCGCGGCAAGCTGCTGCAGCTGGCCTGGTATGACGACTTCGGTGCCGAGCGCATCGGGCCGCGTGCCGCGCTACGCGCGGGCGCCACCTGGCAGCTGCGGCTCAAGCTGCGCGCGCCGCGCGGCTTGCGCAATCCCGGCGGCTTCGATGCCGAGCGGCAGGCACTGGCGCAGCGCATTGCCGGCACCGGCTATGTGCGGGTGCCGGCCGCGGCGCGTCAGACCGCTGCGGCGCGCGGCGTGGATGCCTGGCGCGAAGGGATGTCGCAGCGCATGGCCGAGCGCGTGCCCGGGCCATCGGCGCCTTACCTGCGCGCGCTCGCGTTGGGCGACACGCGCGGGCTGGACGACGCAGCCTGGGCCACCCTGCGCGCGACCGGGCTCAGTCATCTGATTGCGATCTCGGGATTTCATGTGGGGCTGGTCGCTGCATTCGTCGCCGTGCTGGTCGCCGGACTCTGGCGATCCTGGCCCGCGCTTGGAACGCGGATCCCGCGTATCCACGCGGCGGCAGTCGCCGCCCTGCTCGGTGCGGCAGGGTATGCGGTGCTGGCGGGCTTGGCGCTGCCCACCGTGCGCACCGTGCTGATGATTGCCGTGGTCGCATTGGCGCGGGTACTACGGCGCCGTGCAAGCACCGCGCAGATCCTCGCGCTGGCCTTGTTGGCAGTGCTGCTATGGGATCCGTTGAGCGTGCTGGTGGCGGGCTTCTGGCTCAGCTTTGCCGGGGTGGCCTGGCTGGTGTGGTGTCTGCCTTCGGACGATCGCGCGATCGTGCGGGGCTTCCTGTCCGCCCAGACTGTCGCCACCGTTGGCCTGCTACCGTTGACCGTCAGCCTGTTCGGGCAGGCATCGTTGGTTGGGCCATTGGCCAATCTGGTCGCCATTCCCTGGTGGACGTTCGTGGTGGTGCCGCTCGCCTTGCTGGGTACCGGGCTGGAAGCAGTGCAGCCGGGAGCAGGCGTGTGGGCATGGCGATTGGCGGGATGGTGCTTCGAGCTGATCTGGCCGGGTCTGGTCTGGCTCGGGCAGACATCGGTGGCGCTGTGGTGGGTGCCCGAGTCCGATGCGATCGCGTTGATCGCGGCCTTGCTCGGCGCGTTCTGGTTGTTGCTGCCGCGCGGTACGCCCGGCAAATCCCTGGCGTTGCTGTTGTGGTTGCCGCTGCTGTGGCCGGACCGCGAACTGCCCGCGGCCGGAGAGGCCGACGTGCAGGTGCTGGATGTGGGGCAGGGCCTGGCGGTGCTGGTGCGCACGCAACGGCATACGCTGCTGTTCGATACCGGCCCGGCGGTGCGCGATGGCTTCGATGCCGGCGAGCGGGTGGTGCTGCCGGCCTTGCGCGCGCTCGGGGTGCGCCGCCTGGATGCCATCGTGCTCAGTCATGCCGACGCCGATCATGCCGGCGGCTATGCAGCGGTGCGTGCCGGGTTGCCCGTTGCGATGACGGCGGCGGCGCCGCAGGCGCCGCTGGACGTCAGCACCCGCTGCCGTGGCGGCCAACAGTGGGCATGGGACGGGGTGCACTTTCGCTTCCTGCATCCCAGCGCTGGCTTTCCGTATCTGCGCAATCAATCCAGTTGCGTGCTGCGGATCCAGACGCGATATGGAAGCGCATTGTTGCCGGGCGATATCGATGAGCTCGTCGAGCGCCGCCTGCTGCGGCAACATGCCCCGGAGTTGCGCGCCGATCTGGTGGTAGTCCCGCACCATGGCAGCGCCGACGGCTCGCATGCCGGCTTCATCGTCGCTACCGGCGCGCGGCTGGCGCTGGTGTCCTCCGGCCACGGCAACCGCTTCGGCCACCCGCGTGCCGAGGTGGTGCAGCGCTGGCAGGGCAGTGGCGTCGAGGTGCTGAACACGGCCCAGGCCGGGGCGATCCGGGTCTGGCTGGGCGCCGACGGCCTGCAGGTACGCGAGCGGCGACGCTGGCAGCCACGGCTATGGGATGCTGCAGAACGGCGGCGGTCGGCTGCTATCCTATCGACCAGCGAATAGGCGGCCGCGTTGCCGGAGGAATCGAATCGTGTTGGAGCTGGTCAAGGCAGGCGGTTGGCCGATGGTGCCGTTGCTGTTGCTGGGCGTGATCGCCCTGGCGATCGTGCTGGAGCGTCTGTGGAGCCTGCGCCGCAACGAAGTGACCCCGCCAGGTCTGGGCGAAGAGGTCCGTAACTGGGCCGCGCGCGGCAAACTGGATCCCAGCCATATCGAGTCGCTGCGGCACAATTCGCCGCTGGGCGCCTTGCTGGCCGCTGCGCTGGACGTACGTGGTCGTCCGCGTGAGTTGATTCGCGAGCGCATCGAGGACACCGGCCGGCATGTGGTGCACCGCATGGAGCGCTATCTGAATGCCCTGGGCACCATCGCCTCGGCCGGGCCGCTGCTGGGACTGCTGGGCACGGTGGTCGGCATGATCCAGATGTTCCTGGGCATCCTCGATCACGGCGTGGGCGATGTGAACCAGCTGGCGGGCGGCATCGGCAAGGCGCTGGTGTGCACGGCCACCGGCATGATCATCGCGGTGCCGGCATTGATGGCGCACCGCTTGTTCAAGGGCCGCATCGCCGGCTACATCATCGAGATGGAGCAGGAAGCCACCTTGTTGCTGGACACGATGGACGGCCGCATTGTGCCGGCCGCCGCGACGCCGGTCGCGGCAGCTGGCAAACCTGTCATGGCAAAGGGCTGACGGATGCGCATCGGCAGTGACCGAGGCCAGGACGAGCCGCAGATCGATCTGGTGCCATTGATTGACGTGATCCTTGTCCTCATCATCTTTTTCGTGGTGACCACGACCTTCGACGCACGCTCCACGCTGCAGCTGCAGCTGCCGACCGCCAGCGACCAACACAGCAGCGCGCCGCCACGTTCGTTGAGCGTGCTGGTCAATGCCGATGGGCGTTACTTCATCAACGACCAGGAAGTGCTGCGTTCGGACGTGGACGCGCTCAAGCAGACCATCGCCCAGCTCGCTGGCGACGACCGCGAGCAGACAGTGTTGCTGCGCGCCGATGCGCGTACGCCGTATCAAGCGGTAGTGACCGCGCAGGATGCATTGGGGCAACTCGGCTTCCGCCGGATCGCGATCGCCACAGCGCCTCAAGCCGGGGTGACACCTACGACCGGCCAGACACGCACTAACGGAACCCGCCAGTGACCACCTCCAACGACCGCCCGGCGCCAGTTTCGTCCTGGCGCACGTACCGTCGCCTGCTGGCCTTCGCCAAGCCGTATCGCCTGTTGCTGGTCGCCGCGCTGATTGCCGCGCTGATCGAAGCGGCGGGCACGACCGGCTTCCTGGCGTTGATGAAGCCGATCACCGACGAAACCTTCATCTACAAGAATGCCGAAGTCAGTCGCTGGCTGCCGGTGCAGATCATCCTGTTGTTCGTGGTGCGCGGGGTCGCCGGCTACATCACCGATATGGCGATGGGCAAATCCGCACGCAGCATCGCGCGCGACCTGCGCGTCAAAGTGATGTCCAAGTATCTGCGCCTGCCGGGATCGCGCTTCGATTCCGAGCCGGTGCCGTCGATGCTGATCCGCCTGGGCTCGGATTCGGACCAGGTGGCGCAGGCGGCGGTGGATGCGGTCAAGGTGATGATCCAGCAGTCGCTGCAGGTGATCGGTGCGCTGGCGCTGATGCTGTGGCATAGCTGGCAGGTCACGCTGACCATCCTGGTGCTGGCGCCGGTGCTGGCCTGGGTGATGGACAAGGTGGCGCGGCGCTACCGGCGCATCAGCCACAGCATCCAGGAAAGTGGCGCGCATCTGCTGCAGGCGGCCGACCAGACCCTGTCCAGTCATCAGGAGGTCAAGATCTACGGCGCCCAGCAGACCGAAATGGAGCGCTACGGCGCACTGGCCGACCGCAATCTGCGTCTGGCGATGAAGGTCGAATCCACGCGTGGCATCTCCACCGCCACGGTGCAGATGATCGGCGCGATCGGTCTGTCGGCGCTGCTGTTCGTGGCCGGTGCCCAGGCGCTGGCCGGGCGGCTGACCGCCGGCGACTTCGTGGTGCTGATGACCTCGATGCTGACCATCATTCCGGGCCTCAAGCAGCTCACCAACGTGCAGAACATGGTGCAGCGCGGCCTGGCCTCGGCCGAGCGCCTGTTCTCGGTGCTGGACAGCCCCGATGAGCCCGATCTGGGCGCGGCGCCGCTGACGCGCGCCAAGGGCCTGATCGAATTCCGCGATGTCACTGCGCGTTATCCGGGCCAGGTGAATCCCGCCCTGGCCGAGGTCAGTTTCGTGGCGCAACCGGGCACGGTGACCGCCATCGTCGGGCGCTCCGGCAGCGGCAAGTCCAGCCTGATCAAGTTGATTCCGCGCTTCTACGAAGCGGAAGCCGGGCAGATCCTGCTCGACGGACATCCGGTGCAGGCGTACGCGCTGGCCGATCTGCGTCGGCAGATCGCGCTGGTGGGCCAGCAGGTGATGCTGTTCGACGGCAGCATCGCCGACAACGTCGCCTACGGCGAAATGCGCACTGCCGACGCCGGCCAGCTGGAACGCGCCATCCTGGGCGCCAACGCGATGGAGTTCGTTGCGCAACTGCCCGACGGCCTGCAGTCGCATGTGGGCACCAAGGGGGGGCGCCTGTCCGGTGGCCAGCGCCAGCGTCTGGCGATCGCGCGCGCGATGCTCAAGGACGCGCCGATCCTGATCCTGGACGAAGCCACCGCAGCGTTGGACAACGAATCCGAACGCCTGGTGCAGGACGCCTTGCACAAATTGATGCCGGACCGTACCACGCTGGTGATCGCGCACCGCCTGTCCACCATCGAGCATGCCGACCAGGTGCTGGTGATGGATCAGGGCCGTATCGTCGAGCGCGGCACGCATCACCAATTGCTGGAGCAGGGCGGCTTGTACTCGCACCTGCACGGCATGCAGTTTCGCGAACGTCAGGCATGAGCAAGCGCGGAACCCGCACGCCGGGTTACTGGTACGACAATGCACCGATCCCGCTGTCGGCGCGCCTGCTGGCGCCGGTCTACGGCGCTGCCATCGCGCTGCGACGCGCCCTGTATCGCCGCGGCTGGCGCAAGCGTCACGGCGTGCCGGTGCCGGTGATCGTGGTGGGCAACGTCACTGCCGGGGGCACCGGCAAGACGCCGTTGACGATTGCCCTGGTCGCCAAGTTGCAGGAGGCCGGTTGGACGCCCGGCGTCGCCAGTCGCGGGTATGGCCGTGACGAATCAGGCACGCCACGCTGGGTCGAGGCGGACACGCCTGTCGCGCTCGGCGGCGACGAGCCGGTCCTGATCGCCTGGAAGACCGGCGCACGCGTGCGCGTGGACAGCGATCGCCTGGCCGCGGCGCGCGCCCTGGTCGAAGCGGGCTGCGACATCGTCATTTGCGACGACGGGCTGCAGCACTACCGGCTGGCCCGCGATGTCGAGATCGAAGTCGTCGATGGCCAGCGCCGCTACGGCAACGGGCGCCTGTTGCCGGCCGGGCCGCTGCGTGAACCAGCGGCGCGTGCACGCGACTGCGATTTCCGCGTGGTCAATCTGGGACAGGCCAGCGCAGCAGCGACGCCATCCGGGCCCGATGACGCCGGATTCGGTGAATGGCAGATGCGCCTGAGCATCGACAGCGTGCAACCGATGGATGGCAAGCGCGCTCAACCATTGAGCAGGCTGGCCGGTCAACGCGTGCATGCGGTGGCCGGGATCGCGCACCCGGAACGCTTCTTCGCGATGCTGCGCGCGCGCGGCATCGGCGTGGTGCCGCATGCGTTCCCCGATCACCACGTCTATCGCGCGGCGGATTTCAGTTTCGGCAGCCGCCTGCCGGTGCTGATGACGGAAAAAGACGCGGTGAAGTGCCGGCCGTTCGCCGACGAGTGGCTGTACAGCGTGCCGCTCAAGGCAGAGTTGCCGGCGGCGTTCTGGGTGAGCCTGCTGGATCGACTGGACAAGTTGGCAAGCCGGCAGGGCGTTTGAACGCTGCGCCGGTAGTGGTGATCTGCGGCCTGGTTGCAGGGTCCTTGCCCACCCACCGTCGCGGGACCTTTCGCTCAATCACACAACGACATCATGCGATTCGGTTATCTCGTTCTCTTCAACTCTTCCTGCTTTCCAGAGCGCGCACGCATGACCACCTCAACGCCTGCAGATTTCGTCGTCGCCATTCCCGCGCGATACGCCTCAACGCGCTTGCCGGGCAAGCCGCTGCAACTGATCGGCGATCGCCCGATGATTCAGCATGTCGCTGAGCGGGCGCTGCTGGCCGGTGCGCGCGAGGTCTGGGTGGCCACCGACGATGCGCGCATTGCCGAGGTGATCGGAGGCGTGTCCGGCGTGCACGTGGCGACGACCAGCGACGAACACATATCGGGGACCGATCGGCTTGCCGAATGCGCACGGATCGCCGGCTGGGAGGCCGACACCTGCGTGGTGAACCTGCAGGGCGACGAGCCGTTCGCGCCCGCAGCCGGTATCCGTGCGGTGGCCGAACTGCTGCTGCACTCCGGCGCCGAAATGGCCACGCTGGCCGCGCAGGTCGACAGCGCGCACGAGCTGTTCGATCCGAATGTGGTCAAGCTGGTGCGTAGCGCAGGTGGCGACGCCTTGTATTTCAGCCGCGCGCCGATTCCCTGGCATCGCGACAGCTTTGCCAGTCAGCGCGACAGCTTGCCCGGTGATGGGCAATGGTTGCGCCATATCGGAATCTACGCCTACCGCGCAGGGTTTCTGCAGCGCTTTGCCGCAATGCCGTCCGGCATGCTGGAGCGTATCGAGTCGCTGGAACAATTGCGCGTGATGGAGGCCGGCTACCGCATCGCGGTAGCGTTGACGCCCGAACAGTTCCCGCCGGGCATCGATACGCCGGACGATCTGGCGCGCGCGCAAACGCGCGCGGCAGCGGCATGAGGGTACTGATCGTGTGCCTGGGCAATATTTGCCGCTCGCCGATGGGCGAGGGCGCCTTGCGTGCGCGGCTGGACGCGGCACGGTTGTCGCGCCGGATCGAGGTCGATTCGGCCGGCACCGGCGACTGGCATGCCGGCGATCCACCCGATCCGCGCGCAATTGGCTGTGCAAACGGCCATGGCGTTGACATCTCCGGATTGCGCGCTCGCCAGGTGCGTGCCGCAGACGTCGAACACTTCGACTGGCTGCTATGCGCCGATGCCAGCAATCTGCGCGATCTGCAACGCCTCGCCCCGGCGCCGCTGCGCGACCGGATCGCGCTGTGGCTGCCCTGGGCGGGAGTGGAAGAGCGCGACGACATCCCCGACCCTTATAGCGGGGGCATGGATGATTTCGAGAGGGCCTGGCAGCTGGTCGATACCGCTGCGCGCCAGACCGTGGCCAGACTCACCCGCGGCTAATCGGGCTTGGGCATAATTACGCCATGACTGCCCAGCTCACCCAGGAATTGCCGGAATTTCCTACCTGGCTCAATGCCAGGCCATCCACCCTGCAGGAGCATCGCGGGCGGGCGCTGGTGCTGGCATTCGTCAACGCCAGCTCGGTGTGGTGCGCCGAGCGCCTGGCCGAGCTGGCGCATTGGCAGGCACGCAGCCCCGGCCGGCTGCAGGTGATCGTGGTGCAGGTGCCGCGCTTCGACAGCGAACGCGAGCCGCAACGTGCGCTCAAGCAGCTCCGCGGTCATGGTGTCAGTGCGCCCATTTTGCTCGACAGGGATTGGGAGAGCTGGCGTCGTTTCGGCGTCGAATCCTGGCCCACGCTGGTGCTGCTCGATGCCTATGGCCGTGAACGTCAGCGTCTGGTCGGGGTGACCGGCGATCTCGACAAGGCGCTGGTCGCACTGTGCGAAGGCCAGCAGCCGCCATCGGATGCCGATCTCCAGGCGGTGGTCGAGCGCGATCCCGAGCCGCGCCTGGAGCTGCGGTTTCCAACCGGTCTTGCCGCCACCGAGGACCGTCTGTACATCGCCGACACCGGACATCACCGCGTGCTCGAATGCACGCATGGCGGCCGCGTGCTGCGCCAGTTCGGCCATGGCAACGCGGACTTCATCGATGGTGGCGTCGGTGAAGCGGCGTTCCGGCGCCCGCAAGGCCTAGCGCTGGAGCGTGACCAGCTGTATGTCGCCGACACCGGCAATCATGCCCTGCGCCGCATCAACCTGCGCAGCGGGCAGGTCGACACCTTGTGCGGCACCGGTCGTTCCGGCGAGCCGGTCGAGGGGTCGCTGGCATTCGCCGGCGCCTCGGCGTTGAACTACCCGCAAGGCCTGGCCGTTGCCGACAATCAGGTGTTGATCGCCATGGCAGGCGACAACCGCATCTGGAGCTATCACCTGGGCAGCGCCGCACTGAGCGCGCTCGCCGGTACCGGCGCGCTCGAGATTCGCGACGGCAGCGGGCATCTGGCCGCGTTCGCGCAGCCGGCCGGATTGGCAGCAGTGCAGCAGGTGGCCTACATCTGCGATGGCCTGGGCTCGTCGATCCGCACCATGCAATTGCGCGGCGATCTGGTACAGACCCTGGTCGGCGGCCAGGGCACCTGGCAGTTCGGCGACGAGGACGGCCCGCGCGGCACTGCGCGCCTGCAGTTTCCGCAAGCCATCGCGCTGGCTGCCGAGTCGCCGGTGCTGTGGATTGCCGACACCGGCAACGGCCGCCTGCGCTGCCTGCGTCTGGGCGGCGGCGAACTGACCACGGTCGCGCTGCCACGTCGCCTGCATGGCCCGGCCGGACTGGCGGTCGCCGCCGGTGCGGTGTGGATTGCCGAGACCGATGCCCATGCCGTGCTGCGCTATGACCTGGCGAGCGGCGAACTGCGCGATGTTTCGATAGAAGCATGAACGCAAGGCTCCAATCCGATTTCGATGGAAAAGCGTTTGCTGCGCAATTGAGCACCGCGCCCGGCGTCTACCGCATGTACGCGGGCGACGACACCCTGCTGTATGTCGGCAAGGCCGGTGCGTTGCGCAAGCGCGTGGGCAGCTATTTCAACGGCACACCGAAGAATGCGCGTCTGACCTCGATGCTGTCGCAAGTCGCGCGGATGGACGTCACCGTGACCCGCAGCGAAGCCGAAGCGCTGCTGTTGGAAAACCAGCTGATCAAGTCGCTGTCGCCGCGCTACAACGTGTCGCTGCGCGACGACAAGAGTTATCCCTACGTGCTGCTGACGCGCGAGCAGTGGCCGCGCATCGCCTTGCACCGTGGCCCGCGCGCCGTGCAGGGGCGCTACTTCGGCCCGTACACCGGCGTTACCGGCGTGCGCGAAACGCTGAGCCTGATGCACAAGCTGTTCAAGCTGCGCAGTTGCGAAGACAGCGTGTTCCGCAACCGCTCGCGGCCGTGCCTGCAATACCAGATCGGCCGCTGCAGCGCGCCCTGCGTGGAGCTGGTCGCCGCGCCCGACTACGCCGAATCGGTACGCCGCGCCACCATGTTTCTGGAAGGCAAGAGCGACCAGCTCGGCGAAGAGATCATGCAGTCGATGCAGCAGGCCAGCGAGGCGCTGGAATTCGAGCGTGCCGCACGCCTGCGCGATCTGCTGTCCTCGCTGCGCAGCATGCAGAACCGCCAGTACGTGGACGGCCGCGCGGCGGATCTGGACGTGCTGGCCTGCGCCACGCAAGCCAGTCAGGCCTGTGTGCTGCTGCTGAGTTTCCGCGACGGCCGCAACCTGGGCACGCGCTCGTTCTTTCCCAAGACCAATGGCGAAGACAGCGCTGCCGAAATCCTGGCTGCGTTCGTGTCGCAGTACTACGCAGAACATTCGCCGCCGCGCGAGATCCTGCTCGATCGGGAAATTCCCGATGCTGAGCTGATTGAAGCCGCACTCGGCACCGCCGCCGAATACAAGGTGACGTTGAAGTGGAACGTGCGCGGCGAGCGTGCCGGCTATCTGCTGCTGGCGACACGCAATGCACAGCTGACCCTGGTCACCGAACTCACCAGCCAGAGCGCGCAGCACGCACGCAGCGAGGCATTGCGCGAGATGCTAGGGCTGGCAGAGCAGGTCAGGCGGGTGGAGTGCTTCGACATCAGCCACACCATGGGCGAGGCGACGGTGGCCTCGTGCGTGGTGTTCGATGCCAACGGGCCGGTGCGCGGCCAATACCGACGCTTCAATATTTCCGGGATCACGCCGGGAGACGACTACGCCGCAATGCGCCAGGCCATCGAACGACGTTTTCGACGCGCGGTGGAAGAAAACGGCGTGCTGCCGGATGTGTTGCTGATCGACGGCGGCGCCGGTCAGCTGACGCAGGCAAAGGGGGCGCTGGCAGATCTGGGCATCGAGAATGTGCTGCTGGTCGGCGTGGCCAAGGGCGAGGAGCGCAGGGCAGGGCACGAGGCGCTGATCATGGCCGACGGCCGCGAACTGCGCCCGGGCGCGGCATCGCCGGCACTGCAGTTCATCCAGCAGGTGCGCGACGAAGCGCACCGCTTTGCGATCACCGGTCACCGCGGGCGCCGCCAGAAGGCGCGCATGACCAGCAAGCTGGAGGATATCCCCGGCATCGGTCCGCGCCGGCGCGCGAGCCTGCTCAAGCATTTCGGTGGCCTGGTCGGGCTCAAGGCCGCCGGCGAGGCCGAGATTGCGCGGGTGGAGGGCGTCAATGCCGCACTTGCCGCGCGAATCTACGCTAACCTGCACGGGCTGGCGCTTCCCGATGCGGCAGGCGAGTCGAGTCCGTAATGAAGTTGACCATCCCCACGTGGCTGACACTGCTGAGGATCGTGATGATCCCGGTGTTGGTCGTGGTGTTCTACCTGCCGTACACCTGGACCAATTTCGCCTCCGCCGGTGTGTTCGCGCTGGCCGCCATCACCGACTGGCTGGACGGCTGGGTCGCGCGGCGTTATCACCAGTATTCGGCCTTCGGCGCATTCCTGGACCCGGTGGCCGACAAGTTGATGGTTGCAGTGGCATTGTTCCTGATCGTACAGGGCCACCCCACACCGTGGATGGCGTTCTGGGCGGCGGTCATCGTCGGCCGCGAAATCGCAGTGTCGGCGTTGCGGGAATGGATGGCCGAAATCGGCCAGCGTGCCAAGGTACGGGTGGCGGTGATCGGCAAGGTCAAGACCACCGCACAGATGGTCGCGCTGCTCTGCCTGCTGTATTCGGTGACGCCGGGGCAGATGCCCACACACCAAATCTGGTTCGGCAACCTGATCTTCCGCGCCGGTTACTGGACGCTGGCGATCGCCGCATTGCTGACGCTGTGGTCCGGATTCCAGTACCTGCAGGCCGCCTGGCCGAGCCTGCGCGCCGACGAAAAAGCCGCGATCACCAGCAAACCGAAAAAAGTCGAAAGCAATAGTTGACAGCGATGCTGTTCGCTGTAGAATTTCGCCTCCCAAGCGGGAATAGCTCAGTTGGTAGAGCGCAACCTTGCCAAGGTTGAGGTCGCGAGTTCGAGTCTCGTTTCCCGCTCCAGATGTAGACAAGGCCCCTTGCCGGAGGTCTCGTTGTTTCAAGGCAGGATGCCTTGGGTTTGATGTTTCGGCCTGGTGGTAGAGTGGTTATGCAGCGGACTGCAAATCCGCGTACGCCGGTTCAATTCCGGCCCAGGCCTCCACATTGCATGCGTTGTTTCATGCGTCGGCAACGGCGACAGGACTGGCGCAACGAAGTAACAAGCTGTACAATTTTGCTCCACGCGGGAATAGCTCAGTTGGTAGAGCGCAACCTTGCCAAGGTTGAGGTCGCGAGTTCGAGTCTCGTTTCCCGCTCCAAATTCAAACCTCGTATATCTAGCGATATACGAGGTTTTTTTATGGGTCGATGCTGCTGTCTGACGTTGCTCTTGAAGGCAAGTGCTTGTTTTCTTCCCGCTGACGCTGGACCGCGTACCTGGCGCGATTGTTCAGTGCGCTGAATGCGCCGTTTCTGCCGCAGGCAAGATCGCATCGTTGCGCGGGGCAATGTGTTGGTACTGCGATCAATGCTGTTAGGAGACATTGCAAAAGCCGAGTGCCTGCATTCGCTATGCGAGGAGGGGCGTGCCGCTCCATCTTGGTTAGACCAGGTCTTGGTGTCACCGTCGACATCACCCGTAGCGTTGATGCCTGATCCGCCCGCGGCCCTCCACCTCAGCCTTTGATGCATTGACGGTTGCGGTGATGTACGAAGCGGAGGATTTGCCTGAGGACGCGCCACGCATTTGCAATACACGAGGCAGAAGCGGCATGGATCGCCATGCGAGATAGTTGCGACGGCGTAGCGCGCGAGACTTGTTGGCGCGTTGGTGGCGTTGCGCGACTTGCAGCGCCGTGAGAACGTGCCCGGGGCGGGAATCGAACCCGCATAGCCTTGCAGCTGAGGGATTTTAAGTCCCTTGCGTCTACCAGTTTCGCCACCCGGGCATTGCGATAGCGTGCCTGATTACGCACCGATTGTGAATCGCTGCGTCGCAGGCCTGCCGCACTGATGGCCGGATGGCTGCCTGCGCTATGCTCCCACCGCGCAGGCGCGCAGCAACCGGCTGCGCACGATTGAAGGAAGCCGCATGTCCCGCACCACGCTACTCGCTCCGCTGCAGGCCCGCATCGCCGTGATTGGGTTGGGCTATGTCGGCTTACCGCTGGCCGTTGCATTCGGCGAGCAACGCGATACGTTGGGCTTTGACATCGATGCGCAGCGGGTCGGGCAACTGTGCGACGGCCACGACGCCACGCTGGAGCTGGACGACACCGAGCTGGCTGCCGCCACCCGGTTGCGCTACACCGCGAACGCTGCGGACCTGGCTACATGCAGCATCTTCATCGTCACCGTGCCGACGCCGATCGACAGCTTCGAGCAGCCCGACCTGGAACCGCTGCGCGGTGCCACCACGCTGATCGCCGCTGCGCTCAAGCCCGGCGACCTGGTGATCTACGAATCCACCGTCTATCCGGGCACCACCGAAGAAGTCTGCGTGCCCTTGCTCGAAGCCGCATCGGGGCTGCGTTTCAACGACGACTTCTTCTGTGGCTACAGCCCCGAGCGTGTCAATCCGGGTGACCGCCAGCGGCGTTTGCGCGATATCCGCAAGATCACGTCAGGCTCCACCGCAGAAGCCGCCGATGCGGTCGACGCGTTGTACACCAGCATCATCACCGCCGGCACCTGGCGGGCGCCGTCGATGCGCGTGGCCGAGGCCGCCAAGGTGGTGGAAAACATCCAGCGCGACGTCAATATCGCGCTGGTCAACGAGCTGGCCTTGATCTTCGACAAGCTGGGCATCGACACGCTGGATGTGCTGGAGGCTGCCGGAACCAAGTGGAATTTCCTGCCGTTCCGTCCCGGCCTGGTCGGTGGTCACTGCATCGGGGTGGATCCGTATTACCTGATGCACAAGTCCGAAAGCGTGGGCTATCACCCGGACCTGATCCACACCGCGCGCCAGGTCAACAACCGCGTCGGCCGGCACGTGGCCGAGCGCGTCTGCGGCATGCTGGCCACGCGTGGCGTGGTGCTCGCGCAGGCCAGGGTGCTGGTGCTGGGCGCCACCTTCAAGGAGAACTGCCCGGACCTGCGCAACAGCCGAGCGCTGGAGCTGGTGCAGCTGCTGCAAGCCGCGGGCGTGCAGGTCGACACCTGCGACCCGTGGGCCGACCCTGCAGAAGCGCTGCATCATGCCGGCGTGCAGTTGTGCGAGGTTGCGGACGAAGGCGCGTATGACGCCGTTGTGCTGGCAGTCGCGCATGCGCAGTACCGCGACTACGACACCCGGCGCATCGCAGCCCTGGGCAAACCGGGTGCGGTGATTTACGACGTCAAATCGGTGTGGCCGCGCGAGGCGGTCAGCGATCGTCTGTAGCGCGGCCGTTCTGCTGCAACCACTGCACCGCGCCATGCGCGGCGCGTAATCCGCTGGCGAAGCAGGCGGTCAGCAGATAGCCGCCGGTCGGCGCTTCCCAGTCGAGCATCTCGCCGGCGCAGAACACGCCAGGCTGGGAGCGCGCCATCAGCTGCGCATCCAGCGCCTCCAGCTGCACGCCACCGGCCGAGCTGATCGCCTCGGCAAGCGGTCGCGCCCGCAACAGGCGTAACGGCAAGCGTTTGAGCGTACGCGCCAGCAGCGCGAGATCGCTGCCCGCCTGTTTGCCGAGATGTTCGTAGAGCAAGGCGGCCTTGACGCCGTCGATACCCACCTGCCGGCGCAGATGCTCGCTGAAACTGCGTCCCTTGCGCGGTTTTTCCAGTTCGGCGCTGACGCGTTCCAGCGAGCGTCCCGGAAGCAGGTCCAGGCCAAGCTCTGCGACGCCATCGGCATCGATCTGCGCGCGCAGATCCGCAGCCAGCGCATAGATCAGGCTGCCCTCGATGCCGGTGGACGTCGCAACGCACTCGCCCTGCAACTGCTGCGGTGTGCCGCTGCCATCCTGCCAGTGCGCGACCACGGGCTTGAGCGGCGCACCGGCATGCCGCTGCACAAAATGCGTGCTCCAGGCGATGTCGAAGCCGCAGTTGGCCGGCACCAGCGGCGCCACCGCAATGCCGCGTTCCTGCAGCACGCCTTGCCAGAGACCATCGGAGCCGAGCTGCGGCCAGCTGCCGCCACCGAGCGCCAGCACCACGGCATCTGCGGTGCGTTCGACATCACCGGTGGGCGAATGGAAACGCAGCGCACCGTCATCGCCCCAGCCAAGCCAGCGATGCTGCACATGAAACGCGACGCCTTGTTCCTTGAGTCGGCGCACCCAGCCGCGCAGCAGCGGCGCGGCCTTGCGATCCATCGGGAACACGCGCCCCGAGCTGCCGACATAGGTCTCCACGCCGAGATCGCGCGCCCAGGCGCGCAGCGCGTCCGCATCGAACTGCTGCAGCCACGATGCGACGGCCTCGCTGCGCTCGCGATAGCGCTGCGCAAACAACGGCATCGGATCGGAGTGGGTGAGGTTCAAGCCACCCTTGCCGGCGATCAGGAACTTGCGCCCCACCGAACCTTTGGCTTCGTACAGGTCGACCGCAAGGCCCGCCGCACATGCCGCCTCTGCCGCCATCAGCCCGGCCGGCCCACCACCGATGACGGCCAGCCGCCGCTTGCTCGCATCCGTCATTGCTCAGACCTTCAGCGCGGCTGCACGCCGAGCAATTCCACATCGAACACCAGCGATGCGCCGGGCGGGATCACCCCGCCTGCGCCATTGTCGCCATAGCCGTACGCGGGCGGAATCATCAAGCTGCGCTTGCCGCCCACGCGCATGCCGGCCACGCCTTCGTCCCAGCCGCGGATCACCTGATGGCCGCCCAGCACGAACTGGAACGGCTCGGCGCGGTCGAGCGAGCTGTCGAACTTCTTGCCGTGCTTGTCGGCGGCTTTTTCGTCGTACAGCCAGCCGGTGTAGTGCACGGTGACCATCGCGCCCGCTGTGGCTTCGGCACCGGTGCCGACCTTGCGGTCGATTCGCTCGAACGTGGCGATGGTGCCGCCGGACGGCGGCAGGGCAGGCGCACAGCCCGCGAGCAGCAGGGCAGCACAAAGCGTCAACAGAAGGCGCATGGGGTGGTCCAGCAAAGAGAGTGCGCCATTATCGCACCTGGCTCCCGGTATCATCGCGCCCATGGCCAAGCTGCTGCTCAATCTGCGCAATGTTCCCGATGACGAAGCCGACGAGGTGCGGGCGCTGATGCGCGAGCATCTGGTGCAGATCTACGAAACCCGGCCCAGCAACTGGGGCATCTCCGCCGGCGGTATCTGGCTCAGCGACGATGCCGATTACCCGCGCGCCAAGGCGCTGATGGACGCGTATCAGGCCCGGCGTGGCGCCCTCGCGCGAGCGCAACACCGGGATGCGCTCGCTGCCGGCACGGCCGAAACCTTCGGCGCGCTGCTGCGCAAGCGGCCGCTGTTCGTGATCGCCACGTTGGTCGGCATGCTGGTTGTCGCCTCGCTGGTCCTGTTGCCGTTCCTGCTGTTGCGCGGCTGATCGCACCTGCGGCCGCATCGGCTTAAAATGGCCGCATGATCACCAATACCGCTGCCTACCAATTCGTCACCATCCAGGACCCGCAGTCGCTCGCCGACAGCGTCCTGGCACACGCCGGGCAGCAAGCCTTAAAAGGATCGGTGCTGGTGGCCGAAGAGGGGATCAACCTGTTTCTGGCCGGCGAAGCCGAGCAGATCGACGCCTTCTATGCGTGGCTGCAGGCCGATGCGCGCTTTGCGCAGATGCGCGTCAAGTACAGCCTGAGCGCGCTGCAGCCGTTCGCGCGGCTCAAGGTGAAGGTCAAGCCGGAGATCATCAGCTTTCGCCGCGACGATGCCTCGCCGCTGCAGAGCCGTGCGCCGGCGGTGACGCCTGCCACGCTGCGCGAATGGATACGGGCAGGGCACGACGATCGTGGCCGCCCGCTGGTGCTGCTGGACACGCGCAATGCCCAGGAAGTGGCGTACGGCACGTTCCAGGGAGCGTTGACGCTGCCGATCGACAAGTTCACCGACCTGCCGGCTGCGCTGGAAGCACATCGCGCGGCGTTGGCCGACGCCACCGTGGTGAGCTTCTGCACCGGAGGCATTCGTTGCGAGAAAGCTGCGCTATGGATGCAGGCCGATGGCATGTACAACGTGCTGCAGCTCGAGGGCGGCATCCTCGGCTATTTCGAAGAAGTCGGCGGCGAAGGCTACGACGGCCGCTGCTTCGTGTTCGACGAACGCGTTGCACTGGATGCGCAATTGCGGCCGTTGGTGGACGGCGCGCCCAGTACCGAAGCAGGAAAAATCTGACCGAGCGCGCGTGAATTGCCCGATGTTCGCGTATCTGGAGCGCTCGCATCATCCGGTCATGCCGCGATAGCGCATCCAATGCCTACCACGACACGTGGCAGCAGGGTGCTTTCGCGCTCTGACTCAGACGTAATACGTTGCATCGAGCTTGCCCTGAATTATTCACGGAGATAGGCTGCACCAGCCAGCCGCACAGCGAGGACAACAAGGATGACCATCAGAGTTTTTCTGATCGACGATCATGCACTAGTGCGTACCGGCATGAAGATGATCCTGTCCAAGGAAGTGGACATCGATGTGGTGGGAGAAGCGGAGAGCGGGGAGGCGGCCTTGCCGCAAATTCGTCAGCTCAAGCCCGAGATCGTGCTGTGCGATCTGCACCTGCCAGGTGTCAGCGGTCTGGAGATCACCGAGCGCATCGTCAAAGGCGATTACGGCACCCGCGTCATCATCGTGTCGGTGCTGGAAGATGGCCCATTGCCCAAGCGCCTGCTCGAAGCCGGCGCATCGGGGTATGTCGGCAAGGGCGGCGATGCGCAGGAGTTGCTGCGCGCAGTGCGCGAAGTCGCACTGGGCCGGCGCTATCTCGGCAACACCATTGCGCAGAATCTGGCCCTGTCCAACCTGGAAGGGGGCAGCTCGCCCTTCGACGCGCTATCGCCGCGCGAGCTCGAAGTGGCGCTGTTGCTGACCCAGGGCTTGCGCCAGGAAGATATCGCTAAACGCCTGAACCTCAGTGCCAAGACCATCAACACGCACAAGGCGCGCCTGTTCGAGAAGGTCGGTATCCAGGACAACATCGCATTGGCGCGTCTGGCCAATCAGTACGGCCTGACCGATCCGGCGCGCACTTTGTAAGCCACGCCCTCGGGTTCGATCTTGCAGATGCAGCAGTCAGAACCTGGTCATCTAGTATCGGCATGACACTGCCGCACACAAAAACAAGGCGGCCCGAAGGCCGCCTTGTTTGACACTACCCGCCTGGATTCACGCAGGCGGGTTCAACCGGCTAGACAACGATCAGTGATCGCCACGCGGCTTGTTGGTGTCGTCCTGCTGCTCCTGCGCGTCATCGCCATTGCGCGCTGCATCTGCCGGCTTCGTTGCCTCGGACACGACGACCGTCGGCTTCGGCTTGTCGGCAGTCTGCTCGTTGGCGTCTGCAGACAGCGCGGGCGCGACCGCTGCCGGCCGCTCAGGCGCCTTGTACGGCACCGGCGCTTCGGCCTGCGGCGGTGTCGCAGCCGTAGTCGCTGCTGTTGCGTCGGCCGGAGCGAATGCGTCAAGCAGCGTGGTCTGCACAGGGGCGTAGGGCTTGCGTGCCGGCGCAGCGTCGGCAGACGGCGAGGTCTGCGGCACCGTGGCGGTGGACGTCGCAGCAACATCGGCTGCCGGGCTTGCCGGCGCTGACCGCTCGGCATGCGGCGGCTTGGATGTCACGACGTCCGCCTGCGCGCTGGACGGCGCAGCAGCGAGCGGCGTGGGCACACTGACGGCTGCCGGCGCTGCGTCGGTTTTCACCGTATCAGCTTGCGTTGCCGCCGCGGCGGCAACCGGTGCTGCCTGTTCCTGCCGAGCAACTGCAGGCGCTGCAATGTCGGCGGATGCCGACGGCACCGGCGCTGATTGCACAGCCGGCTCGGGCGAACGCGCGGCCGAAGGAGCAGCACGCTCGACCGGCCGAGCTGCAGGAGCCGCGGCTGGCGTTGCGACCGGAGCAGAGGCAGCAACCGGTGTAGAGGCAGCGGATGGAGCCGCAGCGGCAACCGGCGCCTGAGCCGGCGAGGTGGCCGATTGCTGCGCAACATCCGGAGCCTGAGGCGCTTGCGAAGCAGTCGGCGCAGCGGCAGAAGCCTGCGCAGTCGCTGCCGATGCAGCTGGCGCCGTGTTGCTGGCCGATGCGGTGGTTGCAACTGGTGCCGAAGAAGCCGCCGGTGATACATCGCCGCGTGCCTGCTCGACTGCAGTGACTGCCGGAGTCGCAGCCTGCTGCTCGAACGACGGGGTGGCATTGGAAACCGGCGCCGTGGTCGACGTCGTGTCGGCCGCCAGCGGCGCTTCCGCCCGTTCCTTCGGCACCGGGCGCGGCTTCACTGCGGCCCGGGTGCTGGATTCCGGCTTGGCGCGTGCCGATACCGCAGGCGTGCTCGCGTCGTCGTCGAAGTCGAACTCCGGTTGACCGGCGCGCGGGGCAGCCGACGTGTGGGCTTGCGCACCGGCATCGTCGCTCTCGTTGTCGCCATCGAGATCGCTCTCGGCATCGCCGTCCAGATCGTCCGTCTCCAGACCATCGACGCCAGTCCCGCCTTCACCGTTTGCACCAGCGCCGCGACGACGACGACGGCCACCGCGACGACCGCGACGACGACGGCTGCCGCCTTCGCCATTTGCCGCATCATCGCCTGCTGCCTCCGGCGCCTGACCCTCAGCATTTGCGTCGGTACCGCGATCGGCCTGTGACTCGGTCACGATGACCTCGACCGGGTGTGCCGGAGTGACCGCAGCTGCCGCAGCCGGCGTTGCCGGTGCTGCGGTGTCGGCAATCGCCGCGACCACGGTTGCAGTCGTTGCGGTTGAAGCGGTGGACGTCAGCGTCTGTGCCGAGGCAGTTCCTTCTTCCTGACGCGTAGGGCGCTGCTGCCGCTCGGACGGCGCGCCGTCCTGCGGCTGGGCAGCTGCACGCGGCGGGCGCGGTGGCTGGTTCTGCGGCTTCTGCTTCTGCTGCTGGGCCTGCTGCGGCTGCTTGGCTTGTTGCTGTGCCTCGCTGCGCGGCGGCTTGGGCACCTGCACCTGCTGCGCCTGACCGCCGTTTTGCGCAGCCTGCCCATTGGCCGGCTGGCGACGCTCGTCACGACGCTCCTTGTTGGCGCCATTGCCGTTGCCGCCATTGCCGCGGTGCTGATTGCCGCCGTTGCCACCATTGCGGGCATCACGGCCGTCGCGACGCTGGCCGCCGCGATCGCTACGCTCGTTGCGGTTGCTGCGGCCGGCATCGTTCTGACGCGGACGCTGGGTCGACTCGGGCGCAGGCGCAACCGGCTCGACGCCACCGAAGATGCGCTTCAGCCAGCCGACCACGCCGGTCACCGGCGCGGGAAGCGGCAGTGGCGCGACCGGAGCCGGTGCAGGTGCTGCTGCGGCGACCGGGGCAGGGGCCTCTTCCCGCAGCGGAGCCGGCTGGCTGGGCTTGATCGAGGTCACTGCCGGCGCAGCGGGGATGTTCAACTGTGCCTTGGTCAGCGCATGCACCGGCAACTTGCGCGGGGTGCCGCGCTGGTAGCTCGGCTTGCCGCTGTCTTCGCCCAGCTCGTTCTCACGCAGACGCGTGACTTCGTAGTGCGGGGTGTGCAGCTGTTCGTCGGCGACGATGATGATCGGCGACTCGTGGCGCTGTTCGATCTCACGCAGCGCGCTGCGCTTTTCGTTGAGCAGATAGTTGGCGATCTCCACCGGGGCCTGGACCAGCACCTGTCCGGTGTTTTCCTTCATGGCGTGCTCTTCGGCCACGCGGATGATCGACAGCGACAGCGACTCGACGCTGCGCATGCGGCCATGGCCATCGCAACGCGGGCACACGATCTGGCTGGATTCGCCCAGGCTCGGACGCAGACGCTGGCGGCTCATTTCCATCAGGCCGAAGCGCGAGATGCGGCCCAGCTGCACGCGTGCGCGGTCGTACTTGAGCGCGTTCTGCAGTTTGTTTTCGACTTCGCGCTGGTGCTTGGTCGAGGCCATGTCGATGAAGTCGATCACCACCAGGCCGCCCAGGTCGCGCAGGCGCAGCTGGCGGGCCACTTCCTCGGCCGCTTCCAGATTGGTCTGGAAGGCGGTTTCTTCGATGTCGCTGCCCTTGGTGGCGCGCGAGGAGTTCACGTCCACGGCGGTCAGCGCTTCGGTCTGGTCGACCACGATCGAGCCGCCCGACGGCAGACGCACGTTGCGCTCGTAGGCGCCTTCGATCTGCGATTCGATCTGGAAGCGGTTAAACAACGGGATGTCGTCGGTGTAGTGCTTGAGCTTGCGCAGGCTCTGCGGCATCACCTGCTGCATGAACTCCTGGGCGTCGGCATACAGCTCCGGCGTGTCGACCAGGATTTCGCCGATGTCGGCGCGCAGGTAGTCGCGCAGGGCGCGGATGATCAGGCGCGATTCCTGGTAGATCAGGAACGCGGCCGGCTTGCTCAGCGCCGCCTCGGCGATCGCCTTCCAGGTCTGCAGCAGATAGTCCAGATCCCACTGCAGTTCTTCGGCGTCACGGCCGACACCGGCGGTGCGGATGATCACGCCCATGTCGTCGGGGATGTCGAGCTTGTCCAGCGCTTCCTTCAGCGCGGCACGGTCCTCGCCTTCGATCCGGCGCGAGACGCCACCGGCGCTGGGCGAATTGGGCATCAGCACCATGTAGCGGCCGGCCAGCGAGATGAACGTGGTCAGGGCGGCGCCCTTGTTGCCACGTTCTTCCTTGTCGACCTGCACCACGATTTCCTGACCCTCGCGAAGTAGCTCGCGGATGGTCGACTTGTTGTGGTCGACGCCAGCCTGGAAATAATCGCGGGAGATTTCCTTCAGCGGCAGGAAGCCATGGCGCTCGGCGCCATAGTCCACGAACGCCGCCTCCAGGGAGGGCTCGAGCCGGGTGATACGGCCCTTGTAGATGTTGGACTTCTTTTGTTCCTTGGACGGCTGTTCGATGTCGATGTCGTACAGGGTCTGGCCGTCCACAATCGCCACGCGCAGCTCTTCGGCCTGCGTTGCGTTGATCAGCATTCGCTTCATTGTTGCGTTCCTCTCGCGCTCTACCGCGCGGAACGCCGTGACGTTTCGCCTCTGGAACAGCTTGTCGGCCCTTCGCGCAACGCGCGGACAGGCCTGACCAGGGTTTCCAGCGCTACAACACCACGGCAGGCCGCGGGAGCGCTTGTCTTAAGTTTTATAGGTGTTTCAGGGCCGGCAGCCGCGTCCGGACGGACCGGGGCAGCGCACGGGACATGTTCAGCGCGACGGTTGGAAACCGCCGGCGATGGCCGGGTAGGCCGGTGAGCCGCTAACATGGCCGCCCCGGGGGCGGTGGTCGCGCACTGTGCCGGAATCATCGGAAGGCAGGCTTCTGGCCAATCAACTTCCAACGAAATCAAACCCTTATCTCGCTCGCCGAGTGTAACAGAATAAAGAGCCGGATGACCGACCACCAGCCCCCCAAGCCGCCCACCGACCGTGTGGGTGTGCGCATTCTCAAAGTTCCGGAAGACCGTGCTGGGCAGCGGCTGGACAATTTCCTGCTCGGTCAGCTCAAGGGCGCGCCGCGCAGCCTGATCTACAAGCTGGTGCGCAGCGGCCAGGTGCGGGTGAATGGCGGGCGGGCCAAGGCCGAGCGCAAGCTCGAGGGCGGCGAGGAAGTGCGGATTCCGCCGGTGCGCGTTGCCGAAGAGGGCGACAAGGCGGCGCCACCGTCGTCGTTCCTGGCGCGGCTGGAAGCGGCAATCGTGTTCGAAGACGCGCGCCTGCTGGCGCTCAACAAACCGTCCGGAGTCGCCAGCCATGGCGGCAGCGGGATCAGCTTCGGCGCCATCGAAACCCTGCGCGCCCTGCGACCGAACCAGACCCTGGAACTGGTGCACCGGCTCGACCGCGATACCTCCGGCCTGCTGATCGTGGCGAAGAAACGTTCGGCGCTGACCGAACTGCAGGCCTTGATGCGGGAGGACGACCGTGTCGACGGTCGCGGCATCACCAAGCGCTATCTGACCCTGCTGGTCGGCCGCATGCCGGACGGCGTAATGACGGTCGATGCGCCGCTGCATATCGGGCTGCGCCAGGGCGGCGAGCGGCATGTGCAGGTCAATGCGATCGGCAAGCCCTCGCTGAGCCACTTCAAGCTGCTGGAGCGACGCGGCGGGCACTCCTATTGCGAAGTCCGCATCGAAACCGGCCGCACCCACCAGATCCGCGTGCACGCCCAGCACCTGGGGCACCCGGTGGCTGGCGACGACAAGTATGGCGAAGCGGAGGTCAACAAGCGCCTGCGCGACCAGCTCGGCCTGAAGCGCCTGTTCCTGCACGCCGCTTCGCTGGAATTCACGCTGGATGCCGGCAAGACGCCCTATGTGCTGAGCGCACCGCTGGCGCCGGAGCTGGCCGAGGCATTGGACCGGCTGGGGCGCTAAGGCCGCCGTTGCGCTGCGGCGACGCTTCCATTCCGATTGAAGCCGCCAGGACGTTGCCGGCGTACCCGGGCGGTGCTGGCGTCGTCGTGTCGGCGGCCGCGGCTCGGCCGGGCGCTACGGCGTGGCGAAGCGGAACAACACCAGGCTGATCGCCAGCGTGCCCATGCCGGCCACCAGGCCATAGACCGTCTCGTGGCCCTGCGCGTAGCGCTTGGCCGCCGGCAACAACTCGTCCAGCGCCAGGAACACCATCACCCCGGAAATCAGGCCGAAGACCGTGCCGAACACCGCTTCGGACAGCACGCTGGACAAGGCCAGGTAGCCGATGCCGGCGCCGATCGGCTCGGCCAGTCCACTGAGCAGGCTGGCGCCGAAGGCATAGAACTTGTTGCGCGTGGCGAAGTACACCGGCACCGCAATGGCGATGCCCTCGGGAATGTTGTGGATGGCGATGGCGAACGCGAGCGGCATGCCGACTGCGGGGCTTTCCAGTGTGGCGAAGAAGGTCGCCAGGCCCTCGGGGAAGTTGTGCGCGGTGATGGCGATGGCAGTCATCAGGCCGACCCGGCGGATATAGGCACGGTTGTCGTCGCGGAACAGCGGATCGTCGCTGGACAGGCTCTGGTGCGGGTTGGGCACCAGGCGGTCGATCACCATGATCAACAGCATGCCGGCCAGAAACGCCAGTGTGCCGAAGGTGAAGCCGAGCTTGTCGTTGTAGGCGATGGAAAACGAGGCGATCGACTTGTTGAGAATCTCCGACAGCGACACGTACACCATCGCGCCGCCCGCGAATGCCAGCCCGAACGCCAGCAGGCGCGGGTTGGGCTTCTTGGAGAACACGACCATCAGACTGCCGAGTCCGGTCGCCAGGCCAGCGGCCAGCGTGACCGCAAATGCGGTCCAGACATTGTGGGATGACACTTCGAGCATGTGACGCACGACCTCGTGGAATAGAGCCTACCCGGCAGGGGGCGTGGCGACTGCTGCTGCGCACTCTTTGCATCACCACACTGCGGCTGCAGGATGGCCATGCCTGGATGACGAACGCGTGGTGTCTAACGCGACAACCACGGCAAGTGCACGCTGCCACCACGCAAGCGCACTGGTACCCGGAGTTGATGCGGGCTGTTCGTCGCGCCCAGCGCTGCGCGCCGGCGAGTTGCCGCGGCCGCTCTTCGCGCAATGCGTCGAAGGCGGCTTAGAGCGGCTTAAAAACTACCGCGACGCCGTCAGTCGGGCGCGACCGGTGCTCGGAATCGGCGTGTACCACTCGTGCATTCCGGCGCCTGTGCGCTGTCCGCACCCGGCTGACGACCGCTCGCTACGTTTTGTTAGCCGCTCTTATCCGCCCCGACGCGCACGCTCTTCGATGGCAAAGCATTCGTCCGGCCGCGGCACCGGTGGCTTGAACGCGACCGGCACCTGGATCGTCTGCGGCACTGCCTGGCCATTGCGCGTGGCGGCTCGGAATTTCCACTCGCGCACGCGTTTTTGCGCTGCTTCGTCCAGCACCGGCTGACCGCTGCTTTGCGATACCGAGACCTCGGTCGGGGTGCCTTCGACACCGACCACGACCCGAAGCACGGAGGTGCCGCCGATGCCGGCACAGGCCAGCTGCGGGGAGTATTCCGGCGGGGGGGTCTTCAAGGCGGCCAGTTCGGTCGGTGCCA
The DNA here is from genome assembly GCF_011761885.1 of Xanthomonas sp. CFBP 8151. Classification (NCBI taxonomy): domain Bacteria; kingdom Pseudomonadati; phylum Pseudomonadota; class Gammaproteobacteria; order Lysobacterales; family Lysobacteraceae; genus Xanthomonas; species Xanthomonas sp. CFBP 8151. The sequence goes on from NZ_JAASQZ010000001.1 coordinate 1,823,687, forward strand.
CCGCCGGTGCGGCAGGCTGCTGCGACGACTTGCCACACCCGCTGATGCCGACGGCAATGAACAGGCCGGCGAGGGCAGCGCGAGACAGGGTCATGGGGTGGCTCCTTGATCGTAAAGCTGGGCGGCCTTGGCCGCACAGATGAAGTCGTTTTCGCTCAATCCGCCGACATCGTGGGTGGAATAGCGCACCACCACGCGGTCATAATGCACGCCCAGGTCGGGGTGGTGGTCTTCGCGGTGGGCGATCCACGCCAGCGCGTTGACGAAGGCCAGCGTGCGGTAATAGTCGGCAAAGCGGAATGTGCGGGTGATCGCGGTGCCCACTTCGGCCAGCTCCCAGCCCGGTACCTGCGGCAGCAATTCAGCCAGGCGTGCGTCGCCGAGCTTGTGGTCACTGCCCTTGCGCGGCAAGCAATGGGCGTGCTCCAGGGGAATCAGATCGGTCATGACGGTCTCGCAGGGGTGGCGGACGGCGCGTTCACTCAGGATCACGGTGTTCCATGAGCGCAGGCGCATTGAGCGGTAGAATAACCCGCATGATCCAGATATCCGACAAAGCCCAAAGCTATTTCCGCAAGCTCATCGAACGCGAAGGCGTGCCTGGCATGGGCGTGCGCCTGAGCGCGGTGGACGCGGGCACCCCGCGTGCCGACGCCCGGCTCGAGTTTGCCGAACCGGCGGACCTGAGCGGCGACGAATGGGCGATCGACTGCGACGGCTTCACCTTGTATATCGTCGCCGCCAGCGTGCCCTGGGTGGATGGCGCCGAGATCGACTACGTCACCCAGTCCACCGGCAACCAGCAGCTCACCATCAAGGCGCCCAAGATCAAGGGCGAAGCGCCGGCCGATTCCGCATCGATGGTGGAGCGCGTGCGCTGGGTGGTGGAGAACGAGATCAACCCGCAACTGGCATCGCATGGAGGCCGTGTGGCAGTGCAGGAGGTCTCGGCAGAGGGGGTCGTGCTGCTGCGCTTCGGTGGCGGTTGCCATGGCTGCGGCATGGCCGATGTGACCTTGAAGCAGGGCATCGAGAAGACCCTGATGGGGCGCGTGCCCGGCGTGATTGCGGTGCGCGACGCGACCGACCACGCCACCGGCGACGCGCCGTATATCCCGCGCGACAGCGCGGCCTGATTCCGCGCCACCGGTGACCACGGCCGCCGATCTGCTGCAGGCACTGCGCGCGCGCATGCCGGGCAAGCTCATCCTGGATCGGCGTACCGGTCTACCTTACGGCTGGGCAACCTGGATGAGCAGCCGCATCGGGCCGGCGGCTGCGTTCGACGATGACCAGGTGATGGGGGTGCTGCTGGCACGGCCAGCGCCGCCTGCAGGTGCTGGCATGGCGTTGCTGTTGTCGCCGTTCCAGGCATTTCGCAGCCTGTGGTGGCAGCACTGGGAGCCGCGGCCGAAAGACCAGCGACCGCAACACTGGCTGGCGCTGCTCGGCAGCCTGTTGATCCACCTTGGCTTCATCGCACTGCTGATCTGGGTCGTCACGGTGCGCTGGGCGCCGGATGACACCAAGACCGGCGACGAATCGCGGGTGCGCATGACCTTCATCGGCGACGGTGCGGCAGAGCAGGGCGGTGGGCAAGGGCAGCCCGCTGACGCTGCGCAGGCCGCCTCGGGCGATGCGGCTTCGGCGCCGCCGTCCGGTGCATCCGCTGCGACCGGCAGGCCAAACGTATCGAGCGCCGCGCCGTCGGAGCCTGCGCCTGTCGAGTCCGTCGATCCTCCTTCAAATGCTCCCCAGGCCCAGGACATTGCACCGGAACCGGTGGCTGCCGCTGCCAGCGAACCGGTGGCCCCAGAGGTGCCACGCGTGACCGTACAGGTGCCGCCGGTCACGATCGAATCGCCGCTGCAGGTCACCGAAACACCGGTGGCCACGAACGACTTCGTCGTACCGCCACCGCCGACGATTACGGCGGCTCCGCGTCCGGTCGAGCCGGTGGCGCCGCAGATCGAGGTGCGCCAGCGCGATATCCAGACCGTGACCGAGCAGCCGCAACTGCGCGAATTGCAGCGTCCCGCAGCGACCGTCGCGATGCGCACTGCCAACGCACCGACGGTGCGCGAGCGGGAGATCGTCGTGCTGGACCGGCCCCAGGTCGTTGCGCCGTCGGTGCGCAGCCGCCAGATCACACCGACGGTGCGCATGCCTGACGTGGCCATTCGAACGGCCGAGTTGCCAAGCGTGCCGGACCCGACGCCCCAACCGGCACCGGCCGGGCCAGCCCAGCAGACGCCGACGACTCCAGCGCCGACGTCGGTAGCTGCGGCAACGCAACCATCGGCGGCGTCCACGCAGCCCAATCAGGCACAGGCGAATTTGGCGCGATCGGCGCAACCCAGCAGCACCACGGCGGCAGCCGCAACCAAGCCGGCGACCAGTAATGCCGGCCCGGCGCCAGCAGACCGCAGGGGCGGCTGGGATGTTGCGTCCAATGCAGACGACTGGAGCAAATCCGACCGTCATCGCGCCGGTGAAACCACAGGCGCCGATGGAGCGCGCAACGGCATGTTCAACGCAGACGGCAGCGTTCACGTCGCCGCCGGAGCCGGCGATGCCGGCAACGGCGCCGGCGACCGCGGACCGCCGGGCAGCGAAACGGACACCTGGACCCGCGACCAGATCGCCCAGGGCGGCACCTGGCTCAAGCGTCCGCCGTACGGCTACACGCCGACCTCGCTGGACAAGTACTGGATGCCGAACCAGTCGCTGCTGCAGGAATGGGTACGGCGCGGCCTGAAGAAGATCGAGATCCCGATCCCGGGCACAACCACCAAGATAAGCTGCGTGGTGTCGCTGCTGCAGTTCGGCGGCGGCTGCGGCCTGAGCGACCCAAACCTCAACGATCAGCCGGCAACAGCCAGACCGCCACCGGATGTGCCGTTCAAGGGGGAGCTGCAGGAAGACGATGGGGCTCTGAGGTAGTTGGCTGCCAATCTGCTTCTGACATAATATACATTATGCGAAAAAGTGGTACTTCCCTTAGTGTTGCATGGAGGACCGCTTTTAGCTCCTTTTGACCGCAACAGTAAGCAGGATTAATGGTACAAATCAGGTTGCTTGGCTTGTTGGGATCTGCCTATGCTCTGCCTGCTCACAGATCCTCTGGTTCCAAGCTCGCTACGCGGTGCCTTGCTTATTGATGATGTTCAAAGGTTGCCACGGTACTGGGCTGGCGTTTGGGCTTTGATGGCCAACCACGACCTCGCCGCATCCAGCCAGATCAAGAAACTTCGGTACATCGAGAATCTGTACGGTCATGCGGACCGTCTGTTTGGCAGCCATGCGCTAGATGACGCGTTGGGCAGCCTGAACGATGCCGTGCTCGCCGACATCCTGGAGTCCTGGTTCATATCGATCCGAAATCAACCCTCCGTGGGCCCAGCGGACGAGTCGCGCTGGCGAGCTGGGCTTGAATTCGTCGTGTCGATCGTTACTTGGTTGTCCAAGACAACGCTCTCGACCGACCGCCTCCGACAGATCGAGGCCCGATTGCATCGCTTGTCCCATCTGTACAGGCAACTGCACATCCGTCAAAGCAGGCACACGAATCAGGTCCGATCGCTGCCGGCGAGCGTAGTCCAGGCGTTATACGAAGTCCTGGACCCATCATCTGCCAGCAATCCCTTTCCACGCAGGCATACCCGGTGGCTCGCCTTCGTGGCCTTCCTGTTGATGCTCCACCAAGGCCTTCGACGCGGCGAGTTACTGCTCCTTACCGCGGACGTGATCAAAAACGCCTTTGATGAAAGACAGCAGCGATCCCGTTGCTGGTTGAACGTGCAAGAAAGCCAATATTCCGACGACGATGATGATCCGAGGTACTCCAGGCCCAGCATCAAGTCGGCGAGTTCGGTCCGTCAACTGCCGGTGAGTGACGCGATCGCTGGGCTGATCCAAACCTACGTCGAAAACTATCGAGGAAAGCCAAGTCACGCCTTCCTGCTGAACACACAGCAAAACAGCCCGTTGTCGACAGAATCAGTGACAAAGATGTTCGCAAAAGTATCCGCCTGCCTGCCACCGTCGATCCGCCAAGAATTGAAGGACCGCAGCGGAAAACAGTCCGTCACACCCCATGACCTCCGCCACACGTGCGCGGTGGTGCGGCTGAATCAATTGCTCCAGCAAGGGGACTCGATGGACGAAGCCCTGCAGAAGTTGCGCGCCTTCTTCGGTTGGTCCCGAGAGTCACAGATGCCAGTTCGCTACGCCCGGGCAGTGTTTGAAGATCGCCTCTCGTCAGTCTGGAACGACGCGCTAGATGAGAGAGTTGCGGTTCTAAGAGCAATCCCGTCCTAGGCCACGCTTGGAGCGCAACATGGCTAGAAGTGAAAATGTTCAATGGCAGTTGGAAGCTGGGGCTCACGAAATAGTTGCTCAACTACCGTTGTTGCCTCCGGTGATTCGGTACTACGACGATTTCGACGAAAAGCAACGATCAATTCGAGATCCAACCACTGCCAAATGTTTTGCGGTCCATATCGATGGCCGCGTTGTCAAAGTTGGTTTTGATCATTTGCCCGAGCAACTCGCCCTGTTGATAAAACACGTCTTCTTGTACCTCCTGGGTGAAGGACTGGCTCCATCGTCGGCAAGCAAGTACGCCCTTGGCAGCAAGGCAATCGGCGAGGCAGGAATCGTCAATTTGTTGGGGGTGGCACCAACAGAAATAGGATCGTTCTGGGCGGCATTTTCTGCACGCGGCCTGCCGGCGGAAGCGTACGCGTGCGCGAAATCGATCCTTCGACTGCTATGCAAATATCGACTCAACCAATGGGCTGACTCCTATCACGACGTCATATCCGCCCTACCCCTCCCCTTCAAAGACAAATACGCCGTCGTTCGGTCCGGCGAGGCCTTTATTTCGGCGGGCGATGAAGCTGCGGTAGTTCGGTTTTTGGATGAAGCGGCGATCCAGGCCGAAAAGTCGTTGCTGGCTCTCGAAGATGTGCAAGACGCTGCAATGTTGCTTTGTGCGTACCAGTTCGCAATGCGACCGGTTCAGATTGCAATGCTCACGTTTAATGACGTAAAAGTTCGTCGAGAAGGCGTCGACATGCTTGCGTCCGTCCACATCACATTCCGCATGGCAAAGCAGCGTAGTTCCAGTGCCACCAAGCCGCTGCTTAGGCGAGTGAAGCGCGAGTGGACCCCTCTCTTCGTCGAGATAGATCGGCGCTTTCAGGCTGATGGTGATGATGCGGGCGCTAGGGTGTTCGGCGCCACATCCGCTAATGAAGCAAGTCGTCGTATCAGCTCTCTACTTCGCGATCTGCTCGAGCTCGGCGCGACTGCCGTCAATCTGCGGCACACAGCCGCTCAACGCCTCGTTGACGCCGGCGCAAGCCAAGAGGAACTGGCCGAGTTCCTTGGGCACTCTGATGTGACGACTGCGCTCGTGTACTACGAAACATCAGCCAACCAGGCTGAGCGGGTGAACAAGGCACTGGGAATCTCCGAGATCTATCAGCGCGTGGCTCGGATCGCCCACGATCGGTTTATCGGTCCAGAAGAGCTCGCTCAGTTGAAGGAGTCTCAGCAGATCGGCGGAGCGCCACATGGTGTTCCCATCACGGGGATCGGTGGATGCACTTCCGGACAGGCTGCGTGCCCCTACAACCCGATCTTGTCCTGTTATGGCTGTCGAAAGTTCATGCCGATTTACGACGTTCAGATGCACTCGAGAGTTCTAGCCGACTTTCGGGGTGTGGCGCGGTTCTTCCATGACTCATCCCGTGGCGACGCGGTTTCGCCGGCCTATCTACAGCTTGAACGGACGATCGCAGAGGTTCAGGCAGTGGTGGTTGAGCTCGAAGGTGCGCCGTCTTGAATCCCCACTTCTCCGCTTTCATCAAGCTCGGAATGGAGCTGGCCGCGACGCATGGGGTTCCTTGGGAAATTCCTCTGGACCAGAGCGGCACGGCGATCAAAGGGTATGACTGGGACCTCACTGCGTTAGCAGGAGGCGTCGCACCCAAGCATCGCTTGCGCCACTTCAGTTCGGAACGTTCGGCACTTGAGGCGCTCAACGCAGCCCACTCTTCTAACGGGCTGCCGGTTCTGCCTGCTCGCACTTTTTCGCCCGCATGGCAAGACCTCATCAAAGCTGCCGTCATGGAGCAGCTATTTGTTCGCCGCAATTCGTTCGGTCACATCGCCAACAACGTGGTACGTCCCTTGCGCGTGATCGCTACATGCGCGGGAGGCACCGAGCCGTGGGGTGTCACTGTTGACGAGATGGCTCTCGCGGTTCGTACCGGCAACAGCATCCAGGCATCCGGCAAGCTTGGCGACTTGATCGCGGGACTGACCAAGGTGTTGTTTGATACCAACCACTTGGCCGATGTGGGACCGCTCTACCCTGCCCTCGCCGCCGCCCGTCTCCAGCCCAGAGCCACTCGGCGGTCCAAATTTCTCAATTCTCAAGCGGAGATTCGGCACAACCTGGAAGAACGCAAACGCGCTGAGCGCCTACCCGAACGTCGCGCGTTCTGGGAGTTGGTTCGGATCGTCATGACCGAGCAGCCCCAGACCTTCGTGGACGAACTGCGCTTTGCAGCCATTCGGATCATGATCTTGACGGGCTTCCGAATTGGAGAGGCCACGCTCCTTCCCGCTGAGTGGCGAACGGACCGGCACTACTACGACTCGAAGCAGCGGCCTGCCGGGGAGCTAGGTGGGTATTCCCAATCGCTCATGATCCGACACTTCGCCGAAAAGCAGCAGGCAAAGAATGCTGATAGCAAGGTGCTCATCGCCAGGACTCATTACGTTCCCCAGATGTTCGAGGAGATCGTGAGCGAGACCTTGACCCGTGCTGCGGCAATCACCAACCCGCTACGAAACACGCTGAGGAAGCAGACTGAAACAGGGCGGGTTTTGCCAGACTTCGCGCTCAGTGAGCTGGTGCCGACCACGAAAATCTACACCCGCCTCTCCGGAAACGCCTTCTGGTTAGACCTGGCCGAGGACAAAAAGCGGTATTGGATGCATAAGTGCCGTCAGAACTATTCTGCTGATTGCTTCGACGAGCTCCACAAGGTTCAAGAGAGCTTGAACGCTAGTTTTCAAGGTGAAATGAGTGCGACCGCTCGCATGTACTTTCGCCGGATGGCGCGATTTGAGGCCAAAGATGGTGGCGCATTGGTGCTGAGAGACGTTGAAGGCAGGGCAGTCTCACCCAACGGAAGGCGCGACATGAGCAAGGTCTTCGTGAGAATCGGAGATCTTGAAAATTACCTTCGTGTCGCGGCAGGCTCAAAGTTGCCGGACACTGAGCTTTTCAGTCTGACCGATCGCAGCTTTGCTTCCTGGGAATTTCTTTTCTTGCATCCGAAACGATCCTTGGCTGAGGAGCGAAACAATGGAGTCTGCGATGTCACCCGATACGTCTCCGTTGGTCGGCCTGATACAAGCTTGGTCAATCTTTCCCTTGGCGAGCAGAAGTCCCGTGACACGTTGTTCAAACGGTATGGGCAATCTGACGACGACAAGGACCTGGTACTCACCTCCCACACCCTGCGTCACCTACAGAACACCGAGCTTTTCCGTCTCGGCGTGGCCGACACCATCATCTCCAAACGCTTCAATCGCCGCAGCATGGCCCAAAGCTACGAGTACGATCATCGCAGCCTGGCGGAAGAGCTGGATCAACTCGAACTGCCTGCAGACGTGGAAATGGCGCTCGGCGAGAAAGCCAGCACTGTCGCGAAGATGATCCAATCCGGGAAAGCCAGCGGTCCAATCGTGGATGCGTTCAAGAAGATCCAGAGCACCGAGGGTGACACCGCCGCGTTCGAGTTCCTGAAGGTTGAAGCGGACGGTTTTCACGCGACTCCCTACGGGCATTGCCTGAACAGCTTCACTGTCGATCCGTGTCCAAAGCATCTTGAGTGCTTTTCCGGCTGCCGCCACCTTTCGGCAACTAACTTGCCGGAGAACCGCCGTCACCTGCAGACGCTCGAACTCAAGCTTGCCGCGGCTGTCGAGACCGCTGAGGCCAAACCATCAAAGAGCATCGGTCGCACGAACCAGATTCAGCATGCCAGGATTCGGCTTGACGGCGTGCGTACGCTCTTGGCGACCAAGCAAGGCGAAAAGCCATTTCCCGATGGTCCCGACCTCTCCCTTCCTCGCCGCACCGGAGTCATGGATGGATAACGACAGCTTGAAAGAAACCGGATCCGATTCTGATCCAGAAATGCGCCGAGTGCTGGAAGACCTGCTCTCGCGCGACGAGGACATTACCGCTCGGGCCGTTGCGCGATTACATCCGCGAATCAATGCGGCATCGTCGATCACCCGGAGCGTCGAACGCAGCCACATGCTTGCGCAGTATCAGGAGCGGCAAGCCGAGTTCCGTCGTTGGCGTGGCAGGCCGGGCAAGCTCTCCGGTGTCGCTGCGGCCAGTGCCCTGGCAGATCGCGACGTGCGCATCGCCGAGCTCGAATCGCAGGTCGCCCTGCTAACGGCGTCCCACGTCGCGATGATCCGTGCCGTCGGCGAACTGGGCGGTTTCAGCAAGTGGTCGCAATTCTATGAGTCCTACCAAGCTTCGAGAAACAAGTTGGCGCAACTTGGTGCCCTTCCCAGCGCGGACCTAACTCCTTTGCGTGTCCCGAGCAGGACCAATGGAAAGCCTGAAGCCTGACTATGCCAGCGTGAGAAAAATTTGGCGCCCGGTCGCGAGAGATCTATGCGACGCCGGATGACCACTACAAGCCGGCAAGCTCGAAAACTTCTGAAACCTTGACATTTAGCCCATCGGCGAGGCGTGCCAAGGTCCCTATGGTGATGTTCTTCTCGCCTCTTTCGATGGAGCTGTAGTACGCCCGGTGCATCGAAATTGAGTCCGCGAACCCCTCTTGGCTAAGGCCAGCCGAACTCCTGAGGCTACGCAGGGCGGCGCCCAATCGAGCGGCAAACTTGTCGTCAGTCATCTGACAAGGATTTGGCCTTGCTACTTCTGTAGCTACCACCTCATAGGTAGACTACATATATGTATCAGTCGATTGCCAGCCCATGCCGCTTCTACTGCTCGATTCTGAACTTGACGTCCTTATCCAATTTGAAGCTCCGGATCATGTGCTTGCTGCACTTCACGAGCAGTGGGCTCGACTCTTGCACGAGCCAGAGCGCGAGATCTTCGTGGCACAAGTCACCCGACGATTGCTTCCTGTTCTTCTTGACTGTCTAGACTGGGATCTCAAGACGCCAACTCCGGCCCAAATCTCCTTTGCAACTTCAGTTGCCAAACAGCTCGGGATTGATCTGCCGGCGGACGTGCTTCAACGTAGAAGTGCGATGGGAGAATTCCTCGACAGCTATGGACCTATCCGGCGTCGCGCGAGATATACACAGGGGCAACGCGCATGACAAATGAGCCACCAAATTCCGATGGCCAGTCGAAGGTCGACGATCAGCGGATAAGCGCAGATGTACTCCCTTTCAGGCTGAAGGGTGAAGTCAGCGACTACGACGCTAGGGACATAAAGGCGCTTGAAGGGCTCGAGAAGATGCGCAAGCGTTCTGATGTGACTTGGCTTGGAGGGAGCGCAGTACCTATTGCAGTGCTGCACGAGCTCTCTCATATCTTAGACAATCACCCGGAGCTTCGAGCAATGAGGATTCTCGACCACAATGGCCACGAAATGACCCTGTGGACCGGAGATCTTCCGAATGGATATGGCTAGTTCTTTTTTCGATTAAGAATCATCGAATAGTAGGAAGTGCATGCGATTATTCCTGGATTGCGAATGGGCAGATTTGCTTGAGACGGAACTGGTGAGCATCGCCTTGGTCGGCGAAGACGGGTCGAGCTTCTTTTATGCCGAGTGCGAGCAGCTTCCTGCACCTGCGCCCTTATTCGTGCAGCAGACTGTCTACCCGCTCCTGGAGCGTGGCGTAGCTGCAATGAGCGCCCTAGCCCTAACCCGGGCGCTTCGCGATTTCGTTGGTGCCGCATCAAACCCAATCGTTGTCGCAGACTATCCGCTGGACTTCGAATTATTTCGTAGTGCACTGGATGGCACTGGCCTACTGGCCAGCGAGAGAATGGATCTAGGCCCTGCGCCAGATTTTGAAATGCAACTGGCTACCGGCTATTCATTGCAAGCGGCTATAGAAGCCAGGTTTTCTACCGATCCAATGGTCGCGGCTCATAGGCACCACGCGCTGGTTGATGCGCGAGTGCTTCGGGATGCGTGGCTTAGTATGAGAACAAGCAGCTGAGAACCCAGGGCTTTTGGAGCCCCGTTTCTCGCGCAGGTTCATCGGCTGGTCCGTCAGGCCGCCGCTTCATCGCGAACTGGTTGTTGGGGCCGTGATGTGTCCGACTACATCAAGGGGTTCTACAGGGCAGCTCTAAAAACCCCCGATCCTTGGCATCATAGTTCCACCGCCATCCAGGGTAAGAGCCGATGATCAGTCTGTTTGCCGGGGCCGAGCGC